>NZ_JH976207.1:0-26066 GCF_000306035.1 Acidocella sp. MX-AZ02
GCTAGAGTCTCTTTCTGACGATCTGAATCGTTTTGGGATTCCGGCGCGGGCGAAAATCTGATTCAGGCTTGATGCTGGATTGGAGGTCAGCATGAGATGGGTCGGCATTATTCGAATGATTTGAGGGAGCGGGTAGCGGCGGCTGTTTTGTCTGGCCGTTCCTGCCGAGAGTAAGCGCTGTGTCCCTGGCCCCCTGTGAATTTTTATTGGGATGGCGGATTTTGGCGTCAAGGATGATGCCGAGATTTTAAGAAGTGCTCGTACGAGCGCTCATACGAGTGCTCCGCCGCAGCGGGTTGAGGTTATCACGCGTGGTGCGCGGCGGAGCTGGCGGCCTGACGAGAAGCGTGAGATTGTTTTGGCTAGCTTGACGCCTGGAGTTTTGCCTTCAGCGATCTGCCGGCAGCACGACATCGGTAGCGGGCAATTGAGTGTATGGCGTCAGCAATTCCGGGAAGGCAGGCTTGGCGATCCTCTGCCGCCGGCTCTGAATTTTGCTCAGGCGGTGGTTGCGCCGTCACAAGCGTTGGCAGCCCCGGGCGAGCTTCCGGCGATGCCCGACCAGGCTGCCACGTCATCGCGCCGGCAAAAGCCGCGCGGCGCGGCGAAGGACTGCGAACTGATTGAGATTGCGCTGCCAAACGGCATGGTCGTGCGGGTGGGTTCGGATGTTGATCAGGCGGCATTGGGGCGCGTGTTGGCGGCGTTGAAGAGCGCATGATCGCGCCGGGTTCTGGGGTTCGCGTCTACCTTGCCTGCGGGCCGACCGACATGAGAAAGGGCATGGACGGGTTGGCGATGCTGGTGCAGCGCGGCTTTGCCGAGGACCCTTTTGGAGGTGCGGTGTTTGCGTTCCGCGGCCGGCGCGCCGGGCTGGTGAAACTGCTGTGGCATGACGGTGTCGGGCTATGCCTTTTGAGCAAGCGGCTGGAGCGCGGCGGGTTTGCCTGGCCACAGACAGGTGCGGCTTTGGTTGCCCTCTCGCCGGGTCAGCTGGCGACATTGCTTGAGGGTTGCGAGTGGCGCGCACCGGTGCGCAGTCTGCGCCCGGAGCTGGCCGGTTAAACAGCCACCTCCACAAGATTGATTGACACGACACCAGGGTTTTTGCCAGACTCAGCCGTGGCCATCGACCTTGAAAATCTGCCCGACGATGCTGGCACATTGCGCGAATTGGTCACCAATGCCGCGCTTGAGAATGCCGGATTGCGCGCCGAGATCGACAAGCTTCACATCATGATCAAGGGCTTGCAGCGGCACCGGTTCGGCAAGCGTTCCGAGCAGCTGGATGCTGCGCAGATGCAGCTGGTCATGGAGGATCTTGAGCAGACCATGGGGGCTGGTGCCGCGGCGGGCGAAGCCCGGGCTGAAGCTGAGATGCAAACCGGGCAGAAGTCCAGCACCAAGCCTGTGCGCCGTCAGCGCAATCTCGGCCAACTGCCGGCTGAGCTGCCGCGCTACGAGGTGGTGATCGATCTTGCGGACACGAGCTGTCCCTGCTGCCGGGGTGAGTTGCAGCGCGTTGGCGAAAGCCGCGCCGAGATGCTGGATATTCTGCCGGCGCAATTGCGGGTGAAGGTCATCTGCCGGCCGCGCTATATCTGCCAGGCGTGCGATACGCCGATTGTTCAGGCCCCGGCACCGCCACGCCCCATCGATGGCGGCATGGCGACCGAGGCGCTGATCTCCCATGTTCTGGTCAGTAAATTTGCCGACCACCTGCCGCTCTACCGCCAGGCGCAGATTTTTGAACGCCAGGGCATCACGCTCGATCGCTCGACCCTTGGCGATTGGATCGGCCGGGCCTGTTGGTGGTTGCGCCCGGTTTATGATCGTCTGGTGGGCCACATCATGGCGGCGGAGAAGATTTTTGCCGATGACACCGGTTTGCCGGTGCTCGACCCCGGTCGGGGGCGGACCAAGACGGGCCGGTTCTGGTGCTACGCCGTCGATGACCGGCCATGGTGCGGCCCGGCGCCGCCGGCGGCGGCCTATGTCTATGCCGAGGACCGCAAAGGAATGCGACCCACCGCGCATCTCGCCAACTTCCGCGGCATTGTGCAGGTTGATGGTTATGCCGGGTTCGGGCAGGTGGTGAAGGCGCGTGCCGATGCTTCGGTCAAACTGGCCTTTTGCTGGGTCCATGCGCGGCGCGGTTTTTTTGAAGTGCATGCCTCGACCAAATCGCCGATTGCGGCGGAAGCTCTGGCGCGGATCGCGGCACTGTATGAGATCGAGGCTGAAATCCGCAACCAGCCGGCCACGCATCGCCAGGCCGTGCGGCAGGCGCGTTCACGGCCGCTTGTCGAGGCGCTGCACGACTGGCTGGACCAGCAACTGCCGCGCATCTCGAAAGCAACGAAACTTGCCGAAGCCATCCGCTACGCCTTGCGCCACTGGGAAGGGCTGATCCGGTTCCTCGACGATGGCAGGCTGGAACTCGACACCAATACGGTCGAGCGCGAAATCCGTCCGATTACCCTCGGGCGCAAGAACGCCTTGTTCGCGGGCAATGATTCCGGGGCTGAGCACTGGGCCATTTGCGCGAGCCTGATCGCCTCGGCCAAGCTGAATGGCCTCAATCCGTTCGCCTATCTGACCGACGTGCTGGAGCGCATCGTTGCAGGCCGGACGAAGATCACCGAGATCGAGGCTCTGTTGCCATGGAACTGGCGCCCCACCGGCATGGCCGAATTACCGGCAGCGGCGTGATCGACAACCCGATCCAGATGCAGCGTCTGCTGGCGCGACTGCAAGGCACACTGCCCTTGCCCGCCCGCGTTACGCCGGAACTCGCCGCAATGCTGAAAACGCAAAACATCACCGCCGACGCCAGCGCAACGGCCACCATCACCGCCGCCAATTATGCCGGAGATGAAGGCGGCATTATGTGCCGCCTGGAAATCCCGGCTAACGAGAAGGCCGTCCACGTCTCCATTACCCACCTGCGCTTCGACCCGAGGTTGCCGCTCGCCCGGGAAATCACAGCCTACCAAAAACACCGCGTAAAGCACCTCAGAATCTGAACGAAAATGATAGTTGAGCGATTTCAGTTAGTTGTGATTCTGTTGGTTTGCAACAACTGACGGAATCACGATGACTTGGACTGAAACCGCTCGACGGCGATACTGCCGGGCCGGCTTGCGCTATGCAAGCAATCTCACTGATGCCGAATGGGCTTTGATCGTGCCGTTCATGCCAGCACCGGCGCGGTTGGGGCGGCCGCGCTCTGTCTCGCTGCGCGTGATTGTTGAAGCGATTCTCTACATTCTATCCACTGGCTGCCAATGGCGGCAACTGCCCAGGGAATTCGCGCCCTTCACGACGGTGCAAGCATATTTTTACCGTTTCAGCCGTGATGGCACTCTGGTACGCATCAACCAGGCGCTGGTCGCGCAGGCGCGGGAGCTGGCCGGACGCACGGCATCGCCAACCGCGGGCGTGATCGACAGCCAATCAGTGAAAACGACCGAGGCGGGCGGGCCGCGGGGGTTCGATGCGGGTAAGAAGATCAAGGGGCGCAAACGGCATATCGTCACCGATACGCTCGGGAACCTCGTCGGGCTTGTTATCCACCCCGCCAATGTTCAAGATCGCGATGGTGCGCCCGGCGTGCTCAAATCCATTCGCAAGAAATATCCTTTGCTGAGGCATGTTTTCGCCGATGGCGGCTATGCCGGACCTAAACTGCAAGGACGCCTCGAAAAGATCGGGAAATGGACCATCCAAATCGTAAAACGCTCCGACACAGCAGAAGGATTTGAACTCCTGCCCCGCCGTTGGGCGGAAGCAGCAAAGGTTCCGCCGGCGTAAGCCGGTGGAAGGCTGCTGGAGGGTGTCGAGAGAACTTTCGCCTGGCTCGGCCGGTGCCGCCGCCTCGCCAAAGATTTCGAAGCTACAATCGCCAGTGCTACCGCATGGCTCCTGCTCGCCCATATTCGCCTGCTCACAAGAAAAATCACACGAAAAGGTTAGGCGCACTACCATTCAGAGTCAGGTTCTCAGGCGCCATGCTTCATAAGCCCAGTCGAAATTCACAGGCTGACACAGCGCTTACTGCCGAGAGGTAGCGGCGTTGTTTTCTGTGAGCGTTGCGAGCGCTGTGAAGTGGTCGCAACGGCTGCGGCAGACGGGCAGTGCGGCGGCCAAACCGCAAGGCCGTCAGCAGGCTCGCGCTCTGGCGCCGCATCAGGCTTGGATTCTTAGCCGACTTGAGGAGGAGAAGGATTTGACGATGCGGGCCTTGGCGATTGAGCTTGGTGCCCGCGGCATTGTCACCAGCGAGGTCTCGGTCTGGCGCCTGGTGCGTGACGCCAGGCTCAGCTTCAAAAAAAACGCTGTTCGCCGCCGAGCAGGATCGCCCCGACGTGGCCCGCAAGCACCGGTTTTGGAAGACGTATCAGGGCAGGCTTGCACCTGAGCGGCTGGTTTTTCTGGATGAGACCTGGGCCAAGACAAATATGACCCGGACACGTGGCTGGTCGCCGCGTGGCAAAGCACTGCGAGCCCAAGTTCCGCATGGCCATTGGAAAACCTCACCTTTCTGGCGGCTCTGCGGTCAGACCGGATCGATGCGCCATTCGTCCTGGACGGCCCCATCAACGGCAAAAGCTTTGCCGCGTACATCAAGCAGATGCTGGTGCCGACATTGTCGCCAGGCGACATCGTCATCATGGACAATCTCGGCAGCCATAAAAGCCCTGCCGTAGGCAAGGCTATTCGTGAGGCAGGCGCCAAGCTCCTGTTCCTGCCGCCCTACAGCCCAGACCTCAATCCCATCGAGCAGGTCTTCGCCAAACTCAAAACCCTGCTCCGTAAGGCCGCCGAACGCACCGTTGAAGCAACCTGGAAACGCATCGGCAGGTTGCTCAACGAGTTCAAACCCCAGGAATGCGCAAACTACCTCAGAAACTCAGGGTACGCGTCAAATTAGATGAAAGAGACTCTAGCCGACTATAGCCTTCTGAGATAGCTTCAAATCTTCTGACGTTTTAACGGAACAGATTGACTTTGGTCAGATCCACCACTTGGCTGGCACGCCCGTCCATCACGGCCTTCAGCAGGAACAGGCCGAAGCCCTTCACATCCTTCGCGGTGGTTTTAGGCGGCATCACCAGCTCTTGCCGGGCGGAGACCACATCCAGCAGCGCCGGGCCGGGATGGGCCAGCACCTCCCGCACCCCGGCCTCCAGATCATGCGGTGTTTCCACCCGCACGCCCTTAACCCCCATCGCCCGGGCCATGGCGGCGAAATCCGGGTTCTGCAGGTCCGTGCCGGTGTCCAGAAAGCCATTGGCCTTCATCTCCAGCTCCACGAAGCCGAGCGTGCCGTTATTCAGCACGATCACCTTCACCGGCAGCTTCAACTGCGAGAGGGTAATAAAATCCCCCAACATCATCGCAAACCCGCCATCGCCCGAGAGAGAAACCACCTGCCGCCCGGGAAACGCCGCCTGCGCGCCGATGGCCTGGAGCAGCGCATTGGCCATGGAGCCGTGGTTGAAGGAACCCAGCAGCCGCCGCCCGCCGCCCAGCTTCAAATAGCGCGCCGCCCAGACGGTGGGGGTGCCGACATCGCAGGTGAAAATAGCATCGGGCGCCGCCAGCTCGCTGACCAGCCGGTTGAGCTGCTGGGGATGTACATGCTTGCCGGCGGGGGTGATGCTGGCAAGTTCGTCCAGCTCCGCCCGGGCGGCATGGTAGTCAGCCACCGCCACACGCAGAAAACGCTCATCCTTCTGCTGCGCCAGGCGCGGCAGAAGGGCCTTCAGCGTCTCCTTCACATCGCCCACCAACCCCTTGGTAAGGGAGCAGCGATTACCCAGCGCCTCCGGCCGGATGTCGATCTGCACCACCTTCGCCGCTTCCGGGTAGAATTGCCGGTAGGGAAAGCCCGTGCCCAGCATCACCAGCGTGTCGCAGCTTTTCAGCGCCTTATAGCCGGAGGCGAAGCCGATGAAGCCGGTCATGCCAACGTCGTAGGGATTATCGTACTCCACATGCTCTTTGCCGCGCAGCGCGTGCACAATCGGCGCCTGCAGCTTCGCGGCCAGGGCGATCACCTCGTCATGGGCGCCCTCACACCCCGCGCCGCAGAGAATGGCGGTGCGGCTGGCGCCGTTCAGCAGCGCGGCGGTTTCGTCCAAAGCCGTGTCGGACGGGCGAACCACCGGCGGCTCCGGCAGCAGGAATGAAGGCACCTGGGCCTTCAGCTCCTCCAGCGCCACGTCGCCGGGGATGATCACCACCGCCACCCCCTTGCGGGTAAAGGCAGTGCGGATGGCGCGTTCCAGAATCTGCGGCAGCTGACGGGGGTTGGAGACCAGCTCGCAATAATGGCTGCATTCCTTGAACAGAATTTCCGGGTGCGTGGCCTGGAAATAATCGATCCCGATCTCGGTGCTGGGAATATGCGCGGCAATGGCCAGCACCGGCGCCTGCGAACGGTGCGCGTCAAACAGCCCGTTGATGAGATGCAGATTGCCCGGCCCGCAACTGCCCGCGCACACCGCCAGCTGGCCGGTGAGCTGCGCCTCTGCTCCGGCGGCGAAGGCCGCCCCTTCCTCATGGCGCATATGTTTCCATTCGATGCGCCCCTGTTCGCGCAGCGAATCGGTAAAGCCGTTCAGGGAATCCCCCACCACGCCATAAACCCGCCGCACCCCCGCCGCTGCCAGGGTTGCCGCCATATAAGAAGCCGCGCTTGCCTGCATGTTGTGTCTCCCGATGATGCGTTCACTTTACCCAGTCTCAAGTCTGACTAGCCGAATTCCACTATCCTACTAACCTACTCGCATCATTCAAGGCTAGTTTCCCGATTGGGCCAGGCTTTGCCGGTATATCCTCATTGTCCATGCATACCCGATCACGACCATCAGTGTCGTATTATCCTATCGACATATCAAACGATAACTCTTGGAAGAAAAGGATAGAACTTGGTGAAAGGACACTTAACATGTTGGTTCGAGATTGACGGCATCCTAAACCATTCAGCAAAATATTATCAATCCCGAATATGCCGCATGATCGAGCTATCTCAAGCGCTCTGACACAAAAAATCTAGCAAGATATAAATACTCCTGCCTCTGGTCAATGCAATTCGCCAAACCGTCTGAGACCTGTTTATTTTTGTTGTGATATTGCAATCAGACCGCGCGGCCGCAGCCACGTGACTATCCCGCCCATCTTTGACAAAGATGGCGCTTAATTTATTAATTTTCAAAACAAAAAAATTTAATGTTAGCCAACATTAATGAAATAACCAAAGAAAATTTCTAGCTGTTCTAGAAATAATTATAATTATATAGGTGGTTCAAACGATTCAATATCTCATAAATAGATTGGACAACAGAGAGCTTTCAATTGATTCAGGCTCATGCATCGCGCCGCCAGCGGCCAGGCGGCATGCCGAAGGCTCTAGAAAATACGCGAGTGAAATGGCTTTGGTCGGTGAAGCCGCAATCAACTGAAATTTCCGCTAAGGAGAGTGCGGTTTCATGTAGGAGCGCGCGGGCTTTTTCGAGGCGTCTCCAGGTCAGCCATTGATACGGGGAATGCCCGGTGGAGGCGCGAAAGGATCGGTTGAAATGACCGGCGGAGACGCCGCAAGCCTTGGCGATCTCGGCAACTGAGAGGTTGCCGTTCAGATTGTTGCGGAGCATTTCCTTCGCCAAGGATTCCTGGCGTTTGGACAAGAAGCTCGCGCGCACGCCGGAAGATTGCGGTTCCAAAGTATAGCGCTGGAAGAGATGCGCGGCGATGGTAAGGCAGAGCTGGTCCAGTACCAGGGGGCTGTATTCCGCAGGACGTTCGAACATCGGCAGCATCGCACGCAGCAAATTGCCGATTACCGGGTCGCTGCTGGCCTGCACATCATTCAGGCGACCCGTGGTTTTCAGATCAAAGTCGGCCCGCAACTGCTGAAAAGCGGCGCTGGGGAGTTCCATAAGAACGAAATCAAAATCTCCCGTGATATCGGCTTTGTAACAATCTTCAAAGTCGCGGATATAGATCGCGTCTTTATTAAAATGGTGAAGATTTGATTGGCCCTTTTGGAAAATTTTCCGCTCATGGCCAGATGTCATCGAGGCGCCGATGAGATAACCCCGGTCCGCAGGCGGCGTTTCTATCTGGCCGAGGCGGATGCTGGTGCTGACCTTGTGGTAAAAGCGCACATATTGGCTATCGAGGCTCTGATCGCAGATCAGCTTTCTTAGATTACAGCCCAGGCTGTCACGCTTCATCGGGACCAGGGCAGGGAGAGGGGCGGCTTGGTCCTGTTTCATTCACGCCATACCGCTTTGCGCCGCCACGGAAGATGTGCGGACAGGGTGAGGACGGTGCGGGCAGAAATCAGTTGCAAAGGCAAGCGGGAATACGCCATGCCCTTTCTCTGCCGGGAGAGATCTGGCTTGTAAAGTTTTATCTCTGAGACATATTCCTATTGGCGGGAGGGAGCGGCTAAACAACTGTACCTCAAAAATTATTTGAAGCTATATTCGGCGCGGAGGGTAGCAAACGCCAAATTAAATCAGTGTACTAAATAGATGCGGGCGTGCCGGCAGAGCCAGCCCGCCGCTCAGAGGCCGTAGGAGATCTGCACCCCGACATAATCGCCATTATGCCCGCCGGCGCGGCGGATGACGTTGCTAACCTGAAAATGTACGGCTTCAATGGCGAAGGCGGTTGAGTGGGAGATGGCCCAGTCCAGCCGTATTTGGCCGTATGTACCAGTATACGCGCCAGGTTGCCCGGCCGTGCCGGCCACGGCGATGTTGGGCTGGGTATAGACGGCATCCGCCGTGGTCTGCCGCCATTGCGGTGCGATGGCCAGCATCAGCTTGAGCGTGCGGGTGGGGTGCAGGGTGATGGAGGGCTTGATCTGCACGAAATTCACATAGCCCGAATAGCCCGCCAGGGTGAGGTAGGCGCCGTTGGGGAACATGGGGTTGAAGGTGCGCAGAGTGTGGCTGTGCGGATTGGAATTGCCGGAAGCGGCGTCGATCTGCAGGCCGAGCCGGGGCTTTAAGGGCGCCTGCTGAAAACTATAGCCAATGACCGCGCCAACGGCCCAGGCAAAGACGCTGTCAGGTCCGACCTGGCCGATTTGGATCATGGTTTCGGCATCCCAATCGACCGGGCCGGAGCTGCCGGACATATGGACGTCGAAATTTTCCCGCCGCTCATTGCCGGAGACGGAGAGATAATGGGCTCCTGCTTGGGTGTAATGGGTGTAATAGGCGGCCAGGCTGTTGGTGGCGCTAAGTTGGCGCTCCACACGGAAGCCGTAGAGGGTGAGGCGGGTTGAGCTGTAATCGTCGAACACCTCCTGATCCCGGTCTTGCACGGGGCGGCTGTAGAAGCTGATGAGGCGCCAGGGGCCGGTTTCGTAATCCGCCCAGGCCGCATCGTAGGATTGCCGGATATTGGGCCCGTCGCGCACGGAGATGAAGCGCTGCAGATCGAACGCAAATTGCTGGCGGCCCAGGCGCAGGCGCAAGAGCCCGCCGGCCACGGGCTCGGTCAGGGCGGCGAAGGCTTGCTCGACATCGAGCTGGTTCTTATCCACCGGCGTCAGGCGCGTTTTGCCGGGCGCGAAATCGCTTTGCAGCTGTACGAACACCTGTAGCTGGCGGGCTATGTGCAGATCGCCATGCAACTCTGTGCGGCTCAGTAGGTAATTTTGTGCCGGGTAATTCTTCACGCCGAAATTCACGGCGTTGTTGCTCTCGAACCGCTCGCGGATATTCAGACCGAAGGAGAGGTAGGTATTAGGGTCTTGTGGCGCGAGCGGGATATATTTCAGCCCGTCGAGCGGGGCGGGAGGGATGCGCTTATCCGCCAGAGCCGACCAATCCTCCTGCCAGCGGTTAAACATGATCGCAGGCCGAGCGGGCGTGGCCGGCTGGGCCTGTGTTTGAGCGTGAGCCGTTCCGCCGCAGCAGGCCGCCAGCACCAGCAGGCCACTCGTTAAAAGATCTTGACGCGCCATGAGAGACCGTTACTGGCCGAGAAGCTGATGGATTTCGGCGATATAGCCGCCGGGGAACCGCAGCATTGCGCTCTCCCGGCCGCCGGCGGTGACGGGCGGCACCAGCAGCTTCACCCCTGCCGCCTGCGCCTTGGCAAGTGTGGCGTGCAGGTCTTTTACCTCATAACCGGTCATTTCCCGCCCATACGGGTAGGGCAGATGCCCGTCCGTCACATAAACGGCGATGCGGCCGAAGCCGGATTCGATGCGCACCAACCGGAAATGCCCTCCAGGCTCGCCGATCTCTTCGCCTGGAGCGTTGAGATTGTCCGAGACGATTTTGCCGTGGGAGAAGGCGGTGAAGCTGTGTACGAATTCGTCCGCCTTGTCGGGCGAGACATCGACGCGGTTTTCCGGCACGGTTTGTAGCGCGCCGTAATGCGGGGCCCTCACATGCCAGTAGAGTTGCATATTCACCCCGCCCGGCCATTGAATGACAGCATCCCGGCCGATGGGGTCGGGGAAAATGGAGACGGTGACGGCAGCCCCATTCTGGCGGGCGGATTCCACGGCTGCATCCATATCCGTCACCAGATAGCCTGTGCGTTCATCGCCGAACGGGTAGGGAATGGGGGTTTTGAAGCCGAAAACCGAGATTGTGCCGACCGGCGTCAACACGAGCTGGGAGATGGTCCGGCTCGGCGTAGGCGTGACCTGAAACACGCCCTGGTGCGAGGTGTGACCCCCGAACGTGGCGACGACGCTGGCGACGAATCGGTCGAAATCCTGCGGCGGCACGTAGACATGGGTGGTGTCATATTGCGGGCCGACGGAGAGGTCCGTTGCCTGAGCAAAGGCAGACCCCGCCGGCAGGGCCAACGCCAGGGCGGCGGCCAGGGACAAGGCGTGAAACTGACGCATTCTAAGGTTCCTTGAGTTTTGGGCCGGGCTTCAAGCCCGGAGGCTGGCGCGGGAGAGGTACGGTGCCATTGTGACCAGCACGAGGCCCGCGATGAGCCCGAGATGTTCGAAGAACGTGTTGAGGGCCATGATTTGCGCGGCCCCTTGCAGGGCCCAGAAACGGTCGGCGGTTAGCATGGCGACGAAGGTCAGGCAGCCAAGCCCGCCCGCCCCCAGCCAGACCGTCCGGTAGGCCAGCACGAGCGCCGAGCCGCCCAGCTCAACGATGATGGCCATGACGGCCCAGAGCCAGGCCGGATGCAGACCAAAATGCGCCTGCTCCTGCACCGCGCCCGGGAAATTCAGCAGCTTGGTCACGCCGCCAAGCAGATAGGCTGAGACCAGCGCCAGCCGTGCGACGGGCCAGAGCAGCGGGGCGGCGAGGATGGATTGGATGAACCGCGGCGTGAGCGAGGCGGGCATGGGGTTACACAGCCCAGCAGGCGCAACCCAGTGCGCCCCAGAAGGATTTGAGATCCCCTACCGGCAGGCTGGCTCCCCACGCGGGGGCGTGATTATGGCCGTGCACGCCGCAGGAGTTGGCGCAGCCGCAGAGGCTCATGCTGGTGCGGGAGAGCTGGCTGGCGGGTCTTTCGCCCCAGGCAGCTCGGATATTGACCGCAAATATCCGGTCCCAGTCCTCTAGCGTCATCTCCATAACCAGCTTGTTGATGATAATGCCGGCATTATTGATAAGGATATCCAGCTTTCCGAACTGGCCGATGGCTAGTTCAACGGCCTGTTGCGCAGCTGTTTCTTCCGTCACGTCGGCAATAAGCGGCACGATCCCGTCCCGGGCAAGTTCGTTAACCTTCTCGTCACGATCCTCGGCGATGACGCGGGCGCCACGAGCGTGCAGCAGTTCCACCGTGGCCCGGCCAATGCCACTGGCGGCGCCGGTAACGATCGCAACCTTGCCGGTAAATTCAGAAATGTTGAAGGTCTGTTCCATCAAAAGCTCCTTTGATTTGCAAAGGGCTATTTAAAGTGCCTGCATCATCAGGTTAATACTGAACCTTCCGAATGGGTTGTACGGAAAAGAGGGTATAATCAGCGAGGCTTTACGCTCTCCCGTACAGCGGCGATGAAGGCGGTGGCCGCCGCGGAGCGATGGCGCTGGGGCAGATAATAAAGCATAAATCCAGGGAAGCCGGCGGCGTAATCGGTCAGCAGCGCCACGAGGCGACCATCATTCAGATAGGGTTGAATTTCGCTCTCAACCCAGAAAGCAATGCCCGCCCCGGCGGCTACGGCGTCGATCGTTGCCCGCTGATCGTTGATTACCAACGGGCCGGATACAGGCACGGAAAACCAGCTTCCACGCTCATAGAACTCCCAGCTATACAATGTGGCGTGTCCTGGCCAACGGAAACAAATGCAGAGATGCTCGCGAAGATCCCTTGGATGTTGCGGAACCCCATGCTTTGCAAGATAGCCAGGCGCTGCAACGGCTATTTGCCGCAGTTCAGAGTGCAGAGGAAAGGCGATGACATCCCGTTCGACCAATTCTCCCAGCCGTATCGCAGCATCGAATCCACTTGAGGCAATATCAATTGCAGCATCGTCAATTTGGATATCCAAAGTGATTTTTGGAAAGCGCTTAGCAAAGCCGGCCAGAAACGGGCGTAGAAACAAGTCATAACCCAGCCGTTGCGCATGCACACGAACGTGCCCAGCCGCTTCGCCGCTCGCAGCCCTGGCCTCAGCGATTGCCGCTTCGATCTCCGCCGAGGCCTCGCTGAATCTGGAGGAAAGCCGGGCGCCAGCCGGGGTTGAGCTGACACTGCGCGTGGTTCTGTTAAGTAACTGTGTGCCGAGCTTTTGCTCGAGGCGGCGGATTGTTTCGCTGAGGGCGGAGCGGGACACCCGCAATTCCCGTGCCGCTCCAACAAAGCTGCCATTATCAATGATGCAGCGTAGCGCCCTGAGGTCCGCGTAATTTCCATTGGTCATACGCTAAGGTCTTAAACGAAGTTTCATCAGTCAATAGGCGTTCATTTGTCTTTAGCTAAAACATTTATAATTCGATGAGAAAAGCAAGGGATTCCCGAGATACGAAAGAAAAATGCGTGAATGTCTCCGTTGCGCTGAAAGATCTGATACCGCAAATTGTAATATAAATACCTCCCGGTGGTGCTCTCCAAAGATATTGAAGCTGAACTCGTCGAATTTAGAGAAATTTGAACGTACTATGTTTGTACATCATTTGAAGCCTCGGTCGGAAAACACATGTTTTCCGACCGAGGCGCATGCAATTCCGCAGTCGTCAGACGGCCTTATGCCGGAGACTAGCCAATCTCAAGGAGCGTGTGGTTGTCTAGCGATTTGACCCGCGATGACACTGGTTCCTGTCTAAGGCCGGCGGTACGGCGAGACGGCGCTATTGTGGCTCGTCAGATTTGCTCAGAACATTAGACTTGTTTTGACCATGTGACGGCGTCAGCCCCGGCCGGAAGGCGCGTTGGGACGGCATCATCCGTGGCGGCTCGCCAGATCGCCTCCGCGACGTCCAAAGGTCGGGTAAATTCCTCATGCGCGCCCATCAGGCCCGCAATGACGGCCTGGCCCAGCGGGGCGTAGGGTTCTGGAAACTCCAGCGCACCTGGGCTGAGGGCGCGGGCATTCTCGCCGAAGCGGGTCTCTGGAGCAAGGCCAGGGAGAACGAGTTTCACCTTGATGTTGAAAGGCTCAAGCTCCAGCGCAAAGGACTCGGTAAAAGCGTTCACTGCCGCCTTGCTGGCCGTATAGACCGAGAGCAGCGGCAGCGGGCGTAAAGTCACGGTCGAGGTGACGTTGATGATGGTGCCGGACTTGCGCGCCCGGAATTGCGGCAAAACAGCTTGAATCATCGCCATGGTGCCGAAGGTGTTGGTCTCGAAGATACGTCGGATGATATCGATCGGCGTGCCTTCGAGTGCGTTCAGCCAACCGATACCTGCATTGTTCACGAGCACGTCGATATCGCCAGCATCGGCGATGGCCTGCGCGATGCTGCTCTGGTCTGCCACATCGAGCTTCAACAGTTGCAGGTTGGAGGTAGGGGGAATAACGTTGTCATCCGGGGTGCGCATGGTGGCGATGACCCGCCAGCCACGTTCGAGAAAATATTTCGCGGTCTCCAGGCCAAAGCCCGAAGAGCAACCGGTGATGAGGATGGATTTCATGATGTGTCCTGCGGTGAGTACCGAAAGAAGATAGATCGGCATGCCAGGACGGTATATAATAAGAAGTCCGTATTTCATTTGAATGAGTCCAGATGACTGATCCTCTCGCTGAAATCGTCGCGTTGCTCCGGCCCCGGATGAAGTTTTCCAAAGTGGCCAGCGGCGCAGGGCCGTGGCGGCTGCGTAAAGAGGGGGATGGCCATCTTTTCTATGGTGCCGTGGTGGAAGGGAGTTGCCGGCTGCAAGTGGAAGGGCGCGAGGCGTTGACACTGGGCGTGAATGATTTCGTGCTGATTCCCGCCGCGGTGGATTGCATCATGATGAGCCTGCATCCTGAGGCGGAAGAGACGCCCTTCTCTGAGCCGGTACGTTTGCCGTCCGGTGAGTTCAGGTTGGGAGATCTGGATGGGCCGGTCAATGTACGGAATTTGATCGGGCATTGTGAATTTTCTTCGCCGGATGCGGCGCTGCTGGTCTCGCTCCTGCCGGAATTGATGCATGTTCGGGGCCAATCAAACCTGGCAACGCTTGTGGCGCTGGTCGGGGAGGAGGATCGTGCAAATAAGCCGGGGCAGCAGGTCGTGTTGGCGCATCTGCTGGAGGTGGTGCTGATCGAAGCCTTGAGATCAGCCGCCGAAATTGGGGCGTCACCCGGGCTGCTGCGCGGCCTGGCGGATGAAAGGCTGGCAGTCGCGATCAGGCGAATGCACGAAGCGCCAGAACGGGCTTGGAGTGCAGCGGATCTAGCAAAGGAAGCCGCTTTGTCCCGCTCGGCGTTTTTCGAGCGTTTTAGCCGCGAGGTGGGGCTGGCGCCGATGGAATATTTGCTGACCTGGCGGATGGCGTTGGCAAAAACTCTGTTACGAAATGGCGGCAGGGTGGCGGCGGTCGCGGCACAGGTGGGCTATCAGTCAGCCAGTTCCTTCAGTGTGGCTTTTTCGCAGCGCGAGGGTGTGTCTCCTGCGCGTTATGCGCGAGAGGCTGCGCAAAGGGCGTCCTTGTCATAGGCCTGTGCGAGTTTCCGCGACCCGCGGCACATGAAACAACTCGGCCTGCAGATGAGCCGGCCGCACAAAATCGCGATCTGATGATGTGCATGCAGAAGCTTGTCTTTTTAGTTTAGTTTGAAGTTGTTTCGGGAGGTCGGGTGCTTGCCGGCGGGATATGTAAGCCGACCTCCCGCGCGATTTGCCTACGAAACCGGCAGCTTAGGCGTTCAGCGCTTCGTGGACCGTTTGCGCCACAGGCGTTGTCGGCCGACCGATCAGGCGGCTGAGCGCGCCGCTCTCATCGAAGAGCGCACCATTGGCTGCTTTTGCATCTGCATCGGCCAGGAGGTCAGCGAGATCATCCGGCAAGCCTGCTGCGATAAGAGCGGTTTTGAAATCGATCTCGGTCATGTCCGCATAATCAATTGTTTTGCCAACTTGCCTCGATATTTCTGCGGCAAGAACCGATAAGGTCCAGGCGGTATCACCGGCCAACTCAAAGCTGGCCGGCGCCTCGCTCATTGTCAGTGCCACTGCTGCGGCCGCCGCATAATCTGCGCGCGCGGCCAATGAAATTTTACCGTCGGCGGCCGCACCTATCGTCTTTTTAATTTGGACAGCCGACTTTGCGGCTTCAATCACGGCTTGGTGATGCCGCATGCGGCCCCAGTTGAGGTTTGACGAAATCAGCAGAAGTCTGTTAACGCCCGCGAAGGCACGTGAACTGGTCGTGACGTTTACCGACAAAAACAGCTGTTTTGTCTCCGAGGCATCCGCCTATCGCCTGCTCAAGGCGCATGATCTGATTGCCTCGCCGGCCTTCGTCATCGTTAACGCGGCTATGAATTCAAAGTCAAAACCGCTGTCTCCAACGAAGTTTGGCAGACAGACCTTACATATTTGAAACTCATCGGCTCGGGGTGGATGTATCTCTCAACCATCCTCGACGATTATTCACGTTTCGTTATTGCCTGGAAGCTGTGTACCACCATGCAGGCCGAGCATGTTACCGATATGTTGAACCTCGCTCTCGAAGCCTCGGGCTGTGCTCCAGCCAAGGTCCAGCACAAGCCGCGCCTGCTCTCCGATAACGGGCCGTGTGATATCGCAGGCGACCTTGCCAAATGGCTGTGACGGCGAAATATCGAACATATCCAAGCTGCACCTAGCCACCCACAAACTCAAGGCAAAATTGAATGCCGGCATCAGACCTTGAAAAATCGCATCCTGCTCGAAAGCGATTACCTGCCCGACGACCTCGAACGCCAGATCGGCGCCTTCATCGAGCGTTACAATAACCGCAGATACCGTGAGAGCCTGAGCAATGTCTCGCCGGCCGACGTCTGTCATGGACGGGCAGCGGAAATCAATACGCAGATCCTGTCTCGGTGCTCATCCCTGGCGCCTTGTCACGCACGAATGTAAGAGCGTCAGGGGATGCCATTGGTCGAGACGTCGCCATCGTGACCGGCGCATGTTCCGGGAGGACCGATCCGGAGGCCTGTTTTTGGCATGTTGTACGTGCACGTAATTTAATGTTAAAAGCATTAATCGTTATGAAAGGTAATGCTCACAAACGACGAGTGATGGCCAATTTACTTGGCTCTGGCCTGATAACCATCTTGGTTGGCCTTGGCTGGAGTGCGGCTTTCATTCATTTTGACCGGCCGGTCCTGGCGGCGCTGAATGCTGACCTGGTCGTCTTCGGAATCACACTGGTCTGGTTTGCCTATCAGGGACGATTGGCTGCGGCGGCTTCGCTCGCGGGGCATCTTTTGCCCTTTTTCATCGCCGTTGCCTGCCTCTTCGACACTGTGCCGGTTGGCGTGTACCGCGCCACACATTTACATTTTCTCGCGGTTGCCCTCGGCGGCTATTTTGTATTCCGCGACGGCAGCGTCTACATGAAATATGTCATGCCGGCATGCTGCCTGATTGGATTTGTTGTCTTTTCTAATACCTCGATCAGCTTTCACGACCCGAAATTGGTCATTCCCGCCAGTGCCGCGGAGATCGGCGCCTGGACCAATACGTTGATTGCGATGGGTGAGCTGATTTTCATTGTTGTCATCATGAACGCGGATCTTTCGGTACGTCGCACGATGGACGTCGAAATGCGCAAAGCCATCGCGAATGGTGATTTCCAGCTTCACTATCAGCCTCAGATCAACGAGGCGGGAAGGGTGGTTGGTGCCGAAGTTCTCATCCGTTGGCGGCACGCCAAGATGGGCAATGTGCCGCCGGTAAAATTCATCCCGCTTGCCGAGGAAACAGGCCTCATCGTTCCCATCGGAAACTGGGTTCTGCGTTCTGCTTGTGCCCAGCTTGCGCAGTGGGAAGCCCAGCAGCACACGCAGCATCTGACCATGGCGGTCAATGTCAGCGCCTCGCAATTCCGCCAGCCCGATTTCGTCCAGACTGTATCGGAAATTATCCGCCTCAGCGGCGTCACCCCTTCGAAACTCAAGCTGGAACTCACGGAAAGCATGTTCATCGACAATGTCGATGCAACGGTTGCCAAGATGATCGCATTGAAGGCGATCGGCATTAGCTGGTCGCTGGATGATTTTGGCACGGGCTATTCGTCCTTGAGCGTTCTCAACCGCTTTCCACTCGGCCAGATCAAGATCGACAAATCCTTCGTCCGGGACATGCTCACCAACGCGCGGAACATGGTCGTCACCCAAGCCATCATCGAACTTGCCGGCAAGCTGAACCTGCAGGTGATCGCAGAGGGGGTTGAAACGCGCGAGCAGCTCAATCGCCTACGCGAGGTCGGCTGCCTGAATTATCAAGGTTATTTCTTCAGTCCGCCGCTTGACATCGATGCGTTCGGCACGTTCCTGTCGCTCGCGCCGTCCAAAAGCAAGACATTTTCGTGATATTTTCAGGGGGTTTCCGCCTCGGCTTATTCCGTGCCTTGCCGCCGTGACCTTTGCTATTGTGAAGCCGGTAGAAAATCAGATGTTTAGATTGACGCGTCAGGGTCAAGAAAAAACGCGAAATTGCTCGCGAATACAAAAGTTAGAGCCTCGCGCTAAAAGCTTGAGGCTCTAATCGATTGCGGACAAATCCGGAGCCCCTTGCATTTACATTGACGCGCGGGCCGCTGAGAGGTTACGCGGCTTCGGCCGCCAACACGAGCGGAAAGTCGATCTCAGTGCCTACCGCGATGTTGAGCAGGTTGGTGAAAATATTCTCGGCCACCACGGCAATGATTTCCACGACCTGGGCATCGCTGAAGCCGGCTGCCTTGAGCGTCTGCACATCGGCATCGCTCACCTTGCCGCGTCGCTCGTTAATTTTGAGGGCAAAGTTGAGGGTGGCATCGGCCCGAGGCTCGGCCGAACGACCTTTGCGCGCCAAGGCGATTTCACCGGCATCGATCTTGGCGAGGTTCAGAGCGATATAGCTGTGCGCTGAAAGGCAATAGTCACAATCATTGCTCTGCGCGATGGCAATGGCGATGCGCTCGCGGGTTTTAAGGTCGAGCGCCTTGCCCAAGGCGCCATTCAGGCCGAGCAGCCCCTGCAAGGCGGCAGGGCTCAGCGCCAGGACGCGAAAGCTGTTGGGGATGACGCCGAGTTGCTTCTGCACGGCCTCCAGCATGGTCTGGGAGGCGGCAGGGGCGGTTTCAAAGGTGGGAACGGTAATGCGGGACATGGGTTTCTCCTGGAGTGAACCGCCATTTGCGGTGTGAAGCGTGATGTAAACGCCGAATGCGGGCACGATAATCCGCCGCGTTGACAAAAGTTTATTGCTGTTTCAGCAATTATATATGGATAATCTCGAAGCCATGCGCATTTTCGCCGCCGTTGCCGCCCAGGGCAGCTTTACGGAGGCGGCGCGGCGCCTGCGGCTTTCACCCTCCGTGGTGACGCGATCCGTCGCGCAGATCGAGGCGCGGCTCGGAGTTATGCTGCTCAACCGCACGACCCGATCTGTGCAATTGACCGAACGCGGCCAGATCTATCTCGAGGATTGCAAACGCATCCTGGACGATTTCGAGATGGCGGAGCGGCGGGTCCGTGGCGAGGATGCGAACCCCCGCGGGACCTTGCGCGTCACCGCGCCGGTTCTGTTCGGACGCTTATACGTGTTGCCGATCGTGAATGCGCTATTGCACGAACATCCCGCGCTCTCGATCCATCTGACATTATCCGACCGGAATGTCAGCCTGTTTGAAGACGGTGTGGACGTTGCCGTTCGCGTCGGCGAGCTTGCCGATAGCAGCATGATCGCGGTCACGCTGGGCCTCGCCACCCCGGTCCTCGTCGCCAGTCCGGCCTATCTGCAAACGCGCCCCGCGCCGGCCTCACCGGCGGCGCTTTCAGCGCATGATATCATCCTGTTCGAAGGCATTGGCGCCACCAATGAATGGCCCTTCGGCGCCGATCGCAAAACAATGCGTGTGGAGCCTCGCCTCATCGTCAACGGTGCCGACGCGGCGATCGCGGCCGCGCAGGCCGGCGTTGGCATCGCACGAACGCTCTCCTACCAGGTCTCGGACGCCGTGCGGGCCGGGCACCTCACCCTCATTCTGCAAGAGTTCGCGCCGCCGCCGTTGCCGGTCAGTGTGGCCTACCAGGCGCGGCGCATTGCGTCTGCCAACGTCGCTGTTTTCGTCAAAGCCATACGGGCGTATTTCAAGGCGAATCCTCTTGTTCAAGTCCACGGCCCGCAGGAGGTTCCCCACCGATGACGCCGCACATTGCTTTCGATAATTCCTATGCGCGGCTGCCCGAAGGGTTTTTTGCCCCCGTTCTGCCAACCAAGGTCGCGGCCCCGCGCCTCATCAAGCTCAATCACGGGCTGGCGCGTGAGTTGGGGCTGGACCCTGAGCGCCTGGCCACGCCGGAGGGGGCGGAGATTTTCGCCGGTGTTCGCATCCCTCAAGGGGCCGCGCCCCTGGCCATGGCCTATGCCGGTCACCAGTTCGGCCAGTTCGTGCCGCGTTTGGGCGACGGGCGGGCGATCCTGCTGGGGGAGGTGCTTGACCAGAACGGCACAAGGCGTGACGTCCAGCTGAAAGGCGCGGGGCCCACGCCTTTCTCCCGGCGTGGCGATGGGCGCGCCGCGCTGGGCCCGGTGCTGCGCGAATATCTGGTGAGCGAGGCCATGGCGGCGCTCGGCGTCCCCACCACGCGCGCCCTCGCCGCCTTGGTCTCCGGCGAGACCGTGTGGCGCGACAGGGCGCTACCCGGCGCCATCCTCACCCGCGTCGCCGCGAGCCATATCCGCATCGGCACCTTCCAGTTCTTTGCCGCGCGCGGTGACGAGGCAAGTCTGCGCCGCCTGGCCGACTACGCCATCGCCCGGCATTATCCCGAGGCGGCGTCCGCTCCTGCGCCCTATCTCGCGCTGCTGGAGGGCGTCATTGCCCGCCAGGCCGCGCTGGTGGCGCAATGGCTGCTGGTCGGGTTCATCCATGGGGTGATGAATACCGACAATATGTCGATTTCCGGCGAAACCATCGATTACGGCCCCTGCGCCTTCATGGACGCCTATAATCCCGCCACGGTGTTCAGCTCCATCGATGCGGGCGGCCGCTATGCCTATGGCCGCCAGCCGGACATCGCGCTGTGGAATCTTTGCCGTCTGGCGGAATGTCTGCTGAAGATGATCAGCCCTGATGAGGAAACCGCTCTGGCCCTGGCCAGCGCGGCGTTGGAGCGCTTCCGCGAGATATTCGCCGCGGCGCATCTGGACGGGCTGCGGCGCAAGCTGGGGCTGGCCACGGCGCAAGAGGGCGATGCCGCGCTGGCGCAAGAGCTGCTCGATCTGATGGCGGCACACGGCGCCGATTTCACGCTCACCTTCCGGCGGCTATGCGACGCCGCCGTAAATCCCGAAGCAGATACGGCACTGTTCAGTGGCTTTGCCGGCTGGGCAGCGCGCTGGCGGGCACGGCTGGCGCAGGAGGATCTTGCCCCGCAGGCCCGCCGTGCCGCGATGCGCCGCGCCAACCCGGCCTTCATCCCGCGCAATCATCGCGTCGAGGCCGCGCTCGAACAGGCCGTTGAAAAGAACGATGTCTCCGGCTTTGAAACATTGCTCGCGATCCTGGCCGCCCCTTATGACGACCAAGCCGCCTTTGCCGCCTATGCCGAGCCGCCAGCGCCGGGCGAGGGCATCTATCGAACCTTTTGCGGCACGTAGGGTGTTTTTCATTTGATGAAAAACACGCTGGCTTTTTGTTCACGGGCAATTTCAATGACCTGATCTGAAGCGGACGGTGCCGATGGAAGCTGGCGGTTACTGATTTCGAACCCGTTGGGGAGTGTGTGAAACGCTCTCCGCAGGATGTGGCAGGCACCCTTTCTCCCGCAGCCCGCCCTTCCGCATTCGCCGTGCGCCTGTTTCCTGAGACTCAGCCAACATGCGGCCCGTCCCGAACGCCAGCGGAGCTTGAACGATACAAAGCCGGCTCAACCAAGGGCGCATCCAGTTCGGGTCTCGCATTCACATCGCGGAGTTTCCACCATCGACAGGCAGCATCGCGCCGGTGATGAAGCTGGCATCGTCGGATGCGAGAAACGCGATCGCCGCGGCGACATCGCGAGGGTGACCGAGGCGACCGAGGGGAATCGCCTCCGCCATATCGCGCAAGTGGGCCTCGCTGGAGGCTTCGCTGCGCAGCATCGCGGTGTCGGTGTCCCCGGGACAGACCGCGTTCACGCGTATCTTCTGGCGTGCATGGTCGATCGCCATGCTGCGGGTGAGCTGGACGATCGCGCCTTTGCTGGTGCCATAAGCCACGGCCTGCTTTGCGGCGACCAGGCCCCAATCCGAGGAAACATTGACGATCGCGCCTCCCCCCTGCCGCGCCATGAGGGGCACGGCGGCGCGGGAGAGGCGGAAAGCGGCGGTGACGTTAACCGCCAAGGTCAAGTCCCATTGCTCATCGCTGCAGGCCTGCGCATCGCCTTGGAACAGAATGCCGGCATTATTCACAACGACGTCCAGCCGGCCATGGCTCTGCTCGGCCCAGGCGATGAGTTTTGCCGGCGTTTCCGGGGTGGCGATATCCGCCGCCAGAAACTGGGCTCCGTATTCAGCAGCCAACGCGTTACCGGCGTCTGTGTTGCGTCCGGTCAGCAACAGGGTAGCGCCCCGTTCGGCGAATAGCTGCGCGGTTGCCTTCCCTATTCCCGCCGTGGCACCTGTGATCAAAACGACTTTTCCGGCAAACATTTTCGCTCCTTTCGGCCAATCCTGCATTTCCACCTCGGAGAAGATTTGCAGGCCATTGAATTCATGGTCGATGTTTGAAATGCTGACAACATTTCGTGTGGCTTTTCGCCTAGGTGCGTCCTTCCCCCTCCGCTTCGATGGCCGTCTTCAGTCTTCGGTTAAGCCGCATCAACGCAGGCGGGACGTAGCCTGCTTTGCGCGTGATGAACCCCAGGCTTCTATGCATTTTAATATCGGCACTGGTAATTTCGACCAGGGTTTTGCGCGCGTGGTCGCTCCGTAAAATCTGCCGTGGCACAAATCCGAGCAGGTCGGTTCCGTCTATGAAGGCGGCCACGAGTTGGGCCGACCCGATCTCGACTTGCACGCTTGGCGGGTCAAATCCACGGGCAATGAAAACATTGTCCAACCAGTCCCGGCTGGCGACGAAGCGGGAGGCCAGAACCCACTGGAATGCAGAAAGCTCGCTGATCGTCGCGGCTCGACGGCGATCAAGCGGGTGGCCTTTTCTTCCGACGACGACAACATCATCCTCCCCCCAGTTTTCCCGGGCTAGATTGGACTCATCTCTCGCCTGAACGGTGGTCACAATCCCGTCCAGATGATCATCGACAAGCTCTCGCCGCAGCGAATCGTTTAAGCCGATCTGCAATTTTAGCGTGGTCCGGCCGGCCTCGGCGCGATGCCAGTCGGCGATGATAGGCAAGAGGGTTTCGACGATTGAGGTGCCAAGTCCCAGCCTGACATGCCCTTTATTGCCCCCGGCCATTTCCGCAACGTCTCTGAGCGCGTCGGCCATCGCGGCGCGCATCCTCACCGCATGAGACAGCAGCGTCTGCCCCGCTGCGGTCAACACCAAACGCCGGCCGCGTCGTTCGAATAATGCACCTTCGACGCGATCTTCGAGACGACGGATGCATTTGCTCAGCGCCGGCTTTGTGCGCCCCACCTCGGCAGCGGCGCGGGTGAGGCTTTCCAGCCTTGCGATGGCCTCGAAATAGGCGAGGTCGCGAATATCCATAAGACCGTTTCGTGAAAGTTTGCTTTTGGTGAAAATTAGAAACTAGAGCTCAACCAATCCCTGCGCAATGGTGACCGCCGAAACGATCAAAAAGGTGGAAATGTCGGCAACGATCTTGGTTAGTGCGCCAACGCTAGCGGAAGCCGGGCAGGAGGTTCTCCGTGCCGAAGGGTGCCGGGTGATCTTCACCAGCAGGCAGGGCGGCACCGAGGAAATGCTCCAGCATCTGCGCCGCGAGGCCGTGGACGGGGTGATTTCCCGCACCTTGCCGTTCGACGCCCAGGCCTTCGCCGCGGCCGGATCGAGCCTCAAGCTGATTTCCCGCCATGGCGTTGGCTTTGATAATGTCGATATAGCGACCGCGACTGAACGTGGCGTCCCGGTCCTGATCGCACCGGCAGGTAACGGGCAGTCGATTGCTGAGCTGACAATGGCGCTGATGTTGGCGGCCGCCCGCCGGGTTGCGACCCAAAACGCCGGGATCCAGGCGGGCAATGTTGATTTCCGCTGAGATCTGACCCTGGAAGGCCGGATTTTTCCACCGAGAATTGGCTCTGACTCACATTTGCTGCTGGCGACGCTCATGCGCCGACTACGCGCGCCTGCAGCAGGTCAAGTTTCGCGCGCCCATACATCTGTCGCTTGATAAGTTTGAGGCGCGTGATCTGCCCCTCAGTCTGTCCGTTCGACCATGGCGAGACGATCGCGTTTCTGACAGCCGTATGGTCCTTTTCGGCGCCATTGGCGAATGACCCGATGAGGCTGCCTTTGGCAATCTCCAGCCATTCATCGAGCTTTGCCGCTGACTTTGAGCGGATCATGGATTGGAAGTCCCCAATCGCTTTGCGCGCCGCGACCAATTCAGGGACGCTTGCCTCGATAACCGCCACCAGAATCGTTTCAGATTTAGCAAGCTCGTCCCGTGCCGAGGTCATCAGGCGGGCAATGACCTTGGCGGAGGGCGTGCGTGCAAATCCACTTTGATTGGCCTTTTCAGCGAGGCGCCGGCGCTGTGCCCATTGCGAGACGACACCGCTCTGACCGGCAAAGCCTTCCGCGCGCATCTCACGCCAGAGCGCCAAAGCATTGCGGGCGCCGCTTTCCCATCTACTGTTCAACCACGGCAACCAGCTATCCAGAGAGCTTGGCTGGGTACGGAAAACGTCCAGTCGCTGTCCGCGCGAAACGTCGCGAACGAGCTTTCGGCTATGACCTGTTTGCCGGACAATTTGCCTGATGGAGGTCCCTATGTTCGCGAGTTTCAAGATCGCTTCGTTTGTTTCCTGCCGTCGTTGGTAGCCTTCGTATTGCAGCTTCTCGGCGTAGGTGAGAAGCTTGGGATCGATGTCGTTGCTGCCAACCGACTGCCTGATCTGCCGCATGGACTTGGCTACGGCGTCCAGAAACGCTCGGCTCGAATTCTCCATGAGATGCCAACGATCGGCAACCTGCCGGGCTTCAGGCAGCCCTTTTGCAATCGCCTCGCCATATCCGCCGCCCCGGTCACGGGCAACAATCGATATCGACGGGCGTTTGGCGAGCCAGGCTCGAGATGTCTCCAGCGCCCTGTCCGACCGCAAGGGGAATCGGCGCGGATGGTGCGCGATCACTTTGTGTGGTTTCGGCTTCGCTTTCGGGGTCGCGGCTTTCATTCCCCACTACAAATGGATATCGTTCGCGTTGATTGTGATAACGGGTCTGCTTTCGAAAGCTCTTTCCGGCCCGTACTGGTCGATTCCGGGTCTGATTTTCCCGCCTGGTGTGGCCGGCGGCGCGCGCGGGATCATCAACGGGCTCGGAAATCTTGGCGGCTTTATCGGTCCCCTGCTCGTAGGCTGGCTTACCACGCTGACCGGAACGACCAGTGCTGGCATCTATGCGTTAGCGGCGATCTTGGTCTTTGGCGGCCTGCTCTGCAGGTTGCTGCCGGACGCGACGGCCAGCGATGTCAGCCGAAAGACGAGCTAATCAGCAAGATCATGTGCTGATAGAGAACCGTAAAGGCCTGGTGGGGGAACGTACCCTCAGCCCCGCCACCGGCACCGCCGAGCGCGCGGTCACGCTGACCATGCTGGACCGCCGCAAAGGCAACAGGCGCATCACGCCGGGGGCCGATAAAGCCTACGATGTTGGCGATTTCATCGGTGAACTGCGCGCCTGCAGGGTGATCCCGCATATCGCTGTCAACGGCACGGTCTATAAAACAGGCACACCGCACAAAAGCGCCATTGACGGCCGCACCACGCGCCATCCAGGCTACGAGATCAGCCAACAGCCCGCCTGATCCTCGGAACAGAACAAAACCAAGCCTCAGGCTGACCAGCGCCAACAAACCACGGGCTTAAACAGAGAAAAGGACGCTATCCCCTGGCGTTTTGCAGCGGCCTGTTAGATGTTATTTGGTGGCGACACAGGTCACTTCGATCAGCGTCTCCGGCGTGCCGAGATTGGCCACCCCGACGGTGGCGCGAGCCGGCAGCGCATCGCCGAAAAACCCTGTCCATACCGCGTCCATTTCCGTCTTCAGCCCGAGATCGGTGGCGAAGATCGTGGCTGATAGCACCTTGCTCTTATCGCTGCCGCATTCCGTCAGCATCGCCTCCATGCGCGCCAGGATCTGTTGAGTCTGCCCGGCCATGCCGACAGTACGGTCCTCTGCCACCATGCCGCCGAAATAGAGCGTTTCGCCATGGGTGACGACCCGGTGCATGATGGGCGAGCGGATTTGGCGTTCAATCGTCATAATGATCTCCTGTTTGAACGTTAGC
>NZ_JH976207.1:26166-69669 GCF_000306035.1 Acidocella sp. MX-AZ02
GTTAGAGCAATATGTGTTTAGGTTGACGCGCCAGCGTCAAACTAAACACATGAAATTGCTCGCTAAAACAAAACCTAGAGGATCAAGCTAAAAGCTTGATGCTCTAGTGAAAGCGGGTGATGGCGAAGGGCGCGATCGGGTGCTGCGTCGCCCCCTGGGTGACCAACTGCGCCATGATTTCGCCGATGACCGGGCCCAGCTGAAAGCCATGCGCGGAAAAGCCGAAGGCGTGAAACAGGCCGGGTTCGGTGCTGCTCGGGCCGATCACCGGAATATCGTCCGGCAGGCGGGATTCGATGCCCCCCCAGGCCCGAACCAACGTCGCCGCGCGCATCAACGGAAAAAGTTCGGTGGCGGTACGCGCGCTGCGGGTGAGTTTGGCGAAATCCAGCCTGATGGTATTGGTCCGCAGGTCGGCGCTGCCGAGATGGCCGCCGCCGATCATCATGGTGCCGTTGGGCATCTGTTTGAAGGAGAGCGGCCGGCCGATGCCCAACACCACCGGCTTGAGAAAGGCGGGCAGGCGGGAAGTGACCATCATCATCGGCGCGATGGGCTGCAGCGGCACGGCTTCGCCGCACTGCGCCGCCAGTGCCCCGGCCCAGGCACCGGCGCAATTCACCACGCAGGGGGCCTGATAGGTGCCGGCATCCGTCTGCGCCCGCCAGAGTCCGTCGGCGCGTGCCAGCCGGCGCACCGCGATCCCCTCTTCGATCACCACCCCGGCCTGCAGGGCGGTGTCGCGAAAGGCCATGGTGGTGTGATACGGGCTGGCGGCGCCGTCGCCGCGGGCGATCAGCCCGCCTTCCATGCCCGGCGCCAGCTCCGGCATCATCTCATACAGCTCGGCGGGGCTCAGCAGCTCCTCATGCGTATAGCCCAGCGCCCGCAGCCGCGCGGCGCGTTGCGTGGCCCAGGCCAGATCGGCCTGGGTCTCGGCCACCGCCACCTGGCCGGTGACGTGAAACCCCGTCTGCCGGCCCTCCAGCAGCGTCTCAATGTCATACCACATCTCCATCGCGGCGATGGCGAGCGGGATCTCCGCCTCGTGGCGGCGCAGCCGCCTGACCCCGCCGGCATTCACCCCCGAGGCATGGCGGGCGACATGATCCTTCTCCAGCAGCACCACGCGCAGGCCACGCCGCGCCAGCTGCAAGGCGGTGGAGCAGCCTTGGATGCCGCCGCCGATCACCAGCGCATCGGCCGGGCGCGCCATCACCCTTGGTCCATGTCCGCCAGCTCACCGATGGTAATCGGCTTCAGCGGCGGGCGGATGCGGTAATAGCCGGTCGCCTCCGGCGTCTGGCCTAGTTCCTTGGCCAGGATGAAATTCACCAGCGGTCCGCAGACCCGCCCCTGGCAGGGCCCCATGCCGGCGCGCAGGAAGGACTTCACCTGGTTCGGCCCCTGCGCCCCTTGGCGGGCGGCATCGCGGACCATGCCGGCGGTGACTTCCTCGCAACGGCAGATCATCACCTCGTCCGGTGGGGTGAGGATCTCCTGGCGCGGCGCATAAAGCGCATCCAGGAACGGCCGCAGCGCCAGCTGCTTGCGCCGTGCGCCGAGAAGGGGGGAGGCTTGCGCATCGCGCGCCGCGGCGCTGATCCGCCCCAGCCGGTACAGCGCCGCCAGGGCCGCGAGATGCCCCGCCGTTTCGGCGACGAGCGCACCGCCAATCCCCCCGGCATCGCCGGCGACCAGGATGTTATCAACGCTGCTCTGGCCCCATTCATCCAGCACCGGCTGGAAGCAATGCTGCACAGCGTTCCATTCATGCGCGCAGCCGATCGCGCGGGTCATCTGCTGGTGCGGGATCACCCCTTCATGCAAGGCGATCAGCCGCGTCTCCAGCCGGTGGCGCTGGCCGGCGGCGGTGAAGCTCAAAGCCTGCGCTTCGCTTTCGCCTTCGATACGCAGCCCTTTCGCATGGCGGTAGAGCTTGACCCCGGCATCGCGGATGGCGGCCTTCAGCGCCAGCCCCTTGCGCAGCATCTGCCGTGCCGGGGCGTGGATCAGTGCGGTCAGATGCGGCAGCGCGGCGCGTTCATGCGCGCGGCTGGTGGTGTCCACCAGAGCAGCGGGGGCTGCCCCGGCGGCGATGCATTGCGCCGCCAGCAGATAAAGCAGTGGCCCGCTGCCAGCCAGCACCAGGCCATCCGGCACCAGCCCGGCGCTTTTCAGCAAAATCTGCACCGCCCCGGCGGTCATCACCCCGGGCAGAGTCCAGCCCGGCAGCGGCACCGGGCGCTCCAGCGCGCCGGTGGCGATGATGATCTGCCGAGCCTGCAGCATCGCCACCCGGCCCTGGCGCTTGGTCCAAACCTCGCCCTCGGGTGTTACCTGCCAGATCGCGGTCTCCGGCAGATAGGTGGCGCCGGAGGCCCGGAACGAGGCGGCCAGGGCTGCGCCGTGGGTGTAATCGGGCCCCAGCATCTGCCGCAGGGCAGGGGAGCAGCTCTCAATGCCGCGATAGATCTGCCCGCCCGGGGCCGCCTGCTCGTCCAGCAGCACCACATCGGCGCCGTGCCCGGCCAGGGTGGCGGCGGCTTGCAGCCCCGCCGGGCCGGCGCCGATGACCAGCGCGTCATGCATCACAGCGCTCATTGCCCGTCCTCCGCGGTGCCGAGGTCGAATTGCCGCGCCCCGCGCTGGCGGCGCACCACCAGCCCTGGCGTGGCGGCGGTCAGGCAGGCCTGCTGGTTGGGCATGCCGTTGATCTCGACCAGACAGTCGAAACATACACCCATCATGCAATAGGGCGCGCGCGGGGCGCCGCTCACCGGGGTGTCGCGCAGGGCGGCGACACCCGCCGCCAGCAGCGCGGCGGCGATGCTCTCGCCCGGCCTGGCCTCGATGGCCTGGCCCTCGAAGGTGAAACGGACCGGCGCCGTCAGCGTCTCAATGCGCTTGAACATGGAACCTCTGGCTGGAAAAAGGGAGAAGCTGTTCGGGCAGTTCGCCCGCGAGAATGGCCGGCGCGTAAGCGAGCGCATGCGCCCCGGCGAGGGTGACGCCGCTATGGCAGGCGGCGGAAAACGCCCCCGGATGCGCGGCGGATTGCTCATAGATCGGATGACCATCCGGGCTCATCACCCGCAGCGCCGACCAGCTGCGGATCAGCGTGGCATCGCGCAGGGCCGGGAAGATGCGCATATTGCGCGCCGCGATCTGCTGCTGCACGGAGATTTTCGTGCCGGTATCGAAGCCGACATCCTCATGGCTGTCGCCCAGCATCACCGTGCCCTCCTGGGTCTGGCGAACATTATGGGTGGGATAATCCAGGAAGCTTCGCATCCGCTCGGTCACCAGGATCTGCCCGCGCAAGGGTTGCACCGGCATCTGCAGCCCGACCATCGGCGCCAGTTCCCGGCTGCCGAGCCCGGCAGCCAGCACCAGCTTCTGGCAGGAGATCAGCGCCGTGCCGCAGGCGATACGAAAGCCGTCCGGCTGCGGGGTGATCAGCGTGACATGGCGGTTGGGGAGATAGTCCCCGCCGGCCGCGCGCAGCCCGGCCTGCAGCCCGCGCAGCAGATAGAGCGGGTTGGCGTGACCATCCATCGGACAATAGGTGGCGCCGACAACCTCGTCGCCCAGCCCCGGCACCATCGCCCGTGCCTCTGCCCGGCCGACCACGCGGGTGCCGATATCGCCGCTCTCATTGCTCATCCGGTGGATCAGCGCGGCGCGCGTCTCCAGCTCTGCCTCGCTGAGGCAGAAATAAAACCCGCCCGGCTGCTGCAGCCCAAGATGCAGGTTGGTTTCGCCTTCCAGCGCGTCGCGCAAGGCCGGCCAGAGATTGGCCGAAAGCTGCGACCAGGCGGCGTAGGCGGGCATGCCCGCTCCTTTGCCCTGGATCCATACCAGGCCGAAATTACCGCGTGCCGCGCGCAAGGCGCTGTCCCCCTCATCCAGCAGCGCGACCCGCGCGCCGCCTTTCGCCGCCCCCCAGGCGATGGCGCTGCCGACCAGCCCCCCGCCAATGACGGCAAGATCATAGGATTTCACTTGCTTCCTCCGAATAGGCGATCGACGCCATAGAGCCTGTCGAGCAGAATCAGCAGGGCCGTGGTGATCGCCATGATGATGACCGAGATTGAGGCGACCAGCGGGTCCACCGTCTGCGAGATATAGTTGAACAACGCCACCGAAAGCGGCGTGTTCTGGGGCGAGGAGACGAAGATGGTCACCGTCAGCTCGTCGAACGAAGCGGTGAAGGCCAGGATGAACCCGCCAGCCAGCCCGGCCAGCAGCATCGGCATCGTCACCCGCCAAAAGGTGGTGAAGGCGCTCGCCCCCAACGAGATCGCAGCGCGCTCCACCGTGCGGTCCAGCCCCGCCACGCCGGCCAGCAGCATCCGCAGCACATAGGGCATCACCACCACCATATGCGCCAGCACCAGCCCGAGAAACGAACCCTGGATCTGGAACAGCGCAAAGAAGCGCAGCAGCGCCACGCCGAGCACGATCGGCGGGATGGTCAGCGGCGACATCGCGAAGGCGAGGATCGCATCCCGGCCGGGAAACCAGTAGCGCCCGATCGCCAAAGCCAGCGGCAGCATCAACATCGTCGCTAGAGTCGCCGCGAGCAAACCAAGCTCGATGCTTAACTCGAAGCTGGAGATGAAATCCGGGTGGTTGAGGATTTCATAGAACCAGCGCAGGGACACGCCATGCACTGGAAACGAGATATAACCGGCCGGGGTGAAGGCGACGAGGGCCACCACCACCAGCGGCGCCAGCATGAAGACCAGGAAGGCGGCATGGAACAGCCGTTCCAAGATCGAGACGCGGTTCATGCCGTCACCGCCGCGTAGCGACGCTCCAGCAGCCGGTTCCAGGCGAAGACGATGACCATGATCGCCACGATCAGCAGGCAGGCGATGGCCGCCCCTTCCGGCCAGTTCAGCGTGGTCAGGAACTGGTCATAGATCGTCGTCGCCGCCACCTTCTCGCGCCGCCCGCCGATCAGTTCCGGTGTCGCGAAGGAACTCGCGGTCAGTGAAAACACGATGATGCTGCCAGAGAGAATCCCCGGCACGATCTGCGGCAGCACGATGCGGCGAAAGCAGGTGAAGCCGCTCGCCCCCAGCGATTGCGCGGCCTGCGCGGTCCGCGGATCAATCTGCCGGATCGAGGTCCAAACCGCCAGCACCATGTAGGGCACCATGACATGCGTCATCGCGATATCCATGCCGGTTTCGGTGAACAGCAGATCGACCGGGTGCGGCAGAATGCCAAGCCCGACCAGGACCTGATTGATCAAGCCCGTCCGCGCCAGCAGAATCTGCCAGCCCAGCGTGCGCACTACCACCGAGACCAGCAGCGGCCCCAGCACGACGACCAGACACAAGCTGCGCCAGCGCGGCTGCAGCCGCGAGATGATATAGGCCTCCGGCACGCCGATCAGCGCGCTGGCGATGGTGGTGACCAGCGCCAGCCGCAGCGTACGCAGAAAAATCGAGGCAAAATAAGGATCGCTCAGGATTTTTTGGTAATTCGTCAGCGACCAGCTGTGAATGATGCCCGCCGTGTCGCTATAGGCGTTGAAGCTGAGCAGGAAGGTCATCAGCATCGGCACCGCCAGCAGCACCGCCAGCAGCACCAGCGCGGGCGCGCAGAGCCAATACGGCGTGGCGGCGCGCGGACGCGGCGCGGTCTCAGCCATGCGCGGCCTCGCGCGGCAGGAACACCACGCTTTGCGCCGCCCAGTCCAGCCCGACAAGGCTGCCTTCGGTGGGCACGTCGATCCCGGCATTCTGCTGGAACACCAGCAGCTCGCCCAGCCCGCTCTCCAGCTGAAACAGCCAATGATTGCCCAGGAAGATCCGGGACTTCACGGTCGCATCCAGGCGCCCGGCGCCCGCCGCGCACAGGCTCAGCTTCTCCGGCCGCAGCGAGCAGATGAACGTCTCGCCAAGCTCTGGCGACGGCGCGTCATCCAATGTCAGCGCCTCGCCCAGCAGCACACCGGCGCCATGGCGCCGCGCCGGCACGCTGTTGCTCTTGCCCAGAAAATTCGAGGTGAAATGGCTGCCCGGCTGCTCATAGGCGGCCTGTGGCGCGTCGATGCGCATGATCCGCCCGGCCCGCATCACCGCCACCCGGTCGCTCAGCGCCATCGCCTCGTTCTGGTCATGCGTCACAAGAATCGTGGTGACGCCGAGATCGCGCTGCAGCCGGCGGATTTCCAGCTGCATATCCTCTTTCAGCTTGGCATCGAGATTGGACATCGGCTCATCGAGCAGCAGCAGGCGCGGCTGGATCACCAGCGCCCGCGCCAGCGCCACACGCTGCTGCTGGCCGCCGGACATTTGCCGTGGATAGCGATCGATGAATTGGCTCAGATGCACTTGCTCCAGCGCGCGCCTCACGCGCGTCTCGCGCTCCGCCTTGGGCACGCGGCGCATCTCCAGCCCGAAGGCGACATTTCGCGCCACCGTCATATGCGGAAACAAGGCGTAGGATTGAAACACCACGCCGATCTGCCGGCGGTTCGGCGCCACCCGGGTCAGATCCTGCCCGTCCAGCCGAATGCTGCCCGCATCCGGTGGCGCGAAGCCGGCGACCATCTGCAGCGTCGTCGTCTTGCCACAGCCCGAGGGGCCGAGGAGGGAGACGAACTCTCCCTCCTTCACGTCGAGATCCACGCCATCGACCGCCGTGACGGCACCGTAGCGGCGGACCAGACCGCGGATCTCGAGAAAGCTCATTCTCTTATTTCTCGATCTGCCGGTTCCATTGCGCCTGCCAGGCCGGCCGGGCGGCGTTCACCCTGTTCCAATCGAAAGAGACGAGGGTGGACATCACATTCGGCCCGTAGGGAATGTTCTGCGCTTGCGTCGGTGTCAGCTTCACGGTCTTGTTCACCGGGCCGGTGCCGGATTTCAGCGCGAAGATCTTCTGCACGTCGGGCGAGAGCAGATACTCGATCAATGCCTGCGCATCCTTGTTGTCATGCGCGCCATTCACCACGCAGGCGGTATCCATCAGCTCTGGCGCGCCCTCTTTCGGGTAGGCGAAGCGCAGCGGAAAGCCGGTCTGCGCTACGGAGAAGGTGCGGCTGGTGCCCCAGATCGAGGCGACGATCTCGCCGCTCTGGAAAAGCTGGGACATCGCGCCCGGTGAGCTTTCGAACGCATCCATGTTGGGGGCGATCTTCGCGGCCATGTAATCGAAGCCCGGCTGGATATTATCGCCGCCGCCGCCGTGTATTTTCGCGTACATCAGCAGCGCGTCGAGCCCGTAGGTATTGTCGAGCCCGGGCATGGCGATGCGGCCTTTATATTTCGGGTCCGCCAGATCCGCCCAGCTGCTCGGCGGCGCCCAGCCATTCTTCTTGAAGGCGTCGGCATTATACGCAATGCCCACCGCCACCAGTCCGGTGCCGACCGCATCGGGGCTGATTTTGGCGATGGAATAGACATTCTGATAATTCGGCCCCGGCTTCAGCGGCGCGCAGAAATGCAGCGACAAGGCCTGATACATCGGCCCGTCATCCATGATCGCGAGATCGATGTCCGGATGCGCCTTTTCCGCTTGCAGCTTGGCGAGCGTATCAGAGGAATTGCCGGCGATATATTGAATATGCACATGGTGCGCCTTCTCGAAGGCCGGAAACACCGCGCTCTGCATGATGGTCTGAAATGAGCCGCCATAAGCGGCAACATACAGCGTGTTGTCGGCGTGGGCCGCAGCGGGAAGGGTGGCTGCGCCTAAAGCGAGCAGGAAAAATTGTTTACGCACAGATTTTAGTCTCCCATTGGTAGGTTGAGGCTCAAATCAAGGCATTTGCGTGCCAAATCATCATTTCAACGATTGCATTGACCACTTCATTCCGTCAAATATTCGTTTTATATGTTTTCATTCCTCTTAGTTATGAAACGGGAGCGCGATGACACCGACCAGATTGCGGGAGCTGGAAGCCTTCGATGCCGTGCTGCGCTGCGGTTCGGTCACGCGGGCGGCGGAAACGCTGGGAATGTCGCAACCCGCCGTCAGCAAGCTGCTGAGTTCGCTGGAACACGGGATCGGTCTGCGGCTGTTCGAACGCGCCCGCCGCCGGCTGGCGCCGACGATCGAGGCGCTGCGGTTGCATGAGGAAGTCGCGCGGTTTTTCGTCGGTGCCCGCAGGATCGAAGAGCTGGTGCAGGAAATCCGCGTCTCCGGCCATGGCGAGCTCAGCATCGCCGCCCTGCCGATTCTGGGATTGAGCTTTCTGCCGCGTCTGGTCTCGCAATTGCGCTGCGCGCATCCGGGTTTAAAAATTTCATTCACGCTGGAAAGCTCGCGCGAGGTCCGGGAAAGTCTGCTGAACCGGACAGCGGATGTCGGTTTCGTGCTGCCTCTGCCGGACCAGGCGCCGCTGCGCCATGGCTGGACCATTCGCGTGCCGGCGGTGGCGGTCCTGGCGCCGGGCCACCGCTTGGCCGCGCGGAAAAGCCTAAACCCGGCGGATTTTCAAGGCGAGAGCTTTATCTCTCTTGGCCGCACCTACCGCATGCGACATCTGGTGGACGCGCTGTTCGATTCGGAAAATGTCATCCGCGTGCTGGATGTGGAAACCCAGAATGCCTTCGCGGCCTGTGAGCTGGCGGTGCATGGCGCCGGGGTGACGGTGGTGGATGCCATCACCGCGCGGGATTTTGCCGATCGCGCGGTGATCCGCCCGCTGGCGCCGACGGTGCCGTTTCAGTTCAACGTGCTGCTGCCGCCGAGTGCCGCACCGCCGATGCTGGTCGTGGCGCTAATTGTACAATTGAAAAAAGCCCTCGACGGCATTGGCGAGATCGAGGAAATTCAATGATATCGTTGAATTTTACATTATATAAGTGATGGACGGTTGCGCGCGAAGCCGGTGGCAGCGGCGGTGCTGCTCTTCTCGGCGGTGTCCATGGATTGTCCATAATACGGACGTGATGCGGCGTTTCGTGTTGAAGGTGGCGCCCGTCGGCCGGCAGATGCAGGGGTGCGGCCAGTGTCATAGGGCCGTGGACCAGCAATAAGGAGGACAAGCAGGAAGCTTCCAGAAGATTTGCGTGTCGCGTCTTGTTAGAATGCGACGGCTGGAGCTTTCGGCAGCACTGCCATGACCCATTATTTTCCGTTCCATCCCGCCCCGCGCCCCCCAGCCCAGCTGCCGCCGCCTCTGACCTGCGACGCGCAGTTCCATGTTCTGGGCGACCCGGCGCGCTACCCGCCCCGGCCGGGCGCGCATTATGAAATGCCCTCCGCGACCATCGAGCGCGCCTTGGCGATGCACAAGATTCTGGGCATCACTCGTGGCGTTATCGTGCAGACCACCACCTACGGCGCCGACCATAGCGTGGTGCTGGATGGGCTGAAGCGGGCAGGGCCGAATTATCGAGGCTGCGCCAACGCCATTCTATTCGCCACCGCCACGGATAAGGAGCTGGCGGCGCTGCATGAGGCCGGCATACGCGGGGCGCGTTTTTCCTTTCGCCAGGAGCTGGGGGTGAAACTCTCGCGCGCCGAATTCGACCGTGCCGTCGCGGTGATGCGCGAGTTAGGCTGGTATGCGAAAATCCAGCCGGAGAAGACCGGCATCATCGAAGGTGTCGAATTCTACGAAAATCTCGACATTCCGGTCCTGATCGACCATATGGCCCGCCCAGACCCGGACGCCGGGGAGACGGATGCCAATCTGCTGAAAATGACTGAGCTGCTCAAGCGCGGCAATTTCTGGGTGATGCTGTCCTTGACTGAAAAAACCTCGCGCCAGGGGCCGCCTTGGGATGATGTGATGCCGATTGCACGGCGCTATATCGAGACCGCGCCGCAGCGCTGTGTGTGGGGCAGTGACTGGCCGCACCCGATCTCGGTAAAGCCGCCGCCGAATGATGCGGAGCTGATGGAGTTTCTGTTCCGCTGCGTGCCGGACGAAGCGGAGCGACACAGCATCCTCGTCGACAACCCCGCGCAGCTGTTCGGATTCTAACGTAGACTCGTTTTAAAGATCTTTGCGGATGTGGGGTGTTTTTCAAAACATCCCACATCTTTCATGTGTGTCTCAACGCGGCAGCATCGTCTCAATCCTCGCCACGCTCTCCTTCAAACGCGCCGCGATTTCCGCCGTACGCTGCTGAGACATGCGCCGGTCGATGCCTGCGGCGGTGAAGGCGGCCAGTGATTTGCCGCCTGGCGCCTCAAGCGCCACGGAAACCACCTTGGTCCCGGGAATCAGCCCATGCTCGCGGATGACATGGCCGCGCCGCTGCGTTGTCGCCACCAGCTCGCGCACCCGCGGCAGGCTGAGGCCGAGACGGCGCAGCCGTACCTCGTTCTGGGCCAGAATCTCCTCGCGCTCCCCCTCCTGCAGCCGTGCCAGCATCGCCAGCCCGGCGCTGCTCATGCCCAGAGGCCGGCGCTGGCCGACATCGACCATCAGCACCTGGATCGGGAACACGCCCAGCCGGCGCGCGACGCAGAGCGTATCCAGCCCGGTGCGCACGGTGAGGAACATGGTATCGCCGATCTCGGCCGAGATCCGCCGCAGCTCTGTCTCCGCCGCGCGCAGGAAGGGCGTGCGCCCGACCCGCGCCAGCGCCAGCATCGGGATTTGCTCGCCGATCGCGTAGCGGCGCGTCGACGGATTTTGCTCGACGATATTCTCTTCAATCAGCACCTTCAGAATCCGATGGCAGGTCGGCCGGCTGAGCCCGGTGCGCTCGGTGACATCGGTCAGTCGCACCCCGGCCTCCTGGCCGGCGGCCAGCACGGACAAGATCGCCACCGCCCGCCGGATGCTTTGCGCGCCCTCGGCCTTGCCGCTCGCGTCATCGTCCATTTCCGCCCCTTGGCCAGCCCGCGCGGCCCTTCTGGTTTTGAATTAGATGTCCACGATACGGACAAATCCAAGCCCCCGCAATTGTCCTGCCCGGCCGGGGAGCGCAGGAAAGCAGCAAGCATGCCGGCGGCACCAATAAAGCCCGGCAGCAATGAGGGGGAACGCATGAACGACGCCCAAGCCGCGTTGAGCGCCTATAGCAGCGGCCAGAAGCTGGCGATTATCGTTTCGGCGATACTCGGCTTCGGCCTGGATATGTATAACGTCCTGATCTTGACCTTCGTGCTCGGTGCCATTCGCGCCTCTATGCATCTGAGTCTCGGCCAGGCCGGGCTGATCGCCACCGCGACGCTGGTGGGCTCGGTGATTGGCGGCGCGGCCTTCGGGCTGGTCGGCGACCGCTATGGCCGCAAGACCGCTTTGCAGTGGGCACTCGCGATGTTCTCCATCGGTGCGATTCTGTCAGCCTTTTCCAACAGCTTTGAGATGCTCTTCGGGCTGCGCTTCATCACCGGCATTGGCCTCGGCGGCGAATGGGGGGCGGGGATGGTGTTGTTCAACGAGGTCTGGAACGCCCGCCGGCGGGGCATTGGCAGCGCCTGCGTGCAGGGCAGCGCCGTACTGGGCACCGCGGTGGCCTCGGTGGTTGGCATCTGGGCGCTGAAGCAATATGGCCCGGAGCTGGGCTGGCGGGTGGCGCTGCTGACCGGCGGCGCGCCGATTCTGCTGATGATCTTTGTTCGCTTCGCCATACCGGAATCAAAACTCTGGCAGGCGCATCAACATAGTCTCGCCAGCGCGCCGGCCGCGCGTCGGGTCCGGCCGGAATGGCTGGACCTGCTGCTGCCGACCTATCGGCTGCGTTTTCTGGGCGGCATCGCCTGGATCATGAGCTATATGTTCACCTTCTACGCCATTCTGGTGTTCCTGCCGACCTTGTGGATCAAGGATATGGCGGTGCCGCCGGCGGAGGTGCGCAGCATCGTGCTGATCGGAACGCCGATTTCCTGTGGCGCCTACCTGGTGTTTGGCTGGCTGAATGACCGCCAGGGCCGGCGCATCGGCGCGGTCATCCCCGGTAGCATCTGGGTCATCAGCCTGGCGCTCATGGCGTTTTTCTCCACCCAGCCTTATGCGGGGTCGCTTGTCGCCTGGCCGATGTTCTGGAGCTATCTGCTCTTCGTCATCGGCAATGCTTCGCTCGGCGTCTCCGGACCGTGGATCTCGGAGCTGTTTCCCGTCGGCATGCGCTCCACCGCGACATCGAGCATCTATATGATGGGCCGCGCCATTGGCAGCCTGGCCCCGGTGGTGGTGCCGCTGGTGGCCGCCGCGGCGGGTGGCTCGCTGTTTCTGGGCATGATGATCGCGCTGCCTTCGGCTGCCTTGTTCCTGCTCATCGGCTTCATGCTGCCGGAAACTGCGCCGCGCAAAACCCGCGATGCCGCGATGACCGCCGAGACCTACGGCCAGACGACCGTCACCGCGAAGAATGGAGCGTGATCAGCCCTATGAAATTTGTCAGCTACGAAACCGCCCAGGGCGCCTCCTACGGCATCGTCCGCGGGGACGGGGTGATCGACCTCAAATCCCACTTCGGCGTGCATTGCCCGACGCTGCGTGACTTCATCGCAAGCGCCGATCACGATCTTACCAGCGTGATGCGGGCCGCGCCGGATCATCAGCTGGCGGCGTTGTGGCTGCTGCCACCGATTCCCGCGCCAGAGAAAATCCTGTGTGTCGGCGTGAATTATGCAGATCGCAACGAGGAATATAAGGACGATAAGCCAGTGCCGAAATATCCGAGCCTGTTTTTTCGCGCTCCGACATCCTTCGTTGGCAGCGGTGAGCCCCTGATCCGCCCGCGCGTTTCAGAGCAGCTCGATTATGAAGGCGAGATCGCCCTGGTGATCGGCAAGACCGCCACCAAGATTTCGCGCGAGGACGCGCATTCTTATATATTTGGTCTGACCTTGTGCAATGAGGGCACCATTCGCGACTGGCTGCATCATGGCAAATTCAACGTCACCCAGGGCAAGAATTTCGACCGCTCGGGCAGCCTTGGCCCCTGGATTGTCAGCGCCGATGCGATCGATTTCACGCAACCTTTGGCCTTGCAGACCAAAGTGAATGGCCAAGTCCGGCAGAGCGACGATACCTCCCGGCTGATATTCCCCTTCGCGGATCTGCTGGCCTACATCACCTCGTTCATGACGCTCAATCCCGGGGACATCATTGTCACCGGCACGCCGACCGGGGCGGGGGTGCGTTTCACCCCGCCGCGCTTCCTCAAGGCCGGGGATGTGGTGGAGGTGAGCTGCCCCGCCATCGGCACGCTGCGCAACCAGGTGGCGGAGGAGGCGTGAGCATGCGTGATGCCGCAGATATCGCTCGGATCGCCGAGGCGCTGGACCAGGCCGAGCGCACCCGCACGCCGATGCGCCAGCTCTCCAAATCCATGCCGGATTTGAGCCTGGCCGAAGCCTACGCGATCCAGGAGCATTGGGTCCAGGCGAAGTGCGCTGCCGGGGCCATCGTCAAAGGCCACAAGATCGGCTTGACCTCGCGTGCCATGCAGACGCTGCTGGGCATTGATGAGCCGGATTACGGCGTGCTGCTGGATGACATGTTCCTGGAGCCCGGTGCCGCCATCCCGCGCGCGCGCTTCATCGCGCCGAAACTGGAGGTGGAGCTGGCCTTCCTGCTGCGCAGCCCGCTGAAAGGGCCGGGCTGTACGCTGTTCGATGTGCTACGCGCCACCGAATACATCGTCCCGGCGCTGGAGATCATCGATAGCCGCACCCCGCGCGTCGATCCCGAGACCGGCATGGGCAAGACCATCATCGATAATATCGCGGATAATGCCGGCAACGCCGCTTTGATCCTGGGCGGTTCGCCGGTGCGGCCGGCTCAGATCGATCTGCGCTGGAGCGGGGCTCTTCTGCATGTGAACGGCACCATCGAGGAAACCGGGCTGGCGGCGGGTGTGCTTGGGCATCCCGCCACTGGCATCGCCTGGCTGGCGAACAAGCTGGCGGCGCATGGGGTGACGCTGGAGGCCGGCGAGGTCGTGCTGGCGGGCGCCTTCACCCGCGCGCTGGATATGCGCGCCGGGGATCAGGTGCATGCCGATTTCGGTCGGCTTGGCAGCATCTTCTGCCGGTTCGTATGAGGAAACGCCATGGAAAACCCGCCTAATCTGTTTAAGCGACGCCTCGCCGCCGGGGAGCCGTTGACTGGGCTCTGGCTCGGCCTCGTCTCCGCCTACACGGCGGAACTTTGTGCCGTCAGCGCGTTTGACTGGCTGCTGGTGGATTGCGAGCACGCGCCCAACGGCGTAGCGAGCACGCTGGCGCAGTTGCAGGCCATTGCCCCTTACGCGGCGCAGCCGGTGGTGCGCCCGCCGATTGGCGATACCGTTCTCATCAAGCGCTATCTCGATATCGGCGCGCAGACGCTGCTGATCCCGATGGTGGAAACCGCCGCGCAGGCGCAGGCGCTGGTTGCAGCCACGCGCTACCCGCCGGAGGGTGTGCGCGGTGTCGGAGCGGCCTTGGGCCGGGCCTCGCGCTGGGGCCGTGCCGGCGGCTATCTCACCGGCGCTGCCGAGGAGATTTGCCTGCTGGTGCAGATCGAGACCGTCACCGGCATGGAAAATCTCGAGGCCATCGCCAGCGTGCCCGGCATAGACGGCGTCTTCATCGGCCCATCGGACCTCGCCGCCTCCTACGGCCATCTCGGCCAGCCGCAGCATCCCGACCAGCGCAGGATGATCAGCGATGCCGTCGCACGGCTGCGCCGGCTCGGCAAACCCGCCGGCATTCTGGCGACCGACGACGCCTTCGCCCGCGACTGCCTGGCCGAAGGATTCGGCTTCGTCGCGGTGGGCACGGATGTCGGGCTGCTGGCGCGCGGTGTCGATGATCTCGCCGCCCGCTTCAAGGGCAGCGCCGCCCCTACTCCCCGTCCGTCCGGCTATTGAAAAGGGTCTGATCATGGCGTCTCGTCGCACTAGCATCTATATCGACGGGTTCAAGCATGTGAACCCGATCCCCGCCGCCTGTGTCATCGACCGCGTGCTGGTCTCAGGGCTGGTGATCGGCGCGGACCCGCAGACCGGCGCGCTGCCGCCCAGCCTGCCCGAACAGGCGGCCAATATGTACACGCATATGCGCCGGATCATCGAGGCAGCGGGCGGCGGGCTTGAGGATATTCTGAAGGTCACCGTCTGGATGAACGACCGCAATGCCCGCGAGGCGATCAATCCTGGATGGCTGGCGATGTTCCCGGACGAGGCATCTCGCCCGGCGCGCGCGACAATGAGCCGCGTGCTGGGGGGCGAAAAGCTCGTGGAGGCAGAATTCATCGCGATCTTGCCGGAGGCCTCTTAGCGCCTCAGGCTTTCGGTTTAGCGAGCAATTGGGGGGGGTATTTTGCCGGTGGCGCGTCAATCTAAACACATATTGCTCTCACGATGGTTTCAAGGCGAGCTTGGGAAGAGTTTATAAAGGTCTTGGTTTATCGAGGCATTTTGCAAAAACCAAGTGTCTTGCTCGCCGCCTCTTTCGAAAAAATCGAAAAACGATTTCCAGTCTTATCTTGATTTATAAAGGGTGGTGGCCCGGAGCCCGGCTCACTGCTTTGGTGTTTGCTTGATCGCCGGCTTGACGATCATTTCTCCCAGCGACGCATAGACCGGACCTGCCACCCGCGCGATCGGATTGAGCATATGTGTGTCGATTTTGCCATCGCGCAGAAGCCCAGGGCGGATATGGAATTTGATCACCTCGCCGACGATCAGCCTGCTTCGGGTTTCGCCGAATTCCAAGCAGGTACGAAAACGGCATTCCATCGCCACGGGGGCCACCACCAGCCGAGGGACGCTGATCTCCTCAGAGGCGGTGGTTTCCAGCCCGATCTCGTCAACCTCGCTGATGTCGCTTGGATATTCGATGGCGCTTTGATGCACGGCATCGATCTGTGAAACATCCGCGACATGCACGACAAACTCCTCGCGCGTCAGGATATTGCGTGAAGTATCCTTGTACACCCCGGCTTTGTGACCGATGCTGATCCCCAGCATCGGCGGCTTGGGCGCCAGAAAGGTGAAGGCGCTGAAGGGGGCGAGATTGATAATTCCGGCCTCGGACAGGGACGTCACCCAGGCAATCGGGCGCGGCACGATCATGCCGGTGAGAAGCTTGTAGGATTGCTCGGCGCTGAGTGAAGCGGGGTCGATGATCAAAGATAAGCTCCGTGTGGTGGTCCCGCGCGGCATATTTGGCGGCGCAAATGGATGGTGTTCCCAGTATGCTGTCGGCTCGTGGCCTCTTCCAGAACCGCTGGGATGAAGTGTCCGGATCGTGGACCTTCATTCTTCGCCCCGCCTGGCGGTGCTCTGATGACCCAGCCTGTTCAGGCAGCCAGGCCGCGCGGTGCCGCGCCAATAGCCGACAAAAGCCTTGATCTGAAAGGAGTGGCTCCAGTATTTGCCCCAGGCGGAGACTTAGAGCAGCTTGGCGAAACTCGCCGCATGGCGATCGGGAAATCCATAGGCGCCACACCCCTCGATCTGCCGGAAACATGCCTGGGCAACGCAATCGTCTCGCCATGCTCGAACGGACAGACCGAGGGGCAGATCACGCGCCTTTGCGCCCCAGAAGATTAGCCCTTGTTGATCGCCGCCGCGCTATCTTATGGCAAACCCAAACTCCAAGCCCGCAGATAGCGATGACCTGCCGCCCAAGGTCGATAAAAGCCTCTATTACGCCAATGATGTCCCGCAACCAGGCAGCTAGGCTTTCGCAGCACTTTCGTAATTGTAAAATCCGCGCCCGGATTTGCGCCCCATCCATCCGGCATTCACATATTTCACAAGCAGCGGGGCAGGGCGGTATTTGTCTTCGCCCAGTTCCGCATGAAGCACGCGCATGATCGAAAGCAGCGTGTCCAGTCCGATAAAGTCGGCAAGTGCCAGTGGTCCCATCGGATGATTGGCGCCGAGCTTCATCGCGTTGTCGATCGAATTCGCGTCCGCAACGCCTTCCGCCAGCATGAAGATGGCTTCATTCAGCATCGGGCAAAGCAGGCGATTGACGATAAAACCCGGGGCATCCTGCGCAACCGCGGCCGTCTTGTTGAGTTGCGCGGCAAGTTTTGTCGCCAGTTCGTAGGTTTGTTCCGAGGTGGCCAACCCACGGATGATCTCGACCAGCTTCATCATCGGGACGGGATTGAAGAAATGCAGCCCGATGAATTTATCCGGCCGGCCGGACAACGCGGCCAGAGCGGTAATGGAAATCGAGGATGTATTGGAGGCCAATATCGTCTCTGGCGCCAGAACATCCTTGAGTTCCGCGTAGATCGCCTCTTTGATCTGCAGGGATTCCGGAACGGCTTCGATGACGATATCGGTTCCGGCCAAGGCGTGATAATCGGTCGAGCTGATCAGGCGCGCAAGCGCGCTGGCTTTGTCGGCTTCCGTTATCGTCGCCTTGGAAACCTGCCGTTCCATGTTTTTATGGATCGTGGCAAGGCCTTTATCCAAAGCCGCCGCGAACGCGTCCACGAGCACCACGTCAAAACCGGATATCAGCGCCGCGTGAGCGATGCCGTTTCCCATCAAACCCGCGCCGATGATACCGATTTTGCGGATGCTCATGATTAAAGGGCCTTCTCTAGTTCGGGCAGAATCGTGAACAGGTCGCCGACAAGTCCGTAATCGGCCACCTGAAAGATCGGCGCGTCCTCATCCTTGTTGATGGCGACGATGACCTTGGAGTCCTTCATGCCGGCCAGATGCTGAATGGCGCCCGAAATGCCAACCGCGATGTAAAGTTCGGGGGCGACGATTTTACCGGTCTGGCCGACCTGATAATCATTGGGCACGAAGCCCGCATCCACGGCGGCGCGTGACGCGCCAACAGCGGCGCCAAGCTTGTCGGCGATCGGCTCGATCAGCTTGGCGAAATTATCGCCCGCCTGCATGCCGCGGCCGCCCGAGATGATGATGCGGGCGGCGGTGAGTTCCGGCCGCTCGGACTTGGAAATCTCCTCGCCGACATAGGCGGATTTTTCCGCGGGGCGGGCCGCGGAAACCGCCTCAACCGGCGCCGCGCCGCCTTCCGTAGCGACCGGATCAAAGGACGCCGCGCGCACGGTGATGATTTTCACCTTGTCAGCGGATTTGACGGTCGCCATGGCGTTGCCGGCATAGATCGGCCGGACGAAGGTATCGGCATCGACGACATCCGAGATATCGGAAATAGGCTGCACGTCCAGCAGCGCCGCGACACGGGGCAGGACGTTTTTTCCGGACGCGGTGGCAGCCTGCAGAATATGGCTGTAATTTCCAGCAACCGACATGATCACCGCGGCCATCGGTTCAGCGAGGTGATGCGCATAAGCCGCGTCATCCGCCACCAGCACCTTGGACACGCCAGCGAGTTTCGCGGCCTGTTCCGCGATGTTGCTAACATTTTCGCCCGCGAGGAGGACATGCACATCGCCAAGCCGGGCCGCCGCGGCAATGGCCGAGCGTGACGGCTGCTTGATGCCGGCGGCGTCAAAATCAAGGATCACCAAAGACGTCATGATCAGATCACCTTTGCTTCGTTGCGGAGTTTCTCGACCAGGCTGGCCACGTCCGGCACCTTGATGCCAGCTTTGCGCGTCGGTGGCTCGCTGACATTGATCAAGGTCAAACGTGGCGTGATATCCACGTTAAGATCGGCCGGCTTGAGCGTATCGATGGTTTTTTTGCGGGCTTTCATGATGTTCGGCAGCGACGCGTAGCGCGGCTCATTCAGCCGCAAATCCGCGGTGATGACGGCCGGCAGGGTCAGTTTCACCGTCTCCAGGCCGCCGTCGATTTCGCGGGTCACGGTCGCGGCGCCATCGGCGATCTCAACCTTGGAGGCGAATGTCGCCTGCGGCCAGTCGAGCAGGGCGGCGAGCATCTGCCCGGTTGCGTTCATGTCATCGTCGATCGCCTGTTTGCCGAGGATCACCGCCTCAACATCTTCCTTCAGCGCCACTTCCTTCAGGATCTTGGCGACGGCCAAAGGTTCAACGGCAGTTTCGGTTTCCACCAGAATGCCCCGGTCAGCGCCCATGGCCAGCGCGGTCCGGATGGTTTCCTGGGCCTGGGTCACGCCGATCGAGACCGCGATGATCTCAGACGCGATGCCCTTTTCCTTCAGGCGAACGGCTTCTTCCACGGCGATTTCATCGAAGGGGTTCATCGACATTTTCACGCCGGCGGTTTCCACGCCAGACCCATCGGATTTGACGCGAACCTTGACGTTATAGTCGACCACCCGCTTCACGGCGACCAGCAATTTCATTTTGATACCTCTGAACTGTCCCTCGAAGGGTCATCCTTGATATGCGATGCCCGACGCTTTGGATAGCCTTTATTTACTCGCGAGTAAATAAACTCAGCCGAGCTGTTTCAGCCTGGTGATGGCCTCTTTGACATCCTCCAAAGGCCCGCAATAGCTGAGGCGGAAATACCGGCCGCCGCGTTGCGCGTCGAAATCCAGCCCCGGCGTCGCGGCGATATTCTGCGCCGCCAGCAAGCGCGCGCAGAAGGTGGCACTGTCCTGCGCCCGGCCTTCGATGTCGGCGTAAAGGTAGAAGGCCCCATCGGGCGGGGAGAATGTGGAGAAGCCGGCCTCCCGCAACCCCGCCATCAGCAGCTCCCGGGCATGGGCGTAGCCGGCGCGATTCGCTTCCAGTTCCACCCGGCAATCCATGGCGGCCTCGGCCGCCACCTGCGCGATATGGGGCGGGCAGATGAACATATTCTGGGCGAGGCGCTCGGTGATGCGCACCATGTCCTCGGGCAGCACCATCCAGCCGATCCGCCAGCCGGTCATGGAAAAATACTTGGAAAACGAGTTGATGACGATAGCACTCGCAGAAAACTGGGCGGCTGAGGCCTGCGGCTTGCCGTAAGTGAGGCCGTGATAGATCTCGTCCGAGATCAGGCGAATCCCGGCCGCATCGCAATAATGGCAAAGCGCTGCCAGCTTGTCCGCCGGGAGCATCGAGCCGGTGGGGTTCGCCGGGCTGGCGACGATCAGCCCATCAGGCTTGCGGGGCAGGGCGTCGAGCATTTCCACCGTCGGCTGAAACCCTGTCTCGATGCCGCAGGGCAGGACCAGCGGCCGCAGCCCAAGTGCCAGTAAAATATTGTAATAAGGCGGGTAGTAGGGGGCCGCGAGCGCGACCACGTCGCCAACATCGAAGCTGGACAGAAAGGCCAGGGGAAATCCGCCCGAGGCGCCGACGGTCACCGCGATGCGGTTGGGCGGCACCTCTATGCCGTACCATTCGGCGATATGCCGGGCGATCCGGGCTTTCAGCGATGGCAGGCCCAGCCCGTCAGTATAGCCCAAGGCGGCGCCGCTCCGCAGCGCGGCCTCAACGGCCTCACGCGCCCCGCTGGGCAGGCCGGTCCCCGGTTGACCGACCTCCATGCGTAAAATCTTCGCCTCACCGGCTTGCAGGCTTGCCGCGCGCTGGTTGGCGGCGAGGATGACATCCATCACCTGAAAGGGCGGGACGAGCCGTCCCGCGCCGATTTTCAGGGCCAATTCAGCGCCCGCCGATGGCCAGTCCGTTGGCGCCCGGCGCCGTGCTGGCGCGGCAGCTGGCCTCGCCACCCGGGACATTGTTCGGGCAGGAGATGATGTTGGCGCGGCCAGGGGCGGGGATGGGGGCGTTTTGGCCGGTCAACGCATTGTCCAGACCAATGCGCGCGGCCGCCGCCGCGGCGTTCTGCCCGGTGCCGGTGGCCGCCGCCCGGAAGGCATCATTGCCGCCGGTATAGGCCATCTCGGCAGCCAGATCCGGCGTTGGGGCGGTCCTGGGCGAGGCGGCCAGCAAGATGCCGGTGCCCGGCGCAATCCGCCCCGTGCCAAAGAGATTATTCATCGAGGTCACGCAAATCACCGCGCCGCCCTTTTTGTCCAAAGCCATGAAGCTGGCCGAGGCGGGCAGCGCCCGTCCGGCAGCGTCAGGCGATACGGGCAGGCTGGCGACCTGATATCCCCCCTGCTGCGTTATGTCCGGCGCGCCATAGTGCGGTGTCGCATTCACAAGATCGCCTGTGGTCAGGCCGCCGCCGGCCTGGTCGGCGGCCTTTGCGAATTGCGCCGCCCCCATGCCCGCATAGAGCCCGTTGACGCCGTTCACACGCAGGCTCTCCAGCGTCGCGGCGAGGTCGGGCTGCTGCAAATTGGCGCCCGCCGCCAGCAAGGTGCCGCCGGGGGCGAACACCGCCGCAGCCTGCGGGTCTGCCAGCAGGGCGTTGCCCACCACCTGGAGATCACTCTCCAGGGCCTGCGAGACCGGGGCCCCCCCGGCCAGCCGTTCGGCCGGGACAATCACGGAAGATAGCGGCAATTGGCCATAGCGCACCTGCATCGCCAGGAGTCCGCGCGCCAGCAGCGGCACGGCGGCCGGGCGGTCGCCGCTCGTCTGTGCTGGAAGCCCAGCAGGGAAGCTCAGCATGACCGGCTTCTGCATTTTCCCATCCGGGCCGGGCATCTTGATGATGCAGGCACCGCCGCCGCCGAGCCCGCTGCGGGAGGGCAGGGTCACCGCCTGGGCGAAGCCTTCAGCCGCCGCCGCGTCAACCGCATTGCCGCCACGGTTCAGGATATCACGCCCAATCACCGCCGCCTCGGGCGCATCGGCCACGGCGTAACCGAACTGGGAGGGCACCGTTCCGGAGGTCGGGCTGCCGTCATTCAAGCCGAGCAACTCATGTCCGAGAGAGTGGCCGACACCGCAGCCGGTGAGCAGGGAAAGGGCGGCGAGGGCGCCGAAGGCGCGAAGGCGGTTCTGCAAGTTAATTGACCCTTGAGACACGTGACCCGGTTTGCTTAGCCGTGAACGCCATGACTCGCAACGCCAGCCTCACGGTACGGCCAAAGACGGGTTTTCCAGGAAGACGACATCCCGCCCCTGGCGCTGCAGCACCTGCCCGCCATCGATCACCAGCGTCTGGCCATGGAAGGCGGGGCTGGCGAGAATAAAATCGATCGCGTTCAAAATCTGATCCGGCGTACAGCCCTGGCCCATCAGGTTATTGCGATGGCTGCGCTCGAACTCCGCTTCCGACTGCAATTTGCTGATCAGGGTCAGGCCGGGTGCAATGCCGGCGACGCGCAGCGTTGGCGCCAAGGCCATGGCGTGCATCTGGATCATGCCATGCAGCGCGATTTTCGACAGGCTATAGGAAAAGTAATCCGGGTTGAGGCCAAACACCTTGTTATCGACGATGCTGATCGCAACGCCGGCCCGATTCCGGCTGACCAGGGATTTATACATAAATTGGGTGAGCAGCGCCGGGGCGAAGAGATTGACCCGCATATGCGCGTCCAGCCCCGCCGGCGTCACCGAAACCGCGCTGTCATAGTCAAAGCCGGAGGCGCTGTTGATCAGCAGGCCGATGGGGCAGATGCTGTCACATTGGCGGAAGGCCGCCTCGACCTGTTCCGCATCGCCCAGATCGGCGCCGACCGCGCTGGCATGTCCACCGGCGGCGATAATGTCGCGGACAACCTGGTCAGCTCCCTCGGCGGCCTTGTGGTAATGCACGAAGACATGGCGTTCGCTTGTGCCCAGATGCCGCGCGATGATGCCGCCCAGCCGCCGCCCGCCTCCGGTAACCAAGACGCCTTCCATGATGTTCCCTCTTCGACCGATAACTGCCCTGAGGGAAATAGACGAGCCGCCCGGTAAACCCAAGCCCCGGCTGGCGGGTGATATTGGTCCAGAAAAAACGCCCCTTGTTGCGGCGCGTGGGGCAAAAAAATCGCACGAGATGTCGCCGGTCGGCAATAAGCTCCTGAATCCTGTAGGGAATTCGTGTTTGGGCTTGCCAGAGCGGTTCAGCCGGTGCATTGCGCAGCCTGTATGAAGGCCTAAATTGATCGAATGCCAGCTTCCCAGGAGTGCGCTTTGTTGAAGACACCTGATCTGCCCGCGACGGCCGCGCCGCAAATTTTGACGCATTTGCAGCGCCTGGAAGCCGAGGCGATTCATATCATGCGTGAGGTGGTGGCGGAGAGTGAAAACCCCGTCATGCTGTACTCCGTGGGCAAAGACAGCGCGGTGATGCTGCATCTCGCCCGCAAGGCATTCTACCCCTCGCCCCCGCCATTTCCGCTTCTCCATGTCGATACGACCTGGAAGTTCAAGGCCATGTATGAGCTGCGGGACCGCATGGCCAAAGAGAGCGGCATGGAGCTGCTCGTCTATCAAAATCCGGAAGCGAAAGAGAAAGGCATCAATCCTTTCGATCACGGCCCCTTGCACACGGATATGTGGAAGACCGAGGGGCTGAAGCAGGCGCTCGACAAATACGGGTTTGACGCGGCCTTCGGCGGCGCGCGCCGGGACGAGGAGAAGAGCCGCGCGAAAGAGCGGATTTTCTCTTTCCGGTCAGCCAACCATCGCTGGGACCCGAAGGCGCAGCGGCCGGAATTGTGGAATCTCTATAACGCCAAGAAAAACAAGGGCGAAAGCATTCGCGTTTTTCCCATATCCAACTGGACCGAGCTGGATATCTGGCAATATATCCAGCTGGAGCGCATCCCGATCGTGCCGCTTTATTTCGCGGCTGAACGCCCTGTCGTGGAGCGTGACGGGTTGTTGATCATGGTCGATGATGACCGGTTTCGCCTGCGCGATGGTGAAACGCCGGTTATGAAATCCGTCCGGTTTCGCACGCTCGGCTGCTATCCTCTGTCGGGTGCGGTTGAAAGCAAGGCTCAGTCCATCAGTGAAGTGATCCAGGAAACCCTGCTCACCACCACCTCCGAACGGCAGGGGCGTGTGATCGACAAGGATGCAGGTGGTGCCAGCATGGAAAAGAAGAAGCAGGAGGGATATTTCTGATGCCCGAAATTCAGACCGGCTCCTATAAGGTCGATGCGCTGATCGCCGAGGATATTGACGCTTATCTCCTGCAGCATCAGCATAAATCCCTGCTGCGCTTCATCACCTGCGGTTCCGTCGATGACGGAAAATCGACTCTGATCGGGCGCCTGCTGTATGATTCAAAAATGATCTTCGAGGATCAGCTGGCGGCGCTTGAGTCCGATTCCAAAAAAATCGGTACGCAAGGGCAGAATATCGATTTTGCATTGCTGGTTGATGGCCTCGCGGCCGAACGCGAACAAGGGATCACCATCGACGTCGCCTATCGGTTCTTTGCGACCGAAAAGCGGAAATTCATCGTCGCCGACACGCCAGGTCACGAGCAATATACGCGAAACATGGTGACGGGCGCCTCCACGGCTGATCTTGCCATCATTCTCGTGGATGCGCGCAAGGGCATTTTGACCCAGACCCGCCGCCACTCTTATCTGGCCCATCTCATCGGCATCCGCCACCTCGTGCTGGCGGTGAACAAGATGGATCTGATCGGATATGATCAGCAGACATATGATCGCATCGTCGAAGAATATAAAAGCTTTTCGCAAAGCATAGGGATCAAGTCATTCACCCCCATGCCGATCTCCGGATATGTGGGCGACAATATCACCGAGCGCTCCAAGAACACGCCCTGGTATACGGGCGTGCCTCTGGTCGAGCTTCTGGAAAATGTTGAACTGGATGTGACGGCGGACCAGGGCAAGGCGTTTCGCATGCCGGTGCAATGGGTGAACCGGCCGAATTTGGATTTCCGCGGCTTCTCCGGTCTCGTCGCGACGGGCCTCGTCAAGCGCGGTGATGCCATCCGTGTCCTGCCGTCCGGAAAGACCTCTTCGATCGATCGGATCGTGACATTCGACGGGGATCTCGAGCAGGCTGTCGCCGGCCAGTCCGTGACGCTGTGCCTGACCGACGAAATCGATTGCTCGCGCGGCGATGTGATCACCTCGGCCGATGAACCGGTGCAGGTTGCCGACCAATTTGAAGCGACGATCGTCTGGATGGCCGACGAGATGATGACGCCTGGCCGGTCCTATTGGATGAAGATCGGAACACAGATTGTTTCGGCTTCAATCCAGGCGCCCAAATATCAGATCAACGTCAATACGCTGGAGCGGACGGCGGTCAAGACGCTTGAGTTGAACGCGATCGGCGTCGCGAATATCACCACCGATCGCGCGATCCCGTTCGAAGCCTACGAGACCAACCGAACGCTGGGTGGCTTCATCATCATCGAAAAGATGACGAACGCGACTGTTGCTGCCGGGATGCTGCATTTCTCTCTCAGGCGGTCTCAAAATGTGCATTGGCAAGCGCTGGATGTGTCGCGGGATGTTCGCGCCAGCCTGAAAAATCAAAAGCCAGTGGTGCTTTGGTTCACGGGGCTTTCCGGGGCAGGGAAGAGCACGATTGCCAATCTGGTCGAGAAAAAGCTGGTCCGGATGAACCGGCATACATTCCTGCTCGATGGTGACAATGTTCGTCATGGCTTGAACAAGAATCTTGGCTTCACCCAGGCGGACCGTATCGAAAATATTCGCCGCGTCGGTGAGGTCGCGAAGCTGATGACGGATGCCGGGTTGATCGTCATCACCGCCTTCATTTCGCCGTTCCGCTCGGAGCGCGACATGGTGCGGCAGATGATGGCGCCGAATGAGTTCGTCGAAGTGTTTGTTGATACGGCCTTGGAAGAGGCGGAACGGCGGGATGTAAAAGGGCTGTATAAGAAGGCGCGATCCGGCGAATTGAAGAATTTCACCGGGATCGACAGCCCCTATGAGGCGCCGCTCGATCCAGAGATTCGTATCGATACGTCCAGGATGACGCCTGAAGAAGCCGCGGATATGATCGTGGAAAGGCTGATTCCGTGACAGATCTTGAATTGGCCAAGGCCATCGCGGAGGCGGCGGGGAAATTGTTGCTTGAGCTGCGGGGGACGAACTTGTTCTCCGGCAAGGCGTTGGGAAAGGCCGGGGATCGCGTCGCGAATGCCTTCATCATGGAGGCGCTTGCGGAAAATCGTCCTGATGATGCTGTGCTCTCTGAAGAGGAAAGAGACAATCCCTCCCGGCTGCAGGCGGAGCGTGTCTGGATCGTCGATCCGTTGGATGGTACGCGCGAATATGCCGAAGGCCGCGATGATTGGGCGGTTCATGTCGGCCTCGCGATCAATGGCGTGGCCAAAATTGGCGCGGTCGCTCTTCCCGCAAGCGGTGTGGTCATGCTCTCCGAACCTCAGGACGTAAAGCAGAGCCCTGAAAAATTGCGAATGCTGGTCAGCCGGTCGCGGCCGGCCAAGGAAGCGCTTGATGTCGCCGAGGCTCTGGGGGCTGAGTTGGTGCCGATGGGCTCTGCGGGCGCCAAGGCGATGGCGGTTCTGCGTGGTGATGCCGATATCTATCTCCACACGGGAGGGCAGTATGAATGGGATAATTGCGCCCCGGCAGCTGTTGCTTTGGCGGCTGGACTGCATGCCTCACGCGTGGACGGAACTGATCTGGTCTATAACAACGCCGATCCTTATCTGCCGGACCTGCTGATCTGTAAGAAAGAATTGGCGCCTCACGTTTTTCAAAAACTATCCGCGTGCCGGCCGGTTGAATAACGGAAGCTTTTAAAACTGGCTGGCTTCGATCGGCCAAGATGGCGCAGGGCGGCCGAAATGGTAGCCCTGCATCAATTGAAACCCCGTCTCGTTGAGAGTCTGCTTTTGCGAAAGCCGCTCCACCCCTTCCGCAATCACGTGCAAGCCAAGAATTTTAGAAAGATGCAAAATACCGGCCGCCATTTTCTCTGAGTTGGCGGTTTGACCGACCCCAGCAATCAGCGAGCGATCGACTTTTAAAAGATCGAAGGGGTATTTATGCAGCCAGCTTAATGAAGAATATCCGGTTCCGAAATCGTCGAGAGCCAGGCGGAAGCCGCGCTGCTTCAAATCCTCAAGAATGTTCAGGGAACGTTCGGGATAGGACATCGCGGATTGTTCCGTGACTTCAAGAATAAACCGGCTTGTCGGCACGGCTTCGTTCAAGCAGATCGCTTCGAGTTGAGCGGGGAGTTCGGTGTTCGCCAACTGCACCGCAGAGATATTCAAACTGACCAGGCTATTTGCATTGCCACCTTTTTGCGTGTGGCTTTTCATCCAGTGGCATGCGGATCTCATGACATGCAGGCCAATTTCGTTGATCAGCCCGGTCTCCTCGGCCACGGAAATGAATTCGCTCGGCGGAACGATGTCCCGCTCTCTTTGCCAGCGCAATAACCCCTCATAGGCAAAGACGTCGCCGGTGAACGTATCGATGATGGGTTGATAATGCAGCACAAGCTCGTTGCGTTGAACAGCCTCCCTGAGTTCGGCTTCAAGCTCAACGCGCCGCTCGACCGTCTTGTGCATTGGCGATTCGAAGCGAACAATCGGCTGTTCCTTATGCCGCTTCGCCTCATACATGGCGATATCGGCGTCGCGCAGCGCGGGCTCGTGGTCCTGGTAATGGCTGAGGGCGCTGACGAGCCCGATGCTGACGCCGACTGTATAAGGCTTGCCGCCCAGCATGTAGGGGGCGGTAAGAGACGCCAGCAAGGTCTGTGCTGTTTTTAAAATCGCATCAGGATCCTCGTCTATGCTCTGCAGCAAAACGAATTCATCACCGGAATGCCGGCCGACAATGCATTTATCCTGTGAGGACGCGTCCTGGCGTGCTGAGGGATTGCACCGTGTGGCCAGGGCTGACAATCTTTCAGCCACCTGGATCAGAAGTTCGTTGCCTCTATGATGCCCCAAACTGTCATTGATGAGTTTGAAGCGATCAAGGTCAAGAAACAGCAGGCCGTAATCCGGACCGCGGCCGCTCGCCTTCGCCGCCATCGCGGCCCGCATTTCTGCAAAGAAGCCTTTGCGGTTCAGCAACCCTGTCAGGGAGTCGTGCGTTGCATCATACTCGGCGAGTGTCCTGGCCCGCTCGAGTTCTTCGGCCAGTTGATGCTGTTCCTGCAGCGCTTGCTTTAAGTCGCTCGCCGTCTGCGTTGCCGTTTCCGCAAGTAGGCTCTTTTCAAAAACGGTTTTTTCCAACGCGTCGGCTTGCGCTAACAGTAGATCCGCCAACTCGATAATAAACGCTGACGCGCCGCTCATCATTATGAAAGGCTCGAACCGGTTTGAATCGCATCTCGCCAGGGCTGCGCGGCACGCTACGGAAAGCGGTGTATCCTCGCTTAAAATGAGCGTTTCCGGCTTCGCCGATACGATCAACTCCCGTAAGGGGCGTTTTAAAAAAACTTCCCGCCCAAATGGCCGGCTGATCACCGCGAGAAAAACCCGGCGGCTTAACAGGATACGGCTTTGGTTGTTTTCCTCGATGATGACCCCGGGAAGAGCCTGCTCTCTCTGAAAAAGAGCTTCGAGCGTAATCGCGGTTTCGTCGATGGAGATGATGTTCGTCCAAGCTTTGAATTGGTTTTCAGGCCGGAAAATCGAAGCGAGTCGAATATCATCCATGAAATCGAGCGTAACCGCCAAAACAAACAACGTGAAGAGAAAGTTACGTTACGTTAGGCGAGATTCTGTTTAAAAATCAAGACGATTTTGGTGTGTTTGTCCTGTTGCTCTCTTTTCCGTTGTCAGAAGCCAAATTCGACATGGCGATCATTTCGCGCAATCAGCCTTTGATAGCGGCTGAGCGCCAGAACCGGGAAGAAACGCGGATAGCCGTGATATTTCAGATAGAAGACGCGCGGAAACCCGACGGCATTATAAGGTGCTTCGCTCCAGCTTCCATCGCTGCCTTGTGTCGATTGCAGATATTGGATGCCACGGTGCACGGCTTCATGCTCCACCAATCCTGCCGCCATCAGGCCGAGCAGCGCCCAGGCCGTCTGGCTCGGTAGGCTCTGGGCGGCAACGCCGTGGAATTCCCCCGAAGGCGCGTCTGCGTAGGTCTCGCAATCCTCACCCCATCCGCCATCTTGGCGCTGTTTGGAAATAAGCCACGCCGCCGCCTTTTCCATCATCGGATCGTCATGCGGAATTCTGGCGGCATTCAAGGCGCACAGCACCGACCAGGTGCCGTAGATATAATTCGTGCCCCAGCGCCCAAACCAGGAGCCGTCAGGCTTCTGCGTTTCTCTCAGGTAGGCAATCCCGCGCTGGATCGCGGGCTGGTCCTCGGCGTGGCCAAGCTGCGCGAGAAAAGAGATGCAGCGCGCGGAGACATCCTCGGTCGGCGGGTCGAGCAGCGCGCCATGATCCGCAAACGGGATATGGTTGAGATATTGCCGGTCGTTGTTGATATCGAAGGCGCCCCAGGCGCCGTTGGTCGATTGCATGCCGATGATCCATTCCCGCGCGCGGGCAATGCTTTCGGCATATTTCGGATCGCCGGCGCGGTGCAGCAGCATCGCGACCACGGCGGTGTCATCAACATCGGGGTAATGCGGGTTGTTGTACTGGAAAGCCCATCCGCCGGGGCGTGTGCCTGGCGTGTTATCGGCCCAGTCACCGACAAGCTCCAGTTCCTGGCGCGGGATCAGCCAATCGCAGGCGGCGGCAAGCGCGTCCTTGTCTCCGGCTTCCGCCAAGGCGTGTCCGGCGAGCGCCGTATCCCAAATGGGTGACAGGCAAGGCTGGCAATAGGCTTCGGTCTCGCCGACCACGAGCAGCTTGCGAACCGCGTTCCAGGCGATGTCAAAATGCGCGGCATCGCCGAAATGGTCGAACATCATCGTGGCATTGGCCATTGCCGGATAGATGGCGCCGAGCCCATCCTCACCGTTGAGCCGCTCAATGCTCCAATCGATCGCCTTGCGCACGGCCTTTTCGCGGGTGCGGGTCGGGAAGGCCGGTTCGGCGATCCGCAGCACATCGTCCAATATCTTGAAGGCTGGGCCCCAGGCGGATTTGTAGGGGCCGCGGATCCAGTCCTTCACCTGATCGGGCGGGGTGACGAACAGCTCGTCGATGCGGACCTGGCGGGGATTGCGCGCTCGTGGCTTCACCGCGGCCAAGACCATCAGTGGCACCATCACGGTGCGCGACCAGTAGGATACCTTGCGCATCGTGAAGGGGAACCAGTCCGGCATCAATACCGCTTCCACCGGGATGACGGGGCAGGCCGTCCAGGGCACGGCACCAAACAGCGCCATCTGAAAGCGGGTGAAAACATTGCTGCGCTCGGCGCCGCCGGCCGCCCGTATCGCGGCTCTGGCGCGGCGCATATGCGGCGCCTCGGGGCTGTCGCCGATCGCCTTCAGCGCGAAATACGCCTTCACCGAACAGGAGAGATCCATTTTGCCGCCGTGAAACAACGGCCAGCCGCCGTCACAACCGGGATAGTCGCCCTGGATCCGGCGCAGATAGACGCCGATCTTGGCTTGCAGCCCGTCATCGATGCGGTCGAGATAATGCTCGAGCAGCACATATTCGGCGGGAATCGTGGCGTCGGCTTCCAGCTCGTAGCAATAATGCCCATCGGCGCGCTGCTCTGTGCGCAGGGAGGCGCGGGCCTGTTCAATCGCATCGTCCAGAATGGCGTTCATCGGAGCGGCTTTGGCAGTTTTTTTCGCGGTTTTCCAGTGCCTATGCGAGCATGGCTGAGATTAGATCTGGCTCAGCAGGGCCTTTGCCGCGGCCTCGCCCGAGCGGATGGCGCCTTCAATCGTCGCCGGCAGGCCCGTGTCGGTCCAATCCCCGGCCAGCGCAACCAAGGGGCGGGGGCTGCGCGGTCCTGGCCGCTTGGCCAGCTGCGCGGGGGTGCAGGCGAATGTGGCGCGCTTTTCCCACAGCACCCGATACGGCGGCAGCTTCAGGGTTTGGCCCAGAACCTGGCAGACCTCCTGCCAGACCTGTGCCGCGATGGCCTCCTGCCCCAGATGCGCATGGCGGTTGGCGGCCGAGATGGTGACGGAAATCACAGTCTCGCGCAGGAAGATCCATTCCGTCAGCCCGCCAATGACGCCATGGAACGTCGCCTCCGCCGGCCCGCGCGGCGTTTTGAAATGCAGGTTGCAGATCGATTCGAACGCATCGGGCACGTCCAGCTCCGGCATCAGCTCTTTCGCAACCCAGGGCGGAACCGCCAGGATTGTCGGCTGGTTCGGGGGGAGGTGGGTGACGCGCTCGCCAAACCGCAATTCAGCGCCGCGCTGCTGCAGCCAGGCCAAGGCCGGGTCCACGAAGCTTTCTGAAAGCCCCAGCCTGGCCCAGCGTGGCAAGGCGGCAAAACCGCCGCGCTCCACGGTTTCCGCCAGCACCGCGCCCAAAGGCTGGGCGGCGGCGATGTCCGGCATGGTGTTGAGGGCGGCGATGGCCAGCGGCTCCAGCAGGCGTTCATAAAGCGGCCCGTGCCCGACCAGTGGCTCGACCAGATCACCAGGGCGCGCCTGCAGCAATCTCTTCAAGGCAAGATAATCCGCGAGGCGTGTGCCCGGCACGCGCCGGCTCGGCGCGGCGATCCACCAGGGAATCCGGCCGTGATTCAGCCTCAGCGTCCAGCCGCGATTGGTTTTTAGGTCGTGAAACGGAAAATTTGCCTCGTCCGGCCCGGTGAGTGTGTGCTCGGCGCCGATCCGGCGTAGATACCGCAACGCATCCTTATTGCCGGACAGCAGCAAATGGTTGCCGTTATCGATACGGCAGCCGAGCTGCTTGTCGAAATAGGAGCGGGCGCGCCCGCCAGCCTGCGGCGCCGCCTCGGACAGCATAATCTGATGGCCCGCCTCCGTGAGGGCGCAGGCGGCTGAAAGCCCGGCCAGCCCGGCGCCGATGATTTGGATTTTCATTCAGCCCACCAGAAGCTGTGCGGCCAGCCAGAGCTTGCGCCATTTCGGCAGGCTCACCCGGCCCCGGCGATAGTCGAAATGTCGCCGCCGGAGTTCCGCCAGCAAGGGGCGATAGCTGGCCGCCATCATGCGCGCCGGCCGCATCGCCTTGGCATCGCAGCGTGCCATCGCGTCATGGGCGCGGCGGAAATTCAGCTCGGCCATGGCCGCAACCGCGCCGCAGGCCCGCGCCAGGCCGGGGGCATCGAGGATCCGCGCCGGATCGGCCGGCACCCCGGCCGCGGCAAGATGTTCCGCGGGCAGGTAAATGCGTCCGCGTTCCGCGTCCTCGGCCACGTCGCGCAGAATATTCGTCAGCTGCAGCCCACGGCCGAGCGCATGGGCGACGTCGTCCGCCGCCGGGGAGGCGTCGCCAAACACCCGCACCGAGAGCCGCCCGACGGCGGAGGCGACACGGTCGCAATAGAGATCAAGAAACGCCAGATCCGGCGCGATGATCGGCGCCCCCGCATCCATCTCCATGCCATCGATGATGGCGATGAAATCCTCCTGGCGGGGCTGATAATCCTGGATCACGCTCAGCAAGGCGCGGGTGACGGCACAGTCCGCGATCCCCTGCTCGTACAGCGCGGAAATCCGCTCGCGCCAGCCCTGCAACTCCGCTTGCTTGGTCGGAAAATCCCGCCCCTCCTCATCGGCGATGTCATCGACAATGCGGCAGAACGCATAGATCGCATACATCCCATCCCGGCGCTCGGGGGCGAGGATTTTCATGCCGTGATAGAATGAGGTGCCGGACGCCTTCACCAGCGCGGTGATGAAGGCGATATCGTCGGGGCGGATCATAACGCGTATCTGAGCCCTTTCAGGCTGGCGTTGAGAATGTCGAATTTGGACAGCTTGACCCGCGTGGCCAGCGGATCGCCAGCGCGCAACAACGATGTCAGCCGCCGCGCCAGCGCGCAGATGATCGCGGTTTCAATCCGCAGCCGGCGGGATCTGACCCGTCCGGGCAGGGCGGCGGCATCGCGGTTCAGCGCCTCCGTGGCATCCAGCATCCTGTCGAAGACCGCCCGCAAGGCCGGGCTTGTCTCTGGCCGGGCGATGTCATCCGTGGTCAGGCCCTGTTCGCGCAACCAGGCCTGCGGCACATAACAACGGTCCAGCGCGCGCAGATCCTTGGCGCAATCCTGCAGATGGTTGAGCACCTGCAAACTGGCGCAGAGCGCATCCGACGGCGCCCATGTATCCCGGGATTCGCCATGCACATCGAGCACATAACGCCCGACCGGGGCGGCCGAGTAGCGGCAATAATCCAGCAACTCCTCCCAGCTTTCATAGCGCAGCTTGGTCACGTCCCGCCGGAATGCCACCAGCAATTCGCGGGCATGGTCAGCCGTCACGCCGGACTCCGCCAAAGACTGGCGCAGCGCCCTGGCGCTGGGGCTGCCTTCATCCGTGGCGCCGGTCAGCACCGCTTCCATCGCGTCCAGCCTGGTGAGCTTGTCGGCCGCCGGCAGGGTCGCGCTGTCGGAAATATCATCGGCATTGCGGGCGAAATCGTAATAGGCATGCACCCGCGCGCGGAGCGGTTTGGCGATCAGCAGCGAGGCGACGGGAAAATTCTCATCGCTCTTATCCTTGCCGGACCAGGATTCGACGCTGTCATCTTTGCTGGCGAGGCGCGGCGCGGTGTTGTCATTGGCGATCATGCTTTATCCCCGGCATAGGCGCGGCTCTTCCATTTGGCGCCGCGCCCGAGCCAATGGTTGCAGGCGGAGCCGATGGTGGCGGCCATGTAGAACAGGGCAATGGCGGGCAAGGCGATGGCATAGGCCCGGTGCACCCTATAGCGGTCCAGGGTGGGGAAATAGGTGAGGGCGGCGATCGCCCAGATGGCCAGCCCCAGCGCCGCGCGCCAGCCAAACCCGGTGCAGAGCGCGGCGAAGGGGAAGACCAGCCAGACCAGAGCCAGCCCGATGATGGTGCCGGCGAGCAGCAGGGCCGAATAGCGCAGCTGGGTGAAGGCCGTCCGCGCGATCATGTCCCAGATATCGCGGGCCGCGGGGTAGGGGCGGATCGAGGTCGCGAGACCGGAATGGCCGAGATAGATCGGCCCGGCTTGTTTCACCTTGCCCGCCAGCGTCACGTCGTCAATCAGCGCCTCGCGCATCGCCTCCAGCCCGCCAATGCGCGCAAGCGCGGCGCGCTTGATCAGCACGGTTCCCCCCGCCGCGGCGGCCACGCGCGAGCGCGGATCGTTCACCCTCGCGAAAGGATAGAGCATCTGGAAAAAATAGATGAAGGCCGGGATCAGGAATTTTTCCGCCCGGGAGGCGCAGTTCAGCCGCACCATTTCGGAGACCATGTCCAGCCTGTCGCTGGTCATCTTGGCCACCAGACTGGCCAGATGCCGTGGGTCATGGGTGATGTCCGCATCCGCGAACAGGATCACCGGCGCCTCGCTGGCCGCCACACCCTGGGAGAGCGCCCACAGCTTGCCCGACCACCCGGCGGGCTTGGGCGCGCCGGTCAGAATGGTCAGGCGCGGATCCGCGCCGGCCGCCGCCGCGGTGCCGTCCGTGGAGTTGTCGTCAACCAGAATGACGCGAAACGGCCCGGCATAATCCTGCGCCAGCAGCGAGGCGATGACCGGACCGATCGTCTCCACCTCATCGCGCGCGGGAATGATGATGTCGACCTGCGGCGTCTCCAACGGCACCGCCGCCGGCAGCTCCGGCGCGGAATCCCAGAACCGCCCATGCAAGAAGGCCAGATAGAGCCAGATCGCGAAGGCCAGCAGCAGGATCATGTCAGGCGCCCTTCCTTGCGGAACCAGATCAGCGCATCCTCTACCGCCTGGCGCGCCGGGCGCGGGGCGTAGCCCAGCTCTGTCCGGGCTTTATGCGTGGAAAAGAACATTTTTTTCTTGGCCATGCGAAGAATATCCGGTGTCATCAGCGGGGTCTTGCCAGTGCGCTCGGCGATGCGCTCCATCGCCCAGGCGAGTGGCATCAGCGGCGCCAGCGGCAGGCGCAGTTTTGGCGCGGCGCGGCCGCTGAGTTCGGCCACGAGCGCCAGCAGATCGCGCAGCATCAAATCCTCGCCGCCGAGAATATAGCCCTCGCCGGAGCGGCCCTGGGTCAGGGCCAGCAGATGTCCGGCCGCGACATCGTCCACATGCGCGACATTCAGGCCGGTATCGACAAAGGCGGGCATCTTCCCCCGTGCCGCATCCAGCACCATCTGGCCGGTCGGTGTGGGTTTGACATCGCCCGGGCCGATTGGGGTGGAGGGATTCACGATCACGATATCCTGCTCCTGCGCCAGGCGGCGTACTTCCTGCTCGGCATCATATTTGCTGCGCTTATAGGCGCCGACATGGTGGGCCGGGAGGATGAGGGTGGTCTCGTCCGCCGGTGAGCCGTCATCCGTGAGCCCAAGGGCCGCGACCGAGCTGGTATAGATGCTGCGCTCCACCCCGGCGCGCTGCGCGGCCCGCAGCAAGGCGATGCTGCCATCGATATTGACCTTGCGCATCGCGGCCTCGTTGGGCACCCAGAGCCGGTAGTCGGCCGCCACATGCAGGAGATACCGGCAATCCTTGAGCGCCGCGGGGAAACTGTCGGGCTCGGCGAGATCCAGATAGACAGCCTGCTCCTCAAGACCGGCAAGATTGCGCCGGTCCGAGCTTTGGCGCGCCGTCACCCGCACGCGATACCCCGCCGCGCGCGCCGCCTTGGCGACGGCGGCCCCGACAAAGCCGGTCGCCCCGGTCACCAGCACCAGATCACCCTGTGCCAATTCGTCTTCCTCGTGCTGTGCAGTCATCCGGCCGGCGCCATATACCGTACAGGACACTGGCTGTAGAACCCATTGCAGCCTTTGGCGCAACACCGAGGATGAAGATGAACGAGATTCGTGTGATCCCGACAAAAGCCGCCGCGACGGAAGATGAGGTGGTTTCGGCCGATCACCAGGCACGGCATTGGCAATTCCCGGAGGCCGGCCCGATCAAGGCCGGGTCGGACGCGCATTTTCGGATGTTCACCAGCCTGCTCGCCGCCACCTATAATCCCTACAAACCGGCGGTGCTGGACTGGCCAATGCTGGAGCCGGAGACATTACGCCGGATCACCGCCCTGCCGATCTGGGACATCGCCGTGCAGACGGAAATCAAGGCGGCCGCCCGAATCGCCTTTTATGCGCAGACCGTACCGCACCCTGCATTGCGCGCGGCGTTGCTGCATATGTCCGGTGAGGAGGCGCGCCACCGCGAGGTGCTCTCCCGGCTGGTCGCGGCCTATGGCATCCCGATGCGGCCCGAACCCGATTATGCGCTGCCCAACGATGCCGAATGGGGCTGGCTGGTCACCGGGTTTTCGGAATGTATCGATAGTTTTTTCGCTTACGGGCTGTTCGAGCTGGCCAAGCGCTCGGGCTATTTTCCTGCCAAGCTGGTTGAGACATTCGAGCCTGTCGTGCAGGAGGAAGGCCGACATATTCTGTTTTTCTCCAACTGGTTGGCGTGGCGGCGGGCGAATCTGCGATGGTATCTCCGGCCCTGGTTCGAAGCGAAAATCTGGGCGGTGTGGGCCTATCTGCTCTATGAGCGGATCGGCTTGGCCAAGGATGTGGATGGTCTGGAGGGGGCGGATGCCAATTTCACCATGAACGGCTCATCGGCGATCAGCGACGAGATGGACCTTCCCAAGCTTTTGGAAATCTGCCTGGAAGAGGATAAAAGGCGCATGGCAGGGTATGATGCACGCCTGAAGCGCCCCGGCACGATGCCGTTTCTGGGGCGACTAGGCCTGTCCGTCCTGCGACTGAAATCACGTATTCAGAGACGTTGAGAAAATATTTGTCGGTAAAAAGCAAACTTATCCCAGCGGTGCTGACGCTGGCCGGGCTGGCGGTCATCACCGGGCTCATCGTCTATTTCGGTGCGGCGGACGTGTTGCGGGCGCTGGCATCGGTCAGTGCGCTGGGCACCGCTGAATTCGTGCTGGCCCAGCTGGTCATTCTGCTCGGGCTAGGGGGAAGCTGGCGGATCCTGCTGCGCTCACGGCAGAAAGGCTCTTACTGGCTCTGCGTATGGGGCCGCGCCGTGCGCGACGCGACCGGCGAGTTCCTGCCCTTCTCCCAGGTTGGCGGATATGTTCTGGGCGCGCGCGTGATGACGCTGGGCGGGGTGGCGACGGCCGACGCCGTGGCCTCGACGCTGGGCGACATCACCACGGAATTCCTGGCGCAGCTGGTGTTCGTCGGGGTGGGGCTGGTCATTCTCTCGAACAAGGTGCCGGGCTCGGAATTATTGATGCCGGTGTCCATCGGCTTGGCCGTCGCGATGTTTTTGGGTGTCGGGCTGATCGTGGCGCAGCGCGGCTCCGGGACCAAATTATTTAAGGCCCTCGCAACCCGCATCGCCGGAACAACCGGGCAGAGCGCGGCCGACCACGCGGAAAAGCTGCAAAGCTCGTTGAACGGCATGTACACCCAGCATCACCGTCTCGCCTGGGCGGCCTTCGTGCATTTCCTGTGCTGGATTGGCACCGGGACGGCGTCCTATATCGGGTTTCACGCGCTGGGGGTGGATTTATCCTGGATCGATGCGGTCTGTATTGAAGCGATGCTGCACGCGATCATGGCGCTGGCCTTCTTCATTCCGGGCCGCGTTGGCATCCAGGAAGTGGCCTATACCTTGCTGGGCGGATTGTTCGGCATTCCGCCGGACATTGCCTTGTCGCTGTCGCTGCTGCGCCGCGCGCGGGATTTCGTGATCGCGGTGCCGGTGTTGATCGTCTGGCAAGGGCTGGAGGCGCGGAAGCTGAAACTCAATATGAACGCCGGATGAAGTTCTGGACGCAATGGTTGTGTGAGGGCGGGGCGCCGCCCATTTCGGTGATGAAGTAACTTTTCCGGAGTCATAACCATGTCAATCGTCGGTTGGATCGTTTTGGGGTTGATCGCCGGCTGGATCGCCAGCCTGATTGTCGATAATGGCGGCCGCGGTCCGGTCCTGGATATCGTGCTCGGCATTGTCGGCGCCCTGGTCGGCGGCTGGATTTTCGCGGCTTTAGGTGCTGTCCCGGTGACAGGATTTAATCTCTGGTCGCTGTTCGTGGCCGTTGTCGGGGCGGTGGTTGTCCTGGTCATCTATCACGCCATCGCCGGACGCCGAGCGTTATAAATACCCGCCAATTTGACTTAAAAGGGGCCGCGCGGCCCCTTTTTTGTGGGCGGGCCCGCGCTTGTCCGCTGTCCGGGGAGGGGATAGGTTTCGGCCATGAAAGCGCGGGTCTGGACGGTAAAACTCGTCTTCGGTGTGGCGGGTTTCGGGATCTCGGTCTGGGCCTTTCTCATTCCCTATACGAAGATCAGATTTCAGCTGGATGACGCCACGCTGGGCGGCATTCTTCTGGCCGGCGGCACCGGCGGCGTCGCCGCCATGCCGCTGGCGGGGCTGGCGATCCAACGCTGGGGCAGCCGCAGCTGTATCATCGCCTGCGGGCTGGTGATGGGCCTGATGCTGCCTTTGCTCGGCATGGCGCCATCGCCCGCAATCTTCACCCTTCTGCTCTTCGCCTATGGCGTAAATTTCGGCCTCCTGGATGTGGCGATGAACGCGCAAGGGGCCGCCATCGAGGCGCAATCGGGCCGGCTGCTGATGTCGGGTTTCCATGCCTGCTACAGCATCGGCACGCTGCTGATCGCTCTGGCCGACAGCGTCTTTCTGAAATTGGGCACGCCGGTTTTGGTGATTTGCCTGGTGAGCGCCGCGATGGTGCTGGCCGGGCTGACACAATCCTTCCGGCTGCTGCCAAAATCAGCCGATGCTCAGCCGGCTGCGCGCCAGTTCGTCTGGCCGAACCGGCGGGCGGTGATATTGGGGCTGTGCTGCTACGCCGCCTTCATGACGGAAGGCGCCTGCACCGACTGGAGTGCCATCTATCTGCGGTTTTCCCGGCATATGCCGATCGATGAGGCGACGCTGGGCTTTGCCGCCTTTGCCGTGATGATGTCCCTGGCCCGGCTGACCGGCGACCATCTGGCGATGCGGTTTGGCCAGACCTCCATCATGCGGCTGGGCGCGCTGGTCAGCCTGCTGGGGTTTGCCCTGGCGATTTTCGTGCCCATCGGCTGGGTGGGGGTGATCGGTTTCGGCCTGGTCGGGTTTGGCACCGGCAACATGGCGCCGCTGCTGTTCAGTGCGGCGTCGCATGTGCCCGGCATGTCCGTGCAGCACGCCATGCCGGTGGTGGTCGGCATCGGCTATGCCGGGTTTCTCAGCGGGCCGGTGATGATCGGCTTCGTCTCCAACCGGTTCGGGCTGGAGAGCGCGTTCGGCCTGGATGCGATCCTGCTCGGCCTCACTTTGTTCGCCTCAAGAAGCGTGGCTCATCCGTAAAACAGCGCCGTCAGGGTCGCGAGCAGCTCCTCCCGGCTCAGGCCCGGCAAAATCGCCGGGTGGATGGTGATATGTACCGGCCCCGGGGATTTCTGGAAGGATTTGCGGCCCCACCGGAGGCCGGAATCGGTCGTCGCCGGCAGCAACGGGGCGGAGAGCCCCTGCGCCATGGCGGCGATGCCATGGCGCAGCTCGCCGCGCACGCCTGGCGCCACCCGTGTCCCTTCCGGAAAGATCACCACCTGCCGCCCCGCCGCGACCGCCTGATGCGCACGCTCGACCATGTCGCGCAACGCCTTGCGACCACCGCTCCGGTCAACCGAAATCATGCCGCTCGGCTCAAGCAGCGCGCCGAATAGCGGGATGCGCTTGAGCTCTTTCTTGAACACGAAGGCCGGGGCGGGCAGCAGGCTGATCCACAGCAGGATGTCCAGCGCCGATTGATGCTGCGCGGCGATGACACAGCCCCCCGCGGGGAGATTTTCCAGGCCGCGAACCTCGAGGCTGACGCCGCAGAAAGATCGCAGCGCCCACAGGCTGATCCGCGTCCAGAGCTGTGCGGTGCGCAGAATGCCATTCCTGAAATGCCGCCCGAAGAGGGTGCACCAGATGCTGAGCACCGCGCCCGCGCCCCAGAGAACGGCGTTGAAGGCAAAAGACCGGACATGGTGCATCGTTCGTCAATAATCTCCAGCGTCGTTGGTGCTGAACAGGCCGCCCAGCCCGGCACGCACCACCAGATATTTGCTATATTCGATGGCCAGTAATCGAACTGTCGGCAGCGTCAAGCGGTCGCGCATCGCCGGCGGCCGCACCGGATCGGGGATCAGCGCCACGCCGGGCAGGGCGCGCTGAATTTCCAGCAACGCCCGCGGCATATGGTAATCCGCGGTGACCACGATCAGCGAGCGCATATGGTGCGCCTTGGCCCAGGCGGCGGTCTCGGCGCCATTATCATGGGTGGTTGCCGCCATATGCCCCAACGTGATCGCATCGGCATACCGGGTCGCGGCGCTGCGATCATCCTGGGTGAAATCGCCGAGATAGGTGCCCTTGCCGGCGCCGGAGATCAACAGCAGCGGCGCCTCATGCTCGGCAAGCAGCGCCAGCGCGGCGCTGATCCGGTCATCGCCGCCCGTCAGCGCGACGATGCCATCCGCCGGCGGCAAGGGGTTGGGCGGCGTGGCCGTGAAGACGAGGCCCAGATAGACCAGAAATCCGGCCGACCAGGCGCCGAGCACCAGCAATATCACCCGGGAAAGCAGCCGGGTGAGCGACCAGCGGCGGCGGCGCGGGCGCTGGCGCAAGCTCACGGCAGCCGCCGCAGCCAGCCCCGAACCGTGATCTGGGCTGTGCTCCAGCCAATCAGCGCCGCGCAGGCGGGCAGGAGCGGGAGCAGGGCCAGCAGGGCCGGCGGCAGGTTGAACAGGCTTGCCGGATGCGCCGGCCCGGTGAACGGGCTGGCCAGCCAGGCCAGCCAGGCCAGCACGGGGGCGGCGAGCACGGTCCCGCCCAGCGCGCCGGCCAGGGCCAGCCATGTCGCCCGGCCGGCGAAACGTGTCGCGATATCCGCCTCCAACGCGCCCAGCCCGTGCACGATCTCGATCGTGTCGCGCAATTGCGCCAAGCCGGAGCGTGTCGCCACCGCGACCACGGCGGCGGCCACCAGGGCGACGATCAGCAGCACCGCCAAGGCGCAGCCTTGCAGGCTGGTCGTCAAGGTGGCGACGCGCTGCGCCCAGATCGCGCCGGTGCGGATCACCGTGCCCGGGCTGAGCTGCTGCAACTGCGCCGCGAGCGCATCGCTGCTGCCGCTGCCGGCCCATTGCGCGGTGATGATCGCGGGCAGGGCCAGCCCGAGTGAGGCGGCATCGCCGCCGATCCAGGGCGCGATCAGCCGGTTCATCTCCGCCGTGGTCAGGACCGTCGCATCCTGAACATCATGGTTGGCCGCCAGCGCGCGCTGCACAGCGGCGAGGCGCGTGCCATCGTTGCCGGCATCCGGATCGGCCGGCTGCGGGATCTGGATGGTCAGGGCGGCGGCGGTATCGCCTTGCCAGCTTTGCGCCAAATTCGCGCAGGCGAGCGCGCCGCCGAGCGCCAGCGCGGCGAGAAAGCTCATCGCCCCGACCAGCACCGGCAGCAGCCGGTCCGACAAGGCCGAGCGCAGCCCCAGCAGATCTCCGCGATGCCTAGCCATCATGCACCAGGCGGCCATTTTCCAGGCTCAGGCGGGGAAACGGATAATGCTCCACCAGGGCGGCATTATGCGTGGCCACAACCACGGTCGTGCCCAGCTTGTTGAGCGCGGTGATCAGCAGCATCAGGCGTTGTGCCTGTTCGTCATCGAGATTTCCCGTCGGTTCATCGGCAACCAGCAGCCGCGGCCGGGCCACCACGGCCCTGGCGATGGCAATGCGCTGCTGCTCGCCGCCGGAGAGCTCGTCAGGCCGGGCATGCATGCGATGCGCCAGCCCCACCCAGCGCAAAATCTCCGTCACATCCGCCTTCACCTGGGCCTCGCCACGGCGCGCCAGGCGCATCGGCAACGCCACGTTATCATAGGCATCGAGCTGCGGCAGCAGGCGGAAATCCTGGTACACCACGCCGATCCGCCGGCGCAGCAGGGCGGCGTCGCGCCGGGTCAGCCGGTTGGCCCTGGTGTTAAGGATCTCGATGCGGCCCCGCGCGGGATGCTCGGCCAGATAGATGAGCTTCAACAGGCTCGTCTTTCCGGCCCCGGAGGGGCCGGTGAGCCAGCGAAACCCGCCTTCCTCGATTTCGAAGCTGACGGCACGCAGGGCCTCCGCTTCACCGTCCCGCGCCGCATGATGGTAACGCAGCCAGACATCGTCGAACCTGATCATCAGGTCAGTCCTCTCATGGCGTTACTAGTGCCGCGACAAGGCGGGGGCCAGCAAGGTCTGCGGGGCGTTTATTTTCGACAAAATGCTTTGTGGGCTGAAGGTGTTATTGCGGCGCTAGGCTAAAAATGCCATCCATTGCAACGCAATGCGGATCGCCTGCCCCAATTGCCAGACGCTTTATGACGTTCCCGACAATCTGCTCGGCGAGAGCGTGCGCCGCCTGCGCTGCGAACAATGCGGGCATGGCTGGGCGTTTGCGCCAGCCCCATCGCCTGAGGCCCCACCGGACGCCGCGCCGACCCCCGACATGCCGGCCAGCGAGGCTGCGACTCGCCGCTTCGGTCAGCCGGCCGATCCTGAAGCCGCCGCCGAGATGCAGGCGGCCCTTCGTCAGGAGGCCTCGGCCCCCCATGCTGCCGCAGCCGCTGTGCCGCCTGCGCGCCACACCGAGCCCGATACCAGCAAGGCCGAGATCCCGGAGGGGGTTGCGGACCGCTTCGCCAGCTTGGTGCGGGCGGCGCGCAGCCAGGACGTCGATCAGGATGAGCCCCCGGCCGCACGCCAGGCCAAACAGGCAGCCAGCCCGCTGCTGATCGTCTTGCTGGTCCTGCTGCTGGTGATCGCTCTGGCGGTGGCCGAGCGGCATCTATTGATCCGCCTCATCCCGGCCAGCGCCAGGCTGTTCCAGGCTCTGCATCTGCGCTGAGGCATCGGCGCCGTTTCGGCGCCGATCATAGCTTCAGCCCTTGCGCGGCTTCGTCACCTGGCGGGCGCGGCCGAACGCCACGGCCTGTTCTGGCACATCTTGCGTGATCACCGACCCGGCCGCGATCAGCGCTTCATCGCCGATGCGCACCGGCGCCACCAGCGCGCTGTTCGAGCCGATGAAGGCTTTCGCGCCGATGATGGTCTTGTGCTTGGCCTTGCCGTCGTAATTGCAGGTGATCGTGCCCGCGCCGATATTGCTGCCAGGGCCGATCTCCGCATCGCCGAGATAGGTCAGATGATTGGCCTTCGCGCCCTTGCCGAGCTTCGCCGCTTTCAGCTCGACGAAATTCCCAACATGCGCGTCCTCGCCGACCTCCGCCCCCGGGCGCAGCCTCGCATAGGGGCCGATCACGGCGCCGGTCTTCACGCTGCACCCTTCGAGATGCGAGAACGCTTTGATCTCCACGCCCCCCTCGATGGCGACGCCAGGGCCGAAGACGACATGCGGGCCGATCACCGTATCGGCGCCGATTTGCGTATCGCCTGCGAAAAACACCGTATCCGGGGCCTGCAATGTCACGCCGTCGCGCATGAAGCGGCTCCTGGCGCGGCTCTGAAAGGCCGCCTCCGCCAGCGCCAGCTCGGCGCGCGAATTCACCCCGAGACATTCATCATGCGCCGCGTCCAAGGCCGCGACATTGACGCCCTCCTGGCGGGCCAGTGCGACGATGTCGGTGAGATAGAACTCGCCTTTCGTATTGTCGTTGCCCACCCGCGCGAGCCAGCGTCTCATATCCGGGCCCGAAGCCGCCATGCCGCCGGCATTGCAGAAGGTGATCGCGCGCTCTTGCGGGGTGGCGTCATTATATTCGACGATGCGGGCGAGATAGCCGCCCTCCATCACCAGCCGCCCATATTTCGCCGCATCCGGCGGGGTCATGCCCAGCAGCGCGAGGCCGGCATCACCTCCCGCAGGCGGGCCAGCAGGG
>NZ_JH976207.1:69769-75583 GCF_000306035.1 Acidocella sp. MX-AZ02
GAAAATCGCCACCGGCCCGTCGCCGAAATAGGGTTCCGCCTGCCGTGCGGCATGGGCGGTGCCCAGCCGCTCGGCCTGGATGGCCACCTGATGCGGGGCCGCCAGCGCCGCCAGGGCCGGCATGTCCGGCCCGATCACCACGACGATCCGGTCGAACACCTGCTCCGCGGCGCGGATGAGATGCACCAGCATCGGCTGCCCGGCGATCTTGTGCGCGGCTTTCGGCAGGCTGGATTTCATCCTCGTGCCAAGTCCGGCGGCGATGATGATGGCGGTGCTCTGCATGCTCATTTGGCGGCGAAAAACGGCGTTTCCCGCGCCAGCTTGTTCTCCATCGAGAGGAAGCCGTCCAGCTTCGCCGTTTCCGCCAGGAACTGCGCCCATCCGGATTCCTTTGCCATGGCGTTGCGCCGCGCCTCGCGGTCAGCCTGGCTCTGATAGCGCCAGATATGCACCACCTGATGCAGCTCGCCCTCGATCGTCGTGTAGAACCCCAGGCATTCGCCCAGATGCTTTTTCTGCAGCGGCCAGGCCAGCTCCTCATAGAGTTTCAGCCAGGCGCCCATCTTGCCGGGCTGGAACTTATAGGTGCGGATATCCACGATCATCTCTGGGGTCCTCAGGCTTGTTTGATATCGATCAGGCTTTTCCGGATCTTGCGGCCCCGGTTGATCTTATCCTCGATATAGTCGGTATCGCCCCAGCGCACGGCGCGGGCCATCGCCTGCGCGTCCTCGGAAAAGCGCGAGAACATCTCCAGCAGCGCGTCCTTGTTGTTGGTGAAAATGTCGCGCCACATCACCGGATCGGAGGCGGCGATGCGGGTGAAATCGCGAAACCCGGTGGCCGCGAATTGCAGCACTTCCTCGCGAGTCTCGTCCGCCAGATCATCCGCGGTGCCGCAGATGGTGAAGGCGAGCAGATGCGGCAGATGCGAGACAATGGCCAGCACCCGGTCATGATGCGCCGCCCCCATCCGCGCCGTGCGCGCGCCCAGCACCCGCCACAAGGCCTCGATCTTTTGCGCCGCCGCCTCGTCCATGCCTTCGATCGGCGTCAGCAGGCACCAGCGCCCCTCGAACAGATTGGCCAGGCCCGCATCCGGGCCGGAAAACTCGGTGCCCGCCATCGGATGCGCCGGCACGAAGGCAACCCCCGCCGGCACGAAGGGCAGCACATCGCGGATCGCCGATTGCTTGGTCGAGCCGACATCCGAGAGGATGCAGCCCGGCTGCAGATGCGGCGCGATCGCCGCCGCCAGCCCAGCGAAGCTGCCGACCGGCGTGCAGAGGATGACCCCATCGGCGCCGCTGACCGCCATGGCGGCATCGGCGCAATAGACATCGCCAAGCCCCAGCTCCTCGGCACGCTGCAGATGCGCCGGATTGGCATCCGCGATCACCAGCTGCCCGACCGTGCCAGGATGCAGCTTCAGCGCCCCGGCGATGGAGGCGCCGATATGGCCAATGCCGATCAGCGCCAGACGGTTGAATAAAGGCTCAGTCATGACAGAACTCGGTCAGAATTTCCGCCACCCGGCTGCATTCCGCCGATGTGCCGATGGTGATCCGCAGGCAATGCGGCAGGCCGTAGGATTTCACCTGCCGGACGATATAGCCGCGCTGGCGCAGATAGGCATCCGCGGCCGAAGCCCGCTCGACGGTGACGAAATCGACCAGGATGAAATTGGCCTCGGACGGGATGACCTTGAGGCCGCTCTGGGTCAGGCGCTCGCTCAGGCGGCGGCGTTCGATGCCGTTATGCGCCCGGCTATGCTCCAGCCAGCCCTCCTCACGCAGCGCCGCCATCCCGGCGGCGGCGGCGAACACATTGATGTTGAAGGGCGGGCGGGTGCGGTTGAGCACGTCGATCACCGCCGCCGGCGCGTAGCACCAGCCCAGCCGCGCCCCGCCCATGCCGAAAATCTTTGAGAAGGTCCGGGTCATCACCGTGTTGTCGCCGGCATCCACCAGCTTCACCCCGGCATCGTAATCCTCGCGCTCGACATATTCGGCATAGGCGGCATCCAGCACCAGCAGAATATCCGCCCGCAGCCCGGCGCGCAGCCGCTCCACCTCGCCTTGCGCCAGCATCGTTCCGGTCGGGTTGTTGGGGTTGGCGATGAACACCATGCGAGTCGCTGGGGTCACCAGGCTCAGTATGGCATCGACATCGGTGGTCAGCTCACGCTCCGGCGCCTTGATGACCGTGCAGCCCGCCAGCTTGCCGGAAATCTCATAGATCGAGAATCCGTGCTCGCTCATGATCAGCTCGGTCCCCGGTCCGCCATAAGACTGGATCAGCAGGGTCAGCACCTCGTCCGAGCCATTGCCGCAGACGATGCGGTCCGGGTCCAGCCCGAATTTGGCGCCAATCGCCGCGCGCAACTTGCCGCTGCTCCCATCGGGGTAGCGATGCATGCCGGAGGCGGCCTCCGCCATTGCTTTCAGCGCCCCTGGCGGCGGCCCGAACGCGCCCTCGTTGGATGACAGCTTGACCGGATGCTCGAAGCCCGCGAGCTTGGATTCACCACCGACATAGGACGCCACGGAGAAAATCTCCGGCCGCGCGACAGGGCTGCTCATGATCAGGCGGTCTCTTCCAGCGGCAACGCATAGCCGCCGACAACGCGCGGCGGCGTCTCCAGCCCGGCAATGGCCGAAAGGCGCGGGTCGCTGTCAGCGATCAGCCCGGTCACTTCCAGCAGCGCCAGCACGCCGGTATCGCCCGCCAGCCGTTTGACCCAGAGCGCCGTCGGGTCGAAGCCGGCGGCCTTGACCAGCTCGATCAGTCGGGCCCGCGAGGCCTCGGCGCCGAAGCGCAGCAGCAGCAAGCCGCGATCAGAGCCGCTCGGGTCGGGGGGCACGGTCGCCGCCACCAACGCCTCGCCCAGCGGCAAGCCTTCGGCGCGATGCGTCCAGAACGGGAGCTTGGCGATGACATAAATCGGGGTTCCGTTCGAGGCCAGGAGCTGCCACCAGCCGCCTTGCGCATCGTCGCCTTCGCCCAGCGGCGGCAGCACGCCCAGCTGCGCGCCGCCCTCGCGGGTGAGGTCGGATAGGGTCTGGGCGGGGTTGTGATGCCGGCGCACCGGCGTCAGCGGGCCGAAATGCTCCCGCGCCAGGGCCAGGCGGGCCTCGCCGCCTTCGCCGTCGCAAACCGCCATGGTCTGGCCGCCCTCGATGATCAATGCGGCACCGAACATTTCCCGCCAGATCCGCACGATGGCCTGTGCCGGCCAGGCGCCCTGATGGCGCGCCAGCAGCCGCCGCAGAATGACGGCTTCCCGCCCGGGGCGGATCTTGGTGCCCTTTTTGCCGCCCTGGCTGGCGACATTCTCGACCACGCGGGCCCGCTGCATCAGCAGATCATGGATCTGATCATCGATCGCGTCGAGTTCAGCGCGCAATTCGGCCAGGCGCGAGGCTGGAGAGGGCAGGTCGTTCATCACGCGTGTAGATACCCCAACCAGCCCAACCCCGCCAAGCCATATCCGGCAGTTGTTCTTCCATGTCAGGATGGGGATTGCGCCTTGGGGAGGGCCAGCGCATATGCGATTGGCAGAATGGACCAGACGCCGGCCTCTACCGATTTCCCGCATCAATGCGTGACCTTCCCCGAGGGAGTCATGCTCGATTGCGGTCGCGCCTTGCCCAGCGTGACCGTGGCCTATCGCACCTATGGCACGCTCAATGCTGCGAAGAGCAACGCGATCATGATCTGCCATGCGCTCACCGGCGATCAATATGTCGCCGAGCAGAACCCAGAGACGGGCCGGCCCGGCTGGTGGGAGCGCGTCGTCGGCCCCGGCGCGCCGATCGATACCGACAAATATTTCGTAATCTGCTCTAACGTCCTGGGCGGCTGCATGGGCTCCACCGGCCCGCGCTCGCCGCGCGGCGAGGCGCCCGGCGAGCTCTGGGGGCGGGATTTTCCGGTCATCACCATCCATGACATGGTGCGGGTGCAGAAGCGGCTGGTCGAGCATTTCGGCATCCGCAAATTGTTCGCGGTCATCGGCGGCTCGATGGGCGGCATGCAGGCTTTGTCCTGGGCGGTGCAATATCCGGAGATGCTCTACGCTGCCGTGCCGATCGCGGCGGCCTATTACCATTCCGCCCAGAACATCGCCTTTCACGAAATCGGCCGGCAGGCGATTTTCGCGGATCCGGCCTTCTGCAACGGCCATTACTGGGCCCAGGGCGTGCGGCCCGAGCGCGGCCTCGCGGTGGCGCGGATGACGGCGCATATCACCTACGTCTCGGAAGAGGCCTTGACCCGGAAATTCGGCCGCAAGCTGCAAAATGCCGAAGGTCTGTCGGCTTTGGGCGAGCAATTCGCGGTGGAAAGCTATCTGCAATATCAGGGGTCGAGCTTCGTCACCCGATTCGACGCCAATTCCTATCTCTCGATCACCCGCGCCATGGATCTGTTCGACCTCGCCGGCGATCATGAAGGCGGGCTGTCGCAGGCCTTTCGCGGCGCCAGCGCGCGCTTCCTGCTGGTCTCCTTCTCCTCGGACTGGCTGTTTCCCACCGCGCAGAGCCGCACCATCGCGCGGGCGCTGAACCATGCCGCCGCCAACGTGTCCTTCGTGGAAGTCCAGTCCGACAAGGGGCATGACGCGTTTCTGCTGGATGAGCCGGATTTCCACGCCACGCTGCGCGGCTTTCTCGTCGGCTGCGCCGAACATGCGGGGCTGGCATGAGTGGGGCCAAGAAAATGCGCGTGGATCTGGCCTTGATCGCGGCCATGGTGCAGCCCGGCTCGCGCGTGCTTGATGTCGGCTGCGCGGAAGGCCAGCTCATCGAGCATCTGATCCGCGCCAAGCAATGCGACGCGCGCGGCATCGAGATCGACATGCAGGAGGTGCAGCGCGCCATCTCGCACGGGCTGCCGGTGATGCAGGGCGATGCCGATACGGAACTGGTGACCTACCCCGATCACGCCTTCGATTACGTCATTCTCTCCCGCACACTGCAGGCCGTCGAGCAGCCGCGTGAGGTGCTGCGGCAGATGCTGCGCATCTCAACCCACGCCATCGTCTCCTTCCCGAATTTCGGCCATTGGAATCTGCGGTTGCAGCTGCTGCTGCGCGGCCGCATGCCGATGACGGCCAACTGGAACCGGATGTGGTTCGAGACGCCCAACATCCACCCCTGCACGATCCGGGATTTCTTCGATTTGTGCGATGCGGATGGGTATGTCGTCGAGGATTGGCAGGCAGCGGATGAGGAAGGGCGCCGGACCCCGTGGCGCCGCTCGGCGCGTCTGGCCAATCTGTTCGGCGAGCAGGGGCTGTTTCTGCTGCGTAAGGCCTGAGGCGAGAGCAATATGTGTTTATCTTAACGCGCCAGCGTCAAGATAAACACATGAAATTGTTCGCTAAAACAAAACTTAGAGCATCAAGCTAAAAGCTTGATGCTCTAGCCGTAAAATTTAGCGGTTATCCACCAGCATCACCGGGGTCACGTTCACCTGGGCAACGCCCAGATTGACCAAACCAAGCTGCGCCGCGGCCCCTTCGGAAAGGTCGAGGATACGATGGCCTTGCGGCATGCAGTCATTCACCCGCACGATGATCGAGCGGTCATCCTGGCCATCATCCGCCAGCGAGACGCGCACCCGCGTCCCCACGGGAATGCTGGGGGAGGCGGCGGTCATGCCATCCTTGCGGAACACTTCACCGGTGCAGGTCCGGCGTAGCCCCGGGCCCGGCTTGTACCAGGAGGCCGTGCCGGTCAGTTCCGGGCCGGCATCCACCAGCTGCGGCGCGCGCGGCGGCAGCACTGGCGGCGGCTGCGCGACGCTGAC
>NZ_JH976207.1:75683-116041 GCF_000306035.1 Acidocella sp. MX-AZ02
GGGGTGGCGCAGGCCGAGAGCAGCCCGGCCCCCAGGATCATGGCGCTAACAGGCGCAAGGCGCAGCCGGGCGAAACCGGTTGGGGCGCGAGGCGTGGGGGCGTTCATTTCCATGCGTTTGTTGTTGGTCAAGAATGAGGCTTTTGCATGGCATCAGCCTCTTGTCGAATCGAAATTCGGGCAGGTGATGCGGCAATCCGGCCGAATATTTTAAGGTCGGAGCGTAGAAAACTGAATTTGCAGATAACCGTCCGGCGCAAATAAAATCCATCCCCGGCGCGGGCTCAGTTTGGATCGTCGGCGATCGCCTCGGCCAGCTGCAGGAAATGCCGGAGACTCGGCGCATCGTCATCCGTCCGCCATGCCAGCCCGGTCTCCAGCACCGGCGCATCGCCCTGCAACGGGCAATAGAGCACGCCGGTACGGGCAAGATGCCGCAGTGAGGCCGGCACCAAGGCGATGCCCAGCCCGGCCGAAACCAGGCTGATGATGGTCTGCATTTGCGTCGCGAACTGGACCACGCGCGGCTCAACGCCGTGGGCGCGGTAGAAGCCGAACACCAGCTCGTAGAAGGACGGCGCCATCGGCTGCGGGAAAATCACCAACGGCGCATCCAGAATCCGCGCCGGCGGCAGGCCGTCCCCCTGAAGCCGCACCCGGCCGGAGGCGATCCAGTCCTCCGGCAGCGCCACCAGCAAGGGCTCGCGCAACAGCCGCCTATAGGTGAGGGACGCCGGAAGGCCGCCATGTTGCGGGGCGATGATGATCCCCGCCTGCGCCTTGCCGTCCTGCAGCAGGGCGATCTGAACATTGCTCGTCGCCTCCGTCAGGGCGATGTCGATATCCGGGTAAAGCGCTGAAAACCGCCGGACCAGCGAGGGCAGCACGGAATAATCGGCGGTTGAAACGAAGCTCAGGGACAGCCGGCCCTTGGTGCCGAGAATGAGCTGCTGCGCGATCTCACCCAGCGCGTCGATGCCGCTGATGGCCTGCCGCACATGCCCGAGCCAGGCGGCGCCGAAGGCGCTCAACGCCACGCTGCGCTTGGTGCGGATGAACAGCGGCGCCCCCAGCTCGCCTTCCAGGGCGCGGATGGATTGGCTCAGCGGCGGCTGGGTCATGTTCAGCCGCCGCGCCGCCCGCCCGAAATGCAGCGTCTCCGCCACCGCCAGAAATTGCCGCAATTGCCGGACGTCCATTTACTGATATGTCCTACGACCTAGTCTGGTTGAAATAATATATTTTACCTCCGCTGGGAACGGGTCTAATGGGGCAGGAAACGCGAAACCCGGAGATAACCATGCCCGCCTATCGTTCCCGCACCACCACCCATGGCCGCAACATGGCCGGCGCCCGCGGGCTCTGGCGCGCCACCGGCATGAAGGATGGGGATTTCGGCAAGCCGATCATCGCGATTGCCAACAGCTTCACCCAGTTCGTGCCCGGCCATGTGCATCTGAAGGATCTCGGCCAGCTGGTCGCCCGCGAGATCGAGACCGCCGGCGGTGTCGCCAAGGAATTCAACACCATCGCGGTGGATGACGGCATCGCCATGGGCCATGACGGCATGCTCTATTCGCTGCCCTCGCGCGAGCTGATTGCCGATGCGGTCGAATATATGGTCAACGCCCATTGCGCCGATGCGCTGGTCTGCATCTCCAATTGCGACAAGATCACCCCGGGCATGCTGATGGCGTCCTTGCGCCTGAACATCCCCACCATCTTCGTCTCCGGCGGGCCGATGGAGGCTGGCAAGGTGGTGGTGAAGGGCAAGTCCCGCGCGCTGGATCTGGTCGATGCCATGGTCGTCGCCGCTGATGACAGCTATTCGGACGAGGAGGTGCAGACGATCGAGCGCTCCGCCTGCCCGACCTGCGGCTCCTGCTCCGGCATGTTCACCGCCAATTCGATGAACTGCCTGACCGAGGCGCTGGGCCTGTCTTTGCCCGGCAACGGCTCAACGCTCGCCACCCATGCCGACCGCGAGAAGCTGTTCCGCGAGGCCGGGCATCTCATCGTCGATCTCGCCAAGCGCTGGTATGAGCAGGACGACGCCACGGCGCTGCCGCGCGGCATCGCCAGCTTCAAGGCGTTCGAGAATGCGATGAGCCTGGATATCGCCATGGGCGGCTCCACCAACACGGTGCTGCATCTGCTCGCCGCCGCGCAGGAAGGCGAGGTGGATTTCACCATGGCGGATATCGACCGGCTCTCCCGCCGCGTGCCCTGCTTGTGCAAGGTCGCCCCGGCGAAGAGCGATGTGCATATGGAAGATGTCCACCGCGCCGGTGGCATCATGTCCATCCTGGGCGAGCTGGAAAAAGCCGGGCTGATCGACGCCTCGCTGCCGACCGTGCATGCGAAGACCCTGGGTGAGGCGTTGAACCGCTGGGACATCACCCGCACCAATTCCGAGGAGGTGAAAAACTTCTTCAAGGCCGCGCCGGGCGGCGTGCCCACCCAGGTCGCCTTCAGCCAGTCCGCCCGTTGGGATGATCTGGACACGGACCGCCAGACCGGCGTGATCCGCAGCGCCGACCATCCTTTCTCCAAGGATGGCGGGCTGGCGGTGCTGTTCGGCAACCTGGCGCCGGAAGGCTGCATCGTGAAAACCGCCGGCGTGGATGAGAGCATCCTCACCTTCACCGGCACGGCGCGGGTGTTCGAGAGCCAGGATGCCTCGGTCTCCGCCATTCTCTCGGGCGTGGTGAAAGCCGGCGAGGTGGTGGTGATCCGCTATGAGGGCCCGAAAGGCGGGCCGGGCATGCAGGAGATGCTCTACCCGACCAGCTATCTGAAATCGAAAGGGCTGGGCAAGGCCTGCGCCTTGATCACTGATGGCCGCTTCTCCGGCGGCACCTCGGGCCTGTCCATCGGCCATGTTTCGCCGGAAGCGGCGGAAGGCGGGCTGATCGGGCTGGTGGAAACCGGCGATCGCATCCTGATCGACATTCCGAATCGCGGCATCACGCTGGATGTGCCGGATGAGGTGATCGCCGCCCGCCGCGCCGCCCAGGATGCCAAGGGCTGGAAGCCGGCGGAGGCGCGCAAGCGTCATGTCTCCCCGGCGCTGCGGGCCTATGCCGCGATGACGACGAACGCCTCCCGGGGCGCCGTCAGGGATGTCAGTCAGGTCGAACGCTAACATTTTAAGTTATAACGCCATGAAAAAGCGCCGTTATCGGCGCTTTTTTTGTTTTTGTCCGGGTCAGATCGTGTCAAGATAAAAATTAAATTGCGCTCATTTCCGGAAAAGCCTTAACAATTTCATGGGGAACGAGGCCGGCACCGCCGTGCCAGCCTACGTGATGGGGTGAAAAAATTGTGGAAATTTTCGGGGGACGCTTGAGCCGTTTGGACCAGAGCGAAGCCTTGCGGGCCGCGCAAAGCCAGCCCGGCTCGCCTTTGGGGCCGCAGGCGGCCTGGCCATACGGGCTGCGCCTTGCCGCGCGGCAATGTTTTTCATCCCCCCTGCCGACGGCGATTTACTGGGGCCCGGCGCAGCTGATGCTGTTCAACGATAAATGGGCGGCCCTCCATAATGTTGATCGTGACAGCCTGCACGGCTTGCCCGCCGCCATGGTCTGGGGCGAGGGCTGGGGGCGGATTCAAAGCCATGTCCTGAAGCTGGACCAACAGGACCATGTCGATTTCGAGCAGCTGCATGAGGTGCCGGGACGGGAGGGGCAGAGCGCGCTGTGGCAATATCGTCTCTCTCCACTCCATGACGAGTGCGGCGGCGTGGCGGGCATCTTTGAGCAGGGCCAGGAATTCAGCGCCCAGGCCCTGGAGGATGAGCGCCACGCTCTGGATATTCTAAGCCGGATTGCCGCGGCGACCATCGTCGAGAAAAATCCCGAGACCATCGTGCAGCTGGTGACCGATGCGGGGGTGGAGCTGACCGGCGCGGCGTTTGGCGCGTTTTTCTACCATATCACAAATGAAGCCGGGGAGCGGATGATGCTCTACACCCTCTCCGGCGCCCCGCGCGAAGCCTTTTCGCATTTCCCCATGCCGCGCCGGACAGCCCTGCTGACCGCGACCTTCGAGAGCACCGAGATCATCCGGATCGATGATATCGCCGCCGATCCGCGCTACGGCCATAACGCCCCGCATAGCGGCATGCCGCGCGGGCATCTGCCGGTTGCAAGCTATATGGCGGTGCCGGTCGCCTCGCGCGAAGGCGGGGCGATCGGTACGATCCTGCTCGGTCATCCGGAGCGCGCCAGGTTCAGCCCCCGGCACGAAGCGCTGACGCGCGGCCTCGCCGGCCAGGCCGCGATCGCGATCGAGAATGCCCGCTTGATCCAGCGTGTCAGCGATGCGAATGAAACGCTGGAGCAGCGCGTCGCCGAACGGACGCGGGAATTGATGGAAGCGCATGAGGCGCTGCGCCAGGCTCAGAAGATGGAAGCGGTCGGCCAGCTCACCGGCGGCATCGCGCATGATTTCAACAATCTGCTGCAGGGCATCAGCGGCAGCCTGGAAATGCTCGAACGCCGTCTGGCGCAAGGGCGGACGAGCGGGCTGGAACGGTTTCTGCACGGCGCGCAGGCGGCGGCGCAACGCGCGGCCGCCTTGACGCAGCGTCTGCTCGCCTTCTCGCGCCGCCAGACCCTGGATCCGCGCCCGGTCGATGTCGGCCAGCTGGTCGCGGGCCTCGCCGATCTGATCCAGCGCGCCGTCGGCCCGTCGATCCGGCTTGAGGTGCTGGCCCCGGCCACGCCGCTGCGCGCCACCGTGGACAAGGCGCAGCTGGAAAGCGCGCTGCTCAACCTCGCCATCAATGGGCGCGATGCGATGCCGGACGGCGGGCGCCTGACCATCGAGGTCACCACACGTTGGCTCGATGGCCGTAACGCCTGCGGGGCCGAGATCGCGTCCGGCGAATATCTGGCGATCTGCGTGTCGGATACCGGCAGCGGCATTCCGAAAGAGCTGCTCGGCCGGGTCTTCGATCCGTTTTTCACCACCAAGCCCATCGGCCAGGGTACCGGCCTGGGGCTTTCGATGGTGCATGGCTTCGTCCGCCAGTCGGGCGGGCATGTGGAAATCCACTCCACGTCTGGGCTGGGCACGATGGTGCTGCTCTACCTGCCATGCCATCATGGCGAGGAGATCGCCGAGCCCGCCGGCGCCGCTGATCCGGTGCTGGAGGCGGGGAAGGGGGCGGGTGTCCTGGTCATCGACGATGAGGCCGTGGTCCGCGCCCCGATCGTCGCGATGCTGCAAGAGGCCGGCTATAAGGTGGTCGAGGCCGAGGATGGGGCGAGCGGCCTGACCCTGTTGCGCAACACCCCGCAGCTGCAATTATTGATCACCGATGTCGGCCTGCCCGGCGGGTTGAACGGCCGCCAGGTCGCGGATGCGGCGCGCCAGCTCATGCCTGGCCTGAAAATCCTGTTCATCACCGGCTATGCCGAGCAGGCCGCCCTCGGCACAACGGCGCTGGAAGAGGGCATGGCGCTGTTCGCCAAGCCCTTCGCCATGTCCAACCTCGCCGCGCAGGTGGCCGACATGCTGCGCGCGCCACCAAGCGCGGCGGCCAGGATCAGCGCTTGATGCTCTAAGTTTTGTTTTAGCGAGCAATTTCATGTGTTTATCTTGACGCTTGCGCGTCAACCTAAACACATATTGCTCTAAACGCTCACATCACGCGCCGTCGGCGAGGCGGTTCTGCGCCTGGGAGACGAAGCTGCCGGGCGGCACCGAGCGGGTGAGCCAGACATTGCCGCCGATCACCGAGCCCTTGCCGACCACCACACGGCCCAGAATCGTCGCCCCGGCATAGATCACCACATCATCCTCGATCACCGGATGGCGCGGCTCGCCTTTCACCAGCGCGCCGGTCTCGTCCTCGGTGAAACTCTTCGCGCCCAACGTGACATGCTGATACAGGCGGACATTCTCGCCGATCACCGCCGTCTGGCCGATGACCACGCCGATGCCGTGATCGATGAAAAAATGCTGGCCGATCTGCGCCTCGGGATGGATGTCGATGGCGGTTTCGGTCTGTGCGATGCTGGCCAGCAGGCGCGGCACCAGCGGCGCCCCCAGCCGGTAGAGAGCGTGGGCGAGACGATGATGAATGACCGCCCGGATGCCCGGATAGCAGAGCAGGATTTCAGCCAGCGAGGTCGCCGCCGGATCGCCGGCATAGGCCGCCTGCAGATCCCCGACCAGGGCCGAGCGGATCCCCGGCAATTGCGCGGCGAAATCGCGGACAATGTCACAGGCCGCGCACTCCGCCTCTTCAAACCGCGCCTTGTTCTCCGGCGCCAGAAACAGCAGCCCGCGCCGCACCTGCTCGGTCAGCGCCGCCAGGGTCCGGGTCAGGGTCAGGCCGACGAAATAATCGATGGTCTCATCGGTCAGGTCCGGGCAGCCATAATGGCTCGGGAACAGCGCCGCGAACAGCCCGTCGCGGATCCGCATCAAGGCCTCGCGGGAGGGCAGTTCACGCACATGGCCGCGATAACGGATCTTGTGCGTCACCTCCCGCGAATGCCGCAGCCCGGCGACGATGGCCGCGAGATTTGAAGCGTTGGTCTGCGCCGCGCTGGTGATGTTTGGTGTCTGGTCGTCGATGCCCATTGGCAGGCCCCGGTGCAATTGGCGTGTGACGGGGGATGCTAGAACCCTGGCAGGGGCCTGTAAACCGCGCCCGCCCGCCAGCTTCTGGTTCCGGCCGAATCGGGAGGATGTTTCAGCCTTCCGGCTTGCCGCAGGAGGCTTTCGCCGCCAATGGGCCTGCTATGGCAAATCCGTCTCTGATTTTTCATTCATTCTTGGGTGTGTTAGAAATATTTTTCTTGCGATGGGTTGCGCCGCCGTCGCGTTCGGGTGCTCTGGCGCGCATTTGTGGATGAGAAGCGGGTTCGGATATGGCGTTGCAAGTGATCACGGGGAACCGGTTGGCGGATGGCGTTTCCGTTTGGTTTGCGGGGGCTGAGGGCTGGGCGGAACATGTCGAGCAGGCCTGCGCCTATGCCGCGCCGGAGATCGAGGCGGCGCTGGCCCAGGCGATGCCGCCGGATGCCGAGTTGCAAGTGGTGGAAATCCGCGCCGTCGAAGTGGTGCGGGAAAATGGCACGCTGATGCCCGTCGCCCACCGCGAACAGATCCGCGCCCGCGGCCCCTCGGTGCGCGCCGATCTGCCGGCTGGCGTTTGGCGTGACCCGGCCGCGCCTTTGCCGCCGCTGCCCACCGCGCACTCCTCCTCGCCCTTCGCGGGGATCTATCGCTATGACGAATATGACCGCGACTTCCTGCGCCAGCGCGCCCGCGAATTCGGCGCCATGGTCGAGCGCCGCCGCAAGGGCGAGCTCTCGGAAGAGGAATTCAAGCCGCTGCGGCTGATGAACGGCGTCTATCTGCAGCTGCACGCTTATATGCTGCGCATCGCCATCCCTTACGGCGTGCTCAGCGCCACCCAGCTGCGCCAGCTCGCCTACGTGGCCCGGCATTATGATCGCGGCTACGGCCATTTCACCACCCGCCAGAATATCCAGTTCAACTGGCTGCGGCTGGAGGATGTGCCCGCCGCCCTGGCGGCGCTGGCCGAGGCCAATATTCACGGCATCCAGACCAGCGGCAACTGCATCCGCAACACCACCACCGACGAATTCGCCGGCGCCGCCGCCGATGAAATCGTCGATCCGCGCCTCTATGCGGAAATCATCCGCCAATGGTCCACCGACCATCCGGAATTCACCTACCTGCCGCGCAAATTCAAAATCGCCATCGTCGGCGCCGGGCATGACCGCGCGGCGGTGCGGGTGCATGATATCGGCATCGAGGCTTACCGTAACGCCCAGGGCGCGCCGGTGTTCCGCATTTTCGCCGGCGGCGGGCTGGGCCGCACCCCTTATGTCGCGGTGAAGCTGCGCGAGGATCTGCCGGTGCCGGAATTGCTGCGCTATTGCGAGGCGATCCTGCGCGTCTACAACGCCCTTGGCCGGCGCGACAATATTTACAAGGCGCGCATCAAGATCCTGATCCGCGAGATGAAGCCGGAAGCCTTCATCAAGATGGTCGAGGACGAATACGCCGCCCTGCCGGCCGATTACTGCCTGCTCACCGACGAGCTGGTGCAGGCGGTGGCGGCGCGCTTCCCGGCACCCGACCTGCCCCGCCAGGATGGCGGCGTGCTGAAGGCGGCGATGCTGGATGACCGCGCCTTGGCACGCTGGGTGAAGCAGAACACCCACCCGCACAAGGCCCCCGGCTATGTCTCGGCGGTGATCTCGCTGAAGCCGGTCGGCGGCATTGCCGGCGATGCCAGCGCGGATGAGATGGATATCGTCGCCGATCTCGCGGATAAATATTCGCTGGGCGAAATCCGCGTCTCGCATGTGCAGAACCTGGTGCTGCCGCATGTCGCCAAGGATGATGTGCCGGCTCTGTTCAAGGATCTTGTCGCGGCTGGGCTGGCCGAGGATAATATCGGCCTGGTCACCGATATCATCGCCTGCCCGGGCATGGATTACTGCGCGCTGGCGACAGCCCGCTCCATCCCCGTCGCCCAGCGCATCGCCGAGCGTCTGGCGCCCCGCCAGCATGAAATCGGCACGCTGCATGTGAATATCTCTGGCTGCATCAATGCCTGCGGCCATCACCATGTCGGCCATATCGGGCTGCTCGGCGTCGATAAGAATGGCGAGGAGGTCTATCAGATCACCCTCGGCGGTGCCGCCGACGAAAAGGCGGCCATCGGCAAGATCATCGGCCCCGCCGTGCCCACCGCGCATGTGCCCGACGCCATCGCGGCGCTGATGGATGCCTATCTCGCCGTCCGCGCGCCTGGCGAACGCTTTATCGACACCTACCGGCGCCTGGGCGCCGCGCCTTTCAAGGACGCCATCTATGCCACTCATTGACCGCAAGGCGGCTGAAATCGCCGACCCGCAGGGCCTGACCCTCTATCCCGCCGCGGACCTCCCCGCCTCCTTGTCCGGCCCGTCGGGCGTCATCCTGTCGCCGGATGCGGATTTGGCGCTGCTGGCGCCGCATCTGCCGGCTTTGGCCGTGGTCGCCATCACCTTCCCGAAATTCCGGGACGGGCGCGGCTTCACCATCGCCCGGTCACTGCGCCAGCATTACGGCTATGCCGGCGATATCCGCGCCACCGGGCATTTCCTGCCGGAACAGTTCGGCTTCCTGATCGCCTGCGGCTTCACCAGCTTCGAGACGCCGGCAACCCATGGCCCGGCGCAGTTCGCGGCGGCGCTGGCGGCGCCGCACCAGCCCGGGCAATTGCTGCGCCGGACCCTGGGCCGCGCGCTGGAGCCGGTCTGACCCCTGCGCCCTTGCATGTTGGCGGCTTGATCGCCAATTTCGGCAAAACCCAAGGCCATGCAGGGCGCTGCTGGCCATAACCCGGAGACCGCCAGATGCCTGTTCAATCCGTCCTGGAGACCATTGGCAAAACCCCGCATATCCGCCTCTCGCGCCTGTTTCCCGCCGCGCAGGTCTGGGTGAAATCCGAGCGCGGCAATCCGGGCGGGTCGATCAAGGACCGCATCGCCCTGGCGATGATCGAAGCCGCCGAGCGTGACGGGCTGCTCAAGCCGGGCGGGCTGATCATCGAGCCGACCTCCGGCAATACCGGCGTCGGGCTCGCCCTGGTCGCGGCGGTGAAGGGCTACCGGCTGATCCTGGTGATGCCGGAGAGCATGTCGCTGGAGCGCCGCCGGCTGATGCGCGCCTACGGCGCCAGCTTCGATCTCACGCCCAAGGAAAAGGGCATGAAAGGCGCCATCGCCCGCGCCTTGGAGCTGAAGGCCGAGCATCCCGAGGCCTTCATCCCCCAGCAATTCGAAAATCCGGCGAATATCGAGGCGCACACCCGCACCACCGCCCAGGAAATCCTGGCTGATTTCCCGGAGGGGCTGGATGTGATCATCACCGGGGTCGGCACGGGCGGGCATATCACCGGCGTCGCCGAGACGCTGAAACAGCATTGGCCGCAGTTGAAGGTCTTCGCCGTGGAGCCAGCGGCCTCGCCGGTGCTCTCCGGCGGCGCGCCCGCCCCGCACCCGATCCAGGGCATCGGCGCCGGTTTCGTGCCGGAGAATTTCCATGCCGGCGCCATCGATGGCGTCATCACCGTCCAGGGCGATGACGCCAAGGACTTCGCCCGCCAGTCCGCGACCAAGGAGGGGCTGCTGGTCGGCATCTCCTCCGGCGCCACGCTGGCGGCCATCGCCCAAAAGCTTCCCGAGCTGCCGGAAGGCGCGCGCATTCTCGGCTTCAATTACGATACCGGCGAGCGCTATCTCTCCGTCCCGGATTTCCTGCCGGATTGACCTTCCTCAAGGCGGGCGGCAGGTCAGCATGTCATGGCTCCGGCCATGACCCATGCCGATCTGATCGCCCGCTATGATGGCCGCGTGCCGCGCTATACCAGCTACCCCACCGCCCCGCATTTCTCCGCTGAAATCGGCGCGGCGCATTATCAGCGCTGGCTCGCAGCATTGCCGGAAGCCTCACCGCTCTCGCTCTATCTGCACGTACCCTTCTGCGACCGGCTCTGCCTCTATTGCGGCTGCCATACCAGCGTCGCCCGGCATGAACGCCCGAAACGCATCTATGCGGAGGCGCTGGCGCGCGAGATCGGCCTGCTGGCCGACATCCTGGGCCGGCGCGCGCGGGTCAGCCAGATCCATTGGGGCGGCGGTACGCCGACCGCGCTGCCGGATGACTGCCTGACCAGCCTGATGGCGCTGCTGCGCACGCGCTTCGATGTCGCCGCGGACGCGGAAATCGCCATCGAGATCGACCCTGTGGCTCTGTCACCGGACAAGCTCGCCACGCTGGGCCGGATGGGGATCAACCGCGCCAGCCTCGGGGTGCAGGATTTCGACGAGGCGGTGCAGGCCGCGATCGGCCGGCCGCAAAGCTTCGCGCAAACGCAGGACGCCGCACAAGGGCTGCGCGCCCTCGGCGTCACCTCGCTCAATCTCGATCTGATCTACGGCCTGCCGCTGCAAACCGAAGCCTCGGTGGCGCGCACCGCCCGCCTGGCGCTGGCGCTCTCGCCGGACCGCGTCGCGGTGTTCGGCTATGCGCATGTGCCCTGGATGAAGAAGCACCAGGCGCTGATCCCCGAGGCCGCCTTGCCTGACGCGGTCGCGCGCTTGCACCAGGAAACCGCGATCCGGCACGTGCTCGAACAGGAGGGTGGGCTGCTGCCCATCGGCCTCGATCATTACGCCCGGCCCGAGGACGAGATGGCCAAGGCCTTGCGGGCCGGCGCGCTGCAACGCGGCTTCCAGGGATATATGGTCGATGCCGCGCCGGTCCTGCTCGGGCTTGGCGCCAGCGCCATTGGTGCGCTACCTGGGGGCTATGTGCAGACCCAGCCGCGCATTCCCGCTTACGAGGAAGCCGTCTTCAACGGCCGCCTGCCGATCGTACGCGGCTTCGCTCTGCAGCCCGATGACCGGCTGCGCCGCGCCGTGATCGAACGCATCATGTGCGATCTGGCGGTGGATCTGCCGGCCGTCGCGGCTTCGTTCGGGGCGGACCCGGCGCCGCTGCTGGCGGATTCGCAGCCTCTATCTGGCTTCGCCGCCGATGGGCTGGTCGAATGGAATGGCCGGTCCTTGCGGGTGACGGAACCGGGCCGGCTGTTCGTGCGTAATATCGCCGCCTTGTTCGACCGTTACCTGACCCGCGATGCCAGCCAGCCGCAGCCCCGCCACGCCCGTGCCGTCTGAGCCGCCGCCTCTCTCATTCGCCGCACAGATCGCCGCCTTGCGCGAGGAGGCGGGGCGGTTGATCCGCATCCGCCCGATCCCCGCCGATACCGGCCTCGCCTTGCTGAAACTGCTGCATCAGGTCGAGCTGCTGGCGGCGCGGCGCTATGAGCTGCTGCTGGCCCGCCCGGAACAGATCCCCTCCGAGATTCTGCGCGAAACCCTCTCCCGGCGCGAGGCGATGGAGCGCCGGCACGCCGCGCAGCTGGCCCAGCGGCTGGAGGCACTCGGCAGCAGCCCGCCGCCCGCCGGCGAGCTGATCGCCCGCGAGGCCGGCGATACCTTGCCGGTCGTCGTCAGCAGCCTTCTGGCCAAGCGGGACATGGTGAAACTCTACCGCGCCGCGATCCGCTTCCTGGCCCCGCGCGACAAAGGCAGCGCCGCCTTGCTGCGGCTGATTTTGGAAGAGGAAGAGGCGCATATCGCCGCCATGCGCAGCCTGGTGGTGCCGCGCTGAGGCCTGGCTTCCCCAGCTGAACCATCCCCAATGAGCCCGCTGCCGATGATCGGGAAGAAAAGACCCTGCCATGAGCTTCATGACAGGGCCAAGTTTGGGGAGTGTATCCGCTTTGGGATAAAGATCTTATGCGCGGTTGCGCGCGTAACGTCCTTGATCCAGATCAAGCCCTGATTTTATTCTGGCTCCGCAGCGAAATTCATCACGCTCCGCGACACCACCAGCTGATCCTCGACACTGACCACCCCGGCGATATTGGCCGCCAGAATGCACAGCGCCCGGGCTTCCTGCGGCGAGCCGACATGGCCGGCGAAGCGCACCGCGCCGTTGCGGACCTCAAAGGAAATACCCTGCCGCGGCGCCCAGGGCTCCGCCGCCATTGCCTGCGCGATCGCGGCGCGGATCTGCTCATCCGCCGCCTCTTGCGGCGCTTCATCCAGCAACGGCGCCAGGGCGCGCAGAATATCGAACCGGCACAGCATTCCGACCAGCGTCTCGCCCTGCAGCACCGGCAGGCGTTTCACCTGTTTCTGCCGCATCAGATCGGCGGCCTTGGCCAGCGGCAGGTCCGGGCGCACGAAACTCGGGTTGCGCGTCATCACATCGCCCACCTGCCGGCCATGAGTATGCGCATAATCCGCCGCCAGAATCTCCGCGCGCATGATGCCGCGCATCCAGCCAGCCTGCTTGCCGCAGGTGCCAAGCTCGGGCCGGTGCAGCAAATCGCCCTCGCTCAGTATGCCCACCAGCCGCCCGGCCTGGTCCAGCACAGGCAGCCCGCTGATTTGATGGCTCACCATCCACCCGGCGGCGGTGGCAAGGCTGGTTTGGGGATCGATGGCGACAACATCCCTGGTCATGACATCCGCGACGATCATTGGGGCCTCTCATGTAAAACGCCGCCAGGATATCCTCCTGGCGGCGTTTCAGCCCTTGATTCGTGTCAAACCAGCCCAGCCGCAGACAGCATTGCCGGAAGCCGGAGGCCGGGCGCACACTGGCGCCGCCCGGCGGTTAGAGCAATATGCGTTGCGGTTGACGCGGCAGCGTCACCCTCAACGCATGAAATTGCTCGCCAAAACATAAGTAGAGCGAGTGGGTGTAAACCCATCTCGCTCTAAATTCAGTGCGGGCGCATCGCCGCCAGGCGGCGGTAGAGCGTATTGCGGCTGATCCCCAGAGCCCGCGCGGCCGCGGCGATATTGCCGCCCGCCTCAGCCACGGCACCGGCAATCACCGCATCGGACTGGGCGCGCAGCGTGCCGTTCTGCGGCTCCGCCCCCAGGCTCGGTGTGCTGGGCTGCTGGCTGGTCAGCTCCAGCATCGCCTCCTCGCTCAGATGATTCAGCGTCATCTCGGTCTCATCTTCGTCGAGCATCAGGCAGGCGGTGCGCAGCATGCCGGCAAGCTGGCGCAGATTGCCCGGCCAGCGATAACGCGCGAAGGCCGCGGCCAGTTCCGGCGCCAGGGCGGGGGCACCGCCGCGCCGACCCTGCGATTCCCGCTCCAGGATCCGCGCGATCAAGGCCGGCAGATCCGTCCGCTCGCGCAAGGGCGGCAGCGAAATCGCCAACCCGTTGAGCCGGTAATAGAGATCCTCGCGGAAGCTCTTCTCGGCGATCCGGGTCGAGAAATCCGCATGGGTGGCGCTGACCAGCAGGAAATCCACCGCCACCGGCTTGCCGCCGATCGGGGTGACGACGCCCTCTTCCAGCACCCGCAACAGCCGCGTCTGCATGGAAAGCGGCATGTCGCCGATTTCATCCAGGAACAGCGTGCCGCCATGCGCCTCGCGGATGCGCCCCGGCGCGCCATCCTTGCGCGCGCCCGTGAAGGCGCCCGGCGCATGGCCAAACAGCTCGGCCTCGATCAAGGTTTCCGGCAATGCCGCGCAGTTCACCGCCACGAAGGGGCCGCTGGCGCGCGGTCCCGCCTCATGGATGGCGCGGGCGAAATAATCCTTGCCGGCCCCGGTCTCACCTTGCAGCAGCACCGGCACCTTGCGCCCCAGCACCCGCCGCAACTGGCTGATCGCCTTGGTCACCCGCGCATCGCCGGTATCCAGCGCATCCAGCGCGTCGGTCTTCGGCACTTCCGGCTGCTGCGTCGCGGCGGGCCGGCGGATCAGCGGGGCGCGCATCTGATCGACGGCGAGAAACAGCGTCTCGCCCCGGCGCGGATGCACCATCAGTGGCCCGCCATGGGTGCGCCGGTCCAGCTGAATGAGGTCGCGCAGGGTCAGGCCGAGATAGCGGCTGAATTCCTGGGTGCCGATATCCTCCGGGCGCAATCCCAGCAGCGCGAAGCCGGAGCGGTTGGCGCCGAGAATCACCCCTTCCTCGTCGATGGCGATCGCCCCTTCCATCATGCTGCCGAGGCATTCGGAGGAATAATGGAAGCGCAGCTTGGTATGGTTGATGAAGGAGATTTCGAAAATCCGGTTTTCGATCATCTGCGCCGCCGCCCGGACCAGCCCGAACGTATGCGGATGATAGCGCCGGGAATCGCAGGAAATATCGATCACCCCGAGCAGATGGCCACCCGGCTCGGTCAGCGGCGCGGCGGCACAGGCCAGGAAGCTGTTATGGCGCAGATAATGCTCAGTGCCGTTGACGACGATCGGCTTGCCTTCGATCAGCGCGGTGCCGATGGCGTTGGTACCGCGCGCATCCTCCGCCCAGCACGCCCCCTGGGTGAGCGCCACCTTCGAGGCGCGGGTGCAGAAATCGAGATCCCCAGCGGATTCGAGCACATAGCCGGTTTCGTCGGAGAGCAGCATGATACAGCCGGAATCTTTGATCTGGCTGAAAAAATAATCCATCACCGGCCGCGCCTGGGTGATCAGCGCGGCATGGCGTTCGGAGGCGATCCGCCGTTCCGAGGATGAGAGATGCGGAAAATCGGTCCGGTTCTGCTCCGGGGTCAGCCCGGCGGTTCGGCAACGCTGCCAGGAGCGGCTAATATCTCCCGGGTCAACCCCCAATCCGGAGGCGTTGGGGGAGGATGGCTTCTCAGTCGACGCGAGGCGAAAAGGTTGCATGATGGGGTCGCATTCCTATCCCGTCTAATCTTATTATATTTAGGTACTTATGCACCTTTCGAGCTTCAGCCCTTCTCTCCATGATGTGTGGTAAGAGCGGGCAGATAGGTTTGCAAGTGAAAAATGCGCCAGCCCGGAACGGCCAGGTGGCGCATTTTACGGCAGTTTATGTGTCCAAACGATCCGGAAAACCCTACGGCGAAGACGATCTACGCCGCCGATTTGCGATGCGCGATGGCGGAGTTGATGACCGCCAGCACCACCCCGCCCGCGAAGATGAAGGTGGACAGGACAAAGACCTGCGGCGGAATGCCGACCTTCACCGCGCCATAGACCCAGAGCGGGAAGGTGAGGGTCTGCCCGGCGACGAAGGTGGTGATGATCAGATCGTCGATGGAGAGCATGAAGCAGAGCATGCAGGCGCCGACGATCCCGGGCAGGATCAGCGGAAAGGTCACCGTCCAGAACGCCACCCAGGGCGTTGCCCCCAGATCCGCGGCGGCGCGGTCCAGCGCGCGGTCCAGCCCGGAGACTCGGGCGCGGATCACCACCACCGCGAAGGCCAGGTTGAAGGCGACATGCGCGATGAGAATCGTCAACAAGCCGCGCGGCAGGTTGAGCGCCAGGAACAGCGACAGCAGCGAGGCGCCGACCACCACCGCCGGTGCGGCGATGTCGGCGAAAATGACGATATCCGTCGCCGTCTTGCCCCAGAATTTATGCCGCGCCAGCGCCAGCGCCAGCGGCGTGCCGAGGATCGCCGAGATCAGCGCGCTGCCGATCGCCACTTCCAGCGAGTGCAGCAGCGCCCCGGTCAGATCCTGAATGGCGAAGGCATCGCCGTAATTGGCCAGGGTGAAATGCTGCCAGTTGAGCGCGATGCGCCCGCCCGGCGCGAAATTGAAGCTGAACACCACCATCACCACGATCGGCAGCATGGTGTAGATGATCATCGCCCAGGTGAAGCAGGCGAGGATGCGCTCGCCGAGGCGGCTGGGTTTGTGGGCGGAGGGCATCCGGGCTGTTATCGTGCTCACGCCGCATACTCCTGGATCGCGTCGGTGCCGAAGGCTTTCGAATAGAGCAGAATGGCGATCATCAGCATCAGCATCAGGATCGAGGAGAGCGAGGCGGCCAGCGGATAATCCTGGCTCTGGAAGAAGGCGTCCTGGATCACGTTGCCGACCATGTAGGTGCCCGGACCACCGAGCAGTGCCGCATTCACATAATCGCCGACATTGGTGACGAAGACCAGCAGGAACCCGGCGAAGATGCCCGGCGCCGAGAGCGGCAGGATGATCTTGATGAAGGCGGTCGCGGGGGCGGCGTAGAGATCATTGGCGGCGCGCACCAGCCGCCGGTCGATCTTTTCCAGCACGACATAAAGCGGCAGCACGTAATAGGCGAAGCTGTTATAGACCAGCCCGCCGATCACCGCCCATTTGGTCGAGAGAATGCGAAAGCTCTCCGGCAGAACGCCGAGCGCCTTCAACGGCCCGAGCAGGAAGCCCTGGTCGGACAGGATGAATTCCCAGGCCAGCACGCGGATCACGAAGGAGACGAAGAAGGGCAGCATGATGATGAACAGGTAGGTGCTCTTATGCCGCCCGGCATAGAAGGCGATCCAGTAGGCCACCGGATAGGAGATCGCCAGCGTGATCACGGTCGAGGCCGTACCGTACCAGAACGACCTGACGAAGGAGCTCTCATAGCCAGTGAACGCGCCGATCACCTCCTGGTAATTGTCGGACATGGTGTAGCCGGAAATCGGATCGCCGACGGCCAGCGCCATGCCCAACATCGAGGCGAGCGGGATCAGAAAAAACGCCAGCAGATAGACCCAGCTCGGCAGGCTGAGGAGATAAGGTGCCAAAAATCCGCGCGCCTGCCGCATGGGTCTCTCCGTTCAGCTCTGGACGATCGGGTTGAAGATGTTGTTCCACTTCATGTAGTCGGCATAATTCTTGAACGCGTAATATTCATGCACGCGCGCCAGCTCGGATTGCGGCGGGAAGACCAGCGGCGAATTCGCCACCGCCGGGTCCTTGATGACGTTGAGGATGTAATCCTTCGCCGCCGGCACCGGGCAGATATAATTCACATAATCCTCGACCATGCCGGCCACTTCCGGCGTGTAGTAATAATTCATCCATTCCAGCGCCGAGAGCGGGTTCTTGGCGCCGACCGGGATGCACATATTATCGTGCCAGATCACCGCGCCCTGCTTCGGCACGACGAATTTCAGATCCTTATAGCCCTTGGAATTGGCCTGATAGATGTCGCCGGACCAGGCCATGGTGATCCAGATATCACCATTCTCCAGCGCGTTGATGTAGCTCTGGTCGTAATATTGGCGCACCAGCCCCTTGGCCTTCTGCTCCTTCAGCGTCGCCGCCGCCTTTTCCCATTCCGCCGGGGTCGAGGTGGTCGGGTTTATGCCCAGCTTCAGCAGGCCGGCACAGCCCAGCTCCTGCACGTCGGAGAACATGCCGACATGGCCGGCGAAGGCCGGGTCCCAGAGATCCTCATAGCTGGTGATCTCGCGCTTGGTCATTTTCGGGTTATAGGCGATGCCGGTCAGGCCGGACTGCCACACCATCGTATGCTTGTTGCCGGGATCGTAAGGCGGGTTCTTCACGCTGGGGGCGGCGTATTTGTCGAAATTCGGCACTTTCTCACGCCAGATCGGCACCAGGAATTTCTGCATCAGCAGCTCGGTGAGATACCAGCCATCGGTCATCACGATCATGTCGTAGCCGCTCGGCTGGCCGGATTTCAGCACCGGGGCGATCTGCGCGTAGAACGGCGCATCCTCCTGGATCACCTCTTTATAGGTGACATTGATCCCGGTCTGCTTCTCGAACGCGTCGATCGAGGGGCGGTCCTTGCCGTCGGTCGAGGTGTCGATATAGAGCGGCCAGTTGGCGAAGACGAACTCCTTGGTCGGCTTCTGGCTGGCCCACCAGGCCTTCCAGTCCTTCACCGTCTCGGCGCGGGCGAACTGCGGGGCCAGGGCCGCCATCATCGCCGCCCCGGCGCCGCGCATGAAATTCTGCCGGCTCAGCCGCGGCTGCGTCATGCCGCGATAGAAGGCCTGCATCGATTTATCGCCGCTTTGATCGTCTTGGCTCATGCTACTCTCCTTCAGATTGGATTTAAGTGCCGGTGACCGCGAATGTGTGGGCCGGATTCCAGGTGAGGCGGACGGCGCTGCCGGGGGGAATATCCTCCTGGCGGCCGGAATTCTGGGCATAGACGCTCAGCGCCCGCCCGGTCTTGCTCTCCATTTCATATTGCCGGCTGACCCCGAGATAGACCGAAACGCCGGCAATCGCCTCGATCTCGTTCCACCCGTCGGGGCGTGGCTCGCCGGGCTGCAGAACATGGAATTTCTCCGGCCTGACGCCGATTTTCACCTTGTCCCCGGCGATCTGCGCCAGCACCGCGCGCGGCACGGTGATGATCGCGCCATCCTCCAGCGTCACCTGCGCCTGCGCCCCGTTCTGGGCGGTGATGGTGCCGGGCAGCAGGTTGGAGGCGCCGAGGAAGGAGGCGACGAATTCCGTCGCGGGATGGTCATAGACATCGGCCGGCGTGCCGATTTGTTCGATCCGCCCCTTGGACATCACCGCCAGCCGGTCGGACATCGCCATCGCCTCTTCCTGGTCATGGGTGACGAACAGGAAGGTGATGCCCACCTCGCTCTGGATGCGTTTGAGCTCGATCTGCATCTGTTTGCGCAGCTTCAGATCCAGCGCGCCGAGCGGCTCGTCCAGCAACAATAATTTGGGTTTGTTGACCAGCGCGCGGGCCAGGGCGACGCGTTGCGCCTGGCCGCCGGAGAGCTGGCCGGGCTTGCGCTTGGCGAAGCCGGCGAGATCGACCAGCTCCAGCATATCATTGGTGCGCCGGGTCACCTCGTCGCTCTTCACCCCCTTGCGGCGCAGCCCGAAAGCGACATTCTCGAAAATCGTCAGATGCGGAAACAGCGCATAGGACTGGAACACGGTGTTCACGTCGCGCTTATAAGAGGGCTGGCGGCTGACATCCTCGCCATCGAGATAGATCGCCCCGGCGCTCGGCGACTCAAAGCCGCCGATCATCGACAAGGTCGTCGATTTGCCGCATCCCGACGGCCCCAGAAGCGAGAAAAACTCCCCCCCTTCGATGCTCAGGGAGATATTGTCGACAGCCGTCCAGCCGCCAAATTGCTTGATGACATTTTCCAGCCTGACATCATGGCGGGTCGATGGCGCGGGGATCATGCGGAGGCTCCGGCGAGGGGGGCGGGGATGGGCGACACATCGCCTGATGGATTAAGCGGCTGGGAGATGCCGGAGCGCTGAAAAAACAGGCGCTTTTTTAAATCCCGGGACATTGCGGCGGGCGGTGCCCAGCCGAAAATTCCGCCGTCAGCGGCAAGGCTGTCGGCCAGAATTATAAAGCGGCCTCGTCGATTACGCTTCAAACCGGCAACCCTTTCGCTGGATTTTTGGCTATTGCATTGAATGGTTTCACAATTTCTCGCCTTTTACAATCAATGCCGCGCCTTGAAGGCGTTTATTAGCCCTGCCACCCGGATCACATTCAAGCGCTTCAAGCCCAGCCTCGTCATAACAGCTCCTCCAGATTGTTAAGCAAGGCGCGGGCCAAGCGAGGCATCTCACTCTAGTCAGCTTCGGTCGGCGCGCATTTGACCGTGGAGCACAGGCGCCAGACCAGCGCGCATCCTGGCGCGCGCTGCGCAGGCGGAATGAATGGGGTCATCAGGTGACGGCAAGATGGCTCTGGGCTATTCAGCTTGTAATGATGATGCCCGCTTTCAGCTTACGGTACCTGGTGCTCGGCGTTGGTCTCGTGGGAATGTTGTCCGGCTGCGCGGCGAAGCCGGAGCGGCAGGCGCAGCCTTCCCCGGCGATGGACACCATCACGATGACCCCGGCCGAGCTGGCGCATGTCAAGCAGGCCGCCTATGATGAAGGGTTCGAGGCGGGCCGGCGCTATGAACGAAAACACCCGCAACCCCAGCCAGCATCCGCGGCCGCCCAGCCGGATCAGCCGGCGGATGCCAGCGGCGCTCTTCCGCCAGCCCCGGCCCAAGCGGACACCCAGCCGCCGCAGCCCAGCTCTGTAACCTGCCCTCCGACCCAAACCGCGCCCGCCTTGGCGCCGATTCCACCGCTGCCGCGCTCGGCCGGCTACACCTCCGCCGGCCCGGCGAAACCGCTCTCGCCCTGAGCCCGGCTTGAACCTGGGCAGCGCATGCGCCAAACAGCGCGCATGGCGCCTCCCTTGCTTCTGCTCACCGATATCTCCATCACCCTCGGCTCCGTGCCGCTTCTGCAGGGGGCGGGCCTGTCCGTTGGCGCCGGGGAGCGCATCTGCCTGGTCGGGCGCAACGGCTCCGGCAAATCCACCTTGCTGAAAATCGCCTCCGGCGAGGTGGCGCTCGATTCCGGCACGCGCTTTCTCCAGCCGGGGACGACCATGCGCTACCTCCCGCAGGAGCCGGACCTCTCGGCGTATCAGACCGTCATGGATTATGTCCTGGCCGGGCTGGGCCCGAATGACGATGAATATCGCGTCCGCTATCTGCTGGGCGAACTCGGGCTCAGCGGCGATGAGGCCCCCTCACGCCTCTCCGGCGGTGAGGCGCGCCGCGCCGCCCTGGCCCGCACCCTGGCCCCCGCGCCGGATCTGCTGCTGCTCGACGAGCCGACCAACCATCTCGATCTGCCGGCCATTGAATGGCTGGAAGGCGAGCTGAAATCCCTCTCCAGCGGGCTGGTGCTGATCTCGCATGACCGGCGCTTCCTGGAAAATCTCTCGCGCTCGATGGTCTGGCTGGATCGCGGCCAGACCCGGCGGCTGGACCGCAGCTTCGCCCATTTCGAGGCATGGCGCGACGAGGTGCTGGAGCAGGAGGAGCAGGAATTCCACAAGCTCGGCCGCAAGATCGCCCGTGAGGAAGACTGGCTGCGCTACGGCGTCACCGCGCGGCGCAAACGCAATGTCAAACGCCTCGCCGGGCTGCACAGCCTGCGCGCGGAGCGGCGCAATTTCACCCATAAGCTCGGCACCGCGAAGCTGGCGAGCCTGGATGCCGCGACCTCGGGCAAGATCGTCGTCGATGCCGACGCCATCTCCAAGAGCTTCGGCGCGCGCCAGATCGTGCGCGATCTCACCTTCCGCGTCCTGCGCGGCGACCGGCTCGGCATTGTCGGGCCGAACGGGGCCGGTAAATCGACCCTGCTGAAGCTCATTCTCGGGCAGCTGGCGCCCGATGACGGGGCGGTGAAGCTGGGCACGGCGCTGGAGGTGGTGACCCTCGACCAGCAGCGCGCCACGCTGAACCCCAACGCCTCGCTGGCCGATACGCTGACCGGTGGCAATAGCGACCAGGTGGTGGTCGGCGGCCAGGCCCGGCATGTGATCGGCTATATGAAGGATTTCCTGTTCAAGCCCGAACAGGCGCGCACGCCGGTCGGCACGCTCTCGGGCGGCGAGCGCGGGCGGCTGTTGCTGGCGCTGGCGCTGACCAAGCCCTCTAATCTCTTGGTGCTGGACGAGCCGACCAACGATCTCGACCTGGAAACGCTGGATCTGCTGCAGGAGATGCTCGGCGAGTATCCCGGCACCGTCATCGTCGTCTCGCATGACCGTGATTTTCTCGACCGCGTCTGCACCTCGGTGCTGATGTCCGAAGGGCAGGGGCGCTGGCTGGAATATGCCGGCGGCTATGCGGATATGCTGGCCCAGCGCGGGGAAGGCGTCACCGCGGCGGCCAAGGCCGGGAAAATCGACAAGAAAGCCGCGCCCAAACAAGCCGCCCCCGCTTCCCCGCCCGCGAAGGCGAAAATGTCCTTCAAGGAGCAGCACGAGCTGAAGCAGCTCAATGACGAGATGGCGAAGATGCAGCTGCAGCTCGGCAAGCTCAATGAAACCCTCGCCTTGCCGGATCTTTACACGAAAGACCCGAAAAAATTCGCCGCCGCCAGCGCGTCCCTGGCGGCGCTGCACACCAGGTTGCAGGCAGCCGAGGAGCGCTGGCTGGAGCTGGAGATGCTGAAGGAGGGCTGAGCCCTCAGCCGGCCGGCGCAAAGCGCCGGCTCATGTCCTCGAACAGCCCGTAAAGTGCCGCATCCTGGCGCAGCGCCGCGCCTTGGGCCGCGAACGAAGTCTGGATCTGCGCGCGCAGCGCCGCGAAATACGGGTCCTTGCCAAACCCCGCCAGCCGGCTCTGGAGCGTCTCCAGCAGCGCCGGCGGCCAGGGGTGGTAATTTTCGGCGGTCGGCGGCGAGGTCCAGCTGAAATAGGTCTCGAAATCGCGCAGAAAATGCGACTCCGTCAGCCCCAGAGCCTCCCCCCGCCGCTTCTTGACGACGAATTCGGCGAAAGAGCGCCCCCAGAAATGCTCCGTCCAGCCGCCCTCGCCGGTTTTCATATCGAGATGCCAGTTCGTGCCCCGCTCGATCGGGCGAAACGCCGTGTCATAAAGCCGCTTCGGGGTGGCGAATTCCGGGAAATGCTTCTGGTGGAAGGAAGCGACCTGATCCAGCCTGGTGACGGATTTGGCCAGATAATGCGGGGTGGCGTGCGGGTAATGCGTCGCCAGCAGCCCCTCTGGCCGCGTCAGCTCGAAGCGCCATAGCCGCCAATGCCAGGGAAAGAGCAGGGCGGCCGCATCGGCGGGGGCTGCATCCAGCATCTTTGGCAGCGAATGCTCGAAGCGCGCGGCGGGGAGCAGGAATTCGTCGCTGTCGAGGAACGCCACCCACTCATAAAGCCGCAATTCCGGCAGCATGAAGAGGGCGTGATGGAAATTCTTGATCTGCACATCCACCGGCCGGCCCAGCCGCGTCGGCAGCAGCGTCACCGGGGCATGTTGCGCGAACCAGCGCAGCAATTCTTCGGTCTTGTCCTGGTTGTCGTTGGTGTAGACGAAGATCTTCTCGACGCCGATGGCCAGATGATGCGTGATCCATTCCGGCAGAATCAGCGCGTCATTGCAGGCGGAGACCACGGCGGCGAGCTTGTGCCGGGGCTTGATCCTCTGCAGCCGCTCGAACAAGGCGGCCTGCGCCGGGCTCCAATCCGCGGGCCCGGTCTGCAGGGCCAGGTCGTCGAATTCCGGCCCGACAATCCGGGGCGGGCCGAACAGATCGTCCGTCCATTCAGGCGAGCGCAGGCGGCGGGCAAGCGCGGTGAAGGCGCCATCCATCCCGCCCTGCGCCATGTTGCGCTCAGTCCTTGCCTTCGAACGGGTTCTTGGTGCCGCGCAGATAGATGCGGATCGGCACCCCCGGCATCTCGAACACCTCGCGCAGGCTGTTCACCAGATAGCGCTGATAGGTCTCCGGCACCTGCTCGGCGCGGGTGCCGAACAGCGCGAAGGTCGGCGGCCGCGCCTTGATCTGGGTGATATAGCGCAGCTTGAGCCGGCGCCCATCCACCAGCGGCGGCGGAAACCGCTCCAGCGCGGATTCGAACCAGCGATTGAGCTGGCTGGTCGGGAAACGGGTATTCCATTTCTCGTAGGTGTCGCGGATGGCGGGGAAGAGCTTCTTCACCCCCTCGCCGGTCTCCGCCGAGAGCGGCACCACGGTGATGCCCTTCATCTGGCTCAGCGAGATCGAGATCCGGTCCAAAGCCGCCTTCTTCGCATCCGGCCGGTCCTCCACCGCATCCCATTTGGTCAGCGCGATCACGCAGGCCCGGCCTTCGCGTTCGATCAGCCGGGCGATCTGCAGATCCTGCTCCTGCACGCCCTGCACGGCGTCGATCGCCAGCACCGCCATCTCGGCCCGCTTCAGCGCCTCGATCGAGGAGGAGGTGGACATTTTCTCCAAACCCTCATCCACCTTGGCGCGCTTGCGCAAACCGGCAGTGTCCACCACCCGGTAGAGCTTGCCATCCGGCCCCTCGAAATCGGCGGAAACCGCATCGCGGGTCAGACCGGGTTCCGGCCCGGTGATCATCCGCTCCTCGCCGAGCAGGTAATTCAGCAGCGTCGATTTGCCGGCATTCGGGCGCCCGACAATGGCCAGATGCAGCGGCAGTTCCTCGCCATCCTCGCCCAGCGCCTGCGGCTCGGGCAGGCGCGCGGCGATCTCGCTCATCAGGTCGTAAATGCCCTCATTATGCTCGGCCGAAACCGCCACCGGCTCGCCAAAGCCCAGCTCATAAGCCTCCATGGCATTGGCGGCACCGCCCTTGCCCTCGGCCTTGTTGGCGATCACCAGCACCGGCCGGTCCTTGCGGCGCAGCCAGGTGCCGAAATGCCGGTCCTCCGGGAGCAGCCCGGCCTTGGCGTCGAACACGAACAGCACCAGATCGGCCTGATCCACCGCCGTGGAGGTGGAGGCGCGCATGCGCCCCGGCAACGTGTCCGGCGGCGCTTCCTCCAGCCCGGCCGTATCCACCATCACCACCTTGCGGCCATCCATCTCGCATACCGCTTCCTTGCGGTCGCGGGTCACGCCCGGCGTGTCGGCCACCAGCGCCAGACGGCTGCCGACGAGACGGTTGAACAAGGTCGATTTGCCGACATTCGGCCGCCCGGCAATGACGATTCGCGGCAGCTCAACCATAGGCGGTCAAACGCCCATCGCGGGTCAGCTGCAGCATCATCCCGCCCACCGCGATGGGGGCAAGGTCCGCCGGGCCGGCCAGCTTCACGCTCTGCATCTGCTTGCCGCTGGCGGCGTCCACGATGGCGGCCTCGCCATGATCATTGACGCAGACCAGCATGCCGTTGATCAGCGCCGGGCCCGCCCAGTTGATCGGGTTTTTCTTCTTCTTCATGTTCTTGAAGGGCTGCAGCTGGGTCGCCCAGCTCACCAGCCCGTCATCGGCATGCACGGCGAACAGCGTCTCGCTGGCATCGAGCAGGAAGATGAACCCGCCGGAGGCCGCCGGGGTCTGGTTGCCGGAGGCCTGATGCGTCCACACCTTGGCGCCGGAATGCAGATCCACCGCCATGAAGCTGCCATCCATGTTCAGCGCATAAACCACGCCGCCCGCGATCACCGGGGTCGCCACGATGTCGGACATATCCAGCGTGCTGGCCTGGCCGAAGCCGGCGGCGAGGCTCTGCTCCCAGACCGGCGTGCCGGAGCTGGCATCCACCGCCGCCAGCAGCCCGGTCGAAAACCCCGCGACGATATTGCCATCCGCGAAGGCCGGGGCGCCGGTGACACCCGCCGCCGCCTGCGGCGGCGTGCCGACGACACCGGAGAAGCGCCAGCTCGGCGTGCCGGACTTGGCCTCGAAGGTCAGCAGCTGGTCGTTCTGGGTGACGATGGCCACCAGCCCGGCCGCCACCAGCGGCGCCGAACGCGCCGCGAATTCAAGCTTCTGACGCCACAAGATCTTGCCCGATTCCGCATCCAGCGCCAGCGCCTCGCCATAGCCGGTGCTGGCATAGATCCGCCCCGAATCATACGCGATGCCACCGCCGATATTCAGCGTGGTCACGTGCTTCGGGCGGGTATCCACGTGCCAGATCGTCGCCCCGTCGGTGAGCGAGAGGGCGCGCACATGCGCATCCGCATCCATCACGAAAACGCTGGAACCGGAAACCAGGGGGCTGGCCATCAGCGGCTGGCGATAGCCGCCGGGCGCGCCGATTCCAACCTGCCAGCGCTGGGCGAAATTCACCGGCCCGGCGACATTGCCCGGCGCGTGGCTGGCATTGGCGAAAGGCTGCGGCCAGGCATTCAGCGCGCTCGGGGCGGGGAGCGTCACGGCGGGGGCGTCGGCCGCCACATCCATGCCGGACTGATCCGGCAGAACCGGGATCTGCACACCCAGAATCGGGGTTTTCTTGGGCGAGGAGCAGGCGGCGAGCATGGCAAGCAGGCCGACAGAGGCGGTGCGGCGACGAATCATGGGCTGTCTCATCCGTTCAACTTGGCAAGCATGGCTTGGGCGCGGTTGCGGGCACCTTCCGGCGCAGCGGGATCGGCCTGAACCTGGGCAAACAGGGATTTGGCCATCGCCATGTTCCCCTGGTGCAGATAAACCAGCGCCTGCACCTCGCGCGCCAGCCCGTGATAGGGGTTCTGCGCCTGCACCATCGGCTGGATGCGCGCCAGAATGTCGCTGTCGCTGGCGGTGCCGATCTCATGCTGCGCCCAGAGCAGGTTGGCGGCATCGCGCAGCAGCGTCGGGGCGGCTTCATCCGCGCCCACCCGCGTCCAGAGCGGTGCGGCATCCTTGTCGTCATTCATGTTCGCATAGAGCCCGGCGGCGCGCAGCCGGGCCAGGGTTTTGTAGGTCTCCGGCGCGGTATCGGCGAAGGCGACCAGCGCCTGCGCGGTTTTCGTCGCCTGGTCCTGCGTCAGCTGCCCGTCAGGCTGATCGACCTGGGCGGTCAGCGCGAGATATTTGCTCGCCGCCAGCTCAGCCTGGTGTTTCTGATGATTTTGCCAGAATTCCTGCCCGGCGATGCCACCCAGAACCAGCAGGGCGGCGAGGATCAGCAGCCCGCCATAGCGCTTGGCCAGGCGCAGAGCGCGCTCCTGGCGCAGATCTTCCGAGACTTCATCAAAAATATCGACCACGCGGCTCTTTCCCCTTTGCCGGTTTGTCTTAGCCGGGGCGGACGTTCGCGGCAACGCAGGCGCCAAGCCGCCTGGCCGCGCGCTCCCGGCCCATCAGCGCCAGCAGCGGCGCCATCTCCGGCCCGTGCTCCTCGCCGGTCAAGGCCAGGCGCAGCGGCTGGTACAGCGCCTTGCCCTTGGCACCGGTGGCGGCGGCAATCGCCGCGGTCCAGCCTTTCCACGTCGCGGCATTCAGCTCATCCGGTAAGGTCTCGGCCGCCTTCGCAATCACCGCCACCGCCTCATCCGGCAGTTCCGGCGTGACGATCTCCCCCGCGACCACCGCCCACCAGCGCCGCGCCTCGCGCAGCAGATCCAGATTGCCCTTGATCGCCTCCCAGAATTCCGGCCCGGCGCCCTCGGGCAGCCGCTCCCGCACCGCCTCGAAGGGCAGATGATGCAACAGCTTGCGGTTCAGCCCGAGCATCTGCCCGGCATCGAAACGCGGCGGCGAACGGGAGAAATCATTCAGCGAGAATTGCGCGGTCAGCTCGGTCAGCGGCAGCGCCACCGCATCCTTGCTGGTCCCCAGCCGCGCCAGATAGGCGGTGATCGCCCCTGGCTCGATGCCATCCTTGCGCAGCGACCGCAGCGAGATCGAGCCGATGCGCTTGGAGAGCTTCTCCCCATCCCCGCCCGAGATCAGCGGCAGATGCGCGAAGCGCGGCACCGGTTTGCGGGCGATGGCGCGGAACAGATCGATCTGCACGGCGGTGTTGGAGACGTGATCCTCGCCGCGAATAATATGGGTGATGCCCATATCCGAATCGTCCACCACCGAGGTGAAGGTATAAAGCGGCGAGCCATCGGCGCGGATCAGCACCGGGTCGGACACGGTCGGCAATTTGATATTGCGCGCCCCCAGTACCAGGTCATTCCATGACACCGCCTCATCGGAGAGCTTGAAGCGCCAGTAAGGCCGCTTGCCATTGGCCTCGGCGGCGGCGCGCTGGGCGGGCGTCATGCTCAGCGCGTGGCGGTCATAAACCGGCGGCAGCTTGCGCTTGATCAATGCGGCGCGCTTGGCCGCCAGCTCATCCTCATTCTCGAAGCAGGGATAAAGCCGCCCGGAGGCCTTCAACGCTTCCGCGACCTCCTCATAGCGCGCGCTCCGCTCGGACTGTTTGGCGAACGCGTCCCATTCAATGCCGAGCCAGCGCAGATCCTCATAAATGCCCTGCTCATATTCCGGCCGGCCGCGCTCGGTATCGGTATCATCGAGGCGCAACAGAAATTGCCCGCCCTCGCGCCGGGCAAACATGAAATTCACCAAGGCGGCGCGGGCATTGCCGACATGCAGATAGCCGGTGGGGCTGGGGGCGAAGCGAACTTTGACCATCAGCCGGGGGTTAGCCCGTTTTCGGCCTCAGGGGAAGGCAAACCGGCGCGGTCTCAAGGCGTGAAAATTTTCTTCTCCCGCCCACTTGCCAGCCTCCGCCGGTCCGGTTTATACGCCGCTCCACCAAACGGTACGGGCGATCTTCTCCCGGAAACGGTATGGGGCTATAGCTCAATTGGTAGAGCGTCTGCATGGCATGCAGAAGGTCAGCGGTTCGATTCCGCTTAGCTCCACCATTCCCCCTTTGCATCTATTTAAACTACACGGGTTTTTGGCGCCGCGAAGCCGTGCTCCGCGACGCCGATTCAGCCTCAGGCGACGCTGAGCTTCACATCCACGCTTTTATGAATGGCGTTGGAATAGGGGCAGACGATATGCGCCTTCTGCACCAGATCCTCCAGCTGCGCCTTATCCACCCCATTGGCGGAAATGGTCAGCGCCGCGGTGATCCCAAACCCCTCGCCATCCTCACGCGGGCCGATGCCGATTTCAGCGGAAACCTTGGTATCCTCCGGCAGCTTCACCTTCTCCTTGCCGGCGACGACCTTCAGCGCCCCCAGGAAGCAGGCGGAATAGCCCACGGAGAAAAGCTGTTCCGGATTCGTGCCCGGCCCATCATCCCCGCCCAGCCCCTTCGGCACGCTCAGCGTGACATTCACCTTGTTATCATCGGTGGCGCCCTTGCCGGCGCGTCCGCCGGTGGCGTGGCCATGGGCCTTATAGAGAACTTCCTTAACGCTCATGCAGGTCTCCTCTTTTTTAGGTTCCCTGCATGTGGCGTCGCCGCGCCGTGGCGCAAGGCCAGTGTTGGCGCCGCGCGTTACCGCAGCGCGTTGCAGAAGCCCGAAATGCGCTGGCAGGCCTCCAGCAGCCGGGGCAGGGCGGTGGCGGTGGAAATGCGGATATGCGGGCTGAGCGCGAAGGCCGAGCCCTGCACCACCGCGACCTGCGCCTCTTCCAGCAAAGCCATGGCGAAATCATCGTCCGAGCCGATCACCCGGCCCGCCGGCGTGGTCTTGCCCAGGCACCCGGCAATGCTCGGAAACACATAAAACGCCCCCTCCGGCCGATGGCAGGAGAGGCCAGGGATCTGGTTGAGCGCCGCGACCACCGCATCGCGCCGTTCCTCGTAAGAGGCCACGCGCTCGGCCAGAAATTCCTGCGGCCCGGTCAGCGCCGCCAGCGCCGCCGCCTGGCCGACGGAGGATACGCCCGAGGTCGCCGTCGCCTGCACCACGGTCGCCGCCCTGATCATCTCCGCCGGGCCGATGCACCAGCCGATCCGCCAGCCGGTCATCGCATAGGTCTTGGAGACGCCGGACAAGGTCACCACCCGGTCCTGCAAATCCGGCGCCACCCCCAGCAACGTGTGGTGCTGCGCGCCGCCAAACAGCAGATGCTCATAAATATCGTCCGAGAGCACCCAGACATGCGGATAATGCCGCAGCACCTCGGCCAAAGCCGCCAGCCCCTCGCGCGAAATCGTCGCCCCGGACGGGTTGCTGGGATAATTCAGCAGCAGCAGCTTGGTGCGCCCGGTAATCGCCCGGGCCAGCGCCTCGGGCTGCAACACAAAGCCCTGCGCCTGCGGACAGGGCACGAATACCGGCACGCCGCCGGCGAATTTTACCGTCTGCTCATAGCCCGCCCAGGCCGGAGCCGGAATGATCACCTCATCTCCGGCGCCGATCAACGCCATCACAATGTTGAAAATCCCCTGCTTGCCGCCATTGGTGACCAGCACATCCTGCGCGCGCACCGGCAGCCCATGCTCACGGGTGAATTTTTCCGCGATCGCCGCGCGCAACGGCTCGATCCCGCCCAGCGGCGGATATTTGGTCTCGCCCCGCAGCGCCGCCGCATGGGCGGCCTCGACCACAGGGGCGGGGGTGGGAAAATCCGGCTCGCCAAGCGAGAGCGAGATCACATCCTTGCCCTCCGCCCGCAAGGCACGGGCCCGGGCGGCCATGGCAAAGGTGGCGGCCAGCGCGGTGCGGCCAATTCGTGCGGCATATTCGGTCATGAATCGAAATCTATGCGGCGGCGCGGCGTGGCGGGCAAGCCGCCGGCGTTTCAACCGTGCCGGGCGCGCAGCGCAGAGAACCAGCCGCGCCGCTTCGGCTCATCCACCGGCAGCGGCGCCGACAAGTTCATGGCCAGCTTGGTGATATGATAGGCGGCGTCCGGATGGCGCTTGAAATAGGCCCGGATGATCGCATCGGCTTCGACATCCAACGGCTCCACAGAGCGGTTGAGCGTCTCCTCCAGAAACTCCAGGATCGATTTATGCTCTTGCCGTGTCACGCCCCGTTTTAGCTTCAAAACCCGCCGCGCGGGCAAGGGGAAATGCGCGGCGTTACGCCGAATTCACCCCGGCTCAGATTGATTAACTGATTGGTATATAATCATTAAATGTCCATCCCGCTGAAATTCGCCGCTTCGTGACATGCCGATGGAATTCAACACCTGCCGCGAGCCATGATTATCCTCCCGCGCCACCGCGATCACCACCGGCAGCCTGGCGAGATCATGCGCATAGACCAACGCCGCCGCCGCCGCCTCCCGCGCCAGCCCAATCCCGCGCGCCTCCGGATAGAACGCAAAGCGCAACGCCACGCCGCGCCCGTCCGGCCGATGCATCAGCGCCGTGATGCCCACGAACTTGCCGCGCCGCGCCCGTACCGCCCACATGCCATACCCATGCCGGCCCCAATCCTGAATATCCTGCGCCAACTCCGCCGCCACCTGCAACCGCGAGCGCACCCCGCCCAGCATCAGCGCATAAGCCCGCGGATCCCCCTTCAGCCGGATCAAATCCGGCAAATCCCAATACCCCACCGGCGCCATCCGCAACCGCGCCGTCTCAACACACCAGGCCGATGTCACGGTCATGCCGGTGCACCTTGATCGTACGCGGGCATACCAAGGGGGGCGCTGCCCCCGTCGTGCCGAAGGCACGCCTGCGGCGTGACGCCCCCCCGCCAAGGGCCGGAAGGTCCTTGGAACCCACCCGGGTCTTGGGGAGGGAGGGCGCGCGCAGGCAAGGGGGGGTGAGAGGCAAAGGCGCGCGCCCTCCCTCCCCAAGACCCGAATAGAATGGGAGCAAAGGGCCTCTCGGCCCTTTGCAGGGGGATCGAAGGGGGACAGCGTCCCCCTTTGGCAGGCCTGCGTCCCAGCACGGAGCCGGAATTACCGCGTCAGCGGCCGGTATTTGATACGGTGCGGCTCGGCGGCGTCCTGGCCAAGGCGGCGGCGCTTGTCTTCTTCGTAGGCCTGGAAGTTGCCTTCGAACCATTCGACATGGCTGTCGCCCTCGAAGGCCAGGATATGGGTGGCGAGGCGATCGAGGAACCAGCGATCATGGGAGATGACCACGGCGCAGCCGGCGAATTCCATCAGCGCCTCTTCGAGGGCGCGCAGCGTATCGACGTCGAGATCGTTGGTCGGCTCATCGAGCAGGATGACATTGGCTTCGGATTTCAGCATCTTGGCCAGATGCACGCGGTTGCGCTCACCGCCGGAGAGGATGCCGACCTTCTTCTGCTGGTCCGCGCCCTTGAAGTTGAAGGCGCCGACATAAGCGCGCGAGGCGATGGTGCGCTTGCCGAGATAGATGACATCGGTGCCGCCGGAGATTTCCTCCCAGACATTCTTGTTGTCATCCAGGCTGTCGCGGGACTGGTCGACATAGCCGAGCTTCACCGTCTCGCCGATCTTCAGCGCCCCGGAATCCGGCTGTTCGGCGCCGGTGATCATCTTGAACAGGGTGGATTTGCCCGCTCCGTTCGGGCCGATGACGCCGACGATGCCGCCCGGCGGCAGCTTGAAATTCAGCCCGTTGATCAGCTCGCGGTCGCCGAAGCCCTTGCAGAGATCCTGCGCCTCGATGACGGTGCCGCCCAGGCGCGGGCCGGGCGGGATGACGATTTCCGCGACGCCGCCGGCCAGCTCCTGGGACTTGGCCAGCATTTCCTCATAGCGCTGGATACGCGCGCGGGACTTGGTCTGGCGGGCCTTGGCGGAGGCGTTGATCCATTCCCGCTCCTCGGCCAGCGCACGCTGGCGGGAGGATTCTTCCTTCTCTTCCTGGGCCAGGCGCTTCTGCTTCTGTTCCAGCCAGGAGGAGTAGTTGCCTTCATACGGGTAGCCGCGGCCACGCTCGATTTCCAGGATCCAGTTGGTGACGTTATCCAGGAAGTAGCGATCATGGGTGATGAGAATGACCGTGCCGGTATAATTCTCCAGCGTCCGCTCCAGCCAGGCCACCGATTCCGCGTCCAGATGGTTGGTTGGCTCATCGAGCAGCAAAATGTCCGGCTTTTCCAGCAGCAGGCGGCACAGTGCCACGCGGCGCTTCTCACCGCCGGAGAGCTTGTCCACCGGGGAGTCGGAGGGCGGGCAGCGCAGCGCGTCGAGCGCGATCTCGATCTGCCGGTCCAGATCCCAGCCATCCTTGGTGTCGATGATTTCCTGCAAGCGGGCCTGTTCGGCCAGCAGGTCGTTCATCTTGTCGTCGTCCATCGGCTCCATGAAGGCTTCGGAGATCTCGTTGAAGCGCTTCAGCGCCGCGCGGACCTCCTGGAACGCCTCGGCGACGTTCTCGCCGACGGTCTTGGTCGCATCGAGCTGCGGCTCCTGGGCCAGATAGCCCACTTTCACGCCCTCGGCCGCCCAGGCCTCGCCGCCATATTCGGTCTCAATGCCGGCCATGATCTTCAGCAGGGTCGATTTACCGGCGCCGTTGACGCCGAGCACGCCGATCTTCACGCCAGGGAGGAAGGAGAGGGTGATGCCCTTGAACACCTCACGCCCGCCCGGATAGGCCTTGGTGAGATCCTTCATCACATACACATATTGATAAGCGGCCATCGGCGATCCTACTAAACGCGGTTGCCCAGGGTATAGTTGCAGCCGGGGGCGGCTTCAACCTGCCCCTGGCTTGGCGCCTCTCTCCCCCTGCGATAGATTTGAAATGACAAGGACCGGGGGGCGCGAATGCGGGTGGGATGCGTGCTGATGCAGCGCAATGAGGTCAATGCGCTGGAGCCCTGGCTGCTCTACCACGCGCATCTCTTCGGCATGGAAAATCTCTGCGTCATCGATCACGGCTCGACCCACCCGAAGGTGTTGAACACGCTGCTCTGGTACGAGGCGGAGGGGGTGAGGGTCATCCGCCTGCCGGAAGATGCGGATTTTCACCTGCAAGGTGAATTCATGACCGCGGCGATGCGCGAAATGAACGCCCGTGACGAATATGATTTTCTGCTGCCCATCGATTGCGATGAATTCCTGGCCATACGCCGGGAGGATGGCAGCTTTACCTGCGCGCGCGATGAGATCCTGAACTGCCTGGCCTCCTGCATCGGCCGGCAAGAGACGTTGGAGATCAAGCAGAACCTGCTGAATATTCTAGGACAGCCCGGTCGCTATTGGGTGCTGCCGTATCAGAAAGTGTTCTTTTCGGGACGCAGCATCGGCACCTTATGCCACGGGTCACACCAGGACATATCCGGGCGTGACAACGGGCTGCTGGAAACGCCTCTGGTCTTTGTGCATTTCCATCACAAGCCCTGGGACGAACAGATCAAGGCCAGCAAGGAAAAACTGCGCCATTTCGTCGATGTGGACGACCCCGCGGCTTTGGCTGACTTCAAAGGCCTGGGCTGGCATCTTTTGGTGCATATGAAAGAGGGAGAGGCCGCCTATAACGAGATGATGCGCGACGGCCCCGGGCTGGGGCAGGTGGATGGCCTGCTGCCTTTGTTCGCGCAGCTTCACATCAACCCGCTTTTTACCGAACAGCCTATCCCCTTCACGCCGCCCGCGCCGTGATCATATGGATCACCGCCGGCACCCGCACGCCGCCATTGGCGGCCGGGCTGGTATAGGCCGGTAGGGCAGCACGGATGGCGGCGCGGATCGTCTCACGCTGCGCGGGCGAGGCCTGTTTTTCATCCAGCAACGCCCCGCTCGGCCCCATGAAGCAGGCGATCGCCGCTTCCTCCTCCAGCGAGACGCCGTGCAGCGCGATTTCCATCGCCTCGACCCGTGGCGCCTGCCACCCGGCCTGGGTGAGAATCGCCGTCACATAATCAGCGTCATCGAAGGCGAGCGGCCCGCTGGCATGCGGTTGCCGTGGCGCGCCCGGGCCGAGCAGTGCCTCCACCAGCTCAAGTGGCCTGCGCCAATGCTCATTGCGCGCCAGCGGCGCCCAGGCGGCACAGGCCAGCCGCGCCCCCGGCGCCGCGCCCGCCCGCAAATTCGCAAAGGCGGCGACAGGATCATCGAAAAACATCACCCCGAAGCGCGACAGCAGCACCTCCGGCGCCGGGGCGAAATGTTCCGTCTGCGCATCGCCGAGCCGGAAGCTGACATTTTCGATATGCCTCGCCCGGGCGTGCCCCCGCGCGGTCTCGATCATCGGCGCGGATATATCGATGCCGATCACCCGCCCCGCCGGCCCGACGGCTTGTGCCGCCTCCAGGCTGGTCAGCCCGGCACCGCAGCCGATATCCAGCACATTTTCCCCCGGCCGCAGCGCCGCCGCCGCGATCACCGCCGCACTCACCGGCGCCAGCCGCGCCTCCATCGCGCCGCCCAGACTCACCCATTTCGGCCCGCCCACCTGGTTCCAATAGGTTTTCTGCGTCTCATTCGCCATGCGCCGCGCCCTCGCTGATATGTCTGGTGCTTAAGCCCCTGGCCGCGGCATGGCCGCTGGCCCAGGCCCATTGGAAATTATAGCCGCCCAGCCAGCCGGTGACATCCACCGCCTCGCCGATGAAATACAGGCCCGGCACCAGCTTGCTGCCGCAATCGCGCGAGTTCAAGCCGCTCGTCGCCACTCCGCCGGCGGTCACTTCCGCCTTGGCGAAGCCTTCGGTGCCGCTGGGCTGAAAGGCGAATTGATGCAGCCCGGCCCCCAGCGCGCGCAGGGCCTTGTCGGGCAGATCGGCGAGATTGCCCGGGTAGGGTGCTGCCAGATGCGCCGCCAGCCGCGCCGGCAGAATCTCCCCCAGCACCGCCTTCAGCCCGGCCTTGGCGCGGCTGCGCTTGGCGGCGGGCAGCGCCTCCTCCAGATTTTGCCCCGGCGCGAAATCCACCTCCAGCCGCCCCTCCGGCGCCAGATAGGACGAGGCCTGCAGCACCGCCGGGCCGGACAGGCCGCGATGGGTGAACAGCAGATTCTCCCGGAACGTCATTTTACCCGCCCGCGCCAGCACCGGCGCGGACACCCCGGCCAGCGCGCCAATCCAGGGCTCGTCGCAAAGCAGCGGCACCAGAGCCGGGCGGGGCGCGACCACCTCATGCCCGAACTGGCGCGCCAGCCGGTAGGCGAAATCGCTCGCCCCGAGTTTGGGGATCGATAGCCCGCCGGTGGCGATCACCAGATTGGCGGCGCTGAACCGGCCTTGCGTGGTTTCAACCTGAAACACGCCGTCATGCCTCACCGAGTCCACGCCGCAGCCGGTGCGCAGCTCAGCCCCCTGCAGCCGCGCCAGCAGCAGCGCCACGATCTGCCGGGCCGAGCCGTCGCAAAATAGTTGCCCCAGCGTCTTCTCATGCCAGGCGATGCCGGCCGCATCCATCAGCGCCAGGAAATCCTTCGCGGTGAAACCGGCCAGCGCGGATTTGGCGAAATGCGGATTGGCGCTGAGGAAATTCCTGGCGCTGACATCCAGATTGGTGAAATTGCAGCGCCCGCCGCCGGAGATTAAAATCTTCCGGCCCGGCTCCGGCCCGTGCTCCAGCACCAGCACGCGCTGGCCGGCCAGGCCAGCGCTGCCGGCGCAAAACAGCCCCGCCGCGCCGGCCCCGATGATGATCGCGTCATACAGATCTCGCATGGCGGCTGTCCTAGCTCTTTGCCCTGGCCAGGGCCAGAAACTGCCGCACGGCGGGGGAGTGCTCGGCCCTGCGGCTGGCCAGCATCAGGGTCGAATCCAACCGCAACCCGTCAATCTCGCGCAGCGCGATGCCGGGCATGCCCAGGCTCTTCGCCGGCTCCGGCAGCAGCCCCAGCGCCAGCCCGGCGGCCACGGCGGTGAGCACGGTGATGAAATCGCGCACCGGGGTGAGGAATTCCGGCGTGAACCCGCCCGCCTGCCCCAGCGCCCGCAGCCGCGCCAGAAACCCCGCCTCCTCGCCAAAATGCGGCAGGATGAATTTCTCCCCCTTCAACATTTCCGGCGTCAGCTTCGGAGCCTTTGCCAATGCGCTGCCGGCGGCCAGGGCCAGCAGCAGCGTGTCATGCTTCAGCGCCCGCACGCTGACCTCTGGCGGATAATCCGCCCGGGCCCGCAGCAGCCCGATATCCAGCCGCCCGGCCGCGATCTCCTGCAGCTGGCGCGGCGTTTCCATCTCATGCAGATGGATCTCAACACCCGGCGCCGCCTCATGATAGCGCCGCACCAGTGCGGAGGCGGTGCCGTCCCAGGCGGCCGAGGCGACGAAGCCGATCTCCAGCCGCCCGATCTCACCGCGCGCCGCGCGCCGCCCCAGCGCCTCGGCCCGCGCCGCCTGGCGCAGGATCGCCTGCGCCTCCGGCAGAAACAGCGCCCCCGTGGTGGTCAGCGCCACCTGGCTGCGCTTGCCGCGATTGAACAATTTCGCGCCCAGATCCGTCTCCAGCCCGGCCAGCAGCCGCGAGACGCCGGACTGCGCCAGCCCCAGCCTCTCCGCCGCCCGGGCGAAATGCAGCTCCTCCGCCAGGACCTCGAAACAGCGCAATTCCCGCAATTCCATGTTTAATCCGATTTTCGCATCATAATTATCGCTTTAATGCGCTTGCCCGTCCGGCGCCAGCGCGGCACTCTCCCGCCACGCCAAGATTAGGGAGAAAGCGCCATGGCCAAAGGCAAGATGGCTTCGTTCGATTGGGCCGACCCGCTGCGTCTGGAGGCGGAGCTGAGCGAGGAGGAGCGGGCAATCCGCGACACCGCCCACGCCTACGCCCAGGAAAAGCTGCAGCCGCGCGTGCTGATGGCCTTCCGCGAGGAGCGCTTCGACCGCGAGATCATGAATGAGCTGGGCGAGCTCGGCCTGCTCGGCGCCACCCTTTCCAGCCATGACTGCGCGGATGTCTCCTACGTCGCCTACGGGCTGATCGCGCGCGAGATCGAGCGCGTGGATAGCGGCTATCGCTCCGCCTACTCGGTGCAATCCTCGCTGGTGATGTACCCGATCTACGCCTTCGGTTCGGACGCGCAGAAGAATAAATATCTGCCGAAGCTGCGCACCGGCGAATGGGTCGGCTGCTTTGGCCTCACCGAGCCCGATGCCGGCTCCGACCCCGCCTCGATGCGCACCACCGCCAAGAAAGTCGATGGCGGCTATCTGCTCTCCGGCTCGAAAACCTGGATCAGCAATTCCCCGATCGCGGATGTCTGCGTGGTCTGGGCCAAGGACGAGGCCGGGGATATTCGCGGCTTCATCGTCGAGCGCGGTGCCAAGGGGCTGAGCACGCCGAAGATCGAAGGCAAGGTCAGCTTGCGCGCCTCCATCACCGGCATGATCATGCTGGATGAAGTGTTCGTGCCGGACGAGGCGATGCTGAACGTGAAAGGCCTGCGCGGCCCGTTCTCCTGCCTCAATAATGCCCGCTACGGCATCGCCTGGGGCGCGCTGGGGGCGGCCGAATTCTGCTGGCACCAGGCGCGGGATTACACGCTCAACCGCAAAATGTTCGGCCGCCCGCTCGCCGCCACCCAGCTGATTCAGAAAAAACTCGCCGACATGCAAACCGAGATCACCATCGGCCTGCATGCCGTGCTGCGGCTGGGACGGCTGATGGATGCGGGCGAAGCCGCACCGGAGATGATCTCCCTGCTCAAGCGCAATAATTGCGGCAAGGCGCTCGATGTCGCCCGTCAGGCGCGTGACATGCTGGGCGGCAACGGCATCGCCGACGAATATCACGTCATCCGCCACATGGTGAATCTGGAAACGGTGAACACCTACGAGGGCGCGCATGACGTGCACGCGCTGATCCTGGGACGCGCCCAGACCGGCCTCGCCGCCTTCTGATGGGCCCGCTTTCGGGCTACAAGATTCTCGATCTCAGCCGGGTTCTGGCCGGCCCCTGGGCGTCGCAGATCTTCGCGGATCTCGGCGCCGAGGTGATCAAGATCGAGCGCCCCGGCAAGGGCGATGATACCCGCGCCTGGGGGCCGCCTTTCGTCGAGGAGAGCGGCATCTCCGCCTATTTCTGCGCCGCCAATCGCGGCAAGAAATCGGTGGCGATCGACATCTCCAAGCCGCAAGGCCAGGCGCTGATCCGTAGGCTGGCCGAAAAAGCCGATGTGGTGCTGGAGAATTTCAAATTCGGCGGCTTGGCGAAATTGGGCCTGGGGCCTGAGGATTTGCTCACGCTCAACCCGCGTCTGGTCTATTGCTCGATCACCGGCTTCGGCCAGACCGGCCCCTACCGCAACCGTGCTGGCTACGACTTCCTGATGCAGGGCATGGGCGGGCTGATGAGCGTCACTGGCGCGCCGGAGGGCGAGCCGATGAAGGCTGGTGTTGCCGTCGTCGATGTCTTCACCGGGCTCTATGCCAGCAATGCGGTGATGGCGGCCTTGCTGGAGCGCGAGCGCTCCGGCCTCGGCCAGCATATCGATCTCGCTCTGTTCGATGTGCAGATCGCCGCCATGGCCAACCAGATTTCCTCCTATCTGGTCTCCGGCGCGCAGCCGCCGCGCCTGGGTAACGCGCATCCCTCCATCGTGCCCTATCAGGTCTTCCCGACATTGGACGGGCATCTGATCCTCGCCATCGGCAATGACGAGCAATTCGCCCGCTTCGTCACTTTGGCCGGCGCGCCTGAGCTTTCCCAGGATGAGCGCTTCGCCACCAACCCGGCGCGGGTGAAACATCGCGCCATTCTGGTGCCGCTGCTGGAGGCGCTGCTCGCCGCGCGCACCACCAAGGATTGGACGGAAGCTTTGGAAGCGTTCGGCATTCCCGGCGGCCCGATCAACGAATTCGCCGATATCGACGCCGATCCGCAGGTGCAGGCGCGCGGTATTTTCAAAACGCTGGGGCCGGGCCTGCGCGGTGTCGCGAGCCCGATGCGCTTCTCGCGGTCAGAGGTCGCGGATGACCGCCCACCGCCGCATCTGGGCGCTGACACAGACGAAGTCCTGGCCTCGGTGCTGGCGCTTTCCGAAACAGAGCGCACCGCTCTGCGCGACAATAAGATCATCTCATAAAGAAAAAGCCCGGCTCTCCAACAGGCCGGGCTTTGGCTTAACGTCCCTGGATCAGCATAGACCCAGCCCTATCTTCGATCCCGAGCCCCTCGTATTTTCCTGTTCGGTCAGGAGGGCATTCGCTGAAGGCGAGGCGTGCCGCGGGCACGCGCCCTTCACCGAACAGGGAAAATACGCGGACGATCCAAAATCGAAGCATGCTGGCGGCCTCGCCCTCAGAGCTTAATCACCGCTTTCCCCGAAGCATTATCCACAAAACTGCCAATCTGCCCGCAAGAGGGGCAAGCGCAATACCAGCTCTCGCTTTGCGTCCGGCAGGATGTGCAGCGCCAGGCCGGCCGCACGGGCGGGGCAGGGCGGTTCTCCAGCGCGGCCAAAATCGCCGCCGCGCGCCCATCCTCATTGCCGGCTTTCAGCGCGGCCTCGGCATGGCGCTTGGCCTCGCCGGTCAGCTGTGCGGCCAAAGCGGTCTGGCCGAGAAACAGCTCGGACTCGACATGCCCGGGATTGGCCGCCGCCAGCCGCGCCGCGTCCTGCGCCTGCTCCAGCGCCGTGGCGCCCGGCTCCAGCCAGGCCGCCGCCAGCAGCCGGTGCGGTGCCGCCTGCCAGCCTTTCTGCAGCGTCTTGCGCGCCGCCCGCTCTTTGCCCATCGACCGCAACGTCACCGCCAGCCTGGCCAGCGCCACCGGCGAGCCAGGGTCGGCCTTCACCGCCTGCTTGGCGAAGTCCAGCGCCAGCTTCGGCGTCTGCGCCTGTTTGGAGGCCGCCACCGCCAGCGCCGCGCGGGCCTGCGGGCTCTGGCTCAGGCGCAAGGCGGCGCTGTAATTCTGCTCCCGCACCGCCAAGGCCAGACGCTGCTCACGCGTCCAGCTGCCACCGGGATAGGCCGCCTCCGCCGCCGCCGCCTGCTGCGCCGCCTCCTCGAGCCGCCCGGCCTTCAGGCTCTCACGC
>NZ_JH976207.1:116141-122560 GCF_000306035.1 Acidocella sp. MX-AZ02
ACCAGCAGCAGCAGCAGCAGCAGCGCCACCGGGGCGGAGCTGTCGATCCGGTAGCTGCCGATATCGGCGCTGAACACGCCGGGCAGGCTCGCCACCCACCAGGCGAAAACCAGAATAACCGCCGCGACGATGCAGAATTTCAGCGCCTTCCACATGCGCTATTGCCCCTGCTGGGCCATCTGCGCCAGAGCCTGGCGGGCGGCCAGCAATTGCCGCGCCGGGGTCAGCCAGCTCGCCATCGCCGCCTGGGTGGGCGGGCTCAGCCGGTCCAGCGCCGCCACCGCCTGGGCCAGATCGTCATTCGCCAGCGCCGCCTTGGCCTTGTTCAGCGCCGCCGCCGCCGGTGGCCCGAAGATCACATGGTCCCCGTTGGAAATCGTAATCAGCCCTTCCAGCCGCAGCTTCACCTGCGCCCAGAACCCGGCCTGGCCATTATTCGCCAGGCTCGCCGCCTCGGCATTGCGCGCGGCGGCGGGGAAGCTTTCGCGCAGCTGCGCCATGGTCGGCGGGGCGGTGTCCGCGAACACGCCCAAGGCCGGCGGCGCGTTGCGCACCACGCCGAGCGGCTGGCCGGTCTCCAGCGCCATCCGCGCCGCGGCGACATCATTCAGCTGCGCCATCCGCGCCGTCAGCTTGCCGAGATCCTGCGCATTCGCCTGCAAGGCCGCCAGTGCGCCATGGTCGGCGGACATCTGGCCCTGCATCGCATTCACCTGTGCCGCCAAAGCCGCCTGCTTCTGCGCGATCTGCGCCTGCGCGTTGATCAGATCCGCCACCGGCGAGGTCTTCGCCGCCGCCGCGCGCATATCCGCGACCTGGCTTTGCAGCACGGCGAGATTGGTCTTGTCGGCCTGATGCGCCTGCTGCTGGACGAAGAGATAGCCCTCGCCCGCCGCCAGAATCACGAAGCCGGCGCCGAACCAGAGCGGCCAGGCGCTGCGGCGGGCTTTGGCGGGCGGCATGGCGGGCGAGGGGGGCACAGGCGCGGGTTCTGGCGTGGGCTCAGGCGCGGGCAGCGCCAGGGGGGCTGGCGTCTGCTTGCCGGTCTCAGGGCTGGTCGGTCCCGTTTCGCTCATGCCAGCAACGCCATTAAATCCGCCTCCGTCGGTGCTCTTGCTATCAGAATGGCGGCCCAGGGCAGTCCCTGCAACCCCTTGGCGACGTTTTGGCTCAGCGCATAGGCCCGCATCCCCGCTGTGCCATCCGGCTGCAAACGCGCGAAAGCCCGCGCCGTCTCGGCGGAGTAAAACAATGCTCCCTCGAAATGGCCGGTGCTCAGCGCGGCGCGGATCGCCGCCGGCATCACCCGCAAGGGCGAGACCGTGTAAACCCGCCGGCGCAGCACCGAGAGCCCCGCCGCGCGCAGCTCCGCCGCCAACTTCTGCCCGTGCCGCTCGCCGACGGTGAGCACATGCAGCCCCTGCACCTGCCGCGCGATCACCAGCGTCGCCAGCGCCTCGGCATCGCCTTGCGCGCTCTCCACCCGGGTGAAACCCGCCTCGCGCAGCTTCGCCGCCGTCGCGTCGCCCACACAGAATACCGGCACCCCGTGCAGCCGCGCGGGCAATGACGGCACCGCCTGGCCGGAGGTGACGATCAGCGCCGCCGGGTGCGGCGGCAGCCGGGCGGGGCGTTGGGTGATGGCAAGGCAGGGCAGGGCGGTGGGCTCATGCCCCATCCCCGCCAGCCTCTGGACGGTGGCGCTGGCCCCGGGCTCAGGCCGGGTGACCAGCAGCCTCACGGCGCGAAAATATCCTCGGGGCTGTCGGCCTTCAGCGAGTCGCCGAGCTCCGCCCCCAGCGCCTCGGCATCCGCCACCGCGCCGGTCAGGCTGCGCTTGAGCAGGAAGCTGCCATCGGCGCGCGCCACCAGCCCGGTCAGATGCAGGCTGCCATCCTCCAGCAGCCGCGCATACCCGCCGATCGGCGTCCGGCAGGAGCCATCCAGCGCCGCCAGCAAGGCCCGCTCCGCCCGGCTCACCGCCCGCGCCTCGGCATCCTCGATGCCGGCCAGCAGTGCGAGCAATTCCTCATCCGCGCTGCGCACGGTGATGCCGACAATACCCTGGCAGGCGGCTGGCACCATCTGCTCCGGGCTCAGCAGCACGCTCGCCTTCTCCGCCAGCCCCAGCCGGCGCAGCCCGGCATAGGCCAGCAGCGTCGCATCCAACTCGCCGCCCTCCACCTTGCCCAGGCGCGTGCCGACATTGCCGCGCAGCAGGGTGAAATTCAGATCTGGCCTTGCATATTTCAGCTGCGATTGCCGGCGCACGCTGGCCGAGCCGACCAGCGCCCCTTGCTTCAGCGCCCCGAACGGGTCCGCAGGGTCGATCTGCGTGCCCGGCGGCAAGATCAGCGCATCCCGGGCATCCTCGCGCTTGAGCGTGCAGGCGAGCGCGATGCCATCCGGCAGCGTCGTCTCCAGATCCTTCAGGCTATGCACCGCGAAATCGATGCTGCCGGCCAGCAGCTGCTCATGGATTTCCTTGGCGAACAGCCCCTTGCCGCCAATCTCCGCCAACGGCCGGTGCTGCACCGCATCGCCGGTGGTGACGATGATATGCTCCTCGAACACGCTCATCCCGCGCAGCACCGGGCAGAAGCTGGTGATGCGCTGTAGGAAATGCTCTGTCTGCTGGCGCGCCAGCGGTGAGCCCCGGGTGCCGACCTTCAAAGGCAGGTTGCGCTTATGCGGCTGCACGGCGGGGGCGGGGGGCGTTTCGGTTTTCACGCGCGTGGTCTAGATCGTAGGGCATGGAAAGAAAAGACGATGCGCCGATTTTGGGCATTGAAAGCTCCTGCGACGAGACCGCGGCCGCGATTCTGGCCCCGGATGGCCGGATTCTCGCCGAGCTGGTGCTGAGCCAGATCGAGGATCACGCGGCCTTTGGCGGGGTGGTGCCGGAGATCGCCGCGCGGGCCCATCTGGCGGCGCTCGACGCCATGGTGCGCCAGGCTTTGCGCGAGGCCGGACTGGGCTTCGCCGACCTCGCCTGCATCGCCGCCACGGCGGGGCCGGGGCTGATCGGCGGGCTCCTGGTGGGCACCGGCTACGCCAAGGGCGCGGCGCTGGCGGCCGGCGTGCCGTATCTCGCCATCAATCATCTGGAGGCCCACGCCCTCACCGCGCGGCTGCCCGGCCAGGCCAGCGCGCCGGTGGCGTTTCCGTATCTGCTGCTGCTGCTCTCCGGCGGCCATAGCCAATGCGTCGCGGTGGAAGGGGTGGGACGCTATCGCCTGCTCGGCTCGACGCTGGATGACGCGGTGGGCGAGGCCTTCGACAAAACCGCCAAGCTGCTCGGCCTGCCTTATCCCGGCGGCCCGGCGCTGGAGGCGCTGGCCCGCGAGGGCGATGCGAAAGCGGTGAAGCTGCCCCGCCCGTTGCTCGGCCGCGAAGGCTGTGATTTCTCTTTCTCCGGCCTGAAAACCGCCATCGCCCAGCTGCTCGCTGTGGAGCCGCCCGGCGCGCTGCCCCGCGCCCGCGCGGCGGACATCGCCGCCAGCTTCCAGGCCTGTATTACGGATATTCTCGGTGACCGGCTGCGCCATGCCCTGGCCATGCTGCCGCAGGCCAGCGCCGTGATCGTCGCCGGCGGGGTGGCCGCCAACCAGGCCATTCGCGCGCGCCTCGGCGAGGTCGCGGCGCAGGCCGGCAAACCGCTTATCGCCCCGCCTTTGCGCCTGTGCACGGATAATGCGGTGATGGTCGCCTGGGCCGCGATCGAGCGGCTGCGCCAGGGCGAAGTCTCGCCCCTCGACACTCCCTGCAAGCCCCGCTGGCCGCTGGATACGCTATGAATTACCGCCATATCTACCATGCCGGCAATTTCGCCGATGTGATGAAACACGCCTTGCTGCTGCGCCTGCTCGCCGGCCTGCAGCGCAAGCCCAAGCCCTTCCTGGTGCTGGACACCCATGCCGGGCTCGGCGCCTATGATGTCACCAGCGAACAGGCAGAGAAAACCGGGGAATGGCGCGACGGCATTGGCCGCCTGCTCGATGCCCCGCCGCCGGCTTTGGCGGATTATGTCGAAACCATCCGCCGCCTTGGCCTCTATCCCGGCTCGCCGCTCTTCACCATCGCAGCGCTGCGATCCACGGACCGGCTGATCGCCTGCGAGCTGCACCCGGAAGACGCCCAGATCCTGCGCCGCACTCTGCGCCCTTATGCCAACGCCGCCGCGCATGAGCGCGACGGCTATGAAGCCCTGGGCGCCTTTCTGCCGCCGCCGGAGAAGCGCGCTCTGGTGCTGATCGACCCGCCTTTCGAACGCACCGACGAATTCGCCCATCTCGCCAAGACCCTCGCCGCCGCCTGGCGGAAATTCCCTTCCGGCGTCTATGTCGTCTGGTACCCGATCAAGCATCGCGCCCCGGTGCGCGGCTTTTTCGAAGCGCTGCGATTGGCGGGGGTGAAGGATCTCGTCGCCGCCGAGCTGCTGCGCCGGCCCGATACCGACCCCACCCGCCTCAACGGCGCCGGGCTTGCCATCATCAACCCGCCGTTCGGCTTCGAAACCGAGGCGCTGCCGATTCTCGAAGCCTGTCGCGACGCGTTCGGCGAGGCCGGGGCGAGCGTCGCGCTGGAGCGCATCATCAATGAGTAAATCCATCGCGGTGATCGGCGCCGGGGCCTGGGGCACGGCCCTGGCCATCCTGCTCGCCCAGACCGGCAAGGATGTCACGCTCTGGGCCCGCGATGCGCAGAAAGCCGAGCAGATGCAGGCAGCACGGGAAAATCCCCGCCTGCCGGGGGCGCGCTTTCCGGATGCGCTGCGCGTCACCGCCAAAATGCCAACAGCCGACATCCTGCTGCTGGCGGTGCCGATGCAGCATCTGCGCGCCATCCTGCCCAGCCTGCCGCCCGGACCGCCTCTGGTGCTGTGCTGCAAGGGGCTGGAGACGGGCAGCCTGGCGCTGCCGCCGGAGATTGTCGCGCCGCGCCCCTGCGCCATCCTCACCGGTCCGAATTTCGCGCATGAAATCGCCGCCTTCCTGCCCGCCGCCGCGGTACTGGCGACGCCGGATGCGGCCTTGCGGGCCGATCTCATCGCCGCCCTGCACACGCCGAGCTTTCGCCTCTATGGCGCGGCGGACATCATCGGCGCGGCCCTGGGCGGGGCGGCGAAGAATGTCATCGCCATCGCCGCCGGGGTGGTGATGGGGGCGGGGCTGGGCGAGAATGCCCGCGCTGGCTTGATCACCCGTGGCCTCGCCGAAATCGCCCGGCTGGCCGAGGCGTTGGGCGGCAAGCCCGAGACCATCGCCGGCCTCTCCGGGCTGGGCGATCTGCTGCTCACCTGCACCGGCGCCAGCAGCCGCAATTATTCGCTGGGCTTCGGGCTGGGGCAGGGGCGCGCGCTGGCGGAGATTTTGGGCGCGCGCGCGGCGGTGACGGAAGGCGTGCTCACCGCCCCGGCCTTGCTCGCCCGCGCCGCGCGCGCCAAGGTTGAGATGCCGATCACGCAGGCCGTGACAAATCTTCTGTCCGGTGAAATGAATGTGACGCAGACCATGGCGGCGCTGATGGGCCGCGCCTTGAAGGATGAATGATGCGGCGTCTCTGCCTCCTGTCCAGCCTCGCCTTCCTTGCCGCCGCGCCGGCATTCTCCGATGCGCCGCCCGCCCTGGCGGCGTGCGAGAGCCATGACCCCACCGCCGCCCTGCAAGGCTGCGGCGCCGTCCTCGATGCCGGGCAGGACATGGAGGCCTATGATTTCGAGGCCCGTAACAACCGGGCTCTGGCCGAGCTGGAACTGCACCAGCCCCAGCCGGCGCTGGCGGACGCCTTGGCCGGCATCGCTCTCAACCCCGAGAATGGCGGCATCCATGTCACGCTGGCGCGCGCCTATCTCGCCTTGCACCAGCTGCCCGAGGCGCTGGCGGCGGTGAACCAGGCCCAGGCCTTGATCCCCAACAGCCCGGCGCCGCTGGTTCTGCGCGGCGAGATCGAACTCTCCGGCAATGATTGGCGCGCCGCCCTGGCCGACCAGAACGCCGCCCTCGCCCTCGCCCCCGATGACGATACCGCCTTGATCGACCGCGCCATGGCCGAGCTGGCGACTGGCGACATGGCAACCGCCCTGGCGGATGCCAACCAGGCCGCGACCCTGGGCAGCACCGATCCGCGCGTGCATCTGGTTCGCGGCATCGCCGCCGCCGCCGCCGGCCACAGCGAGGAGGCGCTGCGCGAGGATAATGCCCTGCTGCAGGCGAGCCCCGATGATGCGCTGGGGCTGGCGGCGCGCTCCGAGGTGGAGGCGCGGCTCGGCCAGTTCCCCGCCGCCCTGGCCGATGCCAGCCGCGCCATCGCCCTCACCCCGTCCGCATCCGGCCCGTATGTGGACCGCGCCTTCACCGAGCTGCAGATGCGCGATTTCCCCGCCGCGCTGGCGGATGCGCAGAAGGCCGCCCAGCTCA
>NZ_JH976207.1:122660-124532 GCF_000306035.1 Acidocella sp. MX-AZ02
GGACGCAACCAGGCGGTGACGCTGGACCCCGGCAACGCCATCGGCTTCGATGCCCGCGCCACCGCCGCGTTGCAGAAGAACGATCTGACGGCGGCCCTGGCGGATGAAAGCCATGCGATCAGCCTCTCCCCCTCCACTCCCGGCTTCTATGAAAAACGCGCGCTGATCGAGCTGGCCGCGCATCAGCCGCAACCGGCGCTGGCGGATCTTGCCAGCGCCATCGCCTTCGCGCCGGACGATGCGCGGCTCTACCTCCAGCGCGCCGGGGTGGAGGACCAGCTCAAGCAGCCGGAGGCCGAGATCAAGGATCTGTCCCAGGCGGTGGACAAGGCCGGTGGCGATCCGAAGCTGCTCTACCATGTGCTGCTGCTGCGCGCCGGCACCTATAGCCAGATGCACCAGCCGGATATGGCCTTGCAGGATGTCACCCGCGCCATCGCCCTCGATGCCAAGGCCCCGCAAGCCTATGCCGCCCGGGCCATGCTGGAGCAGGCGGGCGGCCAGACCACGGCCGAGATCGCCGATGACAGCAAGGCGATCAGCCTCGATCCCCGCTATCAGCCCGCCTATGAGGACCGCGCCATCGCCTATGGCAACGCGCATAAATATGCCGAGGCCGCCGCCGATGAGGGGGAGCTGTTAAAGCTGCGCCCGAAATCCGCGCCGGATCTGAATAATCGCTGCTGGTTCCTGGCGCTGGACGGCAAGTTCAGCGAGGCGCTGAGCTATTGCCAGCAGGCGCTGAGCCTGAATGACAGCGACGCGGCGACGCAGGATTCCACCGGCTATGTCTATCTGAAGCTGAAGGACGCCAAGAGGGCCATCGCCGCCTACGACCAGGCGCTGAAGCTCGACCCGCATCTGGCCAGCTCCCTCTATGGCCGTGGCCTGGCCGAGCAGGACGCCGGCGATCAGGACGCCGCCAAGGCGGATCTCGCTTTGGCCCGGCAATATGATCCACGCATCGAGCAGGAATTCGGAAGCTGATGGCACGCATCCAGAGGCGCGCGGCTTGTGTGGGGGGCACCGCCAGGCCGAACGTGCCGCCATTCTCCACGGGCCACGCCCAGGCTCCCGCCTGGGCCTGCATCGACCTGGATCTGGACCAGCGTGGCGCGCAACGGCCGCCGCTCTGAGCTGATCCTGCTGGCGCTGGCGGGCCTTCTGCTTGTCCTGGCGGCCTGGCTGCGCGGCCCGGAATATGACGAGGCCTATTCGATCTTTTTAACCGCCGGCCATGCCAGGCCGGACTGGCCGCAAGCCGTGTTCACCGCCGGGAGCGTGCGCTGGCTCTACGCCCCGCACGGCAATTTGGGGCAGATCGCGCATGATCTGCGCCAGGGCGATGTGCATCCGCCGCTTTATTTCTGGCTGCTGGAAGGCTGGCGCCGCGTCGCCGGGGCGGGGTGGTTCACCGCCCGGCTGCTCTCCGTCGGCTTCACCCTGGCGGGGCTGGCGGGGCTGGCGCGGCTCGCCAGCTGGCGCGGCGTGGCGGTGGCGCCGGTGCTGATGCTGGCGCTGCTCTCCTACGGGTTTCTCTTTACCGGCATCCTGGCGCGGCCCTTCGCGCTGGCGCAGGCGCTGGATATCTGGGGTGTCTATGCGCTGCTGCGCGGCGATGCGCGCGGGGCGCTCCTGGCCGGTCTTTGTTTCGGCGCCGCCGCCTTCACCGATTATCTGGCGGTGTTCACCGCCGGCCCGGCGCTGCTCTGGCTGGCCGCCCGCGCCCCGCGCCGCGCCGCCTTGCTGGTGGGCGCGATGCTGCCCTTCCTCGCCGCCTGTTTCTGGTTTTTCCTCGCCCAGCACGGCTCGCGCGGCGGGCAGTTCGCGGCCTTCGCCTGGTCGCCCGCGCTGGCGGCGCTGGCACGCGAT
>NZ_JH976207.1:124632-146755 GCF_000306035.1 Acidocella sp. MX-AZ02
TGGGCGTCATATTCCACAATACCCCGATCGAGATCCGCTATCTGGCCTTTGCCCTGCCCTGGGTGGCGCTCGCCATCGCCCCCGCCTTGCCCCGTCCGCTGCTGGCGCTGTGGCTGGGGCTGGGCGCTCTGGCCAGTTTCGGGCTGATGGCCTCGCCGCTGACCATGCAGCCCCAGGGCCGCGCCGCGCATCTCGCCGCCGCCTGGCCGGGGGCAGTGGTGGCGCTGCCCTTTGGCAATGACGGCGTCGGCGTGCCCGGCCCCTTCATCGCCGCCGCCCCGGATGCGATGCGGCTGCTCCTGCTGCGCCCCGGCGATCTCCCACCGCCCGGCGCCGTGCGCGTCGCCATCCGCGCGGATGATGCCAGCCGCGCCGTCAGCGCTGGCATGGGCTGCGCCGCCCTGGTCTGCGGCCCATAAAAAACCCCGGGGCCAGCCCGGGGTTGTCTTGGTCAATGCGCCGAGGGCAGCGCCTCGCCATTGCGGTGCGCGGCGAAGCGCTCCACCATCGTCTCGCTCGCCTGGTTGAGGCCGGTGATCTCCACCTCCAGCCCATGCCGCCTGGCCTTCATCACAATCCGGTCCAGCGCGCCGACGGCCGAGATGTCCCAGAAATGCGCCCGGGAGACGTCGATCTCCAGCCGCTTCACCGCTGTCTCCTGCACATCCACCGCCTCGCCCAGCAGCCCGGCGGAGGCGAAGAAAACCTGCCCCTCGACCAGATAGCGCCGCGTCCCGCCATCCTCGGACAGACGCGAGGAGACACGCACCAGCCGCGAGACCTTGCCGGCGAAGAAGATGCCCGAGAGCAGCACACCGACGGCAACCCCCTTTGAGAGATCGCCGGTGAACACCACCGTTAGCACCGTCGCCACCATCACGATGGAGGAGGGCCAGGGATTGGTGCGCAGCTGCGGGATCGAGCGCCAGGAGAAGGTATTGATCGAGACCATGATCATCACCGCCGTCAGCGCCGCCACCGGCACGATCGCCAGCAGCCCGTGCAGCAGCACCAGCAGCACCAGCAGGAAAATTCCCGCCACCAGCGTGGAGAGCCGCCCCCGCCCGCCGGAGGTGACATTGATGACCGACTGCCCGATCATCGCGCAGCCGCCCATGCCGCCGAACAGCGCCGAGCCGATATTGGCGATGCCCTGGCCGATACATTCCCGGCTTTTATTGCTGGGCGTGTCGGTCATGTCGTCGAGGATCTGCGCGGTCAGCATCGTCTCCAGCAGCCCGACCGCGGCCAGCGCCAGGGCCAGCGGCGCCAGCAGCTGGAAGGTGCCGAGGGTGAGCGGCACATGCGGAATGCTAAAATGCGGCAGGCCGGTGGGCAGCGCGCCCAGCTCCGCCACATGCTTCACCGGCAGATGCAGGACATAGCTCACAAAGGTGACGACGATGATCGCCACAAGCGGCGCGGGGAACGCCTTGGTGATGTAGGGAAAGCCGTAAATCACCAAAAGCCCGAGCGCGATCAACCCGTACACCGCGTAGGGCACGCCGATCAGCTGCGGCAGCTGCGCCATGAAAATCAAGATCGCCAGCGCATTGACGAAGCCGGTCATCACCGATTGCGAGACGAAGCGCATCAGCCGTCCCAGCTTGAAGATGCCGGCGATGATCTGAAACACGCCCATCAGCACGGTGGCGGCGAGCAGATAGCCGAGCCCGTTTCTATGCACGATCGGCCCCATCAGCACGGCGGTGGCGGCGGTGGCGGCGGAGACCATCGCCACCCGCCCGCCGGTGAAGGCGATGATGGTGGCGATGACGACAGAGGCGTAAAGCCCGACTTCCGGCGGCACCCCGGCCACCACGGAAAACCCGATCGCCTCGGGGATCAGCGCCAGCCCCACAACGAGGCCGGACAGGAAATCGACGCGAGGCTGGGCAAGCCAGTCCCGGTAAAAGGAGGATTGTTTGGTCATGGGATCTTTGAATGAATTTCAGCGAGGGGCGGGGCAAAGCCCGTTGCCCGCGTTGTCCGGCGGATCGGCGGCCGGAAGAGCCACCCGGATTTTCACCGGGTCCTGACGAATGATCCCAGCATAGTCAGGCTTCTGCTGCGGTGCAACAGTTACGGACGAAACCCTGTCCTGTCCGGGGGCTCACCCCCGGTCCAGAATCTCCCCATTGATCTGCGCAATCCGCGTCACCCCGGTCAGCGCCATCGCCACCCGCATCTCCTTGGCGATCAGTTCCAGCAGCTTGGTCACCCCGGCCTCGCCGCCGGTGGCCAGCGCATACACGTAAGCCCGGCCCAGCAGCACCGCATCCGCGCCCAAAGCCAGCATCCGCACCACATCCAGCCCAGAGCGCACCCCGCCATCGGCAAAGATGGTCAGCTCGCCCTTAACCGCCTCGACGATGCGCGGCAGCGCCCGGGCGCTGGAGAGCACGCCATCGAGCTGGCGGCCGCCATGGTTGGAGACGATGATGCCATCGGCGCCGAATTTCACCGCCTCGCGCGCATCCTCGGGGTCGAGAATGCCCTTGATGACGATCTTGCCCTTCCAGAACTCCCGCAGCCATTGCAGATCATCCCAGGCGATCGCCGGGTCGAAATTATTGCCGAGCCAGGCGATGTAATCCTCCAGCTTGGTCGGCTGGCCGCGATAGGCGGAGATATTGCCGAGATCATGCGGGCGCCCATTCAGCCCGACATCGAAGGCCCAGCCGGGATGCAGCATCGCCTGCAACACCCGCCGCCAGGGGCCGCTGGGGCCGGACATGCCGGCATGCAGGTCCCGGTAGCGCGCGCCCGGCACCGGCATATCCACGGTGAAGATCAGCGTGGTGATCCCCGCCGCCCAGGCCCGCTCCAGCGCGTTGCGCATGAAGCCGCGATCCTTCAGCACATAAAGCTGGAACCAGATCGGCTTGGCGAGCGCGTTCTGCACCTCCTCGATCGGGCAGACCGAGACGGTGGAGAGGGTGAAGGGAATCCCCGCCTTCTCCGCCGCCCTCGCCGCCTGCACCTCGCCACGCCTTGCATACATGCCCGCCAGCCCGACCGGGGCGATGGCCACCGGCATCGCCATCTCCTGCCCCAGCACAGTGGTGGCCAGCGAGACATCCGCGACATTCTTCAACACACGCTGGCGCAGCGCCAGATCGGCCAGATCCGAGATATTGCGCCGCAGCGTCTGTTCCGCATAGGCGCCGCCATCGGCATAATGGAACAGGAAGGGCGGCAGGCGCCGGCGGGCGGCTTCGCGGAAATCGGTGGTCGAGGAGATGATCATGCAGGGTCGCTCGCTGGTTGCAGGGAAGGGGAGAGGCGCAGCATTCTGGCCTCGTCATCCTCGACCCGCCGCAGCGTCGCGGCGACGAAATCGAGATGCAGCAATGCCGCCCGGCGCGCCTGCTCCGGCTGGCCGGCGGTGATGGCGCCAACCAGGGCGCGATGCTGGCGCGCGAGCATGCGGAAGGTCTGCGGGCGGGTATAGAGTTTTTCCAGGCTGTGGGAGATGCTGGCGGCCAGCAGCTCGAACAGCCCGCGCATCATGTGCAGCAGCACGAGGTTGTGCGAGGCTTCGGCGATCAGCAGATGCAGCGCCGCATCGCCCTGCGCATCCTCATGCGCGCTGCCCGCCTCATGGATCTCCTCCAGCCGCTCGATCTGCGCCGCGAGCCGGGCCTTGTCCGCCTCGGTGGCGCGCATCGCGGCCAGCTCGGCCGCCTGCGCCTCCAGCACCCGGCGGATCTCCATCACATCGCGCCAGTAAGACGGGTTCTGGCGCATCAGCCCGGCCAAAGGGGCGACGATCTCGTCCAGTTGCGGCGCCTGCAGATAATGTCCGCTGCCCGGCCGCGCCTGCACCCGGCCGGATTGCGCCAGCCCGTGCAGCGCCTCGCGCAGGCTGGCGCGCGAGACGCCAAGCCGCGCCGCCAGCACCCGCTCCGCCGGCAGCCTGTCGCCAGGGCGCAGGCCCGCCTCGCGGATCAGCCCCTCAAGCCGGGTGGAGAGCGAGCTATTTGCCATTGGCCGGACCGGTTTCCTTTTCTTTAAAAACTGCCCCAGCTTTGCCGCCGCGCGGCAGGTCCGGCAAGCCGGAATTGGTCCGACCAAAATTTAAGAGGCTGTCCCAGATCTTCATTCATCTGGCCATTATGTCGATCCCGAGTCTCTTCGCCTTTTGCCCGTGGCGTCAAGGGCGCGCGGCTTCGCCGCGCGTCGCCGAAGGCGAGTCAACCCCTTGACGCCACGGGCAAAAGGCGAAACCCTGCAATGATCGAAATAATGCTGATCCTTCAAGGCGTTGAAGGCCTGAGCTCGAAATTTATCTGGGACAGCCCCAAATTTAATTCAGAAATACCAGCCCGAGCAGCGCCCCCGCCCCGAACATCCAGAGCGGATGCAGCCTGGTCCGCCAGGCCAGCAGCGTGGTGGCGGCGGTGAGCAAAGCGGTGAGCCAGCCGGTGTCGGACTGGCGGACCAGCACATAGGAGGTGGCGAGCACCAGCCCGGCGGTGAGCGGCAGCAGCGAGGCCTGCGCCACCCGCCGCCAGCGCGCCTGCCGGTGCTTGTTGAACAAGGCCGCGACCATCGCCGCGACGATCCCCGCCGGCAGCACCATGCAGAGCGTCGCCAGCAGCCCGCCCACCACCCCGGCCACATGCGCGCCAATGACGGTGACCAGGATCACATTCGGCCCCGGCGCGGTGTTGGCGATCGCGTAGAGCTGCGCGAATTGCGAGGCGGTGAGCCAATGTTTCTGGTTCACGACAACCTGCGCCAGCTCCGGCACGGTGGAATTCGCCCCGCCCACCGCCAGCAGCGAGAGCTTGCCGAACAGCAGCGCGATCTCGCCCAGAATGTTCACGTCACCGCCCGCCAGGAGAGATAGACCGAAAGCGGCAGCACGATCAGCACGATATAAGGCAGCGAGACATGCAGCCCCACCGCCAGCCCGAACACCGCCAGCGCCAGCGCCGCATTGCGCCAGCTTTTCACGATCGGCACCGCGATGCGCAGCGACGTTCCCAGCACCAGCCCCGCCGCGGTCGCCGCCAGCCCGAGCAGCGCGTGGCGCACCGGGGCCAGCCCGCCATAGCGCGTATAAAGCCCGCCCAAGCCCAGCACGATGGCAACCGGCGCGCTCATCAACCCGCACATCGCCGCCGCCGCGCCGCTCACCCCGGCCTCCCGCGCCCCGAAGGCGAAGCTGAGATTTACCACATTGGCGCCGGGGAGCGATTGGCAGAGCGAGAACAGCTCGCTGAATTCCTGCTGGCTCAGCCAGCCGCGCTCATCGACGATCATCCGCCGGATGATCGGCAGCACGCCGCCGAACCCCATGATCCCGGCCATGAAAAATCCGCTGAACAGCTGGGCATGGGTGAGGCGCGGACGCGGCGCGGGCGGGGCAGGGGGCATTTTTGCCAGAGTAGGCGGGCCCCTCGCACTCTGGCAACGCGGGCGGGCGCAATGTAGGTCCGTGACATGAGCATCGATCTGCGCGACCCCACCCTTGCCGCCGAAGCGGTGAAAGAAGCCCTGGCCCTGCGCCCGCATCCCGAAGGCGGGCATTACCGCGAGCTTTGGCGCGACAGCCCGGCCGAAGGCGGGCGAGGGGCCGCCAGCTCCATCCTGTTCCTGCTGGAAGCGGGCGAGCGTTCGCACTGGCACCGGGTCGATGCCGCCGAGCTCTGGCTCTGGCAAGGCGGCGCGGCTTTGGAACTTGGCATCGGCAGAGAGACATTGCGGCTTGGCCCGAACCTCGCCGCCGGCGAGGCGTTGCAGGCGGTGGTGCCGAAGGCGGCCTGGCAGGCGGCCCGCGCGCGCGGGCCCTGGAGCCTGGTCTCCTGCGTCGTTGCCCCGGCCTTCGAGTTCGCGGGGTTCGAGCTGGCGCCCCCCGGCTGGTCACCCTGATTGAGGCTTAAGGCGTTGTAACCGGCCCGTGCTTGCGGCCCCCCGCCAGCGCGCCTAAACCCGCCGCAATCTCGATCCCGTGACAGGACACGTCCAATATGACCAGCACCGGCTCCGCCTCCCGCCCCTTCACTTTGTATGACCCGTTCGCGCTGAAAGACGCGCTGGCGGCCAACAGCATCATCCTCGTCGATGTGCGTGAGCCGCAGGAATGCGAGGCGGCGCGAATCGAGGGCGCGATGAACCTGCCGCTTTCCAGCTTCGACCCCTCGGCGCTGCCCTCCGGCGAGGTGGTGCTGCTCTGCGGTGTCGGCAAGCGCTCGCGCATGGCGGCGAATTTATGCGCGCAGGCCGGCATGCCGGTGGCGGGGCATCTGGAAGGCGGCATCTCCGCCTGGATGCAGGCGGGCTTGCCCGTTCTCAGGGGATAAAAGGCGGCATTTTCGCCGCCAGCGCCAGAAAGGCGCCGGCGGCTTTCGGCACGTAGCGCTGCTTATGCCGCACCGCCTGGAAGGGCCGCGGCGGCAGCAGCAGATTGGCCCGCCGCAACGCCCCGGCGCTCAGCGCCCGGGCACAGACCAAGGGCGAGAGGCAGGCCACCCCGGCGCCCTCCGCCACCGCCTCGCGCACCGCCTCGTTGGAAGGCAAAGTGAGGGTGATGTTCAGCGCCTCCAGCGCGATGCCGCGTTCGGCCAGGTGCGCCAGAAACGCCTCGCGCGTGCCCGAGCCCTCTTCCCGGAACACCCAGGCGGCGCGGCGCAGATCCGCATTGGTGAGTTCGCCGCCCCTGGCCCAGTCATGGCCGGGCGGGGTGACGATGGCCATCCGCTCCGCCGCCACCGGCTCCACCAGCAGCCCCGGATCGTCCAGCGGCCCTTCCACGAAGCCCAGCTCCGCCGCGCCCAGCGTCACCGCGCGCGCCACCTGGGCGGTGTTGCCGATGGCGAGATTGATGGTGAAGCCCGGATGTTGGGCTTTGAAGGCGGTGATCAGCCGCGGCAGGTAATAGCTGGCGATGGTCTGGCTGGCATGCACGGCAAGCTGGCCATGGCGCAGCCCGGCATAGTCGCGCAGCGCCGTCTCCGCCGCCGCCGCCCGCGCCAGCACGCCCCGCGCCTCCTCCAGAAACAGCCGCCCGGTTTCGGTGAGCGCGATATTGCGCCCCACCCGATCGAACAATTTCACGTCATGCTGCGTCTCCAGCGCCGCGATGGAGGCCGAGACCGCCGCCTGGGTGAGATTGAGGGCGGCGGCGGCGCGGGTGATATGCTGGCGCTCGGCCACGGCGGCGAAAATGCGGAGCTGTTCGAGGGTCATGCGAAATACATAAACCAATTTTATCAATCGAACAAAAACTATCAGTTTTTAAGATTGTTTCGCGCGGCCTAGATCAGCGGGCGAAAGGCAGGTCACAAATGTTCGCTCGACCCTTTACCCATCATGCGCATCCGCTCGAGCTGGTGCGCCATTTCACGCCCAACTGGTTCACCGTCACCATGGGCACCGGCGTGTTCGCGCTGCTGCTCAACCAGCTGCCCGGCCCGGCCTGGCTGCCGGGGCTGGCGGCGGAGATCTGGCGGGCGAATATCGTGCTGTTTTCGGTGTTTTCCCTGGCTTATCTGGCGCATTGGGCGCTGTATCCGCGCCAGGCGGCGAAGATTTTCAGCCATCCGGTGATGCCGATGTTCCTGGGCGCGATCCCGATGGGGCTGGCGACCATCACCAACGGCACCCTGGCCTTCGGGCATGACCCGCAGCTGGCCTTGCGGCTATGGGAGGTGGATGCGCTGCTCTCGGTGCTCACCGGGCTGGGCGTGCCGCTCGCCATGGTGGTGACGCAGAAACATATGCTGGAATCGATGACCGGCGTCTGGCTGCTGCCGATCGTCGCCTGCGAGGTGGCGGCGGCCAGCGGGGCGCTGCTGGCGCCGCATCTGCCGCAGGACGTGGCGGCCAATCTGGTGCTGGCCGGGTATGGGCTGTGGGCGCTTTCGGTGCCGCTGGCGCTGGGTATTCTCACCATTCTGTTCCTGCGGCTGGTGCTGCATTCGCTGCCGGCGCCGGAGCTGGCGGTCTCTTCCTGGCTGGCTCTGGGGCCGCTGGGGACGGGGGCGCTGGGGCTGCTGTTGCTGGGCCAGGCGGCGCCGGGGGCGTTCGCGGGCGGGCATCTCGCCTTTATCGGCCCGGTGGCGCAGGGGCTGGGGGTGATTGGCGGGCTGGTGATCTGGGCCTATGGCGCCTGGTGGCTGGCGCTGGCGGTGGCGATGGTTCTGGTGCAGCGCCCGCATCGTCTGCCCTTCAACATGGGCTGGTGGGGCTTCACCTTTCCGCTCGGCGTGTTCATCCTGGCGACCAACGCGCTGGGGGCGCAGACGGGGCTGGCGGCCTTTATTTTGGCCGGGCATGTGCTGACCGGCATTTTCACCGCGCTCTGGAGCATCGTCGCCCTGCGCACCGCCCGCGGCGCCTATCACGGCTCCCTCTTCACAGCGCCTTACATGCCCCCTTCAGCGCCCAAACCCATGGCCTGAACGTGCAAGGATTTTGGAGTGCCGGCCCCACTCTCCGGCGGCCAGACGCAGCGCCTCGCCAAGGCCGCCGCCCTGGCCGCCCCGACAGTTGCCCCGGCAGGCTGATACCGCTAGAAGGGCTTCCAAGCCGGACCCGTAGCTCAGCTGGATAGAGCGTTGCCCTCCGAAGGCAAAGGTCGCGCGTTCGAATCGCGCCGGGTCCGCCAGGGTTTTCAATAAGTTATGCCAAATATTGGCGACCTGGATTTTGCCGCAGGTTCCACATAGGTTCCAGACACAAAATCTTCTTGTCCGGAGAACGCCCTGCCAATGCGGACTTGTGGTAAACGCGGCGTCACGGGATAGTCACCGGCTACATGCCGATTAATCTCACCCCCGAACGCGGCCTGCTGTTCCGCATCACCCACATTGCCAACCTGCCCTGGTTGCTGGCGAATGGCCTTCATTGTGCCAACAGTGCCGTGGTTGATCCTGATTTCGTGGCCATCGGCAATCCTGAGCTGATCGGCAAGCGTACCCACCGAACGGTGCCGCTGCACCCCGGCGGGACGCTGGCGGATTATGTTCCGTTCTACTTCACCCCAAAATCGCCGATGCTCCTCAACATCAAGACGGGGCGCGGCGGGATTGCCCAGCTCGATAACGATAAGATCGTTATTTTAGTCTCATCTTGCCAAAGCATGACCCAGAATGGCGTCACCCTCCTGTTCACGGATCGCCATGCTTATGTTGCAACAGCCGAGTGGACCACCGACCAGAGCCGCCTGGGAGAGATAATCGACTGGGATATTCTGCGTCGACATGACTTCGCCCGCGATGATAGCTATTTAGACAAGATGGAACGCTATCAAGCCGAAGCCCTGGCCCACCGTCACGTCCCTCCGGGCGCGCTGCTCGGTGTCGCCTGCGCGTCGGGGAGCGCCAAGCCCATTGTGGAAGCAGCCGTCGCGGCTGCGGCAAGCGCGGTTAAGGTATTCGTCCGCCCAGGGTGGTATTTCTGATGCTCCGCTATACCCAAGGCAACCTTCTGGAATCCAGGGCCGAGGCGCTCGTGAATACCGTCAACACGGTAGGAATCAGCGGCAAGGGCATTGCCCTGATGTTCAAGGAAGCCTACCCGGATAATTTCCGGGCCTATGAAGCCGCCTGCAAGGCCGGGCAGCTTGAACCCGGCGGCCTGTTCATTACCGAACGCCATGACATGCTTGGCCCGCGTTACATCATCAATTTTGCCACCAAGCAGCATTGGCGGAATCCCTCCCGCCTTGAATGGATTGAACACGGCCTCGCTGCGCTCGGGCAAGAAATCGAGGCGCGCGGCATCCGCTCGATTGCCATCCCGCCGCTCGGTGCGGGCAATGGCGGCCTGGATTGGGCCAGGGTGAAACACTTGATCGCCGAGTCGCTTGCCGGTCACGACTGCGAGATCATCGTTTTTGAACCGACCAAAACCTACCAAAACGTCGTTAAGCGCAATGGCGTCGAAAAGTTGACGCCCGCCCGCGCGGCGATGGCGGAGATGATCCGGCGCTACGAGGTGCTGGGCTTCGACTGTTCGATGCTTGAAGCCCAGAAGCTGGCGTGGTTCCTGCACCGGGCAACCCAGCGCCTCAAATTGCCGGTTCTGATCGCTGATGATTTTACGGCCAATCGCTATGGCCCCTACTCGGATAAAGTCCGGCATCTGCTCGATAGCCTTGATGGCAGCTACATCACCTGCGAACGGCGGGTGGCAGACGCGCGCCCGTTCGATCCGCTCCACTTCCGGCATGACCGTCAGGATCAAATCAGCGCCTACCTGACCTCACCGGATGCCAGCCCCTATCGGCCCGCGCTTGATGAGGCTGCCAATATCATCGACGGCTTCCAATCTCCCCATGGGTTGGAACTGCTGGCAACGGTTGATTGGCTGAACCATGAATCAGGCGTTCCCCTGGCTATTGATGTGATGGCCGATGCCATTGCCCGTTGGCCGGGGCCTGAAGGCGCGGCTGAGCGTAAGGTGCGAGTTTTTACGCTGCTTCATATTGAAGTCGCCATCAATCACCTCCGCGCCACCGCATAAGGTTTCCTCTTTTGCTGGCCGAATGGCGTGTTTTATCAGGGCCGTCTTGGTTAATCACCGCTTCGGCGAATACCGTATTTCTTCTCTTGCCTTATCGGTTTTGGATAAATATTGGGAAAGCTTTGCTTGTTCGCAATATTTATCGAGTGAGGAACGCATGGACGAGTCTATCTTCGGTCGCACAAATGCCTGCGTTGGCATAAGTAAGGACGATTGTGAACAGCTATGGCAAGCAGCCACAAAGATGCTCGATGCTCGCAATATCGTGATGAAAATCGTCGAATCGCTGGGTGATGCAACTTCATGGGTCGGTGAGCGGGTACAAGATGTACTGAAGGATAAATTCGGCCTGGATGTCTCTGAGAAGGTCCAAGAGATCACACAGGATTTTCTTTGGAACTTCCAGTCTGGGGCGATGACCGGACTCGATGCAGACGGTATTGGTGATCGTTGGGAGTGGCTCCATAAGGCCGTTGTTGTAGCGAGTGGTCTTTCTGGTGGTTTCTTTGGCCTTCCTGGGCTGCTCTGGGATTTGCCGATTACAACCGCCAATATCATGCGTTCTGTCGCGGACATTGCTCGTTCGTTCCCAGGGGAGGACATCAAAAGTGATGAAACAAAGCGGGCTTGTATCGAAGTTTTCGCGGTTGGCAGCCCTCTGTCAGAAGATGATGAAGCCGATCTTGGCTATTGGGCCGCGCGAACCGGCCTGAGCCACGCAGGCATCGAACTAGTTATCAAAACCGTTGCGGCCAGATTTGGCGTGGTGGTCTCTGAGAAAATTATGACACAAGCCGTTCCGATAGCGGGCGCCGCTGCTGGAGGGGCGCTCAACTATGCTTTTATTGATTATTACCAAGAAATGGCACGTGTGCACTTCATGGTCCGAGGGGTCGAGCGAAGGGCTCCAGATTCTTCGGCCGTTCGCCCTTGTTTTGCGGCGATTGTCCGGGAAATCCGCTCCCGACGCCGGATTAGAGGTAGCAAGGCAGAGTAGGGCCGTGCACGCCGTGAACACGGTCGTGTGTCTTACTCTGAGGATGCAATAGAATGTCGTGTCGGATCACTCATTCTGCCTGCCCCCGAGGGTGCGCTGAGCACAAGGTAGGGTTCCCCCCATCAACCACGTAAGTTTTTCTCCTAAACAAGTCGTGACGGCAGCTTTCACAGGCCGGGATGGTGTGTTTCGTCCGGGTCGCTCTTCAGCAGTGCCACACGATGAAACTGCTGACGGGTGAGAAAGCCGATGCCGTGGTCTGGTAGTACTGGCGGCGCCGCATCGGAGGAACAACCCGGCAACCGTGGGGGAACTGTTGCGTAGCCGGGGCCTAGTGACTGGGCGGGTCGTCCGCCGGTTTACCGGGGCGCAACACGGAACGCACGAAGACGGGCAGACTTGTCACGCCAAGCGCCCTTCTTATCCGGCCGGGTAGACCTGAGATACGGCGCGCGTTGCCGGATGCTTGCAGCTATGGGGCCCGGCTCCCTTCGGGAAGTGCCTCCGCTGTCGCAGTCTAACCAGACGTCCCGGCTTCGGGGTCTGGCTAGGCGAACTGTGGCAGCAACCGGAACCCTCTCCGCTTGGGAAGTTCGGATTAGAGAAGAACTTGTAATTAGTGATTCTCCTTAAAAACTCTGATTCTTCTTTTGTTTTCAATATTGAATCTTTATCTTTAACCATTGGCGGGCGCGGATAGGATTGGCGCGCGGCGGCGGATCACCCGGCCAGCCGCCTCATCTCATCCACAGCCACGCCAAGTTCCGAAGACAGACTCCCCGGCATGATGCGTGCGAAAGCCGTGGCCAGATTTTGGTAATACCACAGCGTACCTTCCTTGCCGCCGGTGAACCGTGAGAACATTTCCTCGCCAAGGGTGCGTAAATCGGTAACGATGGCGCGGGCGTTGTAGAGCTTGTCTGCACATGACACGAGCCAAACATCCGGCCCGGCTTCTTCAAGGTGCGCGATGTAGGCTTCCTTGCGCGCACGCCAGGGCGGCTTTGGAAGTGTCTCTGCGTCGGTGCAGCCGCGCACGATGGTGGCCACACGCAGACCGTATTTTGCCTTGATGACAGGCTCCTGCTCGATGCCCTGATCCTCGATAGCGTCATGCAGCAGACCGGCAATCGCCTGATCCTCGTCACCGTTAAACTCCAGCACGAGGCTCGCTACGCCGAGCAGATGCGCGATGTAAGGTGTGTCGCTGCCCTTGCGGCGTTGCTCCGCATGAAGCCTCAAGGCGAATGCCGCCGCATCGATCAGCCGGACCCAACAGCCTGACTCAATATCCATTTTTTCGTCTCCCCGATTTTCGTTAGCATTCGGCCCAAGGGCCTTCCTTCCCACAGTATATTGAATCCGTACCAAAATCGACTAGGCTCCTCCCTATGGAGGCTTCGGGCAATTTCAGCTTTCTAGCGACGGCGGATGAGCGCCTTGCCCGGCTTGGGGCATTGGCCGAGCGGTATTTTTTCGATGACGCGCCCGGGGCGCTAATCAAGCTCCGGCAGATGGGTGAGTTCATCGCCAAGGACATTGCCGCGCGCCATGGGCTGCTGCCCGCCACCGGCGCCAGCTTTGATGACACGCTGCGCGCCCTCCGCACCCGGTCAGTGCTGCCCCGCCAGGTGGCGGATTTGTTCTTTCACCTGAAGCAACTGGGCAACGCGGCGGCCCATGAGGATACCGGAACCCAGGGCCAGGCACTGCAAGCCCTGAAAATCGCACGGCTCGCGGCGGTGTGGTTTCACCAGACCTACAACAATACCCCCAACTTCAAGCCCGGCCCGTTCATCCCGCCCGCGCCGCCGCTGGATGCTTCCGCCGCACTCCGGGAGGAGGTGGAGAAGCTGCGTGCCGAGGTCCAGGCCAGCACCGACCGCGAGGCAAAGGCCCGGCTGGCGGCGGAAGAAGCGCGGGAAGCCCACCTCAACGCCATGGCGGAAACCCACGCCGCGCAGGAGGACCGCACCTTCTGGGAGCAATACGCCACGGAGACGGAAGCCGGGCTGAAGCAGGCCGAAGCCGCCCTTAAGGCCGCCCAGGCTGCGGCCCAGGCTACCCCCGCGCCGCAACTCGCCCTATTCACCCAGCTTGGCCAGCAGCAGGCGGACAAGATTGAGCTGGATGAGGCCACCACCCGCATCCTCATTGATGACCAACTCCGCGCGGCGGGCTGGACGGTGGACACCGCCTTGTTCCGCCACGCCAACGGCACGCGCCCCGCACCCGGCCAGGCCATCGCCATCGCGGAATGGCCCACCGCCAGCGGCCCGGTGGATTATGCCCTGTTCATCGAAGGCCGCTGTGTCGGTGTCATCGAGGCCAAACGGGGCATCACGGATGTCCCCGGACGTCTCGGCCAGGCCAAACGCTATGCGCGGGACATCACCCTCACCCCGGACGAGACGCTGCCCGCCAGCCCTTGGACCCATGACACGGAGCGGTTCCGCGTCCCCTTCACCTTCGCCACGAATGGCCGCCCTTATGTGAAGCAGTTGGAGACCAAATCCGGCATCTGGTTCTGGGATGCCCGGCCCGGTGGTGGCCCGCCGCGCGCCCTGGTGGAATGGTTCTCCCCCCGAGACCTTACCGAGCGCCTAGAGCAGACCCGAACCAACCCGGCGGCGGAGGCTGACCGCGAGCTTGGCATCCAGGGCCTACGCCCCTACCAGAACGAGGCCATCGCCGCTGTTGAGGCCGCCGTGGCGCGCGGGCAGACCAGCATTTTGCTCGCCATGGCTACCGGCACCGGCAAGACGCGCCTCGCCATCGCGCTGATGTATGAATTGCTCCGGCGCAAGCAGTTCCGCCGTATCCTCTTCCTGGTGGATCGCAACGCGCTGGGCCGCCAGACGCTGGATGCGATGAGCACCACCGAGGCATCCGGCTTCCTCAAATTCGACCAGATATTCCCCATAGCGGACCTGGACAGGAAATTCCCCGAGGCGACCGACCGTGTGCAGGTGGCAACGGTGCAGGCCATGACCCGCCGCGCCTTCGATGACCCCACCGTGCAGCGCCCCACCCCCGGCACCTATGATCTCATCATCGTGGATGAGGCGCATCGCGGTTACACGCTGGATGCCGAGTTGCGGGAGGATGATCTCGGCTTCCGTAATCTGGAAGACTACCTTTCCGCCTATAAGCGCGTGCTGGAATATTTTGACGCGACTCGAATTGCCCTCACCGCCACCCCGGCACTCCACACACGCGAGATTTTCGGAAACCCGGTCTATCGCTACAGCTATCGCCAGGCGGTTATCGACGGCTACCTGATCGACCACCGCCCGCCCCGGCGCATCACGACCGCGCTGAGCCAAACCGGCATCACCTTTAATAAAGACGAGGAGGTGAGCATCATCGACCCGCGCACCGGGCAGGTGGACCTGTTCAACCTCCCCGATGAGGTTGGCTTCGAGGTCGCGGAGTTCAACAAGAAGGTTTACACGGAGCCTTTCAACCGTGCCGTGGCCGAGGCCATTGCCCTGGAATGCCCGCCTACCGAGCGCGGTAAAACCCTGATTTTTGCCGCCCGGAATGACCATGCGGATACTCTGGTGAAAGCACTTGAATACGCCCTGGAGCAGGAATACGGCCCGCAGCCCCACGACCTTGTGGAAAAAATCACGGGCACGGTGGACAAGCCCCTGGACCGGATCAAAGCCTTCAAGAACGACCCGCGCCCCAAATACGTCGTCACCGTGGACCTGCTCACCACCGGCATCGACGTTCCCGCCATCACCAACCTCGTTTTCGTGCGCCGGGTGAACAGCCGCATCCTCTATGACCAGATGATTGGCCGCGCCACCCGCCGCTGCGACGAAATCGGCAAGGAATATTTCCGCATTTTTGATGCGGTTGACATCTACACCAATCTTCAAGACTTCACGGACATGCGCCCCGTGGTGGCGGACCCGGGGCTTACCTTTACCACCCTGCTGGCGGACCTCGAACGCGCGCCCTCCGAGGAAGACCGCGCCTTCGTGCGCGATCAGATCGTGGTGAAGCTGCGCCTGAAACTCCGCCGCCTGGAGGGCGCGCGGCGGGAGGCGCTGGAAACTGTTCTGGGCAATCTGGATGAGCTGCCCGACCGGTTGAAAGATGCCGCCCCGGCGGAAACCCTCGCCTTCTTCGGCCAGCACCCCACTCTGGCCGCGACGTTGGATGCCGTGCGCCCGGAGGGGCGGGGCAATGGTGTGTTCATCTCCGAGCATGAGGATGAGTTGCTCTCCGTGGAGGATGATTACGGCGCCACAGCCAGCCCGGCGGATTATATCGACGCTTTCGAGCATTTCATTCGTGACAATATGAACACCACCCCCGCGCTCATCGCCGCCACGCAGCGCCCGCGTGAGCTTACCCGCGAGGCGCTGAAATCCCTCGCCCGGCTGCTGGATGAGAATGGTTTTTCCGAAGCCGCTCTGCGCCAGGCCTATGGCCGCGCCCGCAATGCGGATATTGCCGCGCATATTATCGGCTTCGTGCGCCAGGCCGCCATTGGCGATCCGCTGGTGCCTTACGCCACCCGTGTGGATAACGGCGTGCGGCGCATCCTCGCCAGCCGGGACTGGACACAAAAACAGCGCCAGTGGCTCAACCGTATCGGGAAAGCCTTGAAATCCCAGCCGGTAGGCGACCCGGAATTGTTCAACGAGGGCGTCTTCCCGCGCGATGGCGGGTTTGCGGTGATCGACCGGGATTTCGGCCATGAGCTTGACGCCGTGCTCAAAGACCTGAACACCGCCATCTGGGATAGCCACGCCGCGTAACCTGGAGAGCCTATGAATCCGTCACCTGAGCTTGTGAACCGTCTCTGGCGCCTGTGCGCCCTGCTCCGCAAGGACGGCGTGACCTACCAGCAATATGTGACCGAGCTGACCTATCTGCTCTTCCTGAAAATGGCCGCCGAGAAGACGGACGCCCAGGGTAAGAAAATCGAGCTGAGCATTCCGGCCAAATACCGCTGGGGCGCGCTGAAGGCGGCTGCGGAGACGGAGGTGCTGCAAACCTACCGTCAGCTTCTCACCGCACTTGGCAACCCGGCCGAGACCAAAAACGGCGCGGTTGTCGCCATATTCCAGAACGCTTCCACCATCGTCCGCGAGCCTGCCAATCTCCGCAAGCTGATTGACGCCATCGACGCGCTGCACTGGTTCACTGAGGAGCGTGATGCCTTCGGTGACACCTATGAGGGCCTGTTGCAGAAAATGGCCGAGGAGACCAAGCGCGGCGCCGGGCAGTATTTTACCCCACGCGTGCTGATTGACGTGATGGTGAGGCTGACCCAGCCGCAGCCGGGCGAGATCATCCAAGACCCTGCCGCCGGGACGGGCGGGTTTATCATCGCCGCTGACCGTTTTATGCGCGAGCAAAGCGATGATTATTTCGACCTCTCGCGCAAGGAGCAGGATTTCCAGTTCAAATCCGCCCTGCGCGGGGTGGAGAATGTGCCGGACACGTTCCGCCTGCTGCTGATGAATTTGCATTTGCATTCCATCGAGCCGGAGAATTTCGAGCTGGCGGATACGCTCTCCCCCGCCGGTGCCGCGCCAAAATTCAAGGCCGCGCACCTCATCCTCACCAACCCGCCCTTTGGCCCTGCGGGCGGGCCGCCGACGCGGGATGATTTTACCATCACCGACCGCGTTTCTTCCTATCAGCTTCCTTTCGTGGAGCATTGCATCCGCGCCTTAGCACCCGGCGGGCGCGCCGCCATTGTGGTGCCGGATAATGTGCTGTTCGATGACGGGCGCGGCAAGCAACTGCGCCAGATGCTGATGAACCGCTGCGACCTGCATACCATCTTGCGCCTGCCCACCGGCATTTTCTACGCCCAGGGGGTGAAAACCAATGTGCTGTTCTTCACCCGCTCAACCGATGACGCGCCGGTGAAGGATGCCACCAAGGCGGTGTGGATCTACGACCTCCGCGCCAACGCCCCTTCCTACGGCAAGACCAACCCGCTCCGGGCGGAGGATTTTGACGCTTTTTGCGCCGCCTATGGCAAAGACCCGAACGGCAAGGCCAAGCGCCGGGATGAAGGCGAGACCGGCCGCTTCCGCCGTTTTACGCGCGAGGAGATTCTTACGCGCGGCGATAATCTGGATATTTCCTGGCTCAAGGATTCGAGCGCGGATGCCGAAGAGGGATTGTCCGACCCGGCGGATATTTGCGCCGCGATTGAAGGGCACCTCTCTACCGCATTGGAGGAAATCCGCGCGCTGATGGAGGAGTTTTCTGCCGATGCCGTGGAGGACGTGGCGGCGGAGGTCGTGGAATGACGCTGTCGAGGGGGTGGCTAGACACGCGCCTCAGTGAGTGCGTCGAAGCCATTCAATATGGACTGACATGCACCTCCAACGCCGATGGCTCTGGACATCGTTACATCAGAATTACGGACATTCAGGACAATAAAATCCAATGGGATAACGTACCCTTTGCAAATGAAGATGCGAGCAAGGCTGAAGCCTATGAGGTTTCAAAGGACGACATCTTATTTGCACGAACTGGTGCAACGGTTGGCAAATCATTCCTTCTCCCTGAACTTCCCTATCGTGCTGCCTTTGCGTCGTACCTCATCAAAGTAAGGTGTAACAAGGAAATCCTATTGCCTGGGTTCGCGGCGTGGTTTTTTCGTTCACCAGTATATTGGGATCAAATACTGGAGGGCGCGAAGGGCACTGGACAGCCGAATTTCAACGGCTCAAAATTAGGCGCCTTATCACTTCCCCTTCCTCCTTTCGCAGAGCAGCGGCGCATCGTCAAAAAACTGGACGCGCTGACCGTCCGCATCACCCGCGCCCGTGCGGAATTGGAGCGGGTGCCGCTCCTCGCAGAACGTTTGAGGATAGAGACACTTCGAGCAGTTTTCCGGCTTGATGACTTCCGTTCCGATGGGGCTAAGCCATGGGATGCAAAGCGCATTGACCAGATCGGCACCGTTCAGCTTGGCCGCCAGAGATCACCCAGGGACCATCAAGGCCCTAATATGCGTCCATATCTACGTGCGGCAAATATCACCTGGAATGGCGTGGATTTAACGGACGTAAAGGAAATGAATTTTAGCCCTTCAGAGTTTGAGACATACAAACTTGAAGCGGGTGATGTCCTACTCAATGAGGGTTCGGGGAGCGCAAAGGAGGTTGGGAAGCCCGCCGTATGGAATGGTGAGATAAAAGACATATGCTTTCAAAACACGATTTTGCGTATCCGCCCCCACAGTTACAATCCGAAGCTGCTTCAGTATTGCCTGCTCTACATAGCGCTAACAGGTAAATTCATTAAGAATACGCAGGGCGTGAACATCATTCATATCGGCAAGGCTGGTCTCGCCAGCTTTGTAATTCCCGTCCCTCCCGCGAATGTTCAAGAAACGCTACTTGAGGAAATAGAGTTGGCCTTCGCCCGCACCAACCGCTTAGAAGCCGAAGCCGCGCGGGCCAAAACCCTGTTGGACAGGCTGGAATCCGCCATCCTGGCGCAAGCCTTCAAGGGCGAGCTTGTGCCGCAAGACCCAGAAGACGAACCGGCGGAAACCCTCCTCGCCCGCATCCGCGCCACCCGCGCTGCCGCACCCGCCAAACGTAAACGCCGGGTGAAGGAGGAGGCGTGACCAAATGCAATCCCCGATTGGGGCGACTTGAAGGATCGCACCTATGGAACCTGATGAACAACCCAGCGCCCAGACAGCCTTAGGAACCCAGGAACAGAAGCCACCGATTCACGCGGATGATCCTCGGCTGAAACATATCGCCGAGGAATTGATGCAAGCAAAGGCCGCACAGGCGCGCAGCTTAACCCTCGAAGACACCTATATCCAATACGTTACATTTGCGAATGCCGGAGGTATTGCAGCGTGCCTTGGCATAGCAGATGTTCTGGCAGGCAAAACGGGCGCACCCCTCGCGGCGGAATTACCCGCGACCATCGGGCCGATGGCCTTATTCTTCATCGGCCTTATAGCCAGCGGCGTCACACTCTCCCTGCGTTCGAAGCAAGCCTTGCACGAGGCAGAAGAAACTGCCCGCCGCGCGAACCATCTCCTTGAAGGCATGGGCCATGGTGTTACCCTCCCGCACGGGGCGTTTTCACCGCTGGAGGTTCGCGTCTTGCCGTACCTCAATAAAGCGGTGAACGCCGCCGGATTGGTTGCACAATTCGCTTTCCTATTTGGAGGAATATGGGGCCTTCATCACATCTGGACATTGCGGTAGGGGGCGGGTTTCTCGTATTCAAAGCCATTGCTCGATGTCCGCAAAATGAGGACATAAAAAGCCTCGCCATGTCCGCATATTCAGGACATGAAGCATTCAACATATTCCATAAAAGGAATGGTAATGCGTCAGAGTCTCACGCGCCCGATGGGATTCAGCCGTGAGACTGAGCATGTGAGACTCACGGATACAGTCTCAGAAGATTGTAGAGCATAAGCCAAAAGATCGTAAAATTTTTTTTTGGAGATATTTTTCTCTCCCCGCTTGGACGGGTGTAAACAGAATTATTTGCGCCCGTGCAGCGAAGACATAATGCTGCCCGAACGCCCCCGTTTTATGAACCGGACTGCGGTTCGATCTCCATAGTATCGCCGACGGACGCGGAATTGTCGTTCACACCGCGCTTGGGCAGTTCCGCCGTGGAGCGGACCTTCTTCGAGAGGCGCCCCCGCGCCCATTCGAGCGCGTCGTCCCAATCATACAGCACCGTCGCACCCCATTTCGTGAAAGGCGGCCCGTCGCCACGGCAGGCAAATACGGCCAGGGTTGAGGGTTTGATAGGATATCCCTTCTCCGTCAGCGATTCCGCCAACACCTTGCGTTTGAGAAGGCGGGGATGATCCGGCGCGGGAGAAGGCATAAGGCTCGCTCCTGTAATAAAAAGGGAAGCGAGTATAAACATATAAAGGCAGCTAAAAGAAATACCTCGAAATCCTATTGAGTACGATTTTTCAAAGAAAAACGCTTCGGATTTCCTATTCGGCCTTCACGCGACAATTTCCGCACTTGGAAAGGGGATGATGTTACCTTCCTCAGCCATCGGCACCAACCCCATACGCCGGGCGATCTCCAGTGCCACTTCATCCGCAGCCGCAAGCAGCACATCATCCGCGTGGTGAGTGTACCGACCAGTTACGGAGTGCTGCTTATGCCCCACGAGCGCGCCGATGGTCGATTCCGTGCGCCCCATATCCGCCGCAACAGAGATGAAGGAATGCCGGAGGACGTGCGGTGTCACGCTCTTATCCAGCCCGGCCTTGTCCACGGCGCACTGGAAAAAGGAACGGAAACCACTCATTACCCCGCCGCCGCGCGTGGGCGGGAAGAAAAGCTCATCGGCTTTACCTTTACTCTGGGCACGCAATATGTCCGCAGCCACTCTGGCCAGGGGGCGAGCGCTGGCATCCGTTTTCGTGTCGATAATCGCCAGACGGCCATCCTGGTGCATATCACCACGGCGCAGATTGACGGCCTCACCGGAACGCCAGCCCGTGAAGGCCAGGAATTTTATTGCCGCCAGGGCAGGGGGCCACATCTCATTGCTCAACACCACCAGGGCCGCCCCAAGTGCGGCGTACTCCTCATCCGAGAGGCGGCGTTTCTTCTTATTATCTGCATAGCGTGTTACCCCGCGCACCGGGTTGTCCGCTCGCATCCCCTCCTTCACCGCATACTCGAAAATGGCCCCAAGCAAGCCGACAGTGCGCGAGGCCGCACCCTTCCCGCCACGGATGTTATGCAGGACGCGGGGTTTATCCCCCTTCTCGCGCTTGGCCGTCTTCCCCGCCGCGACCTCGCGCAAGAACTTTTGAACATCCTTGCTGGTGACGCCCTGCACCTTTTCCTTGCCCAGCAGTGGCTTAATATGCGCCTCAATCCGGCTCCTATCCGTGGCGATGGTTGAGGCCTTCTTGGCCTTGCCGCCGCGCTTCAGAACGTCGCCCTTCTCTGCCGCCGTCAGGTACTCATTGCAGAGGTCTGCCACCGTAGGCGCTGCCCGCCGCGCGCGTTTTTCCGCCGCCACGTCGCGCTTGTTTACATGCACCTCAGCCAGAAGAGCCATTGCACGCTTCCGGGCTTCATCAAGGGTCCACGGATCACCAAAGCGGCCTATGGTCATCTTGCGGCGAACGCCGTCCGCATTGCGGTATTGAAGGAAAAAGACCGGAGCGCCCGCCCCCTGCCGACGTACCCCGAACCCAGTGGCCGAGGTGCAGAAAATCATGCCTCCAACGGGCAACGCCTCTATATCTGCCTTGGTCAGCCTGTTCCTGGTTTTCATCTGGGCTACCTCTTCAGGGTCAAATCGTAGGTTCCAGGCAGGTTCCATATAGGTTCCAGACGCCGTTAAACCGCGTTAAAGTCGATATAACGAAATACAAGAATAATATAAGTAAAATCAATCAAATAGGAAATACAAAAAGAACACTAAAACCCCCCAAAACCTCCACTCTTGCCCTCAGAAGGCAAAGGTCGCGCGTTCGAATCGCGCCGGGTCCGCCAATTTTCTCTATCATTTCAAGGACTTTCTGAGTCCATAGGTGTTCAGCCTCAGTGCCTCGCGGGCGTTGCAACCGCATTGCAACCGATCGGCCATGAATTACTCCGAGACTCGCGGGGACACCGACAGGCCTATCGCTGCGTTGGGCCT
>NZ_JH976207.1:146855-158648 GCF_000306035.1 Acidocella sp. MX-AZ02
GCCATCCCGCCATATTTGGCACGCCATTTGTAAAAGGAGGCATCGCTCATCCCAAGTTCGCGGCACAGTTCCGAAACCGGAACACCGCCCTCCGCCTGGCGCAAAATCGCAAGGATCTGGGGCTCGCTATATCTCGACGTCTTCATGAAAATCTCCTCGTGTAATCTGCCGAGAAAATTCTACTTATCAAGCCCCTTAATTTCAGGGGGGATTACCCGCTGGCGCATCGAGAGCGATTACCATGGCCTCAAGCAGGAACTCGGTCTTGGCCATTATGAAGGCCGAGGCTGGCGCGGATTCCATCATCACGCCACACTCTGCATTGCAGCCTACGGATTCCTGATCTCCGAGAGGGAGGCGACTTCCCCTCGGGACCAAATAATACCCCTCGCGTCGAAAAACATTCCATTCCCCAAAATTATCGATCTCGCGGATCTTCCAATCCGGCCTGAGCGCCACATCAAAAACTCAATCACTTCCGTCCGTATCGCCATCGGCCGCGCTATCGCCCGCACCCTGCCACGTTGCCTATGCCGCCGACAAAGTTTCAAATATCGAAGTTTATGACAGAGTAAGATTGCATTCCCTGATTATGTTGCAGAGCCGCGGTGAAATGCACATTCACCGCGGCCATCAACGATGGCTGATCTCGCCGTGGCGCGCGTCAAATCGGGCGGCGAGGTTGCGCGGTTCTGATAATTTCAGACGAAGGAATGATCGCGCATCGACATGGCCAATGTCAGCTCCGAGGTCTTCAGATGGCTTCGCATCGCTTCCAGGGCGGCAGCCTCGTCCCTCTGTTCCAACGCCCGGATGATGCGCAGATGCTCGTTGATCGCGGCGAGATTGCGGCTCTTTTCATCACGCTTATCCCACTGAAAATGGTAATGGAAAATCAGCGCGATGACTTTCTGGAAGGATGCGACAAAACGGTTGCGTACGACACCGCCGATGGCGGTATGAAATTTCTCATCCAGCAGGGAGAAGTCATGGAAACGCGTCCTGATCTCGCGCTTAAGCGAGAGATGCTCAGCCTTCAGCCCGCGCAGCGCCGTCCAGATGGAATGAGTTGAGGGTAGTTCGAGCAATTTGGCAATTGCGTTCAACTCCAGCATGGTGCGGAATTCCGATAGCTCCAGCGCATATTCCAAAGTAAAACCCACCATCTCCCAGCCGCCCTTCTCGCGCCGCCTGACCAGCCCAAACTGGCTGAGCGAGGCGAGGAATTCCTGCAGCCCATGCGCGGTGACGTGAAATTTGCGTGCCAACTCGGCGCTGTTGATCGGTGCGCCAGGAGGAATGTCGAAACGCAAAATCCAATTGAGGAATTGCCGCTCGAGGTCGCTGGCGACGATCTGGTCCGCCTGGACCGCCAGACGGTCGGCAGCCGAGGGGACGCGGCGCAGTATCTTCTGTCGTCCGGACCAATCGATTAGTCCTTCCGCGTCAAGCCGGGCCAGAACGGAGCGGATGACGGTCCGGCTGACGCCGTATCGGTCCGACAAAGCGAGTTCGGAGGGGAGCTTGCTCCCGGCGGGCAATGTCGCGGCAAAGTCAAGTACGGCGTTAAATGTAATTCTGAACCGTTCATCCGACCGCGCCATATCAACTCCCGTCTTGCTATCAAGCGCTTTATTAGACTTCGTTTTTTAAAGCGCCAAGAATTAAAACATTTGACAGCATCCCATCTCCATCAATAAAGGTATTTAATAATAGAACACAGAACGGAGGAATTGATGTTCGCTCTTATGGCCGGGAAGCCAGTGGCGCATTTGCGTTCAAGGCTCTCGGGCGAGGCGTTCCACAAGCTGTCCGCCATCTGCACTTTAGCCGCACTGATTATTATCTTCTCCTTAGGAAATGCCGCCTTCTTCTCGGTCGGGAATGGCATGACGCTGTTGCTGGAAACCTCACAGCTGGGGCTTCTCAGCATCGGCATGACAATGGTCATCATCACTGGTGGCATCGACCTGAGTGTCGGCTCGGTGCTGGCTTTGTCCGGTACCGTCGCGGGACTGGCGGTGAAGGCTGGCGTGCCGGTACTGCCGGGCATGCTGGTGGGTGTTGCCGTTGGTGCTCTGTGCGGTGTCTGCAATGGCATCGTCATCACCAAGATGCGGATCACGCCTTTTGTCGCCACACTTGGCATGATGTTGATCGCGCGCGGGCTGGCGCTGCAACTGACTGGCGCCGCACCGGTTTCCGGGCTGAGCAGCGCGTTCGGCGTTCTTGGTAACGGGGCTTTGTTCCGCATTCTGGGACGTGGCGCAAACGGCCTGCCGCGTCTGATTTTTCCCGGAATACCCTATCCCGCGCTGCTGTTGCTCGCTGTTGCACTCCTCGGGGCTTATATCTTGCGCCGGCGTTCGCTTGGCCGGCATATTTTCGCCGTGGGCTCCAGCGAAGAAGCGGCGCGGCTCTCAGGGGTGGAAGTCGACCGGACCAAGATCATTACCTACGCGATCTCGGGCGCGTTGGCGGGGGTGGCTGGCATCGTGCTGATGTCGCGCCTCGTTACCGCGCAGCCGAATGAGGGTGTTGCGGCGGAGCTAGACGCGATCGCCGCAGCCGTCATTGGCGGTGCTTCCCTGATGGGAGGCGTGGGCGGCATTTCCGGCACCATGATCGGCGCCTTCATCATCGGCATCTTACGCAACGGGCTGAACATGGCGGGCATATCCTCCTTTATTCAGCAGATCATCATCGGCTTCGTGGTGATCATGGCGGTCTATATCGACCAGCTTAGAAGTCGCAACGCAGGTTAGGAAAGTATCTTTAAAAACAGTAAAAATGGAGGGGATATGAAAAAATCATTAAAGGCGCTCATGCTGGGATGCGCACTCGGTGCCTTACCCGCGCTCGCGATGGCACAGGAGATTGCGGTCATCGTCAAGACGACCAATTCAAATTACTGGCAGAATGTACGCAAGGGAGCGGAAGCTGCCATAGCCGGACAGTCGAAATACAAAATGACCTTTGAAGGCCCAGCTTCGGAGTCTGCCGTGGCCGACGAGGTGAACATGGTTGATGCAGCAATCAACCGGAAGGTGGCGGGCATTATCCTGGCGCCGTCTGATCCGAGCGCACTCGTGCCGGCGGTCAAGCAGGCCTATGATTCCGGTATTCCGGTGGTGATTATTGATTCCGAGCTGAGCAAAGCCGCGGCTGGCGATTATCAGTCTTTTTTCTCCACGGATAATTGTGCCGCCGGAAAAATGGCAGCGCAAGAGATGATCAGCCTGGCCGGCAAGCAGGGTAAGATCGCGGTGATGTCTTATGTCCCCGGTGTTGGTTCTGAGATCGGCCGGGTAGGGTGTTTTGAAAAATATATAAAGGCCAACTCGAGCCTCAGTATTGTTGGTCCTTATTATTCGCAGTCGCAGATGGCGACGGCACTGAACCAGACCACCGATGTACTCGCCGCCAACCCGGATCTGAAAGGTATTTTCGGCGCCAACGAGCCGACGGTGGTGGGCATGGCGCGGGCGATCAAGCAGGCCGGCAAGAGCGGGCAAATCGTGGCGATCGGTTTTGATGGCAATGAGGACGAGCAGAACTTCATCAAGGATGGCACGCTTGATGCCATCTTCGTGCAAGGTTCTTATCAGATGGGAGAAAAGGGTATGAAGGCAATCATGGACCTGCTTGCGGGAAAAAAAGTACCTTCATATGTCGATACCGGCGTGGTCAAGGTTACCAAGGCGAACATCGATTCACCCGAGGCTAAAAGCGTTCTATACTGAGGCTTCTAGGACGGATGGCGGCATGTGCCACCATCCGATATTTTGCTTTAGCTAAACAAGGTTGAAGGCGATGACGCCCATAGTGGAAATGATCGACATCGAAAAGCATTTCGGAGGCGTGCGCGCCGTCAACAATGTCTCGCTCGATTTGTATCCCGGTGAGGTTGTTGGTGTGCTCGGGCATAATGGCGCGGGCAAATCCTGCCTGATGAAAATCCTATCAGGTGCGATGAAGCCAAGTGGCGGCAGCATACGCATTGGAGGGAAGGAGGTGGAGATTCATTCTCCCCAAGATGCACGCCATTACAGAATCGAGACGATCTATCAAACGCTGGCGCTGGCAAATCATCTTGATACCCCGGCTAATCTGTTTCTTGGGAGGGAACTAAAGACGCGCTGGGGTAACCTCGACGACAAGCGGATGCTGAATGAGGCGAAAAAAATTCTGGCGCGGCTGAACCCCAATTTCCAGAATCTGCGCGACCCGGTGGTCAGGCTTTCAGGCGGGCAGCGCCAAGTGATCGCGATTGCCCGGGCGATCTATTTCGACGTTAAAATTCTGATCATGGATGAGCCCACAGCAGCGCTCGGCCCCTCGGAAACAGCGATGGTCGCCACACTCATCCAGCAACTGCGCCAGGAGGGGATCGGTATTCTCCTGGTCAGCCACGACATGCATGACGTGTTCAATCTCTGTGACAGAGTGGTGGTGATGAATCGCGGTTGCAACGCTGGAACCTATAAGATCGAGCATGTGAACAAGGACGACGTGCTGAGCCTGATCATCAAAGGGTCCCTGCCGGATAGCTGGGAGCCGCGCCACCTGCAAAAAATGCAGTAAATAATCTGAAGATCGGCGCGCTTACATGGTCGCGCCGATCTGCCAGGGTACGAACTCCACCAGACCAAATCCAAGATTTTCACTTTTTGTTTTTTGACCGGAAGCTATCGAGAGCAGCATCTGGTAGATCTCCGCCCCTTTTTGCTCCAATGGCACGCCATCGATGATGTCGCCGCAATTTATGTCGATATCCTCGGACATGCGCGCCCATAAATCGTTGTTTGTGCTGAGCTTGATGCCTGGTACTGGCTTGTAGCCAGATACCGAGCCGCGCCCGGTGGTAAACAAGATCAGGTTAGCCCCAGAAGCAACCTGCCCGGTTACAGAGCAAGGATCATAGCCCGGACTGTCCATGAACACGAAGCCCTTCGTGGTGATAGGTTCCGCATAACGATACACGCCGCTCAGGGGGGCACTGCCCGCCTTGGCCACTGCGCCGAGGGACTTTTCCAAAATTGTCGTCAGCCCGCCGCGCTTATTGCCGGGCGACGGATTATTATCCATCTCGCCACCATTGCGCGCGCAATAATCCGACCACCAGGCCAGCCGGCTCTTCAGTGCCTCGGCAATGTCCGGCGAGGTGGCGCGGTTCAGCAGCAGATGTTCAGCACCGTAAATCTCTGGTGTCTCCGAAAGAATGGAGGTGCCCCCCTGTGCGACCAAAAGGTCTGAGGCAATGCCCAGCGCGGGGTTGGCGGTGATACCCGAAAGCCCGTCCGAGCCGCCGCATTGCAGGCCAATCGTCAGATGAGCGGCGGAGACGGGTTGCCGCCTCGCCGTATTCGCCAGACCAGCGAGTTCACGCAGAATGGGGCGCGCGGCCTCGATCGTTGCTCTGGTGCCGCCGCTCTGCTGAATGGTTAGGAATCGGAAGGAGGTCGGGTCACGCAGGTTCGGCATATCCGTCAGCGCCGATAGTTGCATCACCTCGCAGCCGAGCCCCACCAGCAGAATGGCGCCGAAATTGGGATGGCGCAGATATCCGGCCAGGGTACGCAGCAGCATGTCGTAACCCTCACCCCGCCCGGCCATACCGCAACCGGTATTATGGGTGATCGGCACGATGCCGTCGATATGGGTGAATTCGTCAAGCAGGCCGCAGCCGCGCGCATCTTCTGCGATGAATCGGGCGACCGAGCCGGAGCAATTGACCGTGGTCATGACGCCAACATAATTGCGCGTTCCCACGCGGCCATCAGGGCGGACATAGCCGTTGAAGGTGTCAGTGCCGGCGTGCGCGATGGCGGGCGGGGAGGGGGGCTGGCCAGCCTGATTGCGGTCCTGCGCCATGCCGAGATTATGCGTGTGGACATGCGAACCAACGGGGATATCTGCCGTGGCGCTGCCGATGATCTGCCCATATTTGATCACGACTTCGCCCTGCTTGATGGGGTCCAGGGCGATCTTGTGGCCGCGTGGCACGGGTTGAGTGGCCAGTTCTTCTCCGAGCCGCAAGTCTGCCAAGGCGATGCCGATATTATCCCGCGGATGCAGGCGTAGAATTTTCTCCTTGCGCGCGCTCATGGGTATACGATCGCCTTGATCAAGTCTTCGCGGTCCTTGGCTAATAGCGGTAGCCGCGCGGCAAGCTCGTTGATATGCAATTCCTCCGAGAGTAATGCAGAGGTATCGATCTGTCCGGCACGGATAGCCGCTATGACGCGCATGAAATCCTCCTTCAGCGCATTGCGGCTGCCGATAAGCCGCGCTTCGCGCTTGTGAAACTCAGGGTCGTTAAAACTGATCCGGTCCTTGACGACGCTGATCAGCACATAAGTGCCGCCATGCGCCAAGAACGCGAAGCCTGCCTCGATGGCTTGCGCATTGCCAGTAGCATCGAAGATTACGTCGAACCCATCCGCGCGCTCTCCTTGGAGGAGATGGGTGGCCCCATGATGCAGATGCGTAAAGCCGAATGTCTCGCCTACCTTTTGCAGCCTCTTGGCGCTGATATCGAGCAGATGCACGTCGGCCCCGGCAAGCCGGGCAAACAAGGCGGCGCCAAGCCCGATAGGTCCTGCGCCGGTGATCAACGTCCGGCTGCCGAAAATATCCCCGGCGCGGGCGACCGCATGCGCGCCAATGGCCAGAAACTCCACCATCGCCGCCTGGGTCTCGGTGAGGCCATCGGCTGGATAGAGATTGCCTTGCGGTACGGCGATTCGCGCGCACAGCCCGCCATCGCGGTGAACGCCGAGAACCTCGATCCGTGTGCAGCAATTTGGTTTGTTGTTGCGGCAGGCGCGGCACTCGCCGCAGGCGAGATACGGGTTGACCACCACCAGCGTGCCCTTGGCCATGCCGCCACACCCCTCCACGAGCCTCCCGCTCAACTCGTGGCCGATCACGCGCGGATATTCCAGATAAGGATGCTTCCCCTCGAAGATATGATAATCCGTGCCGCACACGCCCATTGCCGCGATATCCACGAGCGCCCAGCCCGCGGGCGCCGATAGCGGGAGTGGCGAGGGCCATAATTCAAATCGGTGCGGCTCGACGCAGACGCCGCGCTGCATGAGGAAGGTCTTGTCGTTCATTACGTGTTTCCCGTGTCGCGCCAGCCCATGCGGACCGGCGAGGGCGTGGCTTTACCAGCCGCCTGTGTCATATATTGTATGATATAATTAAAATCATTTTTGTCGTCACTTCGCCCCGATGTCAATTGCATTTTATGCCCGCCATCGCCGTGCGCAGGCGCGGCTGCGCGATGTTGGTTTGCAATGACGCCGCCCAATCTAGAAACGCGCCGATTCGGCGTTGCAGTTTTTCGGTGTGATGAGTGGCTATATCCGAGAGCCGGTGGGCCAGAAACGGGTTGGCAAAGCGCTCCAGCGTCGCGGCTGCGTAGGGTTCAGCCTCTTCACGGTAGCCAGCGGCGGCGAACACCGGTAGTACCTCGCGCGCATAAAGGTCAGCTATATCCGCGCGCAAAACCTCATTCTCCATCACGTCACGCACGGTTTCCTCTGTGCCGCCGCCGCGGGCCAGCCAGCCGGCCGCCATGTAGCTATGGCCGAGATTAAGGATATGCAGCTTGAGCTTCTCGATCCGTGCAAGGCTGTCCACCAGCTGGATCGCTGGGTGGGTGCAGGGCAGGATCAACCCGTCACATTCTTCGATTGCCCATAATGCGTAGGGCTCAGCAACCGCACCGGCTGGCTCCAGCGGCGCGGAGACGATTCTGTCCACCAGGGAGTTCACGAACAAAACCTCCGACGCCACCCATGCCGCGAAGGATGCTGAAAGACGTTCGGCTCGTGCCAGTACATGTTCGCGCAGGCGCTCGCCGTTCCGGGTGATCAGCTCGGTTGGCATTATCTGCAGCCGCTGACCGCCGGCCTGGAAGCGGGCATTGAGCAAATGCGTTAATTTGGCGGGGTAAGACATGGCTTGATGAAACCCGGGCGCATCGTCCTCCGGTTTCGGCACCCAACCGGAATCGCCTGTATTTGAAAGGATGATCTGCGCCTCCTGCGCCGCAATGGCGCAGATTTCCGGCCACTGCGTACGCGTGTCCAATGCCCGGGTGATCGCGTTCACGTGGGTTTCGTGCGAAACCTGAGCGCCGTTCCGCACCCCTTGAATCCGCACAACATACCCGTTGGCGAGCGCCGACAACCGCTCTGCGCGGTCGGGGTTGCCGCTGGATTGCACGACGCTGACCGGCCCAAGCGCCTGCCCGTGGGCCAACGCCTCCGATATAAACAAATCCGCGTGGGCCTGCAGAAACCGGCTGGTGCCGAATTGCAGAATAGGCGTGATTGACATAGACGCAACAGCCTCATAATGTACATAATCATAATATACATAATTGCAGCGGTTGCAATTCGGGAGAGATGGCGGGCATGACGCGCCGCTTTGGTGAGTTTGATGAAGCGGCGCGGAGGACGATGCAGCTTCTTTGCGTGGGCGAGGCGATGGCTGAACTCCGTCAGGATGCAGCGGATTTCGCCGTTGGTTTCGCCGGAGACAGTTTCAACACTGCGATCTATTGCAGCCGTGTGCTTAATGCGCCCAGGGCGGTGGGTTATCTTACGCGAATAGGCAAAGACCCGCTCTCCGACGGATTTTTTCGGCTCGCCCAAGCAGAAGGGTTGAATTGCGAGACCATTGGCCGCGACCCTGAGCGCAATATCGGCATCTATGCGGTGCAGACCGATCCTGCCGGGGAGAGATCATTTTATTATTGGCGGGCGGACTCGGCGGCGCGCAGGCTGTTTCAGGCAGAAGCTGAATTTGAACCGCTAGGCCAGTGCAAAATCCTTTATTTCTCAGCCATCAGCCTGGCGATTATGTCCGAGCCGGTACGCGGGCGCTTTCTCAGCCATGTGGCCAGACTGCGCCACACGCATGGGATCAAGGTCGCCTTTGATTCCAATTACCGGCCGCTTTTATGGGCGGATTTGAAGACGGCGCAAGCGGCCATCGACCAGGCATGGCATCTGACGGACATCGCGCTGCCTTCTATTGATGACGAAATGGCATTGTTCGGCGATGTCGATGAGGACGCGATTTTGGCTCGGCTGCGGCGTTGCGGTTGCCGGCAAGGCGCACTGAAACGCGCCGCAGCTGGGCCGTTTGCCGTGGAAGACGTAGCCATTGCGCTGCCGCGTTTCGCCCCGGCCGGACAGGTGTTGGATTCCACGGCGGCAGGGGATAGTTTCAACGGCGCTTATCTGGCCGGTGTAATTTTGGGCGCGGATGCGAGCACCTGCCTTTCCTGGGGCCATGAATTGGCGAGGCAGGTGGTGGCAAAACGGGGTGCCATCGTCGATGTGTCGCTGGAAGGCTTTGTACCGTCTGGCGCCGCGGTGGGCGGATAGGTTGGGATCCGTGTCTCTGGAGGTTACCGTGGAAAGAGCGAAGCGTATCGACTCGCATCAGCATTTCTGGCGCTACAATCCGCAGGAGCTGCCATGGATCGAGCGTGGTATGAGCGTTTTGCAGCGGGATTTCCTGCCATCCGAATTGGAGACTTTACGGCGCGGGGCGGAGATTGATGCGAGCGTCGCGGTGCAGGCGCGCACGCGGCCGGAAGAAACCGATTGGCTACTGGCCTTGGCGAGAGACAATCCGTCTGTCGCGGGCGTGGTTGGCTGGGCGGATTTCACCGCACCGGATTTTTCCATGCGTTTAGAGGGCTGGGCGGAAGACCCGGGCTTTTGCGGCTTACGGCCGGTTTTGCAAGCGATGCCCGATCCAGCCGCGGTCATGGCGGATGCGACCTTCAATGAAGGCATGGAGCGCTTGCAGCGGCAGGGTAAGAGCTTCGATCTTCTGCTGAAATCCCATCAGCTTTCAGGATCAGCCCAATTCTGTGCCAGGCACGATGCGCACTGGATTATTGTCGATCATTGCGCCAAGCCGGCGATCCCGGAAGGGGAGTGGTGGACATGGCATGACAATCTCGCACGGCTGGCGGCCTTACCGCATGTCGTCTGTAAGCTGTCTGGCCTGGTGACGGAGGCTGATTGGAAGAATTGGCGTGGGCAGAATCTGTTGCGTTATGCCCGTGCGGTCATCGAATTATTCGGCCCAGCCCGCGTACTGTTCGGCAGTGACTGGCCTGTTTGCACGTTGGCGGCTGAATATCAGGAGGTCGTTTCGCTTGCGGCGGAAGCAATGGCTGCGTACAGCGCGCCGGAGCGCGCGGCAATGTTCGGCGGCAATGCCGCCAAGGTCTATAATCTAAAGTTGTTATGATGGCCGGGGAATTTGACCATGGATTTGCAGCTCGCGAATAAGGTTTTCATCGTGACCGGAGGGAGTTCCGGCATCGGTGCGGCGATCAGCCAATGTCTTGCGGCAGAGGGCGCTGTACCAGTGATTTTCGACCGCGTCGCACCGCCCGCCGCATTGGTCGCGACGCTGGCGCAATATGGCGCCGAGCAGTTGGAGCTGGATGATGACGCCGCCTGCGCCGCCGCGATTGGCCGTGTGGTGGCGCGCCATGGGAGGCTGGACGGGCTGGTGAATAATGCCGGGGTGAATGACGGCGTTGGATTGGAGGCCGGCGTCGAGGCGTTTGCAGGCTCACTGCGCCGGAATCTGTTGCACGTCTATGGTATGACGCATCATGCCTTGCCACATCTGCGCGCCACGAAAGGCGCGGTGGTGAACATCGCCTCCAAGACAGCGTTGACCGGGCAGGGCCATACCAGCGGCTACACCGCCGCCAAAGGCGGGGTACTGGCGTTGACGCGTGAGTGGGCCGCGGATCTCGCGGCAGATGGCATCCGTGTCAATGCCGTTCTGCCAGCCGAGGTGATGACCCCTCTCTATGAGCGATGGCTGGCGCGCTTTCCCGATCCAGCGGCTAGGCTGGCGCAGATCAATCGGCATATACCGCTCGGCCGGCGGATGACGGTGCCGCAAGAGATCGCGGATACGGTGGTGTTTCTGCTCTCATCGCGCGCCGGGCATACCACTGGCCAATGGCTGAGCGTGGATGGCGGCTATCTGCATCTCGACCGCGCGCTGGATGATCTTCCATGACGACACGCCATTGCCTGGTCCCGGATCTGAAGGATGATCCCGCGTTGATTGCGCGGTACGACGCGCACCACCGGCAGGTATGGCCGGAGGTGCTGGCCCACATACATGAAGCTGGGGTGGAGGACATGACGATCTGGCGTTATGGCGACCGGCTGGTGATGCTGCTGGAAACAGGGCCGGATTTCAGCTTCGCGCACATGGCCGCGATGGAGGTTGACAACCCGCGCGTCCAGGAGTGGGAAAAGCTGATGTGGGCATTCCAGAGGGCATTACCTGACGCGCCCGAAGGCAGCAAATGGCAGGCCGCGGCACGGATTTTTCAACTAAGCAAGGCAATGGAGTTAGATTGACCCAATCATTTACGACGAACAATAATCGCAGAATGATGGTGTCGTAACTTTGATATTCTCGACCACGTGACTGAACCCGAAGCAGGCGCAGCATGACCGTCAAAACGGGACCTCAAGATCTCAGGGTCGCCTTGTCCAACTCATTGATTGATTTTGGTGATTTTCGAAGGTTGGCAATTGTGTGGGCCGGTGCGGCCGCAAGCTCGATCACTCACATGTCTTGCTACCAACCGGCGGGATGATTCCCACAGGCCCGGCTAGAGCATCAAGCTTTTAGCTTGATGCTCTAAGTTTTGTTTTAGCGAGCAATTTCATGTGTTTATCTTGACACTGGCGCATCAACCTAAACACATATTGCTCTAGC
>NZ_JH976207.1:158748-199594 GCF_000306035.1 Acidocella sp. MX-AZ02
CTCTAAATCCGGTGACGAGCTCTCCAAAGGAAGGACAGCCTGCATCGGGAATGGCCGCGGGCAACACGAATAATCGTCTCGTGCAGCCTGCGGAGATGCGCACCGGATGCTAGGCTTTCATTTCGAATCTACGCGTCCAGATGCGGGCCGATCAGCACCAGATCGGCCGGTGAAAGCCGGTCGGACGCGGTGGCCTTCTGGTGCCAGTACGGATAGAGCAATGGCGGCCGGCTGACGGCCTCCAACGCCGCGATCTCGCCCGGTTCCAGAACCAGCGCGGCGGCTTGAAGATTATCCTCCAGCTGCGCCTCGGTGCGTGCACCGACGATCACACTCGAGACACCAGGGCGCGTCAGCAGCCAGGCCAATGCCACCTGCGCCGAAGTCACGCCCCGCTTTGCGGCAATCTCCACGATTTTCTCAATGATATCGTAGAGCGCCTCAACATCGCGCACAGGCGGCTCCTGCCATTGCGCGGCACGGCGCGTGCCGTCGGGCTCCGGCTTGCCGCGACGATATTTGCCCGAGAGCAGCCCGCCGGCGAGAGGTGACCAGATGATCGCGCCCACCCCCTGGTCCACCGCGATCGGCAGCAGCTCATATTCCGCATCGCGCGCTTGCAGGCTGTAATAAATCTGTTGCGCAATCGGCCGTACCAGCCCCTCCGTCTTGGCGGCGCCCAGCATCTTCATCACATGCCAGCCGGAGAAATTGGAAACGCCTACATAGCCGATCTTGCCTGCGCGGGTCAGATCGTCCAGCGCGCGCAATATCTCTTCCACCGGCGTCTGCCCATCCCATTCATGGCACCAATAGAGGTCGATATGGTCGGTTTTCAGCCGCTTCAGACTGTCCTCGCAGGCGCGGATGAGATGCTGGCGGGAAAGGCCACGGTCATTCGGCCCTTTCTCACGCATCGGAAACCGCGCTTTGGTGGCGAGCAGCAATTTGTTGCGCCGCCCGGCGATGGCTTGACCGATGATCTCCTCCGAGACGCCGTTGGAGTAGATATCGGCCGTGTCCAGCATGTTCACCCCCGCCTCCAGGCTCATGTCAATTTGGCGGCGCGCCTGTTCGAGGCCGGCATTTCCGACCTTGGAGAAATTGCCCTGGCCGCCGAAGGTCATCGTACCCAGAATGAGCGTTGAAACTTTCAGGCCGGAATGGCCCAGCACGCGATATTCCATCTTCCCTCTCCTCGAACTGAATGAATGGCGTCACTTGGACCAATATGTGTTTATCTTGACGCGGCAGCCTCAAGATAAAACACATGAAATTTCTCGCCGAAATAAAAGTTGGGGCATCAAGCTAAAAGCTTGAAGCGCTAAACCTGTTCCGGACGCTTGCGCGGCGGCGCCATGAATTCCGGGCCTACCGGAGACTTGATGCAGCGCGCGAGAATGGCTTCGATCTCCGTCTTGCCTTCGGCATCCAAAGTCCAGCCCATGGCATCCTTCGCGGGGTCGAGTTGGCTGGGATTGCGCGCGCCCCAGAGCGCGATGGTCGGCCCCTGGTCCAGCACCCAGCGGAGGGCCAGCGCCAGCACGGATTTGCCGTAACGCCTTTGCGCCAGCTCGCGGAGTTCCTCCACCGCCTGGAGATATTGGGTGAAACGCTCGCCATTGAATTTCGGGTCGTTACGGCGCAGATCGTCGCCTTCGAACACGGTATCCGCTTTCATCCGCCCGCTCAGCAGGCCGCGGCACAGCGCGCCATAACTCAGCACGGTCAGGCCGGTATTGGCGGCATATGGTAACTCAGCCGCCTCAATCCCACGCTCGAACAGATTATAGGGTGGTTGCATCGCGTCGAGCTGTGCGGCGGTACGGAACGCGTCCATCTGCGCGGGCGAGAAATTGCTGACGCCGATGGACAGGATCTTACCCTCGCGGCGCAATGTCTCCAGCGTTTCGGCGGTTTCCTCAAGCGGCGTTTCCAGGTCCGGCCAATGCACCTGGTAGAGGTCGATCCGGTCGGTGCGCAGGCGGCGCAGGGAGTCCTCGATTTCCTGGCGGATACGCGCCCGGCGCCCATCGCGGAACACCTTGCCGTCCTTCCAGGCCAGGCCGAGCTTGGTGGCGATCTGCACCTTATCCCGCAGCCCGCCCTCCGCAATGGCCTTGCCGACAATCTCCTCCGACCGACCGAAGCCATAGACGGGCGCCGTGTCGATCAAGGTGATCCCGCGCGCCACAGCGCTCTGGATGGTGGCGATGGACTCCGCCTCATCCGTGCCGCCCCACATCCAGCCGCCAATGGCCCAGGTGCCGAGCCCGATGCGCGAGGTGACGACGGCACTCTTGCCGATGGTGATGGTTTCCATGTCTCACTCCTGTCAGATTCAGTCCGGGCGCTCTGGCACCACCGGCACTGCGATGGGGTCCAGCCCACAAGATAGACCCCCATGCAGGATCTTCCACCGGGTTTGGTTGAACCTGGTTCAACGAGGCGTTGAATGGCCGGGTGTCAGCCAGACTGCGCGCCGTAATCCGAGAGGTGAGTGACGAAGGCCCGGGCGGGGGTGGACAGCGGATCCACGAAATATACATCCTGCGGAAAGCGGCGGGGGGTGTCGACGGCAAGGAAAATCGCCGGAGCACCGGGAACGGGCATGATCGCATGCACCGTCTCGCGCAGGAAGGTTACCATCTGGCCCGCGTGCAACCGCTTCGGTGCTTCATCGGCGATCACGAACTCCACCTCACCCTCCAGCAGCAGAAGATGCTCATCGCAGGTGAGATGATAATGGCGCGGCAGCGGATGATAGAGCCGGAAAAGCCGGGCGCTGGCGGAATCGTGGTCTGAGAGGTAGGCATCCATGATCATCGATTCCGCCGTGGCGGGAAACCGGGATTTGATTTCAGCCAGATCGAAGAAATGATAGCCGGTGCTCTGCATGTCGTGTTCCTCTGCATTTTGGCGTGAGAGCGTTTTTCATAGGGGGGCGGGGCCGGTTGCGCCATGTCAAGGGGTTGAGATTGACTCAAGGCAGGTTTGATCTCAATTCAACGTTGGAAACGCCATGTTGAACCGCTTCGACCTGCCCGATTTGCAAATCTTCGCCACCATCGTGCGGCATCGCAGCTTCAAGCGCGCGGCCATAGAGCTGGGGGTGACCACCTCCGCGCTCAGCCACGCGATGCGCAAACTGGAGATGAGGATGGGGGTGCGGCTTCTGCACCGCACCAGCCGCACGGTCATGCCCACGGCGCCAGGGGAGCAGCTCGCGCAACGCCTGGAGCAGGGGTTCGACCTCATCGGCGCGGCGCTTTCGGGCATAGAGAGCTACCGCCAGAACCCCTCAGGGCTGTTGCGTGTCAATGTGCCGCTGGACGCCGCGCGCTTGCTGCTCTCGCCCGTGCTGGCGGAATTCGCCTCGCATTATCCGCAAGTGGCACTCGTCCTGAGCGTGGAGGACAGGCCCGTTGATATCATCGCCGAGGGATTTGACGCCGGCATACGTTATGGCGGTACCGTGCCGCAGGATATGGTGGCCGTGCCACTGACCCGCCCGCTGCGCTGGGTGGTGGTGGGAGCGCCAGGCTTTCTGTCCAGGCATGGGCGGCCAGAAACGCCGCGGGCGCTGGCGCGCCTGCCATGCATCGGCGTTCGGCTGGGGAATAATACCTCCTATAAATGGGAATTGGGCGATGGTGAGCGTCAGCTCCGGTTGGATGTAGCCGGCCCATTGCAGGTCAATAATACCGAGACGACCATCGCCGCTGCCATTGATGGGCTTGGTTTGGCCTATGTGCTGGAACGGCGGGTGAAAGACGAGATCGAACGCGGCGCGCTGGAGGTTGTGCTGCCGGAATGGGCTTCCACGGGCCCAGGATTCTACGCCTATTTCGCCAGCAGGCGGCAGAATGAACCAGGGTTGCGGCCGCTGATGGAGATGATCCGTGCGCGTGAAGGAGTATAGGACGGCGCCAGGCGAGATTGTCGATTCTCCAGAGCTGGATGACATAAGATGGAATCGCTGCGCGATAGCATCTTATGTCTGAATCCGCCTCTAAATCATGAGTAGAGCGAGATGGGTTTACACCCCTCGCTCGACGCATGTTTTGGCCAGCAATTTCATGCATTCAGGGTCACGTTGTCGCGTCAACCTCAACGCCTATTACGCTCGCGAGGGAGGCAAACCAAAGCGACAAATCATATCTGCGATGCTAGCTGTTGCCGGCAACGTGAACGGGCAAGGTGAAGCGGTGTGGCCCGGCCGGCATGCCCGGCAGGAAAGCCGGCAAGCGCGCGGCGCGCAGCGCCGCCAGCGCCGCCTGATTGACGGCGCTCAGGCCACTCTTGGTCAACAGGCTGGCAGAGAGCAGCGTGCCATCCGGCGCCACCGTGAATTCCAGCACACAATCGCCTGACAATCCGGCATCGATCAGTATTTGCGGCACCGTCAGCTGTGCCAGCACGTCAGCGCGGACCTCGCTGGCATATCGCGCCATCACCGTGGGCGAGGCGATCGGCGCGGGAGGTGGTGCGGCGGGGGCCGGGGTGGGCGGAGCCGGCGGCGTCGGCATGGGGGATACAGGCCGGGCAGGCGGCGGCGGAATATGCGCAACGTGCCGGATCACCCGATGGCTGGGATGGGGAGCGGGCGGCGGAGGCAGTTGGGCTGGCACCGGGACCGGCGGCGGGGGCATTGGCGGCGGGGGCGGAGCCGGTTTTGGCGGGGGCGGCTGCACCACCGGCTTGGGCGCCGGGGGCGCGTCGATCTTCACCCGCACAACCACCGCAGCCACCGGCTTCGGCGCCGGCGGCACCAGCACGAAACCGCCAATGGCCAGGGCTTCCAGCAGGAAGCTGATCAGCAGGGCGCGGCCAAACCGGTCCGGCCCGGGCACGCTGATGAAAGCTTGGTCCTTCAAAATCGTTCCATTATCCTTTTCATCGCAAAGCGCGCCTGGACGGGATGACCACCGCCAGGCGCGCCGCAGCCCGCACTTCAGAACTTGACCGTGACATCACCATAGACCGCGCGGGGCGCGCCCATGATGGCTTCCTTATAATAATTGCCGTTGGCATCCTGGTTGATCTGCGACTGCGCATAATAGCGCACGCCGAACAGATTATCGATATGCAATGACAGCACCAGCGCCTTCATAAGCCCCGCATGAACCGGCACGCTGTCGCGCAGGGTAAGGTTGGTCAGCACATAGCCGCCCGCGCGGGTACCCGAAGGGATATTCGCCGCACCGGTGGAGGAGGCGTGGCTGTCATAGAAAATCTCCTGGCTGCCGACATAATTGGCGTCGAGCGCGGCGTAAAATCCACCCTTCGTCCAGTTCACACCGGCACTGATCAGATTGGCCGGCACGCCGCCCACACCTTCGCCCTTGCTGAATTCGAGCGCGCCATTCGTGTAGTAGTTTTGCGTATAGGTCGCGGTATTATGGGCGTAGTTGAGATAGCCGGCGAAGTCACCGGGGACGCCCCGCAGCCCGCCAAAATCGTCACCCAGCTGCAACTCCTCGCCCTCGAACACCGAGTTGCCGCCATTGGTGGTGTAGGAATTGCCGGAGGCGCTGTCAGTGTAGGTCTGGAAGGTATTGGTGAAATATTCGCGATAATAATTGCCTTCCACGGTCAGGCTGCCGCGCTCATAGCGCAGACCCGCCTCATAATCCTGAACATACTCGGGCAAGGTATGCGGCTGCACGATAGTGTTGAAATTCGCACCGGTATCGATATTTCCATAATAAGCGGTGATCTCTGGAAATTTTACGTTCTGGCCGTAGGCGGCGTAGGCGTCGAGGCCAGGCAGCACTTCGTAGCTGAGCCCCAGGGTTGGCGCCAGATAATGCTCAGTGTTGGAGACGCTGCCGCCGGTGGAGTAGTAATAAGCCGCCTGGTCGGTGTCCTTGGTGTTGGCCAGGAGATATTTCACGCCGGGCGTGATCTTGAGCTTATCATTGAGCAGGCTGATCTCGTCCTGGGTATAGATCGAGAAGAGCGAGCGGTAATCATGCTCGTTCCAGAAATCATTGCCGCTGCCATCGGGTTGCGGATCGGGCACGACCGGCGAGGTGGCTGAGAAATATTCCCGCGAATGCAGATGCGAGATGGTCAGATTGCCACCAAACTTGACGGTATTGAAGGGGAGATCCAGCGTCGCGCTGGGCTGCACGCCGAAGGTCTGCGCCGTATAAGCGTAAAGATGATAGGGGCGATGGCTGCAATCGCTAACGGGATACAGATAGCTTGCCGCGAAGCTCTTGTTGCAGAAGGAGTTGCGGTTATAATCATCGGTGGAGAAAAATCCCTTCAGGTCAGCGCTCAGATACGGCGTGATCTGCTGGGTGATCCCGGCAATGCCGGCGAAATTGGTTGAGTTGTTCTGCTTGAAATAATCTGAACTGGGCAGCTGAAAATTGTCGCCATATTGGTGCAGCAGCGCCACCGGCTGATACTGATTCACCAGGCCGGTGGCCTGGTTGAAAATGAACGAGCCATAGAGATTGGTGTTGCCGCCATTCAACGGCGCGTCCACCCCATAATAGACGTTGGAGCCGCTGTTCTTGTCCATCTGCGTCCAGCCATTGCTGGTCTGGCGGGCAAAGGAGAAAATCTGCTTTACACCGTGATACAGGCCGGTGTTCAGGGTGGCGTGCCAATTGGCGGTATCGAACGAGCCATAACCACCGCCGATTTCGGCATTAGCCTCGTTGCTTGGTTTGCGGGGGACGTAGTTGATGGTGCCGCCCAGCGAATCGTAGCTGTTATTGGCCGGATTATTGATGCCGCGGAAAAGCTGAACGCTTTCGAAATCGTTCGTCGTGATCAGCGTATTATTGTCATTATCCGCTTGCGCGGTGACGGCGCCGTTAAAGGCGTCATTGAGGCCGACACCATCATAGGTTTCCGAGAATTGCGAGGAATTGAAGGCGCGAAACGTCACCTGCTGGTTGACGCCGCCCGGGCCGTTATTGGTCACAAAGATCGACGGTTCACGCCGCAGAATATCCTGCGCCGTCGCCGCCGGGGATGCGGTTTCGACGGTTTTTTTGGAGATCACGCTGGCGGAGTAGGTTGATTTAAGCGGCACTTTCACGGGCGCCTTCGCGGCGGCGCTGGTGCCGCCGGCGGTTTTGCTGATCGCCTCGATTGAGGTTGAAGTGGTGGCGGTCTGCGCGGCGGCGGCGAAGGCAATGAAGCTGCAGGCGGTGCCGAGCAGCAGACGCGACTTGATCATTTCAATATCCCTGTTGAGTCGCCGGGGTATCTAGTGGCCATCCATGGCAGGCGAATGACAGGGGCATGCAGTTTTAATGACAATCATCGAGGCCATGATCCTGTCGCCTTCATCGCGTCGTGCAAATGCGCTCACGCAGCAGGATGGCGATGATCAACGCCACCTTCCCCTGCGAGCGGATGACGATGAGCCCGCTGCAGCTGGCGGGTGGCGTTGAGGGGCGGCATAACGGTCCCGGTGGGGGCATATATTCAAGACGGCCAGTGTCAGCTGCCCCGCCAGAGGCATGAATGAGATCAGGCTGGAGGCCCGCCGCCCCTTCGTGATAGAAGCGGCCTCCTCGATCTCGGCGCAGCTTGGTTACATCTGAACGACAATCCGCCAGAACAAGGCGGCCATCAAAAAGGAAACACCATGAAGAAGCTCATCAATGATCCGCGTGCGGTGGTCCGTGAAATGCTGGAAGGGCTGGTCGATCTGCATCCCGGCCAGGCCTTGCTCGAGGGCGAGGATGTGATCGTCCGCGCCGACCTGCCCGGCTTTTTGCAACGTCACGAGGTGGCGGTGATCTCCGGTGGCGGCAGCGGCCATGAGCCGGCCCATGCCGGCTATGTCGGGCATGGCATGCTGCATGCGGCGGTGTGCGGGGATGTGTTCACCTCGCCCAGCGCTGATGCGGTGCTGGCCGCCATTCGCGCCGTCTGCGGGCCGAAGGGCGCCTTGCTGATCGTGAAGAATTATACCGGCGACCGGCTGAATTTCGGCCTGGCGGCGGAGCTTGCCCGCGCCGAGGGGCTGCCGGTGGAGATCGTGGTGGTGGCGGATGATGTCTCGCTGCGCGACACGGTGGAGCCGGCCCGCCGGCGCGGCATTGCCGGCACCGTGCTGGTGCATAAGGTCGCCGGCGCCGCCGCCGCTGCGGGCAAGGAGCTGGCGGAGGTGGCCAGCCTGGCCCGCGCCGCCGCCGATGGGGTTGGCAGCATGGGGGTGGCGCTGGGGGCGTGCACGGTTCCGGCGGCCGGGCGCCCCGGCTTCACGCTGGAGGAGAGCGAGGCCGAGCTGGGGCTGGGCATCCATGGCGAGCGCGGGGTGCGCCGCGTGCCGATGGCATCTGCCGATGCGTTCGTCACCGCCATTCTGGACAGTATCCTGGACGATGCCGGGCTGCAGCCGGGCGCGCATGTGGCGCTGCTGGTGAACGGGCTGGGCGGCACCACGCCGATGGAGCTGGCCGTGGTGGCGCGCAAGGCCTTCGCGCTGCTGCGCGAACGCGGGCTGCAGGTTGCGCGCGCCTGGAGCGGCAATCTGCTGACGGCGCTGGAAATGCCCGGCTGCTCGCTCTCGGTGCTGGCTCTGGACGATGAGCTGCTGCAGGCGCTGGATGCGGCGACGGACGCCCCGGCCTGGCCAGGCTCCGGCGTGGTGGCGCCGCGCGTGATCGTGCCCGTGCCGTCAGAGCCGGATGCCCATGCGTTGGACGCTGATCGCCGCGCCCAACCGGCCTTGCGTGAGGCGGTGCTGGCCATCGCCGCCGCGTTCGAGGCGGAAGAGGAGCGGCTGACTGAGTTGGATAGCGCCGCGGGCGACGGCGATCTCGGCATCAGCTTCGTACGCGGCGCGGCGGCGCTGCGGGCCTTGCCAGAGGCGGCCTTTGCCGCGCCGGGCGTGGCGCTGAGCGCGATGAGCGGCGCGCTGCGCCGGGCGATCGCGGGGAGTTCCGGCCCGTTCTACGCCACCGCCTTGCTGCGCGCCGCGCGCTATTTGGGCGGCGCCGCTGAGCCCGCGCTGCAAGACTGGGCGCAGGCCTTCCTGATCGCGGTTGCCAGCGTGAGTGAACTCGGCGGCGCCAAACCGGGAGACCGCACCATGTTCGACGCGCTGCGCCCGGCGGCGGATGCGTTTGCCCAGGCGATCGAGGCCGGCAAGGATGGCGCCAGCGCCTGGCGCGCCGCGCTGGAGGCGGCCGAGGCCGGCACCGCGGCGACCGCACAGATGACACCGCGCCTGGGCCGCGCCAGCTATATCGGCGCGCGGGCGATCGGCATTCCAGATGCGGGGGCGAGCGCCGTGGTGGTGTGGATGCGGGCGATCGCTAGAGCATCAAGCTTTTAGCTTGATGCTCTAGCTTTTGTTTTTTCGAGCAATTTTATGTGCTTATCTTGACGCTACCGCGTCAACCTAAACACATATTGCTCTAAGCGGTTGGAGTAGTTTTTATCGTCACAACCGATGGGCGTTGAGGGCAACGGCGCAACGAAGCGGCGGACAGCGGTTCTGTGAGGAGTGATCATGCTGCCCTTTCCGCGTGTCCATTACGCACGGTCATTGCGGCGGCGCAGGCTCATGCCTGCCCCCGCTCATACCAGCCGCGCGAGCGCCGGACGATCTGCACCACCGAGAGCATCACCGGCACCTCGACCAGCACGCCGACCACCGTGGCCAGCGCCGCGCCGGACTGAAAGCCAAACAGCGCGATTGCCGTGGCCACCGCCAGCTCGAAGAAATTGCTGGCGCCGATCAGCGCCGAGGGCCCGGCCACGCACCATTCAACGCCGAGCCGCCGGTTCACCCAATAAGCCAGCCCGGCATTGAAATAGACCTGGATCAGGATCGGCACCGCCAGCAGCAGGATCACGGCGGGCTGTCTGACGATCTGATGGCCCTGCAGCCCGAACAGCAGCACCAGCGTGAGCAGCAGCGCCAGCAGCGAGAGCGGCCCCAGCCCGCGCAGCGTCGCCGCCAGCGCGGCTTGCCCGCCCGCTTTCAGCAGCGCCCGGCGCCAGAGCTGGGCCGCCACCACCGGCACCACGATATAGAGCAGCACGGAGATGATGAGCGTGTTCCAGGGCACGATGATCGAGGACAGCCCTAGCAGCAGCGCGACGAGGGGGGCGAAGGCCACGATCATGATGCTGTCATTCAGCGCCACCTGCGAGAGGGTGAAATGCGGCTCGCCCTCGACCAGGTTGGACCAGACGAAGACCATCGCCGTGCAGGGGGCGGCGGCGAGCAGGATCAGCCCGGCCATGTAGCCGTCGATCTGCGCCGCCGGCAGCCAGGCGCGGAAGAGATGGCCAATGAACAGCCAGCCCAGCAGCGCCATGGAAAACGGCTTCACCAGCCAGTTCACCCCGACAGTGGTGGCGATGCCGCGCCAATGCCGGCCGACCTGGCGCAACGCCGCGAGGTCGATTTTCAACAGCATCGGTACGATCATCAGCCAGACCAGCAGGGCGACCGGCAGATTCACCTGCGCCAGCGTCGCCGCGCCAAGAGTCTGGAACAGCGCTGGGATGAGCTGCCCCAGAAGGATGCCGGCGAGGATGCACAGCGCCACCCAGAGGGTGAGATAGCGTTCAAACACGCCCATGCGCGCCGGCTTACGCATGGCCGGGCTTGCCGACGCGCTGACCAGTTGCGTCGATCACCACCTCGCCATCCTCCTTGGCGAAGGCGGCGCGCTGCGGGGCGGGCAGAATCTCGAGCACCAGCTCCGAGGGGCGGCATAGCTTCACGCCCAGCTCCGTCACCACGATGGGGCGGTTGATCAGGATCGGGTGCGCCATCATCGCATCCAGCAACGCGTCATCGCTGAGCCCCGGGTCATCCAGGCCAAGCTCGTGATAGGGCGTGCCTTTCTCGCGCAACAGGGCGCGCACCGGGATGCCCATGCGGGCGATGAGGCCGGCCAGCGCCCCCCGGCTGGGCGGGGTTTTCAGATATTCGATGATCCGCGGCCGCGCGCCGCTATTCTCGATCATCGCCAGCACATTGCGGGAGGTGCCGCAGGCCGGGTTGTGGTAGATGGTGACGGTCATTATGCGCTCCTCATGGGGTTTGGCAGCAGGCGGCCAGGGCGTTGACGGCGGGGGCACAGACTTCCGGGCGCCCCTGGCAGCAATCGCGCATCAGGAAGGCGATCAGCCCGGACAGCGACTCATAGCGGGCGCTGTAGCGGATCGAGCGGCCCTCCCGCTGGGACTGAATCAGCCCCGCATGCTCCAGCTGCGACAGATGGAAAGAGAGCCGGGAGGAGCTGGCCGCCAGCGCTTCCCCAATCGCCCCGGCGGCCATGCCCTCCGGGCCGGCGCTCACCAGCAGCCTGACGATGCGCAGGCGGGTTTCCTGGGAGAGGGCGGCAAAGGCAGCGAGGGCGTGGGCTTCATCCATAACGGTTCAATATCTCAATATATATTGAAATGAAAAGAGGCGATGATCTGACCTATCGGGCGCATTCCGATGTGAGCGGCGCGGGGTGTTTGCAGCACCGTAAAACCCAACATTGGATTACGAAACCGCCACATAGGTTCATTTCATGCCCCCCGGGCTTATTTCCGAAAGGGTTGTGGACGGATGCGGCATGGCGGATTTGGGCATTTTTTCTCGCGGAAAAGCGATGGTGCTGCATGGAGCGCGGCAGGCTCGCCCCGGGCTTGCGGGCATTGTCCTCACGCTTTGTCTGCTGCCGCTCAGCGGGTGCGGCGCGCTCTCAGGAGGGTTTCTCGGCGGGGCGGCCGGGCGCATCGCCAATCTCGAGCATCATGAATTTCTGATTGTCAGCGCCATTCTCGTCCTGGTCTGGCTTCCGGTTTTCATTCTGGTGCCGTTGATCGCCTGGCATTATCGCATCTCCAACGAACGCGCCGCCTATCGCCCGCAATGGGGGTTCAGCTGGATTCTCGAAGGGCTGATCTGGATTCCTCCCACCTTGGTGGTGGTGGCGCTTTCCGTTCTGCTGGTGCGTTACACGACCCGGCTTGATCCCTACAAACCCGTGGCCAGCACCTTGCCGGCTTTGCAGGTGCAGGTGGTGGCGCTGGATTGGAAATGGTTGTTTCTGTATCCGGCTCAGCATATCGCGACGGTCAATCAGTTGGTCGTTCCCGCCGGCACGCCGGTGGAATTTCAGCTGACCAGCGGCACCGTGATGCAATCGCTGTTGATGCCGCGCCTGGCCGGGCAGATTTTCGCGATGGCCGGCATGCGCACAAGGTTGAATTTCGAAATCGACAAGCCCGGCAGCTATTTCGGCGAAAACACCCAATATAACGGCGACGGATTTCATGCCGATAAATTCACCATCCAGGCGATGACGGCCCCGGATTTCAGCAGCTGGGTGGCGCAGGCGCAGACGAGCGGCACGAGCATGGATGCGGCCGCCTACCAAAATCTCTCCCGGCAATCGCTGGTCGATCATCCCTTGGTCTTTGGGCAGCTCGCCCCGGATCTGTTCAAGGATATTTTGGCGCAGAAAATCCAGCCCGGATATCTCGCCCAGCATCACGAGGCCGGCGCACATGGATAGCATGGTTTGGCATAGTCTCTTCGGCCGTTTCGTCTGGATCGATCTGCCGGTGGTGAAGGCCTGGCAGGATCCGACGATCAGCAACATCATCGCCGGCGCGGCTGCGATGATCGCCGTGTTCGGCGCGCTGGCGGGGCTCGGGCTGGTCACCTGGCTGCGCAAATGGCGCTATCTCTGGAGCGAATGGTTCACCAGCCTCGATCATAAGCGCATCGGCATCATGTATGTCTGCCTCGCGGTGGTGATGATCGTGCGCGGCGTCATCGAAGGGGTTTTGATGCGCGTTCAGCAGGACCTTGCGGTGAACGCGCCGGGTATCCTCGCCCCGGATCATTTCGCGCAATTCTTCAGCACCCATGGCACCATCATGATTTTCTTCGTGGTGATGCCGTTGATCTCCGGCCTGGTGAATTTCGCCATGCCCTTGCAGATCGGCGCAAGGGATGTCGCGTTTCCGTTCCTCAACTCGGTCGGGCTGTGGCTGTCGGTCGGCGGCGCGGTGCTGGTGATGGTCTCGCTGGTCATCGGCGAGTTTTCCACCGGCGGCTGGAGCGGCTATCCGCCCTACACGGAGCTGGCTTTCAATGGCGGGGTCGGGCCGGATTACTGGATCTGGGCGGTGACGATGAGTTCCCTCAGCGCGATGCTGACAGGGCTGAATTTCGCTGTCACCATCTACAAGCTACGCGCGCCGGGCATGAGCTGGATGCGCCTGCCGCTGTTCAGCTGGACCGCCTTGTGCACCGCCATTCTGATGATCTTCGCGATGCCGCCGCTGACCGTCGCCACCTTGCTGCTCGCCGCCGACCGCTATCTGGGCATGCATTTCTTCACCAATGATCTCGGCGGCAACATGATGAATTACGTCAATCTGTTTTGGCTGTTCGGCCATCCGGAGGTGTATATTCTCATTCTGCCTCCGTTCGGCGTCTATTCCGAAGTGGTCTCGGCCTACTCGTCGAAAGAGCTTTACGGCTATGTGTCCCTGGTGATCGCGACGATGGCGATCGCGGTCCTGTCCTTTACCGTCTGGCTGCATCATTTCTTCACCATGGGCCAGAGTGCGAATGTGAACGCGTTTTTCGGCATCGCCACGATGTTGATCGGCATTCCCACAGGGGTGAAACTTTATAACTGGACCTGGACGATGTTTCGCGGCCGCGTGCGCTATACCGCGCCGATGCTGTTCACGCTGGCCTTTCTGATCACCTTCGTCATTGGCGGGTTGAGCGGCATCATCCTCGCCACGCCGCCGCTCGACTACATGATGCACAACACCCTGTTCCTGGTCGCGCATTTTCATAACATGCTGATCCCAGGCACGTTGTTTGGCATGATCGCCGGCTGCCAATATTGGTTCCCGAAAGCCTTCGGTTTCCGGCTGGAAGAAAAATGGGGCAAGCGGGCGGTGTTTTTCTGGGTGGTCGGCTTCTATATGGCCTTCATGCCGCTTTATGTTCTGGGGGCGGATGGCGCCACCCGGCGCACGGTGGAATTCAGCAATCCGGCCTTTCAGCCCTGGCTGCTGTTGGCGATGTGCGGCGGGTTCCTGATCCTGGCCGGTCTCGCCAGCCTGTTCATTCAGGTTTGGGTGAGCGTGAAAAAACGCGATATGCTGGCGGTGCCCGTCGGCGATCCCTGGGATGCGCGCGGGCTGGAATGGTCGATCAGCGCGCCGCCGCCTGAATATAATTTCGTCTCCATCCCGCAGGTTGGCCATCGCGATGCGTTTTATTGGCGCAAGCGCAATCACGGCGCCTACAAGCCGGCGGATCATTACCGCGACATCGAGATGCCGAAAAATACCGGCTGGGGGCTGATCTTTGGCCTTGGCATGGCGGTGTGCTTCTTCGGGTTGGTCTGGCATATCTGGTGGATGGCCATCCTTTTCGGGCTGCTCAGTATCGCCGCCGGCCTGGTGAGAAGCTTCCAGCGTGATCTGCACAAGATCATTCCCGCCGCTGAGATCGAGGCGCAGGATCGCCATTGGCTGGCCATCGCCGCCGCGGCGACGCCGGTGTCGCGCCATCTTGAGGAAACACCGAGCAATGAGGGGCGCGCGATATGGCCGGAGTGAATGAACCGGAATTGCTGCATGCCGGGCTGAATCTTGCAAACCATCCGCCGGAAAAACAGGCGCAGGTGGAAAGCGACGTGTTCGGCTTCTGGGTGTTCCTGATGAGCGATGCGATCTTGTTCGCGCTGCTCTTTGCCATCTACGGCACCATGCTGGATGCGACGGCTGGCGTGCCGGCACCGCATACGGACTTCAAATTCAGCTCCTGTTTTCTGGAAACCTTGGCGCTGCTCAGCAGCAGCTTTGCCTACGGCATGGTGTCGCTGAATCTGAAACTCGGCGCCTCCCGACGCTGGATATGGGGCTGGCTTGGCGTCACCTTCCTGCTCGGCGCCTGGTTTCTACGCCTGGAAATCGGCGATTTCACCGACATGGTCGCGCATGGCGAAACCGCGCAGGCGAGCGGCGCGCTCTCGTCTTTCTTCGTGCTGGTCGGCACGCATGGGCTGCATGTCACCTGCGGGTTGATCTGGATTGTCATCATGGCGGTGCAGCTCGCCATTCACGGTATCGATGAACGGGTCAAGATCAATCTGATCCGGCTCGGCCTGTTCTGGCATTTCCTCGATGTCGTCTGGGTGGCGATTTTCACCATCGTCTATCTGCGGGGGCTGCTGGCATGAACCGTTTGCGCCCGGTCCTCGGCGATCTTCTCACCTACGCGCTGGGCTATGCCCTGGCCCTGGCGCTGACCTTCACCGCCTTCGCGCTGGTCTATTTCCGCCTGGCCGCGCCGCAGACGATCTTCGCGATCATCCTGGTGCTGGGGCTGGCGCAGATCATCGTGCATATGCGCTGTTTCCTGCATCTCAGCCTTCAGCGCTCGGCCCGGGCCGATCTGATGCTGGTGCTGTTCTCGAGCTTGATCATCGCGTTGATGGTGGGCGGCACGCTGGTGGTGCTGTTCAATCTGCGCGCCAGGATGATGTAGGGAGGCGCTGTTCATGGCCAAACGCATCGAGGATTACGCGATGATCGGCGACGGCCAGAGCCTGGCGCTGGTCGGCTTGAACGGCGCCATCGACTGGCTCTGCCTGCCACGCTTCGATAGCGATGCCTGTTTTGCCGCCCTCCTCGGCCGGCCGGAGCATGGCAGCTGGGAGCTTTGCCCGCAGGTGCCGGCAGAAGAGACGCGCCGGCGCTATGCCGGCGATACGTTGGTGCTGGAAACCGAATTCCGCACGGAGGGCGGGGCCTGCCTGGTGACGGATTTCATGCCGATCCGCGAGGGCAAACATTCAAGCCTGGTCCGCATCGTCTCCGGCTTGTCGGGAGTGGTGGAGATGCGCACGACGCTGCGCGCCCGTTTCGATTATGGCCGGGTGGCGCCCTGGTATAGCCGTGAGGAAGGCGTTCTGGTCGGGCGGATCGGGCCGGATCTGCTGGTGGTGCGCGCCGATATCCCGCTGCGGGAAGAGGATGGTACGATCAGTGCCGCGTTTCCTCTCGCCGCTGGGCAACAGGTCGTGTTCTGCATGCAGCATGGCGATTCCACCGCTTCCTTGCCCCCAGCCCTGGATGCGCACGCGCTGCTGCGCCAGACCAAGAGCTGGTGGCTGGACTGGATTTCAGCCTTCACACGCGAAACACCCTGGCCGGATCTGGTTCGCCGCTCGCTGATCACGCTGAAAGCGCTCACCTACATGCCAAGCGGCGGCATCCTCGCCGCCGGCACCGCCGGGCTGCCGGAAAAGCCGGGCGGACGGATGAACTGGGATTATCGCTATTGCTGGCTGCGTGATTCCACCTTCACACTCACCGCCTTTCTCAATGCGGGCTTCGACGGCGAGGCCAAGGCCTGGCTGCAATGGCTGCTGCGCGCCATCGGTAATTCGCCGGAGCATATCCGCATTGCCTACCGGGTGGATGGCGGGCGGCATATGCAGGAAAGGTGGGCGAAATGGCTACCGGGATTTGAAGGGGCGTTGCCGGTGCGTATCGGCAACCAGGCCGCGGGGCAGCGGCAGCTCGATATTTTCGGGGAAATTGTTGATAGCTCCCACCTCGCCGAGCAAGCCGGGCTTGACCGCAATGGCTGGGAGATGGAGATCGAGCGCCGGCTGGTCGAGCATGTCGAGAAAAGCTGGCGGACTCCGGATCAGGGCTTCTGGGAGTCGCGCGGGCGGCCGCGCCATTATGTCTATTCCAAGGTGATGGCCTGGGTGGCGGTGGACCGGTTCCTGAAGCTGAAAGCCAGTGCCGCGCAGAGCGATCCGGCTTTGCGCACGCGGCTGGAGCGCTTGCGTGCGGCGATGCACGCGGAGATCTGCGCGCGTGGCGTGGCGCCGAAATCCGGGCATTTCACTGCCTATTACGGCACCAGGCGGGTTCAGGCGGAGTTGCTGCTTTTGCCGTTGGTTGGGTTTCTGCCGGTGGAGGATCCGCGCATCAGCGCCACCATCGCCGAGATTGAGCGTGTGCTGGTGCAAGGCGGGCTGGTGCGGCGCAAGCGCGCACCGCTGTTCGGCGGCGAGGAAGGCTGTTTCATCGCCTGCGCCTGCTGGCTGGCGAGTTGCATGGAAATGCAGAATCGTCATCAGGAAGCCCGCGCGATGATGCAGCGCGTGGCCGATATCGCCAATGACGTCGGGCTGCTGGCCGAGGAATATCATGTTCCCAGGCAAAGGCTTTATGGCAATTACCCGCAGGCCTTGTCGCATCTGGCCTTCATCAATGCGGCGCTGGGGCTGAGCGGCGGCACCTACCAGCGCGGCGGCGGCTGAGGCCCTAGCCCGGTTCATGACCCTGATCTCATCTCGAATATACCAGGCCCGCCCTTTGATTCTTCGGATCATGTCGCATCTCAAGCGCAGTGAATAAAGCCTGCCTCTCGGGGCAAAAGCAAAAGGAGATGCGCATGGACGCCAGCGCCGGCCAGTTTGGCCCTATCGATGAGTTCCCGGAAAATGGCCTGAAAGAGATCGAGCTGAATGGCGAGACGCTGCTGCTGGCCAAAACCGCTGGCGGGATCAAAGCCCTCTCCGGCCATTGCCCGCATAACGGCGCGCCGTTGAAAAAGGGCGTGCGGGCCGGTGATAAAATCATCTGTCCCTGGCATAAGGCAGCGTTTTCGCTGGGTTCAGGCAAATGCCTGGCACCGCCGGCGATCGATGATTTGCAGCGCTACGCGGTGGAGGTGCGGGATGGCATCATTCATGTCCAGGCGCTGCCCGTGCCTGCGCCACAGCGCATCCAGCCGGACAGCACCCAATCTTTCGCAATCATCGGCGCCGGCGCCGCCGGGTTTTCCGCGGCGCAGACCTTGCGTGCCGAAGGGTTTTCCGGCCGGATCGTGATGATCGACGCGCCAGGGCGTCTGCCTTACGACCGGACCGCGCTCAGCAAGACGTTTCTGGCAAAGCCGGAGGGCGCGCATCCGCCGACCCTGCGCGATGAAGCCTTCTATGACCAACAGGCCATCGAGCGGCAGAGCGGCCTTGTCGAAGCGTTGGATGTCGAGCAGCGGACAATCCGCCTGCGTGGCGGCACGGCGCAGCGTTTCGACGCGATCTTCATCGCCACCGGCGGCCAGGCAAAGACGCTGGATGTGCCAGGCGCCGATCTGGCCGGGATTTATACGCTGCGCAGCGCCGACGATGCCGAGGCGATCAAGCAGGCGGCCAGCAGCGCCAAACAGGTGGTGATCGTCGGCTCCAGCTTCATCGGCATGGAGGTGGCCGCGGCGCTGCGCCAGCGTGACCTTGCGGTGACTTTGGTCAGCCCGGAAGCGGTGCCGTTCGAGGCGCATCTGGGCCGTGAAATCGGCGCGGTGATCCAGAAGCTGCATGAATCCAAGGGCGTGGTGTTCAAATCCGGCGAGGAGGTGGCGGGCTTTTCGGGCGAAAAAGCGGTCAATCTGGTCAGGCTGAAAAGCGGCGGGCATCTGCCGGCGGATCTGGTCATACTCGGCCTCGGCACGCGCCCATCCACCGCGTTTCTCGATGGGGCCTTCACCCAGAAGGATGGCGGCGTGCCCGTGGACTCCAGCCTGCGCGTCGCCGATGGCGTGTTCGCCGGCGGTGACATCGCCGCCTTCCCGCTCTGGGGCCAGGGTGAGCGCGTGCGGGTGGAACATTGGCGTGTCGCCGAACAGCAGGGGCGGATTGCCGCCTTGAACATGCTGCAGCGCCCGGCCCGCTTCGCGCAGACGCCGTTTTTCTGGACCATCCAATATGGCCAGCGTTTCGACTATGCCGGGCTGGGCCGCGGCGATGATCGTTTAAGCGTGCGCGGGGATCTGCAAGGCGATGGCTTCATCGCCTATTATGTCCGTGACGGCAAAGTGGTTGCCGCCCTTGGCCATCAACGCGACCAGGAGATGGCGGCGATCATCGAGCTGCTCGACCGCCGCCAGGATTGGAGCGTGGAGGCGTTGCATCCGCAAGGCCAGTCACCCCGCCAGGTACTGGACAAATTGTTGAAGGCTTAACGCACCCGCCAATGGCGCTCCAGCCCGCGCGGGCCGGGGCGCAGGCGGAACAGCCCGCCGGCATGCGGCTCCCGGGCCAGGGCGTCATCGTCCAGCCCGTCCCGGGCGCTGGTGATATAGAGCCAGTCCAGCGCCTTGCCGGCGAAGCAGCATTTGGTCGGCTGGCTCACCGGCAGCGCGATGGTCGCCACCAGCGCGCCATCCGGCGCGTAGCGGTGCAGGCAGCCGCCGCCATGATTGGCGCACCAGAGATACCCCTCCTCATCCATCGCCGCGCCATCAGGTATACCGGGGCCGGGCTGGCGCGCGAACATCTGCCGTTCGCCCAGCGCGCCGATCTCGCGGTCATAGAGGTAGCGGTAGATCACCCGCTCCTCGCTATGGGAGAGATACATGCTCTTCTCGTCTGCGCTCCAGGCCATGCTGTTGGTGATCTCGGCGAAGTCCGGGTAGGCGCGCAGCCCTTCTTCTTTCATGTAGCTATAGAGCGCGCCTTTGCGGTCGCTCTGGCGCCCGCCCAGCGGGTCCGTCATCACCCCGACCCAGAAGCGCCCGGTGGACTCACAGCCGCTTTCATTGAAGCGGATCAGTTGCGGGTCGAACGGGGCAGGGGCGGCGAGGGTGAGGCGGCCGGTCTCCAGGCTCAGCCAATGCAGCCCGGTGCGCAGCGCCACCAAGGCGCGCCCCCGCCCATCCAGCGCGAAGCCGCCGATATCGGCAGGCAGATCCCAGCGGCGCTGGCTGTCATCCGTCAGCTTGCGGGCGAACAAGGCAGGCGCCTTGATATCCGCCCAGTACAGCGTCTCTTCCTCCGGCACCCAGAGTGGCGATTCGCCGATGGTGGCGCGGGCATCTTCGACAAGCTCGATCTTCACAGCTCCCCCCTTTGCGCCATGGCCTTGATCCGGTCCGCGGTGCGCAGCGCGATGGCCTGGATGGTCAGTGACGGATTGACCCCGCCGGTGGTGGGAAACACCGAGCCGTCGCAGATCCAGAGATTGGGAATGTCCCAGCTCCGGCAATCGGCATTCACCACGCTGTCCTGCGGGGTGAAGCCCATGCGGGCGGTGCCGGCGAGATGGTTGGCATCCTCGGTCTGGGCGAAGATGTCCTCCGCGCCGATGGCCTCCATGCTGCGTGTCATCTGGCCGATGGCGTGCTGGATCAGCGCCTTGTCATTCTCGCCCCAGGAGAAGCTGATGCGCGGGATTTTCAGGCCATATTGGTCGGTCTCTTCCGCCAGGGTCACCGTATTGCGCGCATCCGGCAGCGTCTCGCCGACCATTTTCAGCCCGACCTGATGGTTATACTGCATCATCTCCTGGCGCAGCGCCTCGCCCCAGATCCCGCGCGCGCCGGTCTGGATGAAAGCCCATTCGATCGGCAGCGGCCCTTGCGCCATCCAGCAATAGCCGCCGAAGAAATCTTTTTTGTCCTCGTAATTCCAATGTTCGGTGAGGGTGAGGGAGGGCGGGCCCTTGTACCAGCGCACCTCTTCCTGCATGCGCCCGAACACCGCCTGGTTGCTCTGGCTCATCAGATATTTGCCGACCAGACCGGAGCTGTTGGCCAGCCCCTGTGGGTGGCGCTGGGTGGCGGAGTTGAGCAGCAGACGCGGCGTCTCCACCGCATAGCCGGCCACCACCACATTCCGCGCCGTCTGGAAATGCCAGGCGCCGTCACGGTAAAATTGCACGCCGGTGACGCGGTCGGCCGCGTCGACCTCGATCCGCCCGGCCATCGCAAGATCGCGGATCTCCGCGCCGGCCTTGATCGCGCGGGGGATCCAGGTGTTCAGCGTGCTTTGCTTGGCGTTGGTGGAGCAGCCAAACCGGCAGAAGCCGCGATAGACGCAAGGCGGCGCCTCGCCGCGCGGGGCGGAAACGGTGGCCAGCGGCGTCTCCGTCCATTTGATCCCCAGCGCCTCCGCGCCTTTTGCCAACAGCTTGCCGGCGGCGTTGATTTCATGGGCGCGGTAGGGGTAGCGCGGGCGCTTTGGCCCCCAGGGGTAGGTTACGGGGCCGGAGATGCTCAGCGCCTGCTCGGCCTGGCGGTAATAGCCCCACATCTCCCGCCAATCGAGCGGCCAATCCGCGCCATAGCCGAGCAGGCTGCGGCTCTTGAACCATTCCGGGCGGAAGCGCAGCGAGACCATGGCGAAATGCACCATCGAGCCGCCGACCGCCTTGCCGCTATTCTTGCCGCCCATCTGCAGCGGGTTTTCGCCGGTGCAGATGCGCTTATCCTGCCAATAGAGCTTGCCCTGCTCGGTCTCATCCGAGGCGAAATCCTCCAGCGGGCGGAAATACGGGCCGGCATCCATGGCCACCACGGAAAAACCGTGCTCGGCCAGCTTTCCCGCCAGCGTGCCACCGCCGGCCCCGGTGCCGATGATGAGGAAATCCACCTCCTCATCCAGCCCGTACTGGCGCATCGGAATCCAGCCGCCCTCGCGGAACACATCCGGCGCCCGCCCGCCGGTGGCGCGCAGCCCCTCAGGCGACATGGCGGTTATGGCGCAAGGCGCGCGCCTCCTCGCCGGGCTTGGCTTCCGCCGCCTCCCACGGGTCTTTCCGGTCGGCCTCCATGCGCACATAGCCGCGCGGGCTGGCCGGGCCGCCAAAGCCGATCTCGCTCCAGGCGGTGGGGTGGCTGTAATAGGCCTCGACAATGTCCGGCAGCAGCCGCTTGGCGAAGAATAGCTTCGGCGGCACGCGCGTCCAATGCGGGCCGTCGCAGGTGCCGTCCTGCATCGCGTGCAGCAGCGCATCGGCGGAGATGTCGTTGAGCGCGGCAAAGCCGGCCCCGTGGCGGTTGTGCGCCTCCTGGTCCAACGCCGCCAGGGCGCGCGTCCAGGCCTCGCCATCCCAGGGCATCGGCTCGACCCGGGTGCCGATCTCGCCGGCGCGCCGCATTTTCGCGTCGATCAGCGCGGCAACCGCCACTGGCGGGCGATCTTTCGGCTGCGGGATGATGCGCGCGCAAAGCCGCTCCAGCACCGCGAAGCTGGGCGCATCGAAAAAGCCAGGCTCCCGGGAGACCGCCAGCCGCGCATCCACGGCGGCGCGGGTGGCATTGTTCCAGGACAGGCCGGCGCGTTTGTTCAGCACATCATAGCCGGGGAAGCGCTCATTCATGCGCCTATTTCCCGTTCGGCAGCACGGAGGCCAGCATCTGCCGGGTGGAGTTCTTCACCACCGAAGCCCGTTCCGGCTCGTGCCAGAGCGAGGCGAGGAAATTCCGCGCATCCTTGGCGGTGATATGCGGCGGCAGCGGCGGCACATTCGGGTCGGTGCGCATTTCCAATATCACCGGCCGGTCCGCCGCCAGCGCCTCGTCCCAGGCCGGGCCGATCTGCTCGGGCTGATCGACATAAATGCCTTTCAGCCCAAGCAGCTCGGCATATTTGGCGTAGGGGAAATCCGGGATGGACTGGGTGGAGAGCGTCTTCGCCTCGCCCAGCTGCACGCGCTCCTCCCAGGTGACTTGGTTGAGATCCTGGTTGTTGAGCACCATCACGATGAAATGCGGGGTTTTCCATTGCCGCCAATATTTCTTCACGGTGATCATCTCGCAGATGCCGTTCATCTGCATCGCCCCATCGCCCATGAAGGCGATGACGCTGCGCTCCGGAAAGGCGAATTTCGCCGCGATCGCGTAGGGCACGCCAGCCCCCAGCGAGGCCAGCCCGCCGGAGAGCGAGCCCTTCATGCCCCGGCGCATCTTGATATCGCGCGCATACCAATTGGCGACGGAGCCGGAATCCCCGGTCATGATCGCGTTTTCAGGCAAACGCGGGGAAAGCTCCCAGAATACGCGCTGCGGGTTGATCGGGCTGGCCGGCTGCATGGCGCGGTCTTCCATCAGCTTCCACCAGGACGCGACGCTTTTCTCAATGCTGTTGCGCCAGCCAAGATCCTGCTTCTGCGTCAACAGCGGCAGCAAGGCGCGCAGCGTGGCGGCGCTGTCGCCGATCAGATTGACCTCCATCGGATAGCGCAGGCTGAGATTGGCGCCGTCGATGTCGATCTGCACGCCGCGCGCTTTGCCGGGTTCGGGCAGGAATTCCGAGTAGGGAAAGGCGGAGCCGACCATCAGCAGCGTGTCGCAGCCTTTCATCATGTCCCAGGTCGGCTTGGTGCCGAGCAGCCCGATGCCGCCGGTGACGAAAGACAGCTCATCCGGCAGCGCCGCCTTGCCGAGCAGCGCCTTCGCCACCCCGGCGCCGAGCCGGTTGGCGATCTCGATCACCTCATCGGTCGCATGCAGCGCCCCGGCGCCGACCAGGATCGCGACTTTCTTGCCCTCATTCAGCACGGCGGCGGCTTTCTGCAAGCCATCAGCCTCCGGCGTGCACGCCGGGGTGGCGAAGCCGATGCCGGTATGGGTGGCGCCATGCGCCATCGGCGGGTCGCTGTAAGGCAGCTCCTGCAGATCATTCGGCAGGATCACGCAGGTCACGGTGCGCTTCTCATGCGCGATGCGCACCGCCCGGTCGATCAGATGCCGGACCTGCTCGGGCACGCTTGCCGTCATCACGAATTCGCCGGCCACATCCTTGAACAGATTTTGCAGGTCGATCTCCTGCTGATAATGCGCCCCCAGCGCCGTGCGCGCCTGTTGGCCGACGATGGCGACCACCGGCGTATGGTCCAGCCTGGCATCATAGAGCCCGTTGAGCAGATGCACCGCCCCCGGGCCGGACGTGGCGTAGCAAAGCCCGACCTGGCCGGTGAATTTCGCATGCGCCGAGGCCATGAAGGCGGCCATTTCCTCATGCCGCACCTGCACATAATCCATGTAGGGGAGGGCTTTTTCGAGCGCGATATCCAACCCGCCGACGCCGTCCCCCGGATAGCCATAGACCCGGTTCAGCCCCCATTCGGAGAGGCGCTTCCAGACGAATTCAGATACATTCATGCTCATTGCAAAACTCCGATCAATCCTCGGGATGGTCGCGCAGCAGCGCCAAAGCGGCGAGGCCCGCCAGGGCCAGGCCGGTGAAGCTGGGCGGGGCGGGGATGGGCGGGCCATCAACCGCGTTCTGCCGCCAGTTGCGCCAGCCGCCCATGGCGCGCGAGACGCCGTAAATGTGAAACCCGACGCCGGCGATGCCGAGCAAAGCGGTCATCCGCAGCCAGAGCCGCGAAAACCAGCGATTCTTGCGGCCATCGCCGAGGGCAGCATTGGCCATCATCGCGGCGGCGGCCGGCGGCATCGTCACCGGCAGCAGCATTGCGGGGTTTTGGAAGGCGCCGCGAAAATGCAGCAACCCGGCCTCGCCGCTGGTGCCAAGCAGGCCGATGGAGGTGACCAGAGACGCCACCCGCCCGGCATTCAGCCCACAGATTTTCGGCGTGGTCCCTGGGTCCGCATCGCGCACACGCTCACCCAGCAGACCGAACAGGCCGGAGAGCAAGATCGCCGCCGGCGCGCCGACCGGGCCGGAATAGAACAGATTTTGCCAGCTCAGCCCGCCAGGCTTTTTCATCGCGTTGTAAATGTGAAAGCCGGTGCCGGCGAGGCCGGTGGCGGCGGTGAGCGCGAAAATCGCTTCCCGCTTGGCATGGCGCTGCTGTTTGTCATCGCCATGGCCATGCAGCGATCCCGCCAGCGCCGCCAGCGAGGTCGCGATCGGCGTCAGCATCGCCGGATTGTGAAACGCCCCGCGATAATGCTCGACCGCGCTGTCCAGCAGCACGGAAGTTGCCAGCATCGCCGCGCCACGGTTGAGACGTTTGGCGGCGAGGACAGCGGGTGTATGGCGCTTGCTTGGGACGGGCGGTTTCATCCGGCCTCCGGCTTGGAAATGGTCCAGGGGATATGGCGCCGAGGAGGCGTGAGAAAATAGACGCGGCCGTTAACATCCGGCCATTTTTGCGGCTTTCGCCCATGCCCCGGTGTGGCGGCTGCCGCAACACACCATCTTCGTAAAAGCCCGCCGCTGTGCAGGCGGCGATCAAGTTCAATTAAAAGGAGATGTCCATGCCAGCGAAATTGCTGCACGAGGCAAATGGTTTGCGGGTTTTCTCAATCGTTCTGAAGACGGGCGAGGACATCATGGAGGCGCTGAATGCGTTCGTGCGCGAGGAACAGGTGGCGGCGGCGCAGATCACCGCCATCGGCGCGTTCAGCGCCGCGATGCTCGGCTATTATGACTGGGCCTCGAAATCTTATTTGAAATTGCCCGTGGATGAGCAGGTCGAGGTCGCGGCTTTGCTGGGCGACGTGGCGTTGGGCGAGGAGGGGGCACCGGTTCTGCATCTGCATTGCGTGCTGGCGCGGCGCGATGGCAGCACCAAGGCCGGGCATCTGCTCTCTGGCACCGTGCGGCCGACACTGGAAATCGTGCTGACCGAAAGCCCCGCGCATCTGCGCAAGACACATGATCCTGAGAGCGGTCTGGCGCTGATCGATCTGCCGCATTCGGATTAAAGCCAGGGCATGAAATGTGACGCGCTGACATCTGTAGTCCCATGCGCGTTCGCGGCTGCTTCGCTTGAGGTGGCTCTCCCTGGCGAAGCGTGATACAGGCCGCCGCGCATTCGAACGGGATGAAGATTTATGCAGGCGATGATCCAACCGGCGGCCTCCTTCAAGAGCAATTTGGCGCAATTGCCCGGCATCGAGGGGGTGAAGCGCATCGAGCTGTTCGATGCCGCCGGGGCGCTGGTGGGCAGCATCGAGAACCAGCCGGGCAAGCAGGGCTCCCTGGCCGTCTATCTCTATCTGCGGCAGCTATTCGGGGCGCTGGATGCCAAGGCGGCGGCGCACGGGCTGGCGGTGTTTGCCGAACATACCGAGGATGCCCGCCAGCGCCCCGGCGCGCATCCGAATATCGACCGGCTGCTGGCGCTGGCGCAGGGCGCGGCCCCGCTGCGCATCGAGGTCATCGCCGCCTGAGAGGCCCTACCGCGCGGCGGGCTGGCTGAGAATATCGCCGATCCGGCGTGACAGCTCTTCCAGACTGAACGGCTTGCTGAGGATTTCGATGGCGTTTTCCAGGCTGCTGTTCAGCACGGATTGCTCCGCATAGCCGGTGATGAACAAGGCCTTCAGCGTCGGCCGGAAGGCGCGCGCGGCATCCACCAGCTGGCGGCCATTGATGCCGCCCGGCAGCCCGACATCGGTGATCAGCAGATTGATTTTCAGATCGGAGCTGAGCATCGCCAGGGCGCTCACCCCATCGCTCGCCTCCAGCGCCTTGTAACCGAGATCGTTCAGCACCTCGGCGACCAGGATGCGCACCGAGGGCTCATCATCCACCACCAGCACGGTCTGGCCGGCGCCGGCGGTCGGGCTGTCCTCGGCCGGGGGGGCGTTCTCAGACGGCAGCGCGTGCCCTTCATGCACCGGCAGATAGATGAACAGCGAGGTGCCGCGCCCGAGTTCGGAGGCGATGTCCACCTGGCCGCCGGATTGCTGCACGAAGCCATAGACCATCGAAAGCCCCAGCCCGGTGCCCGAGCCTTGCGGCTTGGTGGTGAAAAACGGGTCGAACACCCGGCAGAGAAGATCCTCGGGAATGCCAGAGCCGGTATCCGCGACACGCAGCACGATATAGGCCCCAGGGGAGAGCGATTTCGCCTTCGCCGCGTCCTCCTCCAGGACCAGGCTGGAGATATCGATCAGGATCTCGCCGCCCCTGGGCATCGCATCGCGGGCATTGATGCAGAGATTGAGCAGGGCGTTTTCCATCTGCCCGGGGTCGATCAGCACCAGCGGCCCGCCCGGGGCGGCGTTGGTGTGCAGGGTGATTTCGGGGCCGACCGTGCGCTGGATCAGATCCATCATGTCGCCGACCAGATCGGCGAGGTCGGTCGGTTTCGGCGCCAGGGTCTGGCGGCGGGAGAAGGCCAGCAGCCGGTGGGTGAGGGCGGCGGCGCGCCGTGCCGCGTCCTGGGCGATGCCGACATAGCGGTCCACACCCTGCAGCCGCCCCTGGCGCAGCCTGGTCTGCAGCATCTCCAGCCCGGCGGTGATGCCGGTGAGCAGATTGTTGAAATCATGTGCGAGCCCGCCGGTGAGCTGGCCGACCGCTTCCATCTTCTGGCTCTGCCGCAGCGCTTCCTCGACACGCTCGCGTTCCTGGATCTCGGCGCGCAACCGGCGATTGGCCTCCGCCAGCGCCTCGATATGCTGCTTGTGCTGGGTCAGGTCCGTGACCACGCCGCAGAGCAGGTTGAAGCCGCCATCGCTGGGCAAGGGGCTCAGCGACAAGGCCACGGGGACAGGCTGCTCGGGGCGGACCGCGATGGTCAGTTCGCGCCGCGCCCCCTGGCGCAGCGCCTCACCCAGCAGGGCGGGAAACAAAGCGGCATCGGCCGCCAGCGGCACCAGCGTCGCCAGATTGCGGCCGATCAGCGCCTGCTGGTCCGCCGCCAGCATGTCCGCCAGGCGGCGGTTGCAATAGAGAATGGTGCCGGTCTCGTCGAGGGTGAGCGCGCCTTCCTGGATCTCCTCGATCAATACCCGATAGGGCCGGTCGGCGGCGCCGATGGTGTAGACCTCATGCCCCTTGCTTGCATTGGCCATGACGAAGGCATCGATCTCGCCGCGACGGATCGCATCGAGCGTCTCCTCGCTCTCCTGCAGCCTCGCTTCCAACGCCCGGATGCGCGCGGTGAGAGCGGCATGGGCCGGCTCGTGAGCGGGGGGCGCGCCTGTCATCAACCAGCGCTCTTCGGCCTTACATCCAACCCAACCAGAACCTTATCCGTGTTCGACAGATCGCCGATGATGCGCTTCAGCGGCGCCGGCAGCTTCCTGACCAGCGTGGGGATGGCGAGGATCTGGTCCCCCGCCGCCAGGCGCGGATTCTGGATCAGATCGATCACCTCGATCTCATAGCGCCCGGACAGATGCTCCTCGCACACCTTTTTCAGGTTGGAGAGCGCGGTCAGGGATTTGCTGGTCTGCCCGGCGACGTAAAGCCGCAGATGATAATGTTCCGGATCGTCCAGCATCGGGTTGGTCTCGTCGTCATGTTCCATTACGAATATCCACGCATATGGGCTTGAATTTCGCGGTCCAGCCGCAGCTTGTCCTCGCGCGCATCGGCTTCGGAGAGCCGGATGGTCTCCTCCAGCTCCTCGCTCTCCAGGGCCGCGCGCAATTCCTCGATCTGGCTCTCCAGCGCGGCCCGCCTTCGGACCACCTCGCGGCGGCGCTGCTCGGTCTCCTGCTCGCGGCGCAGCTTGGCGGCGGCCTCGCGCGCCACCTGGGTGATCCGCGCGGTGCCGGTCATTACACCTTCAGGACCGACATAGGGTTCGATCAGCGCGATGCCAGCATGGCTGATCTGATATTCGCGCACCTGGTTGGAATGGCCCATGCCGCGCGCCTTGATCACGTAGAGCGTGCGGTTCAGCTCGCCATTCGCCTCGTCATTTTCGAGCTTGACCCAGGCATCCATCAGCGAGGAGAGGCCGGTTTCGGTATCATCCATCATCCCGCCATCGCTGCGCAGCGTGGTGAATAGCCCGGTGATGCCGCGGCTCTTGAGCAGATCGATCATCCGCAGCAGCGTCGCGTGCACTTCGGCGAGGGGGCCGCGAAAGGCGCTGATCGGGTCGATGATGACGACATGCGGGTCGAATTGCTGCAAATCCCGGTTCATCCGCGCCAGATGCATCTCCAGCCCGAACAGGCTGGGGCGGGAAGCCTCGAAGCGCAGCAGCCCCGATTGCACATGCTGGCCCAGCTCCAGCCCGTAGGAGCGGGCATTGCGCAGGATCTCGTCAGCACTTTCCTCGAAGGCGAAATACAGGCAGCGCTCGCCGCGCGCGCAGGCGGCGGCGGCGAAATGCGCGGAAAAGGCGGTTTTGCCGGTGCCGGCGACGCCCGAGACCAGCACGCTGGAGCCACGGTAAAACCCATTCTTGCCCAGCATCGCATCCAGCCCGGGCACGCCGGAGGAGGCGATTTCATCCGAGGCCGGGCGGTGCAGGCCCGAGGAGGTGACCGGCAGCACGCTGATCCCGCCAGTATCGATCAGGAATGGATATTCATTGGTGCCATGCGCGGAGCCGCGATATTTGACCACACGCAGCCGGCGGGTGGTGATCTGATCGACCACCCGGTTATCCAGCAGCACCACGCAGTCGGAGACATATTCCTCCAGACCCTGGCGGGTGAGCTGGCCATCGCCGCGCTCGCCGGTGATGATGGCGGTCAGCCCGCGCTCCTTCAGCCAGCCAAACAGCCGGCGTAGCTCGGCGCGCAGCAGGGCCTGGTCGGTAAAGCCGGAAAACAGCGTCTCGATCGTATCCAGCACCACCCGCTTGGCGCCGATGGACTCCACCGCGAAGCCGATGCGCAGGAACAGCCCTTCCAGGTCGTATTCGCCGTTTTCCTCGATCTCGCTGGGGTCGACCCGGATATGGTCGATGGCGAGCTTGCCCTCCTCGATCAGCGTCTCCAGCTCATAGCCGAGCGAGGCGACATTGGCGGCGAGATCCTCCGCGCGCTCCTCGAAGCTGACAAACACGCCCGGCTCGTCGAACCTCGTGGCGCCATTGACCAGAAAGGTGGTGGCGAAGAGCGTCTTGCCGCAGCCGGCGGCGCCGCAGACCAGGCTCGGCCGTCCCGTCGGCAAGCCGCCCAGCGTGATCTCGTCGAACCCGGAAATGCCGGTCCGTGTCTTGGCCAGGCCGGCCGGCATGGCGGCGTGATCGGAGGAAGGCATGCTCGGCGTGGTCTCCACCTGAAGGGTTAAGCGTGACTCATGCTGCTGAACCGGCGGCCGCGTGACGTTTCTGCGCACAAAGGTAAGTCATACTGATGTTCATGAAGCTTGGAAATATAGCGTTTCGATAAGTTAATTCCGATGCAATTTGCCCGCTTCGCCGCGACATGGCGCAACGGGAGCAATGTCAGCGCCGGCCCTTTGGACGGGTAGCCAGGACGTTCTTGATCGAAAAGCTGGAATGGATGCGCAGCACCCCCGGCAGGGTGGAGAGAATCTCTTTATGGATCCGCTCGAACTCGCCGGCATTGGCGACCTCGACCCGCAGGAAATAATCCGAGCCGCCGGTCATCAGATAGCATTCCTGGATTTCGGGATGTTTGCGCACCGCCGCCTCGAAGCGGTTGAGATAATCCTCGGTCTGGCGCTCCAGCGTGATATTGATCAGCACCGCGATGCCCTGATGGGCGGCCCCGGGCTCGACCAGCGCGGTATAGCCGCGAATGACCCCCGCCGCCTCCAGCAGCTTCACCCGGCGCAGGCAGGCGGAGGCGGAGAGCCCGACCTCCTGCGCCAGCTGGGCGTTGCTGATGCGGGCATTCACCCGCAGCAGGCGAAGGATATTGCGGTCGATGGCGTCTTGGGTGGACATGCAGAACCTTCCATTTCTTCGTCGATTCTATCAAAAATTCGCAAATCGCAAAATATTCCGGCGCAATATGGCGGGAAGCGGCATGATTGTTGCGTTAAGCTCCACAGCTCATTCCAACCTTTCGGCGGATGCACGATGGACAGTCTCGGATGGACCAGCGCCCAGGCGGCGGACGCGACCGGATATCCCGGTCTGTTGACGATCGATCTTGGCGCCCTGCGCCGGAATTATGAGCAGCTTTGCGCGCTGGCGGCCCCGGCCGAGGTGGCGGCGGTGGTGAAGGCCAATGCTTACGGGCTGGGGGTGGCGCCGGTGGCGCGCACGCTGCTGGCGGCCGGATGCCGGCAGTTCTTCGTCGCCCAGCTGGGCGAGGCGCTGGCGCTGCGCCCGCTTTTGCCCGAGGCGGCGCGCCTGTACGTGCTGAACGGGCTGCTGCCGGGCACCGCCTCCATTTTTGCCGCGCACAATCTCATCCCGGTGCTGAACGCGCCGGAGCAGCTCGAAGCCTGGCAGGCCCAGGCCCGCGCCTGCGGGCGGCGGCTGCCGGCGATCTTGCAGTTCGATACCGGCATGTCGCGCTTCGGCGTGGCACCGCAGGCGCGGGCTTCGTTCCGTGCCGCGCTGGCGGCGGCGCCGGAGATTGAGGCGCTGTATGTGATGAGCCATCTCGCCTCGGCGGATGAGCCGGATGCCGCGCAAAATGCCAGCCAGCGCGCCGAGATGCTGAAAATCGCCGCCGAGTTCGCGCCGCTGCCGGTCTGTTTCGGCAATTCCGGCGGGGTGCTGATGGGGGCGGATTTCCATGGCGCGCTGGTGCGCCCCGGCATCGCGCTCTATGGCGGCGCCCCGCATGCCGGGCGGGTGGGGCCGATGGCGCCGGTGGTCGGGCTCTCGCTTTCTGTCGCGCAGATCCGCGAGGTGCCAGAGGGCGCCTTGATCGGCTATAGCGCCACCTACCGCGCGGCGGCGCCGATGCGCCTGGCCGTGCTCGCCGCCGGCTATGCCGATGGCTTGCCGCGTGCCTTGAGCGGGCGCGGCGCCGCCTATTATGGCGGGATCCGGCTGCCGATGGTCGGACGGCTCTCGATGGATAGCCTGATCGTCGATATCACCCACCTGCCCGAGGGCGCGCTCGCCCCTGGCGATCTGGTCGAGATGATCGGCCCCCATCAAAGCCTGGAGCAGCTCGCCGCCGATGCCGGCACCATCTCTTATGAAATCCTCACCAGCCTCGGCCAGCGTTATCGCCGGGTCTATCTCTGAATCGCGAAACGGAAGAACGGCATGAAGATCACTGTTCTCGGCGCCGGCGTTGTCGGCGTCACCACCGCCTACCAGCTGGCGAAATCCGGCCATGAGGTCACGGTCATCGACCGCCAGCCCGGCCCGGCTCTGGAAACCAGCCATGCCAATGCCGGCCAGGTCTCCTTCGGCTATTGCGGCCCCTGGGCGGCGCCAGGGATTCCGCTGAAGGCGCTGAAATGGCTGTTCCAGGAACATGCCCCGCTGATCCTGCGGCCGAAGGCGGACCCGGCCATGCTCTCCTGGCTGGTGCAGATGCTGGCCAATTGCTCCACCGGCCGCTACGCCGTGAATAAAGGCCGCATGCTGCGCCTGGCCGATCTCAGCCGCGAGGCGCTGGCGCAGGTGCGCGCCGAAACCGGCATTGATTACGATGCACGCATGCGCGGCACCGTGCAGCTTTTTCGCACCGATGAGCAGATGGAAGCCTCGGCCAAGGATGTGAAGGCGCTGAAAGCCGATGGCGTCGCCTTCGAGATTCTCGATGCCGAAGGCTGCGCGCGGGTGGAGCCGGCGCTGGCGGCCGTGCGCCACAAGATCAAAGGCGGGCTGCTCACCCCGAATGACGAAACCGGCGATTGCTTCAAATTCACCAACGCGCTGGCCAAGCAGGCCGAGGCGCTGGGCGTGGTGTTCCAGTATAACACCGAAATCAAGGATGTGCTGACGGAAGCTGGCAAGATTACCGGCGTGCTCACCGGCGCCGGCGCCCAGAAGGCCGACAGCGTGGTGATGTGCATGGGCAGCTTCTCGCCCTTCATGGTCAAGCGCTTCGGCATCAAGCTGCCGGTCTATCCGGTGAAGGGCTATTCGCTGACCATCCCCATCATCGATGAAAGCCGCGCGCCGGTTTCAACCGTGCTCGATGAAACCTACAAGATCGCGATCACGAGGCTGGGCGAGCGGATCCGTGTCGGCGGCATGGCGGAGATTTCCGGCTACACCACGGACCTGCCGGAAGCGCGCCGGCGCACGCTGGAGCTCTCAGTCACCGATCTGTTCCCCGGCGGCGATCTGTCGCGGGCGCAATTCTGGACCGGGCTGCGGCCGATGACGCCGGATGGCACGCCGGTGATCGGCAAGACCAGGATCGAGGGGCTGTATCTGAATACCGGCCATGGCACGCTGGGCTGGACGATGAGCTGCGGCTCCGCCCGCCACATCGCCCAGCTGGTCGGCAACGGCAAGACGGATCTGGACGCCGCCGATTACGAGGTGGCGCGCTACGGCTGACAAAGCGCGATCGCCTCGGGATGCGACCAGATATGCAGCGTCGCGTAGCTGCGCCAGGGCCGCCAGCCCGCCGCCGCCGCTTCGATCTGTTTCCAGGGTTGCCGGCCGAATTGATTGCGGATCGCGATATCCTCGTGCGGAAACGCGTCCGGCCAATGCAGCGCGCGCATCGCGATATATTGCGCCGTCCAGGGGCCGATGCCGGGCAGGGCGCTCAAGGCGGCGATGGTTTTTTCAGCCGGCAGGCCGGATCGCAGATCGAGCCCGCCAGCGGCGATCGCGCGTGAGAGCGCGATCAGGCCGGCGGCGCGGTTGCGGATGATGCCGAGTGCTGCGATGTCATCGATCGTCGCGTCGCCCAGGGTCTGTGGCGTCGGCGCCAGCAAATTCAGTGCCTCGAACGGGGTGGCGAGTGGCGTGCCGAAGCGCGCCGCCAGGCGGCCGGCCAGGGTGGTCGCGGCTTTCACGGTGATCTGCTGGCCGAGGATCGCGCGCAGCGCCATCTCATGGCCATCGAAGGCGCCGGGCACGCGCAGGCCGGGATTGCGCGCCACGATCAGCGCCAGCCGCGCATCGCGCAGCAACTGGCCGGAAATGATGTCCGGCCGCGCATCGAGGTCGAACAGATCCCGCAACCGCCCGAGCAGGGCCGGCAGCACGGGGGTGAGGCTGTGCGGGAATTCGACCAGCAGCTCATCGCTTGGCGCGCGCTGCGTCACCTTGACCCAGCCGACAGAGCCGCCAAGCCGCACGGTGCGGGCATAAAAATCCGGGGTGACATGCTCCACCCCCTTGATCATCCGCCCGGCGAGGAAGGCGAGCACGCCGTGCCAATCATAAGGCGGCCGGTAGGCGAGGCGCAGCCGCGCGCAGGCCTGCGCCGCGATGCCGGGGGAGGGCGTGGCAGCCTCCCGGCGCAGGCGCGAGGGCGGCATGCGATAATGCCGGCTGAACGCATCGTTGAAGCGCCGCAATGAGGAAAAGCCGCTGGCGAAGGCGATCTGGGTCACCGGCAGGCTGGTTTCCGTCAGCAATTGCTTGGCCAGCAGCAGGCGCTTGCTCTGCAGCAACTCCATCGGCGAGAGGCCGAGCTGGGCCTGCATGATCCGCCTGATCTGGCGCGGGCTGAGCTCGAATTGCGCGGCAATCTGCGCCAAATTTGTACCAAGCCCGATATCGCCGGTTTCGATCCTCTGCGCGATCAGATGCGCGATGCGCTGCGCGTCATCCACCGGCGCCGCCCCCGGCGCCAGCTCCGGGCGGCAGCGCAGGCAAGGCCGGAAACCGGCTTTTTCCGCCTGCCCGGCGGTTTGGAAAAAGCGGCAATTGCGCGCGGTTGGGGTTTTGGCCGGGCAGATCGGCCGGCAATAGATGCGCGTGGAGGTGACGCCGACATAGAAGATGCCGTCGAAGCGTGGGTCGCGCGTGGTCAGCGCCTGGTAGGCCGCCTGGTTTTCGATCATCCTCTCCACCCGGATTGGCTTGAGCGGGAAGCATAGCGCGCCAAGCGCCGGCCGCTAGCCATTTTCGGACATCGCGCCGGCCCCCGCCACGATGTCCGAAAATGGCCAGCCTGATCGCGCCTGGGGCGGTAGGAAGGCGGCGTGATGCAGGAAAGGGCAGGAGAGATGGGCTATCTGTTCAGCGTGATCGACTCACCGGTCGGGGCGTTGCGGCTCGTCGGCAGCGCGGCGGGGCTGGCGGGCGTGCTGTGGGCGCGGGAGCTGCCGGCGCGGGTGCCGCATCTGCACGCCGCGCGGCAGGACGCAACGCATCCGCTGCTATGCCGCGCGGCGGTGCAGCTGAACGAATATTTTCAAGGACGCCGCACCATATTCGACATTCCCTTGGATTTCGTCGGTACGCCGTTTCAGCTGCGGGTCTGGACCGCGCTGACCCGCATCCCCTTTGGCGAGACCCGCAGCTATGGAGACATCGCCCGCGCCATCGGCGCGCCCGCGGCGGTGCGGGCGGTGGGGGCGGCGAATGGCCGCAACCCGGTTTCGATCATCGCCGCCTGTCATCGTGTCATCGGCGCCAATGGCAGCCTGACAGGCTTCGCCGGCGGGCTGGAGGCGAAAGCCTATCTGCTCCGCCATGAAGCCACCCGGCTTGCCGCCGCCAGCCTTAAACCGCACTTAACCGGCCAGGCTTAGAACCCTCTCAGTCTTTACCGAGGGAGGAATTCATCGATGTCCATACCGGCAATCTCCGATCCGAAATGGCGGAGCGCGCTGACGGGGGCCGAGCCGAAGGTCAATTCGCTCGCCACCAAATTGCTGCTGTCGCGGCTTCGCGAGGAGGTGCGGCACAATCCCTCCGGTATCGGCCGCGCGGCCGCGGAACTCCATGAATTTTTCGCCAACAACGCCTTCGCGGCGCGCGATCTCGTGAATCTTTAAGGAATCAAGCCGATGTTGAATCAATTCATCTCAACCGCGCAGGCGGGCCGGCTGATCGAAAGCGGCGCCGTCCTGTTCGTGGCCGGCAGCGGCCAGGCGCTGGCCAGCCTGCCCAAGGGCCGTTGGATCGGCGGGTCGACCCCGTATTTCATGACCCCCGATGGCGGCATGGTGGATCACGAGCATGTCTTCTGCACGGTGGTGGAGGGCGCGCAGGATATGCGCATCGCCGTGGTGCGCGAGGATGATCTGCAGGCGATTGTCAGGGACCGGCTGCCATCCAGCTTTTCCTATGTGCTGATCCCGGCCTTCACCGGCGTGCATAAACGCTTCGCGCTGGAGGCGCCGGGGCTGCCGAAGCTCTATGAGCAGCCGCTGGTCGGCTGGGTGACAGGGGTGGAGCTGACCGAGCTGGGCAAGGTCCGCCCCTCGGTCGTCGATGGCGCCACCGGTCAAATCCATGAGGATGCCGGGCTGGTCATGCATGTCGGGCTGAGCCAGGATGCCTTCGCCGAGGCGGATATCGTCAATCTGTTCACGCAAGGCTCTGGCCCGGACATCGTGTTTCCCGAAACCGGCTTTTCCGCTTCGCAGTGCGAGGTGGATGGCAAGCGCGTGGATTTCGCCAGCTGGCTGCGCGAGCAGGAGGTCGATACCAGCCTGCCGCTGGTCTCCTCCTATGCCGGGGCGATGATCAATGTCTCCTTCCAGGCGCTGTTGCCCGATCAGGTGGAGTTCTACGCGCCGGTGGTGGCGGGGCGGGCCTACCGGCTGGCCGCGCCGGTCGGGGATTATGCCGAGGCTTATGGCAGCTATTGCACCGGCCTGCATGCGCAGGGCGCCGGCAAGGCGCTCTCCTTCAACTGCATCCTGAATTATCAATATGCGGCGTTGCAGGGGCGCACCACGGGCGGCTTCATCGGCCCGGTGACGTTCGGGGAGATCGCCTATATCCTGCTCAACCAGACGCTGGTGCGGCTGGATCTGGGTTCGGCGCAACTCGGCGCCGCCGCCTGAGACGATGACCGGCCGCCCTCATGACGGGGGCGGCCTGGCGTGCTAGGGGCGGCGGATGGCAGATATGGTTCAGCCCCACCCCGTCCCGCCCGCCGGTACTGACCTGCCTGTCAGCGTCGCGGCCTTGTATAAATTCGCGCCGTTCGAGGATTGCGCGTCCATCCGCGATGAAGTGCTGGCGCGCTGCCTGGCGCTGGGTATCAAGGGCACGCTCATCCTCGCGCCGGAGGGGATCAACGGCACCATCGCCGGTGAGGATGCGGCGCTGGCCCAGGCCGTGGCCGCGTTGCGGGCCTTGCCGGGCTGCGCGGAGATGGAGGTGAAGTTCGCGCGCGCCGCCACCATGCCCTTTCACCGGATGAAGGTGCGGATCAAGCGTGAAATCGTCACCATGGGCGAGAAGGGGATCGATCCGCGCGCCAGCGTCGGCCGCTATGTCGCGCCGGCGGACTGGAACGCGCTGATTTCCGAGCCGGATGTCATCTTGATCGACACCCGCAATGATTACGAGGTCGAGATCGGCAGCTTCAAAGGCGCGATCAATCCGCGCACCCGCAGCTTCAGCGATTTCCCCGCCTGGTTCCGGGCGCAGCGCGACCGGCTGCTGGGCGAGGGGCGGACGCCGAAAGTCGCGATGTTCTGCACCGGCGGTATACGCTGCGAGAAATCCACCGCCTTCCTGAAACAGGAAGGCGTGGAGGCGGTGTTTCATCTGCAGGGCGGGATTCTGAAATATCTGGAAGAGGTGCGCGCGCAGGATAGTCTGTGGGAAGGCGAATGTTTCGTGTTCGACCAGCGCGTGGCGGTCGGCCATGGGCTGGCGCCGGGGCGCTTTGGCCTCTGCCATGCCTGCCGCCGCCCGGTGAGCGCGGCGGACCAGGCCTCGCCGCTGTTCGAATCAGGGGTGAGCTGCCCGCATTGCCATGCCGAACGCAGTGACGCCCAGCGCGCCCGCTATCGTGAGCGGCACCATCAGGAAGCCTTGGCGCAGGCGCGTGGCGCGGCGCATGTCGGCGCCAGTCTGGCGCCTCAGGCCGCCCGTTTCACCCCGGAATAGACCCGGAACACAGCGCCCGCGCCATTGACGCCCTGGGCGTGATTAGCGTGCGCGACGGCCAACGCCCAGGCTCCAGGGCCCCAGGCGGCGTGAGGTGGCGTGGCGGGGCTGGTCGTCCGGTTCAGGGCGTGGCGGCGTTGCTGCTGGCCGCGCCGGTGCTGGGGGCGCTGCTGGTGGTAGCGCTGGAGCTGGAACTGCCCGTGCCGGTGCTGGCGGCCGGCGCGGTGGCGCTTCTGCTTGGTGTCGCCGTGCTGCTGGCCGGGGCGGGCTGGGTTGGGCTCGTCGCATCGGGCAGCGCCGAGCTTGAGGTTGTCACCGCACCATTATTGCTGGGCTGAGGGACGGGCTTAGGGGAGCTGGCGCTGCCCGTTGCCGCCGCGCCACCTGCCGCCATGTTCGCCGCTGTCGCACTTGCGGGCGTGGCGCTGGTCGGCGTGGCGCTGGCCGGGCTGGTGCCGGTGGAGGAAGTACCGGCGGGTGTCGGGGTGGCGGTGCTGGCCGTGCCGGTGGCCTGCGCCGGGCTGGCTGCCGTTGCTGGCACGGGTGCTGACGTGGCTGCTGGCGTGGGCGCTGCCGGGAGCGCGGGGAGCGGCGTGGCGGTGATGGTGGCGGGTTTCGGCGGGGTGGCGGCGGGTTTTGCCGGGGCGGGGCTGGGCACCGGCACGGTATAATCCGGCACGATGCGCGCCTGCTTGCTGCCATTGATCACCAGCACGTGCTGCCCGATGGCCAGCGCCGTCTTGCTGGTCTGGGTGACCGACACCAGCGCGTTATTGGTCTCCTGGACGATATATTCCCAGCCTTTGGTGGCCTGCACCGCCTGCTGCGCCGCGGCGCCGCCAACCCCGCCGACCAGCGCGCCGCCGATGGCGCCCAGCGCGTTCAGCCCGGCCGAGTTGCTGAATTGCGTTCCCGCGACCCCACCGGCGGCGGCACCGGCGGTGGCCCCCACCGTGCCGTCGGGCGAAATCACCACCTGCCGCACCCCGATGATCACCCCGCGCTGCACCTGCGCCTCCTGCTGGGCGGCGGCGGCGGCATAGGTATTGGGGGAGTAGCTCTGATGGCACCCGGCGAGGGGCAACAGGATGAGGCCGGGCAGAAGACGGGACTTCGATATCAGACGGCGCAAGGCTGAGATCCATGGTTTGAGGGGGCTTGAGGGCGGAGCGCCCGCCAATTTAGCCGCTGCGGCGTGGCCTGTCACGCGGGCCGGGCGGCGGCGGGCCCCGGCCGGCGCTCGTCCCGCCCGCCACATTAACGCGCCGTTATGACGGAAATGGTCAGCAGACGCGCCTTTTTCCTGTTTTCCGTTCAAGCTGATCCAGCTAAGCGACATTTTCTGTCTTGTGTCATTTTGTAAACCCTGCCTTCGCGGGGTCTTGGTTGGAGAGTCCGATGCGTGCCGTCACCCGCCTGTTTCCGCTTTGGGCGATCCTGATCGCCGCCGCCGCCTTCCTGGCTCCGTCCTCCTTCACCCCGATCCTGCCTTGGGTGACGCTGCTGCTCGGGCTGATTATGTTCGCCATGGGCGTGACGCTGACCCCGGCGGATTTCCGCCGCGTGGCGCAGAAGCCCGGGCCGGTGCTGGCCGGGCTCGGGCTGCATTACCTCATCATGCCGCTGGCCGCCTTCATCATCGCCAAGCTGCTCGGGCTGCCGCCGCAACTCGCCATCGGCATGATCCTGGTCGGCTCGGTCGCCAGCGGTACCTCCTCCACCGTGATGGTCTATCTCGCCGGCGGCGATGTCGCGCTTTCGGTGACGATCAGCGCCGTCTCCACCCTGGTCGGCGTCGTCGCCACGCCGCTGCTGGTGCAGCTCTACGCCACCCATGGCATCCAGGTGAATGTGATGGGGCTGCTGATCAGCATCGTGAAAATCGTGCTGGTGCCGGTGGCGCTGGGTGTGGCCGTCAACGTGCTGGCGCATCGGCTGGTGCGGCGGGTGGAGCCGGTGCTGCCGCTGTTTTCCATGGTTGCCATCCTGCTGATCATCGCCGCCGTGGTGGCGGGCACCGCGCATGCCATCGCCGCGGTCGGGCCGATCGTGCTGCTGGCGGTGGTGCTGCATAACGGCACCGGCTATCTCGGCGGCTATTGGGGCGGGCGGCTGCTGGGCTTCGATGAGAGCGTCTGCCGCACCTTGGCCTTCGAGGTGGGGATGCAGAATTCCGGCCTCGCGGCGACATTGGGCAAGCTCTATTTCACCCCGCTGGCGGCGCTGCCCGGGGCGATCTTCTCGGTCTGGCACAATATCTCCGGCTCGCTGCTGGCGGGCTTTTGGAGTGCCAGGCGGGCGCGCCAGGAGAGGCTGGCGCCAGCGCCGCAGGCCTAAGCAAGCGCCGCAGACCTGAGTCAGCGCGTCAGGCCTGAAACCGCAAAAGCCCGGGCAGTGCCCGGGCTTTTTTGTGGTCACGCCTGGCGCAGCACCCAGCGATAGAGCCAGAACAGCGCGCCGGCGAAAACGATCCCGCCCAGCCAGAGTGCCGGCGTCGCAAACCCGGCCCCCACCAGCGCCACCGGCGCCTGATTGCCGCTGAACGCCACCAGCCCGGCAAACAGCACCGCCAGCAGGCTCTCGCCCACGATCAACCCCGAGGCCAGCAGCACGCCGAGCTGGCGCGCCATCTGCGGATTGCGGCTCTTGCCGGCTTTGCGGTCGAACACTGCCCCGGCGATGGCGCCCAGAATGATCATCAGCGTCGTCGAGACCGGCAGATAGATGCCAAGCCCCACCGCCAGCGGCGGCAGGCGCGGCCCCTTCGCCACCGCCCCCAGCAGCTCGTCCAGAATGATGATGGCGACGCCGATGCCCGCCCCCAGCGCGATCAGCCCCCAGGGCAGCGAGCCGGTGATGACGCCCTTGGCCAAGGCCGAGATCAGCCCGGCCTGCGGGGCCGCCAGAGCCGTCGCCGGATTGGCCCCCGGCGCGCCGAGGAAGCCGTAAGTATGCTGCAGCAGGTTCAGCACCGGCGGAATCACCACCGCCCCGGCCAGCACGCCGATCACCAGCGCCCATTGCTGCAAGGCCGGGGTGGCGTCCACCAGCTGCCCGGTTTTCAGATCCTGCAGATTATCGTTGGAGATGGTGGCCACCGCGAAGACGATGGTGGTGATGAACAAGGCGAACCCGACCAGCGCCTGCGCCGCCCCCGGCGGCAGCAAGGGCTTCACCCCGACCACCAGCAGCAGGGCCGCCATCAGCACCACCAGAATCCCAACCCCCGAGAGCGGGCTGTTGGAGGAGCCGATCAGCCCGGCCATATAGCCGCACACCGCCGCGACGACGAGGCTGAGCACCAGCACGAACACCACCCCGCCCAGCACCAGCGGCAATGTAGCCGCCCCCAGCCCGCTGGCGATGGCGAAATGCCAGAGCAGATAGGCGATCGGCAGCAGGCAGAGCAGCGCGATCAGCCCGACCATGGCGATCGGCATGTCATGCTCGCTGCGCGGCAGATCCTGCAGCCTGCCTTCGCGCC
>NZ_JH976207.1:199694-202506 GCF_000306035.1 Acidocella sp. MX-AZ02
ATAATGGCTCCACCCGGCCGAGGCGGCGGCGGCGGCGCTGCCGGGAATCGCATGCAGCGCGGTGAAATGCGGCACCCCCCAGAGCCAGCCGATCGCCGCCCCCAGCGCCATCGCCAGCCCCACCCACAGCCCGACCAGATGGCCGATGGCGAACAGCGCGAAAGAGAGATCGAACTCGAATCCGGTCGCATCCTCGTTTTTCCCGCCAAAGCGCCCATAGCCGGCGATGCTGGCGGCGAAAATCTGCGTCTGCACGATGAAATAAAACACCGCCGAGACGATGCCGCCCCAGACCACGGTGCGCAGCCCGGCCCCGCCGGCCTCCGGCGCGCCTTGCGTGCCGACTTTCAGCACCTCCGCGCAGGCCACCCCTTCAGGGTAGGGAAGATCAGAGTCCGTCACCAGCGCCCGGCGCAGCGGGATCGTGTACATCACCCCCAGAATCCCGCCGGCGGCACAGATCAGGCTGGTCTGCCAGAACGGAAACCCGCTCCAATAACCGACGATCACCAGCCCCGGCAGCACGAAAATGATCGAGGAGAGCGTGCCGGCGGCGGAGGCCACCGTCTGCACGATATTGTTTTCCTGGATGCTGGCGCCGCCCACGGCGCGCAAAATTGCCATCGAGATCACCGCCGCCGGGATCGAAGAGGAAAAGGTCAGCCCGGCTTTCAACCCGAAATAGACATTGGCGGCGGTGAACACGAAGGTGATCAGGATGCCGATGAGAACACTGCGCAGCGTGAGTTCGGCGCGGGGGGCAGGGGGCGGGCTTATGGTCATGCGATCATCCAAGGTGGGTTGAGACAGGGAAGGCGCGCTGGCCTGTCTCTTGCCTGGAAGCCCCCCGGCCGGCTGTCAAGCCGCGCGCGCCGCGCCAGGGGAGGGGCGCTTACAGCGCCTCGTGGATCAGCCTGATCCACCCGCTGACCGCCTCGTCGGGTTCGAGGATTTTCAGCCCATGGGCTTGCGGCCCGTCGGGCTGGTTGATCGCGTTATTGAGATGCGAGACCGGCTCGAAGGCGAAAAAATCCTTCCCCGGCGGGGTGAAGAACACCGCATGGCCGAACAAGGGCGAGGCCTCGATCCGGATCCTGTAGCCCTGTTCTGGATAATCCAGCCAGGCCTGGCCCGCCCAACCCTCGAAGCAATTATCGAAATTGACTGAATCGAGGTCGCCCAGCCCGGCTTCCAGCCGGCTGCGCCAGGCATCCGTCCTTAAGGCGGGCAGCGCCTCCTGGTCGCTCTCCCACATCGCGGCCGCCGCGAAGCGCACCCTCACCCCTGGCAGGCGCGGGAAATAAAGATGATGCCCCATCCCGGCCGGCATGGCCCGGCGGTCCTGGTTGCGGATGCTGATTTCGATCTCGAACCCGTCATCCAGCGCCCGGTAAAGCTGGGTGGCCTCATAGGCAAAGGGGAAGGCGAGCAAATCCGGCCGGTTCGGTGAGGAGGCAAGGCGCAGCAAGGCCTCGGCAGGGCTGGCGCGGTCAATCTCCCAGGGGGCGAGAAGCGCGTTGCCATGCATCGCATGGCGCGTCTCGCGCGTGTCCCGGGGCAGGGTATAGCTCTGGCCCTCAAAGCTGAATTGCCCATGGGCGATGCGGTTGGAAAACGGGATCAGCGGGTAGGAGGCCAGCTGGCGCACGCTCACCGTGCCATCCTGCCCGGGCTGCACCGTCCGCATCAGGCTGGTGCCGCCATGGTGCCAGCCGATGATGGCGCCGCCCTGGCCTGGCGAGAGTGCCAGCTCGGTCGGGCCTTGCCGCAGATGTAAAGAGTCAGGCTGGTCGCGCTCTGCAGCGTCCGAACGGGTCATTGGCGATCCTCCTTTGCCGGTTACAGCGCAGCATGCAGGAGGCGGCAAGGCCGCGCTTGACAAAAAGTTGTCAATTAAGTTTATAATATATGTAAATCGACCGGTCCGGACCGTGGCGGCGCTGCTTTGGCCGCTTCCGGACATCACGCTGATTTCAAACGAAGATCATGATTTGGTAAGGGATAAGGATCGCAAGATGAGCTTCACCGCTGAAGAGTTTCGTGCCCGGCTCACGGGCATTTCGGGCATTCTCGTGACACCGTTCAACCGGCAGGACCAGATTGACCCGGCACCGCTTGCCGCGATCGCGGAGCGGGCGGCGGCGGCGGGCGTGCATATCCTCACCGCCAACGGCAATACCGGCGAATTCTACGGCCTGACCACCGCCGAGGCGGAGCGTGCGGTGCATGCGGCGGCGGAGGCGGTGGCCGGGCGGGTGCCGCTGCTGGCCGGCATCGGCCGCTCGATCCATGACGCGCTGGCCCTCACCAAAGCCTCCCGCGCCGCCGGCGCTTCGGCGCTGATGGTGCACCAGCCGCCCGACCCGTTCGTCGCCCCGCGCGGCGTCGTCGAATATGTGAAGCGCATCGCCGAGGCCGGGCAGGGGCTGCCGGTGGTGATCTATCTGCGCAATGACGGCATCGGCCTGGACGCCATCGCGGATCTTTGCGCCATCCCCAACGTGGTCGGGGTGAAATGGGCGACCCCGGCGCCGCTGCGCCTGGCCGAGGCGATCCGCCGTGCCGACCCCGCCATCGTCTGGGTCGGCGGGCTGGCCGAAACCTGGGCGCCGGCCTTCTACGCGGTGGGGGCGCGCGGCTTCACCTCCGGCCTCATCAATGTCTGGCCGGCGCATTCGGTCGCGATTCACGCCGCCCTGGAAGCCGGGGACTACGCCAAGGCCCGCGCGATGATCGCCACCATGGAGCCGTTCGAGGCGCTGCGGGCGGAGGAAGGCAACGGCACCAATGTCTCGGTGGTGAAGGCGGCGCT
>NZ_JH976207.1:202606-205866 GCF_000306035.1 Acidocella sp. MX-AZ02
CCGCTTTTGCGCAAAAAGCGGCGAAAACCGTAAGGGGAACGGACATCCCCCCATCCCCCCGCGCCAATTGGCGCTTTTATAGGCGGATTTGGCGAAAAACCTAGCGTCTGCGACGCTGATTGTTCAACAATCCCCGTCGTCTCCAAGGCGGCCCCGGCATTTGCGGTGCCAAGCCTGTCGCCCCCCATCGTGGCATCGCTCTTGCATTGGTCCCTGCGGTTGCGCCCCGGCGCGGTACTGAACGCAGGAACGATATTAAATGACCACCAGACGGCATTTCACCACGATCATGGCGGCGGGCGTCGCCTCTCTCACCCTCGCCGGCCGCGCCCTGGCTGATACGCTGGACGATATCACCAAATCCGGCGTCCTGCGCGTCGCGGTGCCGCAGGATCTGCCGCCCTGGGGCTTTGTCGGGCCGGATATGAATCTGCAGGGTTATGATATCGACATGGCCAAGCTGATCGCCGCGAAAATGGGCGTGAAGCTGCAGATGACCCCGGTCACCTCGGAGAACCGCATTCCCTATCTGCAGACCGGCAAGGTCGATCTGATCATCTCCAGCCTCGGCAAGAATCCCGCCCGCGCCAAGGTGATCGATTTCTCCGACAAATACGCCCCCTTCTTCAGCGGCGTCTTCGGTCCGGCGACGATCGATGTCAAAACCGCCGCCGATCTCGCCGGCAAGAGCATCGCCGTCACCCGTGGCAATATCGAGGATATCGCGTTGAGCAAGCTCGCCCCGCCGAGCGCGCAGATCATGCGCTATGGCGATAACCAATCCACCATCTCCGCCTTCATCTCCGGCCAGACCCAGCTGATCTGCACCGACAGCTCGACCACCGCGACGATCATGGCGCAGAACCCGCCGCGCGCGCCGCTGCTGAAATTCATCCTGCAAAGCTCGCCCTGCTATGTCGGGGTCAACAAGAACCAGCCGGCGCTGCTGGCGAAGGTGAATGCCATCATCGCCGCCGCCAAGGCCGATGGCACCTTGAACAAATATTGCGAGACCTGGCTGAAGCAACCGCTGCCCGCCGATTTCTGACCCCGCGCAATGACGTATCAGTTCGATTTCGGCGCCATCATCGGCTACTGGCCGATGATGCTCCGCGGCATCGCCATCACCGCGGAGCTGACATTGTTCGGCACGCTGCTGGGCATCGCGGTCGCGGTGCTGGGCGGCTGGGCGCGCACCAGCGGCAAGCTCTGGCTCAATCTGCCGGTCACGGTCTATGTCGAGCTGATCCGCAACACGCCCTTCATCGTGCAGCTGTTTTTCATCTTCTTCGGGCTGCCGGCGCTGGGCCTGCGCCTGGATGCGGTGGATGCCTCGATTCTCGCCATGGTCGTCAATCTCGGCGCTTACGGCACCGAGATCGTCCGTGCCGGGCTGATCGCGACGCCACGCGGGCAGGTCGAGGCCGGGGCCAGCCTTGGTCTCTCCAAGCCGCAGATTTTCTGGTATATCGTGCTCGCCCCATCCCTGGCGCGGATCTGGCCGGCCCTGGCCAGCCAGGTGGTGATCGTGATGCTGGGCTCCTCGGTCTGCTCGCAGATCAGCGTGCAGGAACTCACCTACGTCGCGTCTTATATCCAGTCCCGCAGCTTCCGGGCGTTTGAAGCCTATTTCGTCGTTACCGCGCTGTATCTCGTGCTGGCCCTGGCGCTGCGCCAGGCGCTGCTGGCGGCGGGGCGGCATCTCTTCAAGGGCGTGCAGGCGCGATGATGGGCTTTACCACCTGGGATATTCTGCGCGGCCTGCTGCTGGCGACGCGCTGGACGCTGGCCCTCTCCGCCGGGGCTTTTGTCGGCGGCGTGCTGGCCGGGCTGATCGTGCTGGTGCTGCGGGTGCAGCCCCATCGCCGCCTGGCCTGGGTGGCGCGGATCTATATCGAAATCTTCCAGAGCACGCCGCTGCTGATGCAGCTCTTCCTGGCCTTCTTCGCCCCGGCTTTGCTCGGGCTCGATGTGCCGGCCTGGGCCGCGGCCTGGGTCGCGCTCTCGCTCTGGACCGGCGCCTTCCTCGCCGAAATCTGGCGCGGCAGCGTCGAGGCCGTGCCCGCCGGACAGTGGGAGGCCGGGGGCAGCCTCGGCATGTCCTATCTCGAGCAGCTGCGCCATATCATCCTGCCGCAGGCGCTGCGCATCGCCGCCGCCCCCAGCCTTGGCTTCATGGTGCAGGTGATCAAGGGCACGGCGCTGACCTCGATCATCGGCTTTGTCGAGCTGGAAAAGGCCGGCACCGCCATCACCAACGCCACCTTCCACCCCTTCACGGTCTATGGGCTGGTGGCGCTCATTTATTTCTGCCTCTGCTATCCCATCGCGTTGTGCAGAGGCTGGCTCGAACGGAGGCTCAATGCCGCTCATCTCGCTCACTGACATCCATAAAAGCTACGGCCAGAATGAGGTGCTGAAAGGCATCACGCTGGATATCGAGCCGGGCGAGGTGATCGCGCTCATCGGCAAGAGCGGCTCGGGCAAATCCACGCTGCTGCGCTGTATCAACGGGCTGGAGACCTACCAGCAAGGCAGCATCCGCGTCGCCGGCACCAGCGTCTTGGAGAGTGCGGGGCAGTTGCGGCTGCTGCGCCAGAAGGTCGGCATGATCTTCCAGCAATTCAACCTGTTTCCGCATCTCAGCGTCGGGCGCAATGTGATGCTGGCGCCGATGGTGGTGAAGAAAACCGGCAAGGCCGAGGCCGAGGCGCTGGCGAAGGAGATGCTCACCCGCGTCGGGCTCGGGCAGAAATTCGACGCCTATCCCGGCCAGCTCTCCGGCGGCCAGCAGCAGCGTGTCGCCATCGCCCGCGCCTTGGCGATGCAGCCGCTGGCGCTGCTCTGCGACGAAATCACCTCCGCCCTCGACCCGGAGCTGGTGAACGAGGTGCTGGCGGTGGTGCGCGACCTGGCCGCGCAGGGCATGACGCTGGTGATGGTAACACACGAGATGCGCTTCGCGCGTGAGGTCTGCCACCGCCTGGTGTTCATGCATCAGGGCCGCATCCATGAGAGCGGCCCGCCCGAGCAGGTCTTCACCGCGCCGCAAACGCCGGAGTTGCGGCAGTTCATCGGCCAGCGCGACGCGGCGTAAGGAGCAAAAGTTTTTGGGGGCGGAGGCGCCCAAGGTTCCATCGCTGAGCAGCAGCGATGGAATGGCGCTGGAGGGGTGGGGACTTTGTTCAAAAAGTCTCCACAAAGGTTTGGGGTGGCGGCAACGACGTTGCCACCACCCCAAACATTTCGCAGCCCTTTTT
>NZ_JH976207.1:205966-218767 GCF_000306035.1 Acidocella sp. MX-AZ02
AAAAAGGGCTGCACCCCAAAAACTTTTGCTCATTCAGCAGGCGGTTTCTTCTCTGCCGCTGCAGCGCCGCACAAAAATCTTTTTGCCCTGCAACTGTCCAGACTGGCGGTGCGATTGCAGGCGCTGTGCCGCGATAATGGGCAGCTTCAGCCCGGGGAGAGGGGAGCGCGCCGAATAAGGGCTTTGCGTCGCGCGCAAATCTCGTTACCCTCCAACATGTTCTGGCGCCCGGCTGGCCTGGCTTCAATAAACAAATGGGGGTTTTCATGAAATTCAAAGCATTTTTGCTCAGCGGTCTGGTCGCCGGGTTTGGCGCCGCCTATGACGCCACGCCGGCGCACGCGGATGAGTTGCAGGACATCAAGTCCAAGGGCGTGCTGGTTGTCGGCGTCAAGGCCGATTACCCGCCCTTCGGCTATCTGAGCCCGTCCGGCCAGAATATCGGCATCGAGCCGGACATGGCGGCCGATATCGCCAAGCGCCTGGGCGTGAAGGTGCGCTATGTCAACGTCGTCGCCGCCAACCGCATCCAGTTCCTGCAGCAGGGCAAGATCGATCTGCTGATCGCGACGATGAACGACACGCCCGAGCGCGCCAAGATCGTCGACATCATCCACCCGGATTACTACGCCTCCGGCTACAATCTGATGGTCGCCAAGACCGTGCCGCTGCATAGCTGGTCGCAGGTCAAGGGCGTGCCGGTCTGCGCCATTCAGGGCTCGTTCTACAACAAGGAAGTGGCGGAGAAATACGGCGCCGAGCTGGTCGCCTTCACCGGCGTGGCCGAGGCGCTGACCGCTCTGCATCAGGGCCGCTGCGACGCGTTCCTGTATGACGACACCGCCATCGAAGGCAAGCTGCAGGACCCGAACTGGAGCGGCTACGACATGCCGTTGCCCTCGCAGGACGCGCAACCCTGGGGCATGGCGATCAAGCAGGGTGAACCGGCCTTCGAGAAATTCCTCTCCCAGACCGTGAGCGACTGGAACAAGACCGGCTACGTGCTGCAGCTGGAAACCAAGTATCATATCCAGCATTCCAAGTTCGCCGAGGATGCCCACAAGGCCGCCAAGTAAGCGCTAGACTTTGAACGCCCTCGCCCCCATTGCCGACTGGTTCAGGCATCTCAACGCCACCACCGGCATCAATTTTACCGTCTTCTACGACCCGTTCGACGCCACGCGCTTCGTGCACGGTCTATGGGTGACGATTGAATTATCGGTGGTCACCATCATCGCCTCGGTGCTGGTGGGGGTCATCGGCGCCTGGGGGCAGGGGGTGAAATCCGCCTGGGTGCGGGGGGTGACGTGGAGCTATGTCGAGCTCTTTCGTAACACCCCGCCTCTGGTGCAGATCTACTTCTTTTTCTTTGGTCTCTCGGCGGTGCTGCCGCATACCCATAACGGGTTCGGCATGGCGCAGCCTTTGATCGGCGGGTTCGCCTGGGCCAGCATTTCGCTCGCCCTCTATGCCGGCTCCTTCAATGTCGAGATCTTCCGCTCCGGCATCGAGGCGATCCCGCATTCCATGCTCGAAGCGGCCGAGGCGCTGGGCTATACCCGCCGGCAGACCTATCTGAACGTGATCCTGCCGCTGGGCCTGCGCATCTGCCTGCCGGCGCTGACCAATAATCTGGTCAATCTGATCAAGACCACCACGCTCGCCTACGCCATCGCGGTGCCCGAGCTGCTCTATGTCTCCAACCAGATCTGGTCGGACGCGGAAAATGTGCCGGAAATGATGATCCTGCTCTTCATCATCTACATCATCCTGGTCGGCATTCTGGTGGCGCTGATGCATTGGTGGGAACGGTCCTTGCGCCGTCCGGGGTTGGGCACATGAGCGATCTTCCGGTTTTCCCGAAACTGCCCGCGGCGCTGCGCCCGCGCGCGCGCGCCGGCCTGAGCTTCACCCTGCCGCGCCTGACCATCTGGCACGGCTTCGGCCTCACCGCTTTGTTGCTGATCTGCGCCAGCGTCGCCCAGGCCGCCAATCCGGCGCCGCTGCAAAAGAGCATCCTCGCCACCTTGGTGCAGTGGACGCCGCTGCTGCTGCGCGGCTTCCTGCTGAATATCGAAATCAGCTTCCTGTCGATGGCGATGGGCACCATTCTCGGCATCGCGCTCGGCCTCGGGCTGGTGGCGCAGACCAAGCCGTTGCGCCAGACCAGCTGGGCGCTCACCCAGTTCTTCCGCAACGCCCCCTGGCTGGCGCTGCTGTTTTTCATGATCTATCTGCTGCCCTACCATATGCGCATCGGCGGGCTGCATATCTCATTGCCGGACTGGCTGAAGGCGGTGATCGGGCTCGGCCTGCCGGTGATGGCCAATGTCGCTGAGATCGTGCGCGGCGGTGTGCGCTCCATCCATCCCGGCCAGTGGGAAGCCTCCGAATCCCTCGGCTTCACCCGCAACCAGCAGCTTTTCTCGATCATCCTGCCGCAGGCCTTCAAGCGCATGCTGCCGCCCTGGATGAATCTCTACGCCATCCTCACCACCAACACGACGCTGGCTTCCATCGTCGGGGTGAATGATGTCGTCACCCGCGCCGGCCAGGTGCTGGCGGCGGCGGGGAATAATCCTGGGCTGCTGGCGCCGGTCTATGCCTACGTGCTGCTGCTCTTCTTCATCTACACTTACCCGGTCGCGATCGCGACACGGCGCCTGGAGCGCCGCACCAAGGTACGGATCTGACCCATGGCCGACGCTCTTCTCACCATCGAAAACCTGCATAAGCGCTTCGGCGATGTCGAAGTCATCAAGGGCGTGTCCCTGCAGGTGCCCAAGGGCGATGTCGCTTGCATCATCGGCCCGTCCGGCTCCGGTAAATCCACGCTGATCCGCTGCGTCAACGCGCTGGTGCCCTTCGAGCAGGGCAGCGTGAAGGTGCTGGGCATTGAGGTCAACGACCCGAAGCTGGATAAGCTGAAGCTGCGCCGGCATGTCGGCATGGTGTTCCAGCAATATAACCTCTTCCCGCACCGCACCGCCTTGCAGAACGTGATGATGGCGCCGATGCAGGTTCTCAAGCGCCCGCGCGCCGAGGTGGAGGCGGAAGCCCACGCGCTGCTGAAGAAGGTGCGGCTGGAAAACAAGGCGCATGCCTATCCTGGAGAGCTTTCCGGCGGCCAGCAGCAGCGTGTCGCCATCGCCCGCTCGCTCGCCATGCGCCCGGATCTGATGCTGTTCGACGAGGTGACGGCGGCGCTTGATCCCGAGACGGTGGGTGAGGTGCTGATCACCATCCGCCAGCTCGCCGAGGAGGGCATGACCTGCGTGCTGGTGACCCATGAGATGAATTTCGCCCGCGAAGTCGCCAACGAGGTCTATTTCACCGATCGCGGCGTCATCGTCGAACACGCCCCCCCGGCGCAGTTCTTCGGCAACCCGCAGGATGAGCGCACCAAGACCTTCCTGTCCCAGGTGCTGTAACCGGCGCGCTGTTATTTCGTGACATCGCGCGCACCTTGTTGCCTGCGCGCTGGCTTGGCGCGTAAAACGGCGCCTGGGCACGAGCAGGAAAGGTGACGATGCGCGAATTTCGACCGACCAGGGGCGCGCGCCATGTCTGAGCCCCATCACCATAAAGGCGCCAACCCGTTCGCGCGCGAGTGGAGCCGGCTGCGGCAGGTGTTCCGCGAGGCCTCGCCTTATGAGAGCTTCGAGCATATGATCATACTGGTGCTGACCGTGCTGATCATGGTGATCACGGCGGTGGCGACGGTTTCGCTGGTGCAGAATGTCTGGGGGCTGGTCTGGCAGGACCAGTTCAGCGCCAACAGCACTTCGGCCTTCCAGGATGTATTCGGCAATATCTTCACCGTGATCATCGCGCTGGAGTTCAAAAGCTCGCTGCGGCTGACCTTCGTGGAGCGCAAGGAGGTGGTGCGTGGGCGCACCATCATGCTGATCGCGCTGCTGGCGGTGGCGCGGAAATTCATCATTCTGGATCTGCAGGCGACCTCGCCGGCCGAATTGCTGGCCCTCTCCGCCGCCGCCTTATCGTTGGGGGCGGTTTACTGGCTGATTCGCGAGCAGGATGTGCGCATCTTCATGCGCCGTAGCCAGCCGCCGGGCGAGGCAACGACCCCGACGAAACTGGGATAAGGCGCAAAAGTTTTTGGGGGTGTGGGGACTTTTTTCAAAAAGTCCCCACAAACGTTCGGGGTGGCGGCAACGCTGTACCAACGCCCCAACCCTCTTCGCCGCTTTTTTGTAAAAAAGCGGCACCAAAAAACTTTTAAATAATTTTTGTTTTCAGCGTGCCAACCCCGGCAATCTCACCCTCAACCACATCGCCCTGCACGATGGCGCCCACCCCCTCCGGCGTGCCGGTAAAGATCAGATCCCCCGGCGCCAGCGCCATAAACTTGGACAAGGTGGCGACGATATCCGGCACCGGCCAGATCTGATCCGCCAGATCCCCGTCCTGGCGCACTTGGCCATTCACGCTGAGCGAAATCCGCCCCGCCGCTGGGTGGCCGATTTCGCTGGCCGGGACGATGCTGCCAATCGGCGCCGAGGCATCAAACCCCTTGCTCAGATCCCACGGCCGGCGCATGCCCTTGGCCTCGTCCTGCAAATCCCGCCGGGTCAGATCCACGCCGATGGAATAGCCGAACACATGGCCCAGCGCCTCCGCCGGCGCGATATTCCGCCCGCCCTTGCCGATGGCCACCACCAGCTCGATCTCGTAATGCAGGTTTTTCGTCTCGCTCGGATACGGGGTGTCCTTGCCCTCGGTCACCAGCGCATCGGCGGGTTTGGTGAAAAAGAAAGGCGGCTCGCGCGTCGGGTCGTTGCCCATCTCGCGGGCATGGGCGGCATAGTTGCGGCCCACGCAGAAAATCCGGCGCACCGGAAAGACGCGGCCATCGCTCACCGGTACGGTGACCGGCGCCGGCGGGGGGAAAACGAACTCGGCCATGCTTTTGGCTCCTGTTGGATGAGGGGCACGCGAGGCGCGGCATGCCCGTGCGCGTTTCACTCCTTGGCGGGCCAAGGGGTTTCCGGCACCGGGGTCAGCGGGCCTTCGCCCGCGAACCAGGAGCGGACATTATCGATCACCAGCTCGGCCATCAGCCGGCGGGTCATCTCGGTGGCGCTGCCAATATGCGGGGCGAGCACGATATGCGCCATCTCCCGCAGCGCCTGCGGCACATTCGGCTCACCTTCGAACACATCCAGCCCAGCGCTGAGAATGGTCCGGTTTCGTAGCGCTGCGATCAGCGCCTCCTGGTCCACCACCGACCCCCGGGCGACATTGATCAGAATGCCGCGCGGCCCGAGCGCCTCCAGCACCTTCGCATTCACCGCATGATGGGTGGAGGCGCCGCCCGGCATCACCAGGATCAGCGTATCCACGGCCGCCGCCAACCCTTCCAGCGTGGGATGATACGCATAGGCGAGGCCCGGGCGCGGCGTGCGGGTGTGATAGGCGATCGGCCGGCCGAACCCCTCCAGCCGCTTGGCGATGGTCAGCCCGATCCGCCCCAGCCCTGCAATGCCGATCGAGCGGTCGCGCAGCGAGGCGCTGAGCGGAAACCGTGCACTTGCCCATTGCCCGCCGCGCACATAGGCATCCGCCTGCGGCAGCTGCCGGATGGTGGCCAGCAGCAGGGCCACGGCGAAATCCGCCACCTCGTCATTCAGCACATCCGGCGTATGGGTGACGATGACGCCCCGGGCAGCGGCGGCATGGGCATCCACCGAATCATAGCCCACCCCGTAATTCGAGATGAGCCGCAGCTTCGGCAGGGCGTCGATCAGCGCCGCGTCGGTCTTCTCACGCCCCCAGGTGACGATGGCCTCGATCTCCTTGCCATGCGCCGCCACCAGCTTGGCAAGCGACTCGTCATGGCTGCTGAAGACCTCGAAATCGCGGGCCAGTGCCTCTTCCACCCGGCGCTCCATCCCGCCAATGCTCAAAATCTTGCTGCGCGCGCTCATTTTTATTCACCCCGTCCAGATATGCTTGTGCCCAGACGCCTCACGCCCCGCGCCCGCTTCCACCATAGCCAGAGGAAAATCCAAGAAAACCCGTGCCTTGCTGGGCTCAGGCATGAGTTTTTCGGGGCCATCCCCGGCCCCCTCCGCGATTCCGAAAATTAGTTGGTATGCTCATGAGTTTTTCGCGGAGAGGCGTGCAGATTTTTGCGGTGCGTTTTCACAAGAATGTGTTAATTATTTATCGACTCGCAACGATTCGCGCCTGGGTTGTGGAACAGCTAAAAGCGTCGCGTGGCGAGTAGGAGTTTCAGCTTCATTGAACGAAAGCCGAGGGGCAGGGCGGGTGCGCCGCTTCTCTGAGAGGGGAGATCATGTCGATTTTGGGCGAGTCTCAAAGCCGAACGGATACAACCGAACGCCGGCGCAGCGCCCGTCAGCCGGCCCTGAGCCGGGCCAAGCTGGTCTATGGCATGACCAGCCAGGCGGTGGTGGATTGCATGGTGCGTGACCTCTCCGAAGGCGGGGCCAAGGTGGAAACCGCGGTGATGATGCCGGTGCCGGATTACCTGACCCTGCGCATCGATGGCCGTGCCCCGCGCCGGGTGCGCCGCTGCTGGGCGCGCGGTGTGGCGATCGGGCTGGAATATCTGAACGAGCCGGCGGAATAGCAAACAGGCTGGTGCCGGGTGAGGGATTTGAACCCCCGACCTTCGGTTTACAAAACCGCTGCACTACCACTGTGCTAACCCGGCCCGCAGCGCCAGCCTGTACTGGAATTCACAGGCGGCGGCAACCGGGCGTTACAGCCCCAGCATGTCCCGGAAGCGATACCACCAGGAGCCGGCGACCGTCAGCGGCACCCGCAGATGCCGGCCGCCGGGGAAGGGGAAATAGGGCAGTCCGGCGAAGACATCGAAGCGCTGCGATTCACCGCTGACCGCCTCCGCCAGCAAGCGCGCCAGCAGATGCGTCGTCGTCACCCCATGGCCGCTATCGCCGTGGGAGAAATACACATTCGGCGCCAGCCGGCCAATTTGCGGGAAGCGGGTGAGGGTGAGGGCGAAATTGCCGCTCCAGGCGAAATCCACCCGCGCATCCTTCAGAGTCGGGAAGGTTTTGTGCATCAGCGGCAGGATTTTCGCCCGCACGCTGGCCGGGTCCTGCCCGCCATAGACGATGCCGCCGCCATAGAGAATGCGGTTATCCGCGGTGCGGCGGAAATAATCGAGGATGTAGTTGCAATCCTCCACGCACATATCGGTGGGCAGCAATTCGGCGGCGGTCTCGCCCAACGGCTCGGTGGCCAGAACCTGGGTGGAGACCGGCATGATCCGCGTCTCCAGCGCCGGCAGCACGCCTTGCAGATAGGCATTGCCGCAGACCAGCACGGTCTTTGCCGTCACCTCGCCCTGCGCGGTCTTCACCCGCACCACATCGCCGAATGTCACCCCGGTCACGGGTGAGCCCTCATGGATCACCGCCCCCAGCGCTTCCGCCGCCGCCGCTTCGCCCTGCACCAGGTTCAGCGGGTGCAGATGCCCGGCATGATGGTCGATCAGCCCGCCAACATAGCGCTGCGATTTCAGATGGGTCTGCAGCCCGGTCTGGTCGAGCAGCTCGAACCCGTCCTGATAGCCGAAACTCTCCCAGATTCTCACATGATGCGCGAGCCCGCGCAGCTGGGACTGGGTGAGGGCGGCGAAAATCCCGCCCGGCTTCAAATCGCAATCGATCTGATAGCGCGCGACGCGCTCGCGGATAATGTCTCCGCCCTCGCGGGCCATGCCGGCGATCTTGCGGCCGGCGGCAACGCCGTAGCGCTGCGCGATCACGTCCAGATCCCGCGAATAGCCATTGACGATCTGCCCGCCATTGCGCCCGGAGGCGCCAAAGCCGATCCGCACCGCTTCCAGCAGCACCACCTGGCGGCCGCGCTGGGCCAACTCCAGGGCGGCGTTCACCCCGGTGAAGCCGCCGCCGATGATGCAGATCTCGGCCGCGATGGCGCCCTCCAGCGGCGGGCGCGCATCCTGGCGGTTGGCGCTGGCGGCGTAATAGGAGGCGATGTGATCATTCATGTCTGTCTGGTCCCATCAACATAAGGGCGAAGATCGCGCCGAGCACGGTCATGGTGATGACCATCAGCCGGATGCGGTAGGCGGATGCACGGGACTGGGCCAGGGCGTGCTGGCGCATATGGGTGGTGGCGGCGGCGATGCGCGCGGGCAGCGGGGCGCTGCCCTGGGTGGCGATGGCGGCGGTCTCCTCATCCACCGCCTGCGGCAATGAAGCCAGGGCGGCCTGCTGTGCCGCCGGTGTGGGGGCCGCCAGCACCGCGTCCAAAGCCGCCTGCTGGTGGATCACATCCACCAGCGGGGCGGGGATGGAGAAACTCGCGAAACTGCCGATCAGCCCCGGAAACAGGAAGCAGCACAGCATGAAGCCGATGCGGGAAGCGGAGACCTTGCGCGCCATTCCCCAGGAATCGGATTAAATTCGCTTTATGTCAAATGACAGCGCCGAGGCACCAGGAGCAAAAGTTTTTGAGGGTGTGGGAACTTTTTGCAAAAAGTTCCCACCTCTTCGCGCTCCTAGGCCGCTGCCGTCTGCGGCGACGGCGTTTTCCCGGCCGGGGGCGGCTCGTCCAGATTGGCTTTCAGCGCCTCCAGCAGCGCCTGGCGGAGCTGGTAGAGCTTGCGCTCATTCTCCACCTTCATGCCGAACACATCCTTCACATAGAACACGTCCACCGCCCGCACGCCGTAGGTGGTGACATGGGCGGAGGCGATCTGCAGCCCCTGCTCGGAAATCGCGGCGGTGACATCGTGCAGCAGGCCGGGCCGGTCGCGCCCATTCACCTCGATCACGGTGTGGCGGTTGGAGGCGCGGTTATCCACCACCACGCGCGGCGGCACATGGATGGCGCGCATCCGCCCGGGGATCAGGCTCTTGGTCGCCTTGCGGATTTCCGCCGCCAGCTTGATCCGCCCGGTCAGCGCCTGCTCGATGACGCTGGAGAGGCGGGCCAGCCGGCTCGGCGTTTCGAACGGGCCGCCATTGGCGTCCTGGATCCAGAACGTGTCCAGCGCCATGCCGTCGGTCAGGGTATGGATGCGCGCATCCACGATCGAGGCGCCGGCAATCGCCAGCGCGCCGGCGATGCGCGAGAACAGCCCGGCATGGTCGGCGGTATAGACCACGATCTCGGTCACCGCCCGGGCGGGCAGCGGCTCGGTCTGGATCGTCAGCGGGGCGTTGCGGGTCTTGGCGTCGCGGATCATCCGGCCATGGCGCTCGATGCTTTCCGGGTCGAAGCCCAGCCAGTAGCTGGGATAGCCCAGCGAGAGAAACTCCTCGCGCTCATCCGCCGGCCAATCCGCCAGCAGCGCGCCCACCACCTCTTTCACCCGCGCGATTCGGGTATCGCGCTCGGTGGTGGAGAGCCCGCCTTCCAGCACCTCGGCGACGCGGGCGTAAAGCTCGCGCAGCAAGGTGGCTTTCCAGCCATTCCAGACCTTCGGCGAGACCGCGCGGATGTCCGAGACGGTGAGGATTTGCAGCAGCCGCAGCCGCTCGGGCGACTGGATGGTGTCGGCCAGATCCAGGATGGTCTTGGGGTCGTCGATATCGCGGGAGAAGGCGGTCTGGCTCAGCAGCAGATGATGCAGCACCAGCCAGGAGACCATCTCGGTCTCTTCCTGGTCCAGCCCCAGAGCCGGGCAGATGGTCAGCGCCAGCTCGGCGCCGAGCACGGAATGGTCGCCGCCGCGGCCCTTGGCGATGTCGTGCAGCAGCACCGCGACATAAAGCGCGCGGCGGGACTGGATCTGGCTGACCAGCTCGGTGGAGAGCGGCGCGATCTCCTTGAGCTTGCCGTTTTCCAGATTATTGAGGTTGCGCACCGCCTGCACGGTATGAACATCCACCGTATAGACGTGGTAGGTGTCGAACTGCATCTGCCCGACAATGCGCCGCCAATCCGGCATGAAGCGGCCGAGGATGCCGCTTTCATTGAGGATGGTCAGCCATTCGGCGGAGTCGCAGCTTTCGCGCTCCTCATCCCCGCCGCAGAGCAGGTTGAGGAACAGCCCGGCGGCCTTCTTGTCGCCGCGCAGCTCCGCGCCGATGCCGGCATAGCGAATGAGGGTGCGCTTGGCGAGCGGATGCAGGGCCAGCCCACGGTCGCGCGCCTCGATCAGGATGCGGAAGATCGAGGTCGGGTCGGTGGCGGGGTCATGGCCGGGGGCGAACAGGATCTGCCCATCCGCGAGGACGAACCCCTTGGCGATCAGCGAGGCATCGGTGGTCGGCGCAATGGCCGGCGCGCCCAGCGCGGCGCGGATGAGGGCCGGCTCCAGCACCCCGGTGACGCGGGCCACTTCCCGCACCACCAGAAAATAATGCCGCATGAAGCGCTCGACGCCATCCTGGCGGCCATGGCGGGTATAGCCCATGCGGGCGCCGACCACCGGCTGCAGGTCGAAGGTCAGGCGCTCCTCGGCGCGGCCGGCGACGTAATGCAGGTGAAAGCGCACCGTCCAGAGATATTCCCAGGCCCGCTTGCAGGCCCGCGCCTCGGTGGTGGTGAGAATGCCGCCGCCAGGGCTCTCCTTGCCGACCAGCTCCGACATCGCGAAAGTGTTGAAAACATAGCGCGAGAGCCAGTAGAGCGTCTGCAGATCGCGCAGCCCGCCTTTGCCTTCCTTCACATTCGGCTCGACCATGAAGGGGGTGTCGCCGAAGCGTTTATGCCGGGCGGCGCGCTCGGCCTGTTTCTCGTGGATATAGTCGCCCGGCCCCTCGGCCAGGCAATCGGCGCGAAAGGCGGTCTGGAAATCCGCGAACAAAGCGCGGTCCCCGGTCAGGCAGCGCGCATCCAGCATCGAGGTGCGGATGGTGACATCGGCCTTCGCCTCGGCCAGGCATTCGCTGACGGTGCGGGTGGCGTGGCCGACCTTCAGCCCCAGATCCCACAGCATATAAAGGATGAATTCCACCGCCTTGTTCACCGAGGCGGAGGGGGTGCCGCCGGTGAGGAAGAGCAGATCGATATCCGAGAACGGCGCCAGGGTGGCGCGGCCATAGCCGCCGGTGGCCGCCATCGCCAGCCGGTCCTTCGGCCGGGGGGGAGCATCCGCAGCGTGTAGGCGAACAAGGCGCTGACCAGCTGATCCATCAGCTGCGCGTGCAGCCGCGAGGCCTGCAGCCCGTTCAGCCCCTCATTTTCAAAGCGCGTCTGCACATGGGTTTGGATGCGCGCGAGCTGGCGGCGCAGCGCGGCCAGGGCGTCGTCGCGCAGAGGCAGCGCCTCGGCCGCGAGCTGGGCGGCGAGGGCGGCGGCGACATCAGGCTGTTTCCTGGCTTCAGGCATGTCGAACAAGCTAGAACAAACCTCGGCTGGTTGGAATTCAGGAGACACGGGTCAGGCGGCATTTTCCGCGGAACGGTTGCGGATTTGCTGCACATCCTCGCGCAGGCGGTAGAGCAGGGTGAGCGCTTCTCGCGGGGAGAGGGCATCGGGGTCGATTGCGGTTAGTTTATCCAACAGCGCCTCGGACGCGGGGGGCTCTGCCGGAGCAGGGGCGGAGTCGGGCAGATTGGCGAATAAAGGTAAAGGCGCGGTTGCGTTCTGTTGGCGTTCGGCGGTCTTCAGCAAGGCATCCGCCCGGCGTAGCACGGGGTCTGGCACCCCGGCCAGCTTCGCCACATGCACACCCCAGCTCTTCTGCGCAGCACCTTCGACCACTTCGTGCATAAACACCACCTCGCCGCGAAACTCCTTCACCCGCATCGTATGCGCCGCCAGGCGCGGCAAGGCCTCTGCAAGCTGTACTAACTCATGGAAATGTGAAGCAAATATGGCACGGCAGCGATTCTGGTTATGCAAGCTCTCCAAAACCGCCTGGGCGATGGCCAGGCCATCGCGGGTGCCCGTGCCCCGGCCGATCTCATCCACGATGACAAAGCTCTTCGGCCCGGCCTGATGCAGGATGGCGGCGGTCTCGGTCATTTCCACCATGAAGGTGGAGCGCCCGGAGGCGAGATCGTCCGAGGCGCCGACGCGCGAGAATAGCCGGTCGACGAGGCCGAGCTGCATCGCCTCCGCCGGCACCGGCAGCCCGGCCTGGGCCAGGATCACCAGCAGCGCGTTCTGGCGCAGGAAGGTGGATTTACCCGCCATGTTGGGGCCGGTGAGCAGCATCAGACGCTGCGGGGCGAGGGTGCAGCCATTGGGGATGAAGCTGGTGCCCGGCGGCAAGGCGGCTTCCACCACCGGATGCCGCCCGGCGGTGATGCTGTAGGCTTCATCGTCGGAGAGGGCGGGGCGGCAGAACCGCCCGGCCTCGTAAAGCTGGGCGGCGCCCTGCAGCACATCGGCCAGAGCCAAAGCGGCGGCGCAGGCGGCGAGCGGCTCGGCCGCCGCCAGCACCTGTGTCACCAGCCAGTTGAACACCACCCGCTCGCGCGCCCCGGCCCGCGCCGCGGCCTCGGTGATGCGCCGGTCGAGGTCCGAAAGCTCGGGATGGGTGAAGCGCGCGCCATTGGCCATGCCCTGGCGCAGCTGCAATTCCGGATAGGCGCGCAGGCCTTCCACCGCCCCGGCGGGGGCTTCCAGCACATAGCCGAGCTGGGCGTGATGCTTGATTTTCAGCGACGCCACCTTGTAGCGCTGCGCCAGCTCGCTCTGGAATTCGGCGATGATCCGCCTGGTATCGTCGCGCAACGCCCGTTCGGCATCCAGCTCGCCATCGAAACCGGGCGCGATCGCGGCGCCCTCATCCAGCCGCGGCGGGGCGGGTTCGGCCAGGGCGGCGCGCAGCGTGGCCAGCAATTCCGGCGCGGGGTTGAGGGC
>NZ_JH976207.1:218867-247789 GCF_000306035.1 Acidocella sp. MX-AZ02
AACTGGCGGCGAGCGCCTCGGCGCCGGAGAAATCCCCGAACGCATCCAGGCTGGCGGCGCCGAAGCGCTGGGCGAGGTCGCGCGCCGCGGCCTCGGCATTGGCGGGCAGATGCAGCGCCATGCGTCTGGTTTCCACCCGCCGCGCCGCATAGGCGCCGAGCGGAATTTCCTCGGCGGCCAGAATCTCCGCCGGGTCCAGCCGCCCGAGGATGGCGGCCAGCCCGTCTGGCCCGCTCTGCTCGGTCTCGAACTGGCCGGTGGAAATATCCGCCCAGGCCAGGCCAAAAACGCCCTCATGCGCGACGATGGCGGCGCAGAAATTCGCCCGCCCGGCCTCCAGCAGCGCCTCTTCGGTGAGGGTGCCGGGGGTGACGAGGCGCACCACCCCGCGCTTGAGCGGCCCCTTGGCGCCGCGCGCCTTGGCCGCGGCCGGGTCTTCCAGCTGTTCGACGATGGCGACGCGAAAGCCGCGCCGGATCAGCCGGGCCAGATAGGTCTCGGCCTGGCTCACCGGCACACCGCACATGGCGATCGGCTCGCCCTGATGCTGGCCGCGCGCGGTCAGGGCGATGTCCAGCGCCGCGCTCGCCGCCTGGGCGTCGGCGAAGAACAGCTCGTAGAAATCCCCCATGCGGAAAAACAGCAGGGAGTCCTCGTGCTGTGCCTTGATGGCGAACCATTGCGCCATCGCCGGCGACGCACCCGTAGCTTCCTTCATGGACGCGCATTTAGCCATCCTGGCGGGCTGAGGCCAAGAGCCAAGAGCGCGCAGCGGACCTTCGGCCATGATATTGGCGAGCAATTTCATGTGTTTAGATTGACGCTGCTGCGTCAATCTAAACACATATTGCTCTAGTACATCGCGTGGCGCGGCGGGCTGACGCGCCGGGGCGGCGGCGCGTCGCGCAGCAAGGCGGCGATGCGTGCCGCATCCATCGGCTTGTGGAACAGGTAGCCCTGCGCCTGGGTGCAGCCATAGCTGCGCAGGATTTCCGCCTGCTCGGCGGTTTCCACCCCTTCGGCGGTCACCGCCATGTTCATATTCTCCGCCAGCCCGATGATCGCCAGGATGATCGAGCTGTCGGCCTTCTCGGTCGCGGTTTCACCGGGCCGGCCGGGGCCAGGGTGCGGGTTGCCGAGATCGCGCACGAAGGAGCCGTCGATCTTCAGCTTGCTGAACGGAAAGCGGCGCAGATAGGAGAGTGAGGAATAGCCGGTGCCGAAATCGTCCAGCGCGATGCGCACGCCATGCTCATGCAGCTGGCAGAGCGCCTGCTCGGTCGGGCTGCCGACTTCCAGGATCGTGCTTTCCACCACCTCCAGCTCCAGCCGTTCAGGGGGCAGCTCATGTTCGGCCAGCACGTCGAGAATGCTCTGGACGAGGCGCTGTGCCCCGCTGGGCGAGGGGGAAAGATTGACCGCGACGCTGATATGGGCCGGCCAGGTGGCGACGGCGGCGCAGGCCTGGCGCAGCACGAAGTCGCCGATTTCCTCGATCAGCCCGAACTCTTCGGCAATCGGAATGAAACGCCCGGGCGGAATTTCGCCTTGCTCGGCATGCTGCCAGCGCACCAGCGCCTCGGCGCTGATGATCTGGCCGCTATTGAGATCCACGATCGGCTGATAGGCGACGCTCAGCTCCTGGCGCGCCAGCGCCTGGCGCAGCGCGATGTGCATTGCCCGCTTGGCGCGGATCATGTCGTCCATGCCCTGGTCGAAGATGCGCACGATGCCCCGCCCGTCTGACTTGGCGCGGTAGAGTGCCAGATCGGCGCTTTTCATGAGCGCAGTCGGGTTGTCGCCGTCGCGCGGGGCATTGGCGATGCCGATGGAGACGCCGATCTGCAGCGCCTGCCCGTCGAAATGGAACGGGCGCATGATCCGCTCGATGATGCGGTTGGCGATCGACTGCGCCTCGTTTTCGTCGCTGGTCATCACCAATATGGCGAATTCATCGCCGCCGAGCCGGGCCGCGATGTCGAAATCCCGGATGCAGCCGCGCAGCCGCTCGGCCACCGCCACCAGCACCGCATCGCCGGTGGCATGGCCCAGCGAATCATTGATCATCTTGAAGTTATCGAGATCGAGGCAGAGCAGCGCGAAGCCGGAATTGGCGGCATTCTCGCAGCATTGGTGCAACACCTCGGAGAACAGCATGCGGTTGGCGAGCTTGGTCAGGCTGTCATGCCGGGCGAGGAAGGAGATATGCTCCTGCTGGCGGCGCTGGCCGGTAATGTCCGAGCCGACGCCATGATAGCCGCCAAAGCGCCCATGCTTATCCAGAATCGGCTTGCCGGTGAGCGACCAGTAGCGCAGCTCGTTCTCGATCATCACCGGGATCACCAGGTCGCGGAAGGGCGAGCGCTCGGCGATGGCGCGCCGCAGCCGCTCGACCGACGATCCGGGCGGGGCGTCGCGCAAGGCGCCCTCGCCGAGGATCGCCTCGGGGAACGGCCCGGTCAGAGCCTCGGCCGGCCGGCGCGCCACCTGAACCAGGCGGTGGCTCACCTGCTGCAGCTCCATCTGGGCGTTGGTCTCCCAGAGCCAGTCGGAGGCGCTTTCCTCGAAATCGCGCAACAGCAGGCGGATGACCTCGGTATTCTCCTCCAGCCGGATGGCGCTGATGGCGCGTTCATTCGTGCGGCGATTGAGGAAAAAAATGCAGAAGCCGGTGAGGGCGACGAAGGCCAGGAGATCCACCACCGCGAATATATTGGCGTGGTGAGAGGCGATCATGGTGGCGGTGACGCCGATGGAGACCGGCAGCCAGTAAGCGAAGGCGCAGAGTGCCGGCGAGACCACCACCGGGGTGGCGAGGCAGCCGGTCATGATCGCGTAAAGCAGGCAAAGCTGCCAGGGCCCGGCCTCGCGCACCACCACCAGCAGCAGCGCCGACCAGAAACAGCCCAGCAGGAACAACAGGCGCGCCATCCGGCCGATATAGGCGTCGGCACTCATCTGGGTCGGCTGCTCGCGTTGCAGCCAGGCGCGGGCATTGAACAGAATGGCGATATAGCAAAAGCCCGCGCCGAGGATCGCGGCGCTGCGGCCCACGAGCCAAGGCGCATGCAGGAAATCGAAGAAAATCAGCGCGATGGTGTTGAGCCCCAGCACCGCGATGGCGCTGATCACATAGCTGAAATCCTTGGCCTGATCGAGCATGAGCCGCTCGCGCAGGTCCTCGGGGAGTTGCGTGCCCAGGATATAGTTAACAGCCGCCATGCCATTGCGCGCGAACTGTCGAAAAAATGCGGGTAGCAAGAATGTTTTTGGAAAAACTTCGGTCGAGTCGCTCATCTTCGGAAAAACGCTCGCCTTTCATGCGACGCAAAAAACACGAATTGACACGTCGGACGCGCACAACTTTACGTACAGTCTTTTTTTAGAAAACGCTATCTTTAATTGATGGTTTGCAAAGGGCAGAATTTTTTCGCCAAAGTAATTTATGGCTGCGCCGCGAGGTTGTAAATTGCCAATCTACCCGGCAATTCCTCACGTTTTCGTGGGTGTTCGCTGTCAGAAATACTAACGTTGTCTGTCCGGAATTTAAGATATCGGGTAGAAAGCGCACTCTGTTCATTCGTCGGGACATCGCATGGTCTGCGTGCAAAAGATGGCGTGCCAAAACGGCGTCCAGGAGCGCGCGCGACGCCCCGATCATGCGGCGGCGAGGGGGCGGCACGATGTTGCCAACGAGATTGTGAACGCAACTCCGCCGCGCGTTAACGGTTTTTTGTCGCCCCTGCGCCCAGCCTCGGGTCAAAGAGAAGGCTGGATGCCAGACTTGCCCCTGACCGACGCCGGATCCCGCCGATGATCGCGGCCCTGCTCACCTTCTTTGCCGGCACAGGCTGTTTCGCGGCTTTCGTCTGGGGGGTGCGGTGGCATTTCGAGTCGGCGGGCGGGATGCGGCGCGGCATGCGGGGCGTCAGCTTGTTGAGCCTGCTGGGGCTGGCGATCTTCTGGTGGCGGCTCTGGGCCTGCCCCTTATTCGCCTGGTCGGTCGCGCTGGGGCTGTTCGCCGCCGCGCTGGCGCTGTTCCGCGCCGCGGTGCGGGCCAGCCGCGGCGCCCGGCTGCATCTGGCATTCGATCCGCAGGCGCCGCATTGCCTGGTGCGGCACGGGCCATATCGCCGCGTCCGCCATCCGTTCTACCTGGCCTATATGCTGTTCTGGCTGGGCACGGCGCTGGCGGCGCGGGGGCTGGCGGGGTGGGTCGTGCCGGTTCTGCTCAGCGCGCTCTATGTCATCGCGGCGCGGCGCGAGGAGCGCCGGTTTGGCGACTCCGCGCTGGCGGACGCCTACGCCGCCTATCGCATGCGCGCCGGCATGTTCTGGCCGCTATGGCGAGGCTGAGCCGCGCGGCGCCCATGCAAAAAGCCCGGCAAGCTGCCGGGCTTTTTGCCATCTCGAAAAGAACCGAGGGGGATTAGCCCTGGCGCGCCTTCATGCGCGGGTTCTTCTTGTTGATCACGTAAACCCGGCCATGGCGGCGGACAACGCGGCAGTTCTTATCGCGAAGCTTCGCGGACTTGAGGGAATTGCGGATCTTCATCAGAGGTCTCGGCTAAAAAATTGAAACAAGTTGGGGGCGCCCTATGCCAAGCCAGCGCCGCTCTGTCAACCGCAAGACCGCCGCGCATCGCGGCCGCCGCCGGAGGCTCGACGAAAAATCTGGAAAATGCCGGCTATTCCTGGTTTCATCAAAAGGTCATTCGCCTTCCGGGCGCTCTCCCTGTTGATAGGGGGTTTAAGGGTGGTCCGCCCCGCCCCGAGTCTCAGGAGCTTATGCGCTATGAAGATCAGTTTCGTCGTTCCGGCCTATAATGAGCAAGCCCTGCTGGGCCGCTCGCTGCTGGCGATCCGCGAGGAAATCGCGCGCGCCGGCCTGAAACTGGGCGAGGAGGCGGAGATCATCGTCGTCAACAATGCCAGCACCGACGATACCCGCGCGGTGGCGCTGGCGGTGGAGGGGGTGCGGGTGGTGGACGAGCCGCGCAAGGGGCTGGTGCAGGCGCGCTGGAGCGGGTTCGAGAATTCCACCGGCGAACTGATCGCCAATATCGACGCCGATACCGTGATCCCGGAAGGCTGGCTCGCGGAAGTGCTGCGCCAGTTCGGCCGCTCCGCGGCGCTGGTCGGGCTCTCCGGCCCGTATGTCTATTACGGCGTGCCGCGCAAGGTGAATGTCGTCGTCGCCTGCTATTACCGGCTGGCCTGGCTGGCCTATGTGTTCAATCATTACGTGCTGAATATCGGCGCCATGCTCCAGGGTGGCAATTTCGTGGTCAAGCGCGAGGCGATGCTGAAGCTCGGCAACCCGGATCTGCGCTTCTCCTTCTATGGCGAGGATACCGACATGGCCAACCGCCTCTCCAAGGTCGGCACGGTGAAATTCACCTTCCGCCTGCCGGCGCAATCCTCCGGCCGGCGGCTGGTGGGGGAGGGGGTGTTCACCATCGGGCTGCGCTATACGATGAATTTCTTATGGGCGACCTTCCGCAAGAAGCCCTTCACCGAGGAGTGGCAGGATATCCGCGAGGCCTGAAAGAAAACGCCCGCAAGGGCGTTTTTTTTGGCCCCGGGCGGGTTCAGCGCGGGTTCAGCTCTCCTGCAAGGCCGGGGCGGCGCGTTTCGCCGGCACGGAATCGAGCAGCGGCTGCGGGGCGGCCAGGAAGCGGCGGCAGGTGAGGAACCAGACAGCGAAAAGCAGGTTTTCCAGCCTTGTGCGCCGGCGCAGGCGCGGGCAGCGCAAGGCGGTGAGGCGCTGTGCCAGCCCGCCATGCAGCCCGGCGCGCAGCACCGCCAGATCCTGCCGGGCCATCGGCGTCAGCTTGGCCTCCTGCTTGGCCAGCGCATCGGCATGGCGCTGCATCATGGTCATGAACACGACCGGCCCGCGCCGCAGCGCCGCCAGCGCGCGCTGATGCAGCGGCTGCGCCCGGCCGATCAGATTGCTCTTATGCAGCCGGTAGAGCACCTGCGGGCGCTCATCGAACAGAATCCGCCCGCCACAGGCGGAGACGACGATATAGCTCCACCAATCATGCACCGTACCGTTCGGTTCGCTGGCGGTGGCAACCAGGGCGGCGGCAGCGGCGTTGAGCACCAGCGTGTTGCCGTTGGCGATATTCTGGGTCAGGCAGGCAGGAAAGCCCGGCGTGCCGGTATGTGAGGCGGAGAGGCTGGCGTTGCGCAGCGATTCATCCACCCGGTATTGGCGGGCGCAATAAAGTGCTGGGACATCCTCCGCCTGGGACAGGATTTCCAGCGCGCACTGCAGCTTCTCGGGCAGCCAGACATCATCCTGGTCGGCAAAGGCCAGCGCCATCGCGCCGAGATTTTCCCGCAGCAAGGTGAGGAAGCTGGAAAACGCCCCGAGATGCGGGCCGGAGGAGGAGGATTCGATACAGCGCTCGGCCCCGACCCGCGCCGCGAAGGCCCGCATGATGGCGACGGTCTCGTCGGTTGAGCCATCGTCGCGCCAATGCAGCACCCAATGCTCATGGGTCTGCGAGAGGAAGCTGTTCAGCTGTGCGGGCAGATACGCCGCCCCGTTGAAGGTGGAGAGCAGAATGGCGACACCCGCATTGCGGAACGCGCTCGCCGGAGCATTAACCGAAGCAGGGGTCATGTCTCAAGCTTTCCTTCCATTCCCGCGAATGGGTAACGTGGCGGCGGCGGTCAACGAGAGTCAGACGCCGCGCCTGATTGTTAGTATACGTATTTATGCGCCGGCAACGCAACGCCTCTTTGCATACTCAGCGTGTGTTTCAAAATCGTTTCGATCCTAGCGTGTATTCAGCAGCGCCTCAAGCGGCCGGGGGTGAGGCCCTATGTTGAGTTTGGCAAGCCGTTTCATGGGTTTATCTGGACGCTGACGCGTCCGGATAAACCCATCTCGCTGTACTCATGTTTTGGCGAGCAATTTCATGCGTTTAGGGGGACGCTGCCGCGTCAACCTAAACGCATATTGCTCTAACCCTCCGGCGCCAGCAGGTCCGTGACCACACCCGGCAAAGTGGCGCGCCAGTCCGGCAGCCGGACCCCGAACACGGCCTCCAGCTTGGTGTTATCCAGCCGGGAATCGGGCGGGCGGCGGGTGGGTGTCGGCCAGTCGGCGGTGGCGATGGGCTGCACCTGCGGCGGCTGATAGCCCTGCTTGGCGGCTTCCCCGAAAATCGCGCTGGCGAAGCCGTGCCAGGTCGTCTCGCCATCGCCGGTGGCATGATAGAGGCCGCGATAGGCTGGCTGCCAGCCGGTGGCTGCGATCTTGTCGGCGATCGCCAGAATCGCATCCGCCAGATCGCCGGCGGCGGTCGGGGTGCCGCGCTGGTCGGCGACGACACGCAGCACCGGCATCTTGCGCCCGGCATTGATCATGGTGCGGGCGAAATTCTTGCCATGGGCGGAATAGACCCAGGCGGTGCGCAGAATGATCGCCTTGGCGTCGGTGGCGAGGATCGCCTCCTCGCCGTCGCGCTTGGTGGCGCCATATACGCCGGTCGGGCCGGTCGGGTCGGTCTCGACATAGGGTGCGCCCTTGTCGCCATCGAAGACGTAATCGGTGGAGACATGGATGAAGGGGATATCGGCCTTGGCGCAGAGCTGCGCCAGCGCCAGCGGGCCGGTATGGTTGCCGGCGCGGGCCGCCTCCTGGTCGGTCTCGGCCTTGTCCACCGCGGTATAGGCGGCGGCGTTGATGACCAGGCTGGGCCTGGCCGCATCGAACGCCGCCGCGATGGTCGCGGGCTGCTCGAAATCGAATTCAGGCCGCTTCACCGCCATGAACGGGATGCCACGCGCGGCGAGGCGCTTGGCCAGCGCATCGCCCAACTGCCCGGAGGCGCCGGTGACCAGGATCATGCGTAGGTGAACCAGGTGTCGTTGGGATTGAAGGCGGGCGCGACCTTGTCCTTGTCGGAGAGCACCACGCCATCGGCCGGCACCGGCCAGTCGATCGCCAGGGTCGGGTCATTCCAGATCACCGCGCGCTCGGAGGCTTTGTCGTAATCGCCGGTGACCTTGTAGATCACCTCGGTATTCTCAACCAAAGTGACGAAGCCGTGCAGGAAGCCGCCGGGCACCCAGATCTGGGTCCAGTTCTCGGCCGAGATCTCCGCCCCCACCCATTTGCCGTAGGTCGGCGAGCCCTGGCGGATATCCACCGCCACATCCCAGATGGCGCCGCGAATGACGCGCACCAGCTTGCCCTGCACGAAGGGCTGGGCCTGGCAATGCAGCCCGCGCAGCGTGCCCTTCTGGGCGGAGAAGCTCTGATTATCCTGGACGAAATGTTCGTCGAAGCCCTGGGCCTTGAGCTTGGCGGCGCTCCAGGTTTCGGAGAAAAATCCCCGGTTATCGCCGAATTTCGGCGGGGTGATCAGCTTGACCTCGGGAATGGCGAGCGATTCGATCTTCATCAGTGATGCACCCCGTCGGCGATGTTCAGGAGAATGCGGCCAAGCTCGGTCTTATGGATCTTCTTGGCCTGTTCGCGCAGCTGCTCGGCATTGATGAAGCCCATGCGGAAAGCGACCTCCTCCGGGCTGCCGACCAGATTGCCCTGGCGGTCCTGGATGGTCTGCACGAAGGTGGCGGCCTGCAGCAGGCTGTCGGGCGTGCCGGCATCCAGCCAGGCGGTGCCACGGCCGAGCCGGTCCACCTTCAGCGTGCCTTCCTGCAGATACATGTTGTTGAGATCGGTGATCTCCAGCTCGCCGCGCGGTGAGGGCTTCACCTGCTTGGCCAGCTCGGTGACGCGCTTGTCGTAGAAATAGAGGCCGGTGACGGCCCAGTTGGATTCAGGGGCGGTCGGTTTTTCGACGATATTGATCGCCTTGCCATCGGAATCGAAGCTGACGACGCCGTAACGCTCCGGATCGCGGACCTGATAGGCGAACACCGTCGCCCCTTCCGGCCGGGCGCCGGCGGCGCGCAGCAAGGTGGAGAGATGGTCGCCATGGATGAGGTTGTCGCCCAGCGCCAGGGCGCAGGCCTCGCCATCGATCCATTTTTCGCCGATCAGGAAGGCCTGGGCCAGACCATCGGGGCTCGGCTGCTCGGCATAGGCGATGCGGATGCCAAGATGCGCGCCGTCATGGAACAGGCGCTGGAATTGCGGCAGGTCCTGCGGGGTGGAGATGATCAGCACCTCCTGGATGCCCGCCAGCATCAGCGTGCAGAGCGGGTAATAGATCATCGGCTTGTCGAACACCGGCAGCAGCTGCTTGGAGCTGGCCTGGGTGATCGGATGCAGCCGCGTGCCGGAGCCGCCGGCGAGGATGATGCCCTTTTTGATCATGGGAAATGCCTGCTGAAAGAGAAAAGGGCGTTAGGCGGCGGCGCCGAGGCGCTTGCCGGAATATTTTTTGGCGCGGATGCCTTCCCACCAGGGGCGGTTATCCAGATACCAGCCGATGGTGGCTTCCAGCCCGCGCTCGAAATCATGCGCGGCTTTCCAGTTCAGCGCCGTCTCGGCGCTGCTCGGGTCGATCTCGTAGCGGTTATCATGGCCGGGGCGGTCGGTGACATAGGTGATCAGCCGTTCGCGCGCCCCGTTCGGGCTCGGCAGCTTCTTGTCCAGCACGGCGCAGATCGCCTTCACCACGTCGAGATTCTTGCGCGGCTGGCGTGCCCCGATGCAGTAGGTCGCGCCCGGAATGCCGGTGGTGACGACCTTCAGCAGCGCCTCGGCATGGTCATCCACGAACAGCCAGTCGCGGGTGTTCAGGCCCGCACCGTATACCGGCAGCGGCTTCTCCTCGATGGCGTTCAGCGTGACCAGCGGGATCAGCTTTTCCGGGAACTGCCATTTGCCGTAATTGTTGGTGGTGTTGGAGACGATCACCGGCAGGCCGTAAGTGTGCATCCAGGCGCGGGCCAGATGGTCGGAGGCGGCCTTGGAGGAGGAATAGGGGCTGCGCGGGTCGTAAGGCGTGTGCTCGTTGAAGGGCGGGTCGTTATCTTCCAGCGCGCCGAACACCTCGTCGGTGGAGATGTGATGGAAGCGGAAACGCTCCTTCTTCTCGCCGGAAAGTGTGGCGAAATATTCACGCGCCGCTTCCAGCATCACGAAGGTGCCGGTGACATTGGTCTCCACGAAGGCGGCCGGGCCGTCGATGGAGCGGTCCACATGGCTTTCGGCGGCCAGATGCATCACCGCGTCCGGCTGGTGCGCGGCGAAGGCGGCGCGGATGCCGGCGGCGTCGCAGATATCCTGTCTCAGCAGCAGATGATTCGGATTGCTTCCCGCATCCTCCAGCGCATCTTCCGAGGCGGCGTAGGTCATCTTGTCGATATTGACGATCTCGTGCCCTTCCTGGCGGATCGCCCGGCGCACGACGGCGGAGCCGATGAAGCCACAACCGCCGGTCAACAGGATTTTCATACGCACTCCAATCGTTTCATGATCAACCGCAAGCAGTACAATCAGACCTTCTTGCGTCTGGCAACAGGCGCCGCCGGTTTCTTTTTCGCACGTGCGAACTGCCCGGCGAGCTGGGTGCGATAAGCCGCCTGCGCCGCCAGCACGTCCGCCGGCAGCTGCAGCCGGGCTGCCGCCAGCGCATGCAGCCGCTCGATTTCCGCCAGATGCGCGGCATGATCCAGCCTCGCGGTGACGCTGCTTTGGTGCCGGCGGTGGGTATTCAACGGCGTGGCGATGAAGGCGACGCGCCCGGCCTGGCCGGCCAGCAGCTCCAGATAGAGCCGCCAATCCCCGGCCAGGGTCCAGCCTTCCAGATCCGGCACCGCGTCCAGCGCCCGCAACAGCGCCTCACGCCGCCACAAAACCGCGCTGACATTGGGAATGAAGTTACGCAAGCTTAAGAATTTCGCCGCGAATTCTCCAGCTTTCCAGCTGCCCGATGCCGCCAGCCCGCGCTCGCCGGACTGGAAATAATAGCCCTGATAGCTGGACATGGTTTCCTGACCGGCTTCATCCACGGCGCGGCTGTCGGTGAAGGCCAGCAGCGTGTCCTCATCGCGCGCCAGCGCCTCGGCCAGCTGCGCCAGGAAGCTTGGATGCGCGGCATCATCCGCCTCGCAGAGCCAGACATAATCGCCTTGCGCCGCCTGCGCCGCCTTGCGCCATTGCGCGAAGACCGAGCCGGAATTGGCTTCATTGGCGATCACCCGCATCTCCCGCCCGGCCGCCGTGGCGCAGTCGCGCGCCACCGCCAGGCTGTCATCGCGCGAGGCATCGTCCAGCAGCAGGATCTCCTGCACCGGGTAGGTCTGTTCGAAGATGCTGGTGAGACGCTCGGGCAGATGCCGGGCGTAATTATAGTTCAGCACCACGGCGCTGATGCGCTTGAGCCCCGGCGCGGCCAGGGCGAGCAGCCTGTCCACATAAGCCGGAAAATCGAACCGGCGCGCCGCCATTTGCGCCAGGCGCGGGCGCAGCGCGGCCAGCGCCTTATGGTCGAGCAGGCCCTCCAGCCCGGCCTGATAATCCTCCAGATCCCCGGCCGCGGCGACATAACCAGCCGCCTCCGCGCGCAGCAGCTCCGGAATGCCGCCGCTCTCATCGAAGGCGACACAGGGCACCCCGCAGGCCAGCGCCTCCATCACCACCGTCGGCAGCGGGTCCTCGCGCGAGGTCAGCGCCAGCAGGTCGGCGGCGGCGAAATAGCGGGCCACCTTGTCGGTGAAGGGGATATGGGTGAAGCGGCCTTGCGCCTGCAGCGCCGCCATCTCGGGTTCGAGATAGGTTTTCAGCTTGAACTCGATATCGCCGACCCAGATGAAGCGCAGATCCGCGCGTTTTGCCGCCAGCCTGCGGGCCAGCTGCAGGAACAGATCGAAGCCTTTGCGGATATGCGCGAAGCCGGCCCCCAGGATCAGGAAATCCGTCGCGCCCAGCCCCAGTGCGGCGCGCATCTCGGCGCGGGCCTGCGGGTCGGGGCGCAGGCTCTGGTAATTGCCTTGCGCCAGCACCGCCTCGTTGGTGCCATCCAGCCCGATCGCGGCGCGGACTTTATCCGCGACGAAGGTGGAGGAGAACACCAGATGCGCCGCCGCCGCGCCGCCGAGCCGCGCCTGGATTTCCAGATTATATTCCTTCAGCAGCTGCGGCAGTTCGTGGATCAGCAGCACGCTCTCGATATTGCGGGCCGCCGCCCAGGGCACCACCCGCGCCGCGGCGGCGGAATTGACGATGGCATGGCGCAGCCCCATGCGCCGATACTGGTCCAGATGATGGCCGATGATGGTCTTGTCATAGGCGACCGTCACCTCCGCCACCTCGTAATAGCGCGCCAGCAGCGGGCCGACGCCCAGCAGCAGCAGATGCACCTTCAGCCCCCATTGGCGCTTCAGCTGGCCAGCGATGTGCAGCAGCAGCAATTGCGCGCCATGCGCCTGCGCATCATGCCCGACCAGCAGGATGCCGGCGGCAAGGTCGCCCGCCTCGCGCTCGACGATGGCGCGCGCCGTGGCGTTCAGAAAGGCCGCACCGGCATGGATGTCCGGCTCCAGAAACGCGCCCTCTGCCCACTCATTCCAGGCATTCACGCAGATCAGTTTTTCGCCGTAGAAAGAATGATCGGCGGCGTAGGAGATCAGCTTCTCCAGCCAGTCCTGGTACAGAGCCGGGGTGGCGTTATGCAGCGCCAGCCCCTTGCCTTCGCGGCGCGGGTCATTATCCCAGCCGGGCACGATGGTCTTGATCAGCGGATAATCCGGCACCGGCAGCGCCAGCGAGGTGCGGGCCAGATCCGCGTAATCATGCACGGTGGCGATGAAATCCGGGTCCAGCAGGTCGAGTTTTTCATTGATCCGGGCGGTGGCCTGGCTGAGCTTGTGCGGCGGAAACTCCACCGCCCCGTCCAGCCCGTACGGTGTGGGGTCGTAATCATCGCCCAGGCTCTGGGCCATGATCAGCAGCGGGCGCTCGCCGTGATGGGCCTCGAAAAGCCGGCGCCAACGGCGGATGCGCGCCACCGCATCCGGGATCAGATTGGCGCGGTAGATCATCAAAAGCGGCCGGCCCTCGATGCGGATATGGCGCGGATCGGCGAAGAGCCGCGCGAAGCTCGCCACCAGCGCCTCGTCATCCTCCTCCAGATATTCCTGCGCGATCAGCACCTCGCGCTCCATCCCGTCCCAGCGCCGGGTCCAGTTCTCGTTCGCCCACATCGCGCAGAAGGAAAAATCCAGCGACGGGTCTGAGAGAAATTGCTCCAGCGGCTTTTCCAGCAGCCGGTGGCGGTTGAACCAGTAATAATAGAACACGAAGCCCGACAGCCCGGCGGCCTTGGCCATCTCCACCTGGCGCTTCAGCGTCGCCGGGTCATCCAGCGAATAATGGCCGAGATCGCGCGGCACGCGCGGCTGCACATGGCCGACGAAGCGCGGCATGGCGCGGCCGAGATTGGTCCAGTCGGTAAAGCCCTTGCCCCACCAGCTGTCATTCTCCGCCACACGGTGGAATTGCGGCAGATAGAAGGCCAGCAGCCTGGCTTTGCGCGCGGCATGGGCGGGGGCGGCGCTGAATTCCTCGAAAAACGGGGCAGGGCGGGTGGCGCGGCGGATGGCGGCGGGGATCAGCCCTTCCTGCTCCGGGCGCCGGGGCAGGAAAATGCCGCTTTCCTGGTTGGCCAGATAATGCAGCAGCGGGTTCTGCCCTTGCAGATATTTCCCATAGCGGCCGAGATAGAATTTGATGTCGAATTCCGGCGAGGGGTCACGCTCCTCCGCCACGCCGAAGGCCAGGAAATGCTCGAACGGGTCCGCCCCGCCCTCGGCCACGTCGCGATTCTGGTCGAGATACCAGGCGCCGTCGAAGACCGGCAGCGGGTTGACCTGGCCCAGCGTGCGCCGGTGCAGGAAATGGTTGAGGCAGGAGGTCTCCAGCGTCAGCTCATAGGTGCGGCGATACCAGGCGGTGAAGAAATAGGGGCAGGGGTCGCGGCCCTCGGCCTCACCGGCGGAGATGTAATGCAGCAGCGGGTTGCCGCCATTCGCGGCGACATCCGGATAGCGCTCCAGATACCAGTGCGGATGAAAATACGGGTTGGGCCGCGCCCCGGCGCGCCAGCCTTGCGTGCAGAAATGCGCCAACCCATCGCCGCCCTGCGCCGCCGCCTCGGGATGCGCCGCCAGATACCAGTCGGACAGGAACAGGCCGCTCTGGCGGATGATGTCGAATTCAACCTGCGATGGTGCGTCCACGGTCTGCCCTCTGTCTGCGGCATATCATGCCCGGGGGGCAAAATCCTGTCGATGCCCGGGCCGGCCAGGGGTCAGCTATTCTCCCCGGCCAGCCAGCGCAACACCTCTGCTGGTGGGGCGGGGGTGCGGAAGAGATAGCCCTGCACCAGATCGCAGCCGATCTGCTTGAGCAGCGCATGGTCCTGCGGCGTTTCCACCCCTTCCGCCACCACCCGCAGCCCCAGCGTGCGGCCAAGCTGCAGGATGGAGGTGACCAGCACCTGGTTGTCGCGCGAGCTGGCGATATCCTTCACGAAGGAGCGGTCGATCTTGATCTTGTTCACATAAGGCTGGCGCAGCGTTGCCAGGGTGGAATAGCCGACACCGAAATCATCGATGCTGATCTGCACCCCCGCCTCCGCCAGACGCAGCAGCTTGGTCTGCACCGAAGCGAGGTCCAGCAGGGATTCCTCGGTGATCTCGACCTCCAGCATGGCGGCCGGGCAGGTCATCCGGGCCAGTTCCGCCAGCAGGATCTCGTCCACCGGCAGCCGGGCGATCTCGCGCGGGGAAATATTCATCGCCACCCGCACATGGGCGAGGCCACGCGCGCGCAGCGCCGCGATCATCTGGCAGACATCATCGAGCACGAAGCGCAGCAACTGCTCGGCCAGCCCGGTCTTGGCGGCGACGGCGATCAGCTCGTCCGGCGCGATGAAGCCGTGCTGGGGATGCTGCCAGCGCAGCAGCCCCTCGAAGCCGACCAGCGTGTAGCCATCCGCCCGGAATACCGGCTGATACCAGACCTCGGCCCATTTCTCGCTCAAGGCCCGGCGCAGATCGCGCTCAATGTCGCGGCGCATCGCCAGGCGTTGGCGCAGCCGCTCATCGAAGGCCTGCAGCTGGTTGCGCCCCTTCGCCTTGGCCGCGCGCAGCGCCTCGTCAGCGCCGGAGAGCAGGGCGGTGACGCTTTCCTCCCGGCCGGCATGGAACCCGACGCAGGCGCCGAGCAGGCCCGCATCGAAGCTGAAAAAGGGCGGCGCCAGCGCCTCGATCAATTCCCGGCCGAGCTGCTCGGGGGGCGGGGTGGTCGAGCAGATGGGGTAGAACAGCGCGAACTCATCGCCACCCATGCGGCCGAGGATGCAATCCGGCCCCAGCGGCAGCGCCAGCCGGCGCGCGGCTTCCACCAGCACCCGGTCGCCGGCATGGTGGCCGAAGGCCTCATTGATCGGCTTGAACCCGTCCAGATCGATGAACATCAGGCAGCACGGGCCGTCAGTCTCGCCCAGCGCGGCCTCGGCCTGGCGCATGAAGCCCGGCCGGTTGAGCAGGCCGGTCAGATCGTCATGGGTGGCGCGGTAGCTCATCTGCTCGGCCACCACCATCGAGGCGCTGTTAGTCTCCTCCATCGAGCTGGCCAGCTGGACCGCCTGGTTTTTCAGGAAGCTGGTCTCCTGAAATTCGGCCTGCGCCCGTTGGGCATGGCGCAGCAGGGTCACCAGATAGAGCAGTACTGTCGCCGCCAGGCAGGCCGAGCCGAAATTATCCAGCAAGATCAGGCAGGCGAAGACCGAGAGCAGCGGCGGCACGACAAAGCAGATCGGCACCCGCGCATAAGGGCCGCCATGGGTGACGGCGCCGGCGGTGGTGCCGCAGGTGACGGTGAGATAAAACACTGTTTGCGGATTGGTGCAGTAATCGCTGAGCACCGGCAGGGTGGCCCAGACCAGGCCAGACAGCAGCGCGGTGAGGCTCAGCCAGCGAAAGCTGTTCTGGCGCACCGGCAGCGGCGGCGCGGTGTCGGGCAACCAGCTCTGCACGAAGCGGATGATGTTGATCGTCATCGCGGCGATGAACCAGATCAGACCAGCGCGGCCATGCGCATAATAGAGCGCCATCAGAAACACGATGGTGGAAATGCCGCTATTGATCGGCAGAATCATCATGATGTTGCGGCGGATGGACACCAGCTGGTCGCGCAAAATCAATTGATCGAGCACCGAATCGTCACCGGTCGCGGGGGTGTTAGGCGATCTATACATCAGCCTGAGTTAAAATCTTTCAGTATAAGCGATTTGAGGATTTTTGTTAGTTAGAATGAAAATGAGCCGGCCTGTCAATGAAGAGCGCTACGCCCTTTAGCGCCTGTCAGGTCGCTGGACTCCGCGTCAGATTTTTTTGGTTCGACACCGAGGATGTCCGTGTCAGCGCTGGCGGGAACGTAAAAAAAGGCGCCCGGAGGCGCCTTTTTTTGCGTTTTGGGTCTTATGCCGCGTCGTCGCTGCGGCGCTCGGCCTTCTTGCGGTCATGCGGGTTGAGGTAGCGCTTGCGGATGCGCACCGCCGACGGCGTCACTTCCACCAGCTCATCGTCCTGGATGTAGGCAATCGCCTGCTCCAGAGACATGCGGCGCGGCGGGGTGAGCAGCAGCGCCTCGTCCTTGCCGGCGGCGCGGATGTTGGTGAGCTTCTTTTCCTTGATCGGGTTCACGTCCAGATCATTCTCGCGCGAATGCTCGCCGAGGATCATGCCGACATAAACCTTGTCGCCCGGGTTCACGAACAGCACGCCGCGATCCTGCAAGGAGAACAGCGAGTACTGCACGGCCTCGCCATCCTCGGAGGAGATCAGCGCGCCATTGCGGCGGCCTTCGATCTTGCCTTTCCAGGGGCCGTAGCCGGCGAACAGGCGGTTCATCACGCCGGTGCCGCGCGTGTCGGTCAGGAACTCGCCGTGATAGCCGATCAGGCCGCGCGACGGGATCTTGAAGGTCAAACGCTGCTTGTCGCCACCGGAGGGGCGCAGGTCGGTCATCTCACCCTTGCGGCGGGACATCTTCTCGACAACCGCGCCGGAATAGGGCTCATCGACGTCGATCAGCACTTCCTCATACGGCTCCTCGCGCTCGCCGGTCTCCTCGTTGATGCGGGTCAGCACGCGCGGGCGGCCGATGGTCAGCTCGAAGCCTTCGCGGCGCATGGTCTCGATCAGCACGCCGAGCTGAAGCTCGCCACGGCCGGAAACCTCGAACGCGTCGGTCTCGGTGGAGATGGCGACCTGAATGGCGACATTGCCTTCGGTCTCGGCCATCAACCGGTCACGGATCTGGCGGGAGGTGACCTTCTTGCCCTCGCGGCCACCCAGCGGGCCGTCATTGATGCGGAAGGTCATGGAGAGGGTCGGCGGGTCGATCGGGGTGGCGGGCAGCGGGGCCGAAACCTCAGGCGCGCAGATCGTGTACGGGATGGTGGTGTCGGAGAGACCCGCAACGGCGACGATGTCACCGGCGCCGACCTCATCCACCGGCACGCGCTCCAGCCCACGGAAGGAGAGCAGCTTGGTCAGACGGCCGGTCTCGACCACCTTGCCGTCCAGATCCAGCACCTTCACCGGCATGTTGATGGAGGCCTTGCCCTGCTCGACGCGCCCGGTCAGCACGCGGCCGAGGAAGGTGTCGGACTCCAGAATGGTGGCGACCATCGCGAACGGCGCCTCGGTGTCCAGCGCCGGGGCGGGGACGTGGCTCAGGATCAGGTCGAACAGCGGGGTCAGGCTCTCGCGCGGATCGTTCAGATCCTTCACCGCCCAGCCCTGACGGCCGGAGGCGAACAGCATCGGGAAGTCCAGCTGCTCCTCATTCGCGTCCAAAGAGGCGAACAGGTCGAACATCTCGTTATGCACATCGTCCGGGCGGGCATCGCCACGGTCGATCTTGTTGACGACGACGATCGGCTTCAGGCCGCGCTTGAGCGCCTTGCCGAGCACGAACTTGGTCTGCGGCAGCACGCCTTCGGCGGCGTCCACCAGGATCACGGCGCCATCCACCATGGACAGGATGCGCTCCACCTCGCCGCCGAAATCGGCGTGGCCAGGGGTGTCGACGATGTTGATGCGCACATCGTTCCAGACCACGGAGGCAACCTTGGCCAGAATCGTGATGCCGCGCTCTTTTTCGAGGTCGTTGCGGTCGAGCGCGCGCTCGGCCACGGCCTGGTGGGCGGCGAAGGCGCCGGACTGCTTCAGCAGCTGGTCGGTGAGAGTCGTCTTGCCATGGTCAACGTGAGCGATGATGGCAATATTGCGAATTTTCGGCGCGGACATCGAGACTACCTTCGAAATGAGCAAACCGGCCGGGCCGGGGCGCGTGATGTCGCCTCGGTCTGGCCGGGATGCTCGGACTGATTTGTGCCCCGCATAGCGATATTGCGCCGCAAAAGCGAGGGCTAAAACGTCCCGTCTGCAACATGGGGGCCTTGCGGCAGGCCGGAGGCCCGGAAAAAGGAGCAAAAGTTTTTGAGGGTTTGGGAACTTTTTTCCAAAAAGTTCCCAAGAACGCTCGGGGTGGTGGCAACGTCGCTGCCACCACCCCCAAGGTTTTCGCCGCCTTTTTTGAAAAAAAGCAGCATCCAAAAAACTTTATAAGTTTTTCAGAGCCTTGTCCTTTTAGTTGGTCACCATCGGCTTCTGGTTCGGCGCGGTGGGGGCCATCTGCGGGTTGGCCGTGGTCGGCGCGGTCACCGCGTTCTGCGGCGCCTGGCCGTTGATCAGCTGATGCGACGCGCCATCGGTCTGCGGCACGGAGGGCGCGTTGGCGTCGCTCGGCTGCGAGCTGGTCGGGGTCTGTACCGCATGCTGCGCGCCCTGATTATAATTGAAATTCTGGCTTTCATCGCGGTTGGGCACCAGCGTGTTGCTGGAGGCCCCGCCCGCCGCCATCCCGCCCTGCGGGCTCATCTGGCCGTGATGCTTATGGGCCGCGTGCATGGCGGCATCCGTGGCGCTCATCGCACCCTGCGTGTCATGCGCGCGCAGCGCCTTGCGGGCCTGTTCGATGGAATGCACCGCCGGGGACTGATCCGGCGACATGCCGCTTCCCTGATCGACCGAGCGGGTCAGCAGCAGCGTCTCGGCATGGGACAGATCGGACTGCGCGCGGGCATAATCGTGATGTTCCATGGCCATCTTGGCGGATTTCAGCGAGGCCTCGGGGCCACCATGAGGCGGCTTCATCTTGCCGTCTTCATCGTGTTTCCAGTGATGCTTCATCTTGTGCTGCTTCATGGGCGCCGAGGCGGTCTTGCCCGGGGCGGCGCCGGGTGGGGTTTCCATCGGCGCGTTGATGGCGCCTTGCGGGGCCGGGGCGGCGTTGCCCGGCGCCATGGTGGTGGTGCCAGAATTCGGCGCCGTCTTGCCGGCCGCGGCGCCATCCGGCACCTCGTTCGGGGCGTTGGTCGCGCCCTGCGGCGTGGTCTGGGCGCAGGCGATGCCGGCGGTCATCAACAAAGCGGCGGATGCCATCCAAAGGGAACGCATATGGCTCTCTCCTCACGTTGGGAAAATGGGTTTGACCCTTTCGGGCCGTCCTTAAACAAGCTGGGGCCATGGCCGCGGATACCAAGCCGAAAGGGCTGGAGGTGTTATTAAAGCCTCGTCATAAGCCGTTGTTTCGGCTAGAGACGGCAAAGGGGCGATGCCACCGCGACCCGTTGGCCAAGGACGAGATGTGACACGCTGGCTGCTGATATCTGCCGCCTTCCTGGCCGCTGCGCCCGCCTTCGCGGAGGTGCCGGATGGCGCTTCCTGCGCAGCCGCCGGGCGGGCGGTGGAGCTGGCGGATACGCTGCCGACCAATCTGCTGCTCTCCATCGGTCTGGTGGAAAGCGGACGGTCCGACCCGTTGAGCGGCCGTTCCGCGCCCTGGCCCTGGACGGTGAATGCCGACGGCACCGGGCGTTACTTTGCCAATAAGCAGGATGCCGAGGCCTTCGTGCGCCTGGCCCAGGCCTCGGGCGCGCGGGATATCGATGTCGGCTGCTTCCAGGTCAGCCTGACCTACCACCCCACCGCCTTCGCTTCGTTGGACGATGCCTTCGACCCTGCGAAAAACGCCGCCTATGCCGGGCTCTACCTCACCCAGCTGAAGGCGCGCACCGGCTCCTGGAACGCCGCCATCGCGGATTATCACTCGGCTTTGCCGGATCTCGGGCTGCCTTATCAGCGCCTGGTGCTGGCGGCCTGGAAGCGTGTGGGGGATCTGCCGCCGGATCTGGGTGCGGCTATAAATGCCGCCGCGATCGACGCGCCGGACCCTGTCGCGATCATCCAGACCGCGGCGGCCAAACGCATCCATGTCTATTCGATGAACAGCCCGGATAACGCCACCTGGCGCCCCGGCCTGCCGCGGGTGATCGACGATCCGTAACGTTTGCGCGGCGCTGGTGATTGAAAATGCGCCGCTGCGGTTCTAGAGCAGGCGGTACCATGAACGATACTCCCACCTCTCCCCAGCCGAGCTGGCCCTTCCGTGAAGCCGAACGCATCGCCGAGCGGCTGAAACAGAAAGGCAAGAGCGAGGCGCTGTTCGAGACCGGCTACGGCCCGTCCGGCCTGCCGCATATCGGCACGTTCGGCGAGGTGGCGCGCACCAGCTGGGTGCGCAAGGCGTTTACCGACCTCACAGGTCTGCCCTCGCGCCTGCTCGCCTTCTCGGACGATATGGATGGCTTGCGCAAGGTGCCGGAGAATGTGCCGAACAAGGAGATGCTGCGCGCGCATCTCGGCAAGCCGCTGACCCGCATCCCCGACCCGTTCGGCAAGTTCGACAGTTTCGGCGCCCATAACAACAACATGCTGCAGGACTTCCTGCGCGCTTTCGGGTTTGAATTCGAGTTCGCCTCCGCCTCCGATTATTACGCCTCCGGCCGCTTCGACGACGCGCTGCTGCATGTGCTGCGCCATCATCAGCAGATCGTCGACATCATCCTGCCCACGTTGGGCAAGGAGCGTCAGGCCACCTATTCGCCGATTTTGCCGATCCATCCGCGTACCGGCGTGGTGATGCAGGTGCCCATCGACCAGGTGGACGCCGCGCACGGCACCGTGTTCTGGACCGACCCGGAGAGCAGCATCAAATTCGAGACCTCCGTGCTTGGCGGCAACGCCAAGCTGCAATGGAAGGCCGACTGGGCGATGCGCTGGTACGCGCTGGACGTGGATTACGAGATGTCCGGCAAGGATCTGATTGACAGCGTCAAGCTCTCCTCCGCCATCTGCCGGGCTTTGGGCAAGGAGCCGCCGCTGAACCTGACCTATGAGCTGTTCCTGGACGAGAAGGGGCAGAAAATCTCGAAATCCAAGGGCAATGGCCTCTCCATCGAGCAATGGCTGACCTACGCACCCAAGGAGAGCCTGGCGCAGTTCATGTATCACGCCCCGCAGCGCGCCAAGAAGCTGTTCTTCGACGTGATCCCGCGCTCGACCGATGATTACATCGCCGCCGTGCAGGCGCTGCCGGAGTCGCAGGACAAGCATAACAACCCGGCCTGGCATATCCATGGCGGGGTGCTGCCCAACCATGCCGGGGCGCCGTTCAGCTTCACCATGCTGCTCAACCTCGCCTCGGTGAGCAATGCCGACAGTGCCGAGATGCTCTGGGGCTTCATCCGCGCCTACATGCCGGAGGTGAATGCCGAGAGCTATCCGTTCCTGGCCGAGCTGGTGCATTACGCCATCGCCTATAACCGCGATTTCGTCGCCCCGCAGCGCCGTTACCGGGCGCCCAGCGAAGCCGAGCGCGCGGCGCTGGAGGATCTGAAAACCCGCCTGACCGCGGGCCGGCAGGCCGAATATCCCGGCGAGAGCGAGGCGGAGCGGCTGCAGAACCTGGTCTATGCCGTCGGCAAGGAGCAGGAATTCAAGCCGCTGAAGGCCTGGTTTGACTGCCTGTATCAGGTGCTGCTCGGCACCCAGGACGGGCCGCGCTTTGGCGGGTTCATCGCGCTTTACAGCGTCGAGCGGACCATCCGGCTGATCGAAACAGCACTCGCCCGCGAGGCGGAAGCGGCCTGAGCCCTTGCGCCGGCTGCTGAGATGTCTGCCGCCGGTTCTAGGGCTCGTCCTGCTCGGCGCCATCGGCTTCGGGCTGCATGGCGTGCTGCGCAAGGTGGGGGTGGGGGCGGTGTTGGCCGCCTTTGCCGCCACGCCCTGGCCGGATATCGCCCGGGCGCTGGGGCTGCTTGGCGTCTCGTTCTGCATCATGGCCGCCTATGACCTGCCCGGCGTGGCTTTCGCCCGCCGTGCCGGGGCGTGCGGGAGGCTGGCGCTGCGCCATGTCGGGCTGGCCTCCTTCTGCGCCTATGCGCTGAGCCATATGCTGGGCGCCACCGCGCTCACCGCCGCCGCCATCCGTCTGCGCTTTTATGCCCATTGGGAGATGCCGCCGGCGGCGCTGGCGCGCATCGTCGCGGTGTCGGCCAGCAATTTCTCGCTGGGTGTGCTCAGCCTGCTGGGCGGGCTGCTGCTCTGGGACCCGCATGCCGTGCCGCTGCCGGGGCATCTGGCCGGGCTGCTGGCGCGCCTGCTCGGGCTGGCCTTGCTGGCGCTGCCGGTGGCCTATGTGGTTGGTTCACGCGGGCGCGAGGCGGTGACGATTTTCGGCAAGCGCATCGCGCTGCCGGGCGGGCGCATCGCGCTGGCGCAGATCATCCTCTCTTGTGTCGATATCGCCTGCGCCTGCGCCATACTGGACATGGTGCTGCCGGCCGCCCCTGGCCTATCCTACGCGCGCGTGCTCAGCCTTTATGTCGGCGCCTTCGTGGCCGGCTCGGCCTCGGGCCTGCCGGGCGGGGTGGGGGTGTTCGATTCGGTGCTGCTGCTGGGGTTCTCGGCCTTTCTGCCGGCGGCGGATGCGCTCGGCGCCATCCTGCTGTTCCGGGTGCTGTATTTCCTGGCCCCCGCCAGCCTCGCCGGGCTGTGCTATGCCCTGCATGAGCTATGGGTTTATGTCGCGGGGCGGCGGGCGAAACATCGCTCCTAGAGCAATATGTGTTTAGCGCCTCAAGCTAAGAGCTTGAGGCGCTAAGAGCCGGGTGCCGGTCAGCCGGTCCGCTCCGCGCGGGCCGCCGCCCAGACCTCACCGGCCGCATCCAGATTCATCGCCCCGATCGCGATCCCCGCGATCAGATCCGGCCAGAGACTATGCCAGAGATAGGCGCTGACCGCCCCGGCCAGGATGATCGCGGCATTGGCCAGCACATCATTGCGGGCGGAGAGAAAGGCGGCGCGGGCGATGCTGCCGCCGCTATGGCGGTGCCGGGCCAGAACCAGCGCCGCCGTCGCATTCACCGCCATCGCCGCCAGCCCGGTGAGGGAAAGCCAGGCCGGATTGGGAACGCTGGGATGCCAGAATTTCGCGATGGCCTGCGCCAGCGTGGCGAGGCTGGGCAGCAGGATCAGCCCCGCCATCACCATGCCCGCCCGTGCCCGCGCCGCCATCCCCCAGCGCAACGCCAGCACCAGCAGCAGATTGACCCCGCAATCCTCAAGAAAATCAACGCTGTCGGCAAACAGCGCGACCGAGCCGATCGCCCGGGCCACGCCGAATTCAACAAAGAAGAAGCCGAGATTGAGCAGCAGCGCCACCAGGGCGGCATTGCGCAGGTCGTTTTGCTTCATCATTCCCCCAAACAAAAACGGCGCCCGAAGGCGCCGTGGCTTTGTGACCAGCCGGTCAGGCGATCAGCGGCGCAGATTGAGGCGCGCGATCAGATCCTGGTAGCGCTTGACGTTCTTGCGCTTCAGATAATCCAGCAGCGAGCGGCGCTGGCCGACCAGAACCAGCAGACCGCGGCGGGAATGGTAATCCTTCGCGTGGGTCTTCAGATGCTCGGTCAGGTTGGTGATGCGCTCGGAGAGCAGGGCCACCTGCACTTCCGGGGAGCCGGTGTCATTGGCGGCGGTGGCGTATTCGGCGATCAGCGCGGTGCGGCGCTCAGGAGAGATCGACATCGTGATATCCTCTTGAAAAGAAGTTAGAACAAGCGCTCCGGCTGCAGCCACCCGTCACCGAGTCGGGCCATCGCCTTCACGCGTCCCGCCGCCGTCACCCGCACCAGCCCGTTATCGGGATTGGCGGCCTCCGGAATGCGCCCCATCAGGTCCACCAGGCTGATCGCCTGGCCCTGGGAGAGGGCGAAAAACTCTGCTTGGTTCAGGGCCAGGGCCGGGATGTCGTCCAGCGCGGTCTCGAGCGGCAGCAAAGTTTCAGCAAGAGTGGCGGGGTTCTGCGCCGGATCGAGGAAAAAGTCCAGAGGAACCGCCATGCGCTCCAGGAACGGCCCCACGCGCAGCCGGCGCAGCACCGCGATATGGCCCACCGAGCCGCAGGCCCGCGCCAGATCCCGCGCCAATGAGCGCATATAGACGCCCTTGCCGGACTGCACCTCGAACTGCGCATGGTCGGCATCCGGCCGGCCGATCAGCTCGAAACGGTCCACCTGCGCCGGGCGGGGCGGCAGCTCCGGCGGCCGGCCGTCGCGGGAGAGGTCATAAGCGCGCTCGCCCTCCACCTTGATCGCGGAGAAGATCGGCGGCACCTGCATGATGTTGCCGATGAATGCGGGCAGGGCGGCGCGGATCTCGTCATCGCTCGGGCGATGGGCGGAGGTCTCGATCACCTGGCCCTCGGCATCGTCAGTATCCCGCGCCTCGCCGAATTTCAGCGTGAAGTGATAAATTTTGGTACTATCCATCACATAAGGGACAGTCTTGGTCGCGGCCCCGAAGGCCAGCGGCAGGATGCCGGTGGCCAGCGGGTCCAGCGTGCCGCCATGCCCGGCTTTCTGCGCGTCCATCGCCCGCTTCACCTTGTTCAGCGCCTGGGTGCTGGTGATGCCTTGCGGTTTGTCGAGAATGATCCAGCCGTCGAGTTTCCGGCCTTTTTTCTGGCGCGCCATCGTGTCCTGTGAAAATCCAAAATGAAGCGGCGCTGATAGAGCGCCGCGCGACTCACCGCAACCGCATGGCTGGGCTGCGGGGCGGGAAAATGAATCCGCCGTAACCCATTCCCGATATTAATCTCCCGGCAACGAAGTCCTGCAAAAAACTTCTGAGTCTTGAGGAGATGTGCCATGCAGGATGTTTCGCCCGCCCGTGTGAAGTTGCCGGCCTTTTTGGAAAGCCAGTCCGGGCTTTACAGCAACAGCCTGATCCCGGCGCCCCCGCGGCGGACGGTGAAGCGCGAGGCCTTCATCGGCTTTGTGCGGGACGAGCCGAGCGCCGCCTTGCTGCACACCGCCCTGGCCGGGCATATCCCCAACAGCAATCAGGTGCATCTGGCGGATTTTAACCAGGCCCTCACCATCCTCGCCGGCATTGTCACGCCCGAGATCGTGCTGGTCGATCTCTCCGGCGAGGACCAGCCGATGAACGCCTTGATGAATCTCGCGGATGTGGTCGATCCCGGCACCATCGTGCTGGCGGTGGGCGAGGTGCAGAATGTGAATTTCTACCGCACCGTCGTGCGCACGATGGGGGTGAGCGAATATCTCGCCAAGCCGCTGAACGAGGAGGTGGTGACGCGCTATTTCCTGCCGCTGATCGATAAGCGCAACGGCGCGGTGAGCCAGCCGCGCGGCGGCGAGATGATCGCGCTGTGCGCGGCCCGCGGCGGGGTGGGGTGCAGCACGGTGGCGGCCAATCTCGGCTGGTACATGTCCGAGATCCTGCGCCGGCACACGGTGCTGATGGATGGCGATGTCAATTGCGGCACGCTGGCATTGAATTTGGATATCCCGGCCAGTCGCGGCCTGGCGGCGGTGCTGGAAGCGCCGGAACGGTTGGACCAGCTGCTGATCGAACGCTGCGTGTTCCGCGCCGGGGACCGGCTGGACGTGATCGCCGGCCAGGAAGCCCTGGATTGGGCGGCGCCGGCCACGCCGGAGGCGGTGGCGCAGCTGCTGGAGGCGATTCGCCCGCGCTATAACTATATGGTAGCGGATATCGGTGCCCGGCTCTCGCCCTTGTCGCGGGCCTTGCTGTTCAATGCCCAGCGCCGCGTCATCGTGCTCGACCCGACGGAGATTTCGCTGCGCCACGCCCAGGCCTGGATGAGTCTGCCCGGCGGCTCCGCGCAGGCCCCCCGCCCGCTGCTGCTGCTCAACAAGGCCGGCATGCCAGGCGGGTTGCCGGTGGCATATATCGAGGACCGGCTGGGTCAGAACCTGGCCGTGCTGATCCCGGATATGCCGCGCGAGGTGGGGGGCAGGACCACCGCCGGCACGCTGGCGGCGCGGCCGCGCGGGCCGTATCGCGCCGGCATCGCGGCGCTGGCGAAGGCGCTGGAGATCGCTCTGCCCTCCACCCTCGCTCCGGCACAGGCGGCCTGAGAGCGCTTGCCGCCGGGCGGGCTGAAAGGCGCCGGCGGCATTAGGCTTTCGTGGCGAAATCCTGTATAAAACTGGCTCCCATCCCGAGTCCGGAGCCTGACCCAGATTATGTCCGATACGCCGCAGCCGACCCCGCAAGACGATGCCTATGACGCCGCGTCGATCAGTGTTCTGAAGGGGCTGGATGCCGTCCGCAAGCGGCCGGGCATGTATATCGGCGACACGGATGATGGCTCGGGCCTGCACCATATGGGCTTCGAGATCATCGATAACGCGGTGGACGAGGCCCAGGCCGGCTTCGCCAGCCGGGTCGAGGCGGTGCTCAACGGCGATGGCTCGATGACCATTCGCGACGATGGCCGTGGCATCCCCACCGATATCCACCACGAAGAAGGCGTCTCCGCCGCCGAAGTGGTGCTGACCAAGCTGCATGCCGGCGGCAAGTTCAACCAGAACAGCTACAAGGTCTCCGGCGGCCTGCACGGCGTCGGCGCGGCGGTGGTCAACGCGCTGTCGGACTGGATGGAGGTGCGGATCTGGCGCAACGGCCAGGAGCATTTCATCCGCTTCGAGAACGGCAACACGGTGCAGCCTTTGAAAGTGGTTGGGCCATCCGACCATCCCAACGGCACCGAGGTCAGCTTCAAGCCCTCCGCCGCCACCTTCACCCATACCGAGTTCGATTACGCGATTTTCGAGCGCCGGCTGCGCGAGCTGGCCTTCCTGAATTCCGGACTGGCCATCGTGCTGCGCGATGAGCGCCACCAGCCCTTCCAGGAAAACCAGTTCCATTATGAGGGCGGGGTGAAGGAATTCTGCCTCTGGCTGGACCGCGCCAAGACCCCGCTGCTGCCCGCCCCGATCACCGCCGCCAGCGAGGCGAAGGAGAACGGCATCAAGGTGGAATTCGCCTGCATCTGGAACGATTCCTACCACGAGACCACGCTCTGCTTCACCAACAACATTCCGCAGCGCGATGGCGGCACCCATCTCGCCGGCTTCCGTGGCGCGCTCACCCGCGTCGTCAGCAACTATGCCAAGAGCATGGCCGGGAAGAAGGATAATGCCGACATCTCCGGCGAGGATATGCGCGAAGGCCTGACCGCCGTGCTCTCGGTGAAGGTGCCGGACCCGAAATTCTCCTCCCAGACCAAGGACAAGCTGATCTCTTCAGAGGTGCAGCCGGTGGTGCAGGCGGCGGTGGCCGATGCGCTGAGCCATTGGTTCGAGACGCATCCGAAGGAAGCGAAGAACATCGTCCAGAAGGTGATGGACGCCGCCGCCGCCCGCGAGGCCGCGCGCAAGGCCCGCGAGCTGACCCGCCGCAAGGGCGTGCTGGACATCTCCTCGCTGCCCGGCAAGCTGGCCGATTGCCAGGAGCGCGACCCGGCGAAATCCGAGCTGTTCCTGGTCGAGGGTGACAGCGCCGGCGGCTCCGCGAAACAGGGGCGGGACCGGAAATACCAGGCGATTTTGCCGCTGAAGGGCAAGATCCTCAATGTCGAGCGCGCCCGCTTCGACAAGATGCTGAGCAGCGCCGAGGTTGGCACGCTGATCACCGCTTTGGGGGCCGGCATCGGCCGGGGCGAGAGCGACCAGGGCGGGTTCGACGCCGCCAAGCTGCGCTATCACCGCATCGTCATCATGACCGACGCCGACGTGGACGGTTCGCATATCCGCACGCTGCTGCTCACCTTCTTCTACCGGCAGATGCCGCAGCTGATCGAGCAGGGCTATCTCTATATCGCGCAGCCGCCGCTCTATCGGGCCAAGCGCGGCAATGATCAGCGTTATCTGAAGGATGACGCGGCGCTGGAGGCCTTCCTGCTCGAACGCGCTCTGGGCGATTCGGTGCTGCATAGCGGCGGGCGGGATATTTCCGGCGATGAGCTGCGCGAGGCGGCGGTGTGGATCGGCCAGCTCGTGCACCGGCTGCGCGGCATGGAGAACACGCTGCCGCAGACCTATCTGGAGCAGGTCGCGATTTCCGGGCTGATGTCGCTCTCGGCGCTGAACGATGCCGGCAAGGATGCGGCTTTGGCTGCCCGGCTGAACGCGATTTCCCTGCCCAATGAGCGCGGCTGGGTCGCCACCTCGGACGAATATGGGCTGAAGATTGGCCGCACCGTGCGCGGTGTCGCCGAGCATTACACGCTGGATGCGGCGGTGCTGCGCACGGCCGAGGCGCGCTATCTGGCCGAGCGGGCCGAGCGCATGGCGGAATTGTTCAATGTCGACGCCACCCTGTCCATCGATGGCGGCACCGCGAAGCCGGTGTATGGCCCGGCGGCGATGTGGGATTCGCTGCTGGCGCATGGCCGCAAGGGGCTGGTGATCAGCCGCTTCAAAGGCCTGGGCGAGATGAACCCGGAAGAGCTGTGGGCGACCACTTTGGACCCGCAGGCGCGCCGCCTGCTGCAGGTGAAGATTGCGGACGCCGAGGGCACGGACCTGATCTTCTCGACGCTGATGGGCGACGTGGTGGAGCCGCGCCGCGAATTCATCGTCAACAACGCCCTCAAGGTCGCCAATCTCGATACCTGAGTTGTAAAAGTTTTTCGGGGTCTGGGGTGTTTTTTCAAAAACACCCCAGAAACGTTT
>NZ_JH976207.1:247889-262440 GCF_000306035.1 Acidocella sp. MX-AZ02
GGGCTGCACCCCAAAAACTTTCAATACATATGCTGCCCGCCATTGATGGAGAGTGTCGAGCCGGTGACGAAATCCGCATCGTCGGCGGTCAGGAAGCACACCCCCCGCGCGATATCATCCGCCTTGCCCAGCCGCCCGCGCGGGATCTTGGCGATGATCTTCTCCAGCACATCCGGCGGCACCGCGCGCACCATGTCCGTATCCACATAGCCCGGCGCGATCGCGTTCACGGTCACGCCATAGCGCGCCCCTTCCTGGGCCAGCGCCTTGGTGAAACCATGGATGCCGGATTTCGCGGCGGCATAATTCACCTGGCCATATTGCCCGGCCTGGCCGTTGATCGAGCCGATATTGACGATCCGCCCGAACTTCGCCGCCTTCATGCCATCGAAGGTCGCCTTGCAGAGATTGAAGCAGGAGCCGAGATTGGTGTCGATCACCGCATCCCACATCTCGCGGCTCTGCTTGCTTAGCACCGCATCGCGGGTGATGCCGGCATTATTCACCAGAATTTCGATGGCGCCATGCTTGGCGGCAATCTCATTCACCGCGGCGACGCTCTGATCGTAATTCCCGGCATCGAACTTGATCACCTCGATCCCGGTTTCCTTGTGAAAGGCCTCAGCGGCTTCCGTGTTGCCGGCATAGCTCGCCACCACCAGCCGCCCCGCCTTCTGCAGCGCGATGCTGATCGCAGCACCGATGCCGCGCGTTCCACCCGTTACCAATGCAACTCGAGCCATATGGACCTCCTCTTCTTTTTACGAATCCTAATCGATTATCGAGAAGACGCAAATGCCCGGCCTGACACCACCCTGCATTGAGCTTTGTCATGAAACGCCGCTCCAAGGCGGCGCATAACTTTTGAAATCTTTTGCTGCGATGCAGCAAAAACCGGATTCGGCTCAGTGCCCGCCCGGGGCCGCCGGTCCGCTTGGCCGGCGGATGAAGAAGGAGGCCAGCAGCGCCACCAGCATGCCGATGGCCAGCAGCCCGAACGCATCGCCATAGGCGAAATAATTGGCTTGCTGCTTCAGCGTCTCGCCCAGCAGAATGATCGCCTGATGCCGCGCCGCCGCCGGATCGGACATGCCATGCGCCTCGAAATAATGCTGCATGGCGGCGATGGTCTGGCGCGTCGCTGGCTGCAGCAGGCTGACATGCTGGTTGATGATGAAAGAATGAAATTTTTCCCGGTTGGTGACGAAGGTCTCCACCACCGCCACGCCGATGGCCCCGCCCAGATTGCGCAGCATGTTGAACAAAGCCGAGGCCGAGCCCGCATCCTGCGCCGCGATGCCGGCGGTGGCGATCATGGTGATCGGCGGGAACACCATCGCCTGGCCGACGGCGCGGATCAAATTCGGGATCAAAAGCTGCGGGCCGCTATCATTGGGCCCGAGATTGAGGTTCCAGAGCAGGCTGACGAAGAAGAGCAGAAACCCCAAACTCAGCAGCCGGCGCGGGTCCACCCGCTTCATCAGAAAGGGCATGCAGGGGATGATCAGCAGCTGCGGCAGGCCGATCCAGGCCATCACCGCGCCGGACTGGGCGGCGCTGTAGCCATGCGCCACGGCCAGATAAAGCGGGATCAGATACACCGCCGAATAGAGCACGAAGCCCAGCATGAAATTGGCGATCGAGGAGAAGCCGAAATTCCAGCGCGCGAACAGGCGCAGATTGACCAGCGGCGTTTCGTTGCCCGGCCGCAGCTCCTGGACCAGGAACCAGACCAGCGCCACGGCGGAGATCACCGACAGCTTGGTGATGAAGCCGGAACTGAACCAGTCATCCTTGTTGCCTTCCTCCAGCACGGTCTGCAGGCAGCCCAGCCCGATCGCCATGGTGAACACGCCGACCCAGTCGCCCTTCCAGAGCCGGTCCAGATGCATCGGCGCCGGTGAGAGCCCCCACATCAGCGCCGGCAGCATGATCGCGCCCGGCACCAGATTGAGGTAGAAGATATAGCGCCAGCCATAGGCATCGGTGATCCAGCCGCCGATGCTCGGGCCGATCGCCGGCGCGAAGGTCGCGGTCAGCGCGAACATCGAAAACCCGAGCGGCCGGGCGTGCGGGGGCAGCAATGTCAGCACGCAGACCAGCGCCAGCGGGATCAGCACCCCGCCGGAAAACCCCTGCAGCGCGCGCAGCGCCACCATCTCGGGGAAATTGGAGGTCAGCCCGCAGGCGGCCGAGAAAAACAGGAACAGCACCGCGTTGGCGATGAGATAGCGCTTCAGCGAGAAGACCCCGGCCAGCCAGCCGGAGAGCGGGATCACGATGATCTCGCCGATCAGATAGGCGGTGGAGATCCAGCCGCCATTATCCAGCCCGGTGCCGATGCCGCCCTGAATATCCGGCAGCGAGGTGTTGGTGACCTGAATATTGAGCACCGCCATGAAGGCGCCCAGCAGCGCCCCCATCACCGCGATCTTCGCCCGCAGCGGGACTGTCTCGGCGGCGGCGGCGTTCATGAGCCGCTGCGCGTATCGATATCCGTCTCCACCGACATGCCCGGCCGCAATTTGCCGATCTCCTGCGGGGTCAGATCGATCAGGATCTTCACCGGCACGCGCTGGACGATCTTGGTGAAATTGCCGGTGGCGTTATCAGGCGGCAGCAGCGCGAATTCCTGGCCGGAGGCCGGGTTGATGCTGTTGACATGGCCGCGCACCTTCAGCCCGGGGAAGCCATCGACATGGATGGTCACATCCTGCCCCGGATGCACATGGGTGATCTGGGTTTCCTTGTAATTCGCGGTCACATAGACCTGATCCAGCGGCACCACCGCCATGATCTGCGTGCCAGGCTGCAGATAATCCCCCACCGCCACGGTCTTGTTGCCGATCACCCCGTCGAAGGGGGCGCGGATATCGGTATGTTCGAGATTGAGCTGGGCCTGGGCCAGCTGCGCCTGGGCCTGCGTCACCGCCGCCTGCGCGCGCTTGAGCTGGGCGTTCAGCACATCCACCTGGCGCTGCGCGCCCTGCAGGCTGGCATTGTCGGCGGCAAGCTCCGCCCGGGCGGTCTGCACCGAGGTGTCGGCCTGGTCGATCGTCTGCACCGGCGCCGCGCCGGAGCTGGAGAGGCGGCTATAGCGGCGCTGATTCTGGGTGGCGAAGGCGAGGCGGGCCTGATCGCCCTGCAGGGCGGCCTGGGCAGCGGCGATCTTGGATTGCTGCAGGGTCAGCAGGGCCTGGTCATTGGCCACATCCGCCTCGGCGGCGGCCAGCGCGCCTTGCGCCCCCTGCACCGCATTGCTGTAATCGCGCGGGTCGATGCGCGCCAGCAGCTGGCCCTTGGTCACCTCCTGGTTCTCATTCACCGCCACGTCCGCGACATAGCCGCTGACCTTGGCGGCGATCAGGCTGGAATCCGCGGCGAGATAGGCGTCATCGGTGCTGACGATATATTGCCCGACCAACAGGTAATTGACGATCCAGAGGCCCAGGGCAACCAGCACGACAACAATACCGGCGCCAACCAGAAGGCGGCGCCGGGAAGAGGAAGAAGATGTATCCGGCACGTCATCCGACTCACAAAATGTGCAGCCAGAGATAGAGCCTTAAACCGCAATTACAAGATGGTGAGAAATTCTGACAGACTTGCCGAATCAGAGCTTCTCAACCTGCCCATATTCGAGATCGACAGGGGTGGAGCGGCCGAAAATCGAGACAGAAACCTTAACGCGCCCCTTTTCCTCGTCCACTTCCTCGACGACGCCGTTGAAGCTGGTGAAGGGACCATCGGCCACGCGTACCTGCTCGCCCACCTCGAAGATGACAGCCGGACGGCGCTGGTCGGTGCCTTCCTCCTGCTGCTTCATGATGCGCTCGGCTTCGGCATTGGTGATCGGGCTCGGCTTGTTCTTGCTGCCCAAAAAGCCGGTGACGCGCGGGATATCCTTGACCAGATGCCAGGTGTCATCGGTCATATCCATGTTGATCAGGATATAGCCGGGGAAGAATTTGCGCTCGGTATTCACCTTCTGGGCGCGGCGAACCTCGGTCACTTCCTCGGTCGGCACCACGATGTCGCCGATATGATCCGCAAAGCCCTTCAGCTCCGCCTGCTCTTTAACCTGCTGGGCGATCTTTTTCTCGAACCCGGAATAGACGTGCAGGACGTACCAGCGCTTGGCCATCGAATCTTCCTTAATCTCAGGCGCCGAAGAGGGAGCGCATGCCAAAGCCGATCAGCGAATCGACGCCGAGCAGCAGCAGGGCCATGATCACCACCATCGCCAGGACGAGGCCGGTGAGCTGCACCGTTTCCTTGCCGGAGGGCCAGGTGACACGATTCGCCTCGGTGCGAACCTCGCGCGCGAATTTCAACACGTTGAACGCCAAGACGGACCACTCTCCAAAAACTGCAAAATGCTGGGATAGGGATGGCAGGGGCGGAGGGTCTCGAACTCTCAACCTCCGGTTTTGGAGACCGGCGCTCTAGCCAATTGAGCTACGCCCCTATCCGTACCAGCATGGAAGCGCCTTCCACACTTTGCAGCGCCGGATGTCAAGTCCCCGGCCTGTCCGTCGCGCATTTTAAACCGGTTCCGGTCTCCCGGAGGGCTAAAATCCGCGCTTTGGAGCGGGTGACGGGAATCGAACCCGCACAGCCAGCTTGGAAGGCTGGGACTCTACCATTGAGCTACACCCGCTTGCGCGCCCCATGGTTAAGCCAAAGCGGGGCTGGGAGGCAAGGGCGGGGGGCTCAATGCGGCTGCCCGGCCAGAATCCGCCGGGCGGCGCGTTTCAGCTCCAGAAATTCCGGGCTGGCCGTCATGTCCCAGCCGCGCGGGCGCCCCAGCTTCACCGGCGCATCCAGGCAGACCCGGCCGGGCCGCGCCCCCATCACCACCAGCCGGGTGCCGAGCATGATCGCCTCGTCGATATCATGGGTGACGAAGATCACGGTGGCGCGAATCCGCTCCCACAGCTCGGTGAGGAATGCCTGCATGGTCTCGCGGGTCTGCGCATCCAGCGCGCCGAAGGGCTCGTCCATCAGCAGCACCCGCGGATGCATCACCAGCGCCCGGGCGATGGCGACGCGCTGCTGCATGCCCCCGGAGAGCTCATAGGGGCGATGATTTTCAAACCCCTTCAGCCCGATCAGCTCGATCACCCGGTCCACCTCCCGCCAGGGGATGTTGGAGCGCCCGCGCAGCCTTAAGCCGAAGGCGATATTGTCGCGCAGGCTCAGCCACGGATAGAGCCCGGCCTTCTGGAACACCACCACGCGCTCCGGGCCGGGGCCGGTGATCTCCTGGCCATCGAGCGTGATCCGCCCGGTGCTCGGCGCCTCCAGCCCCGCCAGCATGTTCAGCAGGGTGGATTTGCCGCAGCCCGAGCCGCCGAGGATGGTGACGAAGCTGCCATCCTCGACGGTGAGCGAGATCTCATCCAGCGCGCGTACATCCTTGAAGCTTTTAGTGACGTGCGCGATCTCGATCGGCATGTTTTACTGCGCCGCTTTCGCCGCGAAGCTGGCATCCACCGCCGCGCCGGGGTCTTTCAGCGGCGTCATGATGCGGCCGATCTTCATCAGCACGTCGGAGGTGGCCGACAGCGTCTTGCCGGTGGCGGAGGACGCGCCACCGCCCATCACATCCGCGCTGCCCTGGTCCTTGGCCGAGAAGATCTCATAGCCTTTCAGCTCGGTGGCGGCGGTCTTCTCATCGATGCCGGCCTGCTGGGCCATGATCGCCAGCGCCTGTTGCGGGTTCTGTTTGGTGTAGGTCACCCCCTCATCCAGCGCCTTGATGAACTGCACGGTCAGGTTCGGATGCGCCTTCACCCAGTTGGTGTTGGCGATGCAGATATTGTAGGAGGAGGCGCCGCGCGGCAGGTCCGCATCGGTCTTCAGCACTTTCGCGCCCTGCGCCTGCAACGCATCGAACACCGGATCCCAGACGATGGCCGCGTCGATCGCCTTGGTGGTGTAGGCGACCCGCATTTCCGGCGGCGACATGTTGATCTGATGCACGGCATTGAAGGGAATGCCGGCCTGCGCCAGGAAGGTCGCCAGCTCAAAACTCGCCTGCGAGCCTTGCACGATGGCGATCTTCTTGCCCTTCAGGTCGGCGATGGAATTGATCCCCGCTCCCGGCCGCACGGCGATGCCGGCCGCCGAAGTATAGCGCTCCTGGTTATAGATGATCGCCAGCGGCAAGCCTTGCGTCAGTGCCGCGACGAAAGGCGGCATACCCAGCCCGCACATGAATTGCAGCGAATTGGAGGCCAGCGCGCTCATCGCCGCCGGTCCGGAATCGAAATATTTCAGCGTCACGTTGGCATCGAGGTCTTTCTGGAAAAGTCCCTGGCCCTGGCTGACCATATAGGGATCAGCGCCGTTATTCTCATAGCCGATGACCACATCCGGCTTCGCGGCCAGCGCCGCTCGGGCGCCCAGGCCAAGGCCCGCCGCGCCCAGAAGTGCCGCCCGTAAGATTCCTAACACCATGATGCCCCCTTGCTTGTTTGAAATTTCACTCACGCCCGCGCCAGGGCACGATGCGCGCCTCGACGAGCCGGATCACCAGCTCCATCGCATAGCCGAGACTGCCGATGACGATGATGCCGGCGATGACAACCGCAACCTGCAAGGCCTGGCCGGCATATTGCACGAGCCAGCCGAGCCCCTGATCCGCCGCGATCAGCTCCGCCGCGACCAGGCAGGACCAGGCGACGCCAATGCCCACCCGCATCGCGGTGAAGATTTCCGGCAAGGCCGAGGGCAGCACGACGAGATTGAAAATCTGCCGTGGTGTGGCGCCCAGCGTGCGCGCCACCGCCAGGCGCAAAGGCGGTGTCGCCTTCACCCCGGAAATGGTGCCGATGATGATCACCGGGATGGTGCCGACCAGGATCAGCAGCACCTTCGGCAGCTCGCCAATGCCAAACCACACCACCAGCAGCGGGTTATAGGCCAAAGGCGGCACCGGGCGGATGAATTGCAGAAACGGATCGACGATGCGGAACACCAGATTCACCCGCGCCATCAACAACCCCAGCGGCACGCCGATGGCGACCGCGCCAAGAAAGCCGATGGCCACACGCAGCGCGCTGGCGCCGATATCCAGCCAGATCGTATGGCCGCCATAGCCGATGCTGAAGAGAATGACGAAAGCCTGCCAGACCGCGCCAGGCGAGGGCAGGGCGACAGGCGGGAAAAGTTGCAGCAGCGAGGCCGCCTCCCACAAAGCGAGCGCCACCGCCAGTACGATGATCGTGGTCAGCCCGCTCGCATGCGGCAACCGCGCGCCCAGGGCGAACACCGATTCCCGCTCAGTCTTGGCCATAGGAAGCTTTCACGGAGGCTTGTTTAAACATTGTGCAAAGACCTCCGAGTGTCACGCTCATGCCGTCAGCATTGCCTGAATTTTCGGCTGATACAAGGCGAAATGGCGGCTGATCGGGGTGTGGTGCGCGCGCTCATGGTGCCAGTTATAAGGTTTTTATGATGCCAGCGATGCAATGAAGGCGCCTCTGCCAGGCAGGGGCGCCTTCGCGTGGCTCAGTGGCGCATCGTGCCGGTCTCGATGAAGCGCTGATGCCAGGACAGCGCCTCCCCCGGCAGGCAAGGCGATTGCTGGCCATAGGAAAACCGGCGGGCGCGCTGGTAATAATCCTGCAGCAGCGGCCGGTAATCCGGATGCGCGCAATTCTCCATCACCAGCTTCGCCCGCTGCTTCGGCGACAGTCCGCGCAGATCCGCCAGCCCCTGCTCGGTGACGATCACCGCCACATCCTGGGTGATATGGTCCACGTGCGCCGCCAGCGGCACGATCGAGGAAATCGCCCCGTCCTTCGCGGTGGAGGGGGTCATGAAGATGGAGATGTAGGCATTGCGGGCAAAATCTCCGGAGCCGCCGATGCCGGTCTGGATCCGGCTGCCCATGATCTGGGTGGAATTCACATTGCCGTAAATATCCGCCTCGATCAGCCCGTTCATCGCGATGCAGCCAAGCCGGCGCACCAGCTCCGGATGGTTGGAAATCTCTTGCGGGCGCAGGATCATATGTTTGCGATACTCGGCCATATTGTCATTCATCCGCTCCGCGGCCGTCGGCGAGAGCGAGAAGGCGGTGGCCGAGGCCAGGCGCAGCTTGCCGCTATCGAGCATGTCCAGCATCCCGTCCTGGATCACTTCCGTGTAGGCGGTGAGGTTCTCGAAGCGCGATTCATTCAGCCCGGCCAGCACCGCATTGGCGATATTGCCCACCCCCGATTGCAGCGGCAGCAGATGCTCCGGCAGCCGGCCCATCTTCACCTCATGCTCCAGGAAGTCGATCAGATGCCCGGCAATCGCGTTGGCGGTGGCATCGGGCTTGGCGAAGGGCAGGTTGCGGTCCGGCGCATTGGTCTCAACCACCGCGATGACCTTCGAAGGGTCGCACTTCAAGGTCGTCTGGCCGATCCGGTCATCCGGGCGGATCAGCGGAATCGGCACCCGGTTCGGCGGCAAAGCGGTGCCGTAATAAATGTCATGCACCCCTTCCAGCGCCTCATTCTGCCAGTGATTGACCTCCAGAATGATTTTCTCCGCCCGGTCCACCCAGGTTTTGGAGTTGCCGACGGAGGAGGAGGGGATCAGCGACCCATCCTCGGTGATGCCGACCACCTCGATCAGCGCCACATCCAGCTTGCCCAGAAACCCCTGCCAGGCCATCGGCGCCACCTGGCTGAGATGCATGTCGAGATATTCCATCTCGCCCTTATTGATCTTCTCGCGCGCGATCGGGTCGGAATTGAACGGCAGCCGGAATTCGATGCCATCGGCCTTGGCCAGGGCGCCATCCAGCTCCGGCCCGGTGGAGGCGCCGGTCCAGATCTTCACCCGGAAGGGATTGCCCCCGGCCCGCGCCGCCTCGATCCGCCTAGCCAGCGCCTGCGGGACCGCCTTGGGATAGCCCGACCCGGTAAAACCGCTCATCCCCACCGTACAGCCGGGCGGAATCAGAGCCGCCGCCTCGTCGACGGACATGAGTTTCTGGCGCAGTTGCAAGGATCTGATACGGGTCGTCAATTTATTTCCTCCTGAACATTTTAGGCCCTAACGGCGCGAGCGCTCCGCAAATTAGCCAGCATGGAGGGGGGTACAGGGTCGGCCGGGGTGGGCACCCGGTCTCAGGAATGTACCCGCTCCGATGCGAAGCGGGTCATGGCGCGGCGATGGAGCCATGTCCATTCGCGTGAAAATACGCGAACAGACTGTCTCGCTATGGGACGAAATGATCGCGGTGAGTGCGGACCCAGCCCCTGACCCAAGCTTAGTTCGTGAGAACGGCGCCGGTTGAGGAGGTTGGCGTGACACTCAGGCCGGACGCGGAGCCGTTGGACACCGACAGGTCCGAGCCATTTCCACAAAAATATGCGGTCTCGGTCTCCAGGGCCGAGCCTTGCTCGTCAGGGTTCACATAGCTGTAGCCATAATTCGGTGCGGTGAAATTATAGGCGATGGGGGGAGAGTTGCTCGGCGGAGCGTCTGTTGTCATCGCAAAGATGTCCGTCAGTCCGGTAATGTTTTTCAGCGGCGCAATGGTGCCGCCAACGGATTGATTCCCGCCAATGCTGTTGGTCTTGGCCGCCGCGGCGCAGGCCTTATCGAGTTGGCCGTAAGCGTCGTTGGTTGAGCCAATGCCGGTGGTGTCAGAGTTCGGATCCCGGGCCAGCACGGAGGGTGAATAGCTCGATGTCGGAGAAGGGATCGATTTCACCGTGGTGGTGGCGTTATGTGAGGACGTGTAGCCACCGCCGACAGTGGCGATTTCCGTCGCTTCATAGGCTTGGTCGTTATTGGAATAGTTCGTGTTGGACGAACCGCATTGCTGCCGCCAACCATAACCGGAACAAGTAGGGGTGAATTTGACCGCGAAGGTTTCCTGTTCCGTCCACGCCACGTTATAACCGTTCTGCACGGTGATTGTGGTCACGTATGTATCATGAGAGATTAGCGTGCCAGGCCCAGAGAAATATAGTGCTTTGCCGGCGTATGGGTTGCTGCAGCTTGTCGCGCCGCCGGGGCAGACGACCGCATATTCCTGGGTGTTGGCGTTGCTATCCAGCATCTGAACGTTGTCATATTCGTCGTTCACAAAGGTGATCATTCCGTTATTGGCGGTGGAAGGCGTCACATTCACGGAATAATTCAAAATCAGCGAACCGCCGAGATAGATCGGCGTGTAGTTTGCATTGGCGTAGCTCCCTGTCGCGCAGGTCGTGGAGATCGACACATGCGCACCGGTATAGTTGCTATAGCCTAGATTTTCCGGGCAAACGACGGTTCGAGGGGAAATTGTGAGGTTGTTGTTGACCGCAATCCAGCTGCCAGAATTCGCCGTTCCGTTGATATTGTAAAGTTGCTCGGTTTGGCCGGTGCCGAAGGTTATGCTGCCGCAATATGAGCTATTCGCGGGCACATTATAGACACCCTTCATATCCGCCGAAAAATTGCCGCTCGACGAGCAGCCGTAATTATTCTGGCCAGGCAGGGCGTTATAGGAAAGCGAGGTCGGGGCGGTATTGTTGAGGCTGTCTAGAAAATACGCATTACCTGACGAGCTGCCGCCTGAGTATGCCGATCCTGCCCCAATGCCGGATGTGTGCGACCCAAGCATTTCGCTGCCGCCATATCCACCGGAATAATAAGATTGAGCGAAATCGGCGAAATTGCTGCTTTGTCCAGGCGTGGATCCAGCATTTCCGGAGACGAGCTGTGCCGTCGCGGATACCGATATATCCTCAAAGGGCAGATGCATGTGAAAGATGGAATTGGTCTGCCTGGCGGTGGCAGAAACCGTGACGCAGTAGGTCCCCGTCGAACAGGCCGTTTTACTTTCGGTGAAGCTGCCGCTGCTGCCGCACACGGTGGCGTCGGATCCAGTGCAGCCGATTGAGATATTGGGGCCGTTCTGTAAACTCACGGCGCCTGAAATGCCGGCATAAGCAGCGTTGAAGGCGGCTGTCGCCACGCCGTTGCCGTTGCTGGCGTTGATCTCGTTTGCATAGGCACCGACGCCCGCGAGCGCCGCCTGGTCGGCCGCCGCTTGCAACTGCGCGCGTGAAGCCGAGATGCGGGCGAAATCTACCCCCGCGCCAACAGCGAGGATCATCGTCGGCAGCATAAGCGCCCACATCAAGGCTGTGGCGGCTCTGCGCTCCTTCAGCAATCTGAGGATATTTAGGCCTTTGTGGAAAAGTCTTATCTGTGCGTGCTTCATGTCAACCGCTGCATGAAAGAGGTTGAGGCGTTAAGCCAGTAACCGTGAGGCTGGTGGTCGTCGAGGCGTACGCCCATCTTGTCAGCACCTGCTGGGTCAGCGTCGGGGAGGTGTTGAGCCAGAGTCCGACGATACCAGGATAGGTCAGCGTCGCCCTGACGATAATGGCGTTGTCGCCTACGGCGCCGTTGGTTTTTGGCAGCATGCCGCCAGCGCCATTGGCGGTGGCCAAGCCGCAAGCCGAATTGCCGCCGATCACCGCGGACGTCACCGGTGTACAACTGGCGCCACTAAAATCCTGTTCCCAATAATTCACCGCACTGCCCGGTGTCGTGGTCGTCACGCTCGCGATATCGATGGTCAGGCCATTGGCGCTAAAGGGCTGCAGACCCTTCACCGCGCCATAACATATATCCTGAGGCGTACTGGAAGACATGGCCGACCCATCCGGGCTCTGATACGCCACAGCCTGGGCCACGGTGGCGGCGACAATGTTCAGTTTCTGCGAAGTTCGTAACAATGTCAGGAGTTCGAAAGAGCCAATGAACACAACCAAGAAAAACGCCATGATGATGGCGAATTCGACGGCGGCGGTACCGCGTGTGTCAGGCCAAGGCCAAAGGCGGCGGACGGTGCGCTGGGATCCCGGCATCAATTTACCGCGACCGCTTGAGCGGAAATCAGAGCTGATGTTGGATTGCCGGTCAACAAGACGTTAAGCGCGGGGATCGTTTGCCCAGAGAAAGGCAGATAGGGAAGAAAATCGATCCAGGCGGGGAGTTTATAGGCGACTTGCACGAGCACGGGATAAGGTCCGCCTGAACTGGGAATGGTGGGGAAATCGCCACTGGGCGATAGCTGTCCGGATGAGCTGACCGAGGCCGCCGTAATTCCTGAAAAAGTCTGGGTTGAGGTGTTGGCTTGAACTTCAACCTGAAGTGATGTTGTGCCGCATGGAGCAACCGCGCCGAATTCTCCGCACACTGTGGAAACGAATTGCGTGCTGTTGGTGATTTTGCCAAGCAGAAGCTGTCGGGCGGCGTTTCGAACGGCATCATCCAGACTCATTTGCCAGAATTGGCATATTCCCATCATCATGAACCCCATGGTGAAAAGGATCATGAAGCTGCCGATCAACGCGAATTCAACAGCCGTGGCTGCTTTAGTCTCGCTCATCACGGACAGATATGGTTTCGGAAACCGGCTCATTTATAAATTAACATACCAGCGTATAAAAAAGGTTTCTTGACTGACTTTATAATATATTAAAGCCAACTCATTAACCACAAAAATTAGTGTGATGAGGTTTCCGCAGGCTGGTACGGACGGCCGGAATCGAACCGGCACGGGATTGCTCCCAACGGATTTTAAGTCCGTTGCGTCTACCAGTTTCGCCACGCCCGCACGCCGCCTGTTTACCCGTTCTGGCGGCGCGGTCAAACCCGGTGGTTGACGTCGCCCCCTTCCTCTTGGCAGCAGGGACGGGATGCCCAGCCCGCCCAAGCCCCCGCCAAAGCCGTCGCCCAAGCAGGGCCCCAAGCCGGGCTCCAAAGCGCCCGCGAAGCCGGCGCTGAAGCCCGCGCTGCGGCCCTCGCCGCAGCTGCTCCGGCGCGCCCGGCATGGCTGGGCGGCCACTCGCATCCTGGTCATCCTCGCCATCTGGGGGGCGCTGGCCTGCTTCCTGGTCGGGCTCTGGTTCACCTGGGATTTGCCGAATCCGGCCATCGCCGTCACCCAGACCCGCCGCCCCGCCATCCGTCTGCTCGACCCGCAAGGCCATCTTCTGGCCCGCTTCGGCGATGTCTCCGGCCAGGTCGTGCTCCCCGCCGCCCTCCCGCCTTATGTCCCCGCCGCCTTCATCGCCATCGAGGACCGGCGCTTCGCCAGGCACGGCCCGTTCGATTTCATGGGCATTTTCCGCGCTTTGGTCTCTGACATCGTCCACCGCCACGTGGTGCAGGGCGGCTCGACCCTGACCCAGCAGGTGGCGAAAACCCTGTTCCTCGGCAACCAGCGCACGCTGCGCCGCAAGGTGCAGGAGGCGGTGCTGGCGCTGTGGCTCTGGCACCATTACAGCCGCCAGGAGATCCTCGGCATCTATCTCAACCGCGTCTATCTCGGCGAAGGCGCCTACGGGATCGACGCCGCCGCCCGGCTCTATTTCAACGAGCCCGCCAGCCGGCTCAGCATCGCCCAGGCCGCCATCCTGGCCGGGCTGCCGAAGGCGCCCTCCAGCCTCAACCCGCTGGTCAATTCCCAGGCCGCCGCCAACCGCGCCACCCAGGTGCTGGATGCGATGGTCTCAACCGGCGCGCTCTCGCCCGAGCAGGAAAACGCGGCCGCCGCCCAGCTGGCGGACGCCGCCTCGCCGATCTCGCGCACCTCCTGGTTCGCGCTCTGGACCATGCAGCACGAGGCCGATGTGATCCCCGAAGGCGAGGACATCGCCTTCACCACCACCATGTTTCCGGGCGTGCAGACCGCCGCGCAGGCGGCCCTGGATTCCACCATCGCCGAACAGGGGGCCAAATATCGCGTCTCCCAGGGCGCCATCGTCGTGCTCGATGCGCGCAGCGGCGCGGTGCGGGCGCTTGTCGGCGGGGTGGGGGACCGGGAGGGTTATAACCGCGCCGTGCTCGCCCGCCGTCAGACCGGCTCGGCGATCAAGCCGGTGGTCTGGCTGGCCGGGCTGCTGGCCGGGATGTCGCCGAACGAGACGGTGCTGGACGGCCCGCTCAACATCCATGGCTACCGCCCGCATGATGATGAAGCCTATCACGGCGAGGTCAGCCTGACTGAGGCCCTGGCGGATTCGATGAACACCGCCGCCATCCGCATCTTGATGCGCGCCGGCGGCCCGCGCCGGGTGATCGCGGTGGCGCGGTTGCTCGGGCTGGATGATCATTTCCCCAAGGACGCGACGATGGCGCTGGGCACCGGGGCGGTCGGGGTGCTGCAACTCGCCAGCGCCTATGCGGTGTTTTTCAATGGCGGCGAGCGTGTCACGCCTTATGGTGTCACCGCCATCAATGGCGCGCCGGCGCATATCGAGGCGCCGGTGCCGGTGGTGCCAGCGGGCGATGCGCAGGCGGTGGCGGGGATGATGCGCCAGGTCGTGCTCTCCGGCACCGGCCGCGCCGCGTTCATCCTGGGCGTTTATACGGCGGGCAAAACCGGCACCACCCAGGATTATCGCGATGGCTGGTTTGTTGGCTACGCCAAGGGGGACATTATCGCTGTCTGGCTTGGCAATGATGATAACAGCCCGGCGGAAAAGCTCTATGGCGGCACGCTGCCGGCGGAGATTTTCAAGGAAATTGCGGGAGCTTT
>NZ_JH976207.1:262540-307223 GCF_000306035.1 Acidocella sp. MX-AZ02
GTTCCCAAACCCTCAAAAACTTTTGCAACCTTAAGCCGGCTTGGCGTCGTCCTCCTCCATGTCGCTCTGGTCGGTCTCGAACAGATCCTGCAACTCTTTCGCCGCCTCCTGCGCGGTCTGGATCAGCCGGCCCTCGTCATTCCCGTAAGCGTAGGTCTCGTGCAGAATCTGGTCGTCATGCCGCCGGAACAGCTCAATCGCGCGTTTCGCCTGCGCCTCCGGCACATCCAGCGCCTCCAGCACAATCTCGGTCAGCCGCAGCGAGGAAAAGAACGTCTCACGCACGAAATGGTCCACCCCGGCGCCCATCAGCGCATGCACATGGTTGCGGTTGCGCGCCCTGGCGACGACACGCAGCTGCGGGAATTTCCGCCGCACCATCTCCGCCACCCGCACGCTGGCTTCCATATCGTCCAGAGCGATCACCAGCACTTTCGCGCTCTCCGCCCCGGCGGCGCGCATCACCTCCTCACGCGTCGGGTCGCCGTAGAACACCCGCACCCCGAAGCGCCGCACGAAATCCACCTGGGTCGAGCTGCGATCCAAAGCGGTGTAGCGGATCTTCTGCATCGCCAGCACGCGCCCGATAATCTGCCCGACGCGCCCGAACCCGCAAATGATCACCGGCGAGGCCTGCATGTCTTCCAGCTTGTCGTAAGGCCGCGCCTTCTTGGCTTCCAGCTTCGGCTGCACGAAGCGCTCGGAGAGGGTGAACAGAATCGGCGCCGCCAGCATCGAGAGCGCGATGACGAGATTGGCCTCCGCCGCCAGCTCCTTCGCCAGCGTCCCCTGCGCCACCGCGGCGGCGAACAGCACGAAGCCGAACTCACTGCCCTCCGGCAGCACGGTGGCAAAGCGCAGCGCCGCCCCCTTGATGCCGCGCCGCAGATAGGACACCCCGTAACCGATGCCGGTTTTCACCGCGACCAGGCCGATCACCAGCCCGGCAATCTCCAGCGGCTTATGCAGCAGCAGCCCGAGATCGGCCGACATGCCGACGGACATGAAGAAGAACCCCAGCAGCAGCCCCTCGAACGGTTCCACATCCGCCTGCAACTCATGCCGGTAATCTGAATCAGAGACCACGACCCCGGCCAGAAACGCGCCGAGCGAGGCCGAAAGCCCGGCCCATTCCGCCAGTGCCGCGGTGCCCACCACCAGCAGCAAGGCGGTGGCGGTGAACACTTCCGGCACCTTGGCGGACGCGACCATCCTGAACAGATAGGGCACCAGCAGATAGCCGCCGGCGAGAATCCCCGCCACCGCCGCCGCCCCGCGCGCCACCGCGATCCAGGAGAAATGCGCCGAGCCGCCGCCGGCCAGGATCGGCAGCAAGGCCAGCACCGGAATCGCCGCCATATCCTGGAACAGCAGCACGGCGAAGGCGTCGCGGCCGGGAATGGTGGGCAGCAGATTGCGCTCGGAGAGCAAAGGCAGGGCGATGGCGGTGGAGGAGAGGGCGAGGCCGATGCCGAGCACCAGCGCATCCAGCGCCGGCACGCCAAAGGCCATCGCCGCCCCGGCCAGCACGGCGGAGGTCGGCAGCATCTGCGCCGCGCCCAGCCCGAACACCGCCTTGCGCAGCACCCAGAGCCGATGCGGGCGCAGCTCCAGCCCGATCAGGAAGAGCAGCATGGTCACGCCGAGTTCGGAGACATTGCTGATCTGATCGACATTATAGACCAGCCCAAGCACCGAGGGGCCGATGATGACGCCGGCGGCCAGATAGCCGAGAATGCTGCCCAGCCCCGCATAGCGCGAGAGCGGCACGGCGAGGACGATGGCGGCGAGCAGGATCAGCAGGGTCGTGAACATCGTCTGTTCTTTAGAGGAAAAGCTCGGCCTGCGTGTTAAAAATCAAACATTATAAGCATTTAGCTTTCACGCTCAGGAAGGCTTTGGCTTGTGGCGTCCGGGCGGGCACGATAACGTCATATTCAATTGGCGTTATCGCAGTAGGGCCGAGCGGCAAATGAGTACGACAGAACCAGATCAACCGCGTGACCGCAGGACCTATCCGGACGCGAAGACGCTCAAGCGTATCGGCGCGGGCTTCGGTTTTTCTCTTCTATCCTCAATTGCCTTCACTTCAACGCTGCTCGGTGTCGTCTCTGAGAAAGACTGGGATCATTATATGTTTCCCTATGGTCTAGTGGCCACGGTGATCATATTCTGGCCGCTGGTCAAATATCCGCGTGGCTGGTTGGCCAATGCCACGCTGCAAAATTTGCGGCGCTTCAATATCGCAGCGCGCGGCCTCGCATGGTTTTATATCGCCAACTTTCTCGTCGATGTCCTGCTCAGCCTCCTCTATACCGTTCCCTACAATGCGACTTTCGTCGCTGTTGCCGGGGTTTTGGCGGTTTTCCTGTACTTTCCCATCAGCCTTCTCTGGTCTCTGCATCATTATAAATGGTTCGACCCCAACTCCCGACCCAGCGAATGGCAGTCCGGAACCTGAACGCGCACCGAAGCCGTGGAAAATAAAAGCCGCTTTTTGGCGCGCTCTTCGTAAGTCCAAAAAACGGCGAACCCCCAAAAACTTTTGAAACTTAAGCTATCGCCCCATCGCCGCCAGCATGAAGCGCTGCTTCAGCCGGGGCAGGCGTTCCACCGCCGCCAGGCCGAGGTCGCGCGCCAGCCGCACCGGCGGGAAATTGGTCGAGAACAGCCGGTCCAGCGCATCCATGCCCAGCAGCATCGCCATGTTCACCGGCCGCTGCTTCGCCTGATAGGCGCGCAGCACCGATGAAGCCCCCGGATCCTGGGCCGCCGAAGCCAGCGCCAGCAGTGCCGCCGCATCCCGCAGGCCGAGATTGAGCCCCTGGCCGGCGATCGGGTGTACGCCATGCGCCGCATCCCCCACCAAAGCCAGCCTTGTATCGTAATAGCGCGAGGCGTACATCGCATAGAGCGGATAGAGCCAGCGCCGCCCGGCCGGGCGCAGCGCCCCCAGCCGGTTGCCCAGCCTCGCACGCACCTGCGCCAGCAGCGCCGCATCCTCCATGCCATAGAGCAGCTTGGCGTTGGCGTCGCTCTCGGTGAAGACGATGGCGGAGACGTTCGGGTGCTCATCCGTGCCGGTCATCGGCAGCACCGCCAGCGGCCCCGCCGGCAGGAAATGCTCCAGCGCCACATTGTCATGCGGCTTTTCATGCGCCACCGCGAACACCACGGCGGTCTGATGATAAGGCAGCCGGGTCACGCTGATCCCGGCCTGCTGGCGCAGCGGCGATTGCCGCCCCTCCGCCGCCACCACCAGCCGCGCGGTGAAATGCTCATCGCCGACGCTGATCTCCACCCCCTCCTCATGCCGGGTCACCCGCGCCTGCGCCGGGGCGCGGACGATCACCTCGGACTCCGCCAGCGCCGCATTCAGCGCCACCCGCACCGAGCGCGCCTCGACGATCCAGCCGAACGGTTCGTCCCCCACGGCGCGATGGTCGAAATGCAGCTTCAAAGGGGAGGGGGCGCGGCCGGGCTTGCCGTCCGTCACGTCGATATCCTTGATCGGGCAGGGCGCGAAGGGCAGGCGGTCCCACAGCCCGGCCTCCTGCAGCAAGGGCCGGCAGCCCTGGGCGATGGCATAGGCCCGGCCATCGAAATCCGGGTGCTCCATCGGTTTCAGATCGGCCGTATCGACCAGTAACACCTTGCGGCCCCGTGCCGCCAAGGCCAGGGCCAGCGTGCCGCCCACCGGGCCGGCGCCAATGACCGCGATCTCGCATGTTTGCGTCATGACCCGATCTTGCCAGAAAATCCGGCGCCGGGAAACCGGCCGCGCCGGTGGAAATATTGCGGCCTCAACATAACGCGCCGTTCATCCATTTCGTGCAGTGAAGAAAATTTGAACAAATTATTGCCGCTAAATTAGGCAGTCTCATTTCACTCAATTGCCTCTCCGCCGCCTCGCACAGCGTCCGCCGCCATGAATTGCCCGGCCCCCTGGCCCCATATCCGCGCCGCCTGGTCTGGCACGCTCCTTGCTCAGCAGTGATTTGCCTATCGCACTGAGCTGTCATGATCACGCGCTACCGGCCTGTTGGGCTCCAGGCCACAAGGTAGCGCCATGAGGAACGAGGACTTGATGACGAAAAGATCTCTTTTGGGCGTGCCCGCGGGCCTTGGCCTGGCAGCGTTTGGCTGCGCCCCCGCCCTGGCGCAGACGGCCGCTCCGACCCCGACCCTGAATTCGGGCGACACCGCCTGGATGCTGACCTCTTCGGCCATCGTGCTGATGATGACCATCCCGGGCCTGGCGCTGTATTATGCCGGCCTGCTGCGCAAGAAGAACATGCTCGCGATGCTGATGCAGATGTTCTTCACCACCGCTCTGGTCACCGTTCTGTGGTGCATCGTCGGCTACAGCCTGGCCTTCACCGCCGGCTCCGGCCCGCTCGCCGGCGTGTTTGGCGGCTTCTCCCGCGTGATGCTGCAGGGCACCGGGCTCAACGGCCTCTCCGGCACCATTCCTGAGACCGTGTTCGCGTTCTTCCAGTGCACCTTCGCCATCATCACCCCGGCGCTGATGCTGGGTGGCCCGGCTGACCGTCTGAAATTCTCTTCCTCCATGGTCTTCGTCGGCGTCTGGCTGCTGCTGGTCTACTGCCCGATCGCCCACATGGTCTGGGGCCCCGGCGGCTTCCTCGGCAATCTCGGCGTGCTCGACTTCGCCGGCGGTACCGTCGTGCATATCGACAGCGCCGTCCCCGGCCTGATCGCCGCCATCATGGTCGGCAAGCGCTCCGGCTATGGCCGCGACAACATGGCCCCTGCCAATCTGGGCTATGCGATGGTCGGCGCCGCGCTGCTGTGGGTGGGCTGGTTCGGCTTCAATGCCGGCTCCGCGCTCACCGCTGGCGGTCAGGCTGGCATGGCCGCGATCAACACCCAGCTCGCCACCGCCGCCGCGGTGCTCTCCTGGGTCATCGTGGAATGGATGGTCAAGGGCAAGCCGAGCCTGCTGGGCGCCATCTCCGGCGCGGTCGCCGGCCTCGTCGCCATCACCCCGGCCTGCGGCTTCGTGCCGGTCGGCGGCGCGCTGGTCATCGGCCTGGCGGCTGGCGTGGTCTGCTTCTGGGGCGTCACCGGCTTCAAGAACATGTTCGGCTATGACGACGCGCTGGATGTCTGGGGCGTGCATGGCCTCGGCGGCATCCTCGGCGCGCTGCTCACCGGCGTGTTCGCGGTGGCGGCTGTCGGCGGCACCGGCCATTCCGGCCTGATCGACGGCAACCCGAAGCAGATCCTGATCCAGGCCGAGGGCATCATCGTCACCATCGTCTACGATGCCGTCATCTCTTACATCATCCTGAAGCTGATCGACCTGACCATGGGTCTGCGCGTCTCCAAGGAGGACGAGATCGAGGGGCTGGATATCACCCAGCATGGCGAGGTCATCCAGCACGGCTAAACCGCCTTGGATTACCGCGTAAAAGCAGCCCTCCCGGCGCGAGCCGGGAGGGTTTTTCTTTGCCCGCGATGATCTGGATCAAGGGAGAGGCGGATTTTATTTGCTCTCACAGTGCTTTTTGGGTGGGCAGGGCATGAGCGAGGCAACACAGCTTGATTATTACGAACGCGCCGGGGGCGCTGACGGGGTGCGCGCCCTGGTCGAACATTTCTATGCGGTGATGGAGAGCAACCCCGCTTACAAGAAACTGCGCGACATGCACGCGCCGGATCTGGGGCCGGTCTGCGAGGATTTCATCGGCTTTCTCACCCTCTGGCTCGGCGGCCCGCGCGACTGGCTGGCCCAGCGCGGCGGCTTCTGCGTGATGAGCCGGCATGCGCCGATGGGCATCACCCCGGAGACCGCGCGGCAATGGCTGGCGGCGATGGATGAGGCGCTGGCGGCGCGGTTGACCGACACCGCCCTGCGCGCGAAAATGGCCGAGGCGTTCGCCCGTCTGGCCGATGGCATGCTCCGCATGGCGCAGGCCCGGCGCGCGTGACCGCCATGCCGCGTTGATCAGCCCTCTGCCGGGGGCGAAAGCAGGCGGTTTGGGAACAGGCGCGTTATTCTTCCCGTCCCTCGCCGGGTTGCTGCCGGGGACGTGAAGTATTATGCACGCGCCCATCATCGAGGATTGGCAGAGTATGGCGAGCATTGCGGGTAATTCGGGCAACGAGGCGGCGCTGGCCCGCCAGGCGGCGCTGCTGGCGCAGGAGCCGGGCGAGGACCGGGCGATGGCCAACGCCATCCGCGCTCTGGCGATCGACGCCGTGGAAGCCGCCAAATCCGGCCATCCCGGCATGCCGATGGGCATGGCCGACGCCGCCACCGCGCTCTACCGCAAATTCCTGAAATTCGACGCCGCCGCGCCGGACTGGTTCGACCGCGACCGGTTCGTGCTCTCCGCCGGCCACGGCTCCATGCTGCTCTACGCGCTGCTGCACCTCACCGGCCATGAGGGCATGGGCATCGAGCAGCTCAAATCCTTCCGCCAGCTGCATTCCCCCGCCGCTGGCCATCCGGAATATGGCGAGCATCCCGGCATCGAGATGACCACCGGCCCGCTCGGCCAGGGCTTCGCCACTTCGGTCGGCATGGCGCTGGCGGAGCGCATGCTCGCCGCCAAATTCGGCAAATCTCTGGTCGATCACCGCACCTGGGTGATCGCTGGCGATGGCTGCCTGCAGGAAGGCGTCTCGCACGAGGCCGCGGCGCTCGCCGGGCATCTGAAGCTGAACAAGCTGACCGTGCTGTGGGACGATAATTCCATCTCCATCGACGGCGCCACCAGCATGTCCACCTCCGAGGACACGCTGAAGCGCTTTGCCGCCTATGGCTGGGCGACCAAGCGCATCGACGGCCATAATGTCGAGGAGCTGACGGCGGCCCTGGCCTTCGCGCAGAAATCCTCGAAGCCGACCATCATCGCCTGCAAGACCATCATCGGCTTCGGCGCCCCGACCAAGGCCGGCACCGCCGGCGTGCATGGTTCCGCCCTGGGCGGCGCCGAGGCGGAAGGGGCGAAGAAGGCGCTGGGCTGGAACCATCTGCCCTTCGTGGTGCCCGAGGAGATCTACACACCCTGGCGCGAGGCCGGTGCGCGCGGCGGCGCTGCCCGCCGCGCCTGGCTGAAGCGCCTGGCCAAGCATCCGATGCGCGCCGAGTTCGAGCGGGTGATGGCCGGCAAGCTGCCCGAGGGCTGGGCCGAAGCCATGTCCGCCTACAAGGCCAGCCTGGCCGAGAGCAAGCCTAAGCTCGCCACCCGCCAATCCAGCCAGAAGGCGCTGGAAGTGCTGGTGAACGCGCTGCCGGAGCTGGTCGGCGGCTCCGCCGATCTCACCGGCTCCAACCTGACCCTGATCAAGGGTATGGGCGATGTGCTGCCCGGCGAATATGGCGGCCGCTATATCTATTATGGCATCCGCGAATTCGGCATGGCGGCGGCGATGAACGGCATCGCGCTGCATGGCGGGCTGATCCCTTATGGCGGCACCTTCTTCGTCTTCTCCGACTATATGCGCCCGGCCATCCGCCTCGCGGCATTGATGCACACCCGCGCCATCCATGTGCTCACGCATGATTCCATCGGGCTGGGCGAGGACGGCCCGACTCACCAGCCGATCGAGCATCTGGCTTCCTTGCGCGCCATGCCGAACGTGCTGGTGCTGCGCCCGGCCGATGCGATGGAAACCGCCGAGGCCTGGGAAATCGCCATCAAGAACGCCAAGGGGCCGAGCCTGCTGGTGCTCTCCCGCCAGGCCGTGCCCGCCTTGCGCGACGCCGCCAACGGCAACAAGACGGCCCGCGGCGCCTATGTGATCGCCGAGGCCAATGGCAAGCGCGCCGCCACCATCATCGCCACCGGCACCGAAGTCTCGCTGGCCATCGCGGCGAAGAAGACGCTGGCGGCGCAGGGCATCGAGGTCGCGGTGGTCTCCGCTCCCTGCTTCGAGCTGTTTGCCCAGCAAAGCGCCGAGTACCAGAAAGAGGTGCTGGGCGATGCCCCGCGCATCGGCGTGGAAGCGGCAAGCGGCTTCGGCTGGGAGCGCTGGCTCGGCGCTGACGGAATTTTCATCGGCATGACCGGCTTCGGCGCTAGCGCCCCGGCGGAAATCCTGTACGAGCATTTCGGCATAACGGAAGCGGCAATCGTGGCCGCCGTTAAGAAAGAAGGAAACTGAACGTGGCTGTAAAAATCGCGATTAACGGCTTCGGCCGCATTGGCCGTCTGGTTCTGCGCGCGCTCATCGAGAGCGGGCGTACCGATGTGGAGCCGGTGCTGATCAACGATCTCGGCTCCGTTGCCGACAACGCCCACATGTTCCGTTACGATTCCGTGCATGGCCGCTTCCCCGGCACCGTCGAGGTGCAGGGCGACAGCCTGGTCATCACCCATAACGGCCGCACCTATGCGCCGATCAAGGTGACCGCCGAGCGCGACCCGTCCAAGGTGCCGCTGCAGGGCGTCGATGTGGCGATGGAGTGCACCGGCCTGTTCACCAAGCGCGAAGCCGCCGCCCAGCTGCTGGCCGCAGGGGCCCGCAAGGTGGTCGTCTCCGCCCCGGCGGATGGGGTGGATGCCACCATCGTCTTCGGCGTGAACCACAAGTCGCTCACCAAGGAGATGCAGGTGATCTCCAACGCCTCCTGCACCACCAACTGCCTGGCGCCGGTCGCCAAGGTGCTGCACGAGACTTTCGGCATCGAGCGCGGCTATATGGTCACCATCCACTCCTACACCGGCGACCAGAAGACCGTGGACACGCTGCACAAGGATCTGCACCGCGCCCGCGCCGCTGCCCTCTCCATGATCCCGACCTCCACCGGTGCCGCCAAGGCCGTCGGGCTGGTGCTGCCGGAGCTGAAGGGCAAGCTGGACGGCACCGCCATCCGCGTTCCGACCCCGAACGTGTCGCTGATCTCGCTGGATGTCGTGCTCAAGAAGCAAGGCTCGGTGGAAGAGATCAACGCCGCGATGAAGAAGGCCTCCGAGGGCGAGCTGAAGGGCATTCTCGGCTATTCCACCGACAAGCTGGTGAGTGCCGACTTCAACCATGTCCCGGCCTCCTCCACCTTCGATGCGCCGCAGACCACCGTCGTCGATGGCGGCCTGACCCGCGTGCTCTCCTGGTACGATAATGAGTGGGGCTTCTCCAACCGCATGTCCGACACCGCCGCCTATTTCGGCGCGCTGTGAGCAACACGTTGGATAACGCCAAAGTTGCGGGGCAGCGTGTGCTGCTCCGCGCCGACCTGAACGTGCCGATGCAGAACGGCAAGGTCTCCGACGCGACGCGGCTTGAGCGTCTCGTGCCCACCATCAAGGAACTCACCGAGAAGGGCGCGAAGGTCATCGTGCTCAGCCATTTCGACCGGCCGAAAGGCAAGGTGGTGCCGGAAATGTCGCTGAAGCCGATCGCCGAGGCGCTGGGCCGGGTGCTGGATAAGCCCGTCGCCTTCGCCGAGGATTGCATCGGCCCGGTGGCCGAGGCGGCGGTGGCCAAGCTCAAGAATGGCGATGTGCTGGTGCTGGAAAACACCCGCTTCCATGCAGGCGAGGAGAAGAACGACGCGGCCTTCTCCGAAGCCCTGGCGAAGCTGGGCGATATCTATGTGAACGACGCCTTCTCCGCCGCCCACCGCGCCCATGCCTCCACCGAGGGCGTGGCCCGGCATCTGCCCGCTTTCGCGGGGCGATTGATGCAGGCGGAGCTGCACGCGCTGGAAGCCGCACTGGGCAACCCGCAGCGCCCGGTTGCCGCCATCGTTGCCGGCTCCAAGGTCTCCACCAAGCTCGACCTTTTGAATAATCTGGTCGCCAAGGTGGATATTCTGGTGATTGGCGGCGCCATGGCCAACACTTTCCTGGCGGCGCAGGGCCATGATGTCGGCAAATCGCTGCAGGAGAAGGATCTGCACGGCACCGCGCTGGAAATCATGAAGGCCGCCGCCGCCAAGGGCTGCGAGATCTTCCTGCCGAAGGATGTGGTGGTGGCGCAGAATTTCGCCGCCAACGCGCCGACCCAGGTGGTGAGCATCGACGCGATTCCGGCCGATATGATGGCGCTGGATGTCGGCCCCGCCACGGTGGAGGCTTTCATTGAACGCCTGCCGCACATCAGGACCATCATCTGGAACGGCCCGCTCGGCGCCTTCGAGACCAAGCCGTTCGACCACGGCACCAACACTTTGGCCGCCGCCATCGCGCAGGCGACCAAGGAGGGCAAGGTGATCTCGGTCGGCGGTGGGGGGGATACCGTCTCCGCGCTGAAGCTGGCGGGGGTGCATCATGACCTCACCTATCTGTCCTCGGCGGGCGGTGCCTTCCTGGAATGGATGGAGGGGAAGATCCTGCCGGGTGTGGAAGCGTTGAGCAAAGGGTTTTCGAACCTAGGCTGAGGATTTTAAAAAACCCTTGTGAATTTGCAAAAGTTTTTGAGGGTGTGGGAACTTTTTCCAAAAAGTTCCCACAAACGTTTGGGGTGGTGGCGACGCTGTTGCCACCACCCCAAACGTTTTTTTACGGTCAAGCATTTGTGCATGATTGACCGGCGCGGCGCGCTTATGGACAGCGCGGCGCGATCTTCCTACCCATGCTGCGTCCGCCGTGTTGGACAAACCCTCTGTCACCCTAGGCGCCTCGCATGAGCCTGTCGGCCCTCTCCCCGTCGCTTCAGGCCCCGCGCGCGCGGGGCTTTCTGCTGCTGCTGGCCTCCGTGTCGCTGTGGGGCTTCGCGCCCATCGGCAATCGCTATTTCATCGGGCCGACCCATCTCGGTTTCCCCGCCGCCTCCTATATGGCGCTGCGCTATGCCATCGCGGCGTTCTGCTTCACCCCGGGTGTTATCGTAGCGCTGCGATCCTGGAGCAAGCGGGACTGGCTGCGCGGGGCGCTGTGCGGCTTCGCCGGGGTCTCGGTTTATAATCTGCTGGCCGGTCAGGCGGCGCGCAGCGTCTCCGCCGGTCTGGCCGGGCTGCTGAACTCCACCGAAACGCTGATGATCCTGCTGCTCGGCTGCCTGATCGCCAGGCGCGCCCCTGGCCTGCGGACGATCTTCGCGGCGCTGCTGGGGGCGGCCGGCATCGCCCTGCTGGCGGCCTCTTCCGGCCCGGCCGAGGGCTCGCTCAGCGGTATTCTGCTGCTGCTGGGCTCCGCCAGCGGCTGGGCGATCTACTGCGTGCTGGTGCCGCCGCTAATCCGCAAGCATGGCGCGCTGCAAACCTCGGCGGTGACGATGTTTCTCGGCACCATGCCGCTGCTGCTGCTCGGCGGCGCCGGGCTGCCGGCGATGGTCCATGCGCTCACCGGCTGGGACTGGACCTTTGCCCTGGGGCTGGCGATTGGCGGCTCGGTGGTGGCGCTGATCGCCTGGAACAAGGGCGTGGCCGAGCTGGGGGCGCAGACGGCGAGCTGGTTTCTCTATCTGCTGCCGGTGTTCAGCGCCCTGGGCGGGCGGCTGCTGCTGGCCGAACCGCTGACCCTGGCGGAGCTGGCCGGCGGGGTGATGATTTTAAGCTCGGTCTATATCGCGCAGAGGCGCCGCTAGATGCAGGATGGCTGGTCGCGCTGGCTGGCCACGGGACGCGATGGCGGCGATGCGCAGGCTCGCGCCCGGATCGACGCGCAGACCCAGGCCTTCGCCGACAGGCTGCTGGCGGCGCTGACGCTGCGGCCGGGCATGAAGCTGCTGGATATCGGCAGCGGCGAAGGGTTGGTCGGCTTCACCGCTCTGGCCCGTGAGCCGGGGCTGGAGGTCTGTTTCACGGATGTCTCGGCCGCTTTGCTGCGCCTCTGCGAGACCCGCGCGGCGGCGCAGGGCTCCACAGGCTGCCAGTTTCTGCAGACGCCGGCGGCTAGCCTGGCGGGCGTGGCGGATGCCAGCCAGGATGCCGTCACCGCCCGCTCCGCCCTGGCCTATGAGGCGGACAAGCCGGCCGCCTTCGCCTCGATCTTCCGGGTGCTGAAGCCCGGCGGCTGGTTTTCCATCGCCGAGCCGCTGTTTCGCGAGGAGGCGCTGGCCGCCGCCGCCATGCGCGCCCGGCTGGAGGCGGCGCCCGAACCGTCCCTGGCGCTGCTACATCGCTGGAAGGCGGCGCAATTTCCGGATCATGCCGAGGCCATCGCCGCTAACCCGCTGACCAATTACGATGAGCGCGATCTGCTGCGGATTGCCCGGCTGGCTGGCTTCTCGCCGCTGCATCTGGAATTGCATATCGATATCGAGCCAGCCCCGCCGCGGGATTGGGCGGCCTTTCTGCAAAGCTCGCCGCATCCGCTCGCGCCTTGCCTGGCGGAAATCCTCAAGCGCGATTACAGCGCCGAGGAGGCCGCAACGCTGGAAGCGGCCCTGCGCCCGGTGATCGAAGCCGGCGGCGGCGCGCAGCCACGGCGGATGATCTATCTCTCCGGCCAGAAGCCGTTCCTGGCGGCGAGATGAGGAAGGCGTCACCTGGGTTGGATTTCCAGGCGCGCTGCCCAGCTAGCGTAGTCCACCCCACAGGCGGCATCGCCGCCCAGACAGGAGGACTTTATGAGCAATCTGAAACATCTGAAAATCGCGGTGCTGGCCACTGACGGTTTCGAGCAATCCGAGCTGACCGAGCCGGTGCGCGCCTTGCACGAGGCCGGCGCCAGGCCGGTGGTGATCGCCCCGCATGAGGGGCAGATCCAGGGCATGAAACATGACAAGCCCGGCGACAAGGTGAAGGTCGAGCAGGTTCTGGACCATGCCAATGCCAAGGATTTCGACGCGCTGGTGCTGCCGGGCGGCGTGGCCAACCCGGATTCCCTGCGCATTAACAAGGAGGCTGTGGCCTTCATCAGGCAGTTCGTGCAGGCCGGCAAACCGGTGGCGGCGATCTGCCATGGGCCGTGGACGCTGATCGAGGCCGGGGCGGTGAAGGGGCGCAAGCTGACCTCCTGGCCTTCCTTGCGCACAGATCTGAAGAATGCCGGGGCGGAGTGGGTGGATCAGGAGGTGGTGGTGGACGGTATGCTCGTCACCTCGCGTAACCCTGACGATCTCCCCGCCTTCAACAAGGCCTTGCTGAAGCTGCTGGAAACCCACCAGGGTGCCAGGGCGGCGTAAGCAGGCGCGACAATGACGGGGGCCGGTGTCCCCGTCATTTCCTAGAGCAATATGTGTTTAGATTGACGCGCCAGCGTCAAGATAAACACATGAAATTGCTCGCTAAAACAAAACTTAGAGCATCAAGCTAAAGGCTTGATGCTCTACTCCTGCTCCTCATCCTCTTGCTCCGGCGGGGCGGGGAGGGCGTAGCTGTCATTCAGCCAGCGGCCGAGATCGATCTCGGCGCAGCGGCGGGAGCAGAAGGGCTTGTGCTCCGGCGTGGCGGGTTTGCCGCAGATCGGGCATTTCATCGGGGCAGGACCTCATGCAAAGGCGGGCGGATGCGCGGGCGCGACAGTTCGGCGAAGCCCAGATGCGACAGGCCGAGCAGATGGGGCCGCAGCGGGTCGGCCCGCAGCGCCAATCGTAGCGGTTCGATCAGCCGCTCGCGCTGGGCTGGCTTCAGCCCGGCGAAATCGATCAAAATGCCGCCGCAGAGATTGCGCAGCACGATCTGCCGGGCGATTTCGGGAATGATCGCCTCATTCAGCGCCAAAGGCGGCATCTGGCTGGCGGTGCTGGCGTCGATATCCAGCAGGGTCGCGGCGGGGGCGGGGGTGATGTGCAGCTTCGCGCCGTGGGGCAATGCCGCCACCGGTTCATGGAGCGCTGCGATTTCGTCTTCCAAAACCGCATCAAATGCCTTTGAATCATGGCGCATACGGCCTTCCAGTAAAGGTCGTAGCGTTGCAATCAGGGCGTAATCGTCGAGCACGACCGCCTCATCCGGGCAGCGCGCGGCGAGGTCCAGGAGCGGGCCGGGGCCGCGTTCGACGAGGCCGATTATCTCGCCGGGCGGGCGGGACAGGGCTTTCAGCCTGGGGCCTTTGCCGCCTTGCGCCGCACGGGTGACGGCGACGCTGACATGGTCACCGATATTCAGGTGTTTGGCCCCGGCGCTGTCGGGCATGAAGCCGCTCAGCTCGCCGCCAAGCGCCAGGAAACAGCCGGCCAGCGCCTTCTCCTTGGCATCGACCCGGGCTGTATAGACATCGCCGACACCATCCGGGGCGTCGCGGTTCCAGAGGTAGAACTCCACCAGCTCATCCCCGCGCAGCCGGGCGATGCGCACCAGCGCGCCGCGCACCGAGGCCGCGATCACCGCCAGCCCAGCCCGCGCAGCAGCTTGGCGGTTTCGTGCAAAGGCAGCCCGACCACGCCGGAATAGGAGCCGGAGAGGAAATCGATGAAGCTGGCCGCCAGCCCCTGGATGGCATAGCCGCCGGCCTTGCCGCGCCATTCCTCGCTGGCGAGATAATCCTTCATCTGCGGCGCATCGAGCCGGGCGAAGCCGACCACCGACTCGACCACCCGGCAGGCGATTCGCCCATCCGGCGCCCGCACGGCCACCGCGCTATGCACTTTGTGCCGGCGCCCGGAGAGCAGGGCCAGATAGGCAGCGGCGTCTTCACGCGACTCGGTTTTATGCAGAATGCGCCGGCCGGCGGCGACGACGGTGTCGGCGGCGATGACGAAGCCGTCCGGCTCGGGACGCAGCTTCTCTAACGCCATGCGCCGCGCAAAAGCGCGGGGCGTTTCGCCCGGTTGGGGCGTCTCGTCGATCTCCGGGGCGGCGATGCGGGCTGGTTCGATGCCGATCTGCCGCAGCAGCGCCAGGCGGCGCGGGCTGGCCGAAGCCAGAATTACTTGAAGCGGAATGTGATCCGGCCCTTGGTCAGGTCATACGGCGTCATTTCGACATTCACGCGATCGCCGGCCAGCACGCGGATGCGGTTCTTGCGCATCTTGCCGCTGGTGTGGGCCAGAATCTCGTGGTCATTATCCAGCTTCACGCGGAACATGGCATTCGGCAGCAATTCAGTGACCATGCCGCTGAATTCGATCATATCTTCTTTAGACAAACACACCTCGATGATGAAAAACAGGAAATCCTGCGCCCAAATGGGCCCCAACGCTTGCCGCGTCAAGGTTTTTAGGCGCCAGGCCGTTTGGTGGGGGCCGCATGAGGGCGCCGCGCCGCAAGGTTAATATACTGATTTTACAGGAAAAAACCGGATATGGTGGGCACAACAGGGATTGAACCTGTGACCCCCACCATGTCAAGGTGGTGCTCTACCGCTGAGCTATGTGCCCATATCCGTGGAGGGGCTATTAGCGATGTTGGGAACAGGAGGCAAGAGGTTGGATTACAGGCTGGGAACGCCAATGCGGCGTTTGCCCCATCTGGCGGGGCGTTTCTGGCGGCGGCGCGCGGCTTTCTGGGGCGGCGCCTTGTTGGTGGGGGCGGTGAGCGTGCTGTTCGCCCGGGCCGCCGACGGTGCCGAACATTTGTTTTTTCACTACGACTCGCGAGTCTGGCTGGCGCCGTTGCTGGTGACACCTTTGGGCTATGCGTTTTGCGCCTGGGCGGCGGCGCGGGTGTTCCCGGGCTCGCAGGGCAGCGGCATTCCGCAGGCGATCGCGGCGCGGGAAATTCCGCGCGGCATGGCCAGGCGCAGGCTGCTTTCGGTGCGGATGTGTTTTGCCAAGATCGGGCTGACGGTGGTGGCGCTGATGTGCGGCGCCTCGGTGGGGCGCGAGGGGCCGACGGTGCAGGTGGGGGCGGCGATCATGCTGCAAGTGGCGCGGCTGCGCGGCTTGCAGAATGAGCGCGGGCTGATCCTGGCCGGCTCGGCCGCCGGTATTGCCGCCGCCTTCAATGCGCCGCTGGCCGGGGTGGTGTTCGCGATCGAGGAGATGAGCCGCTCCTTCGAGGTGAAGACCAACGGCATCGTGCTGACCACGGTGATCATTGGCGGCCTGGTCTCGCTCGGGCTGACCGGGAATTATACCTATTTCGGCACCTCCAACGCGGCCATCCAGGGGCTGGGCGGTTGGGGCATGGTGGTGCTGTGCGGCAGCGCAGGGGGGCTGCTGGGCGGGCTGTTCAGCCGGCTGATGATGGATATCGGGCTGTGGGCGAAAAGCTGGATTGCGGTGAATGCGCGGGTGCGCGGGCTGGCTTATCCGGCGGTGTGCGGGCTGCTGGTGGCGATTCTGGGGATTTTGTCGCATGGGAGCAGTTTCGGCACCGGCTATGCCACCGCCAAGGCGGCGGTGGAGGGGGTTACGCCGCATTGGTATTTCTGGCCGGCGAAATTCCTGGCGACGCTGATCACCGCTGTTTCTGGCATTCCGGGCGGGATTTTCGCGCCCTCGCTCTCGGTGGGGGCGGGGCTGGGGGCGTGGATTGCCGGCGAAGGCGGGCGGGCGGCGAGTGTCGGCGCGCTGCTGGGCATGGCGGGGTATTTCTCCGGCGTGGTGCAGGCGCCGATGACGGCCTTCGTGATCATTCTGGAAATGACCGGCAATACCGGTTCGGTGATCGCGGTGATGCTGGCCTCGATGCTGGGGCTGGGGACGTCGAAGCTGGTCTGTCCGCGCCCGCTTTATCATGAGCTGGCGCATGGCTTCATGCCGCCGCGCCGCACGGCGATGCCGGTGGCGCTGCGCGAGCCGGGGCATAAGGCTGAAGAAAAAGAGTTATAAAAGTTTTTTTGGTGCCGCTTTTTTACAAAAAAGCGGCGAGGAGGCCTGGGGTTTTGACGACGGCGTTGCATACGCCCGGCCGTTTTTGCCGCTTTTTGAAAAAAGCGGCACCAAAAACTTTTGCTACCCTGGTTGAAACCCTGGATGCCCCGTCCGCCAGAGGGTGAAGGCCATGATGTCCGCCGTCTCGGCATCGCGTTGCGCGCGGGTGGCGCCGAAGCCATGGCCGCCATCATCCTCCACCCGCAGCAGGATCGGGTTTTTCGAGGCGGTGGCCGCCTGCAGCCTTGCGGCCATCTTCGTCGCCTCCCAGGGCGAGACGCGCGGGTCATGCAGCCCGGTGGTGAGCAGCACCGCGGGGTAATCCACCCCGTCATGCACATGCTGGTAGGCATCCATGGCGAACAGGTCGTGAAAGCCGCGTTCGGTTTTCACGCTGCCGAATTCAGGGATGTTGGGCGGGCCGTTGGGGGAGAATTCGGCGCGCAACGGGTCCGAAACGCCGACCATGGAAATCGCCACCGCCGCCAGCTCCGGCCGCTCGGTCAGCAGCCGCCCGACCGTGATGCCCCCGGCCGAGCCGCCGACCACCCCCAGCGTGCGATGGCCGCAATAGCCCTGGTCGATGAGATGCAGCGCGCAATCCTCCGCATCCTGCCAGCTGTGATATTTCTCCGCCTTCATCCCGGCCAGATGCCAATCCTCGCCCAGCTCGCCGCCGCCGCGCACATGCGCCACCGCGAACACCGCGCCCTGATCCAGAAACGGCAGCCAGCGCCCCATGAAGGCCGGATCCAGCGCGATGCCGTAAGCGCCGTAGGCTTCCATCAGCAGCGTCGCCGAGCCGTCGCGCGTCAGCCCCTTGCGGTAGAGCAGCGAGAGCGGCACGCGCACGCCATCGCGCGCCGGGGCGAGCAGGGTTTCGGTGGTATAGGCGGAGACGTCGATGTCCGGCTGCGGGGCGAGGCCGGTTTCAGTGATCTGGCCATCGGCGCCGGCATGGCAGAACACGCACGGGCGCACCCAGCCTTCCAGCGGGAACCATAGGCCTTCCTGGGTGGGGATGGAAAAAGCCAGATCGGGGTCGAGCGCGCCGGGAAAGGGCAAGGCCAGGGCTGTGAGTTTGCCGTCATCGCCGAGATGGCGCAGCCCCGCCAGGCCAGCGTCGCGGTCGATCAGATAAAGCCCGTTTTTCGCCGCCATGATGGCGCGGATGACCGGCCGGCCGGTGGGCACCATTTCCTGCGCGTCGGCGAAATGCGGGGCGGCGGCGGTGAGTTTCACCACCCGGTAATGCGAGGCATGCTTGTGGGTGAGCAGGAAAATCTCGTCGCCGCGCACGGCGAAATCCGTCACCTGGTCGGCTTGTGTGCAGATCGGCTGCCAGTCCGGCCTGCCGGCCAGCAGAGCCGGCAGGCGGGTGAGATAGAGCGCGATCTCATTGCGCACGCCTTCGTTGATCTGCGCGATGATCAGATCCGAGCCCGGCGTGGCGATGAGGGTGGGGCTGTCGATTGGATTAAGCGCGATGTTGGCGGACAGGCCCGGCCCGAGCAGCCTACGGTCCTCGCCACCATTCAGGAGATGCAGCCAGGCGCTTGAATTTTCCTCATAGCGCGGATCGTCGATGGGGACGTCCTGGTTGCGGGTATAGAAGAAGCCGGCGCCATCGGGCAGCCAGCTGGGATTCGCATCATCCGTGCGGGTGAGGGCGAGCGGGGCGATCTGGCCGGTTTCGACCTCCAGCAGCCGCAGCACGGAATGTTCCGAGCCGCCTTGCGAGATGCCGAAGACCAGATGCGTGCCGGCCGGCGAGGCCTGCCACCAATCCAGCGCGGCGTGGCTGGATTGGGTGGAGAAGCGCATCGGGTCCAGCAGCAGCCGGTCGGCGCCGTTCTGCCCGTCGCGGACATAGAGGCGGGTGGTTTGCGCCTCTGGCGGGCGGCGTTCGGTGAAGATCAGCCTGCCGCCGGTCTGCAGCCCGGCAACGAGGGTGAGGGCGTTGGAATTTTCGGCAATGGCGGCGGCGAGGCTGTCGCGGCCGGGGATGTGGGAGAGCACCGCTTCGGCATAGGCGGCCTGGGAGGCGGTGCAGGCGCGCCATTGCGCATCCTCTGCCTCCATCCAGCGATACGGGTCCGAGACGTGCTGGCCCCAGAGCGTTTCGCTGAAGGGGCGGGAAGGGAAGGGGAGCGGCTGGTTGGCAACCGTGATGGGGCGCGGGGTGACGTAAGGGCGGGCGGCCCGGGCGGTGCCGGCCAATGCCAGGGCGGTGCCGGCGGCGAGCAGCGCGCGGCGCGAAAGGCGAGGCATAGGCGGCTCCAGAATGGTCTGTTGGCGCATCATCGCGCGCCGGCGGGTGGCGTCAAGCGTCACCCTTAAACCTCATCATGTCGTTTCAGTGACGATAACCCGGTGCGGGCGGCCAGTTTTGCAGGGTCTGCCAGGCATCGCGCGTCAGCAGCAGATTCGTGCCGGCGGGGCATGGCGCGTTCGCGGCGGTGGCGGCGCCGGCCCAGACCAGCACCACACCGTCCGGCCGGATGGCGAGGCTGGAGAAGCTGCCGCCGCCCTGGCGCAAGGCGGCCTCGGAGATCGTGCAGGCCTGGCCGGGGGCGGCCAGGGCGCCGGTGAGGATATAGGCCGTGAGCTGGTTGGGCAAAGCCGGCTGGTGGCCGCTGGCCCTGGCGGCGCCGCCGGCGGGCATGGCCAGCAGCTGGCCGGGGGCCGGCGGCTGATGGGTGAGGCGCGCGCAAAGCATCAACGCCACGAACAGCGCGGCGGCGATGAGATAGGAGATCAGCGGTGTGCCGGAATGGACCATGCGCGGGTCCGGGCGCGGGGCTAACAGCAGCTTTGATTTCAAAGGCTTGGAGGCAGTTGGGCGAGTGGTGCTGGACTTATTCGCCTGGTCTTTGGGCGTTTTGCGCATTTTTTGTCACCTTTTCTGCCTTCCATTTAGGCGATTCTGTGCCGTTTGCGGAGGGGGAAAGATGACGAGGCGGGGTTAATTCAGTGTGAAGGCGGTTTCAGGGGGCTGTGAAAAGGGATGCGCAAGGAGGACCCTCCTCACGCATCCTCCACCAGCTCCACCCCCGCAACAAGTTTCACTGCCTGGGCCAGGCGCGGGGAGACGTTGAAGCCGCCGGGCAGGCGCAGCTCCGGGCGCGTCGGCGTGCCGGTTTTGGGCAGCAGGATGATTTGGCCCTTGCCGCGCCCCTCGCGCTCCAGCAGGGCTTTCAGCGAGGGCACGGCGTCCTCGCGGTCCAGCCAGATTTTCAGCCCCGCCCCGGCATCGCGGGCGGCATTGTCAAGCAGCTGGATGTCGTTGGCGGTGAGGCGCAGCGATTCGCCGTCCAGCTTGGCCTCGGCGGAGACCAGCAAAGCGGTGCCTTCCTGCAGCATTTCGCGGGAGCGGTTGAGCACTTCGGAGAAGAGCGTGACCTCGAAACTGCCCTGCATGTCCGACAGGGTGAGCCACATCATCCGGCTGCCGGTGCGGGTGATGCGCTCTTTCTTGGCGCCCACGGTGCCGGCGAGTTTCACCCGCGCGGTACCGTTTTCCGCCTTGCGCTGGATGGCGCCGGAGGGGGTGACGTCCAGCGCCTTCAGCGCGCGCGCATACATGTCCAGCGGGTGGGCGGAGATGTGAAAGCCGATGGCTTCGGCCTCGAAAGCCAGGCGCTCGCTCTCCGGCCAGTCCGGCCCTTGGGGTAGGCGGATTTTCTCCGGCTCGCCGCCACCGAACAGGCCGATCTGCCCGCTTTCGCGCTCGGCCGCACCGGTCTGGGCGGTGCGCATGATCATTTCCGCGGCGCCGAAGATGCGCTGGCGGTTCTGATCCAGACACTCGAAGGCGCCGGCCTTGGCGAGGATTTCGATTTGCGCCCGGGTGAGGGTTTTGGGATCGATGCGGGCGGCGAAATCGTCGATGGATTTGAACGGCGTGTCGCCACGGGCTTTGACGAGTTCCTCCATCGCCCCCATGCCGATGCGCTTGATGGCGCCGAGCGCGAAGCGGATGGCGTAGCTGCCATCCTCCTGCAATTCCACCTGGAAATCCGGGCCGGATTTGTTCACATCCGGCGGGAGGACCTTGATGCCGTTTTTCATCGCATCGGCGCGCAGCAGCGCCACCTTCTCGGTGTTGGCGATGGAGAGGGACATACAGGCGGCGATGAAGGCAACCGGATGGTTGGCGCGCAGATAGGCGGTCTGGTAGGAGACCAAAGCGTAGGCGGCGGCGTGGGATTTGTTGAAGCCGTAATCCGCGAATTTCGCCATCAGGTCGAAAATCTCGTTGGCCTTCTCGGGGGTGAAGCCTTTCTCCGTGGCGCCTTTCAGGAAGATTTCGCGCTGCGTGTCCATTTCGGCGCGGATCTTCTTGCCCATGGCGCGGCGCAGCAGGTCCGCGCCCGCCAGCGTGTAGCCCGCCATCGCCTGGGCGATCTGCATCACCTGTTCCTGATAGACGATGATGCCGTTGGTCTCGGCCAGGATGTGATGGATGGAGGGATCGGGCGCTTCCCAGGGCGCGCCGCGTTTGCGGTCGCAATAATCAGGGATGTTGGCCATCGGGCCGGGACGGTTGAGGGCCTGGATGGCGACGAGATCCTCGAACCGGTCCGGGCGCATCTGCGCCAGCGCGCCGCGGAAGGCCGCGGTCTCGAACGTGAACACGCCCGCGGTGTCGGCGCGGCTGATCATGTCGTAGGTTTTCTTGTCATCCAGCGGGATTTTGGAGATGTCCAGCTCCACACCCTGCTGGCGCATGAATTTCAGGCAGCGATCGATGATGGTGAGGGTGGTGAGGCCCAGGAAGTCGAACTTCACCAGCCCGACCTGCTCGACATATTTCATCGAATATTGGGTGACGAGAAGATCCGAGCGCGGATCTTTATAAAGCGGCACCAGCTTGACCAGCTCGCGGTCGCCGATGACCACGCCGGCGGCGTGGGTGGAGGCGTGGCGATAGAGCCCTTCGATCTGCTGGGCGATTTCCATCAGCCTTGCCAGCGCCTCGTCGGAATCACGCATGTCCTGAAGTTTCGGCTCGCCTTCGATGGCTTCCTTCAGCGTGACGGGCTTGGCCGGGTTGTTGGGGATCAGCTCCGCCACCTTGTTGACCTGGCCGTAAGGTAGGCCGAGCACGCGGCCGACATCGCGCACCGCCGCGCGGGCCTGCAGCTTACCGAAGGTGATGATCTGCGCCACCTGGTCCGCGCCATATTCGCGGACGACGTATTTGATCACCTCGTCGCGGCGTTCCTGGCAGAAATCGATATCGAAATCCGGCATCGAGACGCGCTCTGGGTTGAGGAAGCGCTCGAACAGCAGCGCGTAACGCAGCGGGTTGAGGTCGGTAATGCGCAGCGCCCAGGCGACCAGAGAGCCCGCCCCCGAGCCGCGGCCGGGGCCGACCGGGATCTGGTGATCCTTCGCCCATTGGATGAAGTCCGCGACGATGAGGAAGTAGCCGGGAAAGCCCATCTGCACGATGATGGTCAGCTCGAATTCCAGCCGGTCCCAATATTCCTTCTGGGCCTCGCCTTCGATATTCTCGAAATCCAGGCGCGCGCGCAGCCCTTCCTCGGACATGGCGCGCAGCGTTTCTTCCTCGGTGGCGCCTTCGCGGACTTTCGGGCAGCGCGGCAGCAGCGGTTTGCGCGTGCTCGTCATCACCGTGCAGCTCTGGGCGATGGCGAGCGTGTTGTCGCAGGCATCTGGCAGATCCGCGAAGAGTTCGCGCATCATCGCGGCGGGTTTGAACCAGTGCTCGGGGGTCACACGGCGGCGGTCCTTCTCCGCCAATACGCGGCCTTCGGCGATGCAGAGCAGCGCGTCATGCGCCTCATACATTTCGCGCTTGGCGAAGAAACATTCATTGGTGGCGACGAGAGGCAGCGCGAATTCCTCCGCCAGGAGCAGGAAGCCGGGTTCGGTGGCTTGCTCCACCGGCTCGCCATGGCGCTGGATCTCGATGGCGAGGCGCTCCGGGAAGGCCGCGTGCAGCGCGGCGAGATAGGCGCGGGCCTCGTCGATCTGGCCTTCCGCCAGCAGCCGGCCGATCGGCCCCAGCGCGCCGCCGGTGAGCAGGAACAGCCCCTCGCTGAAGTCGCAAAGCTGCTCACGGGTGATTTGCGGCTTGATCGCATCGCCGGTGAGGAAGGAGAGGGAGGAGAGTTTCTGCAGATTGGCGTAGCCGGCCTCGGTCTGCGCCAGCGCCACCACCGGGTCCGGCGGCAGGTTGAAGCCAAGGCGGGTGAGGGCGAGCTGGCAGCCGATGATCGGCTGCACGCCGGATTTGGTGCAGTACTGGGTGAATTCCAGCGTACCGAACATGTTGGAGCTGTCGGTGATCGCCACCGCCGGCATGTTGTCGGCGGCGGCAAGGCTGGCCAGCTTGTCGGGCTTGATCGCGCCTTCCGAGAGCGAGTAGGCGGAATGGACGCGAAGATGCACGAAATCAGCGTGGGGCATGGCGCGAATTTACACGCCCCGGCCGGGGGCGGCTACTGTGTTATTTTTCGCAGACCGCCTGGAAGGGCTGGCCGCCGGCCTGGCAGCGTGCGGCGCCTTGGGCGTGGAGGGTGATGATCTTGTCCGTGCCGGCATATTTGCAGACCAGATAGGGGTCCGCGTTGCGGACATCCCAGCGGTCATAGGCGCCGGATGGAATGGGGATGAGATCGGCCATTTCACCGGGCGGGCCATCGAACAGCGAGGCGTTGTTAAGGCGATGCGAGTCGCCATGCGGCGTTAATGATGCCGGGCACCGCCAGGGGGCAGCAAACGCGGCTTGGCCGAGCATGAGGCTGAGTGCTGAAATGGCGGCCACTCTAGTCCACGACATAATATTGATCTCCATCATCCACCTTGATGCCGGTGCCTTTTTTGAAACGGATCAAGCGCTCATGGACCGGTTGCGTCGTACTATGACCTTTCCATTGATCCAGGACGAGGATGCCATGAGCGTTCTGTCCCAAATAGATAGCCCCATGGCTGCTACCATCGAGATGATTTCCATAGCGTCCATTCACATCGAATGTCGCGATAATGGTGCCGATGGGGAGGTTAGCCCCCTTTACGCGTTCGCCTTTCCGCCAAAAAGGAGTCGGTGGAATCGTCGTCACGGCGTGAACGAATGCGATGCATTGTCCGTCTCCGACAGATTTGCCCATAAGAGACTTGGCTTTCATCAAATTTGCAACGTAACTCATGCGATTTGTCTCTCATTTGATTTTATTTTAGTCTCAAATCGATATCAACGGCTGCTTCGCCAGCCGGTTTATAAGGCCATTATAAGTGAGGGGTTTGAGGTATTCATGGCGTCCTCGGACGAGATGAAGTCGATGAAATATTGGAGGGACCGGGCGATTATCAATTGAGCAGCGCGATCAGGCCAGTTCAAGCGGCGGATCATATTCTACCCCGGTGAAATACAGCCCTTCCGCCGGGGCGGTCTGGCCGGCTTTGGGGCGGGATTGGGCGGCCAGGATTTCCGCCATGCGCGATTCGGGCCAATGGCCCTCGCCGACCATTTTCAAAGAGCCGATCATGTTGCGCACCTGATGATGCAGGAAGCTCCGTGCGCTGGTTTCCATGATCACCTTCTCGCCCTCGCGATGCACCGAGACGTAATCCAGCGTGCGCATTGGGCTTTTCGCCTGGCAGGCGGAGGCGCGGAAGGAGGAGAAATCATGATGGCCAAGCAGATGCTGCGCGGCGCGGTGCATGGCCTGCTCGTCCAGCCGGGTTTTCACATGCCAGACGCGGTTCACCTCCAGCGTCGGCGGTTGCGGGCGGTTGAGGATGACATAGCGATAGGAGCGGGATTTGGCGGAGAAGCGGGCATTCCAGCCCGCCGGCGCCACCCCGCAGCGCAGCACCGCGATGGGGTGCGGCTTCAAGTGAAAATTCATCGCCTCGCGGATGCGGTAGGGGGTGAAATCCGGCAGCTCGATCTGCACCATCATCGCCAGCGCATGCACCCCGGCATCGGTGCGGCCGGCGGAGATGGCTTCGGTGATTTCCGCCCCGCCGCGGATGCGCGACGCGGCTTCCTCGATCACCTGCTGGATGGCGAGGCCGTGTTTCTGCCGCTGCCAGCCCATGAAGGGGGTGCCGTCATACTCGATCTCCAGCGCCCACAGGGTCAATAGAAGCGCGCCCCTTCGGGGAGCTTGGTGCCGCGCAGGAAATCGGCGGTGGACATGGCGTTTTTGCCGGCGCGTTGCAGGCGGGTGATGCGCAGCGCGCCCTCGCCGCAGGCGATGGTGAGGTGGTCATCCAGCATCGTGCCGGGAATGCCTTCGCCCGCCACCACTTCGGCGGCGAGGATTTTCAGCACCATGTCGCCCATCAGCGCCAGCGCGCCGGGCCAGGGGAAGAAGGCGCGGATGCGCCGTTCCAGCTGCGCGGCGGGCAGGCGGAAATCCAGCCTGGCATCCTCGCGGGAGAGTTTGGGGGCGTAGTTGGCCAAAGCCTCGTCCTGGATCTCGGGCGTGCTGGGGCTGGCGAGTTCTTCCAGAATCAGGCGTGCGCCGATTTCGGCCAGGCGGTCATGCAAATCGGCGGCGGTGTCCTGCGGGCCGATGGGCGTCGCGCCCTTGCGCAGCATCGGGCCGGTATCCAAGCCTGCTTCCATCTGCATGATGGTGATGCCGGTCTCGTCATCCCCGGCTTCGATGGCGGCCTGGATGGGGGCGGCGCCGCGCCAGCGCGGCAGCAGCGAGCCGTGGATGTTGAGGCAGCCGCGCTTCGGCGCGTCCAGGAAGTCCTGCGGCAGGATCAGCCCATAGGCGGCGACGATGGCGGCATCGAGATCAAGGGCGCGGAAAGCGGCCAGCTCTTCCTCGTTGCGGCGCAGTTTCGGCGGGGTGCGCACCGGCAGGCCGAGCTCAAGTGCTGCGGCATGGACGGGGCAGGGGGTTTCGCGCTGGCCGCGCCCGGCGGGTTTGGGCGGCTGGGCATAGACCGCCGCCACCTCATGCCCGGCGGCGACCAGAGCGCGCAGCGCCGGCACGGCGAAATCCGGCGAGCCCATGAAAGCCAGCTTCATCGCGTTCAGCCTTTGGCTTTCTGCTGTTTGGCCAGCTTGCGCAGCAGCATGTTGCGCTTCAGCGCCGAGAGATAATCCACGAACAACACGCCGTTGAGATGGTCGATCTCATGCTGCAGGCAGGCGGAGAGCAGCCCCTCGGCCTCGATCTCCTGCTTTACCCCTTGCAGATCCTGGTAGCGCACCTTCACCCGCGCCGGGCGGGTAATTTCGGCGTAGAGGTCCGGGATGGAGAGGCAGCCTTCCTCTTGCGTGGCGAGCTCATCGGATTTGGCGATGATTTCCGGGTTGATCAGAGCGAGCGGGGCGGGCTCGTCCTTCGGCGCCACGTCGATCACGATCACCCGCAGCAAGGAATTGATCTGGTTGGCGGCGAGGCCGATGCCGGGCGCCTTGTACATGGTCGCGAACATCGAGGGCACCAACGCGCGCACCGCGTCCGCATCGCCAGGCTGCACCGCGCGGGCGACCTTGCGCAGCACGGATTCGGGATAGATCATGATCGGCAGCAGCGGCGCGTCGGTTTGTGTCTCTGACATGCCACGCATGTAATCCCCCGCGCGGCGGGCTGCAACGCGCCCTCTTGCATCGCTGTGAAACCGTGCCAACATGAAGCCCCGGATGCCTCGAACGAGGGTCCTTAACCGCTTCGCTCATTTGGGGGAGCCTTGACCATGACGACACGCGTTTTCACCTCGCCTTTATTTCTCGGCTTCGACCATCTGGAACAGATGATTGAGCGGGCGGCGAAAAATTCCTCGGACGGGTATCCGCCTTACAATATCGAGCAGCTCAGCCCGGTTTCGCTGCGAATCACCCTCGCGGTGGCCGGATTTACCATGGATGACCTGCAAATTACCCTGGAAGATAACCAGTTGGTAATACGCGGGCGCCAGACTGACGATGGCCAGGGGCGGGTGTTCCTGCATCGAGGCATCGCGGCGCGGCAGTTCCAGCGGGCCTTCGTGATCGCGGAAGGGATCGAGGTGAAGGGCGCTTGGCTGGATAATGGCCTGCTGCATGTGGATCTGATCCGCCCAGTGCCGCAGCCGGTGGTGAAGACCATCCCGATCGCGCGCGGTCAGGGCAAGGTGACCGCCCCGACCCGCATGGTGGATGGGGACTGAGCCGGCAGGACGAATGCGCGCCTGAGATAGGTCAGCGCGGTATTTAGGTCAGCACGGTTGATGTGACGGAAATTTGACGGCGCCGGGCTGATCCCGACGCGAGACTATGACGTATACAGGAACCCTGGGCCGAAAGAATCCGCCGGGGAGCCCGAAAGGATGACAGATGAACATCAAAAACCATGACGGCACGACCAATTTCGTCCCAGGCACGGTCCTGGACATTCATCACATCTCGCCCGCCCAGCTGGCCCAGCTGGGGATGGAGGAGATTGCCTTCGTGAAGCCGGTGGTGACGGAACAGGGGCCCGCCTTTGCCATTCACGCTGCCGATGGCACGCCGATTGCCATTGCCGATAATCCGCAGCTGGCGGCGGCGGCGATCATCCAGAACGACATGCTGCCGACTCTGGTGCATTGATCCGCGGGCATTGATCCAGGGGCATTGATCCAGGGACATTGATCCAGGCGCGGCGCCGCGCGGTTGAATATCGAGAGGGCGGATCGGGCGCGGGGCGCCGATCCGCCCTTTTGCGTTTCTTCCCCTTGCTTTGAGGGGCGCGCTAGCCTCGAAGCGGGGGCGATGGTATGGGCGCGGCCATGTCCATCGTGCTCGCATTGCCCAAGGGGCGTATCCTGAAAGAGGCCGGCCCCATGCTGGCCCATGCCGGCCTGGTGCCGGAGCCGGAATATACGGATGAGAATTCCCGCAAGCTGCGGTTTTCCACCAGCCATCCGGATGTGGATGTGATCCGGGTGCGCTCCTTCGATGTCGCCACCTTCGTCGCCTTCGGGGCGGCGGAGATCGGCATTTGCGGCGGCGATGTGCTGATGGAATTCGATTACCCGGAGGTTTACGCGCCTTTGGATCTGGGCATCGGCAAATGCCGCATCTCGGTGGCCGAGCCGAAGGACGATGCCGGGCAGACCGATCTCTCCCGCGTCTCGGCCCTGCGCGTGGCCAGCAAATATCCCAACACCGCCAAGCGGCATTTCGCCCGGCGGGGGATTCAGGCGGAGATCGTCGAGCTGTCCGGCTCGATGGAGCTGGCGCCGGGGCTGGGGCTGTCGCGGCTGATCGTCGATCTGGTGCAGACCGGCAGCACGCTGAAGGCCAACGGGTTGGTGGAGACGGATGTGATCGCGCAGGTGTCCTCGAAGCTGATCGTCAACCGGGTGGCGCTGAAGACGCGGCCGGATGAGATCGGCACCTGGATCGAGGCGTTTCGGAAGGCGTTGGCGGCATGAAGATATTCTCAACCGGGCAGGATGATTTCGAGCGCCGATTCACCGCGCTGCTGGAGCGGCCGCAAGGGGAGGAGAATCTCTCCGGCGTGGTGCGGGCGATCATCGAGCGGGTGCGCGAAGAGGGCGATGCGGCGCTGCTGGATTATACTGCGCGTTTCGACAAGCAGGTGCTGGAGGCGGCCGGCCTGCGGGTGAGCCAGGCCGAGCTGGATGCGGCCGAGGCGCAGACGCCGAAGGAACTGCGCGAAGCGTTGAAGATCGCGGCGCGGCGGATCGAGGCCTTCCATCAGGCGCAGATGCCGCGCGATATCGAGTTCACGGACGATCTCGGCATTACCGCCGGGATGCGCTGGGGGGCGCTGGATGCGGTGGGGCTATATGTGCCCGGCGGCAAGGCGGCCTATCCCTCCTCCGTGCTGATGAATGCTATGCCGGCCAAGGTGGCGGGGGTGAAGCGCATCGCCATGGTGGTGCCGGCGCCTGGCGGGGTGTTGAACCCGCATGTGCTGGCGGCGGCGAATGCGGCGGGGATCACCGAGATTTATCGCGTCGGCGGGGCGCAGGCGGTGGCGGCTCTGGCTTATGGCACCGCCAGCATCGCCCGGGTGGACCGGATTGTCGGCCCCGGCAATGCTTATGTGGCGGAAGCGAAGCGGCAGGTGTTCGGGGCGGTGGGGATCGATTCCATCGCCGGCCCGTCCGAGGTGCTGATCCTGGCCGATGCCAGCGCCGACCCGGTGCAGCTGGCCTATGACCTGCTGGCCCAGGCCGAGCATGATGAGGATGCGCAATCCATCCTGGTCACTGACGATGCGGGGCTGGCGGCAGCGGTGGAGCGCGAGGTCGCGGCCGCGCTGGAGAGCCTGCCGCGCCGGGACATCGCCAGCGCCAGCTGGGCGCGGCATGGCGCGATCATTCTGGTGCGCGACTGGGACGAGGCGGTGGAGATTTCCAACCGCATCGCGCCGGAGCATCTGCAACTGATGCTGGCGGACCCGCGGCCGGTTTTCGCCAAGGTGCGCCATGCCGGGGCGGTGTTCCTGGGCCGCAATACGCCGGAGGCGATGGGCGATTACATCATCGGGCCGAACCATGTGCTGCCGACCTCCGGCACAGCGCGTTTTGCCTCCGGGCTGTCGGTTTATGATTTCCTCAAGCGCACCACCTACGCGGCGGTGCCGGAGGCCGGACTGAAGGCGTTGGGGCCGCATGCGGTAACACTGGCGAAGGCCGAAGGGCTGACGGCACATGCGCAGAGCATCGCGGTGAGGCTGAAGCAGGAATGAGCGCGAACGGCAATGAGATTGCCGTTCTGTTGCTCTGCCATGCCGCCCCCGAGGGGCTGGGCGGCATGGCGCGGTTTTTCGCAGATAGCGGGTTCGACCTGTTCGCGCATGTGGATGCGAAGGTGGATGAGGCGCCGTTTCGCGCCCAGGCGCCTTGGGTGCAGTTCATCTCACCGCGGCTGGAGGTATTCTGGCGCGGCTTTTCCATGGTGGAGGCGACGGTCGCGCTGATCGAGGCGGCCCGCGCGCGGCGGCCTTATGCCCGCTATATGCTGCTCTCCGACGATACGGTGCCGCTGCAATCCCTCAGCCTCATTCGTAATGCCCTTCTGGGCGATGAGGAATTCGCCGCCTTCGGCCCGGTCGAGGCGCATCGCGGGCGTTATGAGGGGTATTTTCTGTTCGACAGCCCGGCGACGCAGCTGCGCTGGATCCCCGGCGTGCAGCGCGTGGTGACGCCAGGTTTGATCGCCCGGGTGAAACGGGCCGAAGCGCTGATGGCGCGGGGCAAGGCGCCTTTGCCGGTGTTCTGGTACGGTTCGCAATGGATGGCGCTGACCGCGCCCAGCATCGAGCGCATCCTGGCGCGCTGGCACAGTGATGAGTGGCTGCGTGAATCCTTCGCCTTCGCCGATGCGCCCGATGAATCCTATTTCCAGACCATCCTCGGCGAGCAGCTGGGCAGGATTGATCGCGGGCTGGTCTATGTGGATTGGAGCACGCCGGAGCCGCCGCGTGTGTTCACCGAGATCAGCGCGCTGGAGGCGGTGGAGCCGGGCGGGTTCATGTTTTTGCGCAAGGCAAGGTTGGCACCTGAGGCGCTGCGGCAGTGGGTCGACCGGCTGCGAGGCTGAGGCGGCGCAGGATTTCCTCCACCAGCGCGTCGATATCCGCCTCGTTGGTACGGTGATTGACGATGGCGCAGCGTATGGCTGTGCGGCCGGCGATGCTGGTGGTGGAGGGGGCGAACAGGCCGTCCTCCTGTAGATCCGCGACCAGATCCGTGAGCTGCTGGTCGCTATAGCCCTCGATGGCGAAGCAGACGATGTTGAGCGCCGGGGGGCTGAGCAGGGTGAGGCGCGGTGCTGCCAGCACGTGGGCAGCCAGGCGCTGGGCCAGGGCGCAGCTGGTTTCCACCACGCCGGCCAGCCCCTCGGTGCCGTAGGCGCTGAGGCTCATCCAGACTTTCAGCGCCGAGAAGCCGCGCGAGAGATCCGGCCCGAGATCGCACGGCCAGGGAAAGCCGCCGGCGAGGCCGCGCGGGGCAGCGGCGAGGTAGCTGGTGGCCTGGGCGAAGCTGGCGTTGTGGATGGTGGCGTCGCGCACCAGCAGGCAGCCGCAGGAATAGGTCACCTGCGCCCATTTATGGAAATCGAAGGCGATGGAATCCGCTGACCCCAGCCCCGCCACCAGATGCCGCTTGGCCGGGGAGAGCGCGGCCAGGGCGCCGAAGGCGCCGTCGACATGGAACCAGAGCCCATGCTCGTCGGCGATGCGCCGGGCCTCGATCAGATCGTCAAAGGCGCCGGTATCGACGCTGCCGGCAGTGCCAGCGATGAGAAAGGGGGTGAGGCCGGCGGCCTTGTCCGCCGCGATGGCGGCGCGCAGGGCTTCCATGTCCATGCGCATCTGCGCGTCCAGCGGGATTTTGCGCAGGGCAGAGCGGCCCAGCCCGGCCATGTCCATCGCCCCGGTGATGCAGCGATGCACACCTGCCGAGGCATAGGCGACGAGGTTGGTCCCACTGATGCCGGCCTCATGCCCGGCCTCGCCCAGCGCCTTCTGGCGGGCGCAGAGCAGGGCGCAGAAATTCGCCATCGAGGAGCCGGTGAGCAGCACGCCGGAGGTGCCGGCGGGCATGCCCAGCATGTCCGCCGCCCAGGCGATGACCTGGCGCTCCACCGCGATGCCGACATGGTCGCGCCCGCCGCAATTGGCGTTCATCGCCCCGGCCAACAGCTCCGCCAGCATCGAGACCGGATTGCCGCCGCCATGCACCCAGCCCATGAAGCGCGGATGCAGATTGCCGGTGACGTAAGGCTGGATATCGGCCTGGAAACGCTCATAGAGGGCTTCGGGGGCGGTGCCGGTGGTGGGCAAGGGGGCGGTGAAACCCTGGCGCACCTCCTCCGGCATCTTCTGCCAGACCGGCTGGGTGCGGATGCTGGAGAGATGGTCCAGCATGTCGTCGAGCATCTGGTGCCCGAGGGCGCGGAGGGAGGACCAGTCGGTGGGGTCGAGCGTGCTCATGGGGCCTGTTAAACGGGGCGCGGAGATTTTTCCAGAGCTCTTATTTGCAAAAGTTTTTGGGGGTGTGGGGAGTTTTTTCAAAAAGTCCCCACGAAGGTTTGGGGGTGGCTGCGGCGTTGCCAGCGCCCCAAACGTTTTCGCCGCTTTTTTGTAAAAAAGCGGCACTAAAAAACTTTTGCAATTTTTCAGTTAGTTGGCTGCGCCGCGTGCCCGCAGCGCCGTCGCCAGCGTACCTTCATCCAGCACCTCCAGCGCGCCGCCAATGGGAACACCCTGGGCCAGCCGGGAAAGCGGGATGCCAAACCGTTTCAGCCGCTCGGTAAGGTAATGCGCGGTGGCCGCCCCCTCCACGGTCGCGGGCAAAGCCAGGATGATCTCCTCGACCGGCGCCGCCTCCAGCCGGGCAAGCAGCGGGGCGATGGCGAGGTCTTCCGGCCCGCGCCCGGCCAGCGCCGAGAGGGTGCCGCCGAGAATATGGTAGCGGCCGCGATAGACATGGGCGCGCTCCAGCGCCCAGAGATCCGCCACCCCCTCAACCACGCAGATCCGCGCCTCGCGCAAAGGCTCGGCGCAGATGGCGCAGGGGTCGGACGAATCAAGATTGCCGCAGACCGTGCAGCTGCGCACCGCAGCGGCGGCGGCCTGCATGGCATCCGCCAGCCTGGCCAGGCCGCCTTCCTTGTCGCGCAGCAATTTCAGCACGATGCGCCGCGCGCTGCGCGGACCCAGCCCCGGCAGGCGTGAAAACAGGCCGATCAGCTGTTCGAGTTCGGGGCCGCCCATCTATTCTGTAACCGGTTTAGAACGGCAGCTTCATGCCCGGCGGCAGCGGCAGACCGCCCATGGCGCTCTTGGTCTCGGCTTCCATGATCGCGTCGATCTTGGATTTCGCATCGGCATGGGCGGCGGAGATCAGATCTTCCAGCATCTCGGCCTCGGCCGGGTCGATCAGCTTCGGGTCGATCTTCACCCGCTTCAGCGCGCCCTTGCCGGAGAGGGTGACCTTCACCAGGCCGGCGCCGGCGACACCTTCCATCTCGGTGGCTTCCAGCTTGGCCTGCATGTCGGCCATTTTCTGCTGCATCTGGGAGGCCTGCTTCATCAGGCCGGCAAGGTTCTTCATTTACTCGTCTCCTTCATAGAGTTCGTCGGGCGGCACCAGGGCGGCCCAGTCGGCGGGCAGCTCCGGCTCCTGCTCCGGCGCGTCTTGCGTGTCTAGCTTGGTTCCGGGGAAATGCGCCAGAATCGCCTGCACCAGCGGATGCGCCAGCGCCTCGTCCCGGGCCTGGGCGGTGGCCACCCCTTCCTGCTCGTCGATGGTCGGATCGCCGCGTTCATTGGAGAGGGCGATGGTCCAGCGGCGGCCGGTTTCCTCCTCCAGCATGCGCGAGATTTTGGCGACGAGGTCGCGCGGGATACGCGGATCATCGGCCAGGCGCATCTCGATCACCGGCGGGGCGAAGCGGACCAGATGCACGGATTGGCGCAGATGCGCGTAGAGCATCACATCGCGCTTGGCCTGGGCGAGGCCGACGACATCCAGGAAGGTCAGCGCGCGGGGCGCGGCAGAAGCCTGCATCACCACGTTGCCGTTGGCCACGGCCCGGGCACCGCCACCACCGCCACCGGCCGGTGCGCCGCCCAGCGCGGCGCCGGGATTTTCGGTGAGTTTCTTCACCAGCTCGCCCGGCGGCGGCAGATCGGCCACGTGGCAGAGGCGGATCAGGATCATTTCCGCACCGGCGCGCCGGTCCGGCGCGGCCTCGACCTCCTGCAGCCCCTTGAGCAGCATCTGCCAGAGCCGGCCGAGGAACGGGATGGAGAGCATCTCCGCCAAAGCGGCGCCGCGGGTGCGCTCCATCTCCGGCAGGGCGCCGCTCTTGGCCAGGGACGGCACGGATTTCATCCTGGTGAGCAGATGGGCGAGGCCGAGCAGGTCCGAGAGCAGCACGCCGGGATCGGCGCCGCGCTCATAGCTTTCATCGGAGATGCGCAGGGCGGCCTGGATGTCGCCTTGCACCACCGCATCCATCAGATCGAACACAAAGCCGCGATCGGCGAGGCCCAGCATGTCGGCCACCATCGGGCCGGAGATTTCGCTGGCATCCTCCGCACCGCGGGCGATGGCCTGGTCGAGCAGGGAGAGACCATCGCGCACCGAGCCATCGGCGGCGCGGGCGACGAGGGTGATCGCGGCCTCGGAGATCGAGACGTTTTCGATGCCGGCGATGCGGGTGAAATGCGCGGCGAGCACCTCCACCGGCACGCGCTTGAGGTCGTAACGCTGGCAGCGTGAGAGCACGGTGATCGGCACCTTGCGGATTTCCGTGGTGGCCAGCACGAATTTGATATGCGGCGGCGGCTCCTCCAGGGTTTTCAGCAGCGCGTTGAACGCCGCCTTGGAGAGCATGTGCACCTCATCGATGATGAAGACTTTCACGCGCGCCGAAAGCGGCTTGAAGCGCGTCGCCTCGATGATCTCGCGGACATCGTCCACGCCGGTATTGGAGGCGGCGTCCATCTCCACCACGTCCGGGTGGCGGTCCGCCAAGATGGCTTTGCAATTCTCGCAGACGCCGCACGGGTCCGGGGTGGGCCCGCCGGTGCCGTCCGCGCCGGTGCAGTTGAGGGCGCGGGCGAGGATGCGCGCGGTGGTGGTTTTGCCGACACCGCGCACGCCGGTGAGCATGAAGGCATGGGCGATGCGGTTCATCGCGAAGGCGTTGCGCAAGGTGCGCACCAGCGCGTCCTGGCCGATCAGATCCGCGAAGGTCGTGGGGCGGTATTTGCGGGCCAGCACCCGGTAGGCGGCGGCCTGGGGGGCTTCCTGCGCCGGTTCCTCGCCGAACAGGTTGGGGCCCGGCGGCGGGGCGTCTGGCGCATCGTCGTCGAACATACCCATGTGTGGCGCGGACCTTGTAGCCAAAAGGAAGGTGGGAGACCGGACAACGACCCATGCGAAATCCGTTGTGGCTGCTGCCTTCCGGCCCTGACCAGGTTGGCGGGCCGCGATGTCCGCCGCCGATCTCCCGTGCCGATTATCGCCTGTGCGGCGTCTGGATGCAAGCTTGGCAGGGCAAAGGGGGCATGCCACATGAGCAGGCATGGATTTTACCATGAAAGATCAGCCGAATCATTATAGCGGCGGGGCGCTGGACCGGGCCGCGCAGCTGCGCGAGGACGCGGCCTGGCAGGAACGCGCCGGGGCCGATGCGGCGAGCCGGGTGGTGCTGCTGCATGATGGCCAGGTGCTGGTGGAGGACAACGAGGCCCCGCGTGCGCGGCTGCTCGCACCGTTCCGCACGCCGGATCTGTTCCTAGGTCTGGCCGAGGGGATCGCCTATTTCGCCTGCGACGTGACCGGCGAAGCACTGCCGGACGGGGTGGTGCAAGAGGATTTCGTGCCGCTGCGCGGGGTGAATGCGTTGCTGCCAGAGTTGGATGCCACCTTGCTGGCGACGGCGCGTGGCATGTTCAACTGGCGCCGTGCGCATAAATTCTGTCCGCTCTGTGGCGGCGCGATGCAGGCGGCGCGCGCCGGCTGGGTGCTCGCTTGCGCGGCTTGTGGCACGGCGCATTTTCCGCGCACGGATTCCGCTGTGATCATGCTGGCGACGCGCGGCGACCAGGCGCTGCTTGGCCAGTCGCACCGGTTTCCGCTGGAGAAGAATATGTATTCCACCCTCGCCGGCTTCGTGGAGCCGGGCGAGAGCCTGGAAGATGCGGTGCGCCGGGAAGTGTTCGAGGAAACCGGTGTGCGCGTCGGCGCGGTGTTTTATCACTCCAGCCAGCCCTGGCCGTTTCCGGCCTCCTTGATGCTGGGATTTCAGGCGGAGGCGATCAGTGAACAGATCGTTCTGCAGGAGGATGAGATGCGCGATGCGCGCTGGTTCAGCCGGGCGGAGATCCGCGACCATGCGGCTTTGGGCTTTGGCCTGCCCGGGCATGATTCCATCGCGCGGCGGCTGATCGAGGATTGGCTGGCCCAGGGGGCGTAGCGGCGAAGGGCGCATAAAAAAACAGGCGCGGGTGAGCGCGCCTGTTTTGCATTGCGTCGGCCGATGCGGCTTACTCGAAGGTCTCGGAGATCGAGGGCACGATGTCCATGGTCTCTTCAGCGAACACATCATTCATTTCCGGCGCGGGCGGCGGCGTTACCTTGGCGCGCGGCTTGCGCGGGGCGGCCGGCTTCTTGGCGGCTGCGGTGGTCTTCTTCGCGGCCGGCTTCTTGGCGGCTGCGGTGGTCTTCTTCGCGGCCGTCTTCTTGGCGGCTGCGGTGGTCTTCTTCACGGCCGGCTTCTTGGCGGCTGCGGTGGTCTTCTTCGCGGCCGGTTTCTTGGTGGCGGCGGTGGTCTTCTTCGCGGTCGTCTTCTTGGCGGCGGCGGTGGTCTTCTTCGCGGTCGTCTTCTTGGCGGCTGCGGTGGTCTTCTTCGCGGTCGTCTTCTTGGCGGCGGCGGTGGTCTTCTTCACGGCCGGCTTCTTGGTGGCGGCGGTGGTCTTCTTCGCGGCCGGTCTTCTTCACGGCGGCGGTCTTCTTCGCGGTGGCGCGCACGGCCATCGGCTGCGCGCGCTCAGTGGTGGTCTTGTCTTCGATGGTCACTGGTCATGCTCCTTAGCGTTCAAGGTTATCATTGAGTTCCGGGTGGTCGTGGTCCGGCACAGAAACGTCTTGTTCTACGGCTGGGTAGGCCGTCCTTCTTTGGTTCCGCGTGCGGTTTCCTTGACCGCGAAATTCAGACATGGTGCGCGATGCGAATCGCGCAATGCACGCAAGATTCGCTATTCAGCTTCCGCGCTGCGCCTGTCAACAAAAAGCAGCACTAAACTTCTGTCCTGACGCATTTTTTTACAGCAATGTGCAAGACATCCACAGTGTGGAGGCCCAGCGCCGCAATTTTGCCACGCCGTGTTCCTGGTTTCGCCATCGATCGTCGGCGCTGCGTGCTTCGAAAAGATTTAGAAAATATCAATCAAAACCGGATCAGTCCGGCGCCGTTCCGGAGCGTGTGGCATGTTGGCGGGCGGGCAATGGCGTCTTGGCGAGGGGTGTGGCGCGTCGGCGCGGCTTTGAGGGGACGATCGCATTTGTCGTTGCCGCGCGGAATCGCTATGCTCGGTCCCGACGGATAAGCGCGTATGGCCCGGCCTGGATCAGGGCAGCGCCCGGCGGAGCGGGCGACGGGTGAGGCGTGACGAAGCATAAGACGTGACGAAGCGTAAGACGTGACGGAACAAGAGAGCGAGACGAAGCGCGTAATCTTTCCAAGGGGCGAGCAGGTGACATGGTGGATGCACAAGGCACGGATGCAACCGGCAGGCTGACCAAGGTGGTTCTCGAGGGCGAGGCCCTGCACCGCATCTCGGCCCTGCAGCAGGCGGATCGCGAACAGGCGGTGCGTGACCTGGCGCAGGAAAATGAATTCCACCTGCCCGGGCATCCGGATTTGCAGAGCATTCTGCATCTCTCCATCCAGGAAGGCCGGCTGGTGTTCGATGTACGCGATGCGCAGGATGCGCCGGTGCAGGCGGTACTGCTGGCGCTGGGGCCGTTCAAGATGCTGATCCGCGATTACCAGATGTTGCTGGATTCCTATGCGATGGCGGTGGCGGAGGGGCGCGAGGCGCGCATCCAGGCGATCGATATGGGCCGGCGCGGGCTGCATAATGAAGGGGCCGAGCTGATGATCGAACGGCTGGGCGGCAAGGTGGTGATTGATTTTCCCACCGCGCGGCGCTTATTCACCCTGGTCTGCGCTTTGCACCAAAAATTGTAGCACTTAGAACTTTAGGATTTTTTAACGCCATGAAAATTGACGGCACACCCTATCGCTCGATCTGGGTCGACGAGACCGATGGCTGGTCTGTCCGCATCATCGATCAGACCAAGCTGCCCTGGAATGTGGATCTGGTCCGGCTGACGACGCTTGAGGAAATGGCGCATGCGATCAAGGCGATGCTGGTGCGCGGCGCGCCGCTGATCGGCGCCTCGGCCGCCTACGGCGTGGCGCTGGCGATGCGCCATGATGCCGCCGATGCGGCGCTGGCGCAGGCGCTGGAGGTGCTGGGCGCGACCCGGCCGACCGCGATCAATCTGCGCTGGGCGCTGCGGCGCATGGGGGCGGCATTGCAGAGCGTGGAGCCGGCGAAGCGCGAAGCCGCCGCCTACGCGGAAGCGGCGAAGATCTGCGATGAGGATGTCGCGGTGAACGAGGCGATCGGCCGCAACGGTCTGGCGCTGATCGAGGAGAAGGCGAAATCCGGAAAACGGGTGAATATCCTGACGCATTGCAATGCCGGCTGGATCGCCACGGTGGATTGGGGCACGGCGCTGGCGCCGATCTATATGGCGCATGATGCCGGGATCGACGTGCATGTCTGGGTGGAGGAGACCCGCCCGCGCAACCAGGGCGCCTCGCTGACCGCCTGGGAGCTTGGCAAACATGGGGTCAAACACACCGTCATCGCCGATAATGCCGGCGGGCATTATATGCAGCATGGCGAGGTGGATCTGGTGATTGTCGGCACCGACCGCGTCACCCGCCAGGGCGATGTCTGCAACAAGATCGGCACCTATCTGAAGGCGCTGGCGGCGCATGATAATAACGTGCCGTTCTGGGTGGCGCTGCCGTCCTCCACGATCGATTGGACGATCCGCGACGGGGTTTCCGAAATCCCGATTGAGGAGCGGGCCGCTTCCGAAGTGACGACGATGACCGGGCGCGCGATGGATGGCTCGATCGCCACGGTGCGCATCGTGCCGACCTCCAGCCCCGCCGCCAACCCGGCCTTCGATGTGACGCCGGCGCGGCTGGTGACCGGGCTGATCACCGAGCGCGGGTTGTGCGAAGCGACGGAGAGCGCGCTGACCGGAATGTTCAGCGACCTCGCGTGAGGATGGGTTTAAAAAAAGGCGGCGGTTTCGCCGCCTTTTTCAGTCTGGCGCTGCTGGGCGCCTGCGCGCCGCAGAACCATGCGCCGCCTTTTGCCAACCAGCCTTATGAAGCCTTCTCGCGCAGTGCCGCGGTGGCCATCGCGCTGCGCGAATGGCGGCTCTGGGGCGAGCATGTGGATGATGGCGACGTGCCCTATGTGCAGCAGGCCGGCACCATGCCCGAGCGCGCCCAGGGGCTGTGGCAGCGCGTCGGCGAATATTGGTGGGAAGGGATGAACGCCGGCGAGCCGGATGCGCGCTGGACTGGCAAGCATGATGCCCAGGGGCGGGTTTTCCCGGTGCGGGTGAATGGCGATTATGCGTGGTCGGCCGCCTTTATCTCTTATGTGATGCGCATTGCCGGAGCGGGGCCGAAATTTCCCTACGCGCCGGATCACTCCTTTTATATAGATTATGCGGCGCGGCCTTATCGGCCGGGGAAGTTGCTGATCGCGGAGAACCCGGCGGATTATGCGCCGCGCCTGGGGGATCTGGTGTGTTTTCCGCGCGGGGCCGCGCGTGACCTTACTTATAATGATCTGCCCACGAAGGATCATTTCCCCGCCCATTGCAGCATCGTCACCGGCGTGGCGGCGGGGGAGGTGGATGTGATCGGGGGGAATGTGGATGACGCGGTGACGCTGGAGCATCTGCACATTGACGCGCAAGGCCGGCTGCAAGGCAACAAGGACAACTGGTTCGTCGTGCTGCGCGTGCTCTACGCCCAGAATTAAGTGAGCAAAAGTTTTTGGGGGTATGGGGGCTTTTTTCAAAAAGCCCCCATATCTTAACTAGTTTTTGCGTTTCTCCGGCTGCACGCTCACCGTCGCGGTCAGCCCGGCGACGAGATGGAGGCCGGCCGGCACCTTGTCGATGGCGATGCGTACCGGAATACGCGCCGCCAGCCGCACCCAGGTGAAGGTGGGGTTCACATCCGCCAGCAATGTGGGCGCGGCGACACGTTCATTATCGGTGATGCCGGAGGCGAAGCCTTGCACATGGCCCAGGATCGGCGGGCCGCCCTGCAGCAGCTCGACGCTGGCTTTGTCGCCGACCTGGATGTGATGCAGCTTGGTTTCCTCGAAATAGCCATCGACATAGAAGCTGTCCGTATCGACGATGGCGATCACCGGCTTGCCGGCGGCGACGTAATCGCCGGGCCTCATCGAGAAATTCGTCACCCGCCCATTCACCGTCGCGCGCACCGTGCTGCGGGTGAGGTTGAGCTGGGCGACATCGAGATTGGCCTGCGCCGCCGCGGTGGCGGCCTGCGCTTGCGCGTAGGCGGCTTCGGCCGCGCGGGACTGGGTGCTGGCGTCGTCGCGCGAGATCGCGGAGGCCGCGTTGTTGGAGAGGGCGGCGTAGCGCGCGGCGTTCTGCTGGGCGTTCTGCATCGTCGCCTTGGCTTTGTCCTGCGCCGCCTGGGCCTGGGCGAGGGCGGCTTTGGCCTGCGCCATCGCCAGGTTGAAACGCGACGGGTCGATCTGGAACAAAGGCTCGCCAGTATGCACGAAATCATTATCATGCACGAACACCTGCACCACCGGGCCGGTCACGTCAGGGGCGAGAGAGACGACATCCGCGCGCACGCGGCCATCGCGCGTCCAGGGATCGTCCATATAATAGATCCAGAGCTGCCAGCCGACGAGCCCGGCCAGCACCACAACCACCAGGGTGACGAGAAAACGGCTGACGAAATTTGCGGATTTCATGGGGCTCCGGGGGATGAAAGGAAATGCGAGGTCAACAGCCAGACCAGCCCGGTGAGCAGCACCAGGAGGCAGAGATCGAAGAGCGGGCGATGCCAGACGAAACGGTAGGCGCCGATGGCGGAAAGCCCGCGGCGCAGCGCCACGGAGAGCAGCAGCGCGATGCCGATCCAGATCAGCAGCGGGGGAAACAGCACGCCGTAAATGTTGATTTCACCGATCATTCTGCCACCAATGCCTGGCTGTGGGTCTGGAAAATGGGAGGTGCCGCCTCGGGAAACAGCACGCTGCGCAGGCCCGAGAGCACCATCAGCGCGGCCCGGTGGGCCAAGGCATCATGCATCAGCGCCGCCATCGCGCTGTCCAGCGCGTGCATCAGCGCGTCCGGCGCGGGCTGGCGGGCATTGCCCTGATAATGCGCCGCGATGCCATCGAAGATCAGTTCACAGCAGCGCCGTGCCTCGGGCGGCAGCCGCCATTGCTCGCGGTGCAGGGCGATGATGTTGAGGCCGACGCGCAAATCCACCAGCACGCCGGAGGCGGCACTATCGGCGCCGCTGGCCACGGCGGCGAGGCGCGGCATCATCAGCCCCAGACGGTCCATCATGATGCCGGTCAGGGCGGCGCGGTCATGCGGGAGGGCGGCCTGCGCGGCGGCGGCGACATCGCGCCAGTTGGCGCGCATCAGCCGCTCCGCACTCCAGGCGGCACCGACCGAGCGCACGATGCGGGTGAGGATCAGCGCCGACCCCAGCCCGACGATCAGGCTGAAGGAGCTGTCCGCGAACGGCACGAAGCTGGTGTGATAGCCATTGCCAAGGCCAAGCTGGGTCGCGCCGACCGCGCCGATGACCATGCCGGTGCCGAACGTGGCGGGGCGCGAGACCAGCACGCCCGTCATCAGCCCGGCGGGGAGCAGCACCAGGTAAAGCTCGTCGAACCCCACCACGCGGGGCAGGATGGCGAAGCTGTAGACGAAGATGCCGATGATGACGATGACGGCGTTGCGCAGCATCTGCGCGATCGCCGGGGCGGGATCGTCCTGCGCGGCGAAGAAGGAGCAGGCGACGGCGACCATGATCGCCGCCCCGGCGCCGTAGGCCCAGCCGGTGGCGATCCAGAGCGCGCAGACCAGCAGCACCGCGCCGGCGGCGGAGGTGGCGGAGAGGAAGGCCAGCTTATGGTCGCGGTTCTGCTTGGTGATGGCGATATATTCGGCATCCAGCGCCGGGCTGGCCGGGGGCGGCGGTGCGCCTTCGGTGACGAAACGGCGCAATTGCCGGGAATGGCTGGAGATGCGCACCAGCTCCTCCAGCCGCAGCGCCAGGCTGGCGCGCAGCAGCCCGCCCCAGTCCGGCGTGTCATGGTCCAGCGTCTGGATGTCGTGCAGCAGCGCATCGGCGCCATCCGCCTTGCCGCTCTGCACCCATTGATCGGTGGCGGCGAGCACGGTTTTCAGCTTCGGGGTCAGCGCGTCCAGCCGGCGCAGCTCGGCGACGCGCTGGCCGATGGAGCTGAGGATCGGCATCAGGCTGATCACATACATGCGCAGCCTCGTCACCTGCCGCACCGCCGATTGCATGTTGGAGACGTCATAGGCGAGCTGGGAGACCATCATCGCGGTGTCGGTCGCCTCGAAGGCCAGACGACGGCGGGCCTCGCGCGCGGCCTGGGATTCACCGTCGCCCGCCAGCGCGGCGCTGGCCCAGTCCACCCCCGGCTTGACCCAGGAGCTGATGCGCCGCGCCAGCACCGGGCCGATCGAGCGCGGCAGGATGATGGTGCCGATGATGGTGGTGCAGACAATGCCGAGGGTGATCTCCTCGCAGCGGGTCAGCGCCGTCTGGAAGACATGGCTGGGATCGGTGACCGAGGGGAAGCCGATGATGCCGGCGGTGTAGCCCGAGAGCATGAAGGTATAGGCGCGCGGGCTGCGGTCCATCAGCGCGATATAGAGGCACATCGCCACCCAGAGCGCCATGGCGATGCAGAGCAGCACCGGCGCGTTGACCAGGTTGGGCACCAGCACCACCGCCGCGGTGCCGCCGATCAGCGTGCCGAAGAAGCGATAGACGGCCTTGGAGCGCATCGCCCCGGCATAGGGGTTGGCGACGATGAAGGCGGTGGCCATCGACCAGTACGGGTTGTCCAGCCCCAGCCAGCAGGAGATGAAGAAGGCGAGCATGGCGCCCGTGAAGGTCTTCAGGGCAAAGAGGAGTTCGTCCGGCTTGGGCATTATCCCCTGCAAACAGGAAAAAACGTCAGGAAGGTAGATGTTCTTTGCAAGGCGGCTCTGCGGCGCCCCGGCTGGCTGATTGGGCTTATGGTTTCGGCGGGTTTCAAGAGCTTCTTATCGGATGCGCGGCCGGGGCGGAAGCGGTTTGCATGAGGCTGCGGCCCTGATAGCGTGAAAGGACGCAGACGAGGAGGCAGGCGGTGAATATCGTGGTGCTGACAGGGGCGGGGATCTCGGCGGACTCAGGCATTGCCACGTTTCGCGCGGCGGACGGGCTGTGGGAAAATCACAGCATCGAGGATGTGGCCTCGCCGGAAGGGTTCTTGCGGGATCCGGCGCTGGTGCATCGCTTTTATAATCTGCGCCGGGCCCAGCTGAACCAGGTGGCGCCGAATGAGGGGCATCTGGCGCTGGCGGCGCTGGAACAGGGCTGGCGCGGGCGGGGTGAGTTTCTGCTGGTGACGCAGAATGTGGATGATCTGCATGAGCGGGCCGGCAGCCGGAATGTGCTGCATATGCATGGCCAGTTGCGCCGGCTGCTTTGCGCGGAATGCGGTGCGGCGGGGCCGTGGCTGAATGAGTCCGGGGTGGAGACGATCTGCCCGGCCTGCGACGCGGCGGCGATGCGCCCGGATATCGTCTGGTTCGGGGAGATCCCGTATTTCATGGATGAGATTCTGGAGGCGCTGGCGCGGGCGGATGTATTCTGCGCGATCGGCACGTCGGGGGTGGTGTATCCGGCGGCCGGGTTCGCGGCTGAGGCGCGGCGAAACGGGCGCGGCTGCGTGCTGTATGAGATCAACCCGGCGCCGACCGGGGGGCGTTATTTCGACCATGTGATCGAAGCGCCGGCTAGCGCCGGCGTGCCTGAATTCCTGCGCCGGCTGGGGCTTTAGGTTCGCAAATGTTTATTGGGGGGTCAAAGTTCTCCCATGTTCTTAACTTGCCCGCCGGCTGGAGAGCCGCGCCGCGAGCGTGGCGGCGGCCCCGCTCAGCCCGGTTTCATCGGTAAAGAAAGCCAGTTTTTCGCCCGCGGCGAGGCGGCTGCGAAGGGTGGCGGCGAGCGGGGCGGCGGCGTCCGCGCTGGCGGGCAAGGTGAGGATTTCCAGCGCGCCGGGGGCGGTGAAAGGATGGCCCTGCGCCGCGATGAGGGCGACGATGCCGGCCTCGCGCAGCAGCGCCAGCCCGTCCTCTGGCTCGGCCTGGCCGAGGGAGAGCACGGCCAGACGCCCCGGCTCGGCCCAGACCAGCTGCGCCCCTTGCGTGACGGGGGAGGGTGGCGGCAAGGCGACCAGCGAATCGAGCGCGGCGCGGATTTCGTTCTGGATGGAGGTGAGGTCCATTCCTGCCAGGCGCGGCGCGGTGGCAGCTTGGGGGGCCATGGCCGCGCGGGTGGCGTGGCGGCGGAAGGCGAAGCCGGTTTCCGGGGCGGGCTGGGATTCGGGTTCGGGTGCGGCGGGCTCAGCCGGTGGCACGAGGCGCGGCGTGGCCTCCACCTTCATCGGCGGCGCGGCGCGCAGGAAGGCGTGCAGATCATCCTGCGGGCCGCTGGCCGGGGCCGTCTGCCGGCGGCGGCCGGCCAGGAGGTCGATACAGAGCGCCAGTATGCCGAGGCCCAGAACCCCCAGCCCGGCGCTGAGATACAGCGTGTCTTGATCCAAACGGCTCCGCCTCCAACGCGGCTCCCTGGAAATTTACGCGTCCGGCGGCGGTTTGAAAAGCGGGGCGGGGGCGCCTGTGTCGCCCACACCCAAACGTTGTTCGCCGCTTTTTTGAAAAAAAGCGGCCCAAAAAACTTTTGATTTTAAAGAATTAGCCTGGCCGGGCGTGGAAATCCGCCAGCTTGTAGCGGCTGCCCAGGCTGTAGCGGCTGCCAGGATGGGTAAGCAGTGAGCGCGTGGCGGGGCCGGCCGGGGTCCAGGTGCGGCGCAGCAGGCAGAGGCAGGCGTCCTGGGGGTCCAGGCGCAGCAGCGCTTGCAGCTTGGCATCGGCCAGGGTGGCGTGGATGACATGCTCCACCTCGCTCGGCGGGGAGATGGTCTGCAGATAGCGGTTCGGGGTCTGGCGGGTGAAATCCTGCGCCAGATAATCTGGGGCGAAGCCGGGCGAGACATAGCGCTGCTCCAGCTGCACCGGGATTTCATCCTCGAAATGCAGGATCTCGGAATAGAACAGCCTGGCGCGCGGGCGCAGGGCGAATTCGGCGGCGATGTCCGCTGGCGCGGGGCGGGCTTCCAGCGCCAGCACCTGCGCGCGATGG
>NZ_JH976207.1:307323-343397 GCF_000306035.1 Acidocella sp. MX-AZ02
TCCTCGGCGATGTCGTGGATTTCCAGCAAGGGCGAGCGCGGGGCTGGAGCCTGCACGAAGCTGCCCGCGCCCTGCAGGCGCAGCAGCACCCCCTCGGCGGAAAGCTCGCGCAAGGCACGATGCACCGTCATCCGCGAGGCGCCGAGGCGCTCCATCAGCTCGAACTCGGAGGGGATTTTCTCGCCCACCTTCCAGATGCCGCTGGCGATGCCCTCCCGCAGATAGGCTTTGACCTGCTCATAGAGTTTGGCGGGGCGGGGAGACGGCATGGCGGTCACAGCCGCTTGCGCAAAATTGCCTCGAACGCGGCGCGGGCGGGCCGGGCGTGGATATGTTGTCCGGCTTCCACCAGCCGTTTGCCGCGCACCCAGACATCGCGCAGCGCGGGCGCGCGGGCGGTGAAGAGGGCGTCGGCCAGCGCATCCTCCGGCGTTTCGCCGGCGATGGTGACGAAGCTGGCCGGGGCGCCGATGACAAGGCCGGCCGGCAGCCCAATGGCCTGCGCCCCGCCGGCCAGCGCGTTTTGGTAGAGCGCGGTGGCGGTCGAGCGGGTCGTGTCCGTGGCCATGACATTGCGCTGGCGCTGCGCCAGGCGCTGGGAATATTCGAGCATCTGCAGCTCGCGCGCGGCATCGATGAGGATGTTGGAGTCCGAGCCGATGCCGAAGGCGCCGGTGAAATGCTGGGCGGGGAAAATACCGTCACCGAGATTGGCCTCGGTGATCGGGCAGAGCCCCGCCACCGCCTGGGCGTTTGCAATACCGGCGGCTTCCTGGGGGGTGATATGGGTGGCGTGGACCAGGCACCAATTTGCCGAAACCGGGGCATTTGCCAGCAGATATTCAACCGGCCTGGCGCCGGAGAAGGCCAGGCAGGCCTCCACCTCGGCGGTCTGCTCGGCGATGTGGATGTGAAACGGCGCGGCGCCGTTCAGATGATTCAGCGCGGTGATTTCCTCACGCGTGGCGGCGCGCAGCGAATGCGGGGCGCAGCCGGTGGCGGCCAACGCCTGGCAACGTTCATGCAGCCGCGCGTAGCTGTCCAGCGAATTGATGAAGCGGCGCTGGCCTTCAGCCGGCGCCTGCCCGCCAAAGCCGGAATGGGCGTAGAACACCGGCAGCAGCAGCAGATCGATCCCGGCGGCGGCGGCGGCGGCGGCGATGCGCGTGGCCATTTCCGCGATGTCGGCATAGGGCGTGCCGTCCGGCGCGTGGTGGAGATAATGAAACTCCGCGACCGCGGTGAAGCCGGCTTCCAGCATTTCGGTGAAGGCGAGGGTGGCGATGGCCTGCACATCCTCCGGGTCCAGCGACCAGGCGAGCTTGTACATCAGCTCGCGCCAGGTCCAAAAACTGTCGGTTCCGGCGCCGCGATGCTCGGCCCGGCCGGCCATGGCGCGCTGGAAGCTATGGCTGTGCAGATTGGGCATGCCCGGCAAAGCGATGCCGGCACCGCCTTCGATGCCGGTTTCAATTTGCGTGATCCGCCCGGCCGCGAAGGAGATGGCGACATTCGCGGCCCAACCCTGGGGGAGCAACGCGTGGCGGAAAATGATGCGATCGGACACTGGACAGCTCTCCCGGACGTGCATATTGTATATACAACTTTTCCCTCAACGCCAAGGTTCAGAACATGCGGGCAGAGCGGATTTTTACCAATGCGAGGCTGGCGACGATGGACCCGGATCTGCCGGGCCTGGGGCTGGTGGAGCCGGGCATGGTGGCAGAGGCGCACGGGCGCATTCTCTATGCCGGGCCGATGCGCGCGATGCAGGCCGAGGAAATGGTGGATTGCGAGGGCCGCTGGATCACGCCCGGGCTGATCGATTGCCATACGCACCTGGTTTATGCCGGCAGCCGGGCGGGGGAATTCGAGGCGCGGCTGGCTGGGGCAAGCTATGAGGAGATCGCCCGGGCGGGCGGCGGCATCATGGGCACGATGCGCGCCACACGCGCGGCCAGCTTCGATGAGTTGCGCCGCGCAGCGGAATTGCGGTTGGAAGCGCTGCTCGCCGAAGGGGTGACGACCATCGAGATCAAATCCGGCTATGGGTTGGCGCCGGAGGCGGAATATAAATGTCTTGAGGTAGCAAAGTCGCTTGGCGGCGCCGTGGATGTTGTCACCAGCTTCCTGGGCGCGCATGGATTTCCGCCGGAGATGGCGCGTGAGGATTATCTGCGGTTGCTCTGCGAGGAGATGATCCCGCATGTCGCGCGACACAGACTGGCCGACGCGGTGGATGGGTTTTGCGAGGGCATCGCCTTTTCGCCTGAGGAGATGGCGCAGGTGTTCGAGGCGGCGACGCGTTGCGGGCTGGCGGTGAAACTGCATGCGGACCAGCTTTCGGACCTTGGCGGCGCGGCGCTGGCGGCAAGGTTTGGCGCGCTCTCGGCGGATCATCTTGAATATACCAGCGAGGATGGCGCAGCGGCGATGGCGCGGGCGGGCAGTGTTGCCGTGCTGCTGCCCGGCGCCTTCTACACGCTGCGCGAAACCAGGCTGCCGCCGGTTGCTTCGTTTCGAACCCATGGGGTGCGCATGGCGGTTTCCACCGATCTCAACCCCGGCACCTCGCCGCTTTTCTCCTTGCTGCTGGCAATGAACATGGCCGCCACGCAGTTTCGCCTCACGGTTGAGGAATGCCTGCTCGGCGTCACCCGCCATGCCGCCGCCGCACTTGGGCGGTCGGATGTAGGCGTGCTGAAGCCAGGGGCCAAATGCCATCTCGCGATCTGGGACATCGAGCGCCCGGCGGAGCTGGTCTATCGCATCGGGTTCAACCCGCTACATCAACGTATCTGGAGTGCCGCATGAAACTCACCCCCGGGGCGATGAGCCTCGCCCAATGGCGCGATATCTATCAAGGCGCTGTCGTCGAACTTGACGAAGCGGCGCTTCCGGCTGTTCAGGCCGGGGCGGATGCGGTGGCAGAGATTCTGGGCCGGGGCGAGCCGGTCTATGGCATCAATACCGGCTTCGGCAAGCTGGCCTCGGTGCGCATCGCGGATGCGGATCTGGCAACGTTGCAACGCAATCTCGTGCTCTCGCACGCGGCGGGGGTGGGCGCGCCGATGCCCGTCGCGGTGGCGCGGCTGATGCTGGCCTTGAAGATGGGCTCGCTCGGCCAGGGCGCCTCGGGCGTGCGGGTGGAAACCGTGCGCATGCTGGAGGCGATGCTGGCGAAGGATCTGATCCCGGTGGTGCCGGCGCAGGGTTCCGTCGGCGCCTCGGGCGATCTGGCGCCGCTGGCGCATATGACCGCGGCGATGATGGGAGTCGGCGCGATTTTCGTCGGTGGTGTGGCGAAGGATGCAGAGCTGGCCTTGGCGGAAGCCGGGTTGGCGCCTTTGGTGCTGGGGCCCAAGGAAGGGCTGGCGCTGCTCAACGGCACGCAATTTTCCACCGCCAACGCCCTGGCCGGGCTGTTCGAGGCGGAGGCGAATTTCCGCGCGGCGCTGGTGACGGGCGCGCTTTCCACCGATGCCGCGAAGGGCTCCGATGCGCCGTTTGATCCGCGCATCCATGCGGTGCGCCGGCATCGCGGCCAGGCGGAGGTGGCGGAGGCGCTGCGCGGGCTGATGGCGGGGTCGGCCATTCGCGCCTCGCATCTGAAAGGCGATGAGCGGGTGCAGGACCCGTATTGCCTACGCTGCCAGCCACAGGTGATGGGGGCAGTGTTGGATCTGCTGCGCCAGGCGGCGGCGACGTTGGAGACGGAAGCCAATGGCGTGACGGATAATCCGCTGATCTTCACCGGCCCGGCGGTCGCCCTCTCCGGCGGGAATTTCCATGCCGAGCCGGTGGCCTTCGCGGCGGATATGATCGCGATGGCGGTGTGCGAAATCGGCTCGCTGACCGAGCGGCGGATTTCGCTGCTGGTCGACCCGGTGCTCTCCGGCCTGCCGGCCTTCCTGACGCCGAAACCCGGATTGAATTCCGGTTTCATGATTCCGCAGGTGACGGCGGCGGCTTTGGTCTCCGAGAACAAGCAGAACGCCTACCCGGCTTCGGTGGATTCCATTCCCACCTCCGCCAACCAGGAGGATCATGTGTCGATGGCCGCCCATGGCGCGCGGAGGTTGCTGCGGATGAATGAGAATCTGCGCGCGATCATCGCCATCGAATGGCTGGCGGCGGCGCAGGGCTGCGATTTTCATACGCTGACCTCCTCGGCTTTGTTGGAGGCGGCGCGTGCAAGATTGCGCGCGGCGGTGCCGAAGCTGGAAGAGGACCGGCATTTCGCCCCGGATATCGAGATGGCCATCGCGCTGCTGGGTGAGGGCGCCTTGGCTGGGTTTGATCTGCCGGGGGTTGCCTGAGATTTTGCCTCGCCTGTGATTTGGACAACACGCCGCGCCGGTGCCGCCGGTGCCTGAGACCATTCTGAAAGGTTTAAGCGCATGACCCGCCTTGATAATGCCCGCATCATCCGTGCCGACCATGGCAGCATATTATCCGCGAAAAGCTGGCTGACCGAAGCGCCGTTGCGGATGCTGATGAATAATCTCGACCCGATGGTGGCCGAGCGGCCGGAAGAGCTGGTGGTGTATGGCGGTATCGGCCGGGCGGCGCGGGATTGGGAGAGCTTCGATCGGATCGTCAGTGCGCTGAAAAGCCTGGGCGATGATGAAACCCTGCTGGTCCAGTCCGGCAAGCCGGTGGGCGTGTTCCGCACCCATAAGGATGCGCCGCGCGTGCTCATCGCCAACTCGAATCTGGTGCCGAACTGGGCGAACTGGGCGCATTTCAACGAGCTCGATCGCAAGGGCTTGATGATGTATGGCCAGATGACGGCGGGCAGCTGGATCTATATCGGCACCCAGGGCATTGTTCAGGGCACTTACGAAACCTTTGTGGGAGCGGGGCGGCGCCATTATAACGGCGATGTCGCCGGTAAATGGGTGCTCACCGCCGGGCTGGGCGGCATGGGCGGCGCGCAGCCTCTCGCCGCGACCATGGCGGGGATGAGCTGCCTTGCCATCGAATGCCAGGCGAGCCGGATCGAGATGCGGTTGAAGACACGCTATGTCGATGTCCGCGCCGATACGCTGGATGAGGCGATGGCGATCATCGAAACATCCATTGCCGAGAAAAAGCCGGTGTCCGTAGGCTTGCTGGGCAATGCCGCTGAAATTCTGCCGGAAATGCTCAAGCGCGGCATCAAGCCGGACATGCTGACCGACCAGACCTCCGCCCATGATCCGGTGAACGGCTATCTGCCCGCCGGCTGGAGCGTTGCTGAGTGGGAGGCCAGGCGCGAGAGCGCGCCGCAGGCGGTGGAAGCGGCGGCGCGCGCCTCGATGGCCAAACATGTCGAGGCGATGCTGGAATTTGTGAAATTGGGCGTGCCGACTTTCGATTACGGCAATAATCTGCGCCAGCGTGCGAAGGAGGAAGGGGTTGAGAATGCCTTCACCTTCCCCGGTTTCGTGCCGGCCTATATTCGTCCCCTGTTTTGCCGGGGCATCGGCCCGTTCCGCTGGGCGGCGCTTTCGGGCGATCCTGAGGATATCTACAAGACCGACGCGAAGGTGAAGGAGCTGCTGCCTGACGACAAGCATCTGCATCACTGGCTGGACATGGCGAAGGAGCGCATTGCCTTCCAGGGCCTGCCGGCGCGCATCTGCTGGGTCGGGCTGGGGGACCGGCATCGGCTGGGGCTCGCCTTCAACGAGATGGTGGCGAAGGGCGAGCTGAAGGCGCCGATCGTGATCGGGCGTGACCATCTGGATAGCGGCTCCGTCGCTTCGCCCAATCGCGAAACGGAGGCGATGGCGGATGGCTCGGATGCGGTGTCCGACTGGCCGTTGCTGAATGCGCTGCTGAATTGCGCCTCGGGCGCCACCTGGGTTTCGCTGCATCATGGCGGCGGGGTCGGGATGGGGTTTTCGCAGCATTCCGGCATGGTGATTTGCGCGGATGGCACTGAGGATGCGGCGAGGCGGCTGGAGCGGGTGCTGTGGAACGACCCGGCCACCGGCGTGATGCGCCATGCCGATGCGGGCTATGACATCGCCAAGGACTGCGCCCGGGAGTTTGGCCTCAACCTACCCTCGTTATAGGTCTGTTGCTGAAAAATCCGGCAACTGGTTCGGCTTAATTTATGCAACGGCTTTGCAGTATCAGGTTTAACAAAGGGGGCGGGCGGCCTATGGTAGGGTAGGCTGCGGAGTTTTCGAGATGATTCACAAGCGTATTCGCCCCTTCAACACCAAGGAGACCTATCCGGAGCAGAATCTCGACAATGATCTCTGCCAGGCGGTGGTGACGGGCAAGATGATCTATCTGCGCGGGCAGGTGCCGCAGGATCTGGACACGCGCGAGAATGTCGGCGTTGGCGATCCGGCGGCGCAGACCGAGAAGGTGATGCAGAATATCGATCTGCTGCTGCGCGAATGCGGCGCGACGCTGGAGCATATCTGCAAGGTGACCGTCTATATCACCGATATCCGGCATCGCGAGGCGGTGTATCGCACCGCGGGACGCTGGCTGAAGGGGGTCTATCCGGTGTTCACCGGGCTGGTTATCGTGGCTTTGGCGCGGCCGGAATGGCTGGTCGAGATCGACGTGATCGCTGAACTGCCCTGAGCTGTTGGAGGATTGTGATGAGCGACTTGAAGCAACGTGAGATGAAGCTGCGCGGCGAGCTCGCGGCTTTATGTAGGCTCTCCGCCATGCTGGATTGGCAGGAGGCGACCGCCAACCATATCTCGCTGGCAGTGTCCGATGACGGCACGCAATTCCTCATCAATCGCCGCTGGCGTGATTTCGCGACGCTGAAAGCCTCGGAACTGGCGCTGCTGGATGGGGCGGCCAATGCATTGCCGGAAGATGTGGACAGCACCGCTTGGGCGATCCATGGCGCGATCCATCGGCTGGTGCCCCGGGCGCGCTGTGTGGTGCATCTGCACCCGGCCTACGCCACGGCGCTCGCCTGCCTGAAAGACCCTACATTATATCCGGTGGATCAGACCTGTGCGCGGTTCTTCAACCGCGTCGCGGTGGATGGCGCCTATGCGGGGATGGCTGATAACCAGGCCGAGGGTGAGCGCTTGGCGAAGATTCTGGGCGAGAAGAAGATCCTGATGATGGGCAATCACGGGCTGCTGGCCACGGGCGAAACTGCCGCCGAAGCCTTCGATGCCTTCTATCATTTCGAGCGCGGGGCCCGAACCTTGATGCTGGCCTACGCGACCGGGCAGACGCTCAGCGTGCTGAATGACGAGGTGGCGGAGAAGACCGCGCAAGCCTGGGACAGCGAGCCGGAATTCGCCGAAGCGCATTTCGCGCAGATGCGCCGCCGGCTGGATCAGGATTATCTGAATTAGAGGCTGGCGTCACTCATCGCCCGGCACGCCGTAGGCGGGGGCGGCGGTCGGGTTCAGCGCGCGGGTGACGTAGTCATGCATTTGCGGTTGCCAAATCTCCCAGAGCCGGGCGAGTTCGTGCAGCGGCGCGTCGTGCCAATCGACCCGCAGATCCGCCAGCGGCCAGGCTTGTTTGTCGACCACGATGAGGCCGGCGGATTTGATCGGCCCGGCTTCGCCGCCGGCGGCAAGCCCCGCCAGCATCGCTTCGATCACACGCGCGCCAAGTTCCAGGTTCGGATCGCTGGCCACAAACGCGTCGATCACAGCCTGCGGAACGCCGTTATCGGCCAGCAGATTGCCGGCGGCGGCCGCGTTGCTTCCGCGCGCCTCGCCGGTGACACCAAGCGTCCGGGCGCCGGAAAATACTGCAGTTTTTCCATGGGTATCGATGAGGGTCAGTTGCCGGAACTCGGGGAAGCTTGCGCTGCCTGCAATTTTTTCGATCGCCGCAGCGGCGGTGAGGCCAGATTCCAGCGCATCCAGAAGTTGCGGTGCCAGCCGCGGGTCGGTCACGTTCTGGGTTGTTGCGGCACCGACACCCGCACGGGCAAAGGCGCAGCGTGCCGCGACGGCGGGCGATGAGGAGGTGACGGCAACGGCAAACTGGCCTGAACGTGGGCAGCGCGCGACGAGGGAGAAGGTCATGCGAAACTCCTGAACGGTCGCATCCGGTTTCCACGTTGTTGCTGGTTTTGTAAAATATAATCTTCTGATATGTTGATTCAAATTTCTTGAGGGCGGGAACATGCGCTTCACGCTGAAACAGATTGGCTATTTCGTCGCGACGGCGGAGACCGGCAGCATCACCCAGGCCTCCGAGCGGGTGAATATCTCGCAGCCTTCGATTTCCTCGGCGATCACGGCGCTGGAGGAAGAGTTTGGCATCCAGCTTTTCATCCGTCACCACGCGCAAGGGTTGTCACTGACCGCCGAGGGGCAGCGTTTTCTGCGTGAAGCGAAGGCGTTGCTGCTGCAGGCGGAAGAGGTGCAGGCGGCCGCGTCGATGATTTCAGCGAAGATTGGCGGACCGCTGGAAATTGGCTGTCTCTCGACGCTGTTTCCGCTGGCGGTGCCGGAGATGCTCTCGGTATTTCGCAAGCGCTACGAGGCGGCGCGGGTGAATGCGCTGGACGGCAACCAGGCGGAATTGTTCGAAAGCCTGCGCCATGGCCGCATCGCCCTATTGCTGACCTACGATATGAACATCCCACCGGATTTCGACTTCATGCCGATGGCGCCGCTGCCGCCCTACGCGTTTGTCGGCGGGTCGCATCGCTTTGCACGGCGGCGCTCGGTTAGTTTGAAGGAGCTGGAGGGCGAGGATTTTCTGTTGCTCGATCTGCCGATGAGCCGCGATTATTTCTTGTCCTTGTTCCGTGAGGTTGGCATCGCGCCGCGCATTGCCGGGCGCTATGCTTATATCGACATCATTCGCAGCCTGGTGGCGCGGGGCGAAGGGTATGGGCTGGCCAATGCGCAGCCGAAAAACCTCTCGACGCTGGACGGGCACAAGCTCGCCTACCTGAGTTTGGAAGATAAGTTGCGGCCTCTGATCTATGGGATTGCGACGTTGAAAGGGCTGCGTCGCACCCCGACGGCCGACGCCTTCATCGAATTATGCCGGGAGCTGCTGCTGAATCAGAAACTGCCAGGCACGCGCTGAGGCGATTTCAGGCGCTCAGGGAGGCGATCACGCGGTCCAGGAACGCATCGCACTGATCGAGCTCGTCCTGGGTGATATATTCGTCTGGCTTGTGGGCGCGGTCGATGTTGCCCGGCCCGCAGACCACGACAGGTAGGCCAAGCCGCGACTGGAACAACCCGCCTTCCGTGCCGAAGCCGATCTTGCAGGGGCTGGTGCCGGCTGCGGCCAGGATCTTTGCCGCGAACGGATCTTCGGGCGCGGTCTCCAACCCTGGATATTCGTTGGCGATCTCGATTTCGATCCGGCCCTGCCCGCGCCGGGCGATGATCTCCGCCGCCCGGGCGCGCAGCTGGGCAACCAGCGCATGCGGATCATCCCCGGCGATATTGCGGATTTCGAATTCCACGTCGCAGCGCTCAGGCACGATGTTCAGCGCGCTGCCGCCCTTGATGGTGCCGACATGCACGGAGGTGACCGGAAACGGGTAGGCGGCATCGCGCGTGCCGGTGGCGAGGAGCTCGGCCTGAAGTGTTTCCGCCGCGCCGACCATTTCCGCGGCGAGGCCGATGGCGTTGCAGCCCAGCGCCGGGTTGGCGGAATGGGCGGGCTGGCCATGACAGCAAAAGCAGCCGAAAATCTTACCCTTATGCCCAAAGCCGACCTGCTGCGCTGTTGGCTCGCCAATGATGCAGCCTTCGGCCTGGAAATTTTCCGCCTGCAGCCGCTCCAACAAATCCCGCACGCCAAGGCAGCCGACTTCTTCATCATAGGAAAATGCCAGATGCAGCGGCCGGGTGAGGCGGGTTTTGTCGGCGCGTTCGGCGGCGCTGAGGCAGGCGGCGAGGAAGCCTTTCATGTCGCTGCTGCCACGGCCTAGCAGTTTGCCGTCCTTCGCGGTCAGCGCGAACGGGTCGGTATGCCAGTCCTGGCCGGCTACGGGTACGACATCGCTATGGCCGGACAACACGATGCCGGCCCCGGTCTGTGGCCCGAAGCTCGCCAGCATATTAAGTTTTCCTGGCTTTGCACCTGCCAAAACATGAACCCGCCCACCAGCCGCGGTGACGATCCCGGCACTCCAGCGGATGAGGTCCTCGTTCGGATCGGCGCTGATGCTGGGGAAGGCGGTGAGGCTGGCAAGATGCGCGGTGGTGCGGGTCATGCCCTACTCCTAGCGTGGGGAGAGGGAGAGGTGAAGTCTGGGATCTGCCTGCGTGGCGGGCGCGGTCGGCGTGGGAATGCCCAAAAAACATCCTGATGCACAGAAAAAGGGAGGCTCTTGGTTCGGTTAATTCAATGCGGAAGCCTGCTCGATTCGTGTAAGCTGTGGCTAAGATTAAATAATGGAGTGCACCGCGTGACCGTTCTGTCTCGCCCGCAAGCTGCTTGCGCCGCGACCTCCGGCAATATTTGCCGGCATGGCGCGATGCGATTTCGGCCTGATCTCCGCGCCGCCGCGGCGTACCACCCCCAGCCCTAAGGACAGCAACATGGCCACGGAAGCTCCTGGCAAAGTCGAGCAACATACGATCTACCAAATCCCTCTCGATCAGCGCCACGGTACCTGGCGGGATCTGTTCACCATCTGGTTCGGCTCGAACATCATGATGCTGACGATCATCACCGGCTCGCTGGCATCAGCCGTGTTCAAGCTGGATTTCGCCAGCTCCTGCCTTTCGATCATCATCGGCAATCTGGTCGGCGCGATTTTCATGGCGCTGCACTCGGCGCAGGGCGCGCGGCTTGGCGTGCCGCAGATGGTGCAGACGCGCGGGCAGTTCGGGACCATCGGCGCGGTGCTGGTGGTGGCCATCGTCATTGTCATGTATGTCGGGTTTCTGGCGTCCAATATCGTGCTCGCGGGACAATCCTTGCACACGATCGCGGCGGGAATCGATCAGCGCTGGCTGATCGTGCTGATCGCGGTGATCAGCGTGATCGCGACGATTTTCGGGCACGACCTCATTCACGCCTACGCGCGGGTGATCACCTGGGCATCCGGTCTGGCACTGCTGGTCAGCTTCGCCTGGATCGTGCTGGTGCATGGGCTGCCGGGCAACTTCATGGCGATGAACCATTTCAACCTGGCCGGGTTCTGCAGCATGGTCTCGGTCGGCGCGCTCTGGCAGATCGCCTACGCGCCCTATGTTTCGGATTATAGCCGCTACATGCCGCATGATACGGGTGCCAAGGATGCGTTCTGGGCCTCCTACTGGGGCTGCACGCTCGGCTCGATTTTCCCGATGATCCTGGGGGCGATGCTGGGTCTGGTTGCGGCGAATGGTGATCCGGTCGCGGGGCTCACCAGCTTTACCGGGGCGGTCGCGGTGCCGGTTGTGGTCATTTTTTCCATCGGCATCGCCGGCACCAATGCGATGAACCTTTATTGCGGCGTGCTCTCCACCATCACGCTGGTGCATACATTCGCGCCGGGCTGGAAGCCGGGGGCGGCGGCGCGCACCACCACCGCCATCGCGATCACGTTAGTTGGTCTCGCCATCGCCTTGTTCGCGGCGGGGGCCTTCCTGACCAACTACACCAACTTCATCCTGTTGCTGCTCTATGTGCTGGTGCCCTGGACGGCGATCAATCTGGTGGATTTCTACCTGGTGCGGCATGGGGATTATGATGTCGGGGCGTTTTTCACCGCCGAGGGCGGCATCTATGGGCGCTTCAATAAATCCGCGATCTTCTGCTATATATTGGGGATTCTCATTCAGCTGCCGTTTGTCTCGAACGATCTCTATACCGGCCCGGTGGCGAAGGCGCTGGATGGGGTGGATCTCTCCTGGATCGTTGGGCTCTGCGTGATCAGCCCGGTCTATTATGTGATGGCGCGCAAGAGCGCGTCCAGCCTCGTGCCGGCTACCTAAAGGCTGACAAATGGCGGGTTAGATTCAGACGCGCGCCGGGCTTTACCAAAGCCGGCAATATTCGCGGGCATTTTCAAGGTTCGGCCCGGGCGTTGCGTCCGGGCCGAGCTGTTTCAGAAACCCATCCGGGGCGCTGGGGCGCGGGGTGTCGTCGCAATTGGTATGCACCCAGTCCATTCCCATTCGTCCGTTGCGCAGCCTGTAGAGTTTGCCGCACAGCGCCAGCCGCATGCCGGGATGCAGCGCTGAAAGTGGCGCCGGCACCGCCCCGGGGGCCGCATCGTAGCCGGCCGCGAAGACGTTATCCGCGCGAATATCATAGATCTGGCCATCATCGCCGCGCAGCAGGATCTTGCTGTGGGAAAGCGCCACCCCGTCGCGATACGCCCGGGCGCGGACGAAGAACGGGCCATGGGCGATGGTGCCGGTTAGGTACTGGCCTTGCCGCGCCTGGCACTGGCTGGCCTCATCGGCCAAGGCGGCGTTGGCGGCGGCGCAGAGAATGAAGGCGATGGCCCAGAGCCGCATGGAATGTCTCCCGTTATCCGCGTCATTTACCCGGTTGGCCGGTCGGCGGGAAGCGGGCGGGATATTCCAGCTTGCCTTCATAGCCCAGCGCACGGACACGCGCCGTCAGCTTTTCCACCAGCGCCGGGGAGGGATCGGGTGTGCGGGTGAAGAAGGAAAGCAGCGTCATTTGCGGGTTGGCGACGATGAACCAGCTATAATCGGCGGCGTGATCGAGGACCCAGTAGGTGTAGGGGATGGTGAACAGGTGCCAGAGCCGGTAGCGCACGAGAAATTTGTTGTTGGCCCCGGGCGCCAGAATCGCGACGGTGCCCTGGAAGGATTTTTCCCTGCCCGCCGGCGTGTGCATGCGGCAGGCATCGCGCTCCATCAATTGGCCCTGGGCGTTGGCGAAATAGCTTGTGGTGCCGGCGACGCAGCCATCGGTCAGCTGCATCGGGATGCGGCCGATTTCGTACCAGGTGCCGGTAAACAGGCGCGACATCTCAACCGGTTTCTGCGGTTGCGGCGCGATGACGGGCGCGGGGGTTCCGGCACAGCCTGAGATCAGCAGCAGCAAGGGAATGAGCAGCCATCCGCGCATGGATCGGTCCTTCCGGGTTAAAATCTGTCTACGCAGGCTTTGGCGCGGCGGATCACCTCGGGTCACTGAAGCGGGGCGTGCTTGAGGCGGTGAGCAGTGCAGTGCTCGCGCGTTTCTGCCCTGCCAAAGCGGCCAGCCATGCGGCAAAGGCGCGGAAGGTCGGCTTCATTCTGATCTGGTGCCCAAGGCGAACGTTTAGTGAAAGGATGTTTGTGAAGCTATCTTTGCATGTATCGATAGTAATGATTTCGCATCAACTTCAAGCAAAATGAATCGCGTCGGTAGGCTGAGCGCAGAAAATGAAGTGGCTTTAATCTTTTCGACAGAAAAGTAGGCTGTCAGAAAAGGCTATTGAATTTAACAGCATTTTTTGATTGCTTTAAAAGAGATTTGACCGGATCTGGCCGCGACGCCGTGGCACGTTAGGGTTGATGTTTTTTTGAATCGACGCGCGGACGTTATAATAAGCTATGATGATACCGTTTTTTAAATTAGGTGCGATTTAGCACATATATGCTGGATTCGTAACGATAAAGACGTGGGCGGCCGGATTGTTCACCATAAAAAAACCGCGCCGGAAAGGCGCGGTTTGCGGCAAGCCGCCGAGGTCAGGCGGGGGTTAGAACGGGATTTCGTCGTCCAGATCGCCAGTGCTCGGCCGCGTATCCCAGCCGCCGACAGCGCGGGCGGGGGATTTCGCGGCCGGGGCGGAGGCGGCGCGCGGCGCGTACTCGTCGCCACCGCCCATGCCACCACTCATGCCACCGCCCATACCCATGCCGCCGCCACCACCGCCGGCACGGTCCAGCAGCACCAGCTCGCCGTTGAAGCGGCCGATCATGATCTCGGCGGTATAGCGCTCCTGGCCGGACTGGTCGGTCCATTTGCGGGTCTGCAGCTTGCCTTCCAGATAGAGCTTGGAGCCCTTCTTCAGGTATTTCTCGGCCACATCCGCCAGACGGTCATTCATGATGACCACGCGGTGCCACTCGGTCAGCTCCTTGCGCTCGCCGCTGGCCTTGTCGTTCCAGCTCTCGGAGGTGGCGACGGCCAGGTTGACGACCTTCATGCCGGACTGGGTGTTGCGGATCTCCGGGTCGCGCCCGAGATTGCCCACCAGAATCACCTTGTTCACACTACCAGCCATGTCGCCCTCTACAACTCAAAATTGTCTTCCAGGATAGCGCATCCGCCACGCGGTGGCCAGCGTTGCTTTATACGCGGCGAGACCCTATCTTACAAGAACGTATCACGAACATCCAGGATCGATCATGGCGGAACAGAAGGGTGCCGGCTTCATTACTGTTCGCGGCGCGCGCGAACATAACCTGAAAAATATCGACATCCAGATTCCGCGCGAGCAGCTGACGGTCATCACCGGCCTGTCCGGCTCCGGCAAATCCTCCCTGGCGTTCGATACCATCTATGCCGAGGGGCAGCGGCGCTATGTGGAGAGCCTCTCCGCCTATGCCCGGCAGTTCCTGGAGCTGATGGGCAAGCCGGATGTGGACAGCATCGAGGGGCTCTCCCCGGCCATCTCCATCGAGCAGAAAACGACCTCGAAGAACCCGCGCTCCACCGTCGGCACCGTCACCGAAATCCATGATTATATGCGCCTGCTCTGGGCGCGCGCCGGGGTGCCCTATTCGCCCGCCACCGGCCTGCCGATCGAGGCGCAGACGGTGAGCCAGATGGTGGACCGGGTGATGGCGATGCCGGAGGGCACGCGGCTGCTGCTGCTGGCCCCGGTGATCCGGGGCCGCAAGGGCGAATACAGGAAGGAGCTAGCGGAGTATCAGCGCAAGGGCTTCACCCGTGCCAAGATCGACGGCACCGTCTATGAAATCGCCGAGGCGCCGGCGCTGAAAAAGACGCTGAAACACGATATCGAGATCGTCGTCGACCGGTTGGTGGTCAAGCCCGGGCTGGAGCAGCGCCTGGCGGATAGTTTCGAGACCGCGCTCGGGCTGGCGGATGGCATCGTCTATGCCGAAAATCACGACAATCAGGAGCGCACGGTGTTTTCCTCGCGCTTCGCCTGTCCGGTGTCCGGCTTCACCATCGAGGAGATCGAGCCGCGGCTATTCTCCTTCAACTCGCCGCATGGCGCCTGCCCGGAATGCGATGGGCTGGGGCATGAGATCTATTTCGACCCGCATCTGGTGGTGCCCGATGAGCGCCGGGCGCTGGATGACAATGCCATCGCCCCCTGGGCCAACGCGCAATCGCCCTATTACGATCAGACCATCGCCGCCATCGCCAAGCATTACGGGGTGAGACTGGGCACCGCCTGGGAGGATGTGCCCGAGGAGGTGCGCGAGGTGTTCCTGTTCGGCTCCGGCAAGGAGGAGATCAAATTCACCTACAAGGACAGCGCGCGCGCCTATAATGTCGTGAAGCCGTTCGAGGGGATCATCAAGAATCTCGACCGGCGCTACAAGGAAACCGATTCCGCCTGGGTGCGTGAGGAGCTTTCCCGCTACCATGCCGAGCGCCCCTGTGCGGCCTGTAACGGCGCGCGGCTGCGCCCGGAGGCGCTGGCGGTGAAGGTGGCGGAAAAAAACCTGGCCGAGGTGGCGGAGCTGTCCATCGACAAGGCGCGGGACTGGTTTGGCGGCGTCGCGGAAACCCTCACCCCGCAGCGCCTGGAAATCGCCCGGCGCATCCTCAAGGAGATCGAGGAGCGGCTGCAATTCCTGCTCGATGTCGGGCTGAATTATCTCACCCTGGCGCGCTCTTCCGCGACGCTCTCGGGCGGGGAGAGCCAGCGCATCCGCCTCGCCTCGCAGATCGGCTCCGGGCTTACCGGCGTGCTCTATGTGCTGGATGAGCCCTCCATCGGCCTGCATCAGCGCGATAATGAGCGGCTGCTGGGCACGCTGGAGCGGCTCAAGCGCCTCGGCAATACCGTGCTGGTGGTGGAGCATGACGAGGATGCGATCCGCGCCGCCGATCATCTGGTGGATATGGGGCCGGAAGCCGGGGTGAAGGGCGGGCATGTGGTGGCGCAGGGCACGCCGGCGGAGGTCGCGGCCAACCCGAAATCCGTCACCGGGGATTATCTCTCCGGCCGGCGCTCGATCCCGGTGCCGCCGCGCCGCCCGGTGCAAAAGAACCGCACCATCAAGCTCGTCGGTGCGCGCGGCAATAATCTGAAGGATGTCACCGCGACCTTCCCGCTCGGGCTGTTTACCTGTGTCACCGGCGTTTCCGGCGGCGGCAAATCGACGCTGGTGATCGACACGCTCTACAAGGCGCTCTCGCGCCGGCTGATGGGCTCGGGCGAGGTGCCGGCGCCGTTCGAGAAGATCGAAGGCATGGAGCAGCTCGATAAGATCATCGATATCGACCAGTCGCCGATCGGCCGCACCCCGCGCTCCAACCCCGCCACCTATACGGATCTGTTCGCGCCGATCCGCGACTGGTTCGCCGAGATGCCGGAGGCGCGCGCGCGCGGCTATAAGCCCGGCCGCTTCAGCTTCAACGTGAAAGGTGGGCGCTGTGAGGCCTGCCAGGGCGATGGCGTGCTGAAGATCGAGATGCACTTCCTGCCGGACGTGTTCGTCACCTGCGATACCTGCAAGGGCAAGCGCTATAACCGCGAGACGCTGGAGGTGAAGTTCCGCGGCAAATCCATCGCCGATGTGCTGGATATGTCGGTGGACGAGGCGTTGGTGTTCTTCTCCGCGGTGCCGAAGATCCATGACCGGCTCTCGATCCTGGCGCGCGTCGGGCTCGGCTATATCAAGCTCGGCCAGCAGGCGACCACACTTTCAGGCGGCGAGGCGCAGCGTATCAAGCTGGCCAAGGAGCTGGCGCGCCGGGCCACCGGGCGCACGCTCTATATTCTCGATGAGCCGACCACCGGGCTGCATTTCGAGGATATCCGCAAGCTGCTGGAGGTGCTGCACGCGCTGGTGGATGCCGGCAACACCATCATCGTCATCGAGCATAATCTCGAAGTGATCAAAACCGCCGATCATATTATCGATATCGGGCCGGAGGGCGGCGCGGGCGGTGGCCGCGTCATCGCCACCGGCACGCCGGAGGATATCGCCGCGAGTGAAGGCAGCTATACGGGCCGCTTCCTCGCCCCGTTGCTGGCGCCGGCCAAGCCTGTGAAGACGCGCAAGAAGGCCTGACGCGGTGAACCGGCTCCGCCGCATCGTCGGGGGCTGGCTGGCGAGCTTCCTGACCCAGGAGGTCGAGGCCGCCCCGGCCCTGCCGGTGGATCTGGTCGCGCTGCAGGCGTTGCTGCGCAAGGCCGATGTGATCCTGGTCGAGGGTAATCTGCGCATCAGCGCGGTGATCAAATATCTCACCCAGTCCAGCTGGTCGCATGCGGTGCTGTATGCGGGCGGGGGCATGTGCATCGAGGCGGATGTGCTGCAGGGCGTGCGGCGCTTTCCGCTCTCGGAGCTGGCGCCTTACCATCTGCGCGTCTGCCGGCCGATCAGCCTGACCGAGGCGGATGCGGATATCGTCGTTGCCCACGCGCAGGCCAGGCTGGGCGCGCAATATGACCTGAAGCATGTGGCGGATCTGGCGCGCTATATGGTGCCGCTGCCGGTGCCGCGCGCCTGGCGGCGGCGGGCGATCGCGGTCGGCTCCGCCGATCCCAGCCGGGCGATCTGCTCAACCCTGGTGGCTGAGGCGTTTCAGGCGGCGCATTATCCGATCCTGCCCGAGATCCCGTCCTCAGTGCCCCCCGGGGCGGCAGCGGCGAAGGTGCGGGAGATCTATCATATCCACGATACCGGCCTGTTCACGCCGCGTGATTTCGACATCTCGCCGTTTTTCCAGATCATCAAGCCGGATATGCCGCGCATTTTTGACCATCATAATTTGGTCTGGGTGGATTGAAGCGATGGACGCATCTGTTTCGTTGGCTTAACCTTTGGTGCGCATGCAAAAAGCTCTTGCGCCCTTGCCGCCCTTACCCCGCATTGCGATGTTCACCTGGTTCGGCACGCTGATATGTCTGGACACAGGCTCATCCTCACTGGTGCACCGGGCACCGGACGCACTGGAACCCCAGCATATCGTGCTGGGGCTGGAGCCAACCCCGACCGGCGCCATTCTTTCCGTGGCGCATGCCGAGCGGGCCACCCTCCCCAACCTGCCTTCGACCCTCGCCATTCAGGAGGGGCATTACCAAGGCAGTCTGCTGTTTCATGCTGATGAACTTTTTCTCGTGGCCCGGCCGGATGGCGAGCTGAGCTTTCTCTCCGCTGCAGCCAAGGAATGGGAGCATTTTCTGCCGGTGCCGGCGCGCGATGTTGAGCTGATCCACCGGATCGTGGCGCAATACTGGTCGGTGAATGGCGGTTCGCCGGTCAAGGCGGGGTTTTGCGCCTTCAATCTGTTTTTCGGCGAACATGTGGTGGAGTTGCCCGGCCAGTTGCCGCTGCCACTTCAACAGGACCTGGCCACGCTGGAGCTGCAAGCGCGCGATGGGGTGTTGCGGGCGGTGCCGGTGCCGGGCTGGCGCGGGCGCAAACAGGTCTGGATCCACCCGCATGGAAATATTGGCAACAGGGCGCTGCAATATCTCACCGCTGAGGGAATCGCGCGGCGTGTGGCTGGGGCGGTTGTGACCAATATCCAGCTGCCGATGTGGCAGCGCGAGGCGCCGGCGCCCCGCCCGCCCGCCCGTGAAAGTGCGGGCACGGGAGACGATTATCATCTGGACGTGGCCGGGCTGGCGGCGTGCCTGGATCGTGATGAGGTGGATGCGATCTGTCTGGAGGGGTATTGTTTTCATGTCTCACATTACCCGTCGCGCGCGACCTGCCGGGCCTTGCTGCCGCCTGTTCCGGGGCAGGAGGCCGTGCAGGGATTTGGCCCCGGCCAGCTGGTCTGCAGCGTGCGCGCGAACGAGATCCTGAACGGCGAGTATCCTGGCTATTTTCCGCTGCCTCCGGCGTATTACGCGAAATTACAGGAAGAGAGCGGCCTGGAGCTGGTGTTTTACGGGCAGCTTGGCGAGGACTCTTATAGTGCCGGCTTGCGCGCCGCCTTTCCGCGGGCGCAGTTCGTTGCCGGTACCAGTCCCGGTTATGATTTCGAGGTGCTGCGCCGGTCCGCCAATCTGGCGCTGAGCATTTCGACATTCTCCTGGCTGGCGGCCTGGTTGAGCGAGGCGCAGCGCACCTATGTGCCGGTCGGTGGCATGTTCAGCCCGGTCTTGCAGGTGGGGCAGCTTTATCTGCCCCTGGAGGAGCCGGCGTTTCGCTATGTCTTGCTGCCGCCGGTTACGGCGGTTGGGCTGCAGGCCAATCCCGCGCGGTTTTGGCAAATGCAGGATCTGCTCGGCGCGCAGGCGCGGTTTGCCACGGCGCAGGAATTGCGCGACATGCTCGCCCGGCTGGAGAAACGCAAGCCAAGCCGGATCGAGCTCAAGGATTTCGACGGCACGCGCTATCTGGCGCGCAATGCGGATGCGGCGCTGGATGTGCGGGAGGGGCGCGGCACGGCTCTGGCGCATTATCTGGCCATCGGCGCGCGCCGGGAGCATGTGATACAAAATTTCGATCCGCTATTTTATGCGCGAACCTACCCGGATGCGTCCGAAGCGGTGGCGTTGGGCCATTATGACAGCCTGCTGGCCCATTTCCGCGATCTGGGGGCCGCGCTTGGATATCAGCCGGCCGCTTGACGCAGTTCCCGTGCGGGACGCAAACGCCGCTCACTTCACCTGCGGGGCGGGCTGGCCGGTGGGGGCGGGGGCTGGTCTGGGCGGCTCGCCATAGACGCTGGCGGCGCGTTTGAGGAAGGCGTTGACCATCATCTGCACCGCCTCGGTGAACACCGCGCCGATGGCCTTCTGCAGGATGATGTTGCGGAATTCGAAATCGACGAAGAAATCCACCGCGCAGCCCTCCGGGTGCGGGGCGAAATCCCAGCGATTATGCAGATATTTGAACGGGCCGTTCTCATATTCCACGCGGATGGCACAGGGGCCCTCGCCCGAGCCGGGCAGCAGCGTGACGCGGGAGGTGAAGCTCTCCCGGAACGGGCCGAAGCCGATGGTCAGATCCGCGATCATCAGGTTGTTCACATGGCTGCGGATCCGCGCCCCCACGCACCAGGGCAGGAATTTCGGATATTTGGCCACATCCGCCACCAGCGCGTAGAGCTGCTGGGGCGTATAGGGGACGATTTTCTGCTGCGCGAACTTGGTCATGCGGGGGCGTGCTCAGCCCGCCAGCTGCTTGGCCCGGGCGGCGCGCAGCTGCTCGAAATCCGCATCGGCATGATAGGAGGAGCGGGTGAGGGGGGTGGCTGAGACCTGCAGGAAGCCCTTGGCGCGGGCCATGCCGGCCAGCTCCTCGAACTCCTCGGGCGTCCAGAATTTCTCCACCGCGGCATGCTTCACCGTGGGCTGCAGATATTGCCCGATGGTGAGGAAATCCACATCGGCGATGCGCAGATCATCCATCACCTGGGAAATCTCGGACTTGCTCTCGCCCAGGCCAACCATGAGGCCGGATTTGGTGAAGATCGACGGATCGAGCTGCTTCACCTGGTCGAGCAGGCGGATGGATTGATAATAGCGCGCGCCGGGCCGGATGGTCGGGTAGAGGCGGGGCACGGTCTCGAAATTATGGTTGAACACGTCCGGCCTGGCGGCGGTGACCATTGCGATGGCGCCGGGCTTGCGCAGGAAATCCGGGGTGAGGATTTCGATGGTGGTGGCGGGGGCGGCGTCGCGCACGGCGGCGATGACGGCGGCGAAATGCGCCGCCCCGCCATCGGGCACATCGTCACGATCGACCGAGGTGATCACCACATGGCGCAGCCCGAGCTGGGCCACGGCCTCGGCGACGCGGCGCGGCTCATCCGCATCCAGCGCGTTCGGCAGGCCGGTGGAGACATTGCAGAAGGAGCAGGCGCGGGTGCAGATCTCGCCCATGATCATCATCGTGGCGTGGCGCTGGGACCAGCATTCGCCGATATTCGGGCAGGCCGCTTCCTCGCACACGGTGGTCAGCTTCTTGTCGCGCATCAAGGCGCGGGTCTCGTGATAGACCGGGTGGGTCGGCGCCTTGACGCGGATCCAGTCCGGCTTGCGGGCGATCGGATTGTCTTTCCGGTGCTGCTTTTCCGGATGCCGGACCCGGTGGTCGATCTCGATACGTGTGGCCATGATTCCACTTATCCCTAAAAGAAACGCCCCCTGCAAAGGGGGCGCTACCGAGAGCCGGATGTCTCCATCCGGCTCGCTTTATCACATTGCGGGAGCGCCGCGCTGGTCTAGAAGTGGATGACCCGGCCGTAAGCGTCAAGCACGGATTCGTGCATGGCTTCCGAGACGGTGGGGTGCGGGAACACCGTTTCCATCAGCTCGGCCTCGGTGCTTTCCAGCTGGCGGGCGATGACATAGCCCTGGATCATCTCCGTCACTTCCGGCCCGACCATATGGGCGCCGAGCAATTCGCCGGTCTTGGCGTCGAAGATGGTTTTCACCAGCCCGTCCGGTTCGCCCAGGGCAATCGCCTTGCCATTGCCGATCAGCGGGAAGCGGCCAACCTTGACCTCATGCCCGGCTTCCTTGGCCTTGGCCTCGGTGAGGCCGACACTGGCCACCTGCGGGTGCGCATAGGTGCAGCCGGGGATGTTGCCGGTCTCGAACGGGTGCGGGTTGAGCCCGGCGATTTTCTCGACGCAGACGATCGCCTCGTGGCTCGCCTTGTGCGCCAGCCAGGGCGGGCCGGCCAGATCGCCAATGGCATAGACGCCCGGCTCGCCGGTATTGCCATAGCCATCCACCACCACATGGGTGCGATCGACCTTCGCTTTGGTGCCTTCCAGACCGATATTTTCGACATTGCCGACAATGCCGACCGCCGAGATCACTTTCTCGACCTCGAAGATCTGTTCCTTGCCGCCGGCCTCGACCGTCACCTTGACGGATTTCGCCCCCTTCTCGGCCTTTTTGACCACGGCGGAGGTCAGGATCTTGATCCCCTGCTTCTCGAACTGCTTGCGGGCGATGGCTGAGATTTCGGCGTCTTCCACCGGCATGATGCGGTCGACCATCTCCACCACGGTCACATCCACGCCCAGCGTGTTGTAGAAGCTGGCGAATTCGATGCCGATGGCACCAGAGCCCATGATCAGCAGGGATTTCGGCAGGGTTTCCGGCACCATCGCCTCGAAATAGGAGATGATCTGCTTGCCATCGACCTCAAGGCCGGGGATCTGGCGGGGACGGGCACCGGTGGCCAGGATGATGTGCGGGGCTTCCAGCTCGGCGAGCGGCTTGCCGTCCTTGGTCACGGAGAGCTTGCCCGAGCCTGCGAGCTTGCCATAGCCGTCATAGACGGTGACCTTGTTCTTCTTCATCAGATGGCCGATGCCGCCCGAGAGCTGCTTGGAGACAGCGCGTGAGCGCGCCACCACCTTGGCCAGATCCACCTTCACATCGCCAACGGTGATGCCGAACGCTTCGGAATGGTCGATCAGATGCTTCACCTCGGCCGAGCGCAGCAGCGCCTTGGTCGGGATGCAGCCCCAGTTCAGGCAGATGCCGCCCAGATGCTTGGCCTCGACCAGTGCCACTTTCAGCTTCAGCTGCGCGGCGCGAATGGCGGCGACATAGCCGCCCGGGCCACCGCCGACCACGATAACGTCGAATTTGTCAGCCATTTTGGAGTTCCTTTTTATGCCGCTTTTTTGAAAAAAAGCGGCGCAAAAAACTTTTGCAACCTGGGCCGGGGGCGTGGCGCAGCCAAAGCCCTCGGCCCAGCGGGGTTAGAGCATCAGGCTCAGCGGCTCTTCGATCAGGCCCTTCAGGGTCTGCAGGAATTCAGCGCCCAGCGCGCCATCGACCACGCGGTGGTCGGTGGACAGGGTGACGCTCATCACCGTGGCGATCCTGATCTCATCGCCCTTCACCACGGCCCGCTTCTCCCCCGCACCGACAGCCAGAATGGCGGCCTGCGGCGGGTTCACGATGGCGCAGAAATCCTTGATGCCATACATGCCCAGATTGGAGATGGAGAAGCCGCCGCCCTGGAATTCCTCGGGCTTCAGCTTGCCGGCCTTGGCACGGCCCGCGAGATCCTTCATCGCGTTGGAAATGCCGGCCAGGCCGAGCTTGTCGGCGTTCTTGACGATCGGGGTGATCAGACCATCCGGGACGGCAACGGCGACGGAGATGTCGACATTGTCGTACTGAATGATCGCCTCATCGGTCCAGGAGGCATTCACCGCCGGGTGCCGGGCCAGGGCGACGCCGCAGGCCTTGATGACGAGATCATTCACCGAGAGCTTGAAGGCGCCCGGGCCGTCCTTCGGCGACTTGCCGTTCAGCTCGCCGCGCAGCGCCAGCAATTTGTCCAGCTCGATATCCACCGTGAGGTAGAAATGCGGGACGGTCTGCTTGGATTCCGTCAGGCGCTTGGCGATGACCTTGCGCATGGTGGAGTTGGGGATCTTCTTATGCGGCGCGGTGATGACCGGGGCCGGGGCGGCCGGCTTCGGCGCGGCGGCGGCCGGGGCAGCAGCCGGCGCGGCTTCGGCCTTCGGCGCGGTGGCGGATTTGCCGTCCAGATCCGCCTTCACGATCCGCCCATTCGGGCCGGAGCCCTTGATGGTGGCCAGATCGATGCCGGACTGCTTGGCGATGCGCTTGGCCAAGGGCGAGACGAAGATCCGCTCACCATGCGAGGCGGCGGGAGCTGCTGCTGGGGCGGCCTTTGGCGCCTCAGCCTTGGCCTCTTCCTTCGGCGCTTCCGCCTTGGGCGCGGCGGCGGGGGCAGGGCCGTCCACCTTCTCGTCCTTGGAGGCGGTGATCAGCCCGATCACCGCATTCACCGCAACCCCCTCAGTGCCTTCCGGCACCAGGATCTTGCCGAGGAAGCCTTCATCGACGGCTTCCACTTCCATGGTCGCCTTGTCGGTCTCGATCTCGGCGATCACGTCGCCAGACTTGATCTCATCGCCTTCCTTCTTCGCCCATTTCGCGAGCTTGCCCTCGGTCATGGTCGGTGAGAGGGCCGGCATCAGGATGTTAATGGCCATGTTGAACGCCTCCCGGATCAGAACAGTTTCTTGACGGCATCCACCACCCAGTCGGGCTGGGGCAGCGCCAGTTTTTCAAGGTTGGCCGCATAGGGCATCGGCACGTCAACGCCGGCCACGCGCGCCGGCGGGGCATCCAGCCAGTCGAAGCAATGCTCGGTGACGGTGGCGATGATCTCGGAGCCGATACCGGCGAAGGGCCAGCCTTCCTCCAGGCTCACCACGCGCGAGGTCTTTTTCACCGAGGCGGCGATGGTCTCGGTATCCAGCGGGCGGATGGTGCGCAGATTGATGACCTCGGCGGAGATGCCCTGCTCGGCCAGCGTCTCAGCCGCCTTCAGCGCCGTATCCACCATGATCGAGAAGGCGATGATGGTGACATCGCTGCCTTCGCGCTCGATCTTGGCCTTGCCGATCGGCAGGATGAAATCCTCATCTTCCGGCACCTCGAAGGAGTGGCCGTACAGGATCTCGTTTTCCAGGAACACGACCGGGTTGGGGTCACGGATGGCGGCGCGCAGCAGGCCCTTGGCATCGGCGGCGGACCAGGGGGCGACGACCTTCAGGCCCGGGCAATGCGCGTACCAGGAGGCGTAGCACTGGCTGTGCTGGGCGCCGACACGGGCGGCGGCACCGTTGGGGCCGCGGAAGACGATCTGCGCGCCCATCTGGCCGCCGGACATATAGAGCGTCTTGGCGGCGGAGTTGATGATCTGGTCGATCGCCTGCATGGCGAAGTTGAAGGTCATGAACTCCAGGATCGGCTTCAGCCCGTTCATCGCCGCACCCACGGCCATGCCGGTGAAGCCATGCTCGGTGATCGGGGTGTCGATGACGCGGCGCGCACCGAATTCGTCCAGCAGGCCTTGGCTGACCTTATAGGCGCCCTGATACTGGGCGACTTCCTCGCCCATCAGGAACACGTCCTTATCGGCGCGCATTTCGACGGCCATGGCTTCGCGCAAGGCTTCGCGCACGGTCATGGTCTTGGTCGGGCCCCATTCCTTCTCGACCGGCTCCTGCGGCGTGGTGGGCGCTTTTTTTCGGGGCTTCGGCCTTCGGGGCCGCAGCCTCGGCCTTGGGTGCTGGGGCCGGGGCGGGCTTGGCGGCGTCCGAGCCGCCATTGAGCTGGGCGATCACCGCGTTCACGGCGACACCCTCAGTGCCTTCCTCGACCAGAATGGCGGTCAGCGTGCCTTCATCGACGGCTTCCACCTCCATGGTCGCCTTGTCGGTCTCGATCTCGGCCAGAACATCGCCGGACTTCACCTCATCGCCCACTTTCTTGAGCCATTTGGCGAGCTTGCCCTCGGTCATGGTGGGGGAGAGGGCGGGCATCAGAATGTCGGTCATGGTGTCTTAGCCCTCCAGCAGCACGTCAGTGTAAAGTTCGGACGGATCGGGCTCGGGCGAGCTTTGCGAGAAATCAGCCGCCTCCTGCACCCGGGCCTTGATCGCCTCATCCAGCTTCTTCAGATCGGCCTCGGCGATGCCGGCCTCCTCCAGCTTCTTGCGGGCGGAATCCAGGCAGTCATGCTCGGCGCGCATTTTCTGCACCTCTTCGCGGGTGCGGTACTTCGCCGGGTCGGACATTGAGTGGCCGCGATAGCGATAGGTCTTCATCTCCAGCAGGAACGGGCCCTTGCCGGCGCGGCAATGCGCCACCGCCTGCTCACCGGCTTCCTTCACCGCCAGCACATCCATGCCGTCCACGGCCAGGCTGGGCATGCCCCAGGCGGCGGCGTTCAGCGAGAGATCGCGCGAGGCGGAGGCGCGCTCGACCGAGGTGCCCATGGCGTAACGGTTATTCTCGATGATGAACACCACCGGCAGCTTCATCAGCGCCGCGAGGTTGTAGCTCTCATAGACCTGCCCCTGGTTGGAGGCACCTTCGCCATAATAGGTGAGGCAGACATTGTCGTTCTCGCGATACCAGTTGGCGAAGGCGAGGCCCGCCCCCAGCGAGACCTGGGCGCCGACGATGCCATGCCCACCGAAGAAGCCTTTCTCCTTGCTGAACATGTGCATGGAGCCGCCCTTGCCCTTGGAGTAGCCGCCGATGCGCCCGGTCAGCTCCGCCATCACGCCCTTGGGGTCCATGTCGCAGGCCAGCATATGGCCGTGGTCGCGGTAGGAGGTGATGACCTGATCGCCTTCCTTGAGGCAATGCTGCATGCCGACCACCACGGCCTCCTGGCCGATATAAAGATGGCAGAAGCCGGCGATGAGGCCCATGCCGTAAAGCTGGCCCGCCTTCTCCTCGAAGCGGCGGATCAGCAGCATGCTCTCATAGGCCTTGAGCAATTCGTCCTTGCTCATCACCTCGGCGGGCTTCTTTGCGGATTTTCTCGATTTGTCAGGGCTAACGGCCATGTCTCTTGGCTCCCGGGTTTTGATCGTCCGCTCGCAGCTATGCCAATGTTGGTGCGCCGCGCAAGAGAAAGCTCTGTAAAAACTCTTCTTCGCAGTTGCAACAAATTAAATTAACCAAAAAGTAGTTAATTCATGCATCCGAAGCCCGGGGTAGGTAGAAGGCGGCTCATAAAATTTCAAAAAAAACGGCGCCGAAAGGCGCCGCTGCTTAGGGTGAGGCTCTAAAACGAAATCATCATTCGGCGGATTTGTGCGGCGGCAGCTCGACGACGAGGTCGTTCGGGTCGGCGAGGCTCAGCACGTTGCGGGCTTCCTCGTTCAGCATGTCGGGCTGAATCGCCTGGCCATTGAGGTCGGCCACCTTGGTCTGCCAGAGCACCAGGCGCTGATGGGTGGCATCCGCCTGCTTCTGCACGGCGGCCAGCTGCGCGCGCTGCGCGGCCTGCGCCTCCAGCCCGCTTTTGCCGTGGATGGCGTTCCATCCAAAATAATAGGTGAGCGCCAGAAAAATAGCAGGCGCCACCAGGCCACGAAGGCGGTTTTTTATCGCGCGGAGCACAGAGCCATTCCCTAAACGTGAAGCCGGGTTGTTGAAACCGCTTGAATCTTCCCTTATCCGCGCGTAATTCGCAAGTGAATTTCTTGAATAATCATGACATTAAATAAATTAATTCAATTTCATTCCGCCGCCTTGTTTCCGCCCTTCTTGGGGCGTGCTGTTGCCACAGGCGGGGCGCCTATTCAGGCCAGAATGTGCGAAGGGGACAACCCATGACGATGAGACAGATTTTGCTGGCGGGTGCCGTGGCGATGGGCCTGGCCGGCGCTGGCGTCGCCCCGGCCTTCGCGGACTGGGGCGATCACGGCCATGGCGGCGGCGACTGGCACGGCGGTGGCGGTTGGCATGACGGTGGCGACTGGCACGGTGGCCCCGGCGGGCATTGGGATGGCCGCCCCTACCATGATTGGCATGATCATGGCTGGTGGGGGGCGGGTCATATCTGGCACTGGTATGCCGGTTGGGGCCCGGACTATGGCTATATCGGCCCGGCCCCGGTCTGGGGGCCGGGCGTGCCGGTCTATGCCGGTCCGCCGCCAGGCTATTATTACGCGCCGCCGCCCCCGCCCCCGCCGGTCTATTACGCGCCACCCCCGCCGCCGCCGGTTTACGTGGCGCCGATGCCCTCGGTGATCATCACCCCGCGCGGTGTGGGCATCACCCAGTAATGAAAAGGCCGGAGCATTGCTCCGGCCTTTTTGCATGCTCGCGTCGGGCTCAGGGCCATTTCACTTCGGGCGGCATCGACATCAGGATCGCCTCGGTATTGCCGCCGGTTTTCAGCCCGAATGTGGTGCCGCGGTCATAGAGCAGGTTGAACTCCACATAGCGGCCGCGGCGGATCAGCTGCGCCTCGCGCTCCTGCGGCGTATAGGGGGCTTCGCGCCGGCGGCGCACGATCGGCGGGTAGGCCGCCAGGAAGGCCTGGCCGACATCGCGGGTGAAGGCGAAATCCGCCGCGACATCGCCACTATCGAGATAATCATAGAAAATCCCGCCGGCGCCGCGCGGTTCATTGCGATGCGGGAGATAGAAATATTCATCGCACCAGGCTTTGAATTTTTCATAATAGCCGGGATCGTGCGCATCGCAGGCGGCCTGATAGGCGGCGTGGAAGAAGGCGGCATCCTCGGTGGCTTCCGGCGTGCCGGGCTGCAGCGGGGTGAGATCCCCGCCGCCGCCGAACCAGCCCTTGGCGGTGACGATCATGCGGGTATTCATATGCACCGCCGGGATTTTCGGGCTGCGCGGATGCACGACCAGCGAGATCCCCGCCGCCCAGAACACCGCACCTGCCTCGGTGCCGGGAATTTTCGCGGCGAAATCCGGGCTCAGCGTGCCATCCACCACCGAGATATTCACCCCGGCCTTCTCGAATACCTGGCCGCGCAGCACGCTCATCGTGCCGCCGCCGCCGCCCGGGCGCTCCCAGCTGGTGCGCTGGAACCGGGCAGCGCCGCCGGCTTCCTGCTCGATCGTCTCGAATTCGGCGCAGATCCGGTCGCGCAGGGCGGCGAACCAGGTGGCGGCGTCCTGTTTCAGGGCGGCATGGGGGGGCGGGCTGGTCATGGCGCCTGCTTAAGCCATGCCCGGCCATCGATCCACACTTGAAATTTTTTCATTGCCTTGCCACGCTGCAACCAAGGGAGGAGACTTAACTCCTCCAGGGAGCGAACACATGGCTGAACCAACAGCGGATGCGCTTGCGGCGCATGGGACCGAAACCCGGCGCGACTTCCTGAGGCTTCTGGCCGTGGCGGGCGGCGCCATCGGGGTGGGGGCGATCGCCTGGCCGCTGATCGACGCGCTGAACCCGGACGCGGCGGGGCTGGATGCGGCCCGGCCGGTGGTGCTGGTCTCCGATATTGCCGAAAATGCCACCAAGACGGTGCAATGGGGCGGGCAGACCATCCTGATCCGCCGGCTGACCGACCAGCAGCTCGCCGCCGCCCAGATTGTGCCGATGAGCGCCTTGCCTGACCCGCAGGAGGTCTCCGAACGGGTGGCGCCGGATGATGGGCATATCGTCGTGGTGATCGGCATGAATACCGGCGCGCCCTGCGCCTTGCAGGGGAGCGCGCCGGGCGATCCGCGTGGCGATTATGGCGGCTGGGTCAGCCCCTGCGATGGCAGCGAATATGACGCGCTGGGGCGGGTGCGGGCCGGGCCGGCGCCGCGAAACCTAGCCATCCCGCGCTTTCGCTTCATCGATAAACACCAACTCCAGCTGGGTTAGGACGCGCCAATGCAATCGGAGGCGAATCAGGGCGTTGCCTGCCCGTATCTGATGAAGGATCGCGCGCCTGGCGGAGCCTGGCATGCGACCTTGCCAACGCTGCTGGGGGCGCTGCTGGCGCTGCTGCTGGCCTCGGGCGCGGTGCTGGCGGTGTATTATAATCCGCGCGACGCCTATGGCGCGGTGCAGATGATCAATCGCGAGGTGAATGGCGGCTGGCTGGTGCTGGGCTACCATAATACCGGCGCGTCTTTGGCGTTTCTGGCGCTATATGCGCAGCTGTTCCGGCTGCTGCTGACCCGCGGCTATCGTGGCCCGGCGCGGTTTGCCTGGATGCTCTGGGTGAAGCTGCTGGCGGTGCTGCTGCTCACCGGCTGGCTGGGCTTCGTGCTGCAGGGCGGGGCAGGGGGCGCGCTCTCGCTCACCCGTGCCAGCGATGCCGCGCTGACCCTGCCGGGCTTTCCCGGCGCGGTGGCGCTGTGGATTTTCGGTGGCCCGTCCGGCCCCGGCACGTTGGCTCGGCTGCTGGTGTTCCATGTGCTGCTGGCGGCTTGCGCGGTTTGGGTGATCTGCTGGGCGCGCTGCGCGGCACGGCGGGCGCGGCCGGCGCCGGAGGGCCGGGCGGTGGCGTTCTGGCCGGTCTATGCGTCGCAATATTTCGCGGCCTTGGCGGCGCTGGCGCTGTTGTTCACGCTGCTGCTGGCCTTCGCCCCGCATTGGGGGCAGAGCGCCCAGGCCATGCTGCCGGGCGATGTGCTGCCGATGGTAATCTCCTATCCCTGGTATTTGCGGCCGGTGGCGCATCTTGCCGGGCTGATCCCGGGTGATGGCGGGGCGATTTTGGTGGTGATCCTCGCCGCCGCCGCCCTCTATGCACTCCCCTGGCTGGACCGCTCCAACGGCGCCCCGCCCGGCCGGCTCTATCGCGGGCTGACGCTGCTGCTGGGGCTGGATGTGCTGGCTCTGGGCTGCGCCAGCGCGCCGGTGCCGCAGATCATTTTCGGCATCTGGTTTTTCATCCATTTCCTCGTGCTCACCCCCCTCGTCACCGCCGCGGAGGCCAAATAATGCGCGTTTTGCTGATGTCGGGCTTAGCACTCGGGCTGCTGGCGGGTGGGGCGGCGCAGGCGCAGCCCCCGTCTTTCCCCTCCTCCGGCGCCTTCGGACATATCGATGATGAAGCCGCCCAGCGCGGGCTGGCGGTGTATCAGGGCGTGTGCGCCAGCTGCCACAGCCTCAACCAGCTACATTACCGGGATCTCGCGGGAATCGGGCTGGATACGGCGCAGATCGCCGGGCTTGCCAATGCGGTGAAGCTGGCCACCGGCCAGCCCGCCACCCCGGATGATGTGTTCAAGGCCCCCGCGGCGATGAGCATGGGCGGGGCGGTGCCGCCGGATCTCTCCAGCATCGTCGCCCAGCGCCGCGATGGCACGCGCTATATTTATCGCTTCCTCACCGGCTTTGCCCCGGCCCCGGCCGGGGTGACGATGCTGCCAGGGCATTACTACAACCGGGCTTATCCGGGCGGGCAGGTTGCCATGCCGCCGGTGCTGCGGGACAATGCGGTGACTTACGCGGACGGGACCAAGGCCACACAGGCGCAGGAAGCCGCGGACATCGCGGAGTTTCTGACATGGGCGTCCGATCCAAACCTCACCGCCCGGCATGTTCTGGGGATCAGGGCGGGGATCTTCTTCGCCTTCCTGACGCTGGTGGCGCTGGCGACCAAAAGGCGGATCTGGAAGCAGGAGGGCTGAGCGGCGTCGCGGCTTCGGCGCGGGCCTGCCGCGTCTGCCATGACATTTTGCCGCTGGGGGCGCGGCCGGTGTTCCGGGTCTCGCCCACCGCGAAGCTGCTGGTGATCTCGCAGGCGCCGGGCACCAAGGTGCATGCCAGCGGCCTGCCGTTCGACGATGCCTCCGGCGATCGGCTGCGGCATTGGATGGGGATTGGCCGGGAGGTTTTCTACGATGAAACCCGGCTGAATTTCATGCCAATGGGCTTCTGCTATCCCGGCCGGCTGCGCAATGGCGGCGATGCCCCGCCGCGCCCGGAATGCGCGCCGCTCTGGCATGAGGCGCTGTTGCGCCATCTGCCGCAGCTTGAGCTGATCCTGCTGGTCGGCGGCTATGCGCAAAGGCGCTATCTGGGCAAGGGCAGCATGACGCAGAGGGTGCGCGCGCAGGCGCCGGGGCGGTTTCTGCCGCTGCCGCACCCCTCCTGGCGGACCACCGGGTGGGAGAAGAAAAACCCTTGGTTTGGTGAGGAGATTTTGCCGAAATTGCGGGCGGAGGTGGCGCGGCTGACGTGATCGTCATCAACGCGCCGGGTTGAATTTTCGCCGGGCTGCCCAAGCTATGTTGCAACATAGATGTTACAGCGAAGGAGGCGCGGATGGTTCCGGCCTGGCTCAATGATGTGGCGATGCTGTCCCTGGCCGCCGCGTTCATCAGTGCGCTGATTATTTTGTGGGATCTGCGTGCCCGCCCGCAGGCGATGGCGGTGATGAACCCGGTCTGGCCGGTCACCGCCTTATATTTCGGGCCGCTCGGGCTCTGGGCCTATTGGCGGCTGGGGCGCGCGGCGCCGGCATCGCATCACGCGCATCATCACCATCATCATCACGGCGATGACAAACCGTTCTGGGTGCAGGTCTTCGCCGGCACCACCCATTGCGGGGCGGGCTGCACGCTGGGCGATATTGTCGCCGAGTTTTTGGTGTTTTTCTCAGGGCTGGCGATCGCCGGCTCGGTGTTCGCGGGGCAGTTGGTGCTGGATTATGCCTTCGCCTTCCTGCTCGGCATCGTCTTTCAATATTATTCCATCGTGCCGATGCGCGGGCTGCAGCCGGCAGAGGGCATCAAGGCGGCGGTGAACGCGGATTTCTGGTCGCTCACCGCCTTCGAGGTCGGGCTGTTCGCCTGGATGGCGCTCACCCGCTTCGTGTTTTTCGGCCCCAGCCTGCAGCCGGACAGCGCCACCTACTGGTTCATGATGCAGATCGGCATGATCATCGGCTTCGCCACGGCGTTTCCGATGAACTGGCTGCTGATCAAATCCGGGGTGAAGGAGCCCTGTATGTAGGCGCGTGTTAGAGCATCAAGCTTTTAGCTTGATGCTCTAAGTTTTGTTTTGGCGAGCCATTTCATGTGTTTAGGTCGACACTGTCGCGTCAAGATAAACCCATATTGCTCTAGCCGCGCAGCTCTTTCAGTGATTTGATCGCATTGCCCTGCGCATCGAAATTCGCCTCATCCAGCCAGGCGAGAATCGCATCGCGCTGTTGCGGCCATTCATGCCCGAGCATCGCATACATCGCGGTGTCGCGTTCGCGCCCCTTCACCACCATATGCGCGCGCAGCGTGCCCTCATAGGAAAAGCCCAGGCGCAGCGCGGCGCGTTTGGAAGGCTCGTTGAGCGCGTTGCATTTCCAGACCAGCCGGCGATAGCCGAGATCCTCCGCCGCGTGGCGCAGCATCAGGAACATCGCCTCGGTCGCGGCACGGGTGCGGCGCAGCTCCGGGCCGAACCAGATATTGCCAAGCTCGATGGCGGCATTCTTTGGCTCGATATTCATCAGCGAGAGAAAGCCGGAGACACGGCCGATGGTGGTCGGCCGCACCGCCCAGAAGGCGGCCAGCGGGTCGGCGTAAAAGCCGGCAATCAGCGCTTCCACCTCGGCCACACTCTTCCACGGGCCGAAGGACATATAGGTGAAACTGTCCTCGGCGAATTGCGAGGCCTCGAACAGTTCCAGCGCATGGCGGCGGGTGAGCGGCTCCAGGCTGACGCGCGCGCCCAGAAATTTCTGCCGGGCGGGCAGCGGGCGCGGCCAGGTATCGACCTCGGGGCCGAGGGGAAGTTTGGTCATGGCTCAGCCCCTCAGCCGGGCGAGGGTGGCGGTGGTGGAATGGCCGGGAAGCAGCTGGGCCAGCGCTACACTGCCGCCCCAGCTCTCCACCAGATCCGCGCCGACGACGGTTTCGCGGGTATAATCCGCGCCCTTGATCAGCACGTCCGGCTTGATCAGCTTGATCAGCTCGATCGGGGTATCTTCCTCGAACAGACAGACCAGATCGACCGAGGCGAGCGAGGCCAGCACCGCGGCCCGCGCCGCCTCGCCCTGGGCCGGGCGGGTCGGGCCTTTCAGACGCTGCACCGAGGCATCGGCATTGATGCCGACGATCAGCCGGTCGCACATCGCCCGGCATTGCTCCAGCAGATGCACATGGCCCGGATGCAGCAGATCAAAACAGCCATTGGTAAAGCCGACCTTATAGCCGCGCAGGCGCCAGCGCTCGGCCATCTCGGCGGCGGCGGACGGGGTGACGATTTTCTGCAGCGCCCCGGTGGCGGGGGCGATATGGGCGAGAAGATCCGCCGGGCGGGCGACAGCGGTGCCGACCTTGGCGACGACGATGCCGCCGGCGATATTGGCCAGCCTTGCAGCCTCCACCAGCGGCACCTCGGCGGCGATGCAGGCGGCCAGGGCCGCCACCACCGTATCCCCGGCGCCGGAGACGTCATAGACCTCGCGCGCCTCGCCGGGGAAATGAAGCACCTCCTCGGCGGTGATCAGGCTCATCCCGTCCTCGGAGCGCGTCACCAGCACCGCGCCGAAGCCATACCAGGCGATCAGCGCCTTGGCGGCGGTGACGATCTGCGCCTCGCTCTCCACCGGCATGTTGGTGGCCTCGGCCAGTTCCTTGCGGTTGGGAGTGAGGATATCCGCGCCCTTATAGCGGGCATAGTCGCGGCCCTTGGGATCGACGATGATCTTGCGCCCGAGTTTCTGCGCGCCTTCGATCAGAGCGGCGCAGACCGGGGCGCTGAGCACACCTTTATTATAGTCCGAGAGCACGGTGACAGTCGTGGCCGCCATCGCATCCAGGGCGATCTTCAGCAGCCGCTCGCAGAGCTTCTCCGGCAGGGCGATGCGCTCCTCGCGGTCGGCGCGGATCAGATGCTGGCCTTGCGCGATATAGCGGGTCTTCATTGTCGTGGTGCGGCCGTTCTGCACCAGCAGCCAGGGCTCCACACGCTCCTGCCCGCCGATCAGCCCGGTCAGGTCCGAGCCCGCCTGGTCATCGCCGACGACCGAGACGAAGGCCGCCGAGGCATCGAGCGCGATCAAATTGCGCACCACATTCCCGGCCCCGCCCGGCATCGCCACCTCGCGGGTGACGGTGAGAATGGGCACCGGCGCTTCCGGGCTCACCCGGGTCACTTCGCCATAGGTGTAACGGTCGAGCATCGCGTCGCCCACCACGAGCACGCTGGCGCGGGCGAGTTTCTTCACATAGGCGCCGAGGTCGGCGGAGGGGTGGTCGGCAGAGGAGTCGTTGGCCATGGGAAACCGCTAACCCTCTCCCGGGCTTGTGGCAACGGGGCGAAAACATGCTTATTTGGGACACATCATGACAGAGCTGCCCGCGTTTCTTGATTCCACCCGCCCGCAAGTGCCGGATCTTTCCGTGCCGCGCGGCGTCACTCCGTTTTATCTGCCCGAGCGCCCGGTGCGCGGCCGGCTGGTGCGGCTGGGGCCGCTGGGGGCGACGCTGCTCTCCCGGCACCAGCATCCCGCCCCGGTGCGCGCCTTGCTGGGCCAGGCGCTGGCGCTGGCGGCGGGGCTCTCCACCGCGTTGAAATTCAAAGGCTCCTTCTCCATCCAGATTCGCGGCGACGGCCCGGTGCCGATGCTGGTGGTGGATTGCACCGAGGCCGGGGCGCTGCGCGGCTATGTGCGGGTGGAGGCGGGGGCTGAGATCCCGCCGGAGGCTACCGCGCGCCAGCTCTTCGGCAATGGCTATATCGCCTTCACCGTCGATCAGGGGCTGGACAAGGACCCGAGCCAGGGCATCGTCGCCATCGAAGGCGAGAGCCTGACCGAGATGGCGGAGTATTATTTTTCCACCTCCGAGCAGCTGCCGGCGCGGATTTTCCTGGCGGCGGCGGAAGGCGAGGGGGGGTGGCGCGCCTCGGCTCTGGTGATGGAGCGTGTCGCCGGGGCCGGCGGTGTCGGCCCGGAGATATCCGCGGGCGAGCAGGAGGAAGCCTGGCGCACCGCTTGCATCCTGGCCGAGACGGTGACGCAGGAGGAGTTGCTGGATGATGCGCTCTCGCCCGAGCGGCTGCTCTACCGCTTGTTCCATGGCGAAGGCGTGGCGGTTTCCAAGCCGCGCGCGCTCTCCTTCGGCTGCCGCTGCTCGCGCCAGCGCCTGGGCGGCATTCTGGAAGGGTTCAACCAGGAGGATCTCGACCATATGGCCGTCGAGGGCCAGATCGTGATGACCTGCGAATTCTGCAATTTCGATTTTTGTTTCGCCCGCGCGGATGTCGCCGGGCGCCCGCCCCAAACTGACCTTGGAGCCCCCGAATGAAGAAGCTGCTTCTCGCTTTGCCGCTGCTGGCGCTTGCCTCCTGCGGCTCGACGCCACCGGCCCCGGTGCTGAAACCGCTGGATTATTCCTATCTGCCGCCGATCCTGCTGAAGGTGGCGCAGGTGAATGTGGTGACGAATTTCGTGCCCAGCCCCTCCCAGCAGCTGGCCGCGAGCCAGGATCCCGCCCCCCCGGCCGAGACGCTGGAGACGATGCTGCGCCAGCGCCTGCAGCCCGCCGGCCAGCCCGGCACCGCGACGGTGACGGTCACCAACGCCTCGGTTGATAATGTCAGCGGCAATCTGGTCGGCGCGATGACGGTCGATGTGAATCTGGCCAGCGCCGATGGCCGCTCCACCGGCTTCACCGAGGCCAGTGTCGGCGCCACCCATAGCGCGCCGGAGTCCGGCAATCCGGAGGATCTGCGCGTGGCCTATTACGACCTGACCAAGCAGCTGATGACGCAGATGAATGTGCAGCTGCAATACCAGATTCA
>NZ_JH976207.1:343497-344931 GCF_000306035.1 Acidocella sp. MX-AZ02
GGGCCCGGCGGCCTTGGGGGCGCAGCCATGAGCCGGCTGGTGCAGCTGCCGCCCGCCGGGGTGGCGGAATGGAGTCCGATCGCGCCGGAAAAAGTGATTTCCGGCGAACCGGTGGCGCGAACGATCGTGCTGTATGAGAACCCAGCACGCGGACTCGCCGCCGGGGAATGGGAAGCCAGCCCCGGCAAATGGCGGATCGCCTATACCGAGTGGGAATATATGGAGATCATCTCCGGCGCCTGCGTGGTGGAGGGCGATGATGGCCGGCGGATCGAGGCGGGGCCTGGGGATAAATTCGTGATCGAGCCCGGCTTCACCGGTACCTGGGAGGTGCTCTCGGCGCTGCGCAAGAGCTGGGTGATCCAGGAATAGCTGAAATTAGCGGAAGTGCTTGACGCGGCGCCTTGGGCGGTCTAGACGGCGCGCTCCATTACACACACCTTTTTTGTTCGGATAACATGGCCAATATCGCATCTGCCCAGAAACGCATCCGCCAGACGCTGAAGCGCACGGCGCGCAACAAGGCGCGCAAGTCCCGCGTCCACACCTTCATCCGCAAGGTTGAAGAGGCCGTGGCGGCTGGCGACAAGGCAGCCGCGCAGGCCGCGTTGATCGCTGCCCAGCCGGAGCTACAGCGCGCGGCTGGTAAGGGCGTGCTGAAGGCGAATGCGGTTGCCCGCAAGATCTCCCGCCTGTCGGCCAGCGTGAAGGCCGTCGCCGCCGCTTAATGCGCCGGTTGGGATAATCCTCCGGGTTGTCCCAAAAAATATACGTTTTTGAACCGCCGTCATCTTGTTGTAATGGCAAGATACGGCGGTTTTCTATTCTTGGTTGCAAGTCCAGGCTTTTGCTATGGCAAGTAGGTAGGCGCAAAGAAAGTTTTTTATTTGTAGTCTTTTGAATTTAAACGTTTTTTACGAAGTGTCAGCAGCTTGTTCGCAAAGCTGTCGCATTTGTCGGCTTGCTTCGGCGAGGCGTTTAGACCTAATGTCCAAGCCTCAATTGACTGTTCAGGACTGTCTCATTTCTGAGAAGGCGCCCTTTTCCCAAGGGTTTGCTTTGCGGAATCGGTCCTTTGCGGCGCTGTGTTCGGGGTTAGGCAAAGCAGAATGGGTATCAACCTAGAGATCAATTCCTCTGGTCAGGGCGGCGCTGCGCTGCAAACCTCCATGATATGGAATGAAGAGGCACGGCTGGCTGAGCAATGGGGCCGCGTGCGCGCCCGGCTGCAGGCGGAAGTGGGTGAGGTCGAATATCGCACCTGGCTGAAGCAGGTGAGCTTTGGCGGTGTTGCCGGCGACGAGGCGGTGGTGCTGCTGCCGACCCGCTTCCTGCGCGACTGGGTGAACAAGGAATATGGCGAGCTGATCGCCTCCTTCTGGCAGGCTGAGAATCCGGGCGTGAAGCGGGTTGAGTTCCGCACTGGCGCGCCCT
>NZ_JH976207.1:345031-348185 GCF_000306035.1 Acidocella sp. MX-AZ02
CGGCCGCGCGGCCGGTGGCCGGGCAGGCGGCGATGCCGGCGCCGCGCCAGGAGAACATGGCCGGGCTGGACCAGCGTTTTACCTTCGAGACCTTCGTCGTCGGCAAGCCGAATGAATTCGCCTATGCCTGCGCGCGGCGGGTGGCCGAGAGCCCGGCGACGCCGGGCTTCAACCCGCTGTTCCTTTATGGCGGTGTCGGGCTGGGCAAGACCCATCTGATGCACGCCATCGCCTGGGAGCTGTCCACCAATGCGCGCGGCGGGCGGCCGGTCTCGGTGGCCTATATGTCCGCCGAGCGCTTCATGTACCGCTTCATCAACGCGCTGCGCTCGCAATCCACGCTGGAATTCAAGAACGAGCTGCGCTCCGTCGACGTGCTGATGATCGACGATCTGCAGTTCCTGATCGGCAAGGACAACACCCAGGAAGAATTCTTCCACACCTTCAACGCGCTGGTGGATGCGGGCAAGCAGATCGTCATCTCCGCCGACAAATCTCCGTCCGATCTGTCGGGGCTGGAGGATCGTCTGCGCACCCGGCTGGGCTGCGGCATCGTCGCGGATCTGCACGCCACCACCTTCGAGCTGCGCTATTCCATTCTGGAAGCCAAGGCGCAGCGCGCCGGGGTGGAGGTGCCGCCGAAGGTGGTGGAATTCCTCGCCCGCAAGATCACCAGCAATAACCGTGAGTTGGAAGGCGCGCTGAACCGCCTCGTCGCCCACGCCAACCTGTTCAACCGGCAGGTGACGCTGGATACCGCGCATGAGGTGCTGCACGATGTGCTGAAGGCGCATGACCGCAAGATCTCCATCCAGGAGATCCAGAAACGCGTCTGCGAGCATTATAATATCCGCATCGCCGAGATGAGCTCCGCCCGGCGGGCGCGCAACATCGCCCGGCCGCGCCAGGTGGCAATGTATCTGGCCAAGCAGCTCACCTCGAAGAGCCTGCCCGATATCGGCCGGCATTTCGGCGACCGCGACCATACCACCGTCATGCATGCGGTCTCGCGGGTGACCGAGCTGATCGGCCAGGATGCCGCCTTCGCCGAGGATGTCGAGCTGCTCAAGCGCATGCTGGAGAACTGAGCCCGCCTTTGCCGGTGGCGCGAAAGGGGCCCGCGGGGCCCCTTTTCTTTGGCCGAATCCCTGGCTTTGCAAGCCCCTGGTCAGCTTGCTACTCTAAGGCCCGAATCGCGCCGCAAACCAAGTGATTCGATCGCAGTCTGGAAGGGTATCATGAAGTTCAAGGCCGATCGCGCCACGCTGATGAAGTCGCTCGCTCACGTTCAGAACGTGGTGGAGAAGCGCAATACCATTCCCATTCTCGCCAACGTGCTGCTCTCGGTGCAGAATGGCCGGCTTTCCATCGCCGCGACCGATCTGGAGATCGCGCTGGTGGAAGAGGTGGCGGCGGAGACGCTGCGCGACGGCGCCATCACCGTGCCGGCGGCGACCTTGTATGAGATTGTCCGCCGCCAGCCGGAGAATGCGGTGATCGAGCTCGATCATCCGGGCGGGGACGCGCCGCTGGCGCTGCGCGCCGGGCGCTATTCCACCAGCCTGGTGGCGCTCTCGGTCGAGGAATTCCCGAAGCTCGATGCCGGCAAGCTCTCGCACAGCTTCGTGCTCTCGGCGATCGAGCTGCGCGGGCTGATCGACCGCACGCGCTTTGCCATCTCCACCGAGGAGACGCGCTATTATCTCAACGGCATCTATCTGCACGCCGCCGAGGGCCAGGACGGCCCGGTGATCCGCGCGGTGGCGACGGACGGGCATCGTCTGGCGCGCGTTGAGGAGCCGCTCCCGAGCGGGGCGGCTGGCATGCCCGGCATCATCGTGCCGCGCAAGACCGTGACCGAGCTGCGCAAGCTGCTGGATGAGGCGAGCGGCGAGGTGGAGGTGGCGCTTTCCGAGACGCGCATCCAGTTCACCATTGGCACGATGCGCCTGACCAGCAAGCTGATCGATGGCACCTTCCCGGATTATGACCGCGTGATCCCGCGCGGGAATGACAAGATCCTGCGGGTGGACAAGAAGGATTTCAACGATGCGGTCGGCCGCGTCTCGGCGATTTCGGCGGAGAAGCACCGGCCGGTGAAGCTCTCGCTGGCGAAGGAGCTGCTGGTGATCTCAGCGGCCTCCGCCGAGCAGGGCTCGGCCTCCGAGGAGCTGGGCGGGGATCTGGTGGATTACCAGTCCGGGCCGTTGGAAATCGGCTTCCAGGCGCGCTATCTTTCGGATGTCACCGACCAGATCAAATCCGGCAAGGTGGAATTCGCCTTCGCTGACGGCGCCGCGCCGACGCTGGTGCGTGAAGAGAATGACAGCTCGGCGGTTTATGTTTTGATGCCGATGCGGGTGTGAAGGTTTTGTGGCCCTTTTTGAAAAAAGGGCCATGCCCTCCGGCGGCTTTCCAGCACCGCTTCGCGGTGCTGGAACCTTGGCCGCCTGCGCCCAAAACCTTTTGCGCCTGGGTGCTGGGTGTTTTCCACGCCGTTGCCAGGGCTTCACCGCCAGTGAGCAAAAGTTTTTGGTGCCGCTTTTTTCAAAAAGCGGCAAAGGACCGCCGTCATATTGCTATCCCGCCTGACCCTCACCGATTTCCGCTCCTACGCCACGCTGCGCTTTGAGGCGCCGGCGCGGCGCCTGGTATTCACCGGCCCGAACGGCGCGGGCAAGACCAATCTGCTGGAAGCGGCCTCGCTGCTGGTCCCTGGGCGCGGCCTGCGCGGGGCAAAATTCGCCGAGCTGGCGCGCCAGGGCTGCGCCGGGGGCTGGGCGGTGGCCGCACAGTTTTCCAACGGGCTGGAGATCGGCACCGGGGCGGTGGAAGGGGCGCCGGAGCGGCGGGAATTCCGCCTCAACGGGGTGAAGCCCCGGGCGCAATCGGATGTCGCGGAGCAGCTCGCCGCTGTCTGGCTGACGCCACAGATGGACCGGCTGTTCACGGATACCGCGTCGGGCCGGCGTAAATTCCTGGATCGTCTGGTGATCGCGCTGGAGCCGTTCCATGCGCGCGAGATCGCGGCCTTCGAGAGTGCTTCCGCCCAGCGCAACCGGCTGCTGGCCGAGCCGCGTTACGACCCTGCCTGGGTGGCGGGGCTGGAGGATGCGATGGCGCGCCACGCCGTCGCCGCCACGGCGGCCCGGCT
>NZ_JH976207.1:348285-352182 GCF_000306035.1 Acidocella sp. MX-AZ02
CGGCTGAATGCGAGCCTGGAGGCGGGCGCGGCGGACCCGTTTCCGCGGGTGACTCTGGGGTTGGCCTGCCCGATCGCGCAGCTTCTGGACGCGGCTCCGGCGCTGGATGTGGAAGACTGGCTGCGCGGCGCGCTGGCGGCCTCGCGCGCCACCGATGCGGCGGTGAAATCCTCAGGCTACGGCCCGCAGAAGGCCGATCTGCTGATTGCCGATGCCCAGGCCGGCCGCCCCGCCGCGCTCTCCTCCACCGGCCAGCAGAAGGCGATGCTGATCGGCATCGTGCTCGGCCATGTCGCTTTGATTACCGCGCTGCGCGGCGCCCCGCCGCTGCTGCTGCTGGATGAGCCGCTGGTGCATCTGGATGCGCAGCGGCGCGGCGCCTTGTTCGCTGCCCTGGCCCGGATGGACGCGCCGGCCTGGCTGACCGGCACGGATCAGGAGCTGTTCGCGGGGCTGGACGCCGCGCGTCTGGCCGTGCGCGAGAGCCTCTTAGAGCATCAAGCTTTTCGCTTGATGCTCTAAGTTTTGTTTTAGCGAGCAATTTCATGTGTTTTTCTTGACGCTGGCGCGTCAACCTAAACACATATTGCTCTAACCTCCGGCTGAAGCTTTCTCCACCTGCCGGCATTCGCCCGTGCCCGCGCCTAAATCGCGGGGAGCAACCGCAGAACGGGAGAAGCCATGAGCAAGATCGTTGTTGTCACCGGCGCTGGCGCCGGGGTGGGCCGGGCCACCGCAACCATGTTCGCCAAGGCGGGCTATGATGTGGCGTTGCTGGGGCGCGATGAGGGCCGGCTGCAGGCCGCCGCCGCCGAAATTCAGGGGCTGGGGGCGCGCGCCGTCTGGCATTCGGTGGATGTGGCCGATGCCGATGCCGTCTCCCAGGCTGCCCAGGCGATCGAGCAGGAATTCGGGCCGATCAGCGTCTGGGTCAATAACGCCATGGCCACAGTGTTCGCGCCAGTGACCAAGGTGACACCGGAGGAATTCCGCCGCGCCACGGAAGTGACCTATCTCGGCACCGTGTATGGCTGCCTGGCGGCGCTGGCGGCGATGCAGAAACGCGGTGTCGGCACCATCATCAATGTCGGCTCGGCTTTGGCCTATCGCTCGGTGCCGCTGCAATCGGCCTATTGCGGGGCGAAATCCGCCATTCGCGGCTTCACGGACAGTCTGCGCAGCGAGCTGATCCATGACCGCAGCCAGATCAAGCTCTGCATGGTGCATCTGCCGGCGGTGAACACGCCGCAATTCAACTGGGCGCTGAACAAGATGGGCCGCCGGCCGATGCCGGTGCCGCCGGTTTATGCGCCGGAGGTGCCGGCACGGGCGATCCTGTTCGCGGCCGAGCATCCGCGCCGGGAGCTCTGGGTCGGGTTCCCAACGGTGAAGGCCATTCTCGCCAACCGCATCGCGCCGGGCTTTGCCGATTGGGTGCTGGCCAGGCAGGGCTATTCCGGCCAGCTGACCAGCGAGCCTGAGCCGGAGGACCGCCCGGCCAATCTGTTCAAGCCGGTGCCTGGCGATGAGGCGGCGCATGGGCGGTTTGACGATGTCGAGCGCGAGGTTAGCTGGGAGATGTTCTCCGGCCGGCATAAAACCGCCGCCTATGCCGGGCTGCTGGCGCTGGGGCTCGGCGCCGCGTTGGGGCTGCGGCGCTTAAAGCAGGGCTGAGCGGCTTTGTTTCAGGCAAGGGAGCCCTTATACCGCTCCCATGCGTATTCTTCTGCTCGGCGACCTGCTCGGCCGCTCCGGCCGCGAGGCGGCTCTCAAACATATTCCTGAGCTGCGCGCGGCGCTGAAGCTGGATTTCGTCGCGGTGAACGCCGAGAATGCCAGCCATGGTTTCGGGCTGGGGCCGGACATGGCGCAGGCGCTCTTCGCCGCCGGGGCGGATGTGATCACGCTGGGCAACCATGCCTGGGACCGCCGGGAGATCATCCCCTACATCGCCAGCGAAAAACGCCTGATCCGGCCGATCAATTTCCCGCCCGGCACGCCGGGTGCGGGGGCCTGCCTGGCAACGTTGCCGGATGGGCGCAAGGTGCTGGTGGCGCAGGCGATGGGGCGGCTCTACATGGAGGCGATGGATTGCCCGTTTCGCGGCATCGATGAGCTGCTCACCCGCCATAAGCTCGGCATCACCGCCCACGCCATCCTGATCGACATCCATGCCGAGGCGACGTCGGAGAAAATGGCGTTCGGCCATGCCTTCGATGGCCGCGTCACCGCCGTCACCGGCACCCACACCCATATCCCCACCGCCGACCACCAGATTTTACCCGGCGGCACCGGCTTCGCGACGGATCTGGGCATGTGCGGGGATTATGATTCGATCATCGGCATGCAGAAGGCCCCGGCGCTGAACCGGTTCATCCGCAAAATGCCGGGTGAGAAGCTGAGCCCGGCGGAGGGCCCGGCGACCCTGTGCGGCGCTTTCGTGGAGACGGATGACGCCACCGGGCTGGCCAAACGCATCGAGCCGGTGCGGCTGGGCGGACGTTTGGCGCTGGCCATGCCCTCGGCGTAAGCGGCGCTTCATCCCCCGTTAACATGAGGCGTGGCAGACTCATGTTCATCTTCCAATCTTGCAAAAGCGGGGTGTGATGTCGTCTCTGGTCCTGGAATTGAAGCAGGGTGAATCGATGATCCTCAATGGGGCGGTCATCCGGTTCAAAACCCGCACGCGGCTGGAGCTGAACAGCCATGCGCGCTTTCTCTTCGGCAAGCAGATCATGCCGGCGGAGGAAGCCACCAGCCCGCTGCGCCAAGCCTATTTCGCCTTGCAGCAGGCTTATATCAGTGATGAGGAGGAGCGGCCGGAGGCGCTGCAGCGCGCCCGCGACAATATTCGCCGGCTGATGGGCGAGGCGCCGGAGGCGCAGCGCGAGGACTGGTCCGCGCTGCTGCGCCTGACCAGCGAGGAGACCGTGCTGGATGCGCTCAAGCGCGCCCGGCAGATGATCCGCGCGGCGGAGTCGGCACCGCAAGGGAATTGATGTTTGCGTTGAGCCGGGCGTGGTTATGTCCGGCTCAACGTGATGGGATTTGGTTTAGAGCAATATGTGTTGAGGTTGACGCGCCAGCGTCAAGGTAAACACACGAAATTGCTCGCTAAAACAAAAGCTTGATGCTCTAGCCGCGCAGCTCTTCCAGCCGTGCCAGCAGGGCCGGCACGTCCGGCTGTACCTCAAACAGATCGCGCACCTCCGGCCTGGCGAAGCCGCGCTTGATCGTCTCGTCGATCATCGCGATGAACGGGTCGGCCCAGCCGAGAATATTCACCAGAATGATCGGCTTGGCGTGCTGGCTGAGCTGCTTCCAGGTCAGGATCTCGAAGGTCTCGTCATAGGTGCCCAGCCCGCCGGGCATCACTACGAACACATCGCCCAGCGCAAACAAACGGCGCTTGCGGGTATGCATCGAATCGGTGACGATCAGCTCGGTCAGGCCCTGGAACTCGACCTCGCGCTGGCGCAGGAAATCCGGGATGATGCCGGTCACCTCGCCGCCAGCGCCCAAGGTCGCGCCGGCGGTGATGCCCATCAGCCCGACATTGCCGCCGCCGAACACCAGGCGCATGCCGCGCTTGCCCAGCCCTTCACCCAAGGATGTGGCCGCCGCCGCATAGGCCGGATCCACCCCCGGGTTGGAGCCGCAAAATACGGTGACGGAAAAACTAGCCATCTCACTCTGCCTCGCTTCCAGTTCTGCCCCGTTCGTGGCAGGCTGAAGCGGCCATGGCAAGCAACGACACTCTTGAGACCCCGGTGCGCAAGCGCACCCCTCTGCGTCTGATCATCCTTCTCGTGCTGGTCATCCTGGCGCTGGGGGATGCGGCGCTGCTCTTCTATCTGCATCACGGCCGCCACGGCGCGCCGGCCCCGGCCGTGCCGG
>NZ_JH976207.1:352282-356934 GCF_000306035.1 Acidocella sp. MX-AZ02
ATGCGCAAGGCGCCTTCGTGCTGATCCCGGCCAGCCCGCTGCCCCCCGGTTCGCATGAGATCACATTGTCCGAGGCGCTGCCCGGCGGGCAGGTGGTGCAGGGCCAGCAAAGCGCCTCGATCAATCTGCCCGGCAATGGCCAGCCGGCGCTGGCCGTGGTCTCCGGGCCGGATGGCAGCAAGGTTGTCACCGGCCAGGGGCCGCAGCCCGGCCAGCTCGGCATGGGGGCGGTGGATTACGACGCGCAGGGCCATGCCATATTCAGCGGCACCGCTCCGGCCGGGGCGCAGGTCACGGTGAATGTCGGCGGCAAGGATCTCGGCACCGCCAAGGCGGATGCCTCCGGCCATTGGCACCTGCAGGCATCGGTGCCGACGGCGCCTGGCATGGTCACGCTGAACGCGACCGGCCCGGATGGCCAGGCGCTCCCACCGGTGACCGCGCCTTTCGCGCCGGAAGCTTTGACCAAGGCGCTGCAGGACGGCCATGTGCTGATCGCCCCCGGCGATAATCTCTGGATGATCGCGCGCCGGGTTTATGGGAAAGGCACCTTGTATACGTTGATCTATTCCGCCAATGCGGGGCAGATCCACGACCCCAACCTGATTTTCCCCGGCCAGGCCTTCGCCCTGCCGCAGACTCAGGCGCACTGAATAAAGGCAGAGTTGCATGAATATTGCTGAGACGATCAAATCGGTGATGAGCCCGCCGCACAAGGCCGGCTATCCGTTCATCATCGGCGGCATCGTGGTCGCCCTGATCGGGCTGGTGGTCTGGCACCCGCTGGCCTGGATCGGGCTGCTTTTCACCCTGTTCTGTCTGTATTTCTTCCGCGACCCGGAGCGCGTGCTGCCGCCGCGCCCCAACGTGTTCGTCGCCCCCGCCGACGGCCTGGTGGTGAGCATCGAACAGGCGATCCCGCCGGCGGAGCTCGGCTTGCCGCCGGTGCCGCGCACCCGCGTCGCCATCTTCCTCTCGGTGCTGGATGTGCATGTGAACCGCGCCCCGATCGCCGGCACGGTGCAGAAAATCGCCTATCATCCCGGCCTGTTCCTCTCCGCCGCCGAGGACAAGGCGAGCGACGATAATGAGCGTAACTCGATGCTGCTGCGCACCGTCGATGGGCGCGAGGTGGTGGTGGTGCAGATCGCCGGGCTGATCGCGCGGCGGATTCTCTGCGAAGTGACCGAGGGCCAGGCGCTGCTCGCCGGCCAGCGTTTCGGCATCATCCGCTTCGGCTCGCGCACCGATCTCTATCTGCCGGAAGGCTGCCTGCCGCTGGTCGCGGTCGGCCAGCGCATGCTCGGCGGTGAGACGGTGATCGCCGAACTGCCGCCCGTGCTCAGCACCTTCCCGTGATGCGGCCGCGTCGGCTGCCGCGCCGGCAGCGTTTTTCCGGGCAGAGTTTCAACCGGATGCTGCCCAATCTGATGACGCTGCTGGGGCTCTGCGTCGGGCTGTCCTCGATCCGGCTGGGGCTGGAGGGGCGCTTCGGCGCCGCCGTGCTGGCCATCGCGGTCTCGGGCGTGATCGACGGGCTGGATGGGCGGCTGGCGCGGATGCTGAAGGCGACCTCGCGCTTCGGCGCCGAGTTCGACAGCCTGGCGGATTTTCTCTGCTTTGGCATCGCCCCGGCGCTGCTGCTTTATATGTGGTCGCTGCAGCCCTGGGGGGCGATCGGCTTTCTGCCGCCTTTGATGTTTGCCGCCGCCATGGCGCTGCGTCTGGCGCGCTTCAACGCGGCGCTGGATTCCGCGCCCAAGGCCGCCTTCGCCTATAATTTCTTCACCGGCGTGCCGGCTCCGGCTGGCGCGGGGCTCGCTCTGTTTCCGCTCTTCATCGGTCTGGCGGCGAATGAGCATGACCAGTTCTGGCTGCAGGATGTGGTGAGCTACCCGCTTTTCACCGGCGCGGTGCTGGCCATGGTGGCGGTGCTATGCGTCTCCACTTTGCCGGTCTGGAGTTTCAAGAATTTCAAGATCCCCACCGCCGGCATCCTGCCGCTGCTGTTGGGGGTGGTGGTCTTCGCGGCTTTGATCTTCGCCGACCCCTTCATTGCCGGGGCGCTGGCTGGGCTGGCCTATATCATCATGCTGCCGTTTTCGCTGCGCAGCTATCGCAAGCTGGCCCGCGAGGCGAAGGCGCGGCGCGAAGCGTCTGTGGTGATCGATGAGGAACAGGTCGTGGCGCAACCTGAGGTTTGATTTTCGTTGATTTGATTAACTTGTCGTTTTAAGTCTGAATCCGGAATAATCGCGCGGAGAAGCGTTTGATGTCCGGCTTGACGCAAGGCGGCCCGATCTTGCTGGGAACGGCAACCCCCGCCTCGTTGAGCCTGGCGAGCGGACTTTCCCTCACCTTGGCCGGCCAGGCGGCAACAGACAGCCCGGCGCTGGTCAGCGCGCTTTATGGCGATCAATCCTCGAACTGGACCATCGCGACCAGCGCCACGCTGGTCGCGGAGCTGACGCTGGCCAGCGGCGCGGCTGTCGGGGTGGGGCTCGAACTGGCCGGGGCCGGCACCATTGATAATGCTCTGGGTGGGACGCTGTCCGGCAATCTGGAAGGGGTGGTGCTGGCTGCGGGCGGGATCCTGGTCAGCCAGGGGCTTATCGAAGGGGGCGTTGCGGGCGGGGTTGGCTTGCAGCGGATCGGCGTGCGCATGGCCAGCGGCGCGCTGGAGAACGACGCGACCGGGACGATCATCGGTGGCGCCTATGGTGTCAGCCTCGGCGGGGCCGGTGTGGTCAGCAATGCGGGCAGCATTTCCGGCGGGTTGGCGGGGATGGTGCTGGGTGCGAGCGGGCTGTTGGAAAATCAGGCAGGCGGGGTGGTGCAAGGCGGGCTGGCCGGGCTGGTGCTGGGCAGCGGCGCCAGCCTGGTCAATCAGGGCGAGGTCCAAGCCACGAGCATCGACGCCGGGCATGACGGGGTGATTTTGAGCGCCGGCGCCTATCTCGGCAATGCGGGGGTCATTGCGGGGTTCGATGCGGCCTATGCCGGGGCGGGTCTGGTGCGGCTGAATAATAGCGGCACCATGCTGGGCGGCGGGAGCATCGCGCTGGCCTTCCCGGCGAGCGGCTATGGCTTCACCGCCGGTGCCGCGGTGGCGCTGGCGGCGGGGCAGGTCCAGAATACCGGGCTGATTGAGGGCGCCAGCGCGCCGTCCGGTTCGGCCTTGCGGCAAGGTACGGCGGGAGCCGGCATGGTGCTCGGCGCCGGCACATTGGTGAATGGCGGCGTGATTGCCGGCGGGGCGGGCGCCTCTGCCGGGTTCGGCGGCGTTGGCCTGTCCGGCGGGGCGGGGCTGGTTGTCAGCAATGATGGCACGCTGCTGGGCGGTGGCGGCGGCGGCTTCTATGGTGGGGCCGCGGCGATGCTGGCCGGCGCCACCTTGGTCAATCGCGGTTCGATCTCCGGCGGCAGCGGGACGCAGACCGGCGGCAACGGTGTGGTGCTGTTGAACGATGCCCTGCTGGTGAATGCGGGCAACATCCAGGGCGGGGCCGGGACGCGCTATGGCTGGGGCGAAGGGCTGGGGGCGGGGGTGGCGCTCTATACCGGCACGGTACTCAATCAGGGGCTGCTCTCGGGCGGCGGCGGCGCCTTTATCGGGCTCTGGATGGGCGGGGGCAGCGTGCAGAATATCGGCACCATCCTCGGCCATGCGGCGCTGGCGATGCAGGGGGGCAGCTTCACCAATGGCGGGCTGGTCGAGGGCGCGCCGGTGGCGCTGGACCTGGCCGGGGGGGCATTCACCAATGCCGGCACGCTCGCCGGCAGCTTCGCCGCCTATATCAGCGAAGCCAGCCCCAGCCTCACCGTCGCCCTCGGCGGCGTGTTCGAGGGGAGGGTGACGGCCGTGAGCGGCGGCGGCACGCTGCTGCTCTCCGGCAGCCATGGCACATTGGATATGGGGGCAAGCTTTTCCGGCTTTTCCGAGATCTCCTTCGCCGGCACGGGCTGGATGCTGGCCGGGGCGGTGGCCGAGCTTGCCGGCGGCCAGACCCTCGCCGGGTTCGGCGCGGGGGATATCCTGCGCCTGGACGGGGTGAGTGCCAGCACCGCCAGCCTCGTCGCCGGGACCGGGCTGGTGCTGAGCGGGGCCAGCGGGACGGAAACCATCGCCCTGGCCGGTTTCGATCAGGCCGGGCCGGTGACGCTCAGCCAGACCGCAGGCGGTGCCGAGATCGTCATCTGCTACCGGCGCGGGACCATGATCCAGACCGTGGAGGGCGAGCGCGATGTCGCGTCGCTGCGCATTGGCGATGTGCTGCCGACGCGCTTTGGCGGATGCCAGCCGATTCGCTGGATCGGCCACCAGCGTTTCGGGCCGGAGGCGCTGCGCGGCCAGCGCGGGCGCTGGCCGGTTTGTATCCAGAAGGGCGCGCTCGGCATGGGCCTGCCGCGGCGCGATCTGTTCGTCTCCCCGGGCCATTCCCTGCTGTTGGGCGGGGTGCTGGTGCTGGCGGAGGCGCTGGTCAACGGCGTCACCATCACCCAGCCGGAGCCGGCAGAGGCGGTTGAGTATGTCCTGCCGGAATTCGAGACTCATGATTGCCTGCTGGCGGAAAGCGTCTGGGCCGAGAGCTTTGCCGACGGGCCGGACCTGCGCGCGCAGTTCGACAATGGCGCGGCGTTTCTGGCGGCCC
>NZ_JH976207.1:357034-358006 GCF_000306035.1 Acidocella sp. MX-AZ02
CGCTGGAGATCTATGCCGGGCGAACCAGGCTGGGCACGGTGCTGGCCTGCGACCATCGGCCGGACCTCGAACAAGCCGGCATCGGCATCGGCCGCGCCGGTTTCAGCTTCAGGGCGCCGCGCCGTTACAACCCGGCGCGGTTGCGCATTTCCCGTGTGGGGGACGGCGCTTCGCTCCCCGTTCCGGTGCGCCGCGCCGCCTGATCAGCCCTTCACATCCGTCTGCGGGCGGTCGATGCCCAGGGCTTCCTCGGTGTGCCAGGCGCCATCCTCGCTCTGATACTGGATCAGCCGGGTCTCGCCGGGCACACGCTGCTCCTGCGCGGCGCGGCGGGCGGCTTTCAACGCCGCCTCATGGGTCTTGAAGCTTTCGGAAAAGCTGCCATCCAGCGTGTAGGCGAAGCCGCCATCGTGCGGGACGATTTTGTAATGCGCGGTGCTCATGCGGGCACTCCTTTCAGCCCTCAATATAAGGCGTCATCGAAGCCGCGCCATGGCCAGCGAGTCGGCATAGGCGCCGCCCCGGAAAATATCCGCGGCGAAACGCCCTTCCACCTCGAAGCCGAAGGATTCGTAAAGCCGGATCGCATGGTCCTGGTCCGCCAGCACCGCCAGCGCCACCCGGCTGAGGCCCAGCCAGCAATCCGCCAGCTCCAGCACCGCCGAGAGCAAGGCGCGCCCGATGCCCTGGCCCTGATAGGCATCATGCACCAGCAGCGACTCCACCGTGCCGGCATGCAGATGGCGCCCGCGTCCCGGTGTCAGTACCGCCAGCCCCGCCACCACCTCGCCGGACAGAGCGAGGATGGCATGCGCCCTGCTCTCCGGCGCGGCGAGATGCGCCACATCCTGCGGCGTCATGAAGGGCCGGCCGGTGGTGCCAAAGCAGATGCCCGGCAGGCTGCACAAGGCGGCCAGGCCCGGCAGGTCATCCGCGTGCGGCGCGCGCAGGCTGAAGGGGACGCGCGGCGCC
>NZ_JH976207.1:358106-380757 GCF_000306035.1 Acidocella sp. MX-AZ02
GCGTCGCGCAGCACGCCCTCCTGCATCGCCTCATGGCGCAGAACCGCCTCGGTGACGAAGCCGAAGCGCTTATAAAGCGCGATCGCGGCCTCGTTGTTGGCGAATACCGTCAGCTCGATCTTGTGCAGATTTAGCCAGTGATCCGCGAGATCCAGCAGCGCCGCCAGCAAGGCGCTACCGATGCCCTGGCGCTGCGCGGTCTCGTCCACCATGATCCCCAGCGTCGCCGCATAAGCCCGCCTTGGGTTGGCTTCGCGGCGCAGGCTGGCTTCGCCCAGCACCTGCCCATCCGCCCCGCAGGCGACGAGCCGGGCATGCGTCGCCGTTTCATCCGCCAGCACGGCTTGCGTCCGCGCCAGGCTGGTGAAGGGCAGGGCGCAGGTAAAGCGGCGCACGCTGGGCTGGTTATAGATGCGGTTGAGCGCGACGGCATCATCCGCGCGGGCGGGGCGGATGCTGATCATGGCATGGCCTCCTCGGCACAGGCCGGAATCTGCGCCTTGCCGCCTTCAATCACCACCGGGCGAAAGCCGCGCGGCGGCGGCTCGGCCGGCCGGCGCGCCAGCATGCGCGCCCGCGCATTGGCCGCGGCAAAGCCGAGCGCAGCGGCACAGAGGGACAGAAACGGCAGCCAGGCCAGGGGCGACATGGAAAAGCTCCTCTTGGGTTGGGAGGCAGGGCGTTTTCCAGAAAAAACCCCGCCTTGCGTGTGGGCGGGGTTGGGGACGGTCGGGGTTGGGAAGCCCGCTAACCTTGCCGCGCCCGCGCGCGCATACGCACGCCGCCAATAATATTGGCGGCTACGATGGTCATCGCGCGGGTGAGTGGTTTCGTCATGGGCGCTGACGCTAACGAGGAAATCATGTTTTGCCAAGCTCCTATTCGCATGCGCCTCTTGTGCCGCCCGGCGTTCGGGGCCTTTTCTATGGCGGACGCAAAACGCAAGGAGTGGCGATGGCCGCGAAGCCGGAAAGAAAGCAGGTGCTCATCGTCGGCGCCTCGCGGGGGTTGGGGCTTGGATTGACCAAGGAGTTTCTGCGCCGGGGCTATCATGTCACCGCCACGGTGCGCACCGCGATTCACGGCGCCGGGCTGGAGGAATATTACCAGCAACTCACGCTGGATACGCTGGACATCAATAACCCGAATATGGCCGATGCGTTTCTGGCGCGGATGAAGGGCCATGTGTTCGACCTCGTGGTGTTGAATGCCGGCATTTACGGCCCGCGCGACAAGGGGCTGGACGAGGTCACCGCCGAGGAAATCACGCATCTGATGATGACCAATGCCATCGCGCCGCTGCGCCTGGCGGAGCGTCTGGCGCTGCTGCTGAAGCCCGAGACCGGGGTGCTGGCTTTCATGTCCTCGGCGCTGGGCAGTTTGGAGCTCAACGCCAACGATGCCAGCCCGCTTTATGCCGCCAGCAAGGCGATGCTGAACCGGCTCAGCCGCGCCTTCGCCGCCGCGCATGAATATCTCACCATCGTCAATCTGCATCCGGGCTGGGTGCGCACGGATATGGGCGGCGAGACCGCGCCGCTGGATGTCGAGACCTCGGCCAAGGGCATGGCGGATGTGCTGGAATCACGCGCCGGCAGCGGCGGGCACGAATTCCTGGATTATCGCGGCAAGATCGTACCCTGGTAGCGCCGGGCGCGGTTGGTTTCGGCGCGAAACCTTGCTAGATCGCCGCGATGGACCAGCCCCTTCCCCAGAGCGAGAGCATCTCCGGCATCCCGCCGCGCCGCACCTTCGCGATCATCTCCCACCCGGATGCGGGCAAGACAACGCTGACCGAGAAGCTGCTGCTGTTCGGCGGCGCGATCCGCGAGGCGGGGATGGTGAAGGCGCGCCAGGACCGCCGCCAGACCCGCTCGGACTGGATGAAGATCGAGCGCCAGCGCGGTATTTCCGTGACCTCCTCGGTGATGACCTTCGAGTTCGGCGGGGCGGTGTTCAACCTGCTGGACACGCCAGGCCATGAGGATTTCTCCGAGGATACCTACCGGACGCTGACGGCGGTGGACAGCGCGGTGATGGTGATCGACGCCGCCAAGGGCATCGAGCTGCAGACCAAGAAATTGTTCGAGGTCTGCCGGCTGCGCAACATCCCGATCACCACCTTCATCAACAAGATCGACCGCGAGAGCCAGAACCCGTTCGCGCTGCTCGATGAGATCGCCGATACGCTGCAACTGGATATCTGCCCGATGGTCTGGCCGATCGGCTCGGGCGGGCTGTTCCGGGGTTGCTATAATCTGGGCAATGACCAGCTGGTCTCCGCGAAGAAGCCGGGCGAGGACGGGCCGGCGCAGAGCTTCACCATCCCCGCCGACCAGCAGGCGCAGCTGGATGAGGATGTGGAGCTGATCCGCGCCGCCTATCCGGCCTTCGATGCGCAATCCTACGAGGAAGGGCATCTGACCCCGGTTTATTTTGGTTCGGCCTTGAAGGATTATGCGGTGCGTGAGCTGCTGGAAGGGCTGGTCGCCAACGCCCCGCCGCCGCAGCCCCGGGCTACGGATGTGCGCGAGGTGGCGCCGGAGGAAAAGCCGGTGACCGGCTTCGTGTTCAAGGTGCAGGCGAACATGGACCCGCAGCACCGCGACCGCATCGCCTTCACGCGCATCTGTTCCGGCAAATTCACCCGCGGCATGAAGCTGACCCATTCGCGGACGGCCAAGCCGATGGCGATCCAGGCGCCGATCTTCTTCTTCGCCCAGGACCGCTCGCTGGCGGAAGAGGCGTTTCCGGGCGACATTATCGGCATTCCTAACCATGGCACGCTGCGGGTGGGCGATACGCTGACCGAGGGCGAGAAGCTGCGCTTCACCGGCATCCCGGATTTCGCCCCCGAAATCCTGCGCCGCGTGCGCCTGGCCGACCCGATGAAGGCCAAGCAGATGCGCAAGGCGCTGGAGGATCTGGCCGAAGAAGGCGTCACCCAGGTGTTCCGGCCGATGACCGGGGCGGACTGGATCGTCGGCGTCGTCGGCATGTTGCAGCTCGACGTGCTCTCCTCGCGTATTGAACAGGAATATAACGTGCCGATCGGCTTCGACCCGGCGCCCTTCGACACCGCCCGATGGATTTTTTCGCAGGACAGCGCCCGGCTGAAATTCTTCATCGAGGTGAATAAGAGCGCGATGAGCGAGGACCGCGACGGCGCGCCGGTCTACATGGTGCGCAATGCCTGGGAGCTGAACCGGATGAAGGAGAATTTTCCGGAGCTGACCTTCTCGGCGACGCGTGAGCGCACCTAAGGCGGAGACATTGCGGCGATGGGGGCTGCCGATCGCGGTTGTCCTTATCCCCACTTATGCGTTTTTCACGCTGGGTCTGCGCAGCTTTTATATTAACGGCGCCTGGTGGGGGGATGCCGGCATCCTCGCCTCGGTCATGTGGCATAATGGCTGGGGCCTCGCATTGCCCTTAGTGTGGGGAGGGGGGAGTTTTCTCGCCACCCATATGGCGCAGGTGTTCTGGCTCACCTCGGGCATCTCCTGGCTGCTGCCGGTCACACGCGAACAGTTCTTTTCCTTGTTTCTCGGTTGCGTGCACGGGGGAATGGCCCTGGCGGTATACGCGCTGCTGCGCAGTGTGCCTATGCGGCGCTGGTCTGCTGCCGGATTGGCGATCCTGTTCGCGTTCAACGGGATGGTACTGGCCGCAAGCTGCAATCCGCATTTCGAACTGCTCATCGTGGCCAGCGGTATCGCGTTTCTTGCCTGCCTGCTGCGCGAGCGCCATGGGTCGGCGCTCTGCTTTTTTGCGCTCTGCCTGAGCACCCGCGAGGATGCCGGCATTCATCTTGGGTTGCTGCTGGCCTGCGGCATCTGGGCGCTGCGTATGCAGGGGGTAGCGTGGGGAAGGCTGCGCCCGCTCGCCGGTTACGCGGTGGCCGCACTGGGCTGGAGCGCCTCTATTCTCGCCATTCAGCACGCCATCTTCCCAAACGCGGCGGCGCTGGATGATGTTTATCTCGGCCATGGCGTCTTTCCGCCTGTGAGTCTGGTAACAATCGCCACGCGCCTCACATTCTGGCTGATCTACCGGCTCTATCTCGTGCTGCCGATCATCGCGGCGGTCATCCTGGCGGAACGCTGGCGCGCCCCGTCCATCGTGGCCGGCTTCATATCCTGCCTGCCCTGGCTGGCCCTGAATCTGATGGCCAGCAGCCCCTTTGCTGGGACGCTCTGTAATTATTATCCGTTTCCGTTGGTATTCGGGATGGTATGGCCCGTGGCCGGGCATGGGTTCGCGCTCCGCTTGCAGGCGCGCCACGTCACCACGCCGGTTCAGGCCAAACGTGCCTTTGTGACGATCCTGCTTTGCTCCTTTGTCGGGCTTTGGGGGATGCAAAATCCGCAAAATTTGCGCTTCCCGGGGGATTTCCTCTCACCACCCAGCCTGGCGATGCAGGCCCGGACCAACCGGGCGATTGAGCTGTTGAGCCAGGCGACGCTCGGGCGGGTGGCGGCGGATGGCGCGGTGGTCGCCCTGGCGCCGGGGCGGTTTCAGCGCTCGCAAATCCTTTGGTATCCCCAGCCGCAAGCGCCCGATACGGTGATTTTCTTCGCCCACGGGCAGGGCACCGCGCCGGCGCTGGCGCTGGCGTCCAGGTCCGGGTTGAGAGTGTTTTCGCAGATCCCGGGCACGCGGCTTCGCATTGCCTCCCACGCGGCATTGCGCTTGCCCGCTTTGTCTCTCGTCCCCTGGGCACCTCCTGGGGCATCTCCCTGAAGGGTGTGCTGGCCCGGCGCGGTGAGGCTAATAATTGAACTGGTAGGTCAGCCCCACCGAGCTGCCATTATTACCCGTGCTGTCCTGCCCCGTCGTCGTTTGCAGCTTCAGCCCCTTATAGAGATTGATCTGCACTTTCGCCGAGGTGCCGCCGCCGGACGTGGCCTGGCTGGCGCCCACATAAACCCCCGGCGCCACGTAGCGCCCGGCCTGCACGGCGGGGTTGCCGGCGCTGTCGGAGCCCACCGAAAGCTGGTCCAGCCCCAGCGCGTTGCGCACCGAATCCATCGGGCTGAACCCCCCGCCGACACCGGTGAGCTGGGCCAGCGCCACCGCCAGCGAGGCTGCCTGGAACGGCGACAGGCTGGAGGCGCTCTGCTTGAACAGGATTTGAGAGAGGATTTCGTCAGACGGCATTGGCGGCGAGCTGGTCAAAGTGATCTTCGGCTTCGCCGCCGTACCGCCGATCACCAAGGTCGCGGTGCCGTTGGTGCTGGTCGGCGTCGTCGCCTCAAGATCCAGCACCGGGATGAAGCCGGCGCCGTTGAAATCGATCTTGCCGGAGGTGAATTGCAGCGTCGTGCCGGTCAGCGAGAAGGTGCCGCGGATCAGGTTGAAGCCGCCGGAAGGCTGCGGATTATCCGCCGTGTCGCCGATATGGATATTGCCGCCCAGCTCCGCGAACAGCCCGTCGCCACGAATGAAGATCTGGTTCCTGGCACGGACATCCAGGGCAAGGCGGATCGGCGGGGCGGGGGGCGCGGCGCTGCTGGGTTTGGGCGGCGGCGCGCTGCCATTATGGATCGGCAGATTGGCGACCGAAGGCGGCAGCGATTTCGGCAGGTTGATATTGGCCTTGAGAATATCGACCGTGCCGCCGAGCGTGGCGTTGCCCTTCAGATCGCCCTGCAGGCGCAGCGCGGCATTCAGCGTCTCGTTGACCAGATCGGAGGAAATCGGCGTGGCGTGGTCCGCATTCAGCGAAATATCCACCGGCAGGTTCGGCGCGCCGAGATTGATGCTGCCATGGCCGGTGATCTTGCCCTGGCCGGCGGTGGCGGACAGGCTTTGCAGGGTGATCAGCTTGTCGGCGGCGTTCACGTTGGCAGTGATGGCGGTGAGGTTGAGCCCGGAGGCGATGTTCTGCACACTGCCATCGGCCAGTTGCAGCGTGCCGTTGGCGCGCGGGGCCTTGGCGGTGCCGGCGATCCGCAGATTGGTGTCGATCCGTCCGCGCACCAGATTGCCGTTCGCGGCGAGGATCGGGTCGAGCAGCTTCAAATCCAGCCGTCCGGCCACCGCCAGATTGATGGCGCCAGTGCTGGTGAAGGGGGCGGTGCCGCGGGCGGTGAGGTTCACATCCGGTCCGGCCTTCACCGCCACATCAAGCGCGGCACGCTGGCCTTGCAGATTGGCCTTGGCATCCAGGCTGGCGGCGGGCAGGGCGGCGGTGGGGCCGGCCTCGTCGCGCAGATTGCGGCCGGTGAGGCTGATCTGCCCGGCGGGCGCCCTTGGCGTGCCGGAGAGCTGGGCGCTGGTGCTCAGCGTGCCGCTGAGCTTGGTGTGCATCTTCGCCAGCGCCGGATTGAGCATCGCCAGATCGAGCTTCGCCTCCAGCGCCAGCTTCATCGGCCCGGTCATTGAGAGCGGGGCGGTGCCGCGCGCGGTGATGGCCGCATCCGCCCCGGCCTGGGCCTTGATGTTCACATCGGCGCTGTCGCCCTTCAGCGTCGCGGTGCCGGAAATGCTCGCGGCGGGCAGGCCAGCGGTGGATTTGTCGATATAGCGCAGGCCGGTGGCAGTCAGCGCCACCTGCCCGGCGGGCGCCTTCGGCGTGCCGGTGACATTGGCGGTGAGATTGACGATGCCGGCGGCATTCACGCTGGGTACGAACAATTTCGCCAGCGCCAGATCGAGATTTTTCACGCTGGCCTTGGCGTTCAGCGTTGGGGAGAGGGTGCCGTCCAGCGCGATGGCGGCCTTGCCGACGGACAGGTCCAGATGCCGCACCGCCATCTCTGGCTTGGCTTCGATGTCGGCGGGGCCGTTGAGCTTCGCGTTCAGCCCGTGCCAATTGCCGGTCAGGCTGGCCAGGTGCGCGCTCTGCGCGGGAATGTTCAGCGTGCCGGTGAGGGCGAGCTTGGCGGCTGAGCCCATCAGCCGGGCGACGCTGGCATCCAGCTTCACCGCCAGCGCATCCAGCGTGCCTTGCGCCTCCAGCGTGGCATTGGCGGCACCGATCGAGGGCACGCCGGAGATATTTTTGGCACTGGCCTGCAACGAGACAGTTTGCTGACCCTGGTCGGCGAAATCCGCCTGCAGCGCGCCATGCAGTTTCATGCCGGTGAAGGCATCGAAATCCGCGAGATGGCCCAGTGCCAGATGCGCGCTGCCGGTGGGCAGCTTGGCGCCGGCCGCCAGCGCCAGATCCCCCTGCGCGGCCAGTGATTTCCAGTCCAGCCTGGCGATGTTCAGGCTGGCGGCGCCATCCTGCTGGCGGGTGAAGCGGGCATCGATATTCAAGGGCGATCCGGCCAGCGTGCCGCTGCCGGTGAGAGTCCCTTGCGGCGCTTTCGGCAGATGCTGGGCGGCGAGGGTGAGCTGGAACGGGCCGCTCGGTACGTTCGGCACGCTGATCTGGCCGTCGATGGCGGTCCTGGTGGCGAAATCCTGCATGGTGCCGGTGACATGGCTATGCAGCTGCAGCGCGCCCTGCAGCCGTGGCAGCAGGGTTGCGAGGTCGTTGAGCTTGGCATCTGTGGTCAGGTCGAGCTGCTGCTTGTCCAGTACCCCATGGCCGTTGATCTGCGCGTGCGGGGCATCCAGCAAGAGCTGGCCGATGGTGACCTTGTGGCCCTGCAGGCTGGCGAGCAGCGAAAGATGCGTCTCGCCATTAAGGAATTTATCCAGCCCGGCGGGGGATTGGTTCAGCGCGACATCGCCTTGCAGCGCCAGCGTCGCGCCATCCTGTTTCGCGGTCGGCTCCACCACCAGATGCAGCTGGGTCTGGCCGCTGATCGGCTGCCTGGCCAGCGTGCCGAACGGGGCCAAAGCGGGCACGCTCAGCACCACATCCGCGAACGGGGATGTCTGGTCCAACCCCAGCGTGCCGGTGACGTTCAGCCGGGCATCGCCCAGCGCCAACGCCGCCTGCAGCGCGGCATGGGCGCGCGGGCCGTTCAGCATGACGTCGAATTTCAACGGCAGCCGCACTTGCGGACCGGCAAAATGCCCGATCAGCCCGTTCGGCGGCTCCTGCACATGCAGCTTCATCGCCACATTCCGCGGGTCGAGCGTGCCGGTGAGGGCGTAATCCGCATCGCCGCTTTCGGTGGTGGCGTTCAGCGCAATGTCGCCATGCTGGAGATCGCGCAGATGCGTCTGCCCGGTGACATGCAGCGTCACATCCTCACCGGCCAGCGATGGCGCCACATGCAGCGCGGCAATCTCCAGCCGGTCGAGGTTGAGCCGCAAGCTGGGCAACTGGCTGCTGCCGGAATTTTTGCGCTTGCTGGCTGGATAGGCGGGGGCGCGGGCAACATCCAGGCTTTGCGCGCTCAAAAGCCGCACGGCGAGATTGCGCCGCAAAAGCTGCAAGGGCGACCATTTCAGTGTCACATCCCGGCCGGAGAGCCAGATGCCCTTCGGGTCCTTCACCGCGAAGCTGGTGATATTGATGTCCGCCGGGAAATGCCCGCGCAGCTGGCCGATCTGGATATAAGCGGCGCCGTATTTATTGATCTCGCGCACCGCGAAGGCCCGCCCGCCGGCGGAATTCAGCGCCACCACCACGCCCACCATCGCCAGAATGACGATGACCACCAGCCCCAGCAGTCCGATCAGGATGCGTTTCACCCAGCGCATGGTTCAGAACGCCTCCCCGAGCCCGATATAGAGCCCGAAGGCGCTGCTGCCCGGGGTGCGCTTCAGCGGCAGCGCGAAATCCACCCGGATCGGCCCGATCGAGGTGTAATAGCGCGCCCCCAGCCCGGCGCCGACGCGCAGCGTGCCCTTGAACGGGGCAGAGCCCGCACTGACCTGCCCGGCATCGATGAACGGCACGATGCCGATGCTCTTGGTGATATGCTGGCGGAATTCCAGATTGATCGCATCCAGCGCCAGCCCGCCCTGGGGCGTGTCGTCCGCGAAAAGCGGGCCGATGGTCTGGTAGGTATAGCCGCGCACCGTGCCCGAACCGCCCGCGTAGAAGCGCTGATCCGCCGGCACGCCAAACTGGCTCGCCCCCTGGATGCTGCCCAGCACCCCATGCAGCGCCACCACGCCCCAGGCTTTGCGCTCGACCGGGAAATAAACCGAGCCGGTGCCTTGCAGGATCACGAACGGATCATGCGGGGTGCCGACCACCGGCATGGTCGGGGTGATGGTGAGGGAGAGCTTATGGCCGCGCGTGGGCTCCAGCAGCGAGTTGCTGGTGTCCCAGGTGAAATTGATCGGGAATTGCGCCAGCACATAGCTGCGCGCCACCCCTTCCTGGTCCACCCGCTCGGTGGTGAAGCTGGGGCCGTAGGTGATGGCGGTATGGGCGGTGATGGGGCGGGAGAGCGAGCCGCCGATGATGATGCCGGTGCGCCGATAGGCGGTGAGGGATTGCTGCAGCCCCTCGGCGGAGAGAGTCAGCGTCTGGCCGCGCACATAATAATCCGGCTTGGTGAACACGCCTTTGATGTCATAGCCAGGTGCGGTCGTGCCCGTGCCCCCCAGCCCGTTAGCGGCGACCGAGAGGGTCAGTGTCTCGGCATGGCCGAAGAGATTGCGATTCTCCCAGCTGGTGCCGATGGAGACACCCAGATCCGTCGCATAGGCGCCGGAGAGCGTGACCGCGTGCAGCTTCTGCTCGGTGACATGAAAGCTGATCGGCACCTGGCCGGAGACCGCCTGTGTCGCCGGCACCGCGGTCACGGAGGAGAATACCCCCAGCCCCAGCAGCGAATCGCGGGCCTGCTGCACCGCCTTGTCGGAATATGGCTGGCCCTGGCGCAGCCTGATATGGCGGGCGAGGAAGGCCGGATCGGTGCGGGTGAGGCCGGAGAAGCTGACCGCGCCGATATCCACGCGCGGGCCAGGGGTGACGCTATAGCTCACATTCAGCGTATGCGTTGCCTCATTCGCCACCGCGTAAGGGGGCGCCACTATGGCGAAGGCATAGCCGGCATTTTGCAGATCGGTGGTGAGCTTGGCCGGCACGGCGAGAATCGGCGCGGCGGTGGCGGGCTGGCCGGTGCGGATGCCGGGGTGCGGCTTGAAGCCCGCTGGCAGCCCGGTGATGTTCACCTGGCCGAGGCTGAACAGCGCGCCTTTCTGGGTGGAGATGGCGACCTTGGCCTGGCTGCCCTGGGGCAGGCGGGTGAGATGATCGAGCAACGCCGGATCATTGAGGGACATGCCGTCGATGGTGATCTTTGCCGTGCCGGCATCATAGCCCAGCGCATGCAGCACGGTGATGAAATGCGTCTCATCCGTGCGCGCCCGGCCGATCAGCGCGAACGGGGCAGGGGGGAGCTTCTTCTGCAACGAGACCAGCGAGGAGGTCTGCTTCATCAGCCCGTCCAGCCCGCCATCGCCGGACGGGGCAAAGCTGACATTGTAATTCACCGGATCGGCCCCCTCGGCGGCATTGCCGCCGAGGACGAGGCAGAGGCACAGAAGGGGGCGTGTCCACCGGCGCATGCTTTGATATGTGACAGCAAAGCCCGGGGTTTTCCACCCCCTCGGCCGTTAACCGACTGTAATTTATAGGAAAGGCTTAGGCCGCGCCGCGCCCGCCGCGCCTGGGTTTAGACGGCGCCGCGTCCGCTGCGCCGGGGTTTGGCCGCGTCCGGGGCCGGGAAGCCAAGATAATTCAGCCCGTTCACCATATGCTTGGGCAACTCCGCCTCGATGCTCAGCAGGCCGCCTTCCGGGTGCGGAAAGCTGAGCCGGCGCGCATGCAGATGCAGCTGGTTGGCGAAATGCTCATGATAGGCGCTGCCATAAACCTCATCGCCCAGAATCGGCGTGCCCAGGGCCAAACAATGGGCGCGCAGCTGGTGCATCCGCCCGGTATGCGGGCTCAGCTCCGCCAGGCAGAATTTGCGCCCGGCCTTGTCCAGAATGCGATAATCGGTGATCGCCTTCTGCGCCTCCTTATCCTTGCGCGAGGCTGGCTCGGCGCGGGAGGTTTGGCCGAGATCGATGCGCTTCAGCGGCAGATCGATCCGCCCTTCCAGCGCATCCGGCAGCCCGACCAGCAGCGCCCAGTAGGTTTTCTCGACATCGCGGCCGCGAAACGCCGCCGAGAGCTTCGCCGCCACCTTGGCAGAGCGGGCGATGACCAGCACGCCGGAAGTGTCGCGGTCCAGCCGGTGCACCAGTTTGGGCCGCTCCGGATGCTCGCCCTGCAGCGCATCCAGCATCCCGTCCACATGCACGGCGATGCCCGAGCCGCCCTGCACCGGCAGCCCGGCCGGCTTGTTCAGGACAATCACCGAATCATCCTGATAGATCACCATCCGCTCCAGCTCCTTGGTGCGGTTTTCATCCATCTTGACGATCTGGCGGGGCTTGGGCGCGTCGGTCGGCGGGGCGATCTCGGGCAGGCTCAGCACATCGCCCAGGGCCAGGCGGTCATTCGCCTCGGCGCGGCTGCCATTGCGGCGAATCTTGCCGGTGCGCAGCAATTTTTGCAGCACGCCCTGGGTGAGGCCCGGCACTTCGCGGCGCAGGAAACGGTCCAGCCGCATCTCGGCGCCGGCCTCGGGAACTTGTATCTCGGTGGTCATTGCCTCTCTTCGCGCAATTTCTGCCAATAAGCGAGGCGCTTGACGATTTCGCGCTCAAAGCCGCGCTCCACTGGCCGGTAGAAATCCGGCCGCCCCATGCCTTCGGGGAAGTAATTATCGCCGGAGAAACCCTCCTCGGTATCGTGGTCGTACTGGTAGCCTTCGCCATAGCCCAGGTTCTTCATCAGCTTGGTGGGGGCGTTGAGGATGTTCATCGGCGGCATCAAACTGCCGGTTTCCTTGGCGGCGCGGTTGGCGGCACCGATGGCCTTATAAACGGCGTTGGATTTCGGCGCGGTGGCCAGATACACCACCGCCTGGGCGATGCAGACCTCCCCCTCCGGCGAGCCCAGCCGCTCATAGGCCTCCCAGGCGGAGAGGGCCTGCACCAGCGCCTGCGGGTCGGCCAGGCCGATATCCTCGGCGGCGAAGCGGGTGACGCGCCGGGCGATATAGCGCGGGTCTTCCCCGCCCGCGAACATCCGCGCCAGCCAGTACAAGGCCGCATCCGCATCCGAGCCGCGCATGGATTTATGCAGGGCGGAGATGAGGTTGTAATGCTCCTCGCGGTCGCGGTCATAAAGGGCGGCGCGGCGGGAGAGCAGCTGGCCCAGGGCGGTTTCATCCAGAGCTGTGCCGGGGGGCAAAGCGAAAAGCTGTTCGGCCATGTTGAGCAAAGCGCGGCCATCGCCGTCGGCCATGGCGCGCAGGCTGGCGCGCGCCCCTGGCGTGAGGGGCAGAGGCTGGCTCATCTCCGCCTCGGCGCGGCTGAGCAGCTCCTCCATCGCCGCATCGTCCAGCCGGCGCAGCACGAAGACTTGGGCGCGGGAGAGCAGCGCGCCATTCAGCGCGAAGCTGGGGTTCTCCGTGGTGGCGCCGATCAGCGTGATCGTCCCGGCCTCCACCACCGGCAGAAACGCATCCTGCTGGGCGCGGTTGAAGCGGTGGATCTCGTCCACGAACAGCAGCGTGGCGCGGCCGGCGCGGTGCAGCCGGGTGGCGTCCTCGAACACTTTCTTGAGGTCCGCGACGCCGGAGAACACCGCCGAGATCTGCCGGAATTGCAGCCCCGCCGCATCCGCCAGCAGCCGGGCGATGGTGGTTTTGCCCACGCCGGGCGGGCCCCAGAGGATGATCGAGGCCAGCGAGCCGCGCGCCAGCATGCCGGTGAGGCTGCCCTCCGGCCCCAGCAAATGCGCCTGGCCCGCGACATCGCCCAGCGCCTTCGGGCGCAGCCGTTCCGCCAAGGGATGGCTGCCCGGATTGGCCGGCATGGCAGCCTCTGGCGGGCCGAACAGATCATCTTCCTGCATGGCTGACATTTAGCCGCAAGCAGGGCCCCTTGCCATGGCGCGCAGTTGAACAGGGCGCATCTCTGCCCTAGATCTGTCATATGGCAAAAGAAAATGGCCCGGTGCTCGACATGACGCCCGATGGGCACTTCGTCGAGCCGTCTAAACCCTCTCTGGCGCAGATCGCGCTGCGGTTGCTGACGTTCGCGGTGGCGCTTGGCGTCGGCGCGGTGGTGGTCTGGACCGCCTTCCTGATGATCCCGGTGCTGCTGGTGCTGGGGTTTGCCGGCTATCTGCTGATGCGCGGCCAGCGGCGGGGCTGGCGGGGTTTTTGAGCAGTATTCCTGACGCCCGCTGGTAAAATTAGAAAAAGTTTTTGGGGGTATGGGGACTTTTTTCAAAAAGTCCCCATAAACGTTGGGGTGGTGGCAACGCCGTTGCCACCACCCCAAACGTTTTTCGCCGCTTTTTTGAAAAAAAGCGGCACCAAAAAATTTTTATAATTTCAAAAAAGTTGTTTATAAACAAACTGCTAGGTCAGTACCGGCTCCAGATCCACGCCGACACTCAGCGAATGCCGGCCACCGCCCAGAATCACCCCGCGCAGCGGCGAGACATCGTTGAAATCCCGGCCCCAGGCCAGAGTCACATGCTCATTGCTGACCAGAAGATTGTTGGTCGGGTCGAAATCCACCCAGCCGATTTCCGGGCCGAGCCAGACGCCGATCCAGGCATGGCTCTGATCCGCGCCGCGCCGCTTTTCCTGCCCCGGCGGCGGCAGCGTGCGCAGATAGCCCGACACGTAGCGCCCCGGCAGCCCCAGCGCGCGCAGGCAGGCCAGCATGAAATGCGCATAATCCTGGCAGACCCCGGTGCGGGTGCGTAAAATCTGCAGCGCCGTGGTGAAATTATTGGTCACCCCAGGCTTGTAGGTCATCTCATTGAAGATGCGCTGGTTCAGCTCCAGTACGGCTTCGAGCATGTCCCGCCCCGGCCGGAAGCTCACCGCGGCATAATCCGCGATCTCCCCGACCGGTCTGGCGAGGTCGCTCGGCAGGCAGAACTCCGCCACCTCCACCTCATGCAGCGCCCAGGCGGCGATCGCCTCCCAGCGCGGCGTGTGCGCTGGCGGCAAGGGCTGCTCCACCTCGATCGTTGCACTCAGCGTCACGTTGAACTGCTTATGCGCCCCGGTCAGCGAGACGCTGGTGGTAAAATTGCCGAAATGGTCGATCTCATCGCGCCGGTTGTCCGGCAGCGGCGAGATCTCCAGCCGCGCCTCGCGGATGATCTGGCCGGGGCGCGAACGCGGCAGCAAATGCATGAAATGCGTGCCGATCACCACCGGTTCGGCATAATCATAGGCGGTGGCGTGGTTCAGGCGGTACAGGGTCATATCGCGGCGGAGTGTGGCAAGTTATTGTGCCGCTTCCAAGATCTCTTCATCCTCAAGCGTATGCGCCGCGGGCAGCAGCGTGAAGAAGCGCCGCTGCACGCGGTCGGACAGGGTGCGCAGCTTCGCCGCCATGGCGCTCAAAGTGGCGCTCAGCGCCGCGCCGCCGCCGGCCAGATCGGCCAGCTCATGCTGCAGCAGCCTTGAGGTTTCGGCATCGTCATCCGCCCCCAGCCGCTCCAGGCAGGCACGCAGCGCGTTGCACTGGAAGGCCAGGGCGCGCGGGTTGGAGCCATCGGCCAGCAGCATCGCCAGCACCGGGCCGGGGGCGATGATGCCGGCATGGCGCAGCTCATAGCTCAGCACCGAATCGGCGAGCTCGATGCCCAGCGCCAGCCCCGGCTCCAGCCGGGGGATCGGCCCGTCCAGCAAAATCGCCAGCGTCTCCGCCATCGTCTCGGCGCGCTCCAGCCGGCGGCCCATTTCCAGGAACAGCCAGCCACCATCGCGGGACATGTTCTCCGCCGCGATGCCGGCGAAGCTGGCGGCGAAATTCAGCATCACCGGCAAGGCCGCTTCCTCGTTCGGCAGCGCCTCATTGGCCTGCTGCAGCGCCAGCCGCACGGTGGCGAGCATCGAGGGCGAAAGCCGCTCGGAGGAGGCATCCACCAGCCGCGCCACCTCCTTCACCAGCCCGGCCAGCGGGCGGCGGCGCGCCAGCGTCTGGCGCAGCAGCCGGCCGGAGAGGGCGGAGCCCGCCACATCCGCCGGCAGCAGCCCGGCCTGGCCGAGACAGCGCGAGATCAACCCGCGCTCGGCCATGTCACGCGGCAGCGAGGTGCCGGATTCCAGCCGGGGCAGGGCCAGCATCAGCAGCCGCGCCGCCGCCTCCAGCCGCTCCACCGAGCGGCCGAGCCAGAACAGATTATCCGCCAGCCGCGAGGGCAGATGCGCGGCGGCGAGGAATTTCACCTTCTCCGGCGGCTCGGCCGGGGGCGCGCCGGAGATCATTCGCGATTCCTCGCCGTCGAACACCCAGAGATCCTTCAGCCCCAGCCCGGCTTGCGCATCCATCGCCAGGCCCAGCCCGCCCGGCAGCACCTGCCACTGCAGCCCGTCATGCCAGGAGAAGATGCGAAAACAGAGTGGCGCCTTGGTCAGCACGCCATCAGGGGCGAGAAAGGGCGCTTGCGAGGCCAGCGCCACATCTTCCGGCTCGGCCTGCTGCATCTTGTGCGGCGCCCCCAGCAGCGGCTCGAACAGCTCCTGCAGATAAGGGTGCAGCACCTGCGACTCCAGCAGCTTGCTGCCGGGGGCGTTGAGCATGTTCAGCACCCCGGCCCGCACCGCCCCGAAGGCGCCGGCAATGCCCGCCCCTGGCCGGCCGCCTTGCTCCAGCGGGTCGAGATCGATCCCCGACACGCCGCGGATCAGCGTGGCGACATGCAGCAGCCCGCTCAGCGTCTTCATATGCAAGGCGCCGTTGCGGGTGGCGAGATCGGCCGGCTCGATCATCAGCACGCCCAGCGCGCGCGCCAGCAGCGCATCGTCGCCATTCGGCAGCCCCGGGGCGGCCGCCCCGCCGGAGAGCACCGCCACCAGCCCGCCTTCGGCCCGGCGCTGCAGCTGATCCACCAGAATCTCCCGCGCCGGCCGCAGCGAGCGCAGCGCCCCGGCCCGGAATAATTCAGGCAGCACCCCATTCGCCAGGCGGCGCAGCGTGAGCGCGTGGCCAAGCCCGGGAATGGTCCCGGTATGGTCGCGCAGCAGCTTGAAGCGCCCATCGGTGCCGCGAATCACATCCGCCGCATACAGCCCCAGGCGCGGTGCCGGTAGTGGCCCGCCAGTATGCAGCGCGCGCAGAAAGAACGGGTCCGCCAGCACCAGCGCCGGCGGCAGCCGGCCCAGACGCATCAGGCTCTGCGGGCCGTAGAGATCTTCCATCACCTGTGAGAGCAGCTCGGCGCGCTGGCTGACCGCCTCTTCCAGCCAGGCGAATTCCGAGGCGGTGAGCAGCGCCGGCAACGGGTCGTAAGGCCGGGCGGCAGGCAGCAGCGCCGGCGCGGCCAGCCCCACCTGCCGGCCCAGCGCCGCGCAGCGCCGCTCCAGCTCGATCATGCCCATTTCGCGCACGGCCGACAAAACCGGCGACCAGGGGCTTTTCAGCCGTCCCTGTCGGTCCAGTGTTTCGTCGTAGGGTGACAAAATTTGCATTTCGACAGGATTAACAGAGTGTAGGACGGGTGCCTACCTGTCCCTGATTGCAAGCCCGGTCAGTCTGGTCGCACCGTGGGAAACGGCGCGGCGCGGCGGCGGGGCGTGCTTGGTCCGATGCTTGCATAACTGTCATGAAGTCTAAATCCCGCAGCCAGGGAGGCACCTTGCGGACATGGATGTTTTGAAGGCAGATTTACAATGTACCATGACGGATCGGCGCCAAATCTCAGGTGATGCGTGCTGAATTGCTGGGCGGCTTCTGCCCGGTTGGTGCTCTTCGCGCGTAAGCACGGGCTGTTTCCGGCCTGTCACTCCGAACCTGATACTCTGACGACCCATCGCTTTTTCCATCATCATTTTTTCCGCCTAGGCGCGCCGGAGGCTTTGGTTTGAGCGACATTTTTCAGCATTTATGGCCCGAATATGATCCAGGCCGTTTCTTTTGCGAACTGACGACGCCGCGCGCCGATGCCGGCCCGGTGCCGCGATGGCTGGCCGAGCGGCTGCAGGGCATCGGGCTGGAAGCGCTGCGCGCCCGCGCCTCCGCCGCCGAAACCGATCTGATCGATCTCGGCGTCACCTTCACGGTCTATTCCGACGCCACGGCGATCGACCGAATCCTGCCCTTTGATTGTATCCCGCGTGTATTAACCGCGCCTGAATGGGATCTGCTGGAGCGCGCCTGCGCCCAGCGTGTGAAGGCGCTGAACCTGTTCCTGGGCGATATCTACGGCAAGGGCCATGTGGTGAAGGATGGCATCATCCCCGGCGAGCTGGTCTATGGCAACGCCAATTACCGCCCGGAGATGAAGGATTTCCCGGTCCCCCACGGCACCTATGTGCATGTCTGCGGCATCGACATCATCCGCGACGAGGCGGGGGATTTCCGGGTGCTGGAGGATAATGCCCGCACCCCGTCGGGCGTCTCCTATGTCATCGAGAACCGGCATCTGATGCTGCGCACCTTCCCGGACCTGATGTCCGGCATCAAACTGAAGCCGGTGGATGATTACGGGCGGCGCCTGCGCGCGGCGATGGCCGAGGTGGCGCCGGGCGACAATGCGGACCCGCAGGTGGTGCTGCTCTCGCCGGGCATCTATAACTCCGCCTATTTCGAGCATGTGTTCCTGGCCCGCGAGATGGGCGTGCCGCTGGTGGTGGGGGCGGATCTGACGGTCGAGAATGACCGCGTCTTCATGCGCACCATCTCCGGGCTGAAGCCGGTGCACACGATCTATCGCCGGCTGAATGACGACTTCCTGGACCCGGAAGTGTTCCGGCCGGATTCCATGCTGGGCGTGCCCGGGCTGATCCGCGCCTGGAAGGCCGGCAATGTCGCCATCGCCAATGCTGTCGGCACCGGGGTGGCGGATGACAAGGCGGTCTATGCCTATATGCCGCGCATCATCAAATATTATCTGGATGAGGAGCCGCTGATCCAGAATGTCGAGACCCATATCTGCCGTGAGCCGGAAGGGCTGAAATATACGCTGGAGAATCTCGACAAGCTGGTGACCAAGCCGGTGGGTGAATCCGGCGGCTACGGCATCACCATCGGCCCGCGCGCCTCAAAGGAGGAGCTGGAGAAAGTGCGCGAGACCATCTCGGCCGACCCGGATAACTGGATCAGCCAGCCGATGATCGGCCTCTCCGTTGGCCCGACTTTGGCGGAAGAGGGCATCGGCCCGCGCCATCTGGATCTGCGGCCCTTCATCGTCACCGGCAAGGAAAGCTGGGTGCTGCCCGGCGGGTTATCACGAGTCGCAATGAAAAGGGGGTCGCTTATCGTGAATTCGAGCCAGGGCGGCGGCTCCAAGGATACCTGGGTGCTGGCCGAGGATTTCAGCAAGGACGACCCCACGAAGGGAGACACGCCATGACCCATATGCGCGACCCCGGGCTGCTCGCCCGCGACGCCGAGGGGCTGTTCTGGATGGCGCGCTATCTGGAGCGCGTCGAGAACATGGCGCGGCTGATCGATGTGACGCAGAGCTTCGAGAGCCCTGGCTTCGAGACCGAGGCCTGGTTCGGGCTCATCCGCATCAATGCCGATGAGAAGAATTTCCTGGAGCGCGGCTTCTCGGCGGATGCGACGCATGTGAAGCGCTTCTATCTGCTGGATAAAGGCAACAGCACCTCCATCCCCGCCAGCCTGGAGGATGCGCGCACCAATGCCCGCACCTTGCGGCCGCTGATGAGCACGGAGATGTGGAAGCAGCTCAACGTGTTTCACCGCTTTGTCAGCCGGATCACGCCGGAGGATCTGGAGGGGGACGCGCTCTCGCGCCTCTGCACCCGGATCAAGGAGGGGGTGCAGGCCCATACCGGCATCACCCAGGGCACCATCTACCGGGACCAGGGTTGGTATTTCTACGAGCTGGGCCGCTATATCGAGCGGGCCGACCAGACCACCCGCATGCTGGACATCAAATTCACCGCCCTGCTGCCGCGCGGCGGGGAGGAGAAGCGGGTGGCGGAGCTGACGCAATGGAACGCGATTTTGCGCGCCGCCGCCGGCTATCACGCCTTCAAGCGCCAGGCCCGGGCGCAATTCGCGCCGGAGGATGTGGTGCAGTTCCTGCTGCGTGATCCCTCCAACCCGCGCTCGCCGCTGCTCTGCGTGCGGCGGATTGAATCGCATCTCGATGATCTGCGCCGGCATTTCGGCCTGTCACGCGGGGCGGAGGCGCTGGAGCGGGTGGAGATGCTGCGCGAGCTCTTGTTGGAGGTCAAGCTCAGCCATATTTTAGCCACGGGTCTGCACGATTATTTGGACCTCGTACAAATATACCTGCAGGAGCTCGCAGGGGCCATTGGTCGCGCCTTTTTCCGCGATTGGCGGCCCGAGCCGACGCCTGAGTCGCAATTGCAGGGGCCGTCGTCCCCGTCACAGTCTCAAACACAGGTCAGCGCGTGAGCATTACTGTCAAACCCGAGATCAAGACCGGCTCCAGCCAGGCGAACCGCGCGGCATCGCTCGCGCGCTTCGCCTGGCCGGCCGGGATCTTCCTGCTGGCGCTGCTGCCGCGGGTGATCGATCTCGGGCGCCGGCCCTTCTGGCTGGATGAGATGTTCACCCTGCAACGCGCCTCGCTGCAGCCGGGCGCCTTGATGGTGAATTCCTTCCAGAATCATCACATGCCGAGCTTCTTCCTGATGCTGGCGCCGCTGACCCATTTCGGCGATCCGCAATTCTGGCTGCGCCTGCCCTCGGCCCTCTTCGGCGCGGCGGCGGTGATGCTGGTTTATCTGATCGCGGCGCGCATCGCCGGGCGGCTGGCTGGGGTGCTGGCGGCCCTGGTGCTGGGCTTCTCGCCGATGGCGCTGGCCTTCGCCCAGGAAGCGCGCTCCTACACCATGGAAATGACGCTGATCCTGGTGGCGCTCTACGGCGTCACCCGGCTGACGCTGGATCTGCCGGCGGCCAGCCGCAACTGGCGCCAGGCCAAGGCGGGCTGGCTCTGCTTCGTACTGGGGACCGTCGCGGCGCTGGATGTGCTGGGTGATGCGCTGCCCTGGTGGCTGGCCGCCAATCTGATCTTCCTTTGCCTGCTGGGGTTCAGCGATCATCGGCGGGGGCTGTTGCGCAATCTCGCCCTGGCGGATGCCGCCATCCTGGCCCTCACCGCGCCATTCTATCTGGTCATGCTGCATTTCCAGACCGAGAGCGTGACCAACGCGCTGGGCTGGATTCCGCCGCTGGACGCGGCGCGCCTCTGGTACAGCCTGGGCAGCGTCTATTTCATGCATGTGGCGGATTGGGTTTCCTTCCGCTTCATCTCCCGCGATGCGACGCCGGGCGTGATCTGGCTGATCGATGCGGCGCTGCTCGCCACACTCTGCGTCGCCGCTTGGAAGCTGCGCCGCCGCCCGGCGGTGATGGCGATGCTGGCGGTGGCGTTGCTGTTCCTGCCGGTGCTGTTCGTGCTGATTTCCCTGAAGCACCCGATTTTCCTGCCGCGCTATCTGCTCTGGAGCGCGGCGCCTTTCGCGATCCTGGCCGGGATTGGTGGCGCGGCGCTGCTGGACCGGCGCGCGCCGGGCGTGGCCTGGGCCGCGGTGGTGGGGGCGGGCGCGCTGCTACTCGTCAACGCGCTGCCTTACTACGCCGCAGAGACCAAGCCGCGCTGGGACGTGGCCGCGCAGATTCTGGCCAATGACGTAGCCCCAGGAGATATGCTCTATCTCTCCGATGACGGGGCGTTGCCGATCCTGCAGCATTATCTGCCGGCCGACGCGAGGGCGACGGTGCTGGCCCATGCCGGCGGCGACCTTGCCCAGGCCCAGCAGGCGGTGGCTTCGGGCAAGCGGGTCTGGGTGGTCTATGGTCATGCCGGGCAGAATACTGGCACCGCGAAAGAATTCTTTGCCAAGACCAAGACGCTGGGCGAGCCGAGCGTGGTGGAAGGGGCGGGGCGGCGGATCGCCATCGTGCTCTATGATCCGGCGTCGCATCTGGCTTTCTGCACCCAGCTCGGGATGAAGGACGGGATTTGTAGCTGAGCATTCTGGGGGGCGCCGGCGGTGCATAGGCCCGGGCGTCTTTCGCCGCTTTTTTTGAAAAAAGCGGCACCAAAAAACTTTTGCAATTTTTCCAACAAAAACCCCGCCTGGGCTGTACCCGGGCGGGGTGTTTCAGCAGCGCGGAGGTTATTTCTCCACGAACGCCTTCTCGATCACATACTGGCCCGGCACCGAATGGCTGCCCTCCGCAAAGCCGCGGGCCTCCATCATCGCCTGCAGCTGCGCCAGCATCTCCGGGCTGCCGCACAGCATCACCCGGTAATCTTCCTTGTTGAACGCCGGCAGGCCGAGATCCGCCTCCAGCTTGCCCTGCTCCAGCAGGTCGGTGATGCGGCCCTGGTTGCGGAAGGGCTCGCGGGTCACGGTCGGGTAATAAAGCAGCTTTTCGCGCGCCAGCTCGCCGAAGAACTCGTCCTCCAGCAGATCCGCGACGACCTTCTCGCCATAGGCCAGCTCCGCCACCTCGCGGCAGCCATGCACCAGCACCAGCTTCTCATAACGGTCATAGGCCTCGGGATCCTTGATCACCGAGACGAACGGCGCCAGCCCGGTGCCGGTGGCGAGCATGGTGAGATACTTGCCCGGGGTCAGGCTGTCCTGCACCAGCGTGCCGGTGGGCTTGCCGCCGACGATGATCTCATCGCCCGGCTGCAGCTTCTGCAGATGCTGGGTCAGCGGGCCGTTCGGCACCTTGATGGAGAAAAACTCCAGCTGGTCCTCATGATTGGCGCTGCACAGCGAATAAGCGCGCAGCAGCGGCCGCCCATTGATGGGCAGGCCGATCATCACGAATTGTCCATTGAGAAAGCGCAGGCCCGGATTGCGCGTCGTCGTGAAGCTGAACAGCCGGTCCGTCCAGTGCCGGACGGTTTTCACCGTCTCGGTATACATCGTCGCCAAGGTCTCTTGCTCCGCACAAAAAATCGGACCCGTCCTTAGACGCTCCGGCGGAAAATGTTAACCTCTATTTTGACAAAGCAGGGGCCGGAAAAGCAAAAAACTCCTCCGGCCAGCCCTTCCTTACAGCGCCGCGCTGCCCTTGTCGTTGGTGCGGATGCGGATCGCCTCCTCGATCTCGGAGACGAAGATCTTGCCGTCGCCGATCCTCCCGGTGCGCGCCGCGTTCATGATCGCCTCCACCGCGCGCTCGACCAGATCGTCGTCGCAGACGATCTCGATTTTCACTTTCGGAAGAAAATCAACGACATACTCGGCGCCGCGATAGGTCTCGGAATGGCCCTTCTGGCGCCCATAGCCCTTCGCCTCGGTGACGGTGATGCCTTGCAGCCCCACTTCGCCCAGCGAATCCTTCACCTCATCGAGCTTGAAGGGTTTGATGATGGCTTCGATCTTCTTCATCGCGTCTCGCCGCCTTTTTTGGCGGGCGCTCCTGAACCGGTTGCGGGGCCGGACTGCCCCGGCGGCCTGGGAAACAAGCCACCTCATCCTGTCATGCGCCATTCCGTGGCACAATGGTCTTGGGGCCGAAATGGTCCGGCTGGCGCCGATTTTTGCTCGAAACTTGGCGGCGCGGGTGCAGGTGCGCTATGGCCAGTGGCGTTTACTGGCGGAGACGATATGACCCTCGCGACCTTGCCGGCCCCCGCGCGCCGCCCCGGAGCGTTCAGCACAGCCGAATTCGCCGCTTTGCCCACCTCGCTTCCGGCCTTTTCCGTGGCCCATCCGGCGCTGCTGCCGCTGGC
>NZ_JH976207.1:380857-382703 GCF_000306035.1 Acidocella sp. MX-AZ02
GCGCTGCTGCCCGGCTGGCTGGCGCCGATGGCCAGCGACATTTCCCCCGGCCCGACGCGCCTGGCCGAGCTTTTCGATCTCTCCGCCGAAGAGGCCGGGCGGCTGCACGGGCTCTGGTCCTGGCTCGGCACCGCCGATGCGCTGATGGAGACCGGCGGCGATATCCGCCTGGCGCGCGACCCGAAAACCGCCCTCAACGGCTATGGCTGCAGCCACCGGCCGCGCCCCTGGGCGATCACCTTTGCGTCCTCCACCGCCTCCTCTTCCTCCGAGCGCGGCTATATCGCGGCGGACAAGGCGCGGCTGCAGGTGAGCGCGGCGCTGCTGCGCGGCATGGCGCCGCAGCGGGCCCTGGCCAGCTGCATCGGCGCGGTCCGGCGCGGGCTGGGGCGGGCTTATGGGCTGCGCCCTGGCGAGGAGATCGTGCTCGCCGCCTCGGGCACCGATACCGAGCTGCTGGCCCTCGCCTTGACCCATCTCGCCGGCACCGGCCAGCCGATCCTCAACATCCTGATCGCCCCGGAGGAAACCGGGCGCGGCGTGCCGATGGCGGCGCGGGGCCAGCATTTCGCCGTGGACACCGCCTTGGGCCATGATGTCACCTTCGAGGCGCCGATCGAAGGTTTTCGCCCCGATACCGCCCTGGCCAATATCGCGCTGCGCAGCGCCTCCGGCGCGGTGCGCCCGCAGAGCGAGGTCGAAGCTGAAATCGAGGCCGTGCTGGACGCCGCGCTGGCGCAAGGGCGGCGCGTGATCCTGCACGGGCTGGACCTGTCCAAGACCGGCCTGCTGGCGCCATCGCCGGCTTTCCTGGCGGATCTGCGGGCGCGGTACGGGGCGGGGTTCGATATTGTCGTCGATGCCTGCCAGGCGCGGCTCTCCCCGTCTTCGGTGCGCGCCTATCTGGCGCTGGAGGCGGTGGTGCTGGTCACCGGCTCGAAATTCTTCACCGGCCCGCCTTTCGCCGGGGCGGCGTTGCTGCCGGCTTCGGTGGCGGCACGGCTGGGCACGGCGCGGCTGCCAGCCGGGCTGGCCGCCTATTTCAACCAGGGTGAATTCCCGCCCGGCGCCTTTGCCGCGCAGGGCTTGCCGGCGGGCGGCAATTACGGGCTGGCGCTGCGCTGGCACGCGGCATTGGCGGAGATGCGGGCGCTGTTGCGTGTTGCTCCGAAGCGTCGCGCTGACATTATAGAGGCGTTCGGCGCGGCGGTGCGCCAGGGCATCGACGCCACACCCGGCCTGGCGCTGCTGCCCGCCCCGCCGATTGCCCGCACCGCGGCGGACGAGCCCTGGGAGCGCCTGCCCAGCATCTTCACCTTCTCGCTGCCCGCCCCGCACGCCCCCGGGCGCTGTTTGACCCCGGCCGAGGCCCGGCAGGTCTATGTCTGGCTGAACACGGATCTCTCCGGCGTGTTGCCGCAGGCGGGAGAAGTCGCGGCAAGGATCTGCCATATCGGCCAGCCAGTGCCGCTGGCGCAGCCTGAAGGGGCGGGGCAGATGGGGGCGCTGCGCGTCTCCGCCGGGGCGCGGCTGATCTCGGGCGAGCCCTCGCATCGCAGCCTGGCGCCGGGGGCGCGGCTGCGGCGGGAATTTGCGGATGTCGGCATCGTCTTCGCCAAGATCCGGCTGATCCTGGAAAACTGGCAGCGCCTCTGCGCCGCCAATCCCACCCCCAGCTATCGCGGCGGCTGACGCGTAAAAGCCTAAAAATGAGCAAAAGTTTTTGAGGGTGTGGGAACTTTTTCCAAAAAGTTCCCACAAACGTTTGGGGTGGTGGCAACGTCTCTGCCACCACCCCAGACGTTTTCGCCGCTTTTTTGAAAAAAAGCGGCACCAAAAAACTTTT
>NZ_JH976207.1:382803-401998 GCF_000306035.1 Acidocella sp. MX-AZ02
GATCCTTAAGCGGCGGTGATGACGCTGCCGCTCTGATGGATCGCGCCGATCCCGGAGAGGATCAGATGCGTGCCGTCATTCAGGACCAGGTTCATCGAACCGCCGGAGACCGTCTCGCTGCTGACCGAGAGGCCCGCACCCAGCACCATCTGGCCGCTGAAATTGCCGATGAGATCGGTGCCGCCGCCGCCGGTGATGGAGAACAGATCATTGCCGAGCCCCGCCCCGGTCAGGGTTTCATTGCCCGCCGCCGAGACCAGCGTGTTATAGCCGCCGCCGCCGCCGATCAGCACGTCGTTATTGCCGCCGGCGCTGAACAGATCGCCCGTGCCGCCGCCGCCATTCAGGCTGTTATTCCCCGCATTGCCACCGGAGACGATGTTGTGGTTGCTCTGGCCGCCGAACAGGGTGACGGCGGTGTTGCTGCCGGCCGCCAGCACGGTGCTGGACGAGCCGCTGCCACCGATGAAGACCAGCGATTCATTGCTGTTATCATTAACCGCGCCGATCTTGCTGCCGGTATCGTCGCTGGCCTTCACGAAGGCGCCGAGGGCGGCGGAGACGGTGGCGGCGCTGCCCGCGACATTGATCAGGCTGACGCTGTCATTGGCGCCGGTCAGCACGATATTGTTGCCGCCATAGGCCTGGTCCGTGGCGGTGATGCTGTCCTGGCTGCCGCTCAGCGTGGCATTGCCGCCGCCGGCGAGGGTGACGGCGGCGCTGCCGCCGGTCTGCAGCAGCTGGTCCTGGCCGCCCAGATTGAACTGCCCGCTCTGCACGGTGAACTGGTTTTGCACGGTTTCGGCGCCGCTGGCGATGCCATAAGCCCAGGGGTTGGCATCCGAGACGGTGGCGTTGCCGGTGAGGTTGACGCTATTGCCGCCGCCCTGCAGGGCAAGATTCATCGCGCTGCCGCTGATCGTGTTGTCGCTGGAGGTGACATAGAGGCTCGCGCCACCCGAGGCTTCGATGGTGTTGCTGCCGGTCCAGACTGACAATGTATTGTTGCCCGTCGCCACCAGCAGGCTACCGCCATTGCCGGTGACGCTGGCATCGGCGGTGACCGCGAAAAGATTGTTGCTGCCGCCGGCATAGAGCGTGTCGTTCATATTGCCATAGAGCATGCCGGAGCTGCCACTGCCGGTGACGCTGACGACATCATAGCGCCCGATGGTGCCGTTGGCGGTCAGGTCGATATTCACGGCCGAGCCGAGAATCACGGTGTTGGCCACCGAGGCCGTGCCCGCCAGCGTGTCCCGGGTGATCTGCTCGCCATCCGTGACCCGGATCGTGTCGCCGCCGGCGGTGAGGTTAACCAGTGTTCCTCCACCGATTGTATAGGCATTGCCGCCAACGCTGTCATTATAGGTGCCGCCGGCGGTCGCGACGACGCTGCCGCTGCCGCTGGTGACATTGACGGTGCTGGCGCCGGAGCCCGGCGTGGTGTCAACGATACTCGACGAGCCGTTATTATAGGTCGTGGAGGCGGCGACGCTGCTGGCGATCGATACGGTGGTGGCGGCAATACTGGTGGAGCCGCTGCTCGCGGTGATCGGCACGGCGGTGCTGACGGTGCTGTTGGCGCCGGAGATGCTGATGCTCTCCGAAGAGGTCTGCGCGGTGACGTTGCTGCTGTTTCCCGAAACGGTGGCGCTGTTGCCGTAGCTCTGCAGCGAGACGCTGACGCTGTCGCCGGTGGCGGTAATGCTGTTGTTGTTGTTCAGCGCCGTCACGCTGTCATTCGCGCCGGTGACGGTGATGGCGGAGCCGGCGGTGGTATCGGACGCGGCGGCAGCGGCGCCGGAGATGAGATTGATCGGGAGGGACGAGCCTACCTGCGCCTGGTCGATCACGGTATCGTTGCTGCCGGCAACGATGATGCTGGTGGCATTGGCGACCCGCACGGTATCGTTGGCGCCGTTGATGGTGAAATTGCCATTATTCGCGATGATAAGGGCATTATCGCCATTGATGACGAAATTGCCGGACACATACATCGCCGAAACGGTATCGTTCGAGCCGTTCACGAGAACGTTGGTCGTTTCGATGCGTTGCTGCGAGACGAAATTATTGTAGCTGCCATTGATGGTGACGCCGCCATTGCCGAAGCCACCATCCATGATGGTGTTGTTGTTGCCAACCAGCAGCAGGCTGTCGCCGTTGGAGCCGCCTGACTGATACAGCCCGGCGGAGAGCGTGTCATGCGCGCCGAACAGGGTCACGGCATTTTGATTGTCGGCGAGATAGATGCCGACACCATTTGCCGAACTGACGACCGAGTTCGAGCTGCCATAAATGGTGGGATTGCCCGAGACCACGTTAAGGCTCTGCCCATTGAAGGTGCTGGTCGAGTTACCGGAGACCGTAACGGTGTTAGACAAGGTAGAATCCCTCACACGCTGCAGAAAGAGGATTGCTTCCATGACGAAAGATTTCGTCGCGATGAGCAGTGGCCCTATCATCTCTTGAAGGTTAGCGTGCTGAGGAAAATCCGTCAGCAGCGATTTCGCGGACATTTCCCGCACACGAATATGTGAGGTAGGCTATTGAAAAATGCCTAAAATTTGGAGACAGCCCGGAGGAGCATGTCCCAAACCCTTTAAATGCGCTGGGGAGTGTCGGGAGGTTTGACGCAAAAAATAGATTCGGCAAAAAATTTATGAACAAATCGATAAGGGACTATTTTTATAGTATTTCCAAAACCATAATATTCTCTACGCGTAATGTATTAAATTTTATCCATTATTTTGCGGCGCCTACGCTTTATCCCAGATTTTTCGGCCGATTCGGGCCCTTGAAGTCAGGCGCGCGGCATGGTGCAGTCCGGCCATGGTGAAGCTGGACAAGATTTATACAAGAGGCGGGGATCAGGGCGAGACCTCGCTCGGCAATGGCGCCCGGGTGGCGAAATCCTCGGCGCGGATCGCCGCACTGGGGGAGGTGGACGAGGCCAATGCCGCCATCGGCCTGGCCCGGCTGGAGGGGGCGGGGCCGATCGATGCGATCCTGGCGCGCATCCAGAATGATCTGTTCGATCTCGGCGCCGATCTGTGCACGCCGATCCGCGAGGATGAAGCGCCGGGGGCGGCGCTGCGCATCGTGCCCGCGCAGGTCGCCTGGCTGGAGGCGCGGATCGACGCCGTCACCGCGGAGCTGGCGCCGCTGACCTCCTTCATTCTGCCCGCCGGCAGCGCCGGCGCGGCGCGGCTGCATTTCGCCCGTACCGTCGCCCGCCGGGCGGAGCGCGCGGTGGTGGCGCTGCTGGAGATCCCGGATGAACCGGTGAACCGGCTGGTGCTGGCTTATCTCAACCGGCTGTCGGACCTGCTGTTCGTGCTGGCGCGCGCCGCCAATGGCATTGGCGGGGCGGATACGCTGTGGGTGCCGGCGGCCAGCCGGCATGGCTGAACCGCCGCCAGCCTCTGGCTGGTCGCTGGGCACGGAATTTGCCGCCAGCCTGCAAGGGGCAGGGGCGTCGTCGCGGAATTTCTATGCGCTGTATGAGGGCGCGGCTTTCGGCGTGCCGGGGCGCGGGGCGCTGGCGGTGATCGCCCGCGCCCATGCGGATAAGCGGGCCAAACCCAGCGGCGGGCGCGATGCGGTGCAGACCGCCGTGGCCAGCTTCGCGGAAGGCTATTTCGGCGCCAAGCGCACCTTTTCCCCGCGCAAGGCGGCCTCCGGCGCGCTGGCCGCGGTCAATCGCTGGCTGGCGGGGCAGTTGCAGGGGGAGAGCGGGCTTACCCCGGTTTCGCTCTCGGCCTTGCTGCTGCAGGATGCAAGGATTTTCGTCGCCCAGCTCGGCGCCTGCCAGATCTACCGGCTGCGCGGCCAGGTGCTGAGCCCGCTGTTGCATCCCCATATCCGCCCGCCCGAGGCCGCGCCCTTCATGCCCACCCGGGCGCTGGGGCTGGAAGCGGAGCTGGCGCTGGATCTGGCGGAGGAGGAGGCGCAGCCGGGCGATGCCTATCTGCTCATCGCCGGGCTGGCGGCGCTGGAGGGCGTCTATGCCGCGCTGGCGCCGCTGGCCCAGCACAAGCCCGAAGCTCTGGCCGAGGCGGCGCTGGCGGCGCTGGCGCATCTGCCGGCTCACGACAAGGCGGTGATGGCGCTGCGGGTTCATGCCGTGCCGGCCGCCGGGCAGGACGAGGCCGCCCGCGCCGCCCTGGCGCAACTGCCCATCCGCCCCGCCCCGCGCCCAGGCGATAACTGGGACGGCTTTGCCATCGGCGAGACTTTGTTTCGTGGCCGCTACACCATGCTGGTGGCGGCGCGCGATACGCTCTCCGGCCAGGATGTGGCGCTGAAACTGCCGCTGCCCTCGATGTTGCAGGACGAGGTTTTCGCCGCCGGCTTCATGCGCGAGGCCTGGATCGGCACCGCCGTGCGCAGCCCGAGCGTGGTGCAATATATCGACATACCGGCCAGCCGGCGCAGCGCGCTCTATCTGGTGATGCCACTCTATCACGGCGAAACGCTGGAAAAGCGCCTGAATCGCGCCCCCTTGATGAGCCTGCCCGAGGGGATGGGCATTGCCTTCCGGCTCTGCGAGGCGGTGCAGGATCTGGCGGCGATCGACGTGGTGCATCGCGATCTCAAGCCCGAGAATGTGATGCTGCTGGAAACCGGGGAGGTGAAGCTGCTGGATCTCGGCCTCGCTTATCTGCCGGGGATCGACGCCGCCAACGCCGCCCGGCCGGGCGGCACCATCCGCTACATGGCGCCGGAGCTGCTGAAAGGCACCCAGGCCAATCCGCGCACGGAACTCTACGCCCTGGCGGTGACCCTTTACCGCATGTTCGCCGGCGGTGCCTTTCCCTATGGCCAGCATGAGAAGCGCCCGCTGCAGCGTTTGCGCCCGGATCTGCCCTCCTGGCTGGGCGAGGCGCTGGCGCAAGGGCTGGCGGTGCGCCCGGAGGACCGGCTGGCCGATGCCGGGGCGCTGGCGCAGCTGCTGCAGCTGGGCCTGGCCGAAGGGCGCGACGAGCCCCCGCGCTTGCGCCGCTTCGCCTTCAGCTCCTTGCATCTCTGGCAGGGGCTGACTTTGTTTTTCGCCCTGCTCAGTGCCGTCCTGCTGGTGCGGACGCTGACATGATCCGGGTGCTGTATATGAGCGATCTGCATCTGGAGATGGAGCATCGCCGGCATCTGCTGGACGTGATGCTGCGCCGCCCGGCTCTGCAGGCCCGCCCGGCGCTGAAGGACGTGCCGGCGCCGGATCTGATCGTACTGGCGGGCGACATTCATAACGGTCTGCTCAGCGTCGCCTATGCCGACAGCCTGGCCAAGCGGTTTGAGGTGCCGGTGGTGCTGGTGGCCGGCAATCACGAATATTACTTCCATAATCTGGAGCCGCTGGGCGCGCAGATGGCCAAGGCCGCGGCGGCCACGCAGGGGCGGGTGCGGCTGCTGGACAATGCGCTGTTTACCTTCGAGAAACAGGACCAGCGCCTGCATGTGCTGGGCAGCACGCTCTGGACGGATTTCAATCTCAATCACGACCCCGCCCTCTCCAGCGCCCATGCCGGCGAGCGGATGAATGATTACCGGCTGATCAATGCCGGCAGCAAACGCCTGCGGCCGAAACAGACGATGGAGCTGCATTTCGCCGCCCGCGCCTGGCTGCATACCCAGCTGGCGCGGCTGCAGAAGGATGATCCGCAGACGGTGCGGATGATCGTCACCCACCACGCGCCCGGGGCGGCGTTCCTTGGCCGGCGGGGCGGGGCGATCGGCCCGGCCTATGGGTCCGATCTGCTGGCGGAATTCGCCCCCTACAGCCCGGGCTTCTGGGTGCATGGCCATACCCATCATCGGCACGAGACCTTCAGCCACGGTTTCTGGGTGGTCTCCGCGCCGCGCGGCTATGCCAAGGAGGAGCCGGAGGCGGTGGCGTCCTATGAGCCGGGAATTTTGGAGATCTGATCCGCGTCATCAGGGTTTGACAGCAAAATAATTCTTGTGCATCACTCTGTTTAACTGGCAGGAAATTTATTTGCCCCGATGAGATACTCCGCTTTCTCTGTCCTCACCCAGGCGCTGCGTGGCCATACCGGCTGGAAACCAGCTTGGCGCAAGGCCGCGCCGGCGCCGTCCTATGATGTCATCGTCATTGGCGGCGGCGGCGGCGGGCTGGCCACGGCCTATTATCTGGCGAAGAACCACCCGGAGGTCGGGCGGATCGCGCTGCTGGAGAAAGGCTGGCTGGGCGGCGGCAATATTGGCCGCAACACCACCATCATCCGCTCCAACTACATGCTGCCGGGCAATGAGCCCTTCTACGAATTCTCGATGAAGCTCTGGGAAGGGCTGGAGCAGGATTTCAACTATAACGCGATGGTCAGCCAGCGCGGCATCTATAATCTCTACCATTCCGACGCGCAGCGCGATGCCTATGCGCGGCGCGGCAATTCCATGCTGCTGCATGGCGCGGATGCGCAGCTTCTGGACCGGGCGCAGCTGCGCCGCGAGCTGCCCTACCTGAATTACGACAATGCGCGGTTTCCGGTGCAAGGGGCGCTGGTGCAGCGCCGGGCCGGCACGGCGCGCCATGATGCGGTGGCCTGGGGCTATGCGCGTGGCGCTGACCAGCGCGGCGTGGACATTATCGAGAATTGCGAAGTTCTCGGCATTTTGCAGGAATATGGCAAGGCTGTCGGAGTCGAGACGACGCGTGGCAGCATCCGGGCGGGCAAGATCGGCATGGCGGTGGCGGGTGCTTCCTCGCTGCTGGCGGCGAAGGCGGGGCTGCGTCTGCCGATCGAGAGCCACGCCTTGCAGGCGTTCGTGAGCGAGGGGCTGAAGCCGTTGATCGATACGGTGATCACCTTCGGCGCCGGGCATTTCTATATTTCCCAGTCAGACAAAGGTGGTTTGGTGTTTGGCGGGGATGTTGACGGCTATAATTCCTACGCCCAGCGCGGCAATCTGCCGGTGATCGAGGATGTGTGCGAGGGCGGCATGGCGCTGATGCCGATGATCGGCCGCGCGCGGCTTTTGCGCAGCTGGGGCGGGCTGATGGATATGAGCATGGATGGCTCACCGATCATCGATAAAACCCCGGTGGAGAATCTCTTCATCAATGCCGGCTGGTGTTATGGCGGCTTCAAGGCGACACCGGCCTCGGGCTTCTGCTTCGCGCATCTGATCGCGCGCGGGGCGCCGCATGAGGTCGCTGGCGCCTACCGGCTGGCGCGCTTCGCCGAGGGCAAATTGATCGACGAAAAGGGAGTCGGCGCGCAGCCGAATCTGCATTAATGCGCATCACCTGCCCGCATTGCGGCAATCGTGGCCTGGAGGAATTCACCTACACCCAGGACGCCGAACGCACCCGACCGACCGATGGCGGCGCCACGCCGACGCCGGAATGGGCGGACTACATCTATCTGCGCGATAATCTCAAAGGCCCGCGCAAGGAATATTGGTATCACAGCGCCGGGTGCCATGCCTGGCTAATCGTGGAACGCGATGTCTCAACCCATGAAATCCTCTCGATGCGCCTGCCATGACCGGCTTTAGATTGGCGCAAGGCGGGCTGGTGGATCGCGCCAGCCCCGTGAAGTTCCGCTTCGATGGCAAAGCCTATACCGGGTTTGCCGGTGATACGCTGGCCTCGGCGCTGCTGGCGTCGGGCGTGAAGCTCGTTGGCCGGTCCTTCAAATATCACCGCCCGCGCGGCGTGTTCGCTTCGGGCTCCGAGGAGCCGAACGCGCTGGTGGAGCTGCGCGCCGGCGCCTGGCGCGAGCCCAACACCCGCGCCACCATGGCGGAGATTTTCGAAGGGCTGGAAGCCGCCAGCCAGAATCGCGGCCCCTCGCTGAAATATGATCCGCTGGCGGTGAACAATCTGCTCTCGCCCTTCCTCTCGGCCGGGTTCTACTACAAGACCTTCATGTGGCCGGCGAGTTTTTGGGAGAAACTCTACGAGCCGATGATCCGCCGCGCGGCGGGGCTGGGCCGCAATGCCGGCCTGCCGGACCCGGATATTTACGAAAAGACCACGGAATTTTGCGATGTGCTGGTGATCGGTGCCGGGGCGGAGGGAATTGCCGCCGCCACGCAGGCCGCCGCCACCGGCCAGCGCGTGATCCTATGCGATGAAAACGCCCCGCTAGTACCGATTGATCTGCCGTCCGGCGTGGAATTCCTCGCCCGCACCACGGTGTTTGGGGTTTATGATGGCGGCACCTATGCCGCCTTGCAGCGCCTCACCGACCATCTGCCATCCTCCAACGCCCCGCGCCAGCGCCTGGTGCGCATCGTCGCCGGGCGCAGCGTGCTGGCCACCGGCGCGCTGGAGCGGCCGATCGCCTTTGGCCATAATGATCTGCCCGGCGTGATGCTGAGCCGCGCGGTGGGGGATTACGTCACCCGCTATGGCGTCGCCCCGGGCCGCAACATCCTGCTCTATCTCAATAATGATGACGCGGCCGGGCTGATCCCGGTGCTGCATCAGGCCGGGGTGAACATCGCCGGCGTGGTGGATGCGCGCCCTGCCAGCTCCGATGTCGTGCATGAAGCCGCCCGTGCCGCCAATGCGCCGGTCTATGCCGGGGCGGCGATCATCCGCGCCACCGGCTGGCAGGGTGTGTCCGGTGCCAAAATCCGTCTCGCCAAAGGTGGGGATCTGGCGCTGCCTTGCGACATCATCGCCGTCTCCGGCGGCTTCAACCCCAATCTGGCGCTGACCTCGCATTTCGACGGCAAGCCGGTGTGGGATGGGGCGATCGCCGCTTTCGTGCCGGGCAGCCTGCCGCCTTGCATGAGCGTCGTCGGCAAGGCGGCGGGGCAGGGGCTGAATGCCAATATCCAGCCGGTGTTTCACTCTGGCTTCTTCCCGGGCAAATCCTTCCTGGATCTGCAGAACGACGTGACGGTGAAGGATGTGAAGCTGGCCGAGCAGGAAGGCTTCGCCGCCGTCGAGCATCTCAAGCGCTACACCACTTTGGGCATGGCGACCGACCAGGGCAAGACCAGCAATGTGAATGCCATCGGCGTGTTGGCGCAGACGCTGGGCAAGGGCATTGGCGAGACCGGCACCACGCGCTTTCGCCCGCCTTACGTGCCGGTTGCCATCGGCGCGCTGGCCGGGGCGCATACTGGCAAGGAGTTCAAGCCGACCCGCCTTACCCCCACCCATGAATGGGCGGCCGGGCTGGGGGCGGCCTTTGTGGAAACCGGCCTTTGGCTGCGCGCGCAATATTTCCCCAAACCCGGCGAGGATTGGCTGGAAGCCGCGCAGCGCGAGGTGAACGCGGTGCGCAACGCTGTTGGCATCTGCGATGTCACCACACTCGGCAAAATCGACATTCAAGGCCCGGACGCCGCGATTTTCCTGGAGCGCGTCTATACCAATAGCTGGGCCACTCTGCCCATCGGCAAGGTACGCTACGGGCTGATGCTGCGCGAAGATGGGTTCGTGATGGATGACGGCACCACCGCGCGCCTCGGCGAGACGCATTTCGTGATGACCACCACCACCGCCAACGCGGCGCGGGTGATGCAGCATCTGGAATTCTGCGCCCAGGTGATCTGGAAGGAGCTGGATGTCTCGCTGATCTCGGTCACCGACCAATGGGGACAGATCGCCGTGGCGGGTCCGAAATCCGCCGCGACACTGGCGAAGATCGTCGATGCGCCCTTCGATCTTTCGGACGAGGCCTTTCCCTACATGGCCTGCATGGAGCTCACGGTGTGCGGGGGCGTGCCGGCGCGGCTGTTCCGCATCTCCTTCTCCGGCGAGCGCGCATATGAGCTTGCGGTGCCCTCCCGCCAGGCCGATGCGCTGGCCAGGGCGCTGATGCAGGCGGGCGAGGAATTCGGCATCGCCCCCTACGGCACCGAGGCGCTGGGCATCATGCGCATCGAAAAAGGCCACCCGGCCGGGCCGGAGCTGAACGGCCAGACCAGCGCGCATGATCTGGGCATGGGCAAGCTGCTTTCGAAGAAGAAAGAGTTCATCGGCCGCGCCATGGCCGCGCGCCCGGCTTTAACCGCCCCAACCCGCCAGACCCTGGTGGGCTTACGCCCGGTCAACCCGCAGGACATCATCCGCGCCGGCAGCCATCTGCTGCCCGTGGGCGCGCCGGCCGTGGCGGCCAGCGATCAGGGCCATGTCACCTCCGCCGCGCGCAGCCCGACACTCGGCTCCATCGCTTTGGCGCTGCTGGAAAACGGCCCGGCGCGGCATGGCGAGACCATCCGCGTCTATGATCCGCTGCGCGGCGGGGATTTCACCGCCATCGTCACCCATCCCGTGCATCTCGACCCGGAAGGCCACCGTTTGCATGCTTGACGCGCTCGATCCGGCCTTGCCGGCGCACCCTTTCATCGCCTTGGCCCCGCAACGGCGGGTGCGCAGCCTGGCCGCCTTCAAATCCGGCCCGGCGGCGCTGGAAGCGGCCTTGGGGGTGAGCCTTCCGGCCACGCCCAAGCGCCTTTCGCACCAGGGCGCGGACATAATCTGGAACGGCCCCGGCCAATGGCTGGTGCTGGGCGAGCTGGACCTCCCCTCCGGCCTTGCCGCCATTACCGCGCAATCGGACGGGCTCTGCCTGCTCAGCCTCTCCGGCCCGCACCAGATCGAGATTTTGAAAAAACTCCTGCCGATCGATATTGCCCGCTTTGCCCCGGATGATGTCGCCATTACCCTGGCTGCCCATATCGGCGTGCGAGTCTGGCGGGAGGGGGAGCATTTCATCCTGGCCTGTTTGCGTTCCTACGCCGGGGCGCTACATCACGCCCTCATGCAAGCGGCAGAGCATTCAGGGCGAGGTTGAGGGCAGCGCGGCGCGCGCCTCCCTCGCCCTTCCCCTCATTCAGGAATCCAACATGTCCAAATCGCAGTTCGTGCTGACCCTCTCTTGCGTCAATCGCCCGGGAATCGTCGCCGCCGTCTCCACCTATCTGTTCGAAAAGGGCGCGGATATCCGCGAGGCCCAGCAATTCGACGATGTCGAGACTGGCAAATTCTTCGCCCGCATCGCTTTCACCTTGGTGGACGGGGCGGATATTTTGCCCTTGCGCGAGGGCTTCGGCGCGGTTGCCGAAAGCTTCAAGATGGCCTGGCGCTTCTCCGACCATTCCACCCCGCGCAAGGTGCTGCTGATGGTCTCGAAATTCGACCATTGCCTGGAGGATCTGCTCTATCGCTGGCGCATCGGCGAGATGGAGATGCAGCCGGTCGGCATCATCTCCAACCATCCGCGCGAGGCCTATAACGGGCTGGATTTCGGCGGCATCCCCTTCCACCATCTGCCGATCACCAAGGAGACCAAGATGGAACAGGAAGGGCAGATCTGGTCCATCGTGAAGGAGAGCGGGGCGGAGCTGGTGGTGCTGGCGCGCTATATGCAAATCCTCTCGGACGCGCTGGCGCAGAAGCTCTCCGGGCGCTGCATCAATATCCACCATTCCTTCCTGCCCGGCTTCAAGGGGGCGAAGCCCTACCATCAGGCGCATAAGCGCGGGGTGAAACTGATTGGCGCCACCGCGCATTACGTTACCGCGGATTTGGATGAAGGCCCGATCATCGAGCAGGATGTGGAGCGCATCTCCCATGCCGACACGCCGGATGATCTGGTGCGCAAGGGGCGCGATATTGAGCGCCGGGTGCTGGCCCGCGCCGTGCGCTACCATCTGCAGGACCGGGTGATCCTGAATGGCAGCAAGACGGTGGTGTTTGGGAGCTGAGCGCCCTGGCTTGGCGGTGGCTGCGCGTTTCCGATAGAAGGGCGCGCAGCACCGCCCCAACCCGAGAGGACAAGTAAATTGGCTGAGATCATCGACGGTAAGGCCTTCGCGGCCAATTTGCGCGCCCAGATCGCGGCGGAGGTCGCCACGCTGCCTTATCAGCCCGGCCTCGCCGTGGTGCTGGTGGGAGAGGACCCGGCCTCGAAAGTCTATGTCGCCAACAAGGCGAAGCAGACGGTGGAGGTCGGCATGGCCTCCTTCGAGCATAAGCTGCCGGCCGACACCGCCCAGGCCGAGCTGCTGGCGCTGGTGCGAAAATTGAACGACGACCCGAAGGTACACGGCATCCTGGTGCAGCTGCCGCTGCCCAAGCATCTGAACGCGGATGAGGTGATCGCCGCGATCTCCCCGGAGAAGGATGTGGACGGGCTGACGGTGGTGAATGCCGGGAGGCTGGCCGCCGGGCTGCCGGGGCTGGTGCCCTGCACGCCGCTGGGCTGCATCCTGCTGCTGGAAGACAGGATCGAGGACATGACCGGGCTGCACGCGGTGGTGATCGGCCGCTCCAATTTGGTCGGCAAGCCGATCGCGCAGCTGCTGCTGCAGAAGAACTGCACCGTGACCATGGCGCATTCCAAGACCAAGGACCTGCCGGGGCTGTGCCGCAGCGCGGATATTCTGGTGGCGGCGGTGGGCCGGCCGGAGATGGTGAAGGGCGACTGGATCAAGCCGGGTGCCGTGGTGATCGATGTCGGCATCAACCGCGTGTCGGCGGCCGCCGAGGGCAAGACCAAGCTGGTCGGCGATGTCGAGTTCGGCTGGGCGGACAAGGTGGCGGGGATGATCACCCCGGTGCCGGGCGGGGTCGGGCCGATGACCATCGCCTGCCTGCTGCGCAACACGCTGACGGCGGCGAAGCGGCTGGAAGCTTGATGCGTCTGGCCTTTTTCGCCCCGCCCCCCTAAGACAAACAGGTGCAGGAGGGGGAGAAGATGCGAAGCCAGGCCAAGCCCAGCGCCCGAAAGGCCCAGATCATCAAGGCTCCCTTGCCGGAGGCGCTGGCGCAGGCCGGTCTGCCCGCCGACATCGCCGAGCCTTACAGCACCGGCAGCAACGCCGCCGCCGTCTCGGATCTGACGCTGGAACAGGCGATCGGCGTGCAGGTGCGCCAGCTGCGCCGGCGTGTCGGCATCACCGTCTCCGAACTCGCCGCCGCCGCCAATCTTTCCGGCGGCATGCTCTCCAAAATCGAAAACGGGCAGATCTCGCCTTCACTCGCCTCGCTGCAATCGCTGGCGCTGGCGCTGAATGTGCCGATCACCACCTTCTTTTCCACCTTCGAGGAAAAGCGGGACTGCTCCTTCGTGAAAGCCGGCACCGGCGTGGTGATCGAGCGGCGCGGCTCCAAGGCCGGGCATCAATACGCGCTGCTCGGCCACGCGCTGGGCGGCAATGTGGTGGTGGAGCCCTATCTGATCACGCTGAGCGGTGACGCCGCCCCTTATCCCGCCTTCCAGCATGAGGGCACGGAATTCATCTATATGCTCACCGGCGAGGTGCTGTATCGCCATGGCGATCAATCCTACCATCTCACCCCCGGCGACGCGCTGCTGTTCGACAGCGCCGCCCCGCACGGGCCGGAAAAACTGCTGGTGAAGCCGATGACCTATCTCTCCATCATCACCTACGCGCGCGAGCCGGCCTGAACATGGCGCGGCTGTTCGCGCAATGGCGCGCCGGGGCTGGTGCGGCCTGGGGGGCGTATGTGCGCCATCCTTTCGTGCAGGCTTTGGCCGAGGGCAGGCTGAAACCCGAGGCCTTCCGGAATTTCCTGATCCAGGATTATCTGTTCCTGATCCAATATGGCCGCGCCTACGCGCTGCTGGCGGCGAAGCTGGAGGCGCTGGAGGATATCAAGGCGGCCCTCGCCACTGCCCAGGCGCTGATCGAAACCGAAATGCCGTTGCATGTGAAATATTGCGAAGGCTGGGGGATTACGGAGGCGCAGATGCGCGCCGCCGAACCGTCCTTGGAGATGCTGGCCTATACGCGCTACGTGCTGGAGGTGGGCTATAGCGGTGACGCGCTGGCGTTGCTGGCGGCCCTGGCGCCCTGCATCGCCGGCTATGCCGAGGTTGGCGCCGAGGCGGCGGCGCGGGCCAAGGCGGATAATCCTTACCGCCCCTGGATCGAGACCTATACCGGCGCGGACTATCTCGAAGCGGTGGCGTCATCCTTGGCGATGATCGACCGGGTGGGGGCTGCCTGCGGGGCGCAGGGCCGGGCGGCGCAGTTGCAGGGGATTTTCACCCAGGCGACGAAGCTGGAAGCGGCGTTCTGGAACACCGGCTGGGTATTGCAGCTTTAAAAACCAAACGTTTTTTGGTGCCGCTTTTTTTCAAAAAAAGCGGCAAAACCGTTTGGGGTGGTGGCAACCGCGTTGCCACCACCCCTCCAAAAACGTTCACCCCGCGCCGATCAGCACGCCGGTCGCGAACACCAGCACGCCGCCCAGCGCGACTTGCAGTGTCGCGCGGATCGGCGAGGTCTCCATGAAGCGCCAGCGGATCCAGGAGATCGTGGCCAGCTCCACCGCCACCACGATGATCGCCACGATCAGCGCCAGATGCAGGTTCGGGATCAAGAAGGGCAGCGTATGGCCCAGACCGCCCAGCGTCGTCATCAGGCCGGTGACGATGCCGCGCACATAGGGCGTGCCGCGCCCGGTCAGCGAGCCGTCATCCGAGAGCGCCTCGGCGAAGCCCATCGAGATGCCCGCCCCGAGCGAGGCCGCCGCGCCGACCAGAAAGGCCGAGAACGGATTATGCGTCGAGAACGCCGCGGCGAAAATCGGCGCCAGTGTCGAGACCGAGCCATCCATCAGCCCGACCAGCCCGGGCTGCACATATTGCAGCATGAATTGCTGCTTGGCTTCCTCATCCTCGCTCTTGCGGGTATCGGCGGTGAGGTTCTGGGCGGAAAGCTCGTCGGCGCGGTGCTCGTGCTCGGCTTCCGCATCGGCCAGATCGCCCAGCAGCTTGCGGATCGACACATCGCTCGTGCGCGCCGCGGCGTTGCGGTAGAAGCGCTGCGCCTCGTGCTCCATGCCCTCGGCCAGCTTGCGCACATCATTGATGTTCGGCTTCGGAAACTGCCAGATCGAAGGGCGGCTCAAAAACCCGCGCACATCCTGGCGGCGGATCAGCGGGATATGTTCGCCGAATTTTTCCTGGAACAGATCCAGCAGCATGCGCCGATGCTCGCTCTCCTCCGCCGCCATCTCCTTGAAGATGTTGGCCGTGCTGGGAAAATCCTCCCGCATGCGCTCAGCGATGTCGAGATAGATGCGCCCATCCTCTTCTTCATTGCTGATCGCGAGCGCGAGGATCTCGCGCTCCGAGAGCTGGGAAAATTCACGCATTGAAACACTCCGTTTAGCAACCGCTCATCTGACGCGCACGGCGCCGCGCGTCAAGAAATTTATCACATTTGAGAATGAATGGCTGTTGCATAGATCGTTGAAAAGACAGTTTTTTTACAGTCCGGAGCGGCGTTGCGGCAGGGTGGAAAGCCTGTAAAATGAAGGGGCAAGGAACAGCTTTGAGGCGGTGGGCAGGGTGCGGGATCAGAACGGGCTTTGCCCATGCGAAAGTGGATTGCGCGCTTTGCGCTGCTGCCAGTCGGACTCTGCAGAATGGCCGGGCGAGGCGGCGCTGGCGCTGCTCACCCCCAAGGCCGAGGAAGCGACCAAGCTCTTCAACGAAAAGAAATATGAAGAGGCGGAGGCGCTGGCGCTGGCGGTGCTGGATGCGGCCCCCAATCAGCGCATCGCGCTGCGCGTGCTGTTTGAAATCCGCAATGCGCAGAAGCGCGGCAAGGCGGCGGATGCGCTGGGGGCCAGGCTGGCCGGCCTGCCCGGCAATGCCGGCCAGCGGGCCCAGGCCAATGGCCATTATGCGCAATATCTGATCGGCCAGGCGCGGTATGAGGCGGCGATTCCGTTCGCGGCCGAAGTGTTGAAAGCCACGCCGCGCGCCGCCCAGGCGCATCACGTGATGGGGGTGGTGTTCACCGAAACCGGCGCGCTGGAGGCCGGGGAGCGGCATTATCGCAAGGCGGCCGCTTTGTCCCCGGTCGAGGATGGCATGGTGCTGGGCAATCTGGCCTGGAACCTGAAACAGCAGGGCCGGCTCACCGAGTCACTGGCGCTGTATGAACAGGCCCTGGCGCTGCGCCCGGATAATATGCGCGGCACCGGCGGCAAGGCGCAGGTGCTATTCGCCTTGGGCGCGCGGGGCGAGGCCGAGGCGGTGCTGGATGGCGCCCTGGCGCGCTGGCCCGAGGATAAGATGCTGCGCCTGTTGCGGGTGATGGCGGATCTGGCGCAGGACCGCCCGCAAGCGGTGCTGGACCGGCTGAACCCGGCCGAGCCGATGGTGCCGCCCGAGATCCTCGCCCGGGGGCGCGCTTACATGCAGCTCGGCCAGCCGCAGGAGGCGATCAACGCCATCGCCGCCGCCCGCAACATCCAGCGCGAGCGCGGCGGGCTCAGCTTCCAGCCCGAGGCGCTGCAAGCGCAGATCGCGCGCGACAAGGCCTATTTCACCGGCGACCGGCTGCGGCCTTTGCCCAAGGCCGGGCCGGGGGCGTTCATGCCGGTGTTTCTGCTCGGCTTCCCGCGCGCGGGAAGTTCGCTGCTGGAACAGCTGCTCGCCCAGCTTCCGCAATTCGCGGCGGGGGACGAGCTTGCACCCATCTCCCGGCTGATCGACGCGATTTCCGGCATGCTCGGCAACCAGCCTTATCCGGAGGCCCTGGACAATATGCTGGTGGGCGACGCGGCGCAGGTGCCTGACCGGCTGCGGGCGCTGTATGAGGCGCCGCGCAGCGCCCTGGCCCGCCCCGGCGTGCGCTTCATCACCGACCGCGCCCCGGGCAATGTCTGGCATCTCGGGCTGATCAAGCTGCTCTATCCCGAGGCGCCGATCATCCATGTGCTGCGCCATCCTTACGACCTCGTGCTCGCCAACGCTGCCCAGGACCGCAGGCTGGAGACCAACGCCCATGCCGGGCTGCCCGCCCTGGCGCGCTATTTCGACATGCAGGCGCAGATGCTCAAACATTATCGCGGCGAGCTGACGCTGCGCTATCTGCCGGTGCGCTACGAAGAACTGGTGCGCGACCCGGATGGCGAGGTGCGCAAGATCCTCGATTTCATCGGCGCCGAGAGCGATCTGCCCGGCGGCTTCGGGCTGAATAACGGCGCTGTCCCCGAACCCTGGCCGGCGCATTTCGCGCTGCGCCGCCCGGTGCATCCCAACGCCGCCGGCCGCTACCAGGCCTATCAGCAGGCGCTGCCGAAACTCTTCAGCGAGGTGGCGGCGATCCTTGATCTCTGGGTGCGAGAGCTTGGCTATGAGGAGCCGACGCCATGAGTGCTGCGCAGGAAAACGGCAAAGTGGTGATGAAGCTGGCGGATGCGCTGGACAAGCTCGCCAAGCTGGAACAGGCCAACAAGCTGCCCGAGGCCGATGATCTCGCCAGGCGCATGCTGGCGGCGATGCCGGAGCATCCGCATATTCTGCAGCTCGCCGGCATCGTCGCCTATCGCAGCGGGCGGGTGCAGGAGGCGATCGAGCGCATGGAGAAATCCCAGGCGCTGGCGCCGGATGTCGCCCTCTATCCGCGCAATATCTGCGAGATTTATCGCGGCGCCGGGCGGCTGGACGATGCGCTGGCCGCCGCCAAACGCGCCATCGAGCTATCGCCCGAGGATTCGCGCAGCTATTTCAACTGCGCGCTGATCCATTATGAACGGCTTGAGCTGGATGAGGCCGTCGCGGTCTCTGACAAGGCGATCGCGCTCGACCCTGAATTCGCCGAGGCGCATTTTGAGAAGGCCGAGGCGCTGCTGCTCGGCGGCAAGCTGAAGGAAGGCTGGGAGAGCTATGAATGGCGCTTCAAGCTGAAACAGGCCGAAGGCATGCTGCCCAAGACCGAGAAGCCGCAATGGGATGGCCAGCCGCTCGCCCCCGGCAAGCTGCTGATCATCGGCGATCAGGGCTTTGGCGATTGCATCCAGTTTGGCCGCTACATCCCCTGGGCGGCGATGCTGGCGCCGCAGCCGATTATCGCCTGCTCGGGCGAGCTGCTGCCGCTGCTCAGCCAGCTGCCGCATATCGGCAAGGTGGTGACGCGCTGGGACGATGCCGGGGATTACGACGCCTATATCCCGCTCTCCGGCCTGCCACGCCTGGCCGGCACCACCACCGAGAATATTCCGCCCTCGGGCTATCTGGCGGCCAAGCCGGCGCTGGTGGAAGAGTGGCGCGCGCGGCTGGACCGGCTGGCGCCGAAGGGCAAGAAGCGCATCGCTTTGGTCTGGGCCGGGCGGCCGACCCATAAGAACGACAAGAAGCGCAGCCTGAAGCTTTCGCAATTCGCGCCGCTGTTCGCGCGCGATGATGTGGTGATCCTCACCGTGCAGAAGGGCGACCAGATCGCCCAGGCCGGCGGCTATTTCGGCCGCGCGCCGCTGGTCAATCTCGGCCCGGAGATCGAGGATTTTCTCGATACGATGGCGATCCTGCAGCATGTCGACCGGCTGGTGACGATCGATACCTCGGTCGCGCATATCGCCGGGGCCAGCAACGTGCCGACCTCGATCGTGTTGCCCTACGCGCCGGATTGGCGTTGGCTGCTGCACCGCGAGGACACGCCCTGGTATCCGAACATGCGGCTCTACCGGCAGCGCGTGCCCTTCCAGTGGGACGATGTGATCGCCCGCGTCGCGGCGGATCTGTAAGGCGGCGCTGATGTTCGGACCACGCCGCGCGGCGCCGCTTTTCACCGCCGCGCGCCGGCCGCTGCTGCTGCTCCATGCCGGGCTGCATAAAACCGGCACCACCGCCTTGCAGGAGGCGCTGGCGGTGCAGCAACAGGCGCTGCTGGGCCAGGGCGTGCTGTTCGTGCGCGCCGGCCGGCCGGTGAGTGCGGCCGGGCAGCATAATCTCGCTTGGCAGCTGATGCGCGACAGGCGCTATCACAGCGCCTGGGGCACCATCGACGAGGCGGCGCGCGAGATTGCCGCGCATGGCGGCCACGCCATCATCTCGGCGGAGGATTTTGAAACCTTCCTGGACCGGCCTGAGATATTCGCGCCGCTCACGCGCCATCCCGCCTTGGCCGGGCATGAGATCGCGCTGCTGGTCTATCTGCGCGAACCCTGCGCCTATCTGCGCTCGCTCTATCTCGAACTTACCCAGGCCGGCATCGCCGAGGAGGCAAGGCTGGTGATCGCACAGATCCTCGCCGCCGGGCATTTCGATCTGCGGGAATGGCGGTTTCAGTTCGACTATGCCCGCCTCGCCGCCAGGCTGCGACGCGGCTTTCCCGGCCGGGTGGTGCTGCGCGACTATCAGGCGCTGGTCGGCGGCTCCAGCCTTGCGGATTTCCGGCATGTCACCGGGCTGAGGCTGGATGAATTCGATGATAAGCGGCTGAACAT
>NZ_JH976207.1:402098-487183 GCF_000306035.1 Acidocella sp. MX-AZ02
AACAGGCGCCCGGGCTTTCTGCGGCCAGCCTCGCCAAGCTGGCGGCGCGCTTCGGCCCGGCCCGGCGGTCCTTGCGCCGCTTCGGCGTCGGGCGCGATTGGGCGGTGCCGAAGGCAGAGACGCGGCCGGGGATGACGCTGGAGGATATGTTCTCCTTCGAGACCCAATGCCGTCTGATGGGCGCCGAGGCCTGAACGCAGGGGGGAGCCTCCTGCCAAGAAGCTCAGTCGGCAGCCGTGGCGGAGAGCGGTGTTGAGAGCGCCTCCAGCGATTGCCCCTCGGCGGGAACCGCCAGGAATGCCGCCAGCACGCCCGCCCCGGCCATCAGCGCCCCGGCGAAGAGATAGCCCCCGCAAATGGCCAGCGGCGAGCCGTCGCCGATGAGCCGGCCAAAGACCAGAGGTGCCAGCACGCCCCCCAGCGCGGTGCCGAAGGCGTAGAACAAAGCGATCGCCAGGGCCCGGATTTCCAGCGGAAACAGCTCGCTCGCGGTGAGATAGGCGGCGCTGGCGGCGGAGGAGGCAATGAAGAAGATCGCCGCCCAGGCCAGGGTCTGCGTCGTCGCGTCGAACCATCCGTGCAGAAACCCGTAGCCGGTGGCGGCGAGCAGCACGCCGGAGAGGATATAGGTGGCGGCCAGCATGATCCGCCGCCCCAGCGTATCAAAGAGCCAGCCCAGCCATAGCGGCCCGAGAAAATTCCCTGCCGCCAGCGGCAACAGATACAAGCCGGCGCGCCCCTGTGGGACGTGATAGAAGCGCGTGAGCATCAGCGCGTAGGTGAAGAACAGCGCATTATATAAAAACGCCTGCGCCGCCATCAGCGCCAGCACCAGAATGGTGCGGGCGCGGTAGGTGCGCAGCAGCACCGGCAGGATCACGCCCAGCCCGAAGCTCTTGCGCGGCTGCAGCGTCAGTTTCGGCAGATCGTCTGGCACGTCACTGTCCGTCCGTGCCTCGATCTCGCGCATCAGCGCCTCGGCCTCCTGCGCGCGCCCATGGGTGATCAGCCAGCGCGGGCTCTCAGGGATGATCCGCCGCAGTGCCAGCACCCCCAGCCCGATCACCGCGCCAATGCCAAATCCCAACCGCCAGCCGAGATCTTCCGGCAGCCAATGCGGATTGAGCAGGACCAGGCTCATCCCCGCGCCGATCACCGCCCCCAGCCAATAGGTGCCGTTGAGGCCGAGGGCGACGCGCCCGCGCAGCCGGGCCGGGATCAGCTCATCCACCGCCGAATTCACCGCGGCATATTCCCCGCCGATGCCCAGCCCCGTCAGCAGCCGGAAGGCCCCCAGCGCGGCGCCGTTCCAGGCAAAAGCGCTCAGCGCCACCCCGGCCAGATAGCAACCCAGCGTGAGGAAGAAAATCCGCCGCCGGCCGAACCGGTCTGTCGCCGCCCCGAACAGCAAGGCCCCGGCCACGGCCCCGGCGAGATAGCAGGAGCCGATCGCCCCCACCGCCTGCGGGCTGAGATTCAGCGTGTGCGGGCTGGTCAGCACCGCGCCCAGCGCGCCGATGATGGTAACCTCCAGCCCGTCCAGCATCCAGCTCGCCCCGAGCCCTGCCAGCACCAGCGCGTGAAAGCGGCTCCAGCGCAGCCGGTCGAGTCGCGCCGGGATATCGGTGGTGATCCGGCGAATGGCTCAGAACCCGGCGAAGCTGGCGGGATTCTGCGCCGTATCCTCGGTCTCGATCTCCGCCGGCTGGGTGATCCGCTTGCGCTGCGGCTTGGCGTTCAAATCTTCCCCGCCCGTCGGCGGGCTGGTCTGCGGGCGCGGGGCTGGTGTACTCTTGGCGGGTTCCTGGCGGGGATTATGATTTTTCATGCCCCCTTCTAGCAAACCGCGCCGGGGCAATCCTGACCTCTGAATGAGGAGCCCGTCACGATCTCCCGCCCGCGGGCGCCGGGGCGGAGCCCGATAATCACCGCCGCCCCGGCTCAGCTGTGATTGATGCTCTTCATGTAATTCGCCCAGTTCTGCTCGATCTGCTGCGCCTCCTGCGGGTCGGACAGCGGCGCGTCGGGCTCGGAGCTGTCGACTACCACCAGCTTGTCCCCGGCCAGCGGCGATTGCACATGGTCCGGTCCGAACAGCCAGGCAATTTCCGGATCGCTTGCTGCCTTCGGCGCCAGGTCCGCGTCGAGCAGCCCGTGATGGTCGATGAAGACATTGAACTTGGTGGGAATATGGATGCAGGCCTCGGACTCCGGCGTGCCCAGCTTGGGCTCCAGATAGACCGGATCGGTCGCGTGCATTTCCAGCCGCACCACCGCCACCTGGCCGGGATGGCGCCAATCGGCGGTGGTGGACCAGCCGAAATCATAAACCCGCAAGCCCTTGGCGCCGATGCCGCGAATGCCGTTCTGGTTCACCGTGCCCTGGGCGCGGTAGCCGGGGATGCTGCCATCATTGATCATCACCCCCACCGGGGTCTTGAAATGCTCGGCCTGGCCTGGGCGGCCGGTGCTCACTTTTACCGCCCCCAGTACTTCCCATGCGGCGCCGGGCTGGGCGAACACCACCAGCAGGCGCTGCACCTTCACCGCGCGGTCCACCACCATCACCAGCTGCGGATGATCGATCGGCACATTGCGGGTCTGCAGCGCCTTGCGGGCGAGGGCGATGGCGCGGTCGCGTTCCGCCTGCGGCACCGCCACATCCTGGGTGCCGAGGGCCAGCTTCATCTCGTCGGCGAGGTGGAGGGCCTGCGCCGCCGGGTCGGCGGGCGAGACAGCGGGCTGAGCATTCTGCCCCGCCTGCTGGGGCGCCGGGGCGATGGTGGTCACGGGTTGCGCCCGCGCCGGGCCAGCCGCCGCGAGGGCGAGCGCGATCAAAGCGGCAGCCAAGGGGGGGACGAAAAACACTAAAAGTCTCGGGCATGACGAATCCGCAGTCTAAGCCCCTCAAATTGTCTCGTCCGGGCCGCGCAAGTCAAATTTTATCGTTGAAATACCGGTGGTTTGCGGAAAGTCATGGCGATGGGGTGACAGCCTTGGGGGGCAGGGACAGCAAATCGTCCTGGACTTTTTTCAGCTTCTCCGGGGTCAGCCGGCCGCCGGAGAGCGGGGCCAGATCCGACAGGCTCATGCTGTTGAACATCTGATAATGGGGGCTGGCCATCATCCCCGGCAGATCGCGCTCCAGCACCGCCTTGCCGCGCGGATCCGCCGCGATCTGGTCGATCGGCGTTTGCAGCGAAAAAGGCTCCGCGACAGGGGGGGATAAGACCGGCGCCGGCGGCGTTGGCGCTGTCCCGCACCCCGAAAGAGCGGCGAGCAGTCCCAGACAGAGAGGAGATTTCCAGAGTCGCGGGGCTTCGAGCATGGCCCATCTTAGAGCCTCGGTGGGGATTGTATAGAACAAGCCGCGTTGGCCGGCGGCGGGGCGCGCATCCCCGGCTTGTGGCGGAGGGACGCTGTCGGGGGCACCGATAAATGGAGGTCCGGGCGGGAATCGAACCCACATTCGCGGATTTGCAGTCCGCTGCATCACCACTCTGCCACCGGACCGGCTTGGTGTGGGCCCTATATCCTCGGGCGGGGGGCGTCGGTCAAGCCGGGTTTCACGGCTTTGCCAAAAATCTGCGCAGGCGGCCGGGTGGAACCGCCGCAGTTGAGTTTGCCACCGCCCCGCCGCTATAAGGTTCGCACTTGCGAAGCGGAAAGGTACCATGGCTCATACCGATGAATTTGCGACGGCGCGCGGCAATATGGTGGATTCGCAGGTCCGCCCCAACCATGTGCATGATCTGCGGGTGATCGGCACCATGCGCGTGCTGCCGCGCGAAGCCTTCGCCCCGGTGGCCGCCCAGGCCTATTCAGATGCCGATCTGAAGCTGGGCGAGGGGCGGTATATGCTCAAGCCGATGGTCACGGCGCGGCTGGCGCAGATGGCCCTGGCGCCGTCCGCTTCCACCCAGCAGAAGCTGCATATTCTGGTGATCGGCGCCGGCCGCGGCTATCTCGCGGCGCTGCTGAGCCTCGCCGGGGCCGATGTGGTGGCGCTGGAAGAAGAGCCGCGCCTGAATAATGGCGCCCTGGCCGCGCACGCGCCGCTGGTGCAGGCGGTGAGCGGCCCACTGGCCGCCGGCTGGCCGGCCGCCGGCCCTTACGATGTCATCGTCATCGAAGGCGCGGTCACCGAGATCCCCGCCATTCTGGCCGCGCAGCTCACTCCGCAGGGGCGGGTGGTGACGATTCTGGCGGATGACGCCGCCCCCGGCGCGATCGGGCGCGCGGTGATCGCCGAAGCGGTACCGGGTGGCTATACCAGCCTGCCGGTGTTCGATTGCGCGGCCCGGCTGCTGCCGCAATTCGCGCCAGCCCCCGCCTTCGTATTTTGAACCGGGAGGGCAGAGCCTTGCCGCGCCTGTTCTGGCTGTCCGGCGTGGCGCTGGCGATGCTGCCCGCCGCCGCCTGCGCCGCCCCGCCCGCCAATCTCACCGATGCGCTGGTCGCGGCCTATTATAACAACCCCACCCTGCAGGAGCAGCGCGCGGCGCTGCGCCAGGCGGATGAAGAGGTGCCAACCGCGCTGGCCGGCTGGAAGCCGACGGTGGAGTTGCAGGGGCAGTTTGGTCGTGTCACCGGCGCCGAGAAATACAACACCACCTCCTTCGATCCGCTGACCCAAAAATACGTGACCACCTCCAGCAAGGTGCCGGAAAACGGGACGGAGAAGACCGCCCAGGTCACGGTGACGCAACCGATCTATAAGGGCGGCAAAACCATCGCCCAGACTCGGCAATCGAAGAACGATGTCGCCGCCGCCCGCGCGCAGCTGCTCTCCCAGGAGCAGACGATCTTCCAGAATGTCGTGCAGGATTATGTCGCGGTGGTGGCCGACCAGAAGCTGCTCGCCTTGCAGCAGAGCAACCAGGACGTGCTGACCAAGCAGCTGCACGATACCCAGACCCAGTTCAATCTCGGCGAAATCACCATGACCTCGGTGGCCCAGGCTCAGGCCTCGCTGGCGCAGGCCCAGGAGCAGGTGCAGGTGGCGCAGGGCAATCTGCGCATCGCCCGGGAGAATTTCCGGCAGCTGGTGGGTGAATATCCGGCCGATGCGCTGGCGCCGCCGCAGCCTCTGGTGTTGCCGGTCAGCGGCAAGGCGGATGCCGGCAAGGTGGCGGTGGCCAATAATCCGGACGTGGTGGCCGCGGAATTCAACGATGCCTCGCAGAAGGATGCGGTGGATGTCGCCTTCTCGGCGCTGATGCCGCAGCTTTCGTTGCAGGCCTCGGCCTATAAGCAATCCGGCAGTTCCGGCCAGAACACCTATACCAGCGGCGCCTCCTTCATCGGCCAGCTGACGGTGCCGCTCTATCAGGGCGGCTCGGAATATGCCGCCATCCGCCAGGCCAAGGCCAAGGAGCAACAGGCTTTCGCCGCCGTGCTGGTGGCGCAGCGCAAGGCCTATTCGCAGGCGACCCAGAGCTGGGAGGGGATGGTCTCATCGCGCGCCGCGGTGCTGGCCAGCAATGCGCAGATCAAGGCCGACGCGATCGCCCTGGACGGGACGGAGCGCGAGGAGCTGGTTGGCACCCGCACCACGCTGGATGTGCTCAATGCCCAGCAGGCGGTGCTCACCTCCCAGGTGCAGCAGGTGCAGAATATCGCGCAGATGGTGAATTATTCCTACGCCATCGCCGCCGCGATCGGCCGATTGACCGCGCGGGACTTGAATTTGCCTGTACATGCGTATGATGATCAGAAATATTACGACGCAGTTAAGTATGCCGGATTCGGAACGGGTGCGGCGGCGGATCGGCGGGCGGGCATCGCGCCAGATGGCGAGCTGCTGAATGCCCCGCCTGTTCCGCCGGTGGTACCGGTATCTGATTCGGCGCAGACCGCGCCCTAGAGCCTCACGCTTTTCGCGCGAGGCTCTAGAGTTGATATTAGCGAGCAAATTTATCCGGTCGAACGAGTCGGTTTGATCGGATGTTGCCCTAGAAGGAGGCAGGATGAGCGACGGCGACGGCATTTCCAACCGCCCCGGCCCGGCCAGCGCGGCGGAACCTTCGATGGAGGAGATCCTCGCCTCTATCCGGCGGATTCTGTCCGAAGAAGAGAGCGGCGGCAAGCGCCAGGCGGCCTCTGACGAGCTGGTGCTGCGGGCCAGCATGCGCGTACTCTCGCCCGAACTGCCCGCCTCCGCCACCGAGCCGCCGCGCACACCGGACCCGGTCATTTCGCCGGAAGAGCCGTCCTTGCCGCAGCCCGGGCATTTCGCCCAGGCGCCGAGCTTCGAGCCGCCGCCTGCCCTGGAACCCGCGCCGATCACCATCCATGTCGAGCCCGAGCCGGTGCCGACCCCGGTCTGGCAGCAAACGCCGTTTCCGCCCGCTGACGAGCAGGCCCCGCCGGCTTATTATCAACAACCGGCGGCGCCGGCCTACCCCCAGGAACCGGCGGCACCGTTCCATGACGCCGCGCCCGCGCAGCCGGCCTATCCGCCGCCGCATGAGCCGATTTATCAATCTCCTCAACCGCCCTCGATTTTCTCGGCCCAGCCCGCATCCGAGACGCTGTTTCCGATGCAGGCCGAGCCCTCTTATTTCGACCCCCAGCCCAGCCAGAAGGATGAGACCATGGACGAGCAGTTTCAGGGCCCGGAAGGGCTGGTCGGCGATCAGGCCGTGTCCGATATCAGCAACTCGATCGGCGCGCTGGTGCGCAGTGTCAGCGCCGAGCGCGCCGCTGGCGTCGGCCGCGCCGGTGTCACCATCGAGGATATCGTCCGCGAGGAGATGAAGCCGGTGCTGAAGGCCTGGCTGGATACGCATCTGCCGAGCCTGGTGGAGCGCATGGTCCGCGCCGAGATCAATCGTGTGATCGAACAGGCGCAGCGCTGATCCCCTCCCCAGACTAGCCTTTTCAAAGACGGGGGGAACGGCCGTAAGGCGCCCCCCCCAAGCCCGCCCCGGCGCGCCCCGCCGGTTTTTGTTTTCCCAGTAAGTTCGCCCAGGCCCGGGCGTTGAGGTTTTGACGTGACGACATTGGATAAGAGTTTCGAGCCGGCCTCCTGCGAGGCGCGGCTTTATGCCGGTTGGGAAGCTTCCGGCGCCTTCGCCGCCCAGCCGGGCCGCGACGCCGAACCCTACACGATCATGATCCCGCCGCCGAACGTCACCGGCAGCCTGCATGTGGGCCACGCGCTGACGATGACGCTGCAGGATATTCTGGTCCGCTACCGGCGCATGCAGGGGCGCGACGTGCTCTGGCAGCCGGGCACCGACCATGCCGGCATCGCCACCCAGATGGTGGTGGAGCGGCTGCTGGATAAGGAAGGGGTCTCCCGCAAGGAACTCGGCCGTGAGACTTTCCTCTCCCGGGTCTGGCAGTGGAAGGCGGAATCCGGCGGCAACATCACCCGCCAGCTGCGCCGCCTCGGCGCCTCGCCGGACTGGGCGCGTGAGCGTTTCACCATGGATGAGGGGCTCTCCGTCGCCGTGCGCGAAGTGTTCGTGCGGCTGTTCGAGGAAGGGCTGATCTACCAGGATAAACGCCTGGTGAACTGGGACACCGCCTTGCAGACCGCGATCTCGGACCTTGAGGTCGAGAGCCGGGATGTGAAAGGCCATATGTGGTATATTCGCTATCCGGTTGAGGGGGACGAGGAGATCATCGTCGCCACCACCCGCCCGGAGACGATGCTGGCGGATACCGCCGTGGCGGTGCATCCCGAGAACGAGACGTACAAGCATCTGATCGGCAAGATCGTCACTTTGCCGCTGACCGGCCGGAAGATCCCGGTGGTCGCCGATGAGTATGCCGACCCGGAGAAAGGCACGGGTGCGGTGAAGATCACCCCGGCGCATGATTTCAACGATTTCGAGGTCGGCAAGCGGCACGGGCTGGAGATGCCCTCGATGCTCGACAAGCAGGGCCGCATCACGCTGGCTGAACTTGGCGAGATGCCGGATTTCGTACGCTCGCTCGAAGGGCTGGACCGGTTTGCCGCGCGAAAACTGATCGTCGCCGAGCTGGAGGCGCAGGAGCTGCTGGTGGAGGTGAAGCCGCACCCGCATATGGTCCCCTATGGCGACCGCTCCGGCACCGTGATTGAGCCGTTCCTCACCACCCAATGGTATTGCAACGCCCATGTGCTGGCGCAGCCGGCGATCAAGGCGGTGGAAGAGGGGCGGATCAATTTCGTGCCCAAGCAATGGGAAAACACCTTCTTCGCCTGGATGCGCGACATCCAGCCCTGGTGCATTTCCCGTCAGCTCTGGTGGGGCCATCGCATCCCGGCCTGGTATGACGAGGCGGGCAAGGTGTACGTGGCGCGCACTGCGGAAGAGGCACAGGCCAAGGCCGGGGGCGGTGTGACGCTGACCCAGGATGAGGACGTGCTGGATACCTGGTTCTCCTCCGCCCTGTGGCCGTTCTCGACCCTGGGCTGGCCGGAACAGACGCCGGAACTGGCGAAATATTACCCGACCGATACGCTGGTGACCGGCTTTGACATCATCTTCTTCTGGGTCGCCCGGATGATGATGATGGGGCTGCATTTCATGGGGGATGTGCCGTTCCGCACCATCTATATCCATGGGCTGGTCCGCGACGAGAAGGGCCAGAAAATGTCCAAATCCAAGGGCAATGTGCTGGACCCCCTGACCCTGATCGACGAATACGGCGCCGATGCGCTGCGCTACTCCGTCGCCGCTGCGGCGGGGCAGGGGCGGGATGTGAAGCTGGGGGCGAAGATCGTCGAAACCAATCGTGGCTTCATCACCAAGATCTGGAACGCGGCGCGCTTCCTGGAAATGAACGGGGTGAAGCCGAACCCGGATTTCAAGCCGGAGAACGCGAAATTGCCGCTCTGCCGCTGGATTTTGGAGTGTGCGGCGTCGGCGTGTAATGCGGCGACTGCGGGTCTCGAAAATTTTCGACCCGACGATTATGCCAAAGTTTGCTACCATTTTGTTTGGGACGAATTTTGCGATTGGTTTGTCGAACTCGCAAAACCAAGCTTTTCAACGGGCGATGCCGAAGAGGTTCGCAATACGGCTGCTTACGTGCTCGGGGTTATGCTGCGATTGTTGCATCCCCTAATGCCTTTTGTCACTGAAGAGCTGTGGGACCATTTTGGTTACGGCTCGTCCGGAGCGCTGATCACTGCTCGTTGGCCGCAAGAGGAAAGCGTACTTCACAGCGGCGATCGACCGGTTGGCCCCCGAGAGATAGATTGGCTTAAGGCGATTATTTCGGAAATTAGGTCCGTGCGATCCGAGATCAATGTTCCCCCGTCGGTAAAGTCCGAGGTGTTGCTGCAGGATGCGTCGCCCAAATCATTGGAGTGGGCAGAGACATATTTTGAAGCGATCTCCCGCCTCGCCCGCGTGTCAAAAATCGGCCCGCTCGACGGTCCGGTGCCGAAGAATGCCGCCCAGGCGGTGCTGGGCGAGGCCACGATCATCCTGCCGCTGGAAGGGCTGATCGACCTCGAAGCCGAGAAGAAGCGCCTCGCCGCCGCGTTGGCGAAGGCCGAGAGCGAGTTGAAAAAGGTGCAGGCCAAGCTCGGCAATGCCGATTTCACCTCCCGCGCCCCGGAAGCGATCCTCGAAGAGCATCGCGAGCGCGAGCAGAGTTTCGGCAATGAGGTGACGCGCCTTTCGGCGGCGCTCTCCCGCCTCGCCTGAGGGCCGCATGCGCATCCTGCTGGTCAACCATGAATTCACCATCACGGGGGCCAGCACGGTGCTGCTGCGGCTGGCGGCGCATTTGCAGGCGCGCGGCCATAGCCTGACCGTGCTGCCCGCCAACCCGGAAGACGGGCCGATCAAGGCCGCCTATGAGGCGCTTGGGATCGGCATCGCCACCGGGGCGGCGTTGAGCGCGTTCGATATCGCCATCGCCAACGGCATCGGCACCACCCAGGCGGTGATCGATATTGCGGGCCGGGTGCCGACCATCTGGTTTCTGCACGAGGCGGAGGTGGGGCTGCGCATCCTGCTCAAAAATCCGGCGCTCGGGCAGGCGTTCGGCATCGCGGCGGCGGTGGTGTACCAGACCGCCTATCAGGCGGAAATCTATCGCTCCTTCACCTACGCGCTGCCACCGCGGAAATTTCACATCATCCCGAACGGGCTGCCCCCCTTGCCGGAGAGCCTGCCGGCGGTGCGGCCGAAAGCCCGGCCCTTGCGGCTGGTGCAGGTGGGTAGCGTGGAGCCGCGCAAGCGCGGCGGTGATCTGATCCGCGCCGTGGCCGCCGCCGGGCTGGATATGGAATGCGTGCTGTGCGGGCGGGTTTATGAGCTGGATGAGGCGGCGCGGCGCCTGGCCGAGGCCGAGCCTTCACGCTTCATCCTCACCGGCGAGGTGCCGCCGGAAACCGCTCTGGCCTGGATCAAGTCCGCCGATATCAGTGCTCTGGTTTCGGAGAGCGAGTCACAGCCGGTTTCGGTGATGGAGGCAGCGCGGTTCGGCAGACCTTTGCTGCTGTCCGATCTTGGGATCTATCGCGGCATATTCACCCATGGGCAGAGCGCGTTGATGGCGCCGGTCGGGCATGTGGCGCTGCTGGCCGCCAATCTGGCGCTGCTGGCCGGTAATCCCGGCTTGCGTGCGCAGCTGGGGCAGGCGGCGGCGCAGGCGGTGCGCGGCTTCACCGCGGCACGGTTCTTTCTGCAATTCGAGGCGGTAATCGCCGGGCTGGCGGCATGAGCCTGCGCATCCGCCCGCTGGAGGCTGAAGACCGCGCCGGCTGGGAGGCGCTGTGGCAGGGCTATTTGCGGTTCTATGAGGAAGATTTGCCCGGCGAGGTGACCGAGATCGTCTTTCAGCGCCTGCTCGACCCGGCCGAGCCGATGGTTGCCTTGGTTGCCGAGGGTGAGGGCGCCTTGCTGGGGCTGGTGCATTGCGTGTTTCATCGCGGCACCTGGTCGGTGAGCGATGTCTGCTATCTGGAAGACCTCTTCACCGCGCCGGCGGCGCGCGGCCAGGGGGTGGGGCGGGCGCTGATCGAGGCGGTGTATGAGCTGGCGCGCGGGCGCGGCGTGGGCCGGGTCTATTGGGTGACGCAGGAGGGCAACAAGACCGCCCAGGCGCTTTATGAAAAGCTCGCCGAGCGGGCGGATTTCATCCAGTACCGGAAAAGCCTGTGAGTCATATTGCCGCTCTGGGGCTGCTGATCCTGGCGGCCTGCCTGGAAGCCGGCGGCGATGCGCTGGCCCGGACGGCGCTCCACGCCCATGCGCTGCCCGTCCGGCTGGGGTTTTTCAGCGCGGCGGCGTTGGTGCTGTTCATCTATGGGGTGACGGTGAATTTGCCGCCCTGGGATTTCGGGCGGCTGCTGGGCGTTTATGTGGCGCTGTTTTTCGTGGTGGCGCAGCTGATCAATCTGTTCGCTTTCGGCGTGCGCCCTGGCCTGCCGGTGCTGGCGGGCGGGGTGCTGATCCTGGCCGGCGGGCTGCTGATGACGTTTTGGAATAAATAAAAGTTTTCGGGCGAAAGACCGGCATGCTTGGCGACGCTGTCGTCATCCCCCCGGACATTCATGGGGAGTTTTTGAAAAAACTCCCCATCCCTTCGGCGCCTTTCCAACGCTGCTGTGCAGCGTTGGAACCTTCGGCGCCGACGCCCCCAAAACCTTCCGCAAATTTCAGGCGGCGGGTGTGGCGTCTTCCAGCCCATACGTCCCCAGCACCCGCTCCATCCAGCCCAGGAGCGCGTCGCCCGGCTGAAATAGCGGTGTGGAGGACATCAGCCGCCCCCATTGCAGCGCGCCGAAGACGATATGGTCCGCCCAGTTCGGCGCTTCGCCGGCGAGGAAGGCCTGGTCGGTCAGCAGCTTGCGTAATGGCCGCAGCACCAGGTCGAGCCGTTCCAGCGCCAGATGCCGGGTGGCGTCGAACTCCTCCAGCCGGCGCCCCAGCATCGCCTCGCGGGTCAGGCGGAAATACTCCTGATCCTTCGGGTGCAGCCGGCGATGAATATCCGCCACCACCACCTGCGCCAGGGCAGGATGCAGCGACATCTCCGCCCATTGCTTGACGAACATGCTCAGCGCCCGGGCTGGCGGCTCGCCGAACAAGGAGGCCTCGTTCGGGTAGGTGCGCTCCAGGTAATCGGCGATGATCTGGCTGTCGGAGACGATGTTGGCGCCATCCAGCAGCACCGGCACCTTGCCCTGGCCGGATGCGGCAAGCGCCTCCTTTTCGGTGAAATGCCAGGGAATGGTTTCGTAAGCGAGGTTCTTGTGCGCCAGCGCCAGCTTCACCCGCCAGCAATAGGGGGAGAAGCGGGTGCCGTCGGCGGCGGTGAGATCGTAGAGGGTGCGGTTCATCGCGCCGTCTGGCCGAACAAGATCTTGTTGGCATCCTGGGTCACGGTTGGCGCGCTGTTGATCGCCTTGGCCTTCTCATAAGCGCGCTGCACCGCCGGGCGCGCGCTCATGCGCGCGAACCAGGCTTGCAGATGCGGGAAATCCTCAAGCTTCTGCTGCTGGCGCTCATAGGGGACGATCCAGGGATAGCTCGCCATATCCGCGATCGAGTACTCGCCAGCGATATAATCACGCCCTTCCAGCTGCTTGTTGAGCACGCCGTAGAGACGGTTGGTCTCCTTCACATAGCGTTCCATCGCGTAAGGAATGCGCTCGGGCGCGTATTGCACGAAATGATGGTTCTGCCCGGCCATCGGCCCCAGCCCGCCCATCTGCCAGTACAGCCATTGCAGCACCTCGAAGCGCGGGCGCGGGGCCTTGGGGAGGAACTGGCCGGTCTTGTCGGCCAGATATTCCAGAATGGCGCCGCTCTCGAAAATACCGAGCGGCGCGCCGCCATCGGCGGGGGCCATGTCGCGGATCGCCGGGATGCGGTTATTTGGCGCGAAGGCCAGGAAATCCGGGTTGAACTGCTCGCCTTTGGAGATGTTCACGGGGAAGATCTTGTACTCCAGCCCGGCCTCTTCGAGGAAGATGCTGACCTTATGGCCGTTCGGCGTGGTCCAGTAATAAAGCTCGATCATTGCGTCACTCCTTACGCCAGCGCCTTCGCGGCCAGCTCATATGTGTTGGGGCTGAGATGTTCACGCGCCAGGATGCGTTCAAGCTCAGCCTTCATCAGCCCCTGGCGGCCAGCATCGAAACGCCGCCAATGGCCAAGGGCGGTGACCAGCCGCGCGGCGATCTGCGGGTTGGTCTCATCCAGCCGCAGCACGAAATCCGCCAGCAGCTTGTAGCCGGTGCCGGATGCGTCGTGGAACACCGCCGGATTGCCGGTAAAGGCGCCGATGAGGGCGCGCACCCGGTTGGGGTTGCGCAGATCCATCGCCTCGTGCGTGGCCAGGGCCTGCACCCGGGCCAGCGTATCCGGCGCATTGCTGCGGGCCTGCACGGCGAACCATTTATCCAGCACCAGCGGGGTGGATTGCCATTCTTCGAAGAAGGCCGCCAGTGCCTGGTCACGGGCCGCGCCTTGCGTGTCCACCAGGCAGGCGAGGGCGGCCAGGCGCTCGGTCATGTTGCCGGCCTTCGCGAACTGGGTGGCGGCTGGGCCGCTCTCGCCGGCGGCGGTGAGATAGCCCAGAGCCGCATTGCGCAGCGCCCGCGCGCCCATGGCGACCCCGGAGACATCCTCCGGCGCGGCGCCGGCAAACCCGTCATACACGGCCTGGAATTCCGCCTTCAGCGCCATCCCCAGCGCCTTGCGGGCGGCCTGGCGCACGGCATGGATGGCATCCGGGTCCACCACCTCCATATCGTCGGCGAGCAGGCTTTCCATCGGCAGCACCAGCGCCTCGGCGGCAAAGGCGGGGTCGCGTTTGGCGTCGGCCAGAATCGCGGCGATGGCGTCTTTCAGCCCGGCATCCAGGCTGAAGCCCTTGCCCTGTTGATGGGCGGCCACAGCGTCCAGCAGCACCGCGCTGGCATAGCGCTGCAACGCATCCCAGCGGTTGAACAGATCCCCGTCATGCGCCGCCAGGAAGGCCAGACGCTCGCAGCTCTGGCCTTTCAGCTTCACCGGGGCGGAGAAATGCCGGAATAGCGAGACGGCCTTCGGCGCCTGTTTCAGTTCGAAATCGAAGCGCTGCGATTTTTCGCGCAACAGCAGGGTTTCGGCATGCAGCTCGGCGCCTTTCTCCTCCAGCAGCGCCATGGCGACCGGGATCAGCAGCGCCTGCTTCTCCGGCTGGCCGGGTGTGGGGGCGGTGTGCTGATGCAGGGTCAGGGTGAAGGTGTTGGAGGATTCGTCCCAGCTCTCTTCAAAACTCACCTCAGGCGTGCCGGCCTGGCCGTACCAGAGCATTAGCTGCTTCAGGTCGATGTCGGTGGCGGATTGCATCGCCGCCCAGAAATCCTCCACCGTCGCGGCGGAGTTGTCGTTCTTGGCGATATATTCATCCATGCCGCGCCGGAATGCCTCCGGCCCGATGATGGTGCGGTACATCCGCACGATCTCCGCACCTTTTTCGTAAATCGTCGTGGTATAGAAATTGTTGATTTCCAGATAGCTGGCCGGGCGGACCGGATGCGCCAGCGGGCCGGCATCGTCGCGGAACTGGGTGGCGCGCAGCAGCCGGACATCGGCGATGCGCTTCACCGCCGCCGAGAACTGGTCCGACATATATTGCTGGTCGCGGAAGACGGTGAGGCCCTCTTTCAGCGAGAGCTGGAACCAGTCCCGGCAGGTGACGCGATCGCCGGTCCAGTTATGGAAATATTCATGCGCGATGACGCGCTCGACATTCTGGAAATCCGCATCGGTGGCGGTTTTGGAATCGGCCAGCACATAGGCGGTGTTGAAGATGTTGAGGCCCTTATTCTCCATCGCCCCGGCATTGAAATCCGAAACCGCGGCGATGTTGAAAATATCGAGATCATATTCGAGGCCGAAAACCTCCTCGTCCCATTTCATCGAGCGCTTCAGCGCGCCCATGGCGTGATCGCAGCGCGTCTCGTCGCCGCGCTCGACCCACACGCCCAGCTCCACCTTGCGGCCGGAGGCGGTGGTGAACTCATCCTTCACCGCCACCAGATCCGCCGCCACCAGCGCGAAGAGATAAGAGGGTTTCGGGTGCGGGTCTTCCCACTCCGCATAGGCCTTGCCGTTTTCCACGCCGCTTGCCAGCTTGTTGCCGTTGGAGAGCAGGATGGGGAATTTATCCGCATCGGCGCGCATGCGCACATGGTAGCGCGCCATCACGTCCGGCCGGTCCGGGAAGAAGGTGATCTTGCGGAACCCCTCCGGCTCGCATTGGGTGAAGAAGCCGGAGCCAGACATATAGAGGCCGGAAAGCTCGGTATTGGCGGCGGGATCGATGCGCACGCTGGTCTCCAGCACCGCCTCGTCGGGCAGCTCGGGCAGGGTCAGGCTGTTCGCATCCAGCGTGTAGCGATTATCGCCCAGCGCCTCGCCATTCAGCGCGATGGAGAGCAGCTCCAGCTTGCGGCCATCGAGCTTCAGCGGGCCCGGGGCGTTGCGGCGCAGCTGCAAGCGCGCATGCACGATGGTCGCCTCCGGCGCCAGCTCGAAATCCAGCGAAACCTTGTCCACCAGGAAGGCGGGCGGGCGGTAATCCGCGAGGTTCACCGGGGTGCGGGTCGGGGTCTGTCCATCAGCCATGCGTCTGTGCTTCCTGTTCCTGCTAGCGAAATGCCGCCGCCACCGCATATGGTAGGGCATGGACGGTGAGACATCTCTACAGCTTGAGATTTTTCCGACGATTGCCGAGATCGGGCAAGAGGCATGGGACGGGTGCTTCAGGGAGGATAACCCGTTTATCTCCTATGCGTTTCTCTCAAGCCTGGAGGAAAGCGGCTCTGTCGGCGGGCGTAGCGGTTGGCATCCCCGGCATCTGGCGTTGCGCGACGCGGCGGGCGGGCTGCAGGCGGTGGCGCCGGCCTATGCGAAAACCCATTCCTACGGCGAATATGTGTTCGACCAGGGCTGGGCCAATGCTTTCGAGCGCGCCGGCGGGCGCTATTATCCGAAATTGCAGGTGGCATCGCCTTTCTCCCCGGTGCCGGGGCCAAGGCTGCTGGGGGCGACGCCGGAGGTGATGGCGGCGGCGCTGGAGGCGAGTTGCAACGCCACCAAAACCTCCTCCGCGCATGTGACCTTCTGCACCGAGGCGGAGTGGGAGGGGCTGGGCCGGGCCGGCTGGCTGCAGCGGCTGGGCATGCAGTTTCACTGGGAAAATCCAGGCTATGAGAGCTTCGAGGAATTTCTCGGCGCGCTCTCCTCGCGCAAGCGCAAAGCCATTCGCCGTGAGCGGCGCGACGCCCAGGCGGGGCTGACCTTCCGGGCGCTGAGCGGGCCAGAGCTGACGCCGGCGATCTGGGCGATATTCTATGAATTCTATCTCTCCACAGTCGAGCGCAAATGGGGCGGGGCGTATCTGACCCCGGAATTCTTCCCGCTGCTGGGCCAACGCCTGGGGGAGCGCGTGGTGCTGATGCTGGCGGAGCGGAACGGCAAGCCGATCGCCGGGGCGCTTAATCTGCGCGGCGACGGCGTGCTGTACGGGCGCAATTGGGGGGCGCTGGAGGATGTGCCCTTCCTGCATTTCGAGCTCTGCTATTACCAGGCGATCGACTACGCCATCGCGCACGGGCTGAAGCGGGTGGAGGCCGGGGCGCAGGGGCAGCATAAGATCCAGCGCGGCTACCTGCCCAAGCCCACCTACTCGGCGCATTATATCGAACATCCCGGCCTGCGCGCGGCGGTGGCGGAATTTGTCGCGGCCGAGCGCGAGGAAATGCTGAGCGCGATGGAGGCGATGGCGGCCGAGGGGCCGTATCGGCGGGATGGGGAGAGTTAGGCTAAAAATCTTGGGTTAATCCGGTCGACAGCCTGCGGGGCGGCCAGATTCCGCCCGACATAAAAAAGCCCTGCATAATGCCGGGCTTTTCCGTTTTCTGGGCGCAGGCCTTACGGCTTCAGCGCGTACATGGCGTAATTGCCGTCATGCCACTTGTAGATGGCGTAGGCGGCGTTGACGACGTCGCCCTTGGAGTCGAACTTGATCGGCCCGAGCACGGTGTTCCACGGCCCGCCCGCCTTCAGCTCTTTCGCGACCTTGGTGGGGTTGGTGGTGCCGGCCTTCTTGGCGGCTTCCGCCCAGACCTGCACGGTGGCGTAGGAGTACAGCACATAGCCGGACGGGTCTTCCTTCGCGGCGGTCAGTTCGGCGACGACCTTGGCGGCGGCCGGGTCCTTCTCGGCCGGCGGCGGGAAGGTCATCAGCATGCCTTCAGCGGCGCTGCCGGCCACCTGCCACAGGGCGGAGGTCACGGCCGCGTCTTCCGAGAAATATTGCGGCGTGAAGCCCTGGGTGACGCCTTCGCGCATGATCAGGCCCATATCGGAATAATAGCCGCCCATATAGACCAGGGTGATGCCCTGCTCCTTCATGCGCGAGATCAGCGCGGAGTAGTCCTTGTCGCCGGCGGTGTAGGAGGTGTTGTAGGCCACCTTCACGCCCAGCTTCTTCAGGTTCAGCCGCACCTGGTCGGCAATGCCCTTGCCGTAGGTGGAGTTATCGTCCAGCACCGCGATCTTCGCCTTGGGGAAGTGCTTGGCGATATATTCCGCGGCCACCTTGCCCTGCTGGTCGTCACGGCCGCAGGTGCGGAAGGTGTAGGGGCTGCCATCATCGGTGTAGGCCGGGTTGGTCGAGGCCGGGGAGATCTGCAGGATGCCGGCATCCTCATAGACCTTGCTGGCCGGGATCGAGGAGGCGGAGCAGAAATGCCCGTCCACCATCACCACGCCATCGGAGACCAGCGTGTTGGCGGCGGAGACGGCCTGCTTCGGATCGCAGGCATCGTCCACCGGCACCGGCACCAGCTGCTTGCCGAGCACGCCGCCGGCCTTGTTGATGTCGGAGATCGCGAGGTCGAAGCCGGTCTTCATCTGCACGCCGAAGGCGGCGTTGGAGCCGGTGAGGGGACCGGCCATGCCGATCTTGATCTGCGCATGGGCGAGGCCGGTGCCGAGCGCCAGCAGCGCGGCGGTGCCAAAAAGGATGTTACGCAAAGTCTGCTCCTGTTGTTTATGGTGACGATCTTAGACAAGGTGCAAAACGAGTATGAGCCCAAAAAATGGGCCGTATCAATGGCTGCCTTCGAGATAGGCGGCCCTGATTTCGGGCTTGGCGAGCAGTTCCGCGCCAGTGCCCTGCATGGTCAGCTGACCATTGACCAGAACATAGGCGCGGTGCGCCAGGCGCAGCGCCTGGTTGGCATTCTGCTCGACCAGCAGAACGGTGAGCCCGGTTTCCCGGTTGAGGTCGCGGATGGCACCGAAAATCTGCTTGATCACCAGCGGAGCCAGGCCCAGCGAGGGCTCGTCCAGCAGCAGCAGCTTCGGCTTGCTCATCAGCGCGCGGGCAATGGCCAGCATTTGTTGTTCGCCGCCAGAGAGCGTGCCGGCGCGTTGCGCGAAGCGCTCCTGCAGCCTGGGGAACAACGCGAACATCTTTTTCAGGTTCACGTCGTAATCTTCGTAATCGATCACCTGCGCGCCCATCAGCAGGTTTTCCTCGACACTCATGCGCGGGAAAATTCGCCGCCCTTCCGGCGACTGGGCGATGCCCTTGCGGGCGATCTGGAAGGCGGGAAGGGTGGTGATGTCCTCGCCATAATACAGCACTCGGCCGGTCTTGGCCTTGGGCATGCCGAAAATGGTCATCATCAGCGTGGATTTGCCGGCGCCATTGGCGCCGATCAGGGTGACGATCTCGCCTTCCGGCACCTCGATGGAGACATCGCGCAGCGCCTGGATTGGGCCGTAAAAGCTGCTCACCCCCTGGAGTTCGAGAACATTGCTCATGCCACGCTCTCCGCCACCGGCGCGTCGGGGTCGTCCTCGTCGCCCTCGCCGAGATAGGCGGCGATGACGGCGGGGTCGTTGCGGATCTCGGTCGGGCTGCCATCGGCGATCTTCTTGCCGTGGTCGAGCACGATAATATGGTCGGAAATCTTCATCACGACGCCCATGTCATGTTCGATGAGCAGCAGCGAGCAGCCTTCATCGCGGATTTTCAGAAGCAGCTGGTTGAGCCCGGCGGATTCGCGCGGGTTGAGGCCGGCGGCCGGCTCGTCCAGGCAGAGCAAGGCGGGCTCGGTGCACATGGCGCGGGCGATTTCCAGGCGGCGCTGGTCGCCATAAGGCAGGGCGCCGGCGGGATCGTCGGCGCGGGCCATCAGCCCGGTCTGGTCCAGCCAGTGCTTGGCCAGCTCGATCGCCTGTTTCTCGGCCTTGCGATAGCCGCCCAGCCCGAGCACGCCGAGCACGCCGAAGCCGGTTGCCGATTGCAGCTTGTTATGCTGCGCGATCAGCAGGTTTTCCAGCGCCGTCATGCCGCCGAACAGGCGGATATTCTGGAAGGTGCGCGCCACCTTGCCCTTGGAGGCGACCTGGTGGCCGGCCAGCTTCTCCAGCCGCACGATTTTGCCCAGGCTGGGCGACATCGCGATGCTGCCTTCGGTCGGCTTGTAGAAGCCGGTGATGCAGTTGAAGAGCGTGGTCTTGCCCGCACCGTTGGGGCCGATGACGGCGGTGATATGGCCGCGCTCAGCGGCGAAGGACACGTTATTGACCGCGGTGAGGCCGCCAAAACGCATCGTCAGGTTGGAGACGGAGAGAATGGTCATGGCTCAGCCCTTGCCTTCGGCGCGCAATTCCGCGCCGATCATTTTCGCTTTGCCCAACGAGACCGAGGGGCGGCGGATGGAGATGAAGCCGCGCGGGCGCACCACCATGATGGTCACCAGCGCCAGGCCGAAGATCAGCATGCGGTAGATCTGCAGCGATTGCAGCAATTCGGGAATGCCGATCATCACGCAGGCGGCCAGCACCACGCCGAGCTGGCTGCCAGCTCCACCCAGCACCACGATGGCGAGCACGGTGGCGGATTCGATGAAGGTGAAGCTATCCGGGCTGATGAAGCTCTGCCGTGCGGCGAAGAAGCAGCCGGCGAAGCCACCGAACATCGCGCCGATGGCGAAGGCGGTGAGTTTGGTGTTGCGCACATTGATGCCAAGCGAGCGGCAGGCGATCTCATCCTCGCGCAGCGCCTCCCAGGCGCGGCCCAGGGGCTGTTTGCGCAGCCGCAGCGTCACCCAGTTGGTGAGCAGCGCCAGCGCCAGGATCACATAGAAAAGATAGGCGGTTTTCTGCCAGGGCATCGGGTCGACGCCGAAGAAGCCGGCGAAGGTGCCCGGGCCGCCGGCCATGGAGAATTTCAGCCCGAACAGGCTAGGGGCTGGCATGCCGAGCAGACCGTTGGGCCCGCCGGTGAGCGAGACCCAGTTGGTGATGACCAGCCGGATGATTTCCCCGAAAGCGAGGGTGACGATGGCCAGATAGTCGCCACGCAGCCGCAGCACCGGAAAGCCCAGGCACACGCCCCAGAAGGCGGCGAGGATGCCGGCCAGCGGCAGGCACTCCCAGAAGCCGAGCCCGAAATTCGAGGCCAGCAGCGCGAAGGAATAGGCGCCGACGGCATAGAAGGCGACGTAGCCGAGATCGAGCAGGCCGGCGAGGCCGACGACGATGTTCAGCCCCCAGCCCAGCATCACGTAAGTGAGGATGAGCACGCCGAGATCGATATAGGCGTTGGGCATGCCGGGCAGCAGCGGGAAGATGATCGCCACCGCCAGCAGCACCGGGCCGATATATTTTGCCGCCCGGGCGGCGGCGGCGCCATTGCTGGGCTTGGCGGTGCGCTTGCCGCGTAGCCTGTGCCAGGCCAGCATCGCCATGCGGGCGATGAAGGTGGCGGCCACCGCCAGCGCCAGCCGCTCCGGCGTTGGGCCGAGCGTGAGATTGCCGGAGGTGCCGTCCCCCAGATGCACGCCGAGGAAGGGGGCGAAAATCAGCAGCGCGAAAAATGCGCAGAGGCCCGCATCTTTGAGATCTTCCAGCATGATCAGACCTTCTCGATCTCGTGGCGGCCGAGCAGGCCGGAGGGCATGAACATCAGCACGATGGCCAGGATCGAATAGACCGCCGCGTCCTTATAGGCGACGGTGGCATAGCCGGACCAGAACGCCTCGATCAGCCCGATCAACAGCCCGCCCAGCACCGCGCCCGGCAGCGAGCCGATGCCGCCCAGCACCGCCGCGGTGAAGGCTTTGATGCCGGCATTGAAGCCGATATAGAAATCGATCACCCCGTAATAGAGCAGGAACATCACCCCGGCGAAGGCGGCCAGGGCCGAGCCGATGACGAAGGTGAGGCTGATCGTGCGGTTGGTGTTGACGCCCAAGAGGGCGGCCATTTTCGCATCCTGCTCAACCGCGCGCATCGCCCGGCCCAGCGGGGTTTTGGTGACCAGATAGGTGAAGGCCGCCAGCAGCACGAGGGTGACGATGATGATGGCGAGCTGCATCCAGGTCAGCTGCACAACGAAATCGCCCTGCTTCAGCAGCACGATGCCGCCGGGCAGCAGGTTGGGAATCGCCCGCTCCAGCGCACCTTGGCTCACCTGCACGTAATTTTCCAGCACGATCGACATCCCGATGGCCGAGATCAGCGGCGCCAGGCGAAAGGAGCCGCGCAGCGGCCGGTAGGCCACGCGCTCGATGGAGAAGCCGTACACAGCGCAGATGAAGGCTGAAATGACGAAGGCCGCGGCGAGGGCCACGGGCAGGGAGGTGACGGTGGACAAGGCTGTCAAGATGATGATGCCGACGAAGGCGCCGATCATAAAAACATCACCATGCGCGAAATTGATCATGCCGATGATGCCGTAGACCATTGTATAGCCAATGGCGATCAGGCCATAGATCATGCCTAGCGTCAGGCCGTTGATCAGTTGCTGCAGTGCATAGGCCATGTGCACGTGTTCCTTAAAAAAGCCGTAATCATGCGCCTATTGGATATGACCAATGCGTTAAGGTCAATGCCCGGGGGCATTTTGGGCGGGCTGGACCCGATCGACAAAAACTTTCCCCCGGGGGCTTTTCAAGCTCAAAATCAGCCGTTATAGAGCCGCCCACCGCAGCGCCTCACGGTGCCGCACAGGTTGGGTGCATAGCTCAGTTGGTAGAGCAGCTGACTCTTAATCAGTAGGTCCAAGGTTCGAATCCTTGTGCACCCACCAACCTTCCAAATTTTTCTAGACATACCGCCAAGCGCTGGAATGATTACCGGGGCTTAAGCTTTTCCTGCGAAACTTCGCGTCTGTTCGTCAGTCCCGTTGCGGGGGCTGGTATTTCAGTGGCGGCGGTGAAGGGAAGGCTCAAGTGTCAGCGGATACCGGGCTTTATCAGGCTCAACACGCAATTTGCCCGTACGCGTCCCCTTCCATGGGTGGACGTGGAGAGGGCGGGGAATGTGCTGCCGCCTTGCCCGGCCAGGACGGGATGCTGGCCGAAATGGCGCAGGCGATCCGCCGCAACGAGTTGATCATGCATTATCAACCGAAAATCCGGCTGGATACGCGCGAAGTGGTTGGTTTCGAGGCGCTGGTGCGCTGGCAGCATGGGCGCAAAGGGCTGATTGGCCCGTATCATTTCGTGCCGGCGGTTGAAAGCTCGCCGCTGCTCGCCGCCTTTACCGACAAGACGATCGAGCTGGCGCTGGGGCAATGCGCTTTATGGCAGGCGCGCGGCCATTTCCTCAAAATCGCGATCAATATCTCCGCGCGGATGCTGGAGGATGACGAGTTCGTGCCCCGGCTGCTGCGTCAGCTGGCGTTTTACGAGGTGCCGGCCGCGCGCATTTCGCTGGAGCTGACCGAGACTGCGCTGCTGGTCAATCTCGCCAAGGGGCAGGCCATGGTCCATCAGCTGCGCGACCATGGGGTGAGCCTCTCGATCGATGATTTCGGCGCGGGATATACCTCTTTTACTTATCTGCGTGAATTCATGGTGCCGGAAATCAAGCTGGATTGCGCGTTCGTGACAGATCTGGAGGTGAATCGCTTCAACGCCTCGCTGGTGCGCAGCCTGGCGATGTTCTGCGAGGCGCTGGGGGCGGATTTCGTCGCCGAGGGCGTTGAGCGCCGGGATGATTGGCCGACCCTGCTCGGGCTCGGCTGCCGAATCGCCCAGGGCTATTCCATCGCCCGGCCGATGGCGGGGGAGGATGTGCTGCCGTGGCTGCGCGAATGGGCGAAGCCGGCGCTGGCGCTGCCGGCCTGAGGTTCAGCCGGCAGGAAAGTTTATAAAGGTTTTGGGTGGGTTATCGGCGTTGCCAGAACCCCAGACGTTTTTGCCGCTTTTTTTTGGAAAAAAGCGGCACCAAAAAACTTTTGAGAATTCAGGTTAGGGGGCCGGCGACGCCAAGACGTGGCATTTCCATCGCCGGGCAGCGATTCATCACCACATTCAGCCCGGCGGCCCGCGCCTCCTCGGCGGCTTTCTGGTTGATCACGCCCAATTGCATCCATACCGTCTTGGCGTGCAGGCCAATCGCCTCGCGCACCGGCGCCAGCGCTTCCGAGGGGCGGCGGAACACGTCCAGCATGTCGAACGGCGCGGCTTCCGCCAGCGTGGCCACCACTTTGCGGCCATGGATCTCCGCCCCCGCCAGCGCCGGGTTCACCGGCACCACGTCATAGCCATGGTTGAGCAGAAAGCGCATCACCCCATAAGAAGGCCGGTCCGGCTTGGCGGAGGCGCCGACCAGGGCGATGCGCCTGGTGCCGGTGAGGATGCGGGTGAGGTCCTGGTCATTCGTCTCGTCGGTCATGTCTCTTTTCCAAAACCGGGCCATTGGCTAAGCCATTGGCCATGATCAAAGGTCTTTCCACCTGCGTGCTGCTCAGCCTGCTCACCATTCTGCTCTGGCGGGGGCCGAATCAGCCTCAGGCTGGAGATGTGACCATGCCGGCCGGCAAGTTCAACTCCTTGTCCTATGCCCCCTACCAGTCCTGGCAGACGCCGATGGACAAGGATTTTCCCACCCCTGCGGAAATTTCACGCGACCTCAACCTGATCAAAGGCCAGGCGGATGGCATCCGGACCTATTCGGCCATCGAGGGCACGCCGGCGGAGACGCTGGCGCGGATCAAGGCCGGGACCGATATTGCCGGGCTGGCGAAGAAGGCCGGCTTGAAAATGTGGCTGGGCATCTGGCTCAGCGCCAACCCGGCCGATAACGCCAAGGAAATGGCCATCGGCATCGCCGAGGCGAAGGCCTATCCGGATACCGTCACCCGGGTGATTGTCGGCAATGAGGTGCTGCTGCGCCGGGATCTCTCGGTGGATGATCTGATCAAGGATATCGACAGCGTCCGCGCCCAGGTGAAGCAGCCGGTGGCCTATGCGGATGTCACGGATTTCTGGGAGCAATTCCCGCAAGTGGCGCCGCATGTGGATATCGTGATGATCCATTTCCTCCCCTATTGGGAAAATACCCCGCTTTCGGTGGATGACGCGCTGGCGGAGATCGACTCCACCACGGCGCATTTCAAGCGGCTGTTCCCGGGCAAGCAGATTTCCATCGGCGAGACCGGCTGGCCCTCGCGCGGGCGCTGGCGCGGGCCGGCCGCACCTTCGCGGGTGAATGAGGCAGTGTTTCTGCGCCGCTTCGTCGGGCTCGCGGCCAAGGAGGGGGTGGATTACAACCTGATCGAGGCGTTCGACCAGAACTGGAAATATGAGGATGAGGGCGTGGCCGGGGCCAATTGGGGCATCTGGAACGCCGACCGGGTGCAGAAATTCCCGCTGAATGGCCCGGTGGTCGAGCATCCCTCCTGGCCCTGGTATGCGGCGCTGGCAGCACTTTCGGGCTGCCTGCTGTTCGCCGCGGTCGGGTTTCGCAATCTGCGGCTGGCGGTGCCGGCCTTTGCGTTGGGGAACGGCTTTGCCATTGCCTGCATGGGCACGCTGCCGATGCTCTATGATAACTGGCTGCGGCTGGATGCGCTGGTGAATTTGCCGCTGCAGGCGCTGCTGGCGGTGCTGGCGTTGCGCCGGGCGGATGCGATTCTGGCGCGCCGCCCGGTGGCTCCGGCGCGCAGCGGGGCGCAGGCGCTGGCGGGCTGGCGGCACCTGCGTCCGGGGCTGGATTATGGCGGGCTCTGGTTCTTGTTCCTGGCCTCGGCGGCGGTTTTTGAGGCGCTGCTGGTGTTCGATGGGCGCTATCGGGATGCGTCCGATGGCGGTGTTCATCGTGCCGGCGATGGCCTCGGTGCTGCGGCTCTGGACCAAGGACCGGCCGGCGTTGGGCTGGGAGGAATGCCTGGCTGGTGGCGCGCTGGCGGTGCTGGGGGTGGTGGATGTGGCGATCGAGGGGCTGGCCAATCTGGATTTCGTGATGTGGAATGTCGCGGCGTTGGTGCTGGCGGCCCCGGTGCTGCTCGCCTACGCGCAGCGCAAAAAAATAAAAGTTTTTGGGGTGTGGCCCTTTTTTCAAAAAGGGCCACGAAACGTCTGGGATGTTGGCACCGCTGCTGCCACCACCCCAAACGCTTTTCGCCGCTTTTTGAAAAAAGCGGCACCAAAAACTTCTATAAATCATAAGGCGGGGATTTTTCGAACGCTGGCAGCCCCGCATCCAATCCCTGCCAGGACACGCGCTCGCACACCCAGCCCTGCGTGGTCGGGCGGATTGCCTCCGGCTCGTCCAGCGAGCCCAGCGTCACCCCTACCGAGCGCCCCTCCGGGTCCGTCATGTAAAGCGGTGTGCCGCAATCGCCGCAGAACCAACGCGTCGCCGCCTTGGAAAACGCAAAGCCGCGCGCCGTGCCCTTGGTTACCGCAAAGCGGGCAGGGGGCACCTGCACCCAGGGCAGCCCCGCCGCGCCGGAGGCTTTCCGGCATTCCCGGCAGAAACATATATCCGCCACATCGCCGGGCAGATGCTCCAGCCGATAGGCCACAGCCCCGCACAGACAGCCGCCGGTGAGGAGCGCCATCAGAAGGTCGGCGGCGAGTTGGCGCTGATCAGCACGCAAGGCTCCTCGCCCTGGTTGCGGAAGCGGTGCGGAATATCGGAGCGGAAATAATAGGCGTCGCCCGGATTGAGTACGCGCTCCTGCACCCCCACCGTCACCGTCAGGCTGCCCGAGACGATGATTCCGCATTCCTCGCCCTCATGGCGCAGCATCGTATCGCCAGTATCGGCCCCCGGCTGGTAGGTTTCGCGCAGCATGCCCAGCGCCCGGCCCTTGGCCTTGCGCCCGACCAGCCGCATCGACATTTCCGGCTGGTAGGCGATCTCGGTCAGCTCCGCGGCGGTGAAGAACACCTCGTCCGAAGGCGAGAAATCCAATGTGAAGAAATCCGCCAGGGTCAGCGGAATGCCATCGAGAATTTTCTTCAGCGAGGAAATCGAGGGGCTGACCCGGTTCTGTTCGATCAGCGAAATCGCCCCGTTGGTCACCCCGGCGCGGCGCGCAAGTTCGCGCTGGGTCAGCCCGAAAATCTGCCGGACCAGCTTCAAGCGCGTGCCGATATCGTCCGTACTGGTTTCGGCCGGGAGGGGCACTGACATAAAACTTCGATCCTTGCGTTTAGTATTTTCAACAATTTACCTATAAACCTCGGCCTGTTGCAACAAAAAGCCGTCCGTTCGGCGAAAAGTCCTACCGAATATTCTTGACGCCTCTCAGGCAGTTAAGCGAGAGTGCGGCATTAACAAAACTTGAGGGTTTGCGTGCTGTGGACCAGAAAGCCGTATAAGAATAATCAAATTTCAGGCTGTTGGCGGAGGAAAGGCTGATGTCCTCCACGTTAGCCATCGCAGGTACCGAAGCCCAGACGGGGGCGCGCGGTGCAATCTCGCTGAGCGGGATTACGCGCATTTTCGCCGGCACGATTCCGGCTGTCGATCATATCGACCTTGAGATCAAGGCCGGCGAATTCTTCACCCTTCTCGGCCCCTCGGGTTGCGGCAAGACCACGCTCTTGCGGATGATCGCGGGTTTCGAGACGCCCGATGAGGGGCGGATTTTGATTTCCGGGCGGGAGATGCAGTCCGTGCCGGCGCATGAACGCCCGGTGAATACGGTGTTCCAGTCCTACGCGCTGTTTCCGCATCTCGATGTCGAGCAGAATATCGGCTTTGGCCTGCGCATGCGCGGGGTGAAATCGGCCGAGCGCAAGCAGCGCGTCGATGCGATCATGGAGATGATGCAGATCGGCGCTTTCGCCAAGCGCAAGGCCGCACAGCTCTCTGGCGGCCAACGCCAGCGTGTGGCGTTGGCGCGCGCGCTGGTGAATGAACCGGAAGTGGTGCTGCTGGACGAGCCGCTTTCCGCTTTGGATGCGAAGCTGCGCGCGGAATTGCAGATCGAGCTGCTGCGCATGCAGAAACGCCTTGGCATGACCTTCATCTTTGTCACCCATGACCAGCACGAGGCGCTGGTGATGTCCGACCGGATGGCGGTGATGAGCAAGGGCAGGATCCAGCAGATCGGCCCGGTGCTGGATGTGTATGAGCGGCCGCGCAATGTCTTTGTCGCGGAGTTTCTGGGGCTCTCCAATATCTGGCAGATCACCCCGATCAGCGACCATGAGGCGGAAACGCCTTTGGGGCGGCTCACCATTTCCGAAATGTTGCCGGCGGCGCGCATGGCGATGATCCGGCCGGAAAAGATCTGGCTCTATAGCGAGGACGCCGCGCCTTATGGCCGGCCCAACCAGTTTTTCGGCATCATCCGCGAAGCGATCTATATGGGGGCGGCGACGCAATATCGCGTCGAGGTCGGTGAGAACAAATTCGTGCTCGCTTACGACACCAACAACCAGGCGGCCGAGCGCAGCTGGCGGCCGGGGGAGAAGATCGTCGTTGAGCTGAAGCCGGAGAACATCATGTTGATCGAGCCATGAGCGGCGCTGTCACCGAAGTGGCGCTGGAGCAGGCGCGCCAGCGAAGGCGTCTGTGGATGACATCCGGCCCAGGATTATTCTGGATCGTTCTGTTTCTGTTGATCCCGAGCCTGGTGCTGCTGGGCATCGCCTTCATGAGCGCCGATGATTACGGCGCGCCGATCCTGCCGCTGTCGCTGCAGCCGTTCCAGCAGGTGGCGGGGTTTTCGCTGCTGGGTTGGGATGCGGGCAATATCTCCATCCTGCTGCGTTCGCTGCAGCAGGCGGGCATCGCCACGCTGGTCTCGGCGGTGTTGTCCTACCCGCTGGTGTTCTTCATCCTGTCACGTCCTGAACCCATCAGGCCGCTGCTGCTTTTGTTCATCGTGCTGCCGAGCTGGACCAACCAGGTGGTGCGCACCTATGCCTGGCTGGAACTGTTGGGGCCGAACGCGCCGCTGACCTGGGTGGCGCATCATCTGCATCTGGTAGCACCTGATCTGGGCATCGCCCCGGGCAGTTTCGCGGTGACCACCGGGCTTGCCTATAATTACCTGCCCTACATGATCGTGCCGCTCTACGCCTCGGCGGAGAAGCTGGACTGGACGCTGGTGGAAGCCGGGCGGGATCTTTACGCCTCCGGGGCCAAGCTGTTTTTCCATACCGTATTTCCCCAGACTCTGCCGGGGCTTTTGTCGGGTGTCATCTTCGTGGCCATCCCCGCTTTCGGCGATTACGTGGTGCCGCAACTGCTGGGTGGCGACAAGGCGTTGATGATCGGCTCGCTGATCGCCAACCAATTCACTGAAACGCCGGACTGGCCCTATGGTGCGGCGCTGACCTTGATCATGCTCGTCGTCACCGGGCTTGGGCTTGTCGCCTTCCGGGTGCTCAGCCGCAGGCTGGGCGGGGCCGAGGAGGCGTCGATATGATCCCGCGCAATGTCCGCCGCGCGCTGGCCGGCTTTTCCTGGCCGATCTATGTGCTGCTCTACACGCCCCTGGCGCTGGTGGCCTGGTATTCCTTCGCCCCGGCGCCGCATACGCAGGGGCTTTCGGTCTATGCCTACGGGGTGATGCTGCACGACCATAGCGTCTTCGCCGCCCTGCGCCGTTCGCTGATATTGGCGATCGGCTCGGCGATCATCTCCACCGTGCTGGGGGTGTTGCTGGGCTATGGGCTCTCGCGCTTCCGCACGCCCGGCGCGAAGGGCGTGCTGGCGAATATGCCCAGCCTGATCATCTACACGCCGATCATCATGCCGAGCCTGGTGTTTGGCATTTCCGAACTGATTTTCTTCAATTTCGTGCATCGCTTCACCGGCCTGCTGGGAGCAGGGCTGGGCACGATGATGATCGCGCATATCACCTTCCAGGTCCCCTACGTGACCCTGACCGTGTTCGCGCGCCTGGCCGGGCTGGACCAGAATCTGTTCGATGCCGCGCATGATCTCTATGCCAACGGGTTGAAGAGCTTCTGGCACCTGATCGTGCCGGTGGTGCAGCCGGCGATCATCGGCGGTTTCCTGCTTGGCATCACCTTGTCGATCGATGATTTCACCATCAGCTTCTTCACCGCCGGCCCCGGCAGCGTGACCTTGCCAATCTATATTTACGGCGCCATCGCCCGCAAGGGTGTTACACCCGAGATCAACGCCATCGGCACGTTGATGATCGGTGCCGTCATTCTTCTCGCCGTGCTTCATTTCATCATCACCAGGCACCGCGCCCGCGGCGCCGAACTCGCAGCAAAAGGAACCATCTGATGAAACGCCTCTCCCTCCTCGCCGCCGGCGCGTTGGCGCTGGGGCTGGTCGCGCCGCAAATGGCGAAGGCCGACCAGCCGACTTTGAATCTGTTCATCTGGTCCGATTATATTTCGGAATCGATCATCGACGGGTTCGAGCTGCAATGTAACTGCAAAGTCGTCGAGACGGATTACGAGAGCAACGCCGAGATGGAGGCGAAGCTGCGCGCCGGCGGTGATTCGCAATATGACGTGGTGGTGCCGTCCTCCTACTACGTGCCGGAAATGGTCGATGAGGGCTTGCTGCAGCCGGTCGATCATGCGGCGCTGACCAATTTCAAGAACCTCGCCGCCCGCTTCCAGAACCCGACCTACGACCCGGGCGACAAATATTCCATCCCCTACCAGTGGGGGACCACCGGCATTGTCTATGACCCGTCCAAGATCAAGGATCCTGGCGATGGCTGGGGGATTCTCTTCGACCCCAAGGTGAACCCGAACTATCCGTTCGTGATTCCGAAAGGCGAGGGACGTGACCAGATCGGTGCCGCCTGCGCCTATCTCGGCTATGGCTTCAACTGCTCTGATCCGAAACAATGGATCGAGGCGGCGAAGCTGATCAAGGCGACCAAGGCGCGGCCGAATTTCGCCGGCTTCGTCGATGAAACCCCGGCGCGCGACCAGATGAAGCACGGGCTCATCGCCGCCTCCATGGCCTATAATGGCGACATCGCGGGCTGCAAGGCCGATGGCACCTGCCTGAAGCTGAAATTCTACCTGCCCAAGCAGGGCTCCGAAATCTGGGTGGATACCATGGCCATTCCCGCCCATGCCCCGCATCCTGATCTCGCCAACGAGTTCATCAACTACATACTGGATGCCAGCGTCGGCGCCTCGCTCTCCAACTTCAACCAATATGCCAGCCCGAATGCGGCAGCGCAGCCGCAGCTCTCTGGTATCATGAGCTCTGAGCTGATCACGCCCACCGCTGAACAGATGAAGAATCTGCAGTTCCTGGCTCCGCTCACCGGCGCCAAGTACAAGCTGTTCAACCAGATCTGGACCAGCGTCCTGCAATAACCCGCGCGCGCGGCATCTTCTTGTTAGGTGCCGCGCCTTTTCATGAGGATAACATGAGTGAACAGATCAATCTGAAAGACTGGTTCGAGGAACATCGGATCACCGAAGTCGAGTGCCTGGTGCCCGACATTACCGGCATTCCCCGCGGCAAGATCATGCCGGCGGAGAAATTCATCAAAGGTGGCGCGCCGCGTCTGCCGGAGGCGATTTTCATCCAGTCCGTCACCGGCGAATATCCGGATGACCCGACCGACAAGCTGACCGATCCCGCGATCATCGACATCAAGCTGGTGCCGGATACCTCCACGGTGCGTCTGGTGCCCTGGGCGCATGAGCCGACCGCGCAGATCATCCATGATTGCCAATACGCGAACGGCACGCCGGTGCCGATCGCGCCTCGGCAAGTCCTGCAGCGTGTGCTCAAGCTTTACGAAGAGCGCGGCTGGCAGCCGGTGCTGGCGCCGGAGCTGGAATTTTATCTGGTCGGGCGCAATACCGATCCTGATTACCCGCTGGTGCCACCGGTTGGCCGCTCCGGCCGCCAGGAGAGCGGACGGCAAGCCTACTCGATCGACGCGGTGAACGAGTTCGATCCGCTGTTCGAGGAAATGTATGATTTCTGCGACCTGCAGGAGATGGATCTCGACACGCTGATCCATGAGGAAGGGGCGGCGCAGGTGGAGATCAACCTGCTGCATGGCGACCCGCTGCACCGTGCAGACCAGGTGTTCCTGTTCAAGCGCACGGTGCGCGAGGTGGCGTTGCGGCATAATATCTACGCCACCTTCATGGCCAAGCCGATGAGCAATGAGCCGGGCAGTGCGATGCATGTGCATCAGAGCATCGTCGATCCGAAGACCGGCAAGAACCTCTTCGCTGGTGCCGACGGTAAGGCCAGCCCCTTGTTCAAGAGCTATCTCGCCGGCCTGCAGAAATATATTCCCGCGACCATGCCGATTTTCGCGCCGAATGTGAATTCCTATCGCCGGCTCACGCGTTTTTCCAACGCGCCGATCAATCTGCAATGGGGCTATGACAATCGCACCTGTGGCTTGCGCGTGCCCTTTGGCGATGCGGCGGCGATGCGCGTGGAAAACCGGGTGCCGGGGGCGGATGCGAATCCATATCTGGCTTTCGCGGCGACGCTGGCCTGCGGCTATCTCGGCATGGTGCAGGAATTGCAGGGCACGCCTGAGCAGATCGGCTCCGCCTACGCGGGTGAGTACACGCTGCCGCGCGAGTTGTCCCATGCGCTGGATCTGATGGACCGCTCGGCGGAAATCCGCGAGGTGTTGGGCGACCAGATTGTCGATGTACTGGTGGCGGTGAAGCGGCTGGAATACGAGACCTATCTGCGGGTGATCTCGTCCTGGGAGCGTGAGCATCTGTTGCTGAACGTCTAAAAGTTTTTTGGTGCCGCTTTTTTACAAAAAAGCAGCGAAAACGTTGGGGGCGGTGGCGACGACGGTGCCACTACCCCGAACGTCTGTGGGGACTTTTTGAAAAAAATCCCCACATCCCCAAAAACTTCTAAAACTTTAGGCCCTCGGATGGATAACAATTATTACCATGCCACGCGGCGTGTGGATTTTGCCGCGCCGGCGTTGGATCAGGATATCGAGACGGATGTCGCCATTATCGGCGGCGGCATCTCGGGCGTTTCCGCAGCGCTGCATCTGGCCGAGCGCGGCTTTCGGCCGGTGCTGCTGGAAGCCAAACAGATCGGCTGGGGCGCGTCCGGGCGCAATGGTGGCCAGGTGCTGCCGGGCTTTGGTGCCGGGCAGCATAAAATCACCCAGCTCGTCGGCGCCCAGGAGGCGCGCAAGCTGTGGGACATGTCGGTGGAGGCGGTGGATCTGCTTTATGCCCGCATCGCCCAGCATGATATCCCCTGCGATCCGCGCCACGGCTATCTGCATGCCGCCCTGAAGCCCCGCCATGTGCGGGAGCTGCGCGAGGAGCAGGAGGCGCTGGCGAAACTCGGTGCGCCCGTCGGGGCGCTGCTGGAAGGGGCGGCATTGCGCGCCCGTCTCGCCAGCCCGCGCTATATTGCGGCGCTGGAGGATAAGCTCGCCGGGCATGTGCATCCGCTGAACTACACGCTGGGCCTGGCCAACGCGGCGCAGGCGGCCGGGGCGCGGATGTTTGCGGGCAGCCCGGTTGCGCGCATCGAGGAGGGCGATATTGTCACCTTGCATGTCGGCCCCCGCCGGGTGCGGGCGAAGCATCTCATCATCGCCGGCGGGGCCTATCTGGAGGGGCTGGAAAAGCGCCTGCGCGGCTATGTCATGCCGGTCGGCACCTATGTGATGGCGACCGAGCCGCGGGCCGATGTGCGCGCGCTCATTCCCGGCAACGAGGCAGTGGCGGATCTGAATTTCGTGCTGGATTATTATCGCCGCTCGGCGGATGACCGCATGCTCTTCGGCGGCCGCGTCTCTTATTCAAAGCGCCCGCCGCGTAATCTGGGGGCGGCGATGCTGGCGCGGGCGGTGAAGGTGTTCCCGCAGCTCAAAGATGCCAAGGTGGAGTTCGCCTGGGGCGGGTTCGTCGACATCACCCGCAACCGCGCCCCGCATTTCGGCCGGCTGGGGCGCAATATCCTGTTCCTGGAAGGCTTCTCCGGGCATGGGCTGGCCCTCACCGGCCTGGCCGGCAAGCTGGCGGCGGAGGCGGTGGCGGGGCAGGCGGAGCGGTTTGACGTCTTCGCCCGCATCCCGCATGCGCGTTTCCCCGGTGGCGAGGCGCTGCGCACCCCGGCTCTGGTGCTGGCCACGAGTTGGTTCCGCCTGCGCGATTTGCTTTGAGTTTGCCACTTGAGGCCTTAAGTGCAGTATAATCCGGTTACGGTTCTGTTCTTGAAGGCTTGAAAGCATGTCGGTTCGCAAATTCCTTCTTCCTGTCAGCAGCATGGAGTCCGCCGCGGCGGCGCTGCAGGCCGGGCTGCTGCTGGCCCGCATGTGGAATGCGCATCTGGAGGTGCTGCATATCCAGTCCGACACGCGTGAGATCGCCCCTTTCGCGGGGGAAGGGCTGTCGGGCGCGCTGATCGAGGACATGATGAGTGCGACCGAACGCGAGGGCGGGGTGCGTGTGCGCGGGCTGCAGGCGCTTTTCGCGGAGGCGACGGAAGCCGCCGTGGTGCCGATTGCCGCCGCGCATCGTGGCACCAATGAGCCGAGTGCCAGCTTCACCACCCTCACCGGGCGCGAGGAGCAGCTGGTGGCGCATAAAGCGCGTCTGGCGGACCTGACCATCGTGCCGCACCCGCTCTCCGGCGAGGATGTCTCCGCCGCCGAGGCGCTGCATGCGGTGCTGTTCGATTCCGGCCGCCCGGTGCTGCTGGCACCGGTGGCGCCGCCCGCCAGCATCGGCAAGCGCATCGCCATCGCCTGGAACGGCACCTCCTATGCGGCCTCGGCCCTCGCCTCCGCCATGCCCTTCGTGCGCCAGGCGGAAGCGGTGCGGATTCTGGTGTGCGAGGATTATACCCGCCCCGGCCCCAGCGCGCAGGAGGTGCGCGACTACATCTCGCATCACGGCGTCGAGGCCGACATCGCCATGTTCACGTCGGTGGAGCGCAATATCGGCGCCGGGCTGCTGGCGGCGGCGCGCGCCTTCAATGCGGATCTGCTGACCATGGGGGCCTATTCCACCTCCTCACGCCTGCGCCAGCTGATCCTGGGCGGGATTACCCGGCATGTGCTGGAAAACGCGCATCTCTCGGTGCTGATGAACCGCTGAAGCCGGGTTTTCCGGGCATTTCGCGGCAAATCTGGCGCTGATCTGAAACAATCTCCCCGCGGATTGAAACGAGCGCGCATGGGGGGTGAAGAAATGTAACCCCCGGGGCTGTTACAATTGAGATCGCGCCCCCCTAGTGGCATTTAAGTCACACATCGCCGTTCAGCGGCCCCATTGTCCAGTCAGACGCAGGAGATAGATCATGATCAAACAATACCGGACGCGTGCCACGGCTTCCGCTTTTGCCCTGCTGGGCGCCACGGCCCTGGCTGCTGTCAGCGTTGTGCCGGCGAGGGCCGCCGACCCGTCCATGGACGCGACCCAGGTGGTGCAGAAGAATTTCACCCCGGTGCCAGATTTCTCGCCCCTGGTGAAAGCGGTGATGCCGGCGGTGGTCTCCGTCGATGTGAAGCTGAAGCTGGACCAGGCCGCCGATGACAGCAGCTCCGGGCCCCAGGCGCAGAACGGCTTGCCGCCGGGCTTCCCGCAGATCCCTGGCTTTCCCCCCGGCTTTCCTTTTGGCTTCAGTGGCCCGCAGCAGCAGCCGCAGGCGGTTGAGGCCAAGGGCTCGGGCTTCATCATCGATGCCAACGGCACCATCGTCACCAATAACCATGTGGTGAAGGGCGCGAAGACCGTGACGGTAACGCTCTCCAATGGCGATACCTACCCGGCGAAGATCCTCGGCACCGATCCCAAGACCGATCTGGCGGTGTTGAAGATCGACGCGAAGAAGCCGCTGCCCTATGTCGAGCTGGGCGATTCCAAGGATGTCGAGCCCGGCCAGTGGGTGATCGCGATGGGCAACCCGTTCGGGCTGGGCAATACGGTGACGACCGGTGTGGTCTCCGCCCTGGGCCGCGATATCGGCGATGGCCCGTATGACCGTTTCATCCAGACCGATGCGCCGATCAATGAAGGCAATTCCGGTGGGCCGCTCTTCAACCAGAAGGGCCAGGTGATCGGCATCAATACCGCCATCCTGTCGCCCTCCGGCGGCTCGGTCGGCATCGGCTTCTCCATCCCCTCCGATATGATCAAGCGCGTGGTCACCCAGCTGGTGGCGCATGGCAAGGTGACGCGCGGCTTCCTCGGCGTTTCCGCGCAGATGATCTCGCCGCAGATGGCGCAGGCGCTGAAGCTGCCGATGAGCAACCCGAACAAGGATGGCGCGCTGATCGCCGCCGTGGCGCCGAACAGCCCGGCCGCCAAGGCGGGGCTGAAGGCGGGCGACGTGATCACCGCCGTGAACGGCCAGGCCGTGACCAATCCGGGCGATCTGGCCGAGGACATCGCCAATATCGACCCGAGCGGCAAGGCCGACATCACCTATCTGCATGGTGGCAAGTCGCAGGATGTCAGCGTTGCGGTGGAAGAGATGCCGAGCAACCCGGATGCCAGCTTCGAGCACGGCAATGGCGGCAATGGCGGAAGCCAGCAGAATGCCTCGCCGGCGGCGCTGGGCGTGACCTTGGCGCCGCTGACGCCGGATCTGCGCAACCAGCTCAACCTGCCGGATGATGCCTCGGGCGCGGTGATCGTGAATGTGAAGCCGAACTCGCCGGCGGATCAGGCCGGGCTGCAGCAGGGCGATCTGCTGGTCGGCGTCGGCGCCACGGATGTGAACAGCCCGGATGAGGCGGTGAACGCGATCAAGGCCGCGCGCAAGGGCGGGGCGGATGCGGTGGCGCTGCGCATCGTCCGCCAGGGCCAGGCTCTGTTCGTCGGCATCGCCCTGGGCGACGGCAAAAACGGAAACTGACAAAAGTTTTTGAGGGTGCGGGGAACTTTTTCCAAAAAGTTCCCCGCACGGGCCGGTGCCAGGGCACCGGCCTTTTTTATTACCCCAGCAACCGCCCGATCACCCGCGCGGTATAGTCAACCACCGGAATGATCTTCCCGTAATTGATCCGCGTCGGCCCGATCACCCCGATCGCGCCCACGATCCGGTCCTGCGCGTTGCGCGCCGGGGCGACGATCATCGAGACGCCGGCGGAGCCAAACAGCCCCGATTCGGCGCCGATGAAAATCCGCACCCCGTCCGATTCCTCGGCCAGATCCAGCAGCTTCAGCAGCGTCTCCTCGGTTTCCAGCCGCTCGAACAGAGCCTGGATGGCGGATAGTTTTTCGAGCTGGTCGATATCCTCCAAAAGCCGCCCCTGGCCGCGCAGAATCAGCGAGCCGGAGCGCCCTTCCTGGCCCCAGGTGGCGAGCCCGGCTTCGATGACGGCGCTGGTCAGCTCGTCCAGCGCACTGCGGTCGGCGGTCAGCTCGGCGCGTACCCGGCCGCGCAGCTCGGTGAGGGTGAGGCCGGCGAGCTGGGCGTTGAGGAAATTGCTGGCCTGCTGCAGGGCCGAGGGCGGCAGGCCGGGCGGGGTTTCGATGATGCGGTTTTCCACCTGGCCATCGGCGGAGACCAGCACCACCAGCGCGCGCCCCGGCGAGAGCGGCACGAATTCGATATGTTTCACCGGCCCTTCGCCCTTCGGGGCCAGCACCAGCCCGGCGGCGGCGGACAGGCCGGAGAGCAAGGTGGAGGCCTGGGCCAGCGTATCCTGCATCGAGCGGCCGGAGCCGGCGAGGGCGAGGTTGATATTGGTCCGCTCCTCCTCCGAAAGCTCGCCGAATTGCAGCAGCCCGTCCACGAACAGCCGCAGGCCGCGATCCGTCGGCAGCCGGCCGGCGGAGGTGTGGGGGGAGAAGAGCAGTCCGGCATCGGTGAGGTCCGCCATCACGTTGCGGATGGTGGCGGGCGAAAGCTTGTGCGGAAGCAGGCGCGAAAGGGTGCGGCTGCCCACCGGCTCGCCGGTTTCGACATATTGTTCGACGATTTCGCGCAGCACGGCGGCGGAGCGGATGTCGAGCCCGGGCGGGAGCCGGGGCGGAGGGGATTTCTGTCTATGGTCCATCGGGCTAGGCTCGGATAATAGCACGGCGCAGCAGATGTAAGGAGTCAGATCATGCGGCCCTCCGGCAGAGAATTCAACGCCCTGCGCCAGGTCTCCATCGAGACCGGGTTTTCCCATCATGCCGAGGGCTCGGCGCTGATCCGCATGGGGCGCACCGAGGTGCTGTGCACCGCCAGCGTCGAGGGCCGGGTGCCGCCGTTCATGCGCGGCCAGGGCGAGGGCTGGGTGACGGCCGAATACGGCATGCTGCCGCGCGCCACCCATACGCGCGGCGAGCGCGAGGCGGCGCGGGGCAAGCAATCCGGCCGCACCCAGGAGATCCAGCGGCTGATCGGGCGCAGCTTGCGCGCCGTGATCGACCGCAAGGCGATGGGCGAGATCACCGTGACGCTGGATTGCGACGTGCTGAATGCCGATGGCGGCACGCGCTGTGCGGCGATCAGCGGCGCCTATGTGGCGATGGTGCTGGCTTTCCGGCAGTTGAAGGCGAAGAACGTGATCAAATCCATGCCGATGCTGGGGCAGGTGGCGGCGGTGTCCTGCGGGATTTATCAGGGCCATCCGGTCCTGGATCTGGATTATGCCGAGGATTCGGCGGCGGATGCGGATGCGAATTTCATCCTGACGGCCGCGGGCGGGATTGTGGAAATCCAGGCGACGGCGGAGAAATCCAGCTTTGACGAAGCGGCCTTCAACAAGCTGCTGGGCCTGGCCCGGCAGGGGACGGCGGAGTTGTTCAAGGCCCAGAAAGCGGCGTTGGGTTAAGGTATAAAAGTTTTTTGGTGCCGCTTTTTTTCAAAAAAGCGGCGAAAACGTCTGGGGCGGTGACAACGCCGTCGTCAACACCCCGAACGTTTGTGGGGACTTTTTGAAAAAAGTCCCCACACCCCCAAAAACTTTTGCAAATTTGGGTGAGAAGGGCAGGGGCTATGAATATCGGGCTGATTGTGGCGGCGGGGCGGGGCTATCGCGTTGGCGGGCCGCTGCCGAAGCAATATCTGCCGCTTAAAGGGGCGCCGATTCTGCGCCACACCATCCAGGCCCTCACCCGCCATCCGGAAATCGACGCGGTGCAGGTGCTGATCCACCCGGACGACCAGGCTTTGTATGACGAGGCCACCGACGGGCTGGAGAAGTTGCTGGCGGTGCGCTTCGGCGGCAAGGAACGGCAGGATAGCGTGCGGCTGGGGCTGGAAGCGATCGCTGTGTTGAAGCCGGATAATGTGCTGATCCACGACGCGGTGCGCCCCTTCATCGCGCTGGAGACCATCTCGGCGGTGCTGGAGGTGCTCGGGCGCGGCGCCTCGGCCATCGTCGGCGTGCCGCTCGCCGATACGCTCAAGCGCGTGCAGGACGGGGTGGTTGCCGGCACGGTGAGCCGGGCCGGGCTCTGGCGCGCGCAAACCCCGCAGGGCTTTCGCTTCCAGGATATCTATAAGGCCCACCGCCACGCGGTGCAGACCGCGCCGGAGACGGATTTCACCGACGATGCGATGATCGCCGAGCATGCCGGGCTGCGGGTGGAGATGGTGCTCGGGGCGGAGGATAATTTCAAGATCACCACCGCCGCCGATCTGCTTCGGGCCGAGGCCATGCTGGCCGGCTGAAGGCACGGCTCAGTCGTAAATCCCGCCTTCCCGGCTGGGCCCGGCCTTGTCGAGCTTGGTCTTCATCACCCGCACCAGCTTGGCGATGGAGGCCATCGTGACCTTCCCGTTATCGATCGGCGAGATGACATCCATGCTGAATTCATTTCTGAATTTGGCCGGGATGACCAGCGCGGTGGCATGGCCTTCCGCCATGTTCATTTGCCGTTGATTAAGGACTCCGCGGCTCACGCCGCCGCCATCGCGCTGGAGATACTGGTCGTAATCGAGACCGCTGATTACCTTATTCGTGAGGGGCTTCTTTGACGTGCCCCTCAGCCAGTTCGTCAGCCCCTCCACCCCGCTCGTCGCCTTGACCAGCCCAAATTTGACGGTGTTGTTGCTGAGCTGTTGCATGCCGCCACGCACGCCGCTGAGCGTGGTGCTCTTATGCTTGCTGCTGTCACCGACCCGCATGGCCCAGACGAAGACCTGCCCGGAAATCGGCCTTTCGAAGAGCCTTCCGGTGCAGCTGGCGAGGCCGTCGATCAACGTGGTCATGGTCCTGGCGTAGAGCGCCAAGCCTTTGTCGCCGGTGAAATCGATCAGCATGGGGGAGTAGCGTTCCCTGTTCTCGACCAGGGGCGGGGAAACGCTCGCAAAGGTATCGATGATGTGGTGGGCTTTATTCTGATCCAGAAGATCGGCAACATTGAAAGGACATTGATAAACCCGCATGAAACGCTCCGACGAGGCCTTTTTGATGGTTTCGGCATTCTTTTATCGCAATATATAGCAATTCGAAATAATTTTAGCCAGGCTTGGTGCAAGGCGCGTTCTGGCGCGGGCTGGGGTTTGCGCCTAAATTCGAGTCGCTTTGCTGGAGGAGCGACATATGGCACCGAAAATCATCTATCTGGTTCCGGTTCTCAGCGCGCTGGCGCTGCCCGCCGCGGCGCAGACCGCGTCCGCGCAGACCAATCTGTCGCTGAGTGCCGAAGGCAGCGTCAAGGTCGAGCCGGATGAGGCGGTGGCGCAGTTCAATGTGCAGGCGGATGCGCCGAACGCCGCCGCCGCCCAGGCCAAGGTGAACCAGGCGATGAGCAAGGCGCTGGCCGCGGCAAAGGCCTTGCCGAATGTGGTGGCCACCACCGGCGGCTATAACAGCTACGCCAGCACCCCGAACGGCCAAACCCGGCCGCAATTCACCGCGACGCAGAGCCTGACCCTGACCCAGCCGGATAAAGGCGGCGTGCCGGACAAGGCGTTTACCGATCTGCTCGGCCAGTTGCAGGCGGATGGGCTGCTGCTGAACGGGCTCAGCGGCGAACTCTCCGATGCCGGGCGGCAGAGCGCGCAGCGCGATGCGATCCGCGACGCGTTGGCGCATCTGCGCGCCGAGGCGGCGGATATTGCCGATACGCTGCATAAAAAGGTCGGCGCGCTGAAGCAGCTGAGCGTGAATGGCGCCTCCGCGCCGTTGCCGCCCGGTCCCAGGGTGATGATGATGAAGGCCGCCGCCGCGGCGCCGCAATTGGCGCCTGACAAGGTGACCATCAGCGCCAGCGTGTCGGCGCAGATCGAGCTGACCAGCACCGGGAATTAGAGCTTCGCGCTTCATGCGAGGCTAAGCCGCCCAGCCGGCGGTTTGCGCCTCGCGTGTTGCTTCGTCCTCGATATGCTCGGCCAGCCGGTCGGTCACCGGCTGCGGGGCGTTTTTGCCCTTCAGCATCAGCACGCAGAAATCCGGCAGTTTCGGCAGCCCGTCCTCGCCCGGGCGTAAGGCGCGGGTGCCTTCCGGCAGCCGGTTGGGAATGCCGCAGGTCACCGCTAACCCGGCCAGAACCGGCACCAGCGAGCCGATGGCGCTGCCCGAGACATAGGCGATGCGATAGGGCAGGTGGGCCTCATCCAGCCCGCGCAAGGCGGCGCGCCGCCAGCTGCAATCATGCTCGGCCAGCGCCAGAGGCAGCGGGTCCAGCTTGTGCGGGGCGAAGCGGGTGGAGGTGATCCAGGCCAGCGGGCCACGAATCAGCTCTTGTGCCGGCCAGTTGCGCGTCTCATGCCCTTCGGAAATCAGCGACAGATCCAGCTGCCCGGCCTTCAGCCGGCCCATCAGCTCGGTTGAGGGCAGGCAGACCACCTCCACCTCCACCGCCGGATGGGTCTGGGCGAAGCGACGCAGCGCGCCGGGGAGGAATTGCAGGGCGTAATCATCCGGGGTGCCCAGACGCACCTTGCCGCTGATCTCCGGCGCCTGGAAGGCGGACCAGATGGAATCATTGAGCACCAGCAGCTCGCGCGCGCGGGAGAGCAGATATTGCCCGTGCGGCGTCAGCTCGATGCCTTCGCCCCGGCCGCGCTTGAGCAGCGTCTTGCCCAGAATCTCCTCCAGCTTGCGCATCTGCATGGAAATCGCCGCCTGGGTGCGGCCCACGCGCGTACCCGCACGGGTGAAGTTATGCTCCTCCGCCACATAGATGAAGGCGCGCAACAAATCGGGGTCGAGACCGGCGGGGAGGGGCATAGGATAAGATTATGTGATTTTTATGATAAAAACAATTCGTTTTTCTTATTCAACCCGTGCGCCTAGATTTTCCGTCAGTGAAACAACACACGGAGTGAAGACCATGCTGAGCATTGCCGAGCGGGTGAAGGCGGCGGCATCGCCGCACCCGGTGACGCGGCCGAACGGGCTCTGGGCGCGGATCATGCGGATGCGCAATGTGATCGTGGGGCGGCGGGCGATCATGCGCATGGATGCGCGCATGCTTGGCGATATCGGCCTCTCCCACGCCGAAGCGTTGGAAGAGGTCAACCGCAAACCCTGGGACGACACGCCCCGCCCGCGCTAAAAAATCAAAAATTTTTGGGGGGTCTGGGGCGCTTTTTTCAAAAAGCCCCCCAGAGTCTTTGCCAAAAAAAGAGCGGCCCGAGGCCGCTCTTTTTCGTCGTGCAGTGCGCCCTTACGCCGCCTGCTTCTTCAGCAGCTTCTGCTTGATCAGCACCTCGGCGATCTGCACCGCGTTCAGCGCCGCGCCCTTGCGCAGATTGTCGGAGACGCACCAGAAGGCCAGGCCGTTCTCCACCGTCGGGTCCTTGCGCAGGCGCGAGACGAAGGTCGCGTCCTCGCCCTGGCACTCGATCGGGGTGATATAGCCGCCCGGCTCGCGCTTATCCTCGACGACGATGCCCGGCGCCTTGGCCAGCGCCTCGCGGGCTTCCTTCACCGAGACCGGGTTTTCGAATTCGACGAACACCGCCTCGGAATGGCCGATGAACACCGGCACGCGCACGCAGGTGGCGATCACCGGCACGTTGGGGTCGAGGATCTTCCTGGTCTCGACCGCCATTTTCCACTCTTCCTTGGTGGCGCCGTCATCCATGAACACGTCGATCTGGGGGATGACGTTGAAGGCGATATCCTTCTGGAACACCTGGGCGCGTCCCTTCTCGTTCACGAAGGAGACCTTGGTGTTGTTGTAGAGTTCGTCCATGCCCTCTTTGCCGGCGCCGGAGACGGACTGGTAGGTGCTCACCACCACGCGCTTGATCTTGAAGCGGTCATGCAGGGGCTTGAGCGCCACCACCATCTGGATGGTCGAGCAGTTCGGGTTGGCGATGATGTTGCGCTTGGTGTGCAGGGCGATATCCTGCGGGTTCACCTCGGGCACCACCAGCGGCACGTCCGGGTCCATGCGGAACTGGGAGGTGTTGTCGATCACCACGCAGCCGGCCGCCCCCGCGCGCGGCGCGTGAATGGCGGAGACGGAGGCGCCGGGGGAGAACAAAGCGATGTCCCAGCCGGTGAAATCGAAGGTTTCCAGATTCTGCACCTTCAGCACCTTATCCTCGCCGAAGGAGACTTCCTGGCCGGCGGAACGGCCGGAGGCCAGGGCGGCCACCTCGGAGACGGGGAAGTCGCGCTGGGCAAGGGTTTTCAGGATCTCGCGCCCCACCGCACCGGTGGCACCGACGACCGCAACCCTGTAGGACATGACGCTTACTCCAAAAATAAAAGTTCGGGCACCGGGGTTACGGCGAAATGTGCTTGCGCGCAAGCGTTTCACGCCAGAGTGCGAGGGGGGATGCGTGAATAGCATAAGTGTGGGGCACAGCGCCCCATTTTAGGCGCATATGAACGCCTGGACATCTGACTTGAACGCGAACGCTCACACCGCACTGCGCCGCCCTGGGCCGTTTTTCCGGTATTACCCACCCGGCTGGCCCTGTGCGGCAATGGCGCTGGGCTGGGTGGCATCGGCGCCATCGCCGTGGCTGCTTTGGATCAAGCGGTTGCCGGCGCCCAAAAAAGTTAAAAATCTGGAACGAATCACTAAAACTTGAGTGGCTTTTTAGGCATTCGAGATGGCAGAACCATACCAGGAGAGGGGTGCAATGGGCGGCGGCGCGGTCAATGGCATGTTCTGGGGCATAATCGGGCTGGTGCTGGGTATCGCGGCGAGCATCGATAATATTCTGCTGGCCGGCATGCAGGGCCTTGGGATCTATCAGCCGCAATGGCAGGTCTGTATTCTGATTTTCATCGTGGCGCTGGCCGTGATGATGGTAATGCGCGTGCTCGGGGCGTTTCTCGGCTGGCTGACCCTGATTTTCTCCGCGGTGCTGCTGGTGCATTTCGTGTTTCCGGCGCTGGGCCACTGAGCGCCCGGGCGGTGTGCGGCGCCTGGCTGTCTCAGGGGCCGTTATGCAGCGTGATCTCGCGCATCCGCCAGCTCAAAGCCAGCCCGCCCAGTGCCATCGCCAGGCAAAGCCCGAAGCCCAGCCGGTAGCCGCTGACCGGGTCGGCAAAGCCGCCATCCAGGGCGGCGCCGGCCAAGGTGGCGCCGAACACCCCGCCAATCGCCCGCAACAGCAGCAGCATGCCGGTGGCGATGCCGATTTCCGGCAGATCGGTCAGCGCCTGCACCGCAAGGATGGTGGTGGGCTGCAGCATCCCCACCCCGAAGCCAATCAGTGCCGAGACCGGCACCGGGGCGAAGAGCGGGTTGAGCGTCATCACCAGAAATGCCGTGGAGGCGAGGCTGGTGCCGGTGACGAACATCGCCCGCAGCTTGCCCGTCCGCCGGGCGATCTGTCCGGCCGTATAGGCCCCCGCGACGCCGGTGAGCAGGAAGGGCACCAGCTCGATGCCGGCCTGGGCCGGCTTGTCATGAAAGAAACGCTGCAGCAGCAGCGGGAACATGAAGATGGCGCCGAACAGGGCGAAATTATTCAGCGCCGCGAGGGCGATGGTGCCGCGCAGCCGGATCAGCAGGCCGGAGGGCATCAGCGGGTGCGGGCTGCGCCGCTGCTGGACGCGCAGGGCGAGGAGTCCGAGCAGGCCGGCCAGCACCAGCCCCGCTTCCGGCCAGGAGAGCCAGCGCAGATCCACCCCGCCCAGGCTGATCGCCATCAGCAGCAATGTGCTGGCGCCGATCAGCAGCCCGGCGCCGCTGAGATCGAACCGGCCGCGACGGCCATTGATCGGCAGATCCTTCAGCCCGCGTATGCATAGCGCCAGGGCGCACAGCCCCAGCGGCAGATTGACCCAGAAAATATAACGCCAGGAGAGGTTTTGCGCGAGCCAGCCGCCCACCACCGGCCCCGCGCCGGAGGCCAGCGCCCACATCGAGGCGAAATAGGCCTGGTAGCGCCCGCGCTCGCGCGGCGGCACCGCATCCGCCACCGCCGCCTGGGAGACGGTGATCAGCGCGCCGCCGGCCAGCCCCTGCAAGGCCCGGCCCAGCAGCAAGGCCGGCACCGACCAGGCCATGGCGCAGAAGAGGCTGGTGAGCACGAAGGCGACGAGAGCCGGGCCCAGCACCTTGGCGCGGCCGAACTGATCCGAGAGCTTGCCATAAAGCGGGGTGGTGGCGGTGGAGGCGAGCAGATAGGCCGAGACCACCCAGGAGAGATGCGTCTGGCCGTGCAGGCTTTGCGCCATTTGCGGGATGGCGGGCAGCACCACGGTCTGGTCCAGCGCGGCCAGGAGCATGCACAGCATCACCCCCTGGACGACGCGCAGGCGCTCGGCGTGGCTATAGCGGCGCGGCTCTGCCTGCCCGTCCATGGCTGATCATCCTTATCGGCAATTGTGCTGACCCTTTTGGCCATGGCATGGATTTTGGCAAGATTGCCCGCGCCGGGCCCAGCCATAGGAAACAAGTATGCCTCTCTCCGCCGCCACCGCCCCCCGCCGCCTGCTGCACACCCGCGAGGTGACGCTGCAAGGCTATCTGCGCGAGGACGGGCTGATCGAGGTCGAGGCGCGGATGACCGATGTGAAGAGCTACAGCATGGCCAATATCGACCGCGCCGGCATCCCCGCCGGGGTGCCGCTGCATGATATGTGGATTCGCATGACCCTGACCGTCGAGGAGATGGAAATCGTCGCCTGCGAGGCGGCGATGGATTCGACACCCTATAATATATGCCCGCAAACCGCGCCGAATATGGCGCGGTTGGTCGGGTTGAAGATCGGCAAGGGGTTTTTGCGCGCCGCCGCGCAGCGCGTGGGCGGGGTTGAGGGCTGCACACATCTGCGCGAATTGCTGCAGCCGGTGGCCACCACCGCCTACCAGACCCGCTATTCCGTGCTCAATCACGGGCCGGACGGGGGGGAGGGCAAGGACAAGCCGGGCCTCGCGCCGGCGCTGCTGAATACGTGCCACTCTTACAATGAAACCGGGCCGGTGGTGGCGAGGCTGCGCGCGGAGGCGGAACTCTCTGCGCCAAACTGACACAAACCAAGGGCTTGAAGCGCCGTTTGCGGGGGCGGGGCACTTATGGCCTTGCTGCGGCGGAAACCCTATGTTACTGCCCCGCCAAGCCTTGCAAGAGGCATTATATTTCAGAGCACGGCAACAAGGCAGGATAAACTTTGGTCGATATCACGGATAATCGTGTCACTGGCCTGGCCGGGCGTTATGCTGCGGCGCTGTACGCGCTGGCGCATGAGCAAGGCGCGCTGGACCAGACCATCGAGCAGATCGCGGCGCTGGGCCGCCTGATCAAGGAGAGCAAGCCTCTCGCCGCGCTGATCGCCAACCCGCTGACCGATGCCGGCAAGGCCGGCAAGGCGCTGGATGAGGCGCTGGCGGCGCAGGGCGTGTCCACGTTGGTGCGGCATTTTGTCGGCGTCGTCGCCGCGAATCGCCGCCTGCGCGACCTGCCGATGCTGATCGAGGGCTTCGCCGCCTATGCCGCCGCCAAGCGTGGCGAGGCCGTCGCGGTGGTCACCTCCGCCCATGCCTTGTCCGATACCCAGCGCGCCCAGCTCACCGCCCGCCTGGCCGAAGCTGGCCATGGCACCGTGCGGCTGATTGAAAAGCTCGATGCCGGGCTGCTCGGCGGTCTGCGCCTGCAGATCGGCGACAAGCTCTACGACACCACCCTCAAATCGCGCCTTAACCGGCTGAATTATTCTCTCAAGGGAGCTGCCTGATATGGAGATCCGTCCCGCCGAAATCTCCGAGATTCTGAAGCGTCAGATCGCGGATTTCGACACCGAAGCCAATGTGGCCGAGACCGGCCAGGTCCTCTCCGTGGGGGATGGCATCGCGCGCGTGTTCGGTCTCGCCAATGTGCAGGCCGGCGAGCTGGTGGATTTCCCCGGCTCCGGCCTAAAGGGCATGGCGCTGAACCTGGAAGCCGACAATGTCGGCGTGGTGATCTTCGGCGACGACAAGACCATCCGCGAGGGCGACACCGTCACCCGCACCGGCCAGATCGTCGACGTGCCGGTGGGCAAGGGGCTGCTGGGCCGCGTCGTTGACGCGCTGGGCAACCCGATCGACGGCAAGGGCCCGGTGATGTACGCCGAGCGCCGCCTGGTCGAGACCAAGGCGCCGGGCATCATCCCCCGCAAATCCGTGCATGAGCCGATGCAGACCGGCATCAAGGCGATCGACGTGCTGGTGCCCGTCGGCCGTGGCCAGCGCGAGCTGATCATCGGCGACCGCCAGACCGGCAAGACCGCGCTGATCGTCGACACCATCATCAACCAGAAGGCGGTCAACGCCTCTGGCGATGAGAGCAAGAAGCTGTACTGCATCTATGTCGCGGTCGGGCAGAAGCGCTCCACCGTCGCCCAGCTGGTGCGCACGCTGGAGGAATACGGCGTGATGGAATACTCCATCGTCGTCGCCGCCACCGCCTCCGACCCGGCGCCGATGCAGTATCTGGCCCCGTATACTGGCTGCGCCATGGGCGAGTATTTCCGCGATAACGGCATGCATGCGCTGATCGGCTATGACGATCTGTCCAAGCAGGCGGTCGCCTATCGCCAGATGTCCCTGCTGCTGCGCCGCCCGCCGGGCCGCGAAGCCTATCCGGGCGACGTGTTCTACCTGCATTCGCGCCTGCTCGAGCGCGCCGCCAAGATGTCCGACGAGTATGGCGCGGGCTCGCTGACGGCGCTGCCGGTCATCGAAACCCAGGCCGGCGACGTGGGCGCCTACATCCCGACCAACGTGATCTCGATCACCGACGGCCAGATCTTCCTGGAGACCGAGCTGTTCTTCAAGGGCATCCGCCCGGCCATTAACGTCGGCCTCTCGGTCTCGCGCGTCGGTTCCGCCGCGCAGATCAAGGCGATGAAGCAGGTGGCCGGCAAGATCAAGCTGGACCTGGCGCAGTACCGCGAAATGGCGGCCTTCGCCCAGTTCTCCTCCGATCTCGACCCCGCCACCCAGAAGCTGCTGGCCCGCGGCGCGCGCCTGACCGAGCTTTTGAAGCAGCCGCAGTTCAAGCCGCTCTCGGTTGCCGAGCAGGTGATCTCCGTGTTTGCCGGCACCCGTGGCTATTTGGACGGCGTCGCGGTGGACAAGATCGGCCAGTTCGAGATGCAGCTGCTTTCCGACATCAAGGTGAACGCGCCCGAGATCGTGAACGCGATCGAGGCCGACCAGCAGATCAAGCCCGAGACGGAAAAGGCGCTGATCGCGTTCATCGAGACCCTGCTCCGCACCTTCGGATAAGCCCATGCCCTCGCTGAAAACCCTGCGCAACCGGATCAACAGCGTCAAATCGACGCAGAAGATCACGAGCGCCATGAAGATGGTGGCGGCGGCCAAGCTCCGTCGCGCGCAGGCCCAGGCCGAGGCCTCGCGCCCCTATGCCGTGCGCATGGCGGAGATGCTGGCGGCCCTGGCCGCCTCCGAGGCGGGCAACCCGAACGCCTCCAAGCTGCTGGTGGGCAATGGCAAGCGCCAGACCCATTTGTTGCTGGCGGTGACGGCGGATCGCGGTCTGGCCGGTGGCTTCAACGCCAATATCGCCAAGCAGGTGCGCCAGAAGGCGGCGCAGCTCACGGCCGAAGGCAAAACAGTGAAAATCTTCGCGCTCGGCCGCAAGGGCAATGACAGTTTGCGCCGCGACATGGGGGGCAGCATCACCGGCACCAAGAACTTCGTCGGCAAGAAGGTCGTGACCTTCGCGGATGCGGAAGAGGTGGCGCAGGAGATCATTCGCGGCTTCAAGGCCGGCGAGTACGATACCGTGACGCTGATCTTCAACCGCTTCCATAATGTGATGACGCAGAAGCCGGTCGAGCAGCCGCTGATCCCCGCCGCGGCGCCCAACGCGAACGATAACGCGATGGAGCATAATTACGAGGTGGAGCCGGATGACGGCACGCTGCTGGACCGTCTGCTGCCGCGCAATCTGGCGGTGCAGATCTACGCGGCCCTGTTGGAAAACGCCGCCGGCTTCTACGCCGCGCAGATGACCGCGATGGACAGCGCCACCCGCAATGCCGGCCAGATGATCAAGAAGCTGACGCTGAGCTATAACCGGGCCCGTCAGGCGAACATCACCAGAGAGCTGATTGAAATCATTTCCGGCGCGGAAGCCGTTTGAGGACATAGACATGACAAGCAACAACACCGGCCGTGTGACCCAGATCAATGGCGCTGTTGTCGACGTTCAGTTCGACGGCGCGCTGCCTTTCATTCAGAACGCCCTGGAGACCCAGATCGGCGAGCGCCGTCTGGTGCTCGAAGTGGCGCAGGAAATCGGCGAGCGCACCGTGCGCTGCATCGCCATGGACAGCACCGACGGCATGGTCCGCGGCCAGTCCGTGACCGATACCGGGGCCGCCATCTCCGTGCCGGTCGGCCCGGGCGTGCTGGGCCGCATCCTGAACGTGATCGGCGAGCCGATCGATGAGCGCGGCCCGATCGTGGCGACCGCCCGCGCGCCGATCCATAACGATGCCCCCTCCTTCGAGGAGCAGGCCGGTTCCGCCGAGATCCTGGTCACCGGCATCAAGGTGGTGGATCTGCTGGCTCCATATCTGAAGGGCGGCAAGGTCGGCCTGTTCGGCGGCGCCGGCGTGGGCAAGACCGTGCTCATCCAGGAGCTGATCAACAACATCGCCAAGGGCCATGGCGGTGTGTCCGTGTTCGCGGGCGTTGGCGAGCGGACCCGTGAGGGTAACGATCTGTACCATGAAATGATCGATGCCGGCGTCATCAAGCTGAACGAGGACGGCACCACCGACGGTTCCAAGGTCGCGCTGGTCTATGGCCAGATGAACGAGCCGCCGGGTGCGCGCGCCCGCGTCGCCCTCTCCGGCGTGACGATGGCCGAGTATTTCCGCGACCAGGAAGGCCAGGACGTGCTGTTCTTCGTGGACAACATCTTCCGCTTCACTCAGGCGGGTGCGGAAATGTCCGCGCTGCTGGGCCGCATCCCCTCCGCGGTGGGCTATCAGCCGACCCTGGCGACGGATATGGGCGCCCTGCAGGAGCGCATCACCTCCACCAAGAAGGGGTCCATCACCTCCGTGCAGGCCGTGTACGTGCCCGCCGACGATCTGACCGACCCGGCCCCGGCCAACACCTTCGCGCATCTGGATGCGACGACCGTGCTGAACCGCGCGATCGCCGAAAAGGGCATCTACCCGGCCGTGGATCCGTTGGACTCCACCTCCCGCTCGCTCGACCCGCGCATTGTGGGCGAGGAGCACTACAAGGTGGCGCGCGACGTGCAGCGCATTCTGCAGACCTATAAGGGCCTGCAGGACATCATCGCCATCCTGGGCATGGACGAGCTCTCCGAGGATGACAAGCTGGTTGTGGCCCGCGCCCGCAAGATCGAGCGCTTCCTGTCGCAGCCGTTCCATGTCGCCGAAGTCTTCACCGGTTCGCCGGGCGTGTTCGTCGGCATCGAGGACACCATCCGCTCCTTCAAGGGCCTGGTGAATGGCGATTACGACCATATGCCGGAAGCGGCCTTCTACATGGTCGGCGGCATCGACGAGGCGATCGCCAAGGCCGAAGCCCTGGCGGCGAAGGCCTGATCCATGCCCTTGGCCCTGGAAATCATCAGCCCGGAGCGGCTGCTGCTGGCCCGTGAGGTCGACATGGTCGTGGTTCCGGGGACGGAAGGCGATCTCGGCATCCTGCCGGGCCATTCCAAGCTGGTCACCAGCCTGCGCGGCGGGCTGGTCGATATCTACGAGGCCGGGAAGATCACCGACCGCTTTTTTTGTCACCGGCGGTTTCGCCGAGGTGACGGAAGGCCGCTGCTCGGTGCTGGCGGACGAGATCATCCGCCAGGCTGATCTCGATCCGGCGGCGGCGCAGGCGAAGCTGGCGGAGGCCGAGGCGGCCTTCGCGGCGGTGAACCTGCAGGATGCCGACGCCTATCGCGAAGCCTCAGATACGCTGATCTCCGCCCAGGCGATGGTGGATAGCGTGGCGCTCGCGCCCGCGGCCTGAAATTTTTACGTTGCTCCCTGAGTAACCTTAAGGCGCCCCTCGCGGGGCGCCTTTTTTATGGGCCGGCGCAGCGGTGGACTCCGAGCGCTGTCAGTTCTCGTATTTTTTCACGATCGGGGCGATGGCCTGGGCGATCATCGTCATGCCCTCACGGTCAGGATGCAAGGCCGGCTCCGGTGGGGTGAGATGCGGGTCGACAAAGAGCGAGGCGTCGACCTTGCCGTCCTTGATGAACAGATGCCGCAGATCGACGAAGGTGACGCCTTCATTCCCCTCATAGTGCTTGGCGAGATCGGCGTTGGTGGCGATGGTCTGCGCATCCACCCAGGGGCCGCGAATGCAGGGCAGCACGCCCAGCAGCAGGATATGCGCCCCGGGCAGGCGCTTCTGGGTGTTCGCCACCACGGATTCGATGCCGGGCACCGTCATCGCGGCGTCCCAATGTACCCGGCCGAAATTATTGGCGCCGATCAGGATGATGGCGAGCTTCGGGTGCAGCCCTGCCACCTGGCCATGGTCGAGCCGCCAGATCAGCGAGGCGGTGGTGTCGCCGATGAAGCCGAAATCCAGCGTGTCGTAGGCGCCGTAATATTTGTCCCAGACCGGCTTGATGTCGTCATAGCCATGCCCGCCCTGGCGCTGCCAGTAATAGGTGATCGAATCGCCCAGCCAGACCAGCCTGGCGTTGGGATGCGCGGCCTTCTCGACCAGCGTGGCGTGCCAGCGGGCATTCCACCAGGGCAGGTCGGTGCGGCCGATCGGCGCCTCGGCGAGATTGACCTTGGCTTGGGCGGCGGTGGGGGCGAAGGCAGGGGCGAGCAGCAGGGCGGCCGCCAGCAGAGCGCGCCTCACAGCCCGCCCCACAGCAGCGCCAGCGAGGCCACGCCGGCCAGCGCGCAATAGATCGCGAACGGCTTCATCGCCCACTCATCATGATCCTTGAAATAGCGCATCAGGAAGGCGGTGCTGGCATAGGCGACGATGCCGGAGACGATGGCGGCGACCAGCGAGATGCCGAACAGCGCATGCAGCTCATGCGCCTTGATCAGCTTCGGCACTTCGGCGGCGGCGGCGGCGAGGATCACCGGCGTGCCCATCAGGAAGGAGAATTTCGCCGCCCCGGCATAGGAGATGCCGCGCTGCAACCCGCCGACGATGGCCGCCCCCGAGCGCGAAATCCCCGGCAGGAAGGCCAGGCACTGGAAGATGCCGATGATCAGCGCGTCCACATAGCCGATGGTGGTGCCGCGCAAAGGCTGGCCGCGCCGGCGCTCGCCGGCCAGCAGCACGATGGCGTTGAGGATGAGAAACCCGGCCGCGATCATCGGGCTGGCGAAGAGATGGGCGATATGTTTCTTCAGCAGCGCGCCGATGATCACCGCCGGGATGGTGGCGACGATCAGCTTGCCCAGCAGCGCCCGGGCGGAGGCGTTTTCGGCCTCATAGCCCAGCCCCAGCACGCCGCGCGCCATCACCAGCCATTCCACATAGAAATAGGCGATCAGCCCGAAGGCGGTGCCCAGATGCAGCATCACCAGGAAAGGCAGGAAGCTCGGCGCCGCCTGGTCCACATGCCAATGCAGCAGGGCCGGCACCACCACCGCATGGCCCAGCGAGCTGACGGGGAAGAGTTCCGTCGCCCCCTGCAGGATGGCAAACAGCACGGCATGCAATAAATCCATGAAAATCATCCCCTCAGCTATGGCGCGGTCAAGCCGGACGCCCCATTTGCTGCTTCGCAGAATTTTCCCGCGCCGTTAAGTCGAGGCCCATGTCTGAATCATCTCCGTCCCGACAAATGGTTGGGTTGCTTGCCGCCTCCTGCGGGATTGTCGTGGCGAATATTTATTATGCGCAGCCGCTGATCGGGTTGATCGGCCCGGCGCTGCATATGGGCGGGCAGGCGGAAAGCTTGATCGTGACCCTGACCCAGCTCGGCTATGCGGCGGGGCTGCTGTTCCTGGTGCCGCTGGGGGATCTGGTGGAGAATCGGCGCCTGGTGGTGCTGACCATCGCGGCGGCGATCATCCCGCTGCTGCTGGCTGGATTCGCCTGGGATGCGCGGGTGATGCTGGTGGTCTCGGCCTTGATCGGGGTGACCTCGGTGGCGGTGCAGATGCTGATCCCGCTGGCGGCGCACCTGACACCTGAACATCAGCGCGGCAAGGTGGTGGGGATGGTGACCTCCGGGTTGCTGTTCGGCATCCTGCTGTCGCGGCCTGTCGCCTCGACCATCGCGGCGTTCTCCTCCTGGCGGATGGTGTTCTTTCTCTCCGCCGCGGCGATGGCCGGGATGGCGGTGCTGCTGAGCCGCAAATTGCCGCATCGGCAGCCGGCGGCGAACCATCATTATTTCGAGCTGCTGGGCTCCTTGTTCACGCTGCCGCTGCGCTTCGCGGTGCTGCGCCAGCGCGCCTTGGTGCATGCCGCGTGCTTTGCCGGGTTCTCGCTGTTCTGGACCGGGGTGCCGCTTTATCTGGCCGCACAGTTCGGCTTCACCCAGCGCGGTATCGCGGTGTTCGCGCTGGTGGGCGCGGCGGGGGCGCTGGTGGCGCCCTGGGCCGGGCATATGGCGGATCGCGGCCATACGCGCGCCGGCACCATCCTGGCGCTGCTGGGCGTGATGCTGGCCTTTCTCATCGCGGCTTTGGGGGCACAGATCCATTCGGTGCTGGTGCTGGCGCTGGCCGGCATCGTGCTGGATTCGGCGGTGCAGACCAATCTCGTGCTCAGCCAGCGCTCGATCTATATTCTCGCCCCTGAACTGCGTTCGCGGCTGAATGGCGTGTTCATGGCCGGGTTTTTTCTCGGCGGCGCGGCGGGCTCGGCCGCGTGCGGCGTGCTGTTGGCGCAAGGTGGCTGGATTGGGCTGTGCATCGCCGGCGGGGCTTTGGGGCTGGTGGGGCTGGGTTATTTTCTCAGCGTGCGCCGGAGATGAGCCTTGGTCTTGTGTTGCTGATCGTCGCGGTCAGCCTGGGCTGCATCATGGCGCGGCCCTTCGGGGTGAAGGAGGCCTGGCCGGCGCTGGCCGGGGCATTGCTGCTGGTGGGCCTAAGCGCGCTCTCGCCGCGTGGCGCGCTGGCGGCGGTGGGGCAGGGGGGGCAGGTTTATCTGTTTCTCATCGGCATGATGCTGCTGGCCGAGCTGGCGGTGCTGGAAGGCGTGTTCGACTGGGCGGCGGCGCATCTGGCGCGCTGGGCCGGGGGCTCGGCGCTGGCGCTGTTCACGCTGGTTTACGCGCTGGCGGTGGTGATTACGGCCTTGCTCTCCAATGATGCGACGGCGGTGGTGTTCACCCCGGCCGTTGCCGCCATGGCCGGGGCGGCGGGGGCGCGGGACAAGCTGCCCTATCTGCTGATCTGCGCTTTCGTCGCCAATGCCGCCTCGTTCCTGCTGCCGATTTCAAATCCGGCCAATCTGGTGCTGTTCGACGGGCATATGCCGCGCCTGGGGGAATGGCTGCGATTGTTCGGCCTGGCCTCGGTGCTGGCGATCCTGGCGAGTTACGCGACCTTGTGGCTGACCCAGAAGGCGCATCTGCGCGAGAGGTTGCAGGTTCCGGATGAGAGCGTGCCACTGCGCACCGGCGGGCGCTGGACGTTGGCCGGGCTCGGGGGGGCGGCGCTGCTGCTGATCGCCGCGGCGGCCTTTGGCTGGGCCTTGGGCACGCTGACCTTCCTGCTCGGGGCCGGGTGCCTGGTGCTGGTCAGCCTGCTGACGCGCACCCCACCCTGGCAGGCCCTGCGCGGCGTCTCTTGGAGCGTGCTGCCGCTGGTGGCCGGGCTGTTCGTGATGGTGGCAGCGTTGGACCAGGCCGGGCTGGTGCGGGTGCTTTCCGGCTTCGCGCATGCCGGGATTGGGCCGGTGGGGGCGGGGCTGGGGCTGCTCAGCAATCTCGCCAATAACCTGCCGGTCGGGCTGCTGGCGGCGCATCTCTTCGCCCAGGCCCCGGAAGGGGCGAAGGCGGCGGCGCTGATCGGGGTGGATCTGGGGCCAAACCTCTCCGTCACCGGCTCGCTGGCGACGATCCTCTGGCTGAATGCGCTGCGCCGCGAGGGGCTGGCGATGAGCGCCTGGCGGTTCCTGGCGCTGGGCGCGGTGATGATGCCGCCTGCTTTGGCACTCGCGCTGCTCGGCTTGTGGGCGAGTCTCTGACCCTTTGACAGCGTCTGATTGTGCTGGTTTCATACCGTTTCTGTAACGGAGGCGGGGATGAGCCTGGCACGGCGCACCGCGCACGGGGCGGCCTGGAATTTCGCGACCGTGCTGGCCGAGCGCGCAGCCGGGTTTGCCATCCTGGCCTTGCTGCTGCGGGTGGTGCCGGCGCGTGATGTCGGGCTGATCGCGATTGCCTCGGCGATGTCCGAGCTGGCCAAAATAGTGGCCAATTCCGGCGCCGGCGAACAGGTGCAGGCCAGCCCTGGCGACCGCGCGGTGGAGGCCGGGGCGTTCTGGAGCCAGCTGCTCACCGCGCTGTTGTTCATGGCCGGGTTGTGGCTGCTCGCGCCGTGGGCGGCGCGGCTCTATCATCTGCCGTTGCTGCGGGCGGTGCTGCGGGTGATGGCGTTGAGCGTGGTGATGACCTGCTGTCTCATCGTCCCCTCGGCGCGGCTCAGCTCACAATTCCGGTTTCGTACCATCGGGCTGATCTCGCTCGGCAGCACGCTGCTCGGGGGCCTGTGCGCGCTGCCTCTGGCCTATGCCGGGCAGGGCGTCGCGGCCCTGGTGGCGCAGCGTCTGGTCGGGGTGGGCTTCTATGCGCTGGTGGCCAGCGCCTGCGCGCGCTGGGTGCCGCCGCGCCCGCCTGGCTGGGCGGTGCTGCGCGCCGGCTTCGCCTTTTCGCGACCGCTGATGGAGGCGGCCTTTGTCGATTTCATCGCCCTCACCGGCTATGTGTTGCTGCTGGGGTTGATGCTGCCGCTGGTGGCGCTGGCGCAGTTTCGCATCGCCCAGCGGCTGCTGGAGGTGCTGCAGGAGGTGGCGTTTCTGCCCGCCCGCAAGCTGGTGCTGCCGGTACTGGTGGCGGTGCGTGACGACCCGCCGCGCCGGGCTTTGGTGTTGCGCCATATTCTCGATGCGCTGTGCCTGCTGATCTTCTTCGTCAGCGCGGTGAGCGGGGCGGCGGCGCGGCCTTTGGTGCTGCTGATGTTCGGGTCGGGCTGGGCAAGGGCGGTGCCGGTCTTCGCCATTCTCAGCCTGGTGGCGCCGAGCCTCGCCCTCTACGGCATCATCAACCCGTTGCTCACCGCGCTGGGGCGGGTGGGGCTCGTCTCCTGGTATGCCTGGGTGAATGCGCTGAGCATGTTGGCGACCTGCTGGCTGGCCGCACCGTTCGGGTTGGCGGCGCTGGCCTGGGCGCTGGCGGCGCGCGGGGCGGCTTCCTCCTTGCTGTTTCTGCTGGCGCTGCGCCAGGGCCAGCGCGATCTGGCCTGGCCGCTCTTCCGGCTGCTGCTGGTGCCGCTGGCCGGGCTGCTTGGCGCGCGGCTGGCGGGCTGGGTGGTCACGCCGCTTTTGCCGGCGGCGTTGGGGCAGGCGCTGATCCTGCAGGCGGGCATTGCGGCGTTGGCTTTCATCGGCATCGTGCTGGTTTTGGCGCCGGTGCGGCTGCGGGCCTTGGCGCGACGGCTGCGGCTGGCACTGTTTCCCTTGCCCAACCGGCCCCATGCTGGTTGAATGGCGGCACCCATGGACGCACCGCCGATCACCCTCCACCGCCCGGCGCAGCAGCTGGCCGGCCTTGTGCTGACCTCGCCGCATTCCGGCCGGGTCTATCCGGAGGCGTTCCTGCAGGCCTCGCGGCTGACGCCAGAGGCGATCCGCGGCTCGGAGGATAGTTTCGTCGAGGAGCTGTTCGCCGCCGGCCCGGCCTTGGGTGTGCCGCTGCTGGCGGCGGAGTTTCCCCGCGCGTGGTGCGATGTGAATCGCGAACCCTGGGAGCTGGACCCCAACATGTTCGCGGACCGGTTGCCCGATTACGTGAATATCGCCAGCCCGCGTGTGGCCTGCGGGCTGGGCACGCTGGCGCGGATCGTCGGCACTGGCGAGCCGATCTATGCCCGCAAGCTGTTCTTCGAGGAGGCGCGGGCGCGAATCGAGAGCTGCTGGCGGCCTTTTCACGAGGCGCTGGCCGGGCTGATCGAGGAAAATCTGGAGCGGTTCGGCTATTGCCTGGTGCTGGACTGCCATTCCATGCCCACCCCGTTCAGCCGGTTGAGCCCGCGCCCGGACATTATTCTGGGCGACGCGCACGGCGCCAGCTGCCGCCCGGCCTGGTCGAACTTCATCGAAGGGCAATTTCTTAGGCAGGGATTTTCGGTACGCCGCAACGACCCTTACGCTGGCGGCTTCATCACCCGCCATTATGGCCGCCCGCATGAGGCGGTGCAGGTGATGCAGATCGAGCTGGCGCGCGGGCTTTACATGAATGAGCGCCAATATACACGCAAACCCGGCTTCGAGGCGGTGCAGGCGCGGCTTTCCGCGATTCTGGCGGAGGTGATCCAGACCCTGCGGCAAGGCGGCCTGCCTGGTCCGGACTTCAAGCAAGCGGCAGAGTAAAAAAAAGGCGGTGCATAAAGCACCGCCAAGTTTAGGGAGGAAACGTCCAAGAAACAGGGGAGAAAACTCACCCTGTAAAATCGTTTTACCTAAACTCATGTTGCAGTGCAAGAGAAATTTTGCGGCGCAGCATAAATCCGCTCCCCGGCCACCTCATGCCAGACCGGCTTTTTCCTCGGGGCGCTGGCCCGGCAGGCCATGCCGTGCGAGATCCGGCTGAATCGCGACGATTATTCTTCATCCTGGGCTTTACCTTCGCGCGCCCGCCGATTATGAGCGTCGGGCTGGTGCCGTTCAGGCGACGCTGTGCACCGGAGGGGTGGCCGAGAGGCTGAAGGCGGCGGTTTGCTAAACCGTTATACGCTGTCAAGGCGTATCGTGGGTTCGAATCCCATCTCCTCCGCCAGCACGGCTTTCCAGCTTTTCCCGGACCTGCCCAATATGGCTTAAAGTGGCGGAGAGATGCCGTTTATCGGCTCCCGGACCTTGCCAAACATCCCCGCTCAAGCTCTAAAAAAACCGGGTGCTTTTCCGGGTATCGGTTTAGAATATACCCGGGTACGGACGGGAGCAGCATGCTTACTGATACCAAGATTCGGACCGCCAAACCAGCGGAGAAAGGCTATCGTCTGACCGACGCCGGCGGCCTGTTCCTGTGGGTGACCCCGGCCGGCAGCAAGATATGGCGCCTGCGCTACGAGTACCGCGGAAAAGAAAAGCTGCTCACCCTGGGCCCGTACCCGGCTATCGGCTTGAGCGAAGCCCGGGAAAAACGCGAGGCCGCCAAGGCCGTTATGCGCGACGGACGCGACCCTGGGCTTGCGCGGAAGCTGCAGCGCGCGGCGGGTGACCTGGCGGCCGACAACACATTCCAGGCAGTGGCGGAGCTGTGGCATGCCCGGCAGGCACCGACCTGGACCGAGCATCATGCCAAGGATGTCATGGACAGCCTGAAGAAATACGTCTTCCCGCGAATCGGAAAGCTGCCGGTGGCCGAGATCGAGACGCCGGCAGTGGTGGCCGTGCTGCTGGCGATCGAGAAGAACGGGGCGCCAGAGACCGCGCGGCGGGTGCGCCAACGCCTATCCGCCGTGTTCGTCTATGCGGTGGCCATGGGGCTGGCGAAGATTGACCCTGCCCACCTGGCCCGGGCAGCGCTGGCGCCGATGAAGAAGGGGCGCCAGCCCGCAATCACCGACCTCGCCAAACTGCAGGAGATGATGAGGGCGGTGGACGATCACCCGGCCCACCCGGTGACGCGCCTGGCCATGCGGCTGCTGGCGCTCACCGCTGTGCGGCCAGGAGAGCTACGCGGCGCGCAGTGGCCGGAATTCGTGGGTCTGGACGGAGGCAGCCCGGTCTGGGAGATCCCGGGGCCACGCATGAAGATGAAGGTTCCGCACGCCGTTCCGCTATCGGCCCAGGCCGTCGAGACGATCAGGGCGGTGCAGAAACTGACCGGCAGCGCGCAATTCGTGTTCCCCAGCCCGCGGCAGCAGCACCACCCGATGAGCGAAAACGCCCTCGGGTATGCGCTCAACCGGGCCGGGTATCATGGCCACCATGTGCCCCACGGCTTCCGGGCGGCGTTCAGCAGCATCATGAACGAGAATTTTCGGGCTGACCGGCAGGTCATCGACCTGATGCTGGCCCATGCGCCGAAGAACGAGGTCGAGGGCGCCTATAACCGGGCAACGCACGCCGCGCGCCGGCGCGAGCTGGCGCAGGCCTGGGCCGATATGCTGATGGATGGCCTCACGGCGCCGGAGGAGCTTCTGGGGCTGCCGCAGAGATGAAGTCGTCAGCCTCCTTTAGTCTTCTGGAACTCCGGCCTTTATCAAGGAAGCGAGACTTTGGACTGTTCCGCAGATCGGGCACACAACGGCGGCATGCTGGCGAGCAGAAACAGCTTGAAACGTCCCAGGATTGTATGACGCAATCAAATTCTCAATAGCTACCCTGAGCTGGGGAGGGACGATGCTATTTCGGTAACCCAACCTATGCAAATGCCGAGCGATGCTGAATATCATCGATGGGGCAGGTTGGTATTTGTTTAGCTTGGCGCCCTCGAGCATGTCGCGTTCAAGCTGCATTTCAGCACCTGTCATGCTGCGGCCTTTCCGCCAGCGGCCTGGCGCGCTGCCATCTTTTCGGCGATCCAGGCATCGATCTCAGCCGAGACCCAGCGCACAGTGCGTGGTGCGAGTGGGACGGGCTTGGGGAAGGTGCCATCGTTCACCATGCGGTAAATCGTGCTGACGCCAAGGCACACCTTCTCGCGCACCTGGTGGACATCGAGCAGGACAAGGGCGTCCGGTGGTGGTGGCTGGTGCTCGCTCATGCTGCGGCCCTTTCTTCATAGCTATATCCAAAGATCGACCGGATCACGGCCTCGGCCATGTCTGGGCAGACAGAGTTGCCGATGAGGCGCACCTCGTCGGTTTTGGTGAGCCGCCCGCCATCGGTCAGGTCATAGTCGGACGGGAAACCCTGGGCCCGGGCCAACTCAGCCGGCGCGAGCATGCGCATGCGGATATCAGTGATGGGCGTCGGCACGCCATGCACGGTCACCAGGGCGAAGCGGTCGCGCGTGGTGATCGCCCCCAACGGCGCGGCAAGCGATCCATGCTGGCCGCCCTGGCCGTAATACTGGATCAGGAAAGCGGCGACCCTCTCAGCGCCGGCGATGTCATCAGGCGTCATGTCGGCCAGTACGAGCCCTTGCTGGGTGCCAGAGGTGGTGATGGTGCTGAGGGGCGCCCCAGCAGGCCTGCCGACCACGCCGGTATTGTGCTGGGCCAGGAAGGCGCTCACGAGCGCCTGCTCGCCCCGGTGGCCACAGGTGACCGTCGGTACCGGGTCATGCAGCGAGCTGCCCCTGTTGCGCCCCGTATGGGTGATCGGCGCCAGATGCGCCGCCACCAGGCCGTGGTGCGTGCCCTGAGCGGTGATGCTGGACAGCGGCGCGCGCATGTCCCGCGCGGTGCCGGTGCCACGCAGTTCCACCGTGTGAGGCACCACAAGGATCTGGTCGGCCTTCGTGGTGATCGTGCCCATCGGCCCGGATAGCGGCCTTGGCGCGCTCTGGCCGGTCCTGCCGCCGCATCCGGTGATGACGCCAGGCACGATGTAGGGGTTATCCGCTTTGATGACATAGCGCATCACACCCTCTGCGATTCGGCGCAGCGTGGCGTCCTTCAGCGGGCGCGACCGGTCGAAGATGGAACGGCATGGGATAGACCAGTCAATGACCTCGCCAGCAGAGCGCCAAGGCTGCTCGAGGAAGGACGGCCATTTCGCGTGGGTTGCCTTTGGCCAGGCCACCGGGCCGTCAAGCGAGGCCACGATCACCAAGCGGGTGCGGATGGTGGGGGCGCCAAAATCGGCCGCGCACAGCTCGCGCCATTCGACGCGATAGCCAAGGCCGCGCAGCCGGCCGACCCAGACATTGAAGCTGCGCCCGACCCGGGCCGGGCATGGCGTGCCGTCCTCGAGCAGGGGACCCCAGCCCAGCATTTCGCGGACGTTCTCCACCACGATCTTGCGCGGCCTCACACGCTTCGCCCAGGTCAGCACCACGCCGGGCAGGCTGCGCACGCTCTTCCATCTCGGGCGCCCCCCAGCGGCCCGCGAAAAGTGCCGGCAGTCAGGGGATGCCCATAGCAGCCCAACCGGGCGCCCCGCGCATGCTTCAACAGGCTCGACCTCCCACACGCTGGCGCAATGGTGTGTCGCTTCAGGGTGGTTGCGGGTGTGAACGGCGATGGCGATAGCGTCGTGATTCACGGCGATGTCGGGGTGCCGGCCGGTGGCCTGGAAAATGCCCTGACTGGCTCCGCCGCCGCCGGCGAATAGGTCAACAATGATCTCGTTGGGGCCGATCATGCGGCGCTCCCTTGAGCATCATTCCGCTCGAAAACGACGTGCAGGCCGTCGGTGACATGGCGCCAATTGCGGCCCGAGCGGATGTTCCGAATTGATTTTCGGCACACCCCGAAGCGCCTGGCAGCTTCGCCATCTGAGCCGCGCGAAACGAAAATCTCCTTGACCTGCGCCTCGGAAAGTTTAGCGCGGCCGTTCACTGTCCCCTTGGCGTATCCACGGGCCATGGCCTAGATCCTCATTGGCATGATTACGATGGTGGTGCTCGGGTCGGCCAGCTCGGCCGCGCCGCTGATGATGGTCGGGGCGGACTGGCTGTCCGCGAAAAACTGGATCTGCTGCGCCCGCAGCGTGGCCATGGCGTCGATTAGGTAGCGAGCCTGAAAGCCGATCTCGAACGTGTCCTCTGACTGGCCAGGGATCTCGGCTTGGATATAGCCTCCATCTTCAAGCAGGCACCTGACGTTGACAACATCGAGCCCAGCCATGCCCGAGATCGCCACACCGCCCCGTGGGCGCCCGATGGCCGCAACGCGCTTAACGAAGCGGTCGAGGATGTCAGCATCCAGCGTGAAGCGTAGGGGCTGCTCTTTGGGGATCACTCGCTCGTAATCCGGGAATGTGCCATCGATCAGGGGGGTGCGAAGCATCAAGTTCGGCCCGCGCGCCAGCAGCTGGGTTGGGCCCACCCGCACCAGGTCGAGCGTATCCTCCGGGAAGGCGGCGAGAAGCGTCTGCAGGGCAGCCACGGTCTCGCGCGGGATGATCATCCCCTCCGCCAGATCGTGTTTCACGCCCGCGAGCGCATGCTTGATCATGCGGTGTCCGTCATTGCTGACGAAGACCACCGCCGTGTCGTCGGTTGGGTGCGGACTGAGGTAGACGCCGTTGAGGTAATAGCGCGTCTCCTCGACGCTCATCGACCGGGCGCAGAGCGCCAGGGCCTTGGCCAGCGGCTTAGCGCCGATGGTCAGAGACGGGCAAGGCTCGCCCGGTTCGCGCAGCTTGCGGCTGTATTCGAAAAGGCTGGCCACGTCCTCGGTTTTGCGGACGATGAAGCTCGCGAGCATGCCATCCACGCCCATGCTCACCCGCCCGGCCTCAGGCGCGGCGATCTCCACATCCGGGCTGTCCGCCTTGGGCCGGAGCATGGCGCCCAGCGCGAAGAACGGGATGTCATGGATCTCATCGCGCCCGCTCACGATCTGGGAGAGCGGCAGGGCCATGGTGATCTCGATGCCGCAGGGGTCGACGGCGCGCAGGGCCGACGCGCCGCCGTGGTTAACCAGGCTCAGGCAGGGCTGGACGCCGTAGCGCTTCGGATACGCCCCACGCATCAGCCGCAACGCGCGGCGGGTCTCAGCGATGTTGAGGGCGATCATGGTGTCACCGCCTCGCGTGGGGCCGGCTCTATGGGCGCGTCTTTAGTGACGCCGTTGAACCAATTCCTCACCGCCCGTTCGGAGATGAGCTTGATCTCTTCCTCTTTGCTTCGGATTAACGAGCGCGCATCCGCCGCTTCCTGGAGCATATCAAAGCATCGCCCCTCAATGGCAGCAATCTGCGCCTCAGCCGCCGCGATCTCGAGGTAAGCGCTCTCGATGCGCTTTGATGTCTCGCGGTTGATCATGGCGTCACCTCTGGCAGGCGCTCGCCGGAGCGCAGGCGGCCGCTGCGGCGCATGGCTGGCCGGCTGTTCGGATCCACCTGGTCGCGGTTGCGCCAGGCCATGTAGGTGGGGCTGGCGGGCGTGTGTGCAGATTTGCGGCGGCGGTTGCGCAGGTTGCGGAGCCGGCGCGCTTCCTCCTTCTTGGCCAGCAGGGAGGCCATCTTCGACTGAACGGACGAAGCGATCTTGTTGAACATGCGCGCGCCTCCTCAGACGAAGTTGGCGGCGAATTTCCGCCCGGCCGCACTGAGGACAAGATTCACCGAGCGGCGATCGTTCATATCGAGCTCGCGGTGCAGGAGGCCTTCCTCGGTCAGCCGGTCCGCAGCGCGGGTAATGGCGGGCTTGGAGACGCCGAGCTCAGACGCCAGGCCGCGCTCGGTCTGTGTGCTGTCACGGCACGCCATGATGACGCTGAGCTGGCGGGTGGTCAGGCTGTCTTTGCCCGTGCGCAGCAGGAAGGCCAGCGCGCCGGAAATTGGGAATGGTTCGACCGAACCGGACATAGGGTGTTCCTTTTTGGTTAACGAAAGTGGGAAGCAGGCGGCGCTACTGGCCGGCGCCGCTGGGCGGATCCGAAGGCGCGGCCGGCGCAGGGGGCAGTGCATCGATGCTGCGCAGGAAATCGATGTGATCCGCGGCGACCTTGAGCAACGCGCGGGCGGCATCCTGGTTGTTCGCGGCCCAGGTGCGGCAGAAATACAGAGAGGCCCAGCTTTCACCAGTCGCGAACTTGATCCGCGCCGCGGCCTCCAGGGTGGGATTATGCAGGGCCATCAGGACGGCGGTGCGCCGGCGGCGGCGCTTTCCATGATGGCTTCGACGCGCTGGAACAGGCCCTCCACCATCTGCGGGAGCGCGGCTTCCATCCGGGCTTTCCAGGCCGGCAGCATGCCGTTGGCGTCTGAGAGCTCGAGCAGCGCTTTGCCCAGCCCCAGCGCCAGATGGCATTCGTGCAGGTCCGTCGCCCGCTTGCCGTGCTCGGCCCGGATGGAGGTGACGAGGCCGAACAGCACCCGCGCCGCGGCCAGGCGCCGGGCATCCAGGCGATCCGCGCTGTCAATCTGAGGCATATGCGGTGTGGCGCTGCTGGGCGCAGGGGGCGTCCCTTGTGCGGCGGGCGGCATATAGGGCGTATCACCCTCGCGCGGCGGGGGCGCGTCCGGATGGCGGATGACAAGATCAACCGGGACGGCGTGCAGCTCGACCTGCACGACGAGATCACTCACGCGCCGGAATGTGCCGTGCAAAGCCGCGCGCTCGGCCGGCCTCAGGTTGCGCCATTTCTGGATATCGAAATCGCCGAAGAGGATGCCGCGCGGCTCGTCCCTCTGCAGTCGACCCACGGACATGCCGTGATAGATGCACCAATCCATAGCGCGCTCGCTGGCGGTTCGAGGGTCGCCGGCAATGGCCTTAAAGTGAAACACCAGATTAACGGCGCGCATGCCCGGTTCGAGCGCGCTCATCCGAACACCACGAGTGCGAGGAAGGCGAGGGCGATGCAGAGCATGAAGGCGATGCCGGCGCCGATCTCGTCGAGCGTCAGGCCGCCAGCGGCATCGCGGAAATCATCCCAAGCCGACATTTCATCGTGCGGCTGCAGGAAGTCGTTGCGCGTGTCACGCGCGGCGGCTGGGTCGAAACGGCCGGGATCGTTAAAGAAACGACTGGGCGCGCTCTGTGGGGACGTGGGCGCAAAAGGCATTGTGCGGCTCCATCTGGGATGATGGAGCCAAAATGCGCATTATTGCGCAATCAGTCAAGCGCAATTTTGCGCATTTATTTTTACCCCTGTTTGTTGTCGGGCGGTCTAATCAGCAATGTAGATTTCGTGGGTAAGCACACCATCAACGGATGCGTAAATCCTGCCAAACTGGGCGATGTTGCCGAATGCGGTGCTGTCATCAAAAAGAGTGCTGACTTTTCCTGTCTGTATCGTTCCGTAGATATAGTAATAATCTTGATTGTCTCCGATGATCGGCGACACCGACCAGCTCCAGGAGGGGCTAATAACTACATCAGCCTGGACCGTTCCGCAGGGGTGCTTTTTAGTTAGGGTGAGGGCATGAAGTGTAGCGGCGGCTTGATGGCTTTTGGCGTCGTATCTTGCCGCGCTTGGTGGGTTCTCTAGCTTTGCGCCGGCTAAGTCGCCGCCATACGTGAAGATCGCTCCAGCAGGAACAATGATTGGACCACGCGACCATTCAGCCGCCCAGTCTGCTGGGTCTTCGTTTGCAGCGCAGATCTTCAAGCCGCCTGCTGCTGCCGCCACAGGGACGAACGCAAACGTGATAATCGCAGCAAGACGGAGCATGGGTTAAAATTCCTATTTCGTGTTGACTCTGCGTTTTAGGTCAGCAATGTTCCGGTTATGTTCTTCGTTTGTGGTGAGTGAAATGGGAGAGGTTGTTTGTTTATCCAGCTTTGCGGCGCGCAATCCTCGTCACAGCTTCAAGGATATCAAGGGTTGCAAGCTTCGTGGCAGTGTCCATCTCGATCCAGAGGCCGAGAAGCTTCTTATTCTCAGGCGAATCGAGCAAATTGCTGAGAACCTCGGTATCGACGTCGACCGCCCCTTCAAGTTGAGGCGTAGTCCCGTAGGGCGTTGCAGTAAGCTCGAAGAAGGGTGACTCCGCTTCCCGCTGCTCGCGGATGGCGTCCCGAAATGTTTTCAAAAGACTTACCGTGGAAGCCGACAAGAGGTGGGTGTGCTTTTCGTCCATCACTTTGTTCAGCGTTGACGGGCGCACGCCAATTTGTGTCGCAAGAGCCGAAGGTTTTAGGCCTGCCTCTTTCGCCACCTCCTTAATGAGTTGTTGGTGCTCTTCACGGATTTTTCGGCGGTCTAGCATGTGCGCAATTTTGCACATGTGAGCTTATTTCGTCTCGGCGCAATTTTGCGCTTTACGCCGGCGGGATAATGCGCAATATTGCGCAAATGTCCATGACATATTTATCCGCCACGGAGCTTGAGAAGCTCGGCCGCAATAATGGCTGGTCACTCGCAGCGCTTTGTCGTGAGGCAAAGGTATCTCCTTCGAATTTTGCTCGCTGGAAAAAGGGGGCAAACGGCATGACGCTGCGCATTTACGAGCGCGTTTACTCTGTCGCTTCAAGGAAGCGGGGCGCGCCCGGATCGGAGGCCACGTGATGGCGTGGCCAAAGGGCAAGACCCACTCCGCCGAGACGCGGGCGAAGATGTCCGAGGCGAAGCGCGGCAAGGCCCACTCCGCCGAGACGCGGGCGAAGATGTCCGAGGCGCAGCGCGGCAAGGCCCACTCCGCCGAGACGCGGGCGAAGATGTCCGAGGCGCAGCGCGGCAAGGCCCACTCCGCCGAGACGCGGGCGAAGATGTCCGAGGCGCAGCGCGGCAAGGCCCACTCCGCCGAGACACGGGCGAAGATCTCCGAGGCGCGGCGCGGCACTGATGTCCGAGGGTTGAGCGATGCTGACTACCATGATTTTCGATGCTTCCGTGCCAAGGGGTTCACGCGCGCCGAAGCGCTCAAGCTCGTTCAGGGTGGTCGGCTGTGACCCGCGCTTGCTTCCTCGGCCCGATCTGCCCCTGCGGCCGCGCCACGCGCGGCCCGGTCTGCTCCGGCTGTCTCGAATTCCGAATTCACGCCCAATCGCCGCGTGCCGGTTCCCCCCGGAACCCGATGGCGCGCGCCGTAGGCGGGGATGGTGGTGGTTCTAACGCCATCCCCGCCGCCTTCATTTCTCAGCTCTGCCGGAAACTGGCCCGCCCCCGGTATGTAGCTCCGCGTTCGCGCGCGGGGCAGGGCTATCTTGGACGTTTCCTCCTTGACCTTGCCGGCGGGGCTTCGCGCTCCGCCGGTCTTTTCCATGGTGGCCCCGTCGTCTCGACCATTCGTGTGTTCCTTTCACCGTTCGTCGCTGAACAGAAAGGAACACGAAAATGGTTGGAAAAAGTAGCGGACAATCGCCGCGAAATTTTCGCGGAGGTCGAAGCATGGGCTGCTGTCTGAACAGCTTGATCCTGGACCACTACGGCCAGCTCGCCAGCAAGCGGAAGCTGCTCGCGCGTGACGCGGGTGTGAGCGACCGCACGGCTGAGAATTGGCTGCTTGGCAAGAACGATCCGCAGATCAGCTGCATCATGTCTATCGCAAAGAACAATCCGGCTTTTCGTGCCGATTTCATCGCCTGGCTCGAGGAGCGCACCTAAAAATGTCCGCACGTGATCGTTGGTTTTATTTCACCATCGAGTTTGGCCGTTTCGGCTGGAGCCGCCCGGCCGTGCCGACGTTCCCCCGTCAACGCAATCTTGGCGTCATCTGCATCTCCTACGGCCTTGGGTCGATCAAGGATGCGATCACCCAGCAGCTGATCAAAGACGGGCGCGGCCCGTTCCGCATGGAGCGTGGGCGCTGATGTTCCGCGATCTCCCCGCCGTGCTGCTGGTCGCCCTGCTGGTGTGCATCGCCACGCTGTGGGGGATGGGCGTACCGCCGTCGGCGGTGGCGGCCACGCTGAGCGCCGGCATCGCCGGCCTGGTGGGCGGATCATGACCGGCGCGCCGCCATCGATCTTCACCTGCACCACCTGCGCCGCGCCGGCAGTCGCCCTGCGCCCTGGCACCGCGCCGCAGATGGTGGTGGGCATCATCACGTCCCGGGGCGAGCCGAGCGAAGCGTGGTGCATGCGCCACTGGCTGCACCAGTTCGGCCAGCGCGGGCAGCAGGATCTTTTTGGAGAGGCGCAATGAATCACGTCGCCTACGAGACCGCGAGTAAAAGCTTCTTCGTCCTGCGCGACGGCAGAGGGAAATACTCGGTTCTGAAGAACGAGCCATCCTCGGCCGTCGTCATCAAGACGCACGTCAATCAGCGCAATCAGGCCGCTGCTTACGAGGCGGCCGTTCAGCACGCTGACCGGCTTGAGGAGATCAAGCATGGAAGCGGTGGCCGGGACCGGCTTGAGGCTGTCCAGTGAGCGAGACCATCGCCCTGGCTGATGTCTACCGTCGGATCAACGCGCACGTTGCCGCGGTTGGGCAGGCGGAGATTGCGCGGCGCATCGGGGTGACGCGGCCATACGTAAACCAAATGGTTAACGGCCTTAAGCCGATCTCCGACGCACTGCTGCGCGAAGCGGGCCTTCGCCAGCGGACCATCTACGAGGATATCAAATGAGCCAGTCGACAGAGGAAAAGCCGACGAACATTGCCGGCGAGCGGTTGCGCAGCATCATCGAGCGCGTCGAGCGGCTCGAAGAGGAGCGGAAGGCGCTGGCAGGCGACATCAAGGATATCTTCTCCGAGGCCAAGTCCGCCGGGTTCGATGTGCGGATCGTGCGCCAGGTGATCAAGATCCGGAAGCAGGAGCCCGCCGATGTCGAGGAGCAGGAGACGCTGCTCGATATCTATCGCCGCGCGATTGGGATGTAGGCCATGCGCCCCGAGATCCTCACCGCAACCGGCGTCTATTTCAGCCTCGTCCGCCCCGACCCCGATGACATCCGCATCGAGGACATTGCCCACGCGCTGGCGAACACATGCCGCTTCGCGGGCCACTGCCAGCCATTCTATTCCGTGGCCGAGCATAGCGTGCGTGTGGCCCTGTGCAGCCGCGTGCCCAGCTGGCTGAAGTTCGATGCCCTGATGCATGACGCGGCCGAGGCCTATCTCGGCGACATCCCGACGCCTCTGAAGCGCCTGGTGCCGGAATTCCGCGAGGTTGAGCGCCGGATCGAGGATGCGATCGAGGCGCGCTTCGGTTGCCACCAGATCCACCACGAGCTGGTGAAGGCCGCCGACCTAGCGCTGCTGGCCACCGAGCGGCGTGACCTGATGCCCGCTGCCGATAATGGCGAGTGGGAAGTGACGCTTTCCGGCATCGACCCGCTGCCGGCGCGCATCACCCCCATGTCGCCCCGCACCGCGGCGCGGCTGTTCCTCGAGGCGTTCGAAAAACACGCCCCGCTCGATCTCCTCCCCCTGTCCGTGAAGGTGACTGCATGAAAAAGCTGACCTTTACCCTCCCATATCCCCTGCTGCTGCCAAACCGGCGCGGTCTGCCCGCCAACCGCGCGGCGGCCGCGGCCGCAATCAAGAAAGAGCGCGTGATGATGGCGATGGAAATCGCTGCGCTGCTCGCCGGCATCCGCCCGGTCGAGCCCATCCAATACGCCCGGGTGTGGGTGTTCCGTCACAGCACGGGCCAGGAGCCGGACCGGGATAATTTCAACGCCGCGTGCAAGGGCCTGCTCGATGTGCTGCAGCCCTCCACCGCGAAGCGCAGCTATGGCTTGGGCGTGATCGAGAATGACAAGCCGGGCCGGTGCGATCTGCGCATCCACCATGTGCATGCCAAGCACAGCACCCAGCAGATGACGCGCGTCATCATCACCGAGATCGACGCGGCCGAGATCGATGCCGTGCGCGCCGCTGTCGCCAAGGAGGCGGAGCAGGCTGCAAGCCTCATCGGTGTTCATGGCGCCCCGCTGGGGTTAGACAAGGATGCCTCGGCGAAGGCGCTGGCGGCAGCATAAGTTTCAGGTGGCAGACCCTCTGACAGCCCGTCCGCGTCGGGCTGCGAAGGCGATCCTCCCTAACCACGACGGCCTGTAGAGTGTTACCGGCGTGGGGTGGGCAAAGCCAGTCTGCCAAAAAAAACGATTTGGCTAAGGATCGCAAACGCATTTCCCCGCTTACCTTTGAGAGAGCCCATGAAGAGGTCAGAAAGAGACGCACGAGGCGTGCAGATCCGCGTAGAGCTGCTGGCGCTGGTCAGCTGGTGCCATCGGCATAACAAGCCCTGGCCGCCGCGGATGAACCTCGCCAAGCACTTCACGATGAACAGCAACGCCGTCGACTATCACATGGCCCGTCTCATCCGGGAGGGCGCGGTGAAGCGCATCGCGCCGGGCGTGTTTCGTCTTCCATCCCCACCCGCGCCGCTGCCAGCGCCACAGGAGGCATAATGTCCCGCATCCGCAGTATTCACCCGCGCATCTTCACGGATGAGCATTACGCCTCTTTGAGCATCTATGCCCGCGAGCTCCTCAAAGGCCTGTGGTGCGAAGCTTGGGATGATGGCGTCGTCGAGTGGCGCCCGATGCGCCTGAAGATGCGCATCTTCCCGCTCGATACCGTCGATGTCGAGGCGCTGCTGGCCGAGCTGGTGCGTGAGAAGTTCATCATGCATCTGGATGCCGGCGGCAAAGAGTTCGCCGTGATCCGTAATTTCCGGAAATGGCAGAAGCCGAAGAAGCCGATGGCATCCGGCGTGCTGCCCGATCACCTCCTCGCCTATATCGGCCTCAAGCCCGGCGAGTCGGCTGGCAAGGTCTATGGCGTTGACCAGCCTGCGCCGCCGGCGCCTGGCGATGATGAGGATCATGACGAAGTTGGCGCTCCGCCGGTAGACGCCCCACCAGTGGAGAACCGGTTCCGAACCGGTGGGGAAATCCCGCGTCAGAAGGGAGGAAGGGAGGAAGGGAGGAAGGTAGAGGGTTCACTTCGTTCACCCCCTCCGCGCGAGAGCGCCACCGGGACGCCTGCGGCGCCCGTGGGGGAGGGCTCTTCGAGCAATCAACCCGAGGATGGCGATTTCCAGGCGTTCTGGGCCGCTTACCCAACCGAGGCACGCACAGCCCCGGATTACGCCCGCCGGGCCTACGCCAAGGCCCGCCAGCTCGGCGCCACCCCTGCGGCCATCCTCAGCGCCCTCGCCCGTGAGGCAGCCCGCTGCGGCGCCCGGGGCATGCTGGCGCCGGCCGCTTGGCTGAAGGGCGGCTCATGGCGCATGGCGGCCGATGAGCCGCCGCGCGCTGCGGCGCCGGTGGCGAGCGATGCCCGGCTGGCCGGGTTCGGCATCGAGGACCACATGGCGCTTGGCCAGTGGCGCGAGGCGCGGGCGAACGCCTGGCGCACACGCAGCGCCGCGCATAACGCCATGCCGGAAGATGAGCGCCGCCTCGCCCTGTGGGACAAGATTGAAGGGTATCGGCCGCTGGTGGCCCGCTTCCTGCTCGCGCATGAGCCCGCCGGCACCGAGCAGGGGGAGAGCCTGCCCGTATGACGATCTGCGCCACCGCCTTTCCGATGCTGCGCGAGCTGCTGCATGCTGGGGCGGAGGTGCGCGAGATCGCCGTGGCGCTGCAGGCCAAGCTGGGCGCGGTACGCCGGGCCATCACGGGCAACGGGCTGGTGCGGGGGCAGATGGACCTGTTCGCCGACTGGCGCCCCCGCCATGTCCCGCCCGCTGGCCCGGGCGCCATCCACGCGCCCGCCGCGCGGGTATATCCGGAATTCCGGCCGGAGATGTTCTCTCGACACCTGGCGCCTGCCGACACCGCCCCGCTGCCGCAATCCGCCCAGGAGATCGCTGACGTGATCGGTCGAGAGCAGACCCTGCGGTTGATTGGCGGCCTGCCGCGCTTCGTGTCGAAGGACAGCCGGTATCCCAATGCCAAACGGCAGGAGGTGATCCTCTACGTGCCGAAGGCGCTGGATGAGAGCCACCGCCTGGCGCAGCTGATCGGGCTGGAGGATGCCCTTAAGCTGGTGGATGCGTTCGGTGGGGAGATCCTGAAGCCCGCCACCTGCCAACACGTCATCCGGGATTTTTGGCGCCGCTCCATCCCCGTGCTGGCGGCGAGCGGCATGCAGGTGCCTGATATCGCCGAGGCGCTGGGGTTCAGTGAGGCGCAGGTGGTGCGGGAACTGAGGAGGACTTTGGAATGCAGAAATTGATCTTGAAGCGCCGCCCGTTCCTGGTGCGCCTGCTGCGCAGCTATCGCGGGTGGCGCGCGGCGGGGATGGCCCGGGTGGATGCGGCACGGGCGGCTTGGTTCATGGCATTCCGTGCTGGATGGTGGGAGATAGCCGTGGTTGATTTTGGTGGGATTGGTGGCGTGCCAGGCGGCCGGCCGTTGAATACCGATGACGATTTCGAGATGGCGGTGAGTGCGGTGCTTGGCGATCAGATGCGCCGCGACAAGACGCTTTGCGTCGAAGTATGGTCCGCACTGTCCAACGTGGATTGGTGCAATGATGTCGGCGACACCGCGTCATACAGCTTCCGCGCGGCGGGCGACATGATCGCCGCGATCATAGGACGCGGCGACTATATGGATTGGTATTGCTCCGGCCCTTATGGCGTTGTCAGCGAGCGCGTTGAAGCTGCGCTCGCTCAACAGGGGTGGCGGCGGATGACCGCTGAAGAGCGTGAGTGATGAGCAACCATTGAGCGCTTCTCAGTGGTTGCCAAGATCATTGGCCAGCGATCCCGTAAACAAGCCCATCGCTATGTTCGATCTGCTGGCGCTGTGCGTCAGAAAGGGCGGTCGAGAATATCATCAGCTCCATGATAACAGAGCCGCCTCCGATATACCCTGCGCCGGAACTGGTATTCAGAATCGCGTTTGAGGAGCCGACAGATGACCCGTTATAGTAGAGGTCAAGCGCGCCAGATTGCCAAAGCGCGGTCGCCACGAAAAGAACGTCTTGGCGAAGCATGCTTGCGTAAATCGAATTTCCGGATCCGACATGCATATCTAAATAATTGCTGTTTTCGGAACTTATCAGAGCACGCCAAGTTGCGGCGGTGGAGCTGAACGAGCCAAACCCTATGATGCCCGGATTAAACGCCGCGGCTAGGTTAGGTACCGTTGCGACCGCGACGTAAGTCGAGGGGGCTGACCCAGTTGCGCTGGCGGATGCAGGTATGGCCAAGCCGGCCGACGCATTGCTTGCGTCGAGAGCGGGCTTTCCTACGCGCGTCACCAGCGATCCATTATTCACGACGATCCCCTGATCCGCTGCCGTCGTTTGCGTGGCGTCATAGCCGTTCCCGCTCTGGTCATACCAAGTAACGAGATAGCAAGAGGTAGCAGAGCAAAATGACATCAGCGCCTTCAGGTTTACCCAGTCATGCCAGAAATAGATTGCCTGCTGGGCGTTGTCTGAAGCTCGGCGCACCAAGATGTCAGGGCCATTGTACGAGGCGTTCAGCCGGCGGAAACTGTACTCGGCTATCGGTTTTGTCGTCATCCAGTTGGTGACGCAGCATTGCGGAGGCTGTGGACCGATCAGCCGAGCGGTTGAGGTCTGGTAGATCGCGCCCGGCGGCGCTGGCTGCGCTATGGCCATCGACGCGATGCCAGCCAATCCAAGCGCAGCAACCACCAGAAGCGCGAAGCGCGTTGCCCTGATCATTGCGCGTACTGGCCCTGGTAGGTGACAGACGCCACGGGGCTGCGCAGCCAGATCTGCTTGCTGCTGAAGAACGGATAGCTGCCGCCGGGCTGGATCGTGGCGACCGGATTGGTCGGCGTGGTCGGGCCCACCCCGATATCGATCGATCCAGTCCCGGCATCCTGGATATATCCGCCAACGCGGCTGGAAGAGGCGGGAAGGACGGCGGTCCACGTGTTCGCGGTGGCGCTGGTGGTGCCATACAGTTCGGATGCGGTTTGGGCAGCAGCGCCGAAAGGAAGCAGCGCGATCGCCAGAAAAGCCAGAAATTTCATTGTAGGCCTCGATCTGGTTAGGCGCACAGCCTGGCGCACCCGTCTTGCGGCATCCTCCCGGGTGATCCTGCTCCCCCGGGAGGATGGGCCGCTGCCCACGCGCAATGGTAGCGGCATGAAGGCATTTCTGCGCGCGCTTTGCTGCGACGAAGCCGGCATTCCCGATGAGGCGAATGTCGTGTTTTTCGTCGCGACGGCCACGCTGGTGGCGGGTGCGTTTCTTGAATCGTTCGGACGCCAATTCCCGCTGGGCGAATTCGCCGCGGCAATTTGCGCGCTGATCCCGCTTTACCGCGCTGCCCGAGGCGACTGGCGCGGCGTTTCTTCAGCTGCGACCGAGGCGCGCGGCAATTCTTCACCTGACGCCTCTTCCGAAAAGGACAAGCCATGACTTCCATCGTCGATACCGCCCTCACCGATGCCGCTGAGGCCGCCAGCATTGCCGGCGCCGTCACCGGCTCTCCGATCGCCACCGAGGTTGCCAAAGGCGTCGCTGCCGCCGAAAGCGTTGCCTCCTCCATCGAGGCCAGCACCGCCGCTCACGCCAGCGCGCTGGATACGGCGTCTTCCGCCGTCACCACCCTGGCGACCGCTGCGGCGCCGGTCATCGCCACGCTGCCCGCCGAGGATCAGTCCAAGGCCACCGCCAGCCTGGGTTTGCTGGCGACCATCCTGGCGGACCTGAAGTCCATCTTCGGCCTGTAATTTATTGGCGGGGCTTAGGCCCCGCCTGTTTTTAAGCAGGGGGCTGCGCGGCAAATCGACATGACTGAATACGATAGGGAAATTGGCGCGTTGTCGGGAAAGGTCGAAGCCCTCACGGACGACATCGAAGAGGTCAAGGATGACGTCAAGGAGTTGAAGGGCGACATGAAGCGCGTCCTCGCCTACATGGACCGCGAAGAAGGCGGCCGCGCCGCAAGAGACAAGCTGCAAGCGCGCTGGGACCGTGAGGCAGGCGCGTCCGTCGCCAATCAACATTTTCAGGTTGAATTGACCTGGACGAAAATCATGGCGCTGGCGGCGATGGTTGGAAGCCTGACCGGCCTTATCGCGCTCGCTCCTCATTTCTTTTTTCACATGGGCTGATCCCATCATGACCGACAATTTTTCCACCTGTTTTGCCTTCACGGTCGGCGTCGAGGGTGGCTACACCGCCGACCCCAGCGATGACGGCAACTGGACGGGAGGCGCGGTCGGCGCCGGCATTCTGCGCGGCACGAAATACGGTATCAGTGCGGCTTCCTATCCCAATCTGGACATTAAAAACCTTACAGCAGCAGATGCCGAGCGCATCTATCGCGCCGATTATTGGCCGGGCATTCACGGTGATGATCTGCCTCTGCCTCTTGCGCGTGTCGCTTTCGATGCCGCTGTGAACAGTGGCGTAAGACGATCGACGATATATCTACAGCAGGCTGCTGCCATCTATGTGGATGGGGTGTTCGGTACGAAAACCATGGCTGCACTGGTGAAGGGCGATGCGGTGCGGTTGGCGACAGATGCGCTTTGCTATCGTGCGATCTATCTATCCGGCTTGCCCACATGGGGCGTGTTCGGGTTGGGCTGGATGCGGCGTGTGCTGTCGCTGCATCAAGCCGTCATAGCGCCGTGAACGCCGCCGCGCGATGCTCAGAAACCCGCAGAAATCAGCCAAAAATCACATGAAAGCAGCGGTGCCGCGACGTACAAATGCAGCAATGTCTATCAGTCCCGTGGGAAAATGGGTCCTTCCGGAGGGTGGCCAAGAGCGGGGCGGGGAAACCCGCTTTTTTTGATGTGAGGGTGGTTTTTGAAATCCGGTTTTATGTTTCAGGCCGTGCTGAAAAACCGCTGATTTCTGCGGTTTGTCGTCGTTTTCGAAGTAAAGTGAGGGCTTTCCCGTGGCATATACCGGCGCCGGCCAGCGTGTAAACCGGGTTGTTCTCGCCGACTTCCTCGGCGTCAGTCTGCCCACCATCGACACGATGGTGCGCAACGGCTGCCCGGTAATCCAGCGCGGTGCCCGGGGCCGGGAATGGATCTTCTCCACGGCCGATGTCGTACGCTGGCAGACCGACCGCGCTGCGGAGCAGGCAGCAGGAAAAGCCAAAGCCACCAAGGATGAACTCGAGCGCCGCAAGCTTGAGGCCGAAACGCAGCTGGCCGAGCTTCAATTGGCCAAGGCCAAGGAACTGGTGGCGCCGATCGAGCAGATGGAAACGACGATGAGCCGGGCTTTCGCTGCGGTGCGCGCCGGCTTCCTCAACCTGCCCGGCCGGGTCACGCCCCTGCTGATCGGCGAGACCGACGAGCGCAAATTCAAGGCCGTCCTGCTCACCGAGGTCCGGCAGACGCTCGAGGCACTGGCCAATACCGATCTGGCGGCTGGCGAGGAGGGCGAAGAGGAAGAAGAGCAGCCCGCGCCGGCTGGATGAGCGCATCCGTCTTCCCGGCGGATATCGAATCTCTATTCGCCAACGACGCTCAGGTGGCTATCTCCGCCAGGCGCTCCTCGATCCACCTCCTGCCGCCCCCCGACCTGCCTCCATCCGTATGGGCCGAAAACAATGTGCGCATCCCCGAGGGGAATGCCGTGCCGGGCCCGCTGCGCATGGCCAACGCGCCGTACCAGCGCGAGCCACTCGATATGCTTATGGACCCGGATTGCTACCGGATCAGCCTGAAGTGGGGCGCCCAGGTCGGCAAGACCACGATGGCGCTCTGCCAGCAGGCGTTTTGCATCGCCCAGGCGCCCCGCAGCCAGATGATGATGCAACCGAGCCAGGGCGATTTGGCAACCTGGCTGGAGACAAAATTCAATCCGCTGGTCGAGGCGAATGCCTCCATCCGGAACCTCATCGCTAAGCCGCGCGGCCGGAAGGGCGTGAACAACCGAAACATGAAGTCATATCCGGGCGGCTTCATGATGTTCGCCTGGTCGGGGTCGACCAAAACGATGCGCGGCCGGTCGGCGCCGGTGATCGTGTGCGATGAGGTCGATGGCTACGAGGTGACCGAGGAGGGCCACCCGGTCGGCCTGCTCTGGCAGCGCGCCGCGACCTTCGGCGACCAGCGCTTCCTGGTCGAGATCAGCACCCCGACCATCAAGGGCGCCAGCTATATCGATGCCGCCTTCGAGGCGGGCGACAAGCGGCGCTTCCATGTTTGCTGTCCGGCATGCGGCGAGCACCAGGTGCTTGCATGGTCGCGGGTCACCTGGAGCGGGCGGCGCTCGACCGGCATCGATGACGCCGAGCTCGACAAGGCGGATGGGATCGAGCATTTGCCGGAGACGGCGCGTATCTCCTGCGCGGTATGCCCGGCGTCGTGGGATGACGGGCAGCGGATCGCGGCGATCCGAAACGCCGAGGCCGCGGGCGCCGGCTGGAAGGCGGAGAAGCCGTTCAAGGGCCATGCCAGCTATCACATCAACGAGCTTTACAGCACGTTCCGGCGCTTGCGGGACATCGTGCAGTCATACCTCGACAAGCTAGCCACGGATGACCTGCAAACCTTCGTCAACGTGTCGCTTTCGGAAACCTGGGAGGAGCAGGGCGAGCAGGCCGACGCCACCGGGCTGATCAGCCGCCGCCGCGTCTGGCTGGCGCGGGTGCCTATGGGTGGCGTCTATCTCACCGCCGGCATCGACATGCAGCAGGACCGCCTCGAGGTCGAGATCGTCGCGTGGGGCGTGGGCGAAGAGTCGTGGAGCGTGGATTATCATGTGCTGTGGGGCGATCCTCTGCAGGTCGATGTCTGGGATGATCTCGATGATCTGCTCGCCTCGACTTATGAGCATGAGAGCGGCGCTGTGCTGCCCATCGCGGCGGCATGCCTCGATACCGGTGGCACCGGCGGCATGAGCCAGGCCGCCTACGACTATGCCAAAGGCCGGACCGGGCGCCGCTTGTTTGCCATCAAGGGCGGCGGCAGCTGGGGAAGCCCGATTGTCGGGGCGCCCAGCCGTCGGCAAAGCGGCAAGCGCGCGCGCAAAGTCGACCTGTTCACAGTAGGCGTCGACGAGGCCAAGCTGGTTGTGATGCGCCGGCTGAACGTGCCGCGCCCCGGGCCCGGCTATTGCCATTTCCCGGACGGCCGAGACGAGGAGTATTTCCGCCAGCTCACCAGCGAGAAGCTGGTCACGCGGTATGTGAAAGGCTTCCCGGTCCGCGAGTGGCGCAAGCCGGACAAGGCGCGCAACGAGGCGCTGGATTGCCGCGTTTACGCGCTGGCGGCGCTGAAAATCATGAACCCCAACCTCCTCCGGCTTGCGCAGCGCCTGGCCAAGGATGCCGCAGATCGCCCGCCACAGGCAGCTGTCGAAGCCGAAGATGTGCCGGCACCGCCGCTTGCATCCCGGCAGGATCAGCCCGCCCCCCGGGAGGTGGAAAGCCCCCAACGTCAACACTCTGGCCATCGAAAATGGCGACCGCGCAGCGGGGGGCCAGGAAAGCGGCGGTGATGGATGGGCGGCTGGTGCGACGGTGACGGCAAGCGGGTGAACCTGGCGGATATGACGGCCGGCACGACGGTGTCCGATGTCGTGCTTTTGCGTGATTACCCGTCCTCGGCCTGGGCGCTCAGCGTGGCGCTGCGCGGCCCGCAGCCGATCGACATCGCCGGCACGCCGCAGCCCGACAACAGCTGGCTGATTTCCGAGACCAGCGAGGCCACCGCTGCCTGGGTGGCCGGGCGGTATTGGTTCAGCGTGCGCGTGACCAATGGCGGCACGGTGGTTGAGGTGGGTAACGGCGAGATGCAGATCCTGCCGAACCTCCAGGCAATCGAGGCGACGTATGATGGCCGGTCTGAGGCCGAAATCGCGCTCGACGCCATTGACGCCATCCTCGCCAAGCGTGCCACGCGCGACCAGGAGCGCTACCGGATCAACAATCGTGAGCTGGTTCGGACGCCGATCAAGGACCTGATCGCCCTGCGGGCATATTATGCCGTACAGGTGTCGCGCGAGCGGGCGAAGAAGAGTGGCCGTCGAGGCTTCGGCCGGGCCGTAAATGTGAGGTTCGGCTGATGCGGATGCCTTTCCTCAAGCGCGGCGCTCCAGCAGTGCCAGCCGCGCCGGCCGCCGATTATGCGCCTGCACCGGGACGCGGTCAGCGCCGTAGGGGGTTCTGGCTTAGCGCCGCCGCCGGCATGTTCAAGGCCTCCCAGGTCAAGGAAAATGACCGCTGGCCGGCAATCCCGGTTTCGCCGGATGTGTTTATCTCGACGCGTCAGCAGATCCTTGTCGCGCGGTCGCGCGAGCAGTGGTCGAACAATGACTATGTGCGCGGCTATGTCCGGCGCTGCCGGCAGAACATCGTCGGCGAGCACGGCGTCAAGCTACACAGCCGTGTGGTGAAGAAAAACGGCAAAGCGGACAGCCAGGCGGTAAAAGCCATCGAGGCGGCGCATGCCGAGTGGTCGGAGCCGGGAAACTGCGATGTGACCGGCAAGCTGTCTTGGCGCCACCTGCAAGGCCTGGCCATCGAGCACGCTGTGCGCGATGGCGAATTCATCTTCCGCAAGATTCGTGGCGATAACGGCGGAAAGTTCGGGTTTGCGCTTCAGGTTATCGATCCCCAGCGCCTGCCGATCAAATACGAGCAGACCCGCTGGGGCGAAAACGGAAATTTTGTACGACAGGGCATCGAGTTCAGCCGCTTTGGCAAGCCGATCGCCTACCACTTTTCCAGCGTCGATGAGTGGGATGACTATTTCTACAATTTCGCCGGCCAGGGCTTTATCCGCGTGCCTGCCGACGAGATCATCCATGGCTTCGTGACGGAGATGGCCGGGCAGCGGCGGGGCATTCCCTGGACCTCCACCGGCCTGTTTCGGATGCACCACCTGCAGGGTTTCGAGGACGCGGCAGTCCAGAATGCCCGGGCCTCCGCGACGAAGATGGGCTTCATCAAATACCGCGAGGGCACCGGCCCAGAGCTTGATGATGATGCGGATGTTGCCGGCAGCATCGAGGCTGAGTCGCTCAGCTTCCACGAGCTCCCGGAGGGGGCCGAGCTCGACAAGTTCGACCCGCAATATCCCAGCGGCGAATTTGCTGTCTTCACGAAGGCGATGGTGCGCGGCGCCGCCACCGGCTGGGGCGTTTCTTACAACAGTTTGGCCAATGATCTCGAGGGCGTGAATTTTTCCTCGATCCGCGACGGCAAGCAGGATGAGCGGGATAATTGGAAAGAGCTTCAGGCCTGGTTGATTGAAACGCTGATCCGGCCCGTTTTCCGTGAGTGGCTGGCTCAGGCGCTATTGCGGGGCCTGGTGGTTACGAATGGCGGCAAGCCCTTGGCGGCGCACCGGCTGAACGATTACCTCGACGCTCATTTCCAGGGGCGCCGCTGGCCCTGGATCGATCCGAAATCCGACGCGACCGGCAAGGTGACGGAAATTCGCGCCGGGCTGAACAGCCCATCCAACGTGATCCGTGAGAGCGGCAAGGAGCCGAACCGCGTTTATGAGGAGATCGCCGAGGACATCGAGCTGATGAAAGCCGCCGGCATCCCAGAGCAATTCATCATGGTGATGATGGGCCTGCTGCCGGCACCCGAACCATCCACCTTCAAGGGCGACGAGTCGGTCGCCAAGGAGCCAGAGCCGGCATGATCGACAAAATCGCAACCCGCCTGCACGAGATTCGTGAGAAAGGCGGCCTGAAGCGCATGGCGGATGTTGGCGCGGTCGACCTCGATGCCCGGACCATTCAGCTGTCGTTTTCGAGCGAGGCGGCCGATGTAGAGCGTTGGTTCGGCATCGAGAAGCTGTCGCATGATCCTGGCGCCGCCGACCTTTCGCGCCTGGCGAACGGCGCGCCCATTCTTTGGTGCCATGATTGGTCCGATCAGCGCGGCGTGGTCGAGGCTCCGCGGATCGACGCAGCCGACCGGGTGGGGCGGGCGGTAGCGCGCATCAGCAAGTCCCCCGCCGGCGAGCAGCTGCTGCAGGATGCCTTTGACCGCATCATCACAAAGGTGAGCGTCGGGTATCTGGTCAACGGAATGAAGCTGACCGAGGAGCGTAATGGCGAGGATGTCTACCTCGTCACCGACTGGCAGCCCTACGAGATCTCGTTCGTCTCGGTACCCGCCGACGATAGCGTCGGTGTAGGCCGAGGCGCGCCAGCCCCCCGGGAGGCGGCGCAGCGCGGCCCTGGGCACGGTGACGCTGCAAACCAACCCATTGGAGCGGTGCAAAAGACCATGACCGAAAAACACCTCCGGGATGCTTCCGGAAACTTTGTCCGCGCCCATGTGGACGAAAACGGCGCGATCGTAAGCGTCATCGAAATCATCGAGCCGGCCGGCAACGCCAGCACCGCAGCCCAGGCGCGCGGTGTGGAAGCCGAGCGCGCACGGATGCGTGAGCTGACCGAAATGGGCAATGCCTACGGCGCGAACGATCTGGCCCTGCGCTTCATCAGCGAAGGCAAGACGGCCGAAGATATGCGCCGCGAGCTGCTCGGCCAGTTTGCCGCCGAGCGCGCCAAGAAGCCGATGGCCGAGCAGGTGAAGGATGCCGAGATCGGTCTCACCAATCAGGAAGCGCGGAGTTTCTCCCTGATGCGCGCGGTGCGCGCCCTGGCCAATCCGACGAACACGGCGATGCAGAAAGACGCCGCGTTCGAATACGAATGTTCCCGCGCGGCGGCGCAGAAGGCCGGCAAGGAGAGCCGGGGGCTGATGATCCCGGCGGACGTGATGAACCGCGCGTTCTCCACCACCACGCCGACCGGCGGCCCGGGCGCGAATGCCATCGCCACCAATCTGCTGGCCGACCAGTTCATTGAGCTGCTGCGCAACCGCACCTGGGCGCTGAAGCGGATCACCATGATGGGTGGCCTGGTGGGTAACGTCGACATCCCGCGCCAGAACAGCGCCGGGCAGGCCTATTGGGTGGGTGAGGGCGGCTCGCCGACCGAGTCCGAGCCGGGCCTGGATCAGATCACCTTCAGCCCGAAGACGCTGGCGGCCTATACCGACATCACCCGGCGCCTGATGCTGCAGTCCACCCCGGACGCGGAGCAGCTGGTGCGCAATGACCTCCTGCGCGTCATGGGCCTCGCGCTGGACAGCGCCGTGCTCTACGCCACCGGCACCGATGGTCAGCCGACCGGGCTGATCAACCAGACCGGTATCCATGCTGTGAAGCTGGCCGCCGAGTATCCGAGCTATGCCGAGTACGTGCAGATGGAAACGGATATCGCCGCGGCGAACGCCGATATCGGCTCCATGTCCTATGTGGTCAGCGCCCGGGCGCGCGGCGCGGCCAAGACCACGCTGAAATTCCCGACCGCCGCCATCGCGCAGGGCGGCACCGTCTGGGAGCCGGGCAACACCATTAACGGCTACCAGACCGATGTTACCAATCAGCTAACCGAAGGCGATACCTTCTTCGGTGTCTGGTCGAGCTTCATCATGGCGATGTGGTCGGGCCTCGACATGATGGTCGATCCCTACGCGCTGAGCACCTCCGGCGGCACCCGCATCATCTTCTTCCAGGATGTGGACATGAATATCCGCCACAAGGAGGCGTTCACCTATGCCAATGCCAACGCCGCGCCGGTGGCGTAACCCAGACCGCAACCGGGGCGGCCTTGCGCCGCCCCAACGCAAGCGAGCGGACATGAGCACACAGACCACGGTTAAAGCGGTGCGCGGGTTTATGGCCGGCGGCAAGATGATCGAGCCCGGCATGGATGTCACGCTTCCTGCGCGCGATGCGAAGCAGCTGACCGATAGCGGCCGCGCCGCGCGCGTTACGGCCGAGACGGCGGAACCGAAAAAGAAGGATACCGGAAAATGAAACCTTTCCATTTCGCCGCCGTCCGTGCGGCTGCCGCGATCACCGCGACCGATGACGGCCCGCAGGTCGATCTTTCGAAGTTCTCCGGCAACGGCCATTTTATCCTGAATTCCAGTGCCTGTACCGGGGCGGACAACACCTCCAGCGTGAAGCTGCAGCATAGCCTGGATGGCACCACTTGGACCGATACAGGTCTGGTTTTCGCCAACGTGACCAATTCCGGCCCGTCGCTGCAGACGATCTATGGCAGCTTCGATGTGCTGCATAAATACGTCCGGGCGGTAAACACGCTGGCCGGCACCACGCCGGGCGTGACCTATTCGGTCGAGGCTGTGGCCGACATCCAGGGCGCCTAATGCCGGCGCCGTCTTGGGAGGATCTGGATGAGTTCCTTGACACCGACGACGAGGGCGGCTTCGCTTTTGTCGCGGTGTTTTCGTATAAGCTTGGCGGCGGCGTAACGGTGAATGGCATCTTTGAGGATGCGACATTCAACGCGCAGACCGGCGAATTCGATGCTGACATCAGCAATCCCCGCTTCATCTGCAAGGCCTGCGATGTCGAGCAGGTGAACCGCTTCGATACCGTCTTGGTCAACGAAGTGACCTATATGGTGGCCAGCCCGCCGATCGATGACGGCACCGGCATGGCCACGGTGCGCTTGTCGCCAACGGATCCGGAACTATGAATTCCGCAGGCGGGGCTAGCGGTAGCTTAAACATTGAGTTTGACACTCAGCAAATCGACGCCATGGCGCTGGATGTAAATGCCACGCTCCCGCAAGTCGAAGCTGCGCTCGCCAGCGCGCTGCGGCGGATGGCCCTGTATCTCAAAGCCGCGTCGGTAAAAGGCCTCTCGCACGAGCTGGACGTGCAGCAGAAAGTTATTCGTCGCCGCCTCTCAACTTTTCGCCTGTCTCGGAGCAGGTCTGCGCCCGAAATAAAGTTATGGTATGGCCTAAACCCGCTATCCATGGAACAGCTTGGAACACCAAAACAAACGGCTCAGGGTGTTCGAGTCGGAAAACACTTCATCGCGCATGCTTTTCTTGCTCGAGATAAAACCGGTCGGCAAAGAGTGTTTTTGAGGAAGGGAAAGGCGCGGCTTCCTATTGAAAAGCAGGTCTTGGACATCGCGGATGACGCGGAGCGTTGGATCGAAGACAAGCTTTTTGAAGGCGTAGATTTCGAAACAAAATTTTTCCAACTCTTTGAACATGAGCTGAGATGGCGAACCAAAACGGCGCTGTAGACCTCGACGCCTACCATGATGCGGTGCTCGATGCCCTGAAGCAGGAGTTCGCGATCTTCAAGACGGTCGAGGATTACCCCCAGGACCGCAAGCCCCGCGCTACGCCGGCGCTCTTTGTCGAGCTCGAGGAGCTTGAGCAGGCAAACGACCAAGATCCTGGGACCGGCCAGCAGGCGCTTAATCTGCGAATGGTGGCGCGGGTGATTGTGCCGGCCTCGGACGAAAAAGCTGGGCGCCAGGTGCGCGCTCTGGCTGCGGCGGTCGCCAGCTTTGTGCACCTGAATAAATTTGGCCAGGCGATCCTCGCCGCCCAGGTGGTGGGTGCATATCAGGATGCGTTTTCTCCCGAGCTTGATCAATATCTGGTCTGGAAGGTTGAGTGGCAGCAGGTCGGGCATTTCGGGTGCAGCGTCTACGATTGCAGCGATCCGAACGCCGAGGCGATCTTCCTGGCCTATTCCGAAAACGGCGTGAACGCCCCGCTTGATGCGTTCCACCAGGTCCTGCCGCCAGGCGGGAACGAGACGCCGAAATGAGCTTTGCTCTCGCCGACCTTGCGCGCCGCATGGCGCAGATGATCCGCTTCGGCACCATCCAATCGGTAGACCTGAGCGACCCGACAGCTCCGCGCTGTGTGGTGAGCGACGGCACGTGGTTGACGCCAGCCATCCCCTGGATCAGCGCGCGCGCCGGCGGCGATGCCGAAATTTGGGCGCCCGACCAAGGCGAGCAGGCCGTGGTATTCAGCCCGTTCGGCGACCCGGCCCAGGGCGTGGCGCTTGTCGGCATCTTCCAGATGACGATGCCGGCGCCAGCGGCCACGGCCGGCCAGCGGGTGGTGAAATACAAAGACGGCGGCATTGAGAGCTATGACCGCACAGCCAGCAAGAAGGTGATCTCGGTCCCGGCGGGGGGCAGCATCACGCTGCAGGTTGGCACCACCTCCCTCATCATCACCCAGGGCGCGGTCACTCTCAACGGTGCCGATGTCATCGCCGATAGCATCAGCCTGAAAGAGCATGTGCATACCGGCGTGACGCGCGGCGGCAGCCAAACCGACGCGCCGACTGGGTAGCCCCCGGGAGGAACAGGGCGCCGTCGCCCGGCCAAATGCGGCCATGCTCGACGGCATTTACGCCCTGATCCGCGGCGACACCTACCAGCGTTATTGGACGCTCACCGACGCGCTCGGAAATCCGGTGGATCTGACTGGCGCGCAGGCGGCGTTCGGCATTTCGTCGCTTGCCGGTGAGGTGCTGGTGAAATGCCAGATGACCGATAATCCGGCCTACATCTCTATCCCAGCCCCGACCGATGGCACCATTGAACTGGCGATCCCCGGCTCCGTCACCTCGACCCTTCAGCCGACGCCGGCCGGGCCGCCGCAGCTGATTTCCGGCCTGCAGATCATCTGGCCGGACGGGACGCAAGAAACCTTCGATATGTCGGCAATCACCATTGAACGGGGTGCGCTCGATGCCTGATGTGCAAATTATCTACACCGGCAAGCAGCAGGTCACGGCGGCGGCGCAGGCGGCCCAGGCCGCCGCCGCCCAGGCCGCCGCTGCGCAACAAAGTGTTTCCTCCGCAGCGGCAGCGACGGCATCGGTAGGCGCCGCTGCAGTTGCGGCCGCCGGCAACGCGCAGAACGCCGCCGTTCAGGCTGGAGCGTATGCGCAGACAGCCGCCCAGCAGGCGTCGTTGGCTGCCGCTGCTCTGGGCTCAACCCTTTCCGTGGCCGGCGGCGCGAGTGTGGTTGCTGCAGCGGCGCAGTCCGCGGCTGCCACGGCGAGCGTTCAGGCGGCGCAGGCATTCTCCACCGCAGGGGCGGCGTCCTCGGTCGCTGGCGCGGCCAGCGTGGCGGCGGCGGCGGCGCAATCCGTGGCAGGGGCGGCGAGCGTTCAGGCGGCGCAGGCATTC
>NZ_JH976207.1:487283-537020 GCF_000306035.1 Acidocella sp. MX-AZ02
GGCCGGCGCGGCATCCTCTGTCGCGGGTGCGGCCAGCGTGGCGGCGGTGGCGGCGCAGTCCGTGGCTGGGGCGGCCAGCACTCAGGCGGCGCAAGCGGTCTCCACGGCCGGCGCGGCATCATCGGTGGCTGGCGCGGCCATTGTGGCGGCGTCAGCAGCGCAATCTGTGGCTGCCACAGCGAGCGCCCAGGCGGCGCAGGCGGCTTCAACGGCGAGCTCGGCCTCGTCCGCCGCAGGTGCTGCCAGCGTGGCGGCAGTGGCAGCACAGTCCTTGGCCGGTGCGGCGAGCACGCAGGCGGCGCAGGCAATCTCTACCGCCGGTGCGGCGTCCTCTGTCGCGAGTGCGGCCAGCGTGGCGGCAGCGGCAGCACAGTCCGTGGCCGGCGCAGCAAGCACCCAGGCCGCGGAAGCCTCTTCAGTCGCTACGGCGGCAGCCGCAGCCGTTGGCGATTTGGGTGACCTTTCAAAGCAGGACGCAAACGGCGTCAGTATTTCGGGCGGATTTATGGCGGGATTTTTTTCCTCTCCAGGAACCGTATCGGCAGCAACTACGTTGCCGGCTGGCTCAAACTTCTGGGTTGGCCCGATGACCCTTACTGCGGAATTGACTCTGTCCGACGGCGCAACCCTCACTTTTCTAGGCTGACATGGCAAATAAAATTTTTAACGCGGATCTGTCCGACCCTAGCAATGTTCTAGGCCTTGGCGCAGCTGCAAAACTCCCGGCAGGCGGTGCTGGTGGCGCGGCGGTTCTGGACGAAAATGGAAATGCGTCTGCGCTAAATATCGTCCCCTACCTAGGAACCCTATCTCGTCCTGCGGGGCAGGCGATATACAGGGCCAGGATTAATGTCGCGCAATTCGGGGCAGCCGGGTCAGCGGCAGCGACCACCGGCAGCATTGCATCTGGTAGCGATGTTTTGATGCTTTCTTCGCCAATTGATTTTCAACCCGGGCAATATGTTCGGGTTGACGGCGCGGGTACGGATGGGGACGGAACGCGCCTGATTGCGGAGATCGTGTCTGGAGCCGGGACGAATTTACTCACCCTATCGAAGGCAGCCTCGGCATCTGTTTCGGGCGCCAACGTCACCCACGACGATACGGCTGCTATTCAAGCTGCAATAAATTACGCGGTATCTATTGGCGGCGCTGAAATTATGTTGGATGCCGGCGTGTATTTGGTCGGGGGGGCGCCGCAAAACGCAAATGTCACAAACGCAATACTCACGCTTCCTCTCGTAGCATTCGGGTCGGATGTTACGGTGAAGTTTTCTGGCCCGGTAGGGGTCGGGTTTTTCCGTGAAGTGCTTAGCGCTGCGCCAGCCAAGAACGGTGCCGTGCTGGTCTTTCCTTACATTTGCCCCAACGCGTCGACAAATGGATCGGTCATCCAAGGCGTTGGATACGGGCAGTTTTATGCCAACTCGAATACTGCAAATATAACCGCCATAAATCTGATTATGCAGGACCTTGCGTTTGAAGTCCCCTCGCTATCCGGATATATCGTAATCGGAGGCCAGGGCGTGCAAAATACGATCTACGATCGTATTTCTGTTTATACGCCTACTATCAGCGATTTGTCCCCCCTGCCGACAAATGCAAACGAGACCGCGATTTCGCTTGGGGGCAATAGCTGCATGTCGGTGGCCAGGCAATGCTACGCGCAGGGTCTATACAACGGAATCACGCCCGGCGTGCATTCGATTCTTGATGGTAATTACGTGCAAAATTGCGTAATTGCGTACTCCATTTTTTGCGGAGATCACGTTCAGCATTGGCCCAAAAACCTAGCACAAAACTGCAGATATATTATCGGCAGAAATGCAAATGACCCAGGCCCTAATCCAAGCGCTACAGTAATGGGTTGGCTGGATACAGAGATTACCGTGGCATCATCTGATGCATTCCAGTATCAGGGCTTCGCGTACAACCTGGGAACCGGAGCCGGGCAGCTCGATCTAAACGGGCGCATTTATTACACCCTGGATGCTCCGGCAGGGGGCGCGCCCTATAACACCGGCATTAGTGTTTTTGATCCTGCTGGTGGATCTTGCCAATATATTCACATTGGGGGAGGAGGGGAAAACATCGAACAGACTGCTGCCGGATCATCTCCGGATAGTTTTTCGATAAACTCTCCTGCGCAAATTTTAATTGAAGGGGCCGGTCTGACTGCCGTGACCATTACCAGGAACGGGACTACCGTGAACGTGCCGGTGGTCAATACCTTGGCCGGAGTGCCGACTGCGAACATCAATGTAGTGAAAAGTGACACATTGACGATTACTTGGTCGGGAACTGCTCCCGTTATTTCGGCGATACCTTTGCAATAGGACGTGAATGGATTTTTTCATTGAGCAAGAAGGTTTTTAATTCGATCCCCACACGCCACGCGCTATAGCCCCCGGGAGGATAGTCGGGGGCAGCGTGCCGATTGTGAGGCATGATCGGCACGGACGCGAACACGGGCAAGGCCCTCGGGGATATTGCGCATCTGCGCCAGTCCATTCGTGATATTCTCAGCACCCCGCTGGGCAGCCGGGTGAAGCGCCGGACCTACGGGAGCGATCTCTATAAACTGATCGACGCGCCTCTGAACCGCTCGACGCTGGCGCAAATTTATTCAGCGACGGTCGGCGCGTTGCAAACCTGGGAGCCCCGTATCCTCGTGCTGAAGGTGCAGGCTACCGCTGCGCCTGGCGTGCTCACCCTCGATCTCTACGGGCAGTATCTGCCCAATGGGCAGCAGATCGCGCTGCCCGGCATCAGCGTGACAACCTAATGGCGGTCACCCTTTCGGCCATCGACCTTTCGGCGCTGCCGGCACCCCAGGTGGTCCAGCAGATCGATTTCGAGACCGTCCTGGCAGCCATGCTCGCTGACCTGCAGGCGCGCGATCCGACTTTCACCGCGCTGCTTGAATCCGACCCGGCTTATAAGATCCTCGAGGTCGTGGCCTATCGGGAAACGCTGCTGCGCCAGCAGATGAATGACGCCTCGGTGGGGCTGATGTTGGCCTACGCAGAGGGTGGTGACCTCGATCAAATCGGCGTGAATTATGGCGTAACGCGCCTGACGATCACGCCGGCGAATAACACCACCATCCCGCCGACCGCTGCTGTCATGGAAACCGATAGCGCTTTCCGGGCGCGCATTCAGCTTTCGCTTGAGGGCTATTCCTCGGCCGGGCCGAGCGGGGCCTATCTCTATTTTGCCAAGTCGGCATCCGGCGATGTCCTCGATGCCAGCGTGACCAGTCCACAGCCGGGCACGGTGCTGGTGACCGTCCTATCACAGACGGGCACCGGGGGCGCCCCGCAGGCCACGCTCGACGCCGTCAGCGCCGCGCTCAACTCCACCAGCGTGCGGCCGCTCTGCGATACCGTGCAGGTGCAGAGCGCCAGCATCGTCTCATACTCGATCGTCGCAACGCTCACGCTGGCGTCAACGGCCGACCAGGCGACTGTGCTGGCGAACGCCCAGGCTGCTGCCCAGGCCTACGCCACGGCCCGGCACAAGGTGGGTCTGCCGGTTTATGTCGTCGGCGTGATCTCCGCCCTGATGGTGACCGGCGTGGTCGATGCGGTGCTGGCGGCGCCTGGCATCACGACCGACTTGGCCATCACCGATCTTCAGGCCAGCTATTGCACCGGCATCACTCTGACCTTCGGGGCGTATGGTGTCTGACGTTGCCACCCTGCTGCCGCCCAACGCCACTGCGGGCGAGCGCGCGCTCGAGCAGGCGACGGCGCGCGTCGGGGCTGTGCCGGTGGTCGCGGGCGCGCTCTGGAATGCCCAGACCTGCCCGCTCGAACTGCTGCCCTGGCTGGCATGGGCCTGGCGCGTCGATGAGTGGGACAGCACATGGCCGGAGGCGGTCAAGCGCGCGGTGGTGGCGGCGAGCATCGCGAACCACAAGATCAAAGGCACGCTCGCCTCGATGGAGACCGCGCTGGCCGTCGCCGGATACCCGAATGCGCAGATCATTGAGGGCGATCCAGTGTGGAACCTTGATGGAACAGTGATGCTTGACGGCTCCCATGACCTCGGCAACCCGGCGAACTGGCCATACTACCGCGTGATCCTGTCTGCACCGATCGCCAACAGCCAAGCGGATCAGGTTAAGCGGATACTCGCCGCAACGCAGCCAGCGCGCTGCTACCTGTTGGGCCTCGATTTCACCCAGGCGGCTTTCATTCTCAACGGCACGGTGCTGCTCGACGGCTCCTACAATTTAGGCGTGGCAGGATAACATGGCGAACCTCTCCGAATCCGACAGCTTTGATGCGGGCATATACCAGCTCGAGACCACGGACGCCGCCCTCGGCGGCGTCAACGGTGTGATGAACACACAGGGCAAGAGCTTTGCAAATAGAACCCGGTGGCTTTACAATCGGGTAATCGCGCTGCTTGGCTTCACCAGCCAATACGCCACGGCGGCAGGGAAAGCAAACGCGATCATCGCGAACTACACCCCAGCTGCTACCGCGCCGATTAATGATGGTGCCTGCTTTGCTTTCCGCGCCACAGCCGCCAATACAGGCCCGGCGACTTTCACGCCGTGCGACGGCTCTGTCGCGGGCACCACCGCAATCCCGCCGCTGCCCATTTTTGGGGCGGATATGAATGCGCTGGCCGGGGGCGAGATCACAGGCCAAGCGCGGCTGCGGTATAGCACCAAGGTCAATGGCGGGAACGGCGGCTATGTGTTGGTGGAAAATCCAGGGGGCATTCAACGCTCGATAACGCCGCCCGCTCCTGATGATTCTTCCGCCGTCGCTACGACCAACTGGGTCAGGTTTATTGCGGCGCTCCTATCTGACTTCAGCCAATCTGGACAATTGGTTGGCTATATGGTGCCGGGCGCGAGCGGGTCCCGCTCCTTGAACATCAGCTTCACGCCCCCGCAGAACGGGACGATTATGCTGAATTGTCAGGCGGTCTCCAGCACGACCGTGCTTAACTCCCTTTCGCTGGGGATTACGAGCGGCGGCACAATCATGGGTAATAATTTGGGCCCTGGGGCGGGCAGCTTCTGGACATCCAGCAATATGGGAGTGGGCACGGCGATCATTTCCGTGACAGCCGGAGTTCAGCTAAAGGGAACGCTCACGGCCAACAACGGCACCACGAATTCTGACGTGGGCGTAGGGTTCTGGGGGTTGTTTATCCCTCACGACTAATCTGGCGCCGCCCCCGGGAGGAACGGACGCGCGCGGCGGATGATGCTGTCTCGGATGCAATAACCGGGGCGAGACCGCATGGGTACGAATTTCCTTCACGGCGTCGAAGTGGTCGACGATACCAGCACCACCAAGACGATCACCATCGTGAGCTCGAACGTGATCGGCGTGGTGGGAACCGCCCCGAACGCGGACCCGACGGTCTACCCGCTCAACACACCGGTGCTGAATAACGGCTCGGCCAGCCTGACCAAATCGCTCTACTCGAAGAGCGTCAGCGCCGATAACGGCACGCTGCCCGGCGCCCTGCAGGATATTTTCGATATCATCGGCGCGGTGGTGGTGGTGGTGCGGGTGGATGTCGGCACCACCGATGCCCAGACCCAGGCCAACATCATCGCCGGCGCGCAGCAGTTCGTCTATGCCAACGCCGCGCTCGGCCAGAAGCCGCGCATCCTTATCGCCCCCGGCTTTACCCATCAGCGCACCAGCGCCGGCATCGCCTCGCTGGTCGCGTCCAATGCGGGCGCCGGCTATACCGACGGCACCTATCCGCTCACGGTGACGAACGCCACCGGCGATACGACCGGTGCCGGCGCGGCCGCCACAGCCACCGTCGTCGCTGGCGTCGTCACCCAGGTCGGTACCACGGCCGAGGGCTCCGGCTATACCGCTGCGCCGACCTTCAAGCTCCCCGCTGCCGCCGGCACCCCCACCACGGCAGCCGTGTTCACGGCGACCGTGGGCACGGTCGGTAATGCCGTGGTGGCGGAGATGATTTCCATCGCGGCGCGCCTGCGCGCCATCATCGTGCAGGACGGCCCGAACACCACCGACGCTGATGCGATTGCGATGGCGGGCGACTTCGACAGCGAGCGCGTCTATCTGGTCGACCCCTGGGTGACGAAGCTGGATCAGGCGACGGCGCAGAATATCACCCGTCCCGCCAGCCCCACCATCGCGGGCATCATCGCCTGGACCGATAGCACCTATGGGTTCTGGTACTCGCCGTCGAACAAGCCGCTCTCGCCGGTGCTGGCGCTGGGGCGCCCCATCGACTTCACCATGGGCGATGCGAGCAGCGGCGCGAACCTGCTGAACGCGGCCAATGTGGCGACCATCATCCGGATGAACGGCTTCCGGACCTGGGGCAACCGCACCCTGTCCACCGACAGCGCGCTGGCGTTCCTGGCCGTGGTTCGGTCGCGCGACATCATCAATGACAGCATCGCCGCCGCCAATCTCTGGGCGGTCGATCAGCCCATCACAAAGGGCTTCGTCGATACGGTCCTCGAGGAAGGCAACAATTTCATGCGCACCCTGATCTCGCTGGGTGCGGTGCTGGGTGGCAGCTTCTGGCTGGACCCGGACGAAAACTCGAATGCGCAGATCGCGGCGGGCCAGATCAAGTTTGACTATGACCAGACCGTGCCGAGCCCGGCCGAGCGCGTGACCTTCACCAGTCATCTGACGGATGATTACGAGTCCAACATCTTCTAAGGAGCTGGCGGATGGCCGCGAGTGATATTCGGAAAAACTTTAATCTGTTCGTGTCCGGCAAGGGTTATGCCGGGCAGGTGACGGAAGTCAACGCGCCTAAGCTGACCCAGCAGACGGAGGATTTCCGTGGCGGCGGCATGGAGGCGCCCGTCGAGCTGACCATGGGCATGGAAAAGCTGATGATGGATTTCACCATGGTCTCCTATGACCCGAATGTCCTGGGCAGCTTCGGCATTACCGAGGGCGCCGCGGTGCCGTTCATCATTCGTGAGGTGCTGGAGTCTTACGACGGCACCGTCACGCCGGTGGTTCACACCATCCGCGGCAAGATCAAGGAGATCGACCCGGGTACCAGCAAGCCCGGCAGAGTGGCCGAGCTGAAGGTGCAGGTGTCCGCCAGCTATTACAAGCTGCAGCACGGCACTTCGGTGATTCACGAAATCGACGTGTTGAACATGATCCAGGTGATCAACGGCAAAGACGTGCTGAGCGCCATGCGCTCCGCGCTCGGCATGTGAGGAGGTGAGTGGTGGCGAAGATAACGAAACCGGCAGGGGCTGACGAAGATAAGAAGGATCTGCCTGCTTGGCTCAAGCCAGGCGACGGCTTTGTCGATGTGGTGCTCTCCCGCGCACTGGATCTGTCGGGCTCGAAGACCACGGTGCTGCGGGTACGCGAGGTGACCGTAGACGATCAGCTGACGGTGGAAGAGATGAAGGGCAGCGAGGCGCGCAAGGAGATCAGCCTCTTCGCCAACCTCTGCGAGGTTTCGCCCGCTGATATCGCCAAGCTTCCGCTTCGTGACTACGCGCGCCTGCAGGCCTCGCTCGGGGTTTTTACCGACTAACACCCGAGACCATCCGCGACGGGGTGTTGGCACTGGCCCATTTCACGGGATGGGCAGAAGCGGAAATCGTGAAGATGCGCGCCAGCCGGTTTGTCTGGTGGCTGGAAGGGCTGCCGATAAATGGCCGAGCGTGAATTTAAAGCCAAGTTGGTCATCGGAGGCGCGATCTCCTCCAGCTTGCGCCTGGCCCTGGGCAGCACGAAGGAAGGGCTCTCGTCGATCGGCAAGGTTGTCGATAAGCTGTCGCGCGAGCAAAAGAAGCTAAATCAGGAAATCAAGAAAACCGCTCTTTCCGGGGGTGATGTCGAAGGCCTGAAGAGCTCTTACCAGCGCCTCACCGCTCAGCTCGAGAACGCGCGGCGGGCACAGACCAAACTGAATGAAGCGCAGGAGCGCTATCAGCGGCTGAACAATATCGGCAGCAACATCGCCGGCCTCGGCGTTAAGGCCGGCATCGGCGCGGCCGCCATCGGCGTGCCGGTGTTTTCCACCGTTAACGCTGCGAAGGCCTACCAGCAGCAGCAGGCGCGCCTGGCAGCGCTGGGTATGGGCCCTGGCGTCAATTCCCAGGCCGCCGCCTTTTCGGCCCGGCAGAATATCTTCGGCACCAGCAAGTCGGACCGCCTCGGCCTGATTACGGACGCATTGTCGGTATTCGGAGACCTGGGTGATGCCAAGATGGTTCTGCCCATGTTGGCCAAGATGAAGTTTGCCAATGGTGCACTTTTCGGCTCGGAGCAGGCCGGCCAGAACGAAGATGCCTTCATGAATATGCTGAAGGTGATCGAGCTCCGCGGCGGCACGAAAGACCAGGGCGAATTTAACCGCCAAGCCAACATGATCCAGCAGGTGATCAATGCCACCGGCGGCAAGGTCACGGCCGATCAATGGCGTGATGCCATCGCCACGGGCGGCATCGCCGTTAAAGGGATGACTGATCAGGCGTTTTATTACGGCATGGAACCGCTGATCCAGGAGATGGGCGGCCACCGCGTCGGCACCGCGCTCATGACCGCCTACAGCGAGATGTACCAGGGGCACACCACGAAGCGCGCAGCAGAGAACATGCTGAAATACGGCTTGATCGGCGACCGGTCGAAGGTCAAATTCGACAAGGTCGGCCAGGCCGCATACCTCAATCCCGGGGCGCTGAAAGGGTCTGCGGAATATCTGAGCAACCCCTACCAGTGGATGAAGGATGTGCTGCTGCCGAACCTCGCGGCGCACGGCATCACCTCTCCGCAGGCCATCCAAGATGCCATCGGGTCGATCATGGGCCGCACCGCAGCGGCGCTGTTCTCGACGATGTACCAGCAGCAGCAGAACATCGATAAGCGCCAGCGCCTGAATGCCGGCGCGCAGAACATCGACCAGATGAACGCCAACGCCCAGAACACTCCGGCGGGCAAGGAGGCGCAGGCAGAGGCCAGGCTGGCCGACCTGAAGCTGCGGCTCGGCACCGATATTCTGCCAACCTACACAGCCGCCCTCACGCTCGCCGCCACCGCGCTGGAGAAGCTCGACGCCTTCACCGCCCGTCACCCGCGCCTCGCGCGCGACATGATGATTGGTGTGACTGTGCTCGGCGCATCTTTGGCGGTGCTGGCGCCGGTGCTGTTGACGGTGGGCGGCGCGTTCGCGGCCTATGCCGGGTACACGCTGCTCTTTACCAAATTCGGCCTAGTGGCACCTGGGGCGATTCGCGCGGTGGGTTCGGCGATGCTGTTCCTGGGGGAGACGCTCTTCGCCAACCCAATCGGCCTGACGATTGCGGCCGTGGCGGCGCTCGGCGTGGCCGCCTATGAGCTGACCAAGCACTGGAGTGGTGTGAAGGCCTTTTTCCAGGATCTGTGGGGCGGCGTGAAATCTGCCTTTCAGACCACCATCGGCTGGATCGGCGACCGGCTTGATTGGCTGGTGAAGAAGCTCGAGGCGTTCAAAAAGACGGTGCTCGACTCCTTTACGGCCGCGGGGCTTACCCCAACGCCCATAGCAACCAATGCCTTCACCGGCCGCGGGCAGGCGCCGGCCGGCGTGGCGACCCAGGCGGCGCCGAATGCCTTCACGTCACGGGGCCACGCATCCGCCGGCGGGGTCCATATCGGCAAGGTCGAGATTAATGCCGCGCCCGGGCAGGATGGCGGCAAACTGTGGGATGAGCTGCACCGGCGCATCCAGGCGCACCAGGCGACGGCGGCGCGGGGCGCGATGTACGACCCGGCCCAGGAGTTCATGCGATGAGCGTCCTTTCCGGCGCCGCCGGCGCTGCCAGCGGGTATATGCCGCAGATGATCCTTGGCAGCTTCCTGTTCTCGCTGAACACGGCCGCGTTCCAGGAGCTGCAGCGCAACACCGAATATACCTGGGCCGCCGTCCCGCGCTTTAGCCAGAATGATGCGCTGCAATTTACCGGCCCGGGGCAGGATATGATCACGCTGCCCGGCGTCGTCTATCCTGGCTTCCGGGGCGGTGGGGGGCAGTTGAATGCCCTGCGCGCTCTCGCTGGCCAGGGGAAGCCCCAGAGCCTGATCGACGGCATGGGCAACGTCTACGGGCGCTGGGTCATCACGGGCGTTGCCGAGACGCAGAGCATCTTCGCGGCCTTCGGGCAGCCGAAGAAACAGGCCTTCACGGTGACCCTGCGCTGGTATGATGGCGGCCCCTCGAGCCTGCTTACGAACCTGCTCAACAATATTGGCCTGGGCGGCCTCGTCTCGTCGGCGCAGAGCGCGCAGCAGACGGTCGAGGGGCTGACCGGTATCGGGAACCTGATCTGATGGCGGCCGTGACCTATACCACCAAGGATGGCGATGTGGTCGATGCGGTGGCCTTCGCCTATTACGGCACGCTGGACGGCCGGGTATATGAGCAGGTGCTCGCCGCCAACCCAGGCCTGGCCGCGCTGGGCCCGGTGCTGGGCGCCGGGGTGGTGATCACGCTGCCGGACCTGTCTGCCAGTGTGGGCGCCGATCAAGGCGTGCGTCTCTGGTCATGAGTACCGGCATCGTTCCCAATTTCGCGCTCATCGCCAACGGTTCCGACATCACCTCTGTGGTGCAGGCGAATCTGTCGTCGCTCACGATGACCGATGCAACGGGGTACGAGTCCGATTCCCTGGTGATCGAGCTTGCTTCGACGGACCCGGCCAACCCGATCAGAAAGCCGCCGACTGGCGCCGAGCTGTCGCTGTTCCTCGGCTATGACGGCACCACCATCAATATGGGGATGTTCGTCGCCGATGAGGTCGAGATCCGGGGCTGGCCGGAAGTCGTAACCATCCGTGCGCGCTCGGCCATCTATGCGCCGACGCCAGCCGGGAAAACCGACCTGCAGACCCAATACACCCAGGTGTGGGCGGCCGGCACCACCATCGGCGTGCTGGTGCAGACCATCGCCAAGCGGCACGGCCTGGCCGGCAGCACCAGCAGCGCGCTGGCATCAATCCCGCTGCCGCACGTCATGCAGGACGCGGAAAGTGACCTCAACCTGCTGACCCGGCTGGCCCAGCAATATGACGCCGTCCTCAAGGTGGCCAACGGCCAATTGCTGTTCTACGCCCGGGCGACCGGCCTCTCTGTGAGCGGTCAACCGCTGCCGGCAATCACGGTGCAGGCGAGCCAGGCCTCGAGCTTCGGCATGAACGAGCAGACCCGCGCGAACGCCGGCACGGTGGTGGCATGCTACCATGTCCACAAGACAGCCCAGAAGCATGTCGTGAGCGTGGGGCAGGGCGAGCCGGTCAAGCGGATCCGGCAGCATTTCCCGGATCAAGCAACGGCGCTCGCTGCCGCCAAGGCGCTCTTGGCGCAGTCCATCCGCGCGCAGACCCGGCTGACCCTCTCGCTGGAGGGTGACCCCGCTTTCCTGGCTGAGGCCCCCCTCACGCTCTCCGGGTTTCATCCGGACGTGCCGACCAGATGGGTGATCACTCAGGTCGATCACCGCCTGGACGGCAAGGGTGGATACCTCTGCACCATCTCCGCCCAGCTGCCAAACGACCCCACGCTGTCCCAATATCAGACCGACGACGTAGCCGAGCCGGTAAGCTCCTGATCTTCCGGGGCCCCGCGCCGTGCCCGGGGCGCGGTGAGAGTGCGTTTCCAGCAAAAAAAATCCCGGGTATAATTCCGGGCACTTTTCAAAACATCGGCCGCTCGTGATGTTCAAATTCAGGTGGTTAGGTGGTTGAGTTCGGTGGACATCTCCTCCGCCAGCGCAACTCATTGATTTTCCGTATTTTTAAGTTTTTTCGCGCTTTCCGCATGATGTTTGCCGCCCCGGTATGACCGGTGCGGCTTTCCGGTCAGGCCTTGAAGTTGATTTCCGCACTCTGGCGCACCAGGCCGAGGCGCGGGAAGATCGTCTTGATCGCGAATTCATGCGCGCCGTCGCCGAGCGAGGTGCAGAGATCCTCGGCAAGCACCAGCTGATAGCCATGCTCCCAGGCCTGCCTGGCGGTGGATTCCACGCCGATATTGGTGGCGATGCCGCAGAGCACGATATTTGTGATGCCGCGGCGGCGCAACTGCAGGTCCAGCTCGGTGCCGTGGAAGGCGCTCCATTGGCGCTTGATGATGGTGACATCGCCCGGCTGCACCAGACCTTCGACGAAATTCATCCAGTCATCGGGCAGCTTGCCGTGATTGCCGGGGGCGTCCACCTGCTGGCGCAGCGCATCGCCGAAATCCGCGTGCCAGCCGACATGCACCGGCACCACCAGCACCCCGGCGGCGCGGCATTTTTCCACGAAGGGCAGGGTGCGGGCGACGATGTCCGCACCGCTGCGCGGGCTGGTGGGCAGGGCGGTGATGCCGTTCTGCAGGTCGATGAGCACCAGGGCGGTGCGGGCGGGATCAAGCTCGGTCATGGCAACAGCCTTTTCAGATAAGGGGGACTGTATTATGAGGGTTTCCTCACATTCGGATATATGAGCGTGTCCTCACATTCGTCAAGCGCGACCCAGCCCGGCAAGGCGCCCAAGCAGGCGCGCGGCGTGCAGCGTGTGGCCGCACTGCTGGAAGCCGCCGCAAGCCTATTTGCGGAAAAAGGCGTGGAGGCGGCGACGATGACCGAGATCGCCAAACGCGCCGGGGCGCCGATCGGCTCGCTCTACCAGTTTTTCCCCTCCAAAGCCGCCGTGGCGATGGCGCTGCTGGAGCGCTATGCCGCGCGGCTGGAGGAAAGTCTGGGGGCGCTGCGCGATGCCGCGCCGGGTTTGAGCCCGGAGGCGCTGGCGGCCGGGCTGCTGGCGGTGCTGCGCGCGCATGAGCAGGACCGGGCGCTGGCGCCTTCCTTGCTGGAGGCTTGTGCGGATCTGGTGGGCCAGGCGCGGCCGTTCCGTGCGCGCAGCCGCGCTTTGGTGGAAGCCGTTTTGCTTCAAGCCAGGCCGCCACTCGCCCCCGGCCGCGCGGCGGCGATGGCGATGCCGGTGCTGCTGATGATGAAGCAGGTGCCCAAGGCAGGGCAGGAGGAAGAGCTGGTGGCGGAGCTGACGCGGATGCTCGGGATGTATCTGCGCGCCGGATAAGGGAAATGATGTAAACGTTTTCATTTTCATAAAAGCGTTTCCGGACTGTCGCGAAATTGTCATCGGCGGCGCGCTAAAGCGCCCGCATGAAATCGCAACCCCGCCCCACTTTGCACGATGTCGCCGCGCAGGCCGGTGTCTCCATCGCCACCGTCTCGCGGGTGCTCAATGGCGGGGCGCGGATTAGGCCGGAGACGGCGCAGCGCGTGCAGGAGGTGGTCCGCGCCTTGGGCTTCCGGCCCAACCGCATGGGGCGGGATCTGCGCAGGGGGCAGAGCCGGGCTGTCGGCGTGTTGCTGCCCACCCTCGCCAATCCGGTATTCGCCGACAGCGTCTCCGGGATTCAGGAGGCGGCGCGCGAGGCGGGCTGGACGGTGCTGATTACCTCCAGCGATTACGACCCCGCCCAGGAGCGGGCGGCGATGGAGGGGCTGCTGGCCGAGCGCGTGGCCGGGCTGATCGTCACCGTCGCGGATGCCGAGCGCAGCCCGACCCTGGATGCGCTGGACGAGGCCGGCCAGCCTTATGTGCTGTTTCACAATGAATCGCCGTTTCCGGAACGCGCCAGCGTCGCCGTCGATAACGAGGCGGCCGGGGCGGATGCGGCGCGCGCGCTGATCGCCCAGGGGCATCGGCGGCTGGCGATGGTGGCGGGGCGGTTTCTCGCCTCGGACCGCTCGCGCCGTCGCCATCGCGGTTTCATGCAGGCGGTGGCGGAGGCCGGGCTGCCGGCCCCGGCCTTGATCGAGGCCGATTTCAATGCCGAGGAGGCGGCGGCGCTGGGCGATGTGTTCACCGCCTCTGGCCGGCCGACCGGGCTGTTCTGTTCGAATGATCTGCTGGCGCTGCGCACCATCGCCGGGTTGCGCGCGCTCGGGCTGGCGGTGCCGGGGGATGTCTCGGTCATCGGCATGGACGGCATCAATGTCGGCCAGCTGATCAGCCCCAGCCTCGCCTCCATCGTGCAGCCGGCCCGCGAGATGGGCCGGCGCGCCTTCCTGCATCTGCTGGCGCGCCTGGCCGAGGCCAGCCCGCCCGCGCAGATCCGCCTTTCCCATCGCTACCGGCCCGGGCAGTCGCTCGCGGCCGCAACCCCCCAGGAGTGACCACGCCATGTTGAGACGTACCATGTTGACGCTGACCGGTGCGCTTGCCGCCAGCACCGCGATCTCCCGCCGCGCCTTCGCCCAGGAGACGGCGATTTGCTATAATTGCCCGCCGGAATGGGCGGATTGGGCCGGCCAGTTGAAGGCGTTTCAGCAGAAAACCGGCATTTTCGTGCCGGCTGACGACAAGAATAGCGGCCAGGCGATGGCCGCGGCCCTGGCCGAGCGCGCGCATCCGGTGGCGGATGCGATGTATCTGGGCGGGCAGGTTGGCATTCAGGCCAAGCAGGACGGGCTGACCCAGCCTTACAAGCCGGCCGGGTTTGACCAGGTGCCGGCCGGGCAGAAAGACCCGGACGGCTATTGGTTCGCCATCCATAGCGGCACGCTGGGCTTTTTCGTCAACAAGGCGGCGCTGGGCGGCAAGCCCGTGCCGCAGAGCTGGGCGGATCTGCTGAAGCCCGATTATAGCGGCATGATCGGCTATCTGGACCCGTCCAGCGCGGCGGTCGGCTATGTCGGCGCGGTGGCGGTCAATCTCGCGATGGGCGGCAGCTACACGGATTTCACCCCGGCCATCACCTACTTCAAGAAGCTGCAGGCCAATCAGCCGATCGTGCCGAAGCAGACCGCCTATGCCCGCGTGCTCTCCGGCGAAATCCCGATTCTGCTGGATTATGATTTCGATGCCTACCGCGCCAAATATACCGACAAGGCGCCGGTGGAGTTCGTGATTCCGCGGGAAGGCAGCGTGAGTTTCCCTTATGTGATGACGCTGCTGAAGGGCGCGCCGCATCTGGCAAATGGCAAGAAGCTGCTGGACTTCACCCTCTCCGATGAAGGCCAGGCGCTGTGGGCGAAGGCCTATCTGCGCCCGGCCCGCCCGGTGGCGCTGCCGCCGGAGATCGAGGCGCGCTTCCTGCCGGCTTCCGATTATGCCCGCGCGCGCCCTGTCGATCTGGCGGCACTTGCGGCGGCGCAGAAGGGCTTTGCCGCGCGCTATCTCGCTGAAGTGTCGTAATGGCGCCATCGCGTCTCAGGCTGGCAGGGCTCGCCCTGCCAGCCGCCCTGGTGTTTCTGGGGTTCTTTGTCGTCCCGTTGGGCATCTTTCTGCATGTCGGCGGGCAGGGCGCGCATGGCTGGGCCGGCTACGCGCTGGCGCTGGGCGATGCGCGGCATCTGCAAAGCCTGCTCGCCACCTTCATTCTTTCCGTATTGGTGACACTGGCGACGCTGGTGGTTGGTGGCATCTGCGGACTGTTTCTAGGCCGGCATGAATTTCCCGGGCAGGGGCTTTTGGTGTCGATCCTGACGCTGCCTTTGGCCTTTCCCGGCGTGGTGGTCGGGTTCATGATCATCATGCTGGGTGGGCGGCAGGGGCTGGTTACCCAGCTCAGCCTCGCTCTGCATGGCGGGCGGATCGTGTTTGCCTACTCGGTCTGGGGGCTGTTTCTTGGCTATCTCTATTTCTCCATTCCCCGCGTGGTGCTGACCATGCTGGCGGCGGCGCGCGGGCTGGATGCGGCGCTGGAGGAGGCGGCGCGTAGCCTCGGCGCAAAACCCTTTGAGATTTTCAGGGATATCACGCTGCCGGCCTTGCGCCCGGCGCTGGTCTCGGCGGCAGCACTCACCTTCGCCACCTCGATGGGCGCGTTTGGCACGGCCTTCACCTTGGCAACGCGCGTGACCGTGCTGCCGATGATGATCTACACGGATTTCACCCTGACCACGGATCTCTCCTCGGTCGCGGCACTGAGTTTGCTGCTCGGGCTGGTGAGCTGGGCGGCGTTGTTTCTGGCCCGCAGCCTGACCGGCGCGGGTGTTGCCGCAAGCGGTTAAATGCAATGATGAAACCTTACAAATTCGGCTTTTGGCTGCAGGCGGCGGTGACTTTGGCATCCTGCCTGTTCATCGCGGTGCCGATGGCCTACTCTGTGCTTTCCGGATTGATGCGCAACGCCTTTCTGGGGCTACGCGGAGGGCTGACCTTTCAGTGGGTGGAGCAGGTGCTCAGCCTGTATTGGCCGACGATCCTGCTCTCCATCGAAATCGCCTTGCTCTGCCTGGTGGCGACGGCGTTGATCGGCATTCCCGCCGCCTATGCGCTGGCGCGTGCGCCTGGCCGGCTGGCACGGCTGGCGGAGGAGGCGTTGATTCTGCCCGTTGCCGTGCCGGGGCTGGCGACAGGGCTGGCTTTGGTGGTGGCCTATGATGGCTGGGGGGATTTCCGCCAGAGCATCTGGTTCATCCTGGCTGGGCATGTGCTGTTCACGCTACCCTTCATGGTCCGCGCGGTGCTGGCGGTGATGGCTTCGGCGGATTTACAAACGCTTGAGGAAGGGGCTGCGAGTCTCGGTGCGGGGTTTACCCGGCGCTTCCTTGGCGTGGTGTTGCCCAATTGCAAAAACGGTATTCTGGCGGGGGCGCTCAGCGTCGTCACGCTATCGATGGGCGAATTCAACCTCACCTGGATTCTGCACACGCCGCTGACCAAGACCTTGCCGGTGGCGCTGGCCGATGCCTACGCCTCAATGCGTCTGGAAATCGGCAGTGCCTACACCTTGATCTTTTTCATCATGACTGTGCCGCTGCTGCTCGCCTTGCAGCGCGCTACGAAGCCGCGCGCCGGAGAGAAACCATGACGACTGACATCACCTTGCATCAATGCGGCAAGGTTTTTGGCGCCACGCGCGTCTTGGAACCGGTGGATCTTTCCATCCATGCCGGTGAAACCTTGGTGTTTCTGGGGCCTTCAGGCTGCGGCAAGACCACGCTGCTGCGGCTGATCGCCGGGCTGGAGAGCCCGGATGCAGGCGGGCGCATTCTCTTCGGCGGGCGGGATGTGACCAGATTGCCGATTGAGAAGCGCAATGTCGGCATGGTGTTCCAGAGCTATGCGCTGTTTCCGAATATGAGTGTCGCCGAAAATATTGGTTATGGCTTGAATATCCGCGGTGTAGCGAGGGCGCAGCGCCAGGCCCGTGTGGCTGAGATGCTGGAGATGATGCGCATTCCGGATCTTGGCAACCGCGCCATCGCTCAGCTCTCCGGCGGGCAGCGTCAGCGTGTCGCCCTGGCCCGCGCCGTAGCCGCCGCGCCGGATGTGCTGCTGCTGGACGAGCCGTTGACCGCTCTGGATGCGAAATTGCGCGATACGCTGCGCGGTGAGATCAACACGTTGCTGCGCGGGCTTGGCATCACCACCATCTATGTGACGCATGATCAGCAGGAGGCGATGGCGCTGGCCGACCGGCTGGTGGTGATGCGCAAAGGGCATATCGCGCAGATCGGCACGCCACGCGAAATCTGGTTTCAGCCGGCGGATGCCTTTGTTGCGGATTTTATCGGCGCCAGCACGGGATTTTCCGGACATGTCGAGGCTGGGTTGCTGCATGTGGCCGGGCTGCAGGCGCTGTGCGCGCAGGCGCCAGGGCGCTGCAAGGTGATGCTGCGTCCGCAGGCGCTGCGTGTGGCACCGGAAGGTGTGCCGGTGCGCATCGAGGCGGCGCAATTCCTGGGTGAGCGCACACGCCTGAGTGTCACTTTGCCTGATGGCACGGCGATGGCGCTGGATGCGCCGCCCGGATTGGAGGCGCTGCCGGGGGCCATGGTTCCGGTGGCGCTCGATCTCGATCATCTCATTATCCTGCCTGAAAGCTCCGCCGCATGATCATCGCGCAACTGACCGACCTGCATATCAAGCGCGAAGGCCAGCTCGCCTACCGGAAGGTGGATACATCGGCGGCGTTGGAGGCGGCACTTGACCATCTGGCGGCGCTGCCGATGCGGCCGGACCTGGTGCTGTTCACCGGAGATTTGGTTGATACCGGCCATCCTGAGGAATATGCGCGACTGGTGCGGCATCTTTCCAAGCTCACACAGCCTTTCTATCTGCTGCCCGGCAACCATGATGCGCGTGAGGCGCTGCGCGCGGCGTTTCCGGGCCATGGCTATCTCGGCATGGAGGGGCCGGCCTGCTACACCATTGAAGCTTACAAATTGCGGATCATCGCGCTGGATAGTCTGGTGCCGGGGCAGGGCGGCGGCGCGCTTGGGGCGGGGCAGCTGGACTGGCTGGCGCAGCGCCTGGAGGAGCAGCCGGAGCGCCCGACCTTGATCGCCCTCCATCATCCGCCCTTCGCGACCGGGATCGGCCATATGGACAAGCTTGGCCTCGCGGATGCGGAGTCCTTCGCCGCCATCGTCAGCCGGCATAAGCAGGTGCTGCGGGTGATTTGCGGGCATGTGCACCGGCCGATCACCACCGGTTGGGCCGGCAGCATCGCCTCCATCGCGCCCTCCACCGCGCATCAGGTCGTGCTGGATCTGCGCGAGGACGCGCCGTCGGCCTTCATGATGGAGCCGGGCGGCTACCAACTGCATGCGTTTTCCGAGGCGGGCGGGCTGGTCAGCCATACCGCGCTGACCGGCGGCTGGGCCGGGCCGTTTCCGTTCTTTGACGCTGAGGGCCGCTTGATCGAATGATAGATTGTTGACAGTTTAGCCGATTATGCGTAGATTTCTGCCAAATCGACGCAGTCAGGCACGGAAACTGTCAACAATATGGACAAAGACGCGCTGCCAAGCCCTGAGAGCGAGACGCTGACCGAACAGGTTCTGCGCCAGCTTCAGGCCGCCATCGTGAAAGGCGAAATCGCGCCCGGCGCGAAAATCTCCGAGCCGGAATTGGCGCGCGCCTACGGCATCAGCCGCGGCCCCTTGCGTGAGGCGTTGCACCGGCTGGAAGGCCAAAAACTGCTGGTGCGGGTGCCGCATGTCGGTGCCAGGGTGGTGGCGCTGTCGCGCGAGGAGCTGAACGAGCTTTATCAGATCCGTGAATCGCTCGAAGGCCTGGCCTGCAGGTTGGCGGCCGAGCGGATGAGCCCGCAAGAGGTGGAGGCGGTGCGCGCGGTACTGGCCGCGCATGAGCGCGATGAAGCCTTCCAGGCCGGGCGCGGCTATTATCAGCAGGAAGGCGATTTCGATTTTCATTATCGCATCGTCAAGGCCAGTGGCAATGCCATGCTGTTCCGGCTGTTATGCGATGAGCTTTACCAGCTGGCCCGGATGTATCGCATCCAATATGCCGGCATGCCCAACCGCCCGGCGCAGGCCTTTGCCGAGCATCACCGGATATTGGACGCCATCGCGCAAGGTGACGGTGAGCTCGCGGAGCTTTTGATGCGCCGGCATATCCGCACCTCCCGGCTCAATATCGAAAAACAGAATTTGCAGGAAGCCAAGCGATGAACAGCAAGTACCGTAAGCCCCTCGGCCAGGCCGGGCTGGATTATTTTGACGCGCGCGAGGCGGTGGAGGCGATTGCGCCCGGCGCCTACGCGACATTGCCCTATACATCGCGGGTGCTGGCGGAAAATCTGGTGCGGCGCTGCGACCCGGCGCTTCTGGAAGCGGCTCTGAAACAGCTGATCGAACGCAAGCGCGAGATTGATTTTCCCTGGTATCCGGCGCGCGTGGTCTGCCATGATATTCTGGGGCAGACGGCGTTGGTGGATCTGGCGGGGCTACGCGATGCGATCGCGGAAAAAGGTGGCGATCCGGCGAAAGTGAACCCGGTGGTGCCGGTGCAGCTGATTGTCGATCATTCCTTGGCGGTCGAGCATGCCGGGTTTGAGAAAGACGCGTTTCAGAAAAACCGGGAAATCGAGGAGCGCCGCAATGCCGATCGCTTCCATTTCATCAATTGGACGCGCGAGGCTTTCGATAATATCGATGTCGTGCCGGCGGGCAATGGCATCATGCACCAGATCAATCTGGAGCGGCTTTCCCCGGTGATCTACACCCAGGATGGGGTGGCGTTTCCGGATACGCTGGTCGGCACGGACAGCCATACGCCGCATGTGGATGCGCTCGGCGTCATCGCCGTCGGCGTTGGCGGGTTGGAGGCGGAGAATGTGATGCTGGGCCGCGCCTCCTGGATGCGGCTGCCGGATATTATCGGCGTCGAACTCACCGGCCGCAGGCAGCCGGGCATTACCGCCACCGATATCGTGCTCAGCCTCACCGAATTTTTGCGCCGTGAGAAAGTTGTTGGTGCCTATCTGGAATTTTACGGGGCAGGGGCGCGCAGCCTGACCATTGGCGACCGCGCCACCATCTCCAACATGGCGCCGGAATATGGGGCGACGGCGGCGATGTTCGCCATCGATGAGCAGACGATCGATTATCTGCGCCTGACCGGGCGCGAGGCTTCCCAGATCGCTCTCGTGGAAACCTACGCTAAAACCACGGGCTTGTGGGCTGATGATTTCGCGCAGGCCGAATATGAGCGTGTGCTGCGTTTTGATCTTTCCTCCGTGGTGCGCAGCATGGCCGGGCCCTCCAACCCGCATAAGCGGTTACCTGTTTCGGACCTTGCCGCGCGTGGTGTGGCCGCACCCTGGGTGGAGGAAGCTGGGAAGATGCCGGATGGCGCCGTGATCATCGCCGCGATTACCAGCTGCACCAATACCTCCAACCCGCGCAATGTCATCGCTGCCGCGCTTCTGGCGCGCAATGCCAACCGCGCCGGGCTCACCCGCAAGCCCTGGGTGAAATCCTCGCTCGCCCCTGGCTCGAAGGCGGTGGCTCTGTATCTGGACGAGGCGGGGCTGACGGCAGAGTTGGAAAAGCTTGGCTTTGGCATTGTGGCCTTCGCCTGCACCACCTGCAACGGCATGTCCGGCGCGCTGGATCCGGTGATTCAGCAGGAGATTATCGAGCGCGATCTCTACGCCACCGCCGTGCTCTCCGGGAACCGGAATTTCGATGGCCGCATTCATCCCTACGCCAAGCAGGCCTTCCTGGCCTCGCCGCCTTTGGTTGTCGCCTACGCCATCGCGGGCACGATCCGCTTTGATATCGAGCGCGATGTGCTGGGCCATGATGCAAGCGGTAAGGAGATCCGGTTGAAGGATCTCTGGCCGAGCGATGAGGAAATCGATGCGGTGGTTTCGGCCTCGGTGAAGCCCGAGCAGTTCCGCACGGTCTATGAGGCGATGTTCGGCACCCGCGCGGCCCGGCGCAAGGTGAGTCCGCTTTATGAATGGCGCGGCCAGAGCACTTATATTCGCCGTCCACCCTACTGGGAGGGGGCGCTGGCCGGGGCGCGGCTTCTGCGCAATATGCGCCCGCTGGCGATATTGGGCGATAATATCACCACCGATCATCTCTCGCCCTCCAACGCCATCCTGCCGGATTCGGCGGCGGGCGAATATCTGGCGCGGATGGGGCTGCCGGAGGAGGATTTCAATTCCTACGCCACCCATCGCGGCGATCATCTCACCGCCCAGCGCGCCACCTTCGCCAACCCGACACTGCTGAATGAGATGGTGCGCGATGAGCAGGGCGCGGTACGCAAGGGCTCGCTGGCGCGGGTGGAGCCGGAAGGCAAAACCATGCGCATGTGGGAAGCGATTGAAACCTACATGCAGCGCGGCCAACCTTTGATCATCATCGCGGGCGCCGATTACGGCCAGGGCTCATCGCGCGATTGGGCGGCGAAGGGCGTGCGGCTGGCGGGGGTTGAGGTGATTGTCGCGGAAGGGTTTGAGCGCATCCATCGCACCAATCTCATCGGCATGGGGGTGTTGCCGCTGCAATTCAAACCAGGACGCACCCGCCTGGCGCTGGGGCTGGACGGCACCGAGACCTATGATGTCACCGGCGCGCTGCGACCGCGTGCGGAGCTGATGCTCACCATCCATCACAAGGAAGGCACGGTCTCGCAGGAAATCGTCACCTGCCGGCTGGATACGGCCGAGGAGGTTTCGATCTATGAGGCCGGCGGGGTGTTGCAGCGTTTTGCTGAGGACTTCCTGAGTGCCGCGCAGGCGGCGGAGTGAGCGCCATGGCATTTGCCCCCCAGATTAAAATTCCCGCCACCTATATGCGCGGCGGCACCTCCAAGGGCGTATTCTTCCGGTTGCAGGATCTGCCGGCGGCGGCGCAAAAGCCGGGGCCGGCGCGCGATGCGTTGTTGATGCGGGTGATCGGCAGCCCGGATGCCTACGGCAAGCAGATTGACGGCATGGGGGCGGCGACCTCCAGCACCTCGAAAACCGTGATCCTGAGTGCCAGCACGCGGCCGGATCATGATGTGGATTATCTCTTCGGCCAGGTCGCCATCGACAAGCCATTTGTCGATTGGTCAGGCAATTGCGGCAATCTTTCCGCCGCCGTCGGGCCGTTCGCGATCAGCAACGGGCTGGTCGATCCGGCGCGGCTGCCGCGTGACGGCTTCGCCACCATCCGCATCTGGCAGGCGAATATCGGCAAGACCATCATCGCACATGTGCCGATGACGAATGGCGCGGTGCAGGAGACAGGGGATTTCGAGTTGGATGGCGTGACCTTCCCCGCCGCCGAGATCGAGCTGGAATTTCTCGACCCCGCCGAGGAAGGCGATGGCGGGGCGTTGTTTCCCACCGGTCATGTTGTCGATACGCTGGAAGTGCCGGGCATTGGCAGCTTCGAGGCGACGATGATCAATGCCGGCATCCCGACGATTTTCCTCAACGCCGCGGCGCTGGGGTATAAGGGCACCGAGCTGCAGGATGATGTGAATGGCGATCCTGCGGCGCTTGCCAGGCTGGAGACGATCCGCGCTCATGGCGCGTTGAAAATGGGCCTGATCAAGACGCTGGAGGAGGCCGCCACGCGCCAGCACACGCCCAAGCTCGCCTGGGTGGCGCAACCCGCCGGTTACATCTCCTCCGCCGGCAAGCCAATCGCGGCGGGGGATATCGATCTGTTGGTGCGCGCCATGTCCATGGGCAAGCTGCATCATGCGATGATGGGCACGGCCTCGGTCGCCATTGCCACGGCGGCTGCGGTGCCGGGCACGCTGGTCAATCTGGCGGCCGGCGGCGGTGTGCGCGAGGCGGTGCGCTTTGGCCATCCTTCGGGCAGTCTGCGCGTCGGCGCCGGGGCGAAGCAGGAGAACGGCGCCTGGTTGGTGGCCAAGGCGGTGATGAGCCGCTCGGCACGGGTGCTGATGAGCGGGTTCGTGCATGTGCCTGTGCAAGAGAGCTGACTGACGCGCGCAAATGTGACATTGACGTGACAGGGGAAGCGGCGGATAAGCCCGGCTTTCAGCCGTCTTTTTCACGTTCGCAGGTCCGATTATCCGCCAGATTGCCGCTCTCCCTTACCGTATCGCGGGCACCGCCCTGGATGCGCCGATCGAGGTGATGCTCGTCACCTCCCGGCGCACCCATCGCTGGGTGCTGCCCAAGGGCAACCGCATGAAGGGTCTGCCGCCGCACGCCGCCGCCGCGCAGGAAGCGTTCGAGGAAGCCGGGATCGAGGGCGCGGCCTGCCCGGCGGCTTTGGGCAGCTATCGCTACCGGAAATTGCTGCGCACCGGCGCCTCCCTGCTCGTGGATGTGGATGTGTTCCCGCTTGCCGTCACCGGGCTGCTGGAGGAATGGCCGGAGCGCGCCGAGCGCGAGCGGCGCTGGTTTCCCCTGCGCGAGGCGGCCAAGGCGGTGGATGAGGTGGATCTGGGCCAGCTGATCCGCAGTTTTCGTGGCAGCGAGCTGGCGAGTTTGGATAAGCGCGCCGCCTTTCTGGAGCGGCTGCGGGGCTTGAAGGACGGGTTGCGGATGTTTCATTGGTTCCAGGCGCTGCTGCCGCAGAAGGGGCAGTTTTTCGAATTGTTCGAGGCGCATGGCCAGACCTTGCTGGCCGCCAGCGGCGCGTTGACCCGCCTGCTGCAGGGCGGCGAGGGCATGGGCCAGCATATGCGCGAGATCAATGAGCGCGAGGAGGAGGCGGACGCCATCACCCGTGAGGTGAAGCGCAGCGTGCGCCGCATCTTCCTCACCCCGTTCGACCGCAGCGCCATTACCGGGCTGATCTCCTCGATGGATGATGCCATCGACGAGATGCAGCAGACGGCCCGGGCTACCGCTCTGTTCGAGGTTTCCGCCTTCGAGCCGGAGATGCGCGACATGGGCGCCATCATCGCCGATTCCGCCCGGCTGCTGGGCGAGGCGCTGCCGCTTTTGCGCAACATCCACGCCAATGCGGCGCGGCTGCATGAGCTGACCGGGCGGCTGGTGCGCCTGGAGGGCCAGGCGGATGACATCCATGCCGCCGGGCTGAAGAAAGCCTTCAAGGCGCATGGCGCGGCGAACCCGATGGGCTTTATCGTCGCGCGCGAGCTTTTCAGCCATCTGGAGCGTGTGGTGGACCGGTTCGAGGATGTCGCCAACGAGATTGACGGCCTCGTCATCGACCATTCCTGAGGCCGCCATGATCGCGCATGCCACGCTGGCTTTGCCGCTGCTGATCGCCCTGGTGGCGCTGGCTTTGGCCTTCGATTTCGTCAATGGCGTGCATGACAGCGCCAACTCCATCGCCACGGTGGTTTCCACAAGGCTGCTGGGTCCGATGCAGGCGGTGGCCTTCGCCGCCTTTTTCAATTTCGCCGCCTATTGGATTTTCGGGCTGAAAGTGGCGGCGACCGTGGGCAAGGGCATCGTCGATGCGCATGTGGTCACCCCGCAAGTGGTGTTCGGCGCGCTGGTGGGGGCGATGGCCTGGAATGTCTTCACCTGGTGGCGCGGCATTCCCTCCTCCTCCAGCCACGCGCTGATCGGAGGGCTGCTGGGGGCGGGGGTGACGCATGCGGGCTGGCATGCGGTGGTGTGGGGCGGGGTGAACAAGACCGTGCTGGCCATCGTGATCTCGCCGCTGGTCGGGCTATTCGTCTCGATGGCGCTGATGCTGCTGACCAGCTGGCTGTTCCAGCGCGTGACGGCGCGGGGAGCGGAAGCGATGTTCAAGCCGCTGCATCTGCTTTCGGCGGCGGCCTATTCGGTGGGCCATGGCGCCAATGACGCGCAGAAGACCATGGGCATCATCGCCGTGCTGCTGTTCTCGCAAGGGCTGCTCGGGCCGCATTTCCATGTGCCGGGCTGGGTGGTGGTTGGCTGCTACATCGCGATGGCGCTGGGCACGCTGGCGGGGGGGTGGAAGATCATCCAGACCATGGGCAGCCGGATCACCCGGCTGGACCAGCACCAGGCTTTCTGCGCCTCGGCGGGCGGGTCGATCATGCTGTTCTCGGCCTCCGCGCTGGGCGTGCCGGTCTCCACCACCCATACCATCATGGGCTGCGTCGTAGGGGTAGGGGCGGCGCGGCGGGCCTCGGCGGTGCGTTGGAGTGTGGCGAGCCGCGTGGTGGTAGCCTGGCTGGTGACCATCCCGGCTTCGGCTGTGGTCGGCGCGGTGGTTTATCTGCTGGTGGCCGCGCTCTGAACCGCCCGGATCGTCTCCAGGGGGCAAAAGCCGGCGAGACGCGTAAAAACGGGGTGCCGGCGTCATTGCGCCAACACCCCGGTTTTTCAGCGGTTTGTGTTGAAAAACCCTGCGTTATTTATGGATCATCGTGCCGATGCCATGCTCGGTGAACAGCTCCAGCAACAGCGCGTGCGGCACGGTGCCATCCAGGATGGTCGCTCCCTTCACGCCTTGCGTCACCGCCTCCATGCAGGTCTCCACCTTCGGGATCATCCCGCCGGAGATGGTGCCATCGGCGATCAGCGAACGGATCTGCGTCAGCGACAAATCCGCCAGCAGCGTCTTGCTCTTATCCAGCACGCCCGGCACGTCGGTCAGCATCAGCAAACGCTGCGCGTTCAGCGCCCCGGCAATGGCGCCGGCCACGGTATCGGCGTTGATATTGTAGGTCTGGCCATCCTCGCCCGCCCCCACCGGGGCGATCACCGGGATCAGCCCGGCGCCGGTCAGCGCGTGGATGACGCGGGTATCAATGAACATCGGCTCGCCGACATAACCCAGATCCAGCACCTGCTCGATCGCGCTGTCCGGGTCCTTGTAGGTCCGGCGCAGTTTGCGCGCGCGGATCAGCCCGCCATCCTTGCCCGAGATGCCCACAGCCAGCGCTCCGGCGGCGTTGATCAGCCCGGCCACTTGCTTGTTCACGGTGCCGGCCAGCACCATCTCCACCACCTCGACCATGGCGGCGTCGGTCACCCGCAGCCCCTGGATGAAGCTGGACTGGATGTTGAGGCGCTTGAGCATCGCATTGATCTGCGGCCCGCCGCCATGCACCACCACCGGGTTGATGCCGACCTGCTTGAGCAGCGCGATGTCACGCCCGAATTCATTGGCCAGCGATCCATCCATCGCATGCCCGCCATATTTCACCACGATGGTCGCACCCGCATAACGGCGCAGATACGGCAGCACCTTGGTGACGATATGCGCTTCGCGGGTCGCGTCGGTGATGTCTGCTCTGGTCATCTCGTCCTCATTCAACGAATTCGGCAATGGCGGCGCGCAGCTCTTCGATGCCGATGCTGCCCGCGCTCGACGTGGTGAGTATCTGGGGGAGGGCGGCAGGGTGCTGCGCGGTCAAGGCCCGCACCTCATCCTGTTTGCGCTTCAGCGCCGCCGGCTTCACCGAATCGGCCTTGGTCAGCACGATCTGGAACGGCACCGCCGCCTGGTCGAGCAGCTCCATCACCGTCTCGTCGGAAACCTTGATCTCGACGCGCGCATCCAGCAGCAGGAACACCCGGCGCAGATTGGGGCGGCCGCGCAGATAATCCAGCATCAGCCCCTGCCAGTCGCGCTTGATCTCCTTCGGCGCCTCGGCGTAGCCGTAGCCTGGCATATCCACCAGCACCACGGGCCCCGCCTGGCATTCAAAGAAGTTCAGCTGCCGGGTGCGGCCGGGCTGGTGCGAGACCCGCGCCAGCGCCTTGCGCCCGGTGATCGCATTGATCAGCGAGGATTTGCCGACATTGGAGCGCCCCGCCAGCGCGATCTCATTGCCGCGCGGCTCTGGCAGATGGTCCAGCGCCTGCGCGGCATAGAAGAACTCGCAGGGCGAGGCGAAGAGCTTGCGCCCCGCCTCGATCTGCTCCGGGCTGGGCCCGGCGGTTTCGAAATTCAGCCCTTTGCCGGGACCGTCTGCTTCGGCGCCATCGCCCTGCGCATGATCAGCCATTGCTGCCCCACGGAAAGAATGTTGTTACAGGTCCAGTACAGCACCAGCCCCGCCGGCGAGCGCGCCAGCATGAAGGTGAAGATCACCGGCATGAACTGGAACATTTTCTGCTGCGCCGGATCGGCCGGGGCCGGGTTCAGCTTCTGCTGCAGATACATCGTGCCGCCCATGATGATCGGCAGCAGGCCGACATGCAGGATCGGGTTGATGCTCATCGGGTCGAACGGGATCAGGCCGAACAGGTTGAAGATATTCGTCGGGTCCGGCGCGGAGAGGTCATGCAGCCAGCCGAAGAACGGCGCGTGGCGCATCTCGATGGTGATGAAGATCACCTTGTACAGCGCGAAGAACACCGGGATTTGCACCACCATCGGCAGGCAGCCCGAGGCCGGGTTGATCTTCTCGCTGCGATACAGCTCCATCGTCGCCTGCTGGAGCTTGGTGCTGTCGTCCTTATACTGCTCCTTCAGCGCCGCGATCTTCGGCTGCATTGCCTTCATCCGGCCCATCGAGCGGTAGGAATAGCTCGCCAGCGGGAAGAAGAGCAGCTTCACGCCGATGGTGAAGATGATGATCGCGAGGCCGAAATTGCCCGTGAGGGTGTTCAGCCAGTCCAGGCAGAAGAAGATTGGCTTGGTCAGGAAATAGAGATGCCCGAAATCCACCGCCTTGTAGAAGGCCGGGATCTGATACTGGCTCTGATACTGATCCAGGATCTTCACCACCTTGGCGCCGGTGAAGAGATGGCTGGTGAAACCCGCCTGGCCGCCGGCGGGCACGTCGAGCGGGGTCTGGGTGATGAAGCTGGTCTGGTAGGCGCCGCCATCGCCGTCGCTCACCGTGCCGTAGCTCATCGTGGCGTTCATCGTCGCACTCTGCGTCGGTACCACGGCGGTCAGCCAGTATTTGTCGGTGATGCCGGCCCAGCCGCCGGGGCCGGAGGTGGAATAGGCCACACCGCCTGCCTTCTTCTCGCCCTCACTCTTCAGCGCGCCATAGCCTTCCTGCTTCAGCGTGCCGTTGAACACGCCGAGCGGGCCATCGAACAGCACCCAGCTGGAGGCGACCTTGGGCTGGTAATCGCGCACCACGCGCGACCAGGGGTAAAGCTTCACCGGCGCCGCGCCGTGGTTGACCACGTTCTGGGTGACGGTGAACATGAATTTATCGTCGATCTTCAGCAGCAGCTGGAAGGTCAGGCCCTGGCCGTTATCCCAGGAGAGGGTGACCGGGCTACCCGGCGTCAGCGTCTGCGCGCTGGGGGTCCAGACGGTGCTGTTATCGGGCACCTTCACGCCATCCGGCGCGGTCCAGCCGAACTGGGCGTAGGAGGGAGTGTCGCCGCCGCGCCGGCCCTCGATCTGCACCAGCGGCGAATCCTTGGCGATGGTCTCGTGATAGCCTTTCAGCACCACGTCATCGAACACCGCACCAGTCAGCCCGATGCTGCCTTTGAGCATCGGCGCATCGACGGCGAGGCGCGGCCCGTTGGCGGGCGCGCTCTGCGCGGTGCCGGGCGCACCGGCCTCGATCGCCGCTTGCTTGGTGCCGGCGGCTTCCTTCGCTTGCTGCACGGTCTGCGCCGGGCTGGGGGCGGGATGCGGGAAGAATTTCTCCTGCACCACGGTGAACACCGCTAAAATGCCAAAGGATATGGCAAGGGCGAGGATGAGGCGCTTGGTGTCCATCAGGGTCAGCTATCCTTCGGGGTGGGAACCGGGTCGTATCCGCCGGCATTGAAAGGGTGGCAGCGCAGGATGCGCTTTGCCGCGAGCAGGCTGCCGCGGCCCGCGCCATGGCAGGCCAGAGCCTCGCGCGCATAGGCGCTGCAGGAGGGGTAGAAGCGGCAATTGGCGCCGATCACCGGGCGCAGCGTCAGCTCATAGGCGCGCACGGCACCTGAGAGCAGCAAGGCGGCCGGGCTCATGCCAGCACCTCGTCCAGCGCGCGCTTCAGATTCTGCGTCAGCCGCGCGAATTCCATCTCGCCGGTCTCGCGCCGGGCGATCAGCACCAGCTCGACGCCGGGCAGCTCGCGGCCGGCCAAAACCAGACGCGCCGCCTCCCGCAACCGGCGCTTGGCACGGTTACGGCAGACGGCGTTGCCGATTTTCTTCGTGGCCGTGTAGCCCACACGCACGCTCTCCGCCTGGCCGTCCTGGACGGCCTGCAGCACGAAGCCGTGCTTGGCGGTTTTCCTGCCCTTGGCCGCAAGGCGCAAAAACGCGGCGCGCCGGGTCAGCCGGGCGGGCGGTGTTTGGGCAGTGGCCATGGGCATAAGCGGCGCGCGTGGGCGCGCGATCAGGCGGAGAGCTTGGCGCGGCCCTTGGAGCGGCGGTTGGCGATGACCTTGCGGCCGCCGACCGTCGCCATGCGGGCGCGGAACCCGTGCCGGCGCTTGCGGACGAGTTTGGAAGGTTGATAGGTCCGTTTCACGGCATTCTACTCCGGCAATTTATAAACAATAGCGTTCACCGGGCCATCCCTGGTCCGGCGGGGTTGGCGGGGTATAGGCGGGGCAGTACCGCCGCGTCAATCGCGCAGGCGCTTGGCGCGGCAAGATGGTGTCGAACCCGCCGCCGCGGCGCCCTGTCGAATTCCGGAAAGCGTCATAAAGCTGCCCGCGATGAGCAGCTTCGCGCCGGTTGCCGCGCGGGCCATGGCGGGGGCGAGGGGGCTGATGCCCTGATCCTGGCCGACTCGGCGGCTTCTGCCTTCCCCGTTACCCCCTGCGTACCGGTTCGCCAACTTCACCTTCGGTTGTCCTGCCTTGCACATCCGAGATGTAAAAATTTGCCAAGTCGGTTGTTTCCGGTCACAGAATGGTGATCGAGATGAAGAATTTTTTCGCTGCCCGTCCACGTACCGTTCTCGCCTTGCAAGGCGGCGGCGCGCATGGCGCTTTCACCTGGGGCGCGCTGGACCGGCTGCTGGAGGACGGGCTGAGCTTCGATGCCGTCACCGGCGTCTCCTCCGGCGCGATGATCGCGGCGATGGCGGTGCAGGGGATGGTGAAGGCCGGCCCCTCCGGCGCGCGCGCCGCCGTGGCGCGGCTCTGGGGCCGGGTGATGGAGGGCAATCTGCTCGGCAATATCCCCGCCACGCCGCTGGACTGGATGTGGGACACCACCAAGGCCTTCAGCAATGATTTCGCCTGGAGCGGGCTGACCCAGGCGCTGCGGATGTTCGACCCCGGCGTGCTCAACCCGCTCGGCCAGAATCCGCTGGAGCCGCTGCTGCGCGAGCTGCTGGATGTCGCCGCGCTGCGCGCTCCCGATGCGGCGCGGCTCTATGTTGGCGCCACCGATGTGGAAAGCGGCGAGGCGGCGATTTTCAGCAATGCCGAGATCGGCGTCGAGGCCTTGCTGGCCTCGGCCTGCATCCCGATGATGTTTCCCACCGTGACGATCGGCGGCCGGCATTATTGGGATGGCGGTTATAGCTGCAACCCGCCGCTGGCACCGGTGCTGGAGCCGGCACCGGAGCGGCTGGTGTTGATCCGCGCGCAGCCGCGCAGGCGCCCCGGCGTGCCCACCGCTACCGCCGACATCGTGCACAGGCTGCACGAAATCGCCTTCCAGGCACCGCTGGACGCCGAACTGGCGCTGCTGCCCAAGCGGGTGCAACTGATCGAGGTCAGCGCCGATGCGGCGCTGGCCCGCCACCCGCTCAATTCCAAGCTGAATACCGACCGCCCCTTCCTGGAGGCGCTGTTCGCCGCCGGCCGCGAGGCTGCCGAACGAGCGTTGCACAGCGAATGATCTCGCTGAAGCGCCTGCGGCAGTTGAATTTTCGGCCGCAGCCGGCTTCCCTGTCCTCCAAGGTGCTGTGGGTTACCGTCATCGCCATTCTGCTGATGGATTTGCTGGTGCTGCTGCCGGGCCTTGGTCAACGCCGGCAGGAATGGCTGGAACAGCGTGTTGTTCAGGCGCGTCTCGCCTCCTACGCCTTGCTGCAAAACCCCTCCGCCGCCACCATCGACGACATTCTCCGCCATGCCGGGGTGCAGCGGCTCAAGCTGTTGATGCCGGATCATCAAGCGCTGCGCTGGCAGATCAATGCGCCATTGCCGCGCGGCGCCAAGCTGATCGACAGCGCCCGCGAAGGGTTTTTCACCAGTATCTGCCGCGCTCTGGAGCAATTGACGGGCGGCGCGCCGCGCGAGGAGGCCGTACGGGTGCCGGACCCCGATATCGATGGCGCGATGCTGGAAGTCTTGGTCGATACCACGCCGCTGGCCCTCGAACTGAAGGCCTTTGCCCGCAGCGGCTTCGATTTCGCCCTGGTGGTGGCGCTGTTGACCGGGCTGCTGGTCTATACCGTGCTCAACTGGCTGCTGGTGCGGCCGATGGAAGTGCTGATTTCGGCGATCATTCATTTCCGCGAATCCCCGGAGGAGCAGGGCAGCGCGGCACTCGACCAGATGGCCGCCGACCCGAAGGATGATATCGCCCGCGCCGCCGCGGAGCTGAAAATCATGCAGGATGAGCTACGCGCCGCGCTTTGGCGCAATGCCCGGCTCGCCGCCGTCGGCACCTCGGTCGCCAAGATCGCGCATGATCTGCGCAACATCCTCTCCTCCGCGCTGCTGGTCGCGGACCGGCTGCAGGACGTGCAGGACCCGTTGGTCCAGCGCGCCACCCGCACCTTGGTCCCCGCCGTGGAGCGCGCCACCCAGTTTGTCGCCAGAACGGTCGATTTCGCGCGCGAGGGGCCGCCGCCGGTCAACCGCACGCCGGTGCGGCTGCACGCGCTGGTGGAGGAGGTGGCGCAGAGCCTGGTGCCGGAGGATGGCGGGTGGGCGGTGGTCAACCAGGTGCCGGCGGCGCTCGTGCTGCAGCTCGACCAGGCGCAGCTCTACCGCGTTCTCGCCAATCTGATCCGCAACGCCGCCGAGGCCGGGGCGACCAGGATCACGCTGAGCACCGAGACGGAAGGCGCCCAGACCCGTCTGCTGGTGACGGATAACGGGCCCGGCCTGCCGGCGCGGGCCCAGGCCAATCTGTTCCGTCCCTTCAGCGGCTCGGCCCGCAGCGGCGGCACCGGGCTGGGGTTGGCCATCGCCCGCGACCTGATCCGCGCCCATGGCGGCGAGCTGGTGATGCTGCGTACCGGCCCGGCCGGGACGATATTCCGCATGGATCTGACCACGCCGGAATTGCAGGACGTGCCGTTGCGCCCCTGAACCCGTGCGGACGCGCTGGATTAAAAACTGGATAATCTCTATATATCTACAGGGTATTTTGGGTTTTGTTTGTCCCGCATGCGCGATTTTAACAAAATTATTTTTTTCTGTCCCCAAGGTTTGGCAGGAAATCCTTATTTTCAGCGGGATATTGCAACTGCCGGTAAAATGCTTTTCTAAATCCCCATGATCCCATTGGCTCTCAACCCTTCTCGCCTGAACCTCGCCCTGGCTGGCGCTGGCACCTCCGCCCTGCGCCGTCTGCGCGGCCTGCGCGCGGCCGGGGCGCAGCGGCTTTCGGTGTTCAGCACGGACCCGGCCATTCTGGACGCGGCCGGTGAGGAGGGGCTGAACCGGCTGCCCCGCCCGGATGAGGTTGCGGGCTTGCATGTGCTGTGGATGGTGGGGCTGGAGCCGGCGCAATACCGCCCGCTGGCCGAGGCGGCGCGCGCCGCCAATGTGCTCGTCAATGTCGAGGACGTGCCGGAATTCTGCGATTTCAACTCGGTCGCGGAAATCCGCCGCGGGGATTTCCTGCTCACCATCTCCACCGGCGGCCAGGCGCCTGGCCTCGCGGGCGCGCTGCGCCGGCGGTTGGAAGCCTGTTTTCCGGAGAGCTGGGCGGCGCGGGTGAAGGAGATCGCGGCGCTGCGCCAGGGCTGGCAGGCGGAGCATGTGCCGATGCCGGAAGCCGCCCGACGCATCGACGACATCGTCGAGCAGAGCTGTTGGCTCTCCTGCCCGAAATCAAAATAGCCGCGATCCGGTTGCACTCTTTTTCTGGACCATCCGAAATGCCCGACAGCCTGCCTCTCAATACCGATGCCTTGTCCGTTCTGCGCGAGGCGATGACCCGACAATTCCCGGGGCAGATCGCGCTGGTGTCCTCGTTTGGCACCGAGTCCGCGATTTTGTTGCATATGGTGGCGCAGATCGACCCCGGCCTGCCGGTGATTTTCCTCGATACCGGCAAATTATTCCCCGAAACCCTGGCCTATCGGGACATTCTGATCGCCCGGCTCGGCCTCACCGGGGTGCGCTCCATCCGCCCCTCGGGCAAGCAACTCGCCGCCTATGATCCCGATGGCCGGCTCTGGGAGAAAGACCCGGATCTGTGCTGCGCCATCCGCAAGACCAACCCGCTGGACGACGCGCTGGAGGGGTTCAGCGCTTGGATCACCGGGCGCAAGCGCGGCCAGTCCGCCACCCGCGCGCAGCTGCAGCTGCAGGAAACCGGCGCGGATGGGCGCATCACCATCAACCCGCTGGCTTTCTGGGACGATGCGATGCTGGAAGCCTATTTCCCGGCGCATGACCTGCCGGCGCATCCGCTGCAGGCGCAGGGCTACAGCTCCATCGGCTGCGCCACCTGCACGATGAAGCCGCTGCCCGGCGCCGATAAGCGCTCCGGCCGCTGGGCCGGCAAGGCGAAGACGGAATGCGGCATCCATATGCCGCGCGCCATGACCAAGCCGGACTGGCCCGAGGAACTGAGCTTCGAGGTCTAAACAAGATATTGAAATAAAAAGTTTTTGGGCGGAGGCGGTGAAGGTTCCGCCGCCATCGCCGCCTCGAGAGCTTAGAGCAATATGTGTTTAGGTTGACGTGACAGCGTCAACCTAAACACATGAAATTGCTCGCCAAAACAAAACTTAGAGCATCAAGCTAAAAGCTTGATGCTCTAAGTCCAAGAATTTTTGCGCCAGGGTGGGGGCTGCGAGGCCGCTTATGCGTTGCGCGCAGCCCTGCCGCACGGCGGCCTGTGGCAAGCATCCGGCTTTCATCTGCGATTTGAACCCTTTACGGCAAAATTGCGGCATTGGGTGACATATGCCGGTAGCGCTCCCAACCATTTCAACGCCCTGCTCTGGAGGGGCTGCCATGCTGCGGCGCGGCACACTGGCTTTACACGGGACGGCGGATTGAATAACGCTGCATCAGTTTCGTCCCGTCGGGATCGCCTTTCCGACGCCCCTAAAAGTCAAAATAGAAGGTGAAGCACATGGCTCAAACCGAGACCAAACAGGTCGGCACGGCAACGCTTACGTTCAACAACAAGCAGGCCGAGCTGCCGGTGCTGGGCGGTTCGCTCGGCACGGACTGCATGGATGTCCGCAAGCTCCAGAGCGAGCTGGGCATCTTCACCTTCGATCCGAGCTATGGCTCCACCGCCTCCTGCGAAAGCTCCATCACCTATATCGACGGCGATGAGGGCGTGCTGCTGCATCGTGGCTACCCGATCGACCAGCTGGCTGAGCATTCCTCCTTCCTGGAAGTCGCCTATCTGCTGCTTTTCGGCGCCCTGCCGACCGCCCCGGAGCTGGAAAAATTCACCCACGGCGTGACCCGCCACACCATGCTGCATGAGCAGATCCGCAATTTCTGGAACGGCTTCCGTCGCGATGCCCACCCAATGGCGATGCTCTGCTCCGTGGTCGGCGCCATGTCCGCCTTCTATCCCGACAGCATCGACATCCATGATGAGCGCCAGCGCGAGATTTCCGCCTACCGGCTGATCGCGAAAATGCCGACGATCACCGCCTGGGCGCATAAATACAATGTCGGCCAGCCTTTCGTGTATCCGCGCAACGATTTCTCCTACGCGGAAAACTTCCTGTATATGTTCCACGCCGTCCCGGCCGAGGATTACAAGCCCAACCCGGTGCTGACCAAGGCGATGGAGCGGATCCTGATCCTGCACGCCGACCATGAGCAGAACGCCTCCACCTCCACGGTGCGTCTCTCCGGCTCCACCGGCGCAAACCCGTTTGCCTGCATCGCCGCCGGCATCGCCTCGCTCTGGGGCCCCGCCCATGGCGGCGCCAATGAGGCCGTGCTGAAGATGCTCGCTGAAATCGGCCACAAGGATAACATCCCGGCCTTCATCGAGCAGGTGAAGGACAAGAATTCCGGCGTGAAGCTGATGGGCTTTGGCCACCGCGTCTATAAGAATTTCGACCCGCGCGCGAAGATCATGCAGAAGACCTGCCACGAAGTGCTGGGCGAGCTCGGCATCAAGGACAGCCCGATGCTGGACCTGGCGATGGAGCTGGAGAAGATCGCGTTGCATGACGATTATTTCGTCTCCCGCAAGCTCTATCCGAACGTGGATTTCTATTCCGGCATCATCCTGAGCGCGATGGGCTTCCCGACCACCATGTTCACGCCGATCTTCGCGCTGGCGCGCACGGTCGGCTGGATCAGCCAGTGGAAGGAAATGATCGAGGATCCGACCAACCGCATCGGCCGTCCGCGTCAGATTTATACCGGCGCGCCGCAGCGCGACTACGTGCCGCTCGACAAGCGGGGCTGACCCTGGCCCGCCTGCCACAAGCGCAGAGCAACCCTTTCGCGGCCCGCCCGCGAAAGGGTTTTATTTTGTCCGTATCATGAGGCATTTCACCGACAGCCCGGCTCGCAATTTGATTGGCGGGCTGTGCTTCATGCTGGCGGTGGTGCTGGCCGCCACGCTCGCCTTCAGCCTTGCCGGCTGGAGTCTCGGCGATGCGTTCTATTTCGTAATCATCACGGTGTTCACGGTCGGCTATGACGAGGTGCACCCGATCGTCACACCGGAATTGCGCGCGATCACGCTGGCGACGATCATGCTCGGCTGCACCGGCATGATCTTTCTCACCGGTGCGCTGGTGCAGTTCATCACCTTCGGGCAGATCCAGCAATTATTGGGGCATCGGCGGATGAAATCGCAGATCGGCAGAATGAGCGGGCATGTGATTGTCTGCGGCTATGGGCGCATCGGCCATATGCTCGCGGATGAGCTGAAGGCGGGCGGGGCGGAATTTCTGATCCTGGACCGCGAGGAGGCGAAGCTGGCGGAGGCGGCGGAGCGCGGGCATCTCACCCTGGCCGGCGATGCCACGGATGAGCAGGTGCTGGAGGAGGCCGGGGTGCGCCGGGCGCGGGCATTGGCCTGCGTAGTGCCGAATGACGCGGTGAATGTCTTCATCACCCTCTCGGCGCGCAATCTCAACCCCGATATCGAGATCATCGCCCGCGGCGAGGCGGCCAGCACCAAGAGCAAGCTGCTGCGCGCCGGGGCGAGCGCGGTGGTGGAGCCGACCCATATCGGCGCCGAGCGCATCGCCCAGCTGATCCTGTTTCCGCGCAGCGCGGCGCTGACGGATTCGGTGCCGATGCAGGTGCTGGGTACCGGCCTGCGCACGCTGGGGCTGGAGCTGGAGATTCTGCCGGTGGCGGCGGGCAGCGCCTATGCCGGGCAGAGCATCGGACAGATCGAGCGCGGGGCGGAGGGGAGCCTGTTCGTGGTTGGGCTGAACCGGCGCGGCGGCGAGACGATCAGCCGCCCTGGGCCGGAGCTGCTGGTGGAGGCGGGGGACGGCGTGGTCGTCATCACCCGCGCCGGGCGCGCGGGCCCGAGGCTAGGTTAAGCGCCGCCATGTCCCCCGGTTTCGCGTCCAGATGTTCAGCTGAAAAACCGGTTCACCGGCCGCGCCAGCCCCAGATGCTCGCGCAACGTGGTGCCGGCATAGGTGTCACGATAGATACCGCGGCGGGTGAGTTCCGGCACCACCAGATTGACGAAATCATTCACCCCTTCCGGCACGGTGTTGAACATCACGTTGAATCCGTCGGAGCCTTTGCTCTCCAGCCATTCCTGCATGCCGTCGGCGATCTCACCCGGCGTGCCGACGAAGCTGAGCCCGCCATAGGCGCCGACATATTGCGCCAGCTGCCGTACGGTGAGGTTCTGCTCGCGCGCCATCTTCACCAGCTGCGCCTGCGCGCTCTGGCTGGCATTGGTGGGAGGGAGTTCGGGCAAGGGCGCGTCGAGATCAAACCGGCTGGCATCGACGCCCAGGCGCATTGAGAGATTGGGCAGGGCGCTGTCCGGATGCACCAGCGCGTCCAGGCGCTGCTTCTTCTCCAGCGCTTCCGCATGGGTGCGGCCGACGACGACGAAGGCGGCGGGCAGAATTTTTAACGTGTCGTCAGCCCGGCCGAGGGCGGCCATGCGTTTATGGATATCGGCATAGAATTCCTGACCATCCTTCAGCGTGCGGGCGGACCCAAAAATCACCTCGGCGGTTTCCGCCGCCAGCTGGCGCCCGGCCTCGGATGCGCCGGCCTGTACGATCACCGGACGGCCCTGCACCGGCCTAGCGATATTCAAAGGCCCGCGCACGGCGAAATATTCGCCTTGATGATCCAGCCGGTGCATTTTCTGCGGATCAAAGAACACGCCGCTTTCCTGGTCGCGGATCCAGGCATCGTCGGCGAAGCTGTCCCACAGCCCGGTGACAACATCGTGGAACTCCCGCGCGCGGCGGTAGCGCTCATCATGTTCCATCTGATCCTCGCCGCCGAAATTCAGCGCCGATTCCGGGTTGGAGGTGGTGACAATGTTCCAGCCCGCGCGCCCCTTGCTGAGATGGTCGAGCGAGGCAAAGCGCCGAGCGATGTGGAACGGCGCATCGAAGGTGGTGGAGGCGGTGGCGACCAGGCCGATGCGGCTGGTGACCATCGACAGGGCCGAGAGCAGGGTGAAGGGCTCGAAGGAGGTGACGGTGGCGCTGCGCTTGAGCGCATCCATGCCCATGTTCAGCACGCCGAGATGATCAGCCATGAAGAAGGCATCGAACCGGCCGCGCTCCAGCGTCTGGATCAGCTGCACCAGATGGTCAAGATTGAAATTCGCGTCCGCCCAGGCGCCGGGATAGCGCCACCAGGCGGTGTGGATGCCGACCGGGCGCATGAAGGCGCCGAGATGCAATTGCTGACTCAAAGGGGAAATCCTTCCCGGCGCGGCGCCGGCCAAATGAACGTTTCCGATCATTTATGTAAGGAAACCGCGATGCCAAGGCCGGGCGAGCGAATTTCATCTGCGGCTTGACCGTGACAGCACCAGACATCACCCTGCCAGGGTGAGGGCAGGGCGATGTATGTGGTGATTTTCCGGGCGCAAATCGCCCAGCTGGATGAAGACTACAGCGCCATGGCGCAGCGCCTGCGCGACATGGCGTTGCAGGAGTTCGGCTGCCTGGAATTTCACGCCCTCAGCGAGGGTGATGAGGAGATCGCGCTGTCCTATTGGCGCGATCTGGAGGCGATCAAAGCCTGGAAGGCGCAAACCGCGCATCTGCTGGCGCAAAATACGGGGCGGGCGCGCTGGTATGGCGCATATCGCGTGGAAATCGCGGAAATTTCACGCGCTTATGGCTGGCCAGCTTCTCGACCGGCTGACGCATAGAGCGGCGATAGGCCAGCAAGGTTTTGGTTTCCTCCGCACAGATGCAGAGGAAGTAGGCACAGCCCAAGGCCGAGACCAGGCCGATGACGATGCTCGGATTGATGAAGAACAGATACTGCATGACCAAACTCCTTTTGGGATTGGGCGGGCACTCTGCCCGCTGGACGCTCCCGCTTGCGCGGGACGCGCTGTTTAGACCGACGCGGGACGCACGGGTTAGAAAAGACTCATTTGCTGGCTGGGCAGCGCCCGGCCGGGGACACTAAATTGCGAAATATCGAGGCGTGAGGTGGCTTCATCCAGCCCCAGCCGCTTCACGGCGGCGCTGAAACGCTGGCGCAGCAGCTGCGCGTAGGGGCCGCTACCCTGAAAGCGGGAATGAAACTGCGCATCGTTGAGCGCCCCGGCGCGGGCCTGGCGGATCAGGCTCAGCACATGGCCGGCGCGCTCGGGCAGGAATTTGTTCAGCCAGTCGGTGAACAGCTCGCCCAGCTCATGCGGCAGGCGCAGCATGATGCTGTAGGCGCTGCCGGCCCCGGCGGCGGCTGCCGCCTCCAGAATGCGCTCCAGCTCCATATCATTGAGGCCGGGGATCATCGGCGAGGCCATCACCGCCGCGGGAATGCCGGCCTGGACCAGCCCGGCGATCGCCGCCAGGCGGCGGGCGGGGGCGGCGGCACGCGGCTCCATCGCCCGGGCCAGATCCGCATCCAGCGTGGTGATGGAGAGATGCACCTTCGCCAGCCCCTTCGCCGCCATGCGGCCGAGAATATCGGCATCGCGCAGCACCAATGCGGATTTGGTGACGATGGCGACCGGATTGTTGAAGCGCTCCAGCACCTCCAAAATCGCGCGCGTCAGGCCCAGCGTGCGCTCCACCGGCTGGTAAGGGTCGGTATTGGAGCCGAGCACGATCACGTTGGGCTTGTAGCCGGGGCGGGAGAGCTCCTTTTCCAGCAGCTTCGGCGCGTCCGGCTTGAACAGGATATTGGTCTCGAACTCCAGCCCGGCGGAGAAGCCGAGATAAGCGTGGCTGGGCCGGGCGAAACAATAGATGCAGCCATGCTCGCAGCCGCGATACGGGTTGATGCTGGTCTCGAAGGATAGGTCCGGGCTGTCATTGCGCGCAATGATGCTGCGCGCGGCATCGCGGATCAGGCTGGTTTGCGGCCGCACGGCCTCTTCCGCCTGGTCCCAGCCATCATCGAAGGCGTCCCGGCGCGCCGCTTCAAAGCGGTTGGCGGGGTTGAGCCCGGTGCCGCGCCCTTTCAGCGCGCCAAAGCCGGCTTCCTGCTTGATTTGTACCCGAGACGCAGACATTGTGTGTTCATGCTCCGTTCTGGTTTGATTAAGGTCATTCCAGCCCGGGAAGTCAAGAACAAAAGAAGAACAAAAGCGTTAAAACACGTCGCTGCAAGGCTGTTTGCAGCGGCCTTGCAGAAATCCGGCGCAGGCGGGGCGAAAAATTATGACTTAACCCGCCGCCTTCACGTCAAACCCAGCCGCCTCGATCGCCTCGGCGGCGCGGCCGGCATCGATCTCGCCGCCAATGACGACGCGCTTGCTCTCCAGGTCGGCGACCACATGCACGTTCGGGTCGAGCTTGCGCAGCGCCTCGGTGATCGAGCGCACGCAGCCTTGGCAATCCATATCGGGCACGTCGAACTGCAGGGGGGTGGAATCGGCCATATCGGGTCTCCTGTGATTTATGCTGGATAAGGGGGACCATGATGGGAAGGTCAAGCCTTGACCCTCCCATGATGGGAAGCCCTATATGGAGGCGATGGACCAGACCCTCTCTCCCTCCCGCGATATCGAGCTCAGCATCGGCGGCATGACCTGCGCCTCCTGCGTGGCCCGCGTGGAAAAAGTGCTGGGACGGGTGCCGGGGGTGCAGGCGGCGAGTGTCAATCTGGCGCTGGAGCGCGCGCATGTCAGGGTCAGCGGCGAGGTAGGGCTGGAGGCGTTGGCGGCGGCGGTGGAGCGGGCGGGCTATAGCGCCGGTCCGGTGAAATCCGTCCGGCCGGATGCCAGCTGGCGCGAACAGATCGAGCTGATGGCCGCCTTCCTGCTGGCGGTGCCGGTGGTGCTGGACAGTATGGTGATGCCGGTGCCCAAGCTGGTGCCGCTGATCTGCGCCACGCTGGTGCAGGTCTGGCTGGGGGCGCGCTTTTACCGGGCCGGGTTTCTGGCCCTGCGCGCCGGCGGCGGCAATATGGATCTGCTGGTCGCGCTGGGCACCTCCGCCGCCTACGGGCTCTCGCTTTGGGATGTCTTCGCCGGCGGGCCGCTTTATCTGGAAAGTTCGGTGGCGGTCATCGCCCTGGTGCGGCTGGGCAAATATCTGGAAGGCCAGGCCAAGCGCGATGCCGCCAAGGCGGTGCTGGGGCTGCAGGCGCTGCGCCCGGAGCTGGCGCATCTGGCCAGCGGCGAGGATGTGGCGCCGTCAAGGCTGCGCGTGGATGACGAGATCCTGATCCGCCCCGGCGAGCGTGTGCCGGTGGATGGCGAGATCTTGGAGGGCGAGGGCAGCCTGGATGAAAGCCCGGTCACCGGTGAGGCGCTGCCGCAGCCTCGGGGCAAGGGGGCCAAGCTGCTGGCCGGCACGCTGAACCTGGACGCGGTGCTGCGCCTGCGCGTCACCGCCCCGCCCGGTGAGAGCTTCCTGGACCGGATGGCCCGGCTGATCGAGCAGGCGCAAGCCGCCAAGCCGCGCGTGCAGAAGCTGGCGGACCGGGTTTCCGCCTGGTTCGTGCCGATGGTGCTGGGGATCGCCGCGCTCACCTTCGCCGGCTGGCTGCTGCATGGCGCGCCTGTCTCCACCGCGCTGATCGACGCGGTCTCGGTGCTGGTCATTGCCTGCCCCTGCGCCCTGGGGCTGGCGACCCCGGCGGCGATTCTGGCGGGCACCGGCGCGGCGGCGAAGGCGGGCATATTATTCCGGGATGCCGATGCGATCGAGGCGGCGGCGAAGATCGACGTTCTGGCCTTCGACAAAACCGGCACGCTGACCACCGGCAGCCCGAGTTTGGCCGAAATCCGGCCTCTGGCCGATCTGACCGAGGAGCGGCTGCGCGCCATCGCCGCCGCGCTGGCGGCGCGCGATACCCATCCGCTGAGCCTGCCTTTGCGCCAGGACAATGTGGCCCCGGCCACCGCCTTCAAGGCCTTGCCCGGCCAGGGCGTGCAGGGCGAGGTTGACGGCGTGGCCTATCTGTTCGGCTCCTCCCGGCTAGTGCCGCGCGCCCCGGCGCCCAGCGATGCGCTGACCTGGTCCTACCTCGCGTTGGCAGACGGCACGCCGCTGGGGGCTTTTGGTTTTACCGACACGCCGCGCCCGGATGCGGCGCAGGCGGTGGCGCGGCTGCACGCCATGGGCATCAAGACCCTGCTGCTGACCGGGGACCGCGCCGCCGTGGCGCAGGCTCTGGCCAAATCGCTCGGCATCGAGCGCGTGGAGGCCGAGACGACGCCGGAACAAAAGCGTGACATCATCGTGAATTTGCAAAGCCAGGGCCAGCGCGTCGCGATGCTGGGGGACGGCATCAACGATGCCGCCGCCCTGGCCGCCGCCGATGCCGGCATGGCGATGGGGCAGGGGGCGGATGTGGCGATCGAGGCGGCCGCCATCTCGCTGCTGCGCGCCGCGCCCTCTCTGGCCCCGGCTTCTTTGGATCTGGCCCGCCGGACCTGGCGGATTCTGCGCCAGGGCCTGTTCTGGGCGTTATTTTACAACGCATTGGGGCTGCCTGCGGCGGCGTTCGGGCTGCTCAGCCCGGCGCTGGCGGGGGCGGCGATGGCGGCCTCCTCGCTCTGCGTGCTTGGCAATGCGCTGCGGCTGCGGCAATGGAGGGCGTCATGAGTTTGGTCACCATCGCCCAGGCTTCGGCCATCACCGGCGTCTCCGCCAAGATGATCCGGCATTATGAAAGCATCGGGCTGATCGCCGCCCCCATGCGTACCGAAAACCGCTACCGCCATTACAGCGAGGCGGAGTTGCACGAGCTGGGTTTCATCCGCCGCTCGCGCGATCTCGGCTTTTCCTTCGAGGATATCCGCCAGCTGCTCTCGCTCTGGCGCGACCGCACGCGCTCTTCCGCCGATGTGAAGGCGATCGCGCTGCGCCATGTCGAGGAGCTGGACCAGAAGGCCGCCGCGCTGGCGGCGATGAGTCGCACGCTGAAACAGCTCGCCGCCTGCTGCCATGGCGATGACCGGCCGGATTGTCCGATCCTGGATGCGCTCGACCCGCCGAAACCGGCTGAAATCTGACGCGATCCTTGACTTCCTGGCAGTCTTTGCCGATACGAGGCGCATTGACATGGGCGCGTTCCGCGCTCGGCGCATGCTTGCGCCCCGACCACGGGCGCAGGCTTGCGCCCCCGACCACGAGAGACGCTATTTTTGTCCGACACACAAGACGACCATCAAGACCCCAACGCTGAGCTGCCCGCCGAGCTGGAGGCGCGCATCGCTGATCCCGCGCCCGCGCCGGAAGAGAAGCCGGACTTCGCCTCGCTGGGTCTGTCCGAGCCGATCCTGAACGCCTTGGCGGAGAAGGGCTATGTGCACGCCACGCCGATCCAGGCGCAGGCGATTCCGGTGGTGCTGATGGGGCGCGACGTGCTGGGCGTGGCGCAGACCGGCACCGGCAAGACTGCCGGCTTTACCTTGCCGATGCTCGAAATCCTGGCCGGCTCGCGGGCCCGCGCGCGGATGCCGCGCTCGCTGATCCTGGAGCCGACCCGTGAGCTGGCCCTGCAGGTGGCGGAAAATTTTGTCCAGTACGGCAAGAATCTGAAGCTTAATCACGCGCTGTTGATCGGCGGTGAGAGCATGGCCGACCAGAAGGCGGTGCTAACCAAAGGTGTGGATGTGCTGATCGCCACCCCGGGTCGCCTGATCGATCTGTTCGAGCGCGGTGGGCTGTTGCTGCGCGATGTGCGGGTGCTGGTGATCGACGAAGCCGACCGCATGCTGGATATGGGCTTCATCCCGGACATCGAGCGCATCGTCGCGATGCTGCCCACCACCCGGCAGACCTTGTTCTTCTCCGCCACCATGGCGCCGGAAATCCGCCGCCTGGCCGATGCCTTCCTGAGCAACCCGAAGGAGATCACCGTCTCCCGCCAGGCTTCGGTGGCCACCACCATCACCACCGGGCTGGCGCTGGTCTCCGAGATCGATAAGCGCGAGGCGCTGCGTCGGCTGCTGCGGGCCGAGGATGTGCAGAACGCCATCGTCTTCTGCAACCGCAAGCGCGATGTCGATATTCTGTTCAAATCGCTGAGCAAGCATGGCTTTGCCGCCGGCGCGCTGCATGGCGATCTGCCGCAGAGCGTGCGCTTTGCCACGCTGGAGAAATTCAAGGCGGGCGAGATCAAGATCTTGGTTTGCTCGGATGTCGCGGCGCGCGGCATTGATATTGGCGGGCTTAGCCACGTGTTCAATTTCGACGTGCCGCACCATGCCGAGGATTATGTGCACCGCATCGGCCGCACCGGCCGCGCCGGGCGCGAAGGCCACGCCTATACGCTGGCCTCGCCCGCGGACAAGCTGGCGGTGGAGGCGGTGGAGAAGCTGATCGGCAATCCGATCCCGCGCATCGAGGTTTCCGGTCTGGATGAGGTGGAGTGGTCCGAAGAGGATGGCCGCCGCCGGGGCCGTGGGCCCAAGAGGGATGGCAAGGACGGTAAAGACGGCAAGGATAATAAAGGCCGTGAGCGTGACCGTGGTGAGCGCAAGGCCGCCAAGCCCAAGGATGGCGAGAAGGAGCGCAAACCGGCCGAGCGTCCGGAGCGTACGGAACGCCCCGAGCGCCCTGAGCGCGCGGAACGGCCCGAGCGCCCGGAGCGTGACCGCCGGCCGCGTGAGCGCGACCGCAATGACCGCGACCGGGGCGAGCGCGGTGAGCGTGATCACGGCCCGGGCGTGCGCGGTTTTGGCGACTCGATCCCCGCCTTCATGCTGCTGCGCCGCCGTGACGAAGCCCGGCCGATGGGCGATGACGAGCCGGATGGGCCGGAAGATAACGGCTCCGATCTCGCGGCATAATTTATAAAAGTTTTTTGGTGCCGCTTTTTTACAAAAAAGCGGCGAAAGCGGTGGGGATTTTTTGAAAAATCTCCACCCACCTCAAAAAACTTTAGAAATTCATGATGATGTCCCATTGCATTCATTTCGGCGCCTGCGGTGGCTGTGCCAGCGATGACCGCGCCAAGCCCGACAAGCGGGCACTGCTTGAACGCGCTTTGAGCCGCGCTGGCTATGCCCAGGCTGAGATCGCGCCGCTAATGGCCGCACCTCTGCACACGCGCCGGCGGGTGGATCTGGCGGCATCCCGCAAGGCGGCTGAGATCAGCCTCGGGCTGCACCGCGTGCGCTCTTCCGAAATCGTCGATATGCGGGAATGCGCCTTGCTGCGGCCGGATTTCCTGGCGCTGCTGGAACCGCTTCGCACCTTGCTGCGCAGCCTGAACTGTTTTCGCCGCGAGGCTTCGCTGGTGATCAACTGGCTGGATAACGGCCCGGATATATTGCTGCGCGCCGATGCGCCGCTGACCCAGCCGGACCGTACCCGCCTGATCGCCTTCGCCAAGGAGCATGACGCGCCGCGCATCAGCGTCGCCGAGCCGAAATCTCTGCCCGAGCCGATCATCATTCTGCGCCCGCCGGTGCTGCGCTTTGCCGGGGTGGCGGTCACACCGCCGCCGGGTGGCTTCCTGCAGGCCTGCCCGGAAGGCGAGGCGGCGATTATCGAGGCGATGCTGGCCGGGCTGCCGAAGCTGCGCAACAAGAGCCGGCTGGTGGAACTCTATGCCGGCTGTGGCACGCTGAGCTTTGCTCTGGCCCCGCATTCGCGCGTGGAAGCCTATGAGGGCGACGAGCCTGCCGTCTACGCCGCTGACAAAGCCGCGCGCGATGCCGGGCTTGCCGGGCGCGTCACCTTCGCCAGGCGCGATCTGCATCGCCGCCCGCTGCTGAGCGCGGATTTCAAAGGCGCTGACGTGGTGGTGCTGGACCCGCCTTTCGCTGGCTGCGGCGCGCAGATGAAATTCCTCGCCCCGGCCGGGGTGAAGCGGATCATCTATGTAAGTTGCAACCCGGACGCGCTGGCCCAGGATGCGGGCATGCTGCGCCATGCCGGCTATGAGATTCTGGCCGCAACGCCGATCGACCAGTTCCCGTTCTCGGACAATGTCGAGAGCGTGGTGGTGTTCCAACGCGGTCGCGATTAGGCGAAGATTAAAGCCGGGCTTTGCGATTTCGTTTCAGCCCATTGAACGTCTTGACGAAATCGCCAAGTCGAAGGCGAGCAATCTCGCGGCGCGATGATTTGACCAGATGCAGAAGGAGACATCCATGACGATCAACCATGCGGTCACCGCTTTGTTCAGCGCGAGCACGTTGAACAGCATCATCGGCGTGCTGCTGAATGTGATTTACGCTGTCGTCATTCTTGCAATCGCCCATCTCGGCTCGCGGGCGCTGCATCGCTACATTGTCGGCTACGCGCGCAAGAGCCCGCATCTGGATGAAAGCCTGTTCCGCTTCTTCGGCACCATCGCGCGCTATCTGGTACTGGCCTTTGCCTTCATCTTCGTGCTCAACCGCTTCGGGATTCAAACCGCTTCGCTGGTTGCGGTGCTGGGTGCCGCAGGCCTCGCCGTGGGGCTGGCACTGCAGGGCACGCTCAGCAATCTCGCAGCCGGGATCATGCTGATCGTCTTTCGCCCGTTCAGGATCGGCAATTATATCAGTGCCGGCTCGCATGCCGGCACGGTGCTGGATGTAACCTTGTTCTATACCGAGATGAAAACCTATGACGGGCTGCAGGTGCTGGTGCCCAACAAGGATGTCTGGGCCGGGGCGATCACCAATTATTCGAATATCCAGACGCGCCTGATCGACCTGACCATCGGTATTTCCTATGGCAGCGATTTGAAAAAAGCCTCCGCGATCCTGAACGAGCTGGCGCAGGCGGATGCGCGCGTACTGAAAGAGCCTGCGCCCTTCATCAAGGTTCTGCAGCTCTCGGACAGCTCGGTGGATTTCGTCTTCCGCGCCTGGACCAAGGCGGGGGATTGGTGGGTGACCAAATGCGAGATCACCGAAGCGATCAAGTTGGCCTTCGACGAGGCCAGGATCGAGATTCCATTCCCGAACCAGACATTGTCTTTCAACGGGCCGTTGGAGTTGGCGCGGGCGGGACGCAACGCGGCGTAAACAAAAAGGCCCTGGAAAATCCAGGGCCTTTTTTATGATCTTACCCCTGCTTCCAGGGCAGCCCATCCGCTTTCCACCCCGCCACCAGGCCGCGATGGCCGCGCGCATCGGGTGGGCCCTCAAACCCATCCTTCACATTATACACATGCTTGAACCCCGCCGCCTTGGCGGCCTGGGCGGCGGCCATGGAGCGCGCACCGGAGCGGCAGATGAAATAGATATGCGATTCATGGGTCGCATGCGCCGCACTCAGCCCGGCCAGAAAATTCGGGTTGGGCTGCATGCTGGGAAACACCTGCCACTGGATCAGCAATGTCTGCTTGCCGGCCTGGCTCAGCTCCGGCACGCCGACGAAGCTCCATTCCGCATTGGTGCGCACATCGCATAGCAGCGCATCGGGATTGCTCATCAGCGCTTCCCAGACCTGTCGCGGGGCCACATCTTCGATCATAATACCCTCCAGGCGTTAGCCTTTTGGGCCCAACCATAGCGAGGACGGAAACGGATGGAAACAGTGGCGGACGGGTTGATCGGGGCGATCGGCAATACCCCCCTCATCAGGCTCAAGCGCGCTTCCGCCCTCACGGGCTGCGAGATACTGGGCAAGGCGGAATTCTGCTCGCCCGGCGGCTCGGTGAAGGACCGGGCGGGGCTGGCGATCATCCGCGATGCCGAGGCGCGCGGGCTGTTGGCGCCGGGTGGGACCATCGTCGAGGGCACGGCGGGCAATACTGGCATCGGCATCACGCTGGTGGCGAATGCGCTGGGCTATAAGAGCGTGATCGTGATGCCGGAGACGCAGAGCCAGGAAAAGATCGATTTCCTGCGCATGATCGGCGCGGATCTGCGGCTGGTGCCGGCCAAACCCTTCAAGGATCCGGGGAATTACGTGCATGTTTCGCGCCGCCTGGCCGAGGAGATGGGCGCGGTCTGGGCCAACCAGTTCGATAATCTGGCCAATCGCGAGGGCCACCGCGCCACCACCGGCCCGGAAATCTGGGCGCAGACGGGGGGCAAGATCGACGCCTTCACCTGCGCCTGCGGCACCGGCGGCACGCTGGCCGGGGTGGCGCTGGCGCTGAAGGAGCGCAAGCCAGGGGTGAAAATCGTGCTGGCGGACCCGGAGGGGAGCGGGCTCTATGGCTGGGTGAAATCGGGCGATCTCACCGTCACCGGCTCCTCGATCACCGAGGGCATCGGCCAGTCCCGGGTGCCGGAGAACCTGAATGGTGCGCCGATCGACGATGCGGTGAAAATCCCCGATCCGGAGGCGCTGGAGCAGGTTTATGACCTGATGATCCATGAGGGGCTCTCCATCGGCGGCTCGGCCGGCATCAATGTCGCCGCGGCGATCCGGGTGGCGAAGGCGATGGGGCCGGGGCACACCATCGTGACCGTGCTGTGCGATGGCGGGGCGCGCTATCAGAGCAAGCTGTTCAATCCGGAGTTTTTGCGCGCCAAGAACCTGCCGGTGCCGCCATGGATGTGAATGACGCCCCGGTTCTGGATGCCGGTGAGCTGCTGGACGCCTACAAATCCGGCGCGCTCACGCCGCTACAGGCGCTGCAAGGTGTGACTGAGCGGATTGCCCGGCGCAATCCCGAGATCAACGCCTTCGCCACGCTGAACAGTGCCGCGCTGGATGCGGCGCGCGAGAGCACGGCGCGCTGGCAGGAAGGGCAGGCGCGGGCGCTGGAAGGTGTGCCAGTGACGGTGAAGGATCTGATCGATGTGCGCGGCCTGCCGACGCGGCGTGGCAGCAAGACGACCGATCCGGCGCCGGTGGCGCAGGATGCCCCCCTGGTGGCGCGGCTGCGCGCGGCCGGGGCGGTGATTATCGGCAAAACCACCAGCACGGAATTCGGCTGGAAAAGCCCAGGCGATAACCCGCTCAACGGCATCACCCGCAACCCCTGGAATGTGGCGCATACGCCGGGCGGCTCCTCGGCCGGGGCGGCGGCGGCGGCGGGCTCGTTTTTCGGGCCGCTGCATGTCGGCACGGATGGCGGCGGCTCGATTCGCATTCCCGCCGCCTGGAGCGGCGTGGTCGGGCTGAAGCCGAGCTTCGGGCGGGTGCCGCAATGGAAGCTGGGCGCCTTCGGCCCGCTGGCGGTGGCGGGGCCGATCACGCGTTCGGTGCGCGATGCGGCATTGCTGCTTTCCGTGCTGGCGGGGTTCGAGAAGGCCGACCCGTTCTCCCTGCCGGAGCCAGCTCGCGATTTTGGCGCCGGGTTGGAGGACGGGGTGAAGGGCCTGCGCATCGGCATTCTGCGCCACCCCGGCTTTGATGCGCCGGCGGATGAAGCCGCCTGGGGCGCGGTGGAGGAGGCGGTCGCGATCCTGACCGGACAGGGGGCGCGGATTGTCGAGATCGACCCGGCATTGCCCGATAGTGGTGCCATCTTCTCCACGCTGTGGGGGGCGGGGCTGGCGAAAACCGTCGCCGCGGTGCCGCAGGCGCGGCTGGGGCTGGTCGATTCCGGGCTGCTGGCGCTGGCGGAGCGTTACATGCAGGTGCCGGGGCTGGAGCTGCTGGCGGCGGAAGCCGGGCGGGTGGAGGCGGCGCATGCGATGGCGATGCTTGAGGTGGACGCGATTCTCTGCCCGGCCGTACCGCATGGCGCGCCGCCTGTGGATGCCGCGTATGGCGATGCGGTGGAGGCGCTGCTGCAGCATTGGGCGAGCTGGACGATGCTGTTCAGCCTGACGCGGCAACCGGCCTTGTCGCTGCCGATGGGCGTGGACGCTGCGGGCTTGCCGACATCGGTGCAGATTGCCGCACCGCTTTATCGCGATGACGTGGTGCTGCGTGTGGCCCGGGCAGTGGAAGTCGCCTTAGGATAAGTTGCAAAAGTTTTTGGGGGGCAGCCCTTTTTTCAAAAAGGGCTGCGAAACGCTGGGGGTGGTGACGACGACGTAGCCACCACCCCAAACGTTTTCCGACCCTTTT
>NZ_JH976207.1:537120-586625 GCF_000306035.1 Acidocella sp. MX-AZ02
GGAATTTTCCGCCACTTCCTTCGTCACCCGCACCCGCTCAATCCGCCGCCCATCCATCTCCGTCACTTCAAACTTCCAGCCGCCGAACAAAATCGCATCGCCCTTCGCCGCCGGGCGCAGCAGCAGCGCCAGGATCAGCCCGCCCAGCGTGTGATAGCTGCCCTCGCTCGGCAGGTCCGGCAGATGCAGCCTGGCCTTGATCTCGTCCACCGGGGTCAGCCCGTCCAGCTCATAGGCGCTGTCCGCCGGCGGCTCGATATAGGAGGAGGGGCCGGTATCCTCGGCGTCGCCGACGATCGCCTCCAGCACGTCCGCCGCCGTCACCACGCCCTCGAAGCTGCCATATTCATCGAACACCAGCGCCATGCCCAGCGCATCCGCCTTCAGCCGCTCCAGCGCGTCCAAGGCCGAGACCGAGTCCGGGATCGCCATCGGCTGGCGCAGCACGGAGGAGATGATCGGCCCGTCCTGCTTGCCCAGCACGCGGTCCAGCACATCCTTGGCCAGGATGATGCCGGTGACGTTATCGACCGAGCCGTCGCACACCACGAAGCGGGAATGCGGCGCGGCGCGCAGCCGGGCGATGATGTCCTCGCGTCCGGCGGAGCGGTCGATCCAGACGATTTCGGTGCGCGGCGTCATGATCGCGCGCACCGGCTTGTCGGCCAGGCGCAGCACGCGTTCGATAATGTCGCGCTCCTCGGTCTCCAGCACGCCGGTTTCGGCGCCTTCCACCAGCATCGCCTTCAGCTCTTCTTCGGAAACGCCGCGCCTATCCTCCTGGGTGGGGCCGAACAGCCGCAGCACGAGGTCCGTGGTGCGGCTCAGCAGCCAGATTGCCGGGGCGGCGAGTTTCGCCAGCACCGAGACCGGCCCGGCCACCACCACCGCCAGCCGTTCCGGGTGGCGCAGCCCCAGCTGCTTGGGTACCAGCTCGCCAAACACCAAGGTGAGATAGGTGATGATGAGAACTGTGACGACGACGCCGACCGGCCCGGCATAAGGTGCGATATAGGGCACATGCCGCAGCGGCCCCTGCATGCGCTCGCCCAGCTGGTCGCCGCCGAACATACCGGTGAGGATGCCGACCAGAGTGATGCCGAACTGGGTGGTGGGCAGGAAGCTCTGCGGGTCATCCGCCAGCATCCGTGCCTTGGTGGCGCCGCGCAGCCCCTGGCGCTCCATCAATGTCAGCATCGCCCGGCGCGAGGAGACCAGCGCCAGCTCCGCCAGCGCGAAGGCGCCGTTGAGAACCACCAGAAGCACGAGAATCAGGATTTGCACGATCAAAGGCATGGCCCGCTTCTAGCGCGGAATGGCAGCCGACGCGATTATGCCATGAAGGTGGGAGCGCTGTTGAAAGCGTAAGTGAAGCTGTCCAGACAAAGCCTTCAAAAGAAGGAAAATTTGAACAAATCCTTCCTACATCTGGTTACAAGATTAAATTTTGTTTGCCTTAGTTGGGCCACATTCGCGCCCAGCACCTGCCGCACTGGACGATCATATTGGCTGTCGATCCGGGGATTTTCCCGGGACGCAGCTTGGACATCGCTTGGACACCGCCATGACGTACCAGTCGCAAATTCGCCGCCAGACGGCGCTGATCTCCACCCGCAAGGCCCGCAAGGGCTGGGCGTCCCCCAGCTCATGGGCAGCCGCCATCGGCGTCGGTGTGGTCGCGTTCGGGATCTGGGCCGGCATCAACCGCCCGGCGACGAATATCGCGCCCTATACCGGCGAGATCGGCGGCTTCGCCTTCTCGCCCTTCCATAAAGGCGAGAGCCCGCAGACCGGCGATTACCCGACCACGGCACAGATCAAGTCCGATCTGGCGCTGGCGGCCAAGCACACCCACAATATCCGCACCTACACGGTCGAGGGCGATCTCGGGCAGATCCCGGCGCTGGCGCAGGGCATGGGGCTGAATGTCACGCTCGGCGCCTGGCTGGACCGTCACCCCGAGGCCAACGCCAAGGAGCTGGCGAAGGTCGTGCAGGTGGCGAACGCCAACCCGGACGTGAAGCAGGTGATGGTCGGTAACGAGACCATCCTGCGTGGCGACCAGAGCGTGCCGGAGCTGGTCTCCGAGATCCGCTCGGTCGAGAAGCAGGTGCATGTGCCGGTTTCCACCGCCGAGCCCTGGCATGTCTGGCTGAAGCATCCCGAGCTGGCCAATTCGGTCGATTTCATCACCGTGCATCTGCTGCCCTACTGGGAAGGTGTGCCGGAGAAGATCGCCGTGCAGGACAGCATGAACCGCTATGAGGCGGTGCATAAGATGTACCCAAACAAGAAGATCGTGATCGGCGAAATCGGCTGGCCGTCGGACGGTATCGATATCGGCGCGGCGCGCGCCAACAACATCAACCAGGCCCGCTTCCTGCGCGATTTCTTCAATCTGGCGCAGCAGAAGCATCTCGATTACTTCGTGATGGAAGCCTTCGACCAGCCCTGGAAGACCAGCTTTGAAGGCCGTGCCGCCGGTTACTGGGGTATGTTCACGCTGGGCCGCCACCAGAAATGGTCGCTGACCGGCCCGGTCTGGAATCACCCGGAATGGATCTGGTACGCCGCCGGCGCGGCGCTGGCCAGCCTGCTCGCCACCATGGCGCTGCTCTCCCGCCGCCCGGATATCCGCTTCACCGGCAAGCTGCTCTTCGCGGCTCTGGTGGAAGGCTTCACCGCGACGCTGGCGATGCTGCTGATGTATATGGGCCAGACTTATCTCTCGCTGGGGGCTGCCGCGGTGTGGAGCGGGCTGGCGCTGGGGCAGGGGCTGCTGCTCTTCCTGTTGATCGCGGACAGTTTCGATCTGGTCGAGACCATCTTCGGCCGTATCGCCAAGCGGCATTTTGAACCGATGCCGGCCCCGGCTGGCGCCAAGCTGCCGAAGGTTTCCATCCATCTGCCGATCTGCAACGAGCCGCCGCACATGGTGAAGCAGACGCTCGATAGCCTGGCCGCGCTGGACTATGACCGCTTCGAGGTTCTGGTGATCGACAACAACACCATGGACCCGGCTGTCTGGGAGCCGGTGGCCGAGCATTGCGCCCGGCTGGGGCCGAAATTCCGCTTCTTCACCCTGGGCAAGTATAAAGGCTACAAGGCCGGCGCGCTGAATTTCGCCCTGCGTGAGACCGCCCCGGATGCCGAGGTGATCGGCGTGATCGACAGCGATTATCTGGTCGAGCCGGACTGGCTGCGCTCGATGGCCCCGGCCTTCGACGACCCGGCGGTGGGCTTCACCCAGTCCCCGCAGGATTACCGGGATAATGACGGTTCGATCTTCAAGCGCATGATGTTCTGGGAATATGCCGGCTTCTTCCATACCGGCATGGTCACCCGCAATGAGCGCAACGCGATCATCCAGCACGGCACCATGACGCTGATCCGCAAGGAGGCGCTGCAGAACGAAAATGGCTGGGCCGAATGGTGCATCTGCGAGGACAGCCAGCTGGGTCTGCGCCTGTTCCGCGCCGGGTACGAGGCGGTCTATTCCAAGAAGAGCTTCGGCAAGGGCGTGATGCCGGACGATTACAACGCCTTCCGCAAGCAGCGTTACCGCTGGGCCTATGGCGCGATGCGGATTGTTCGCGGCAATGCGGCGGCTTTGTTCAACCCCTTCAACAAGGAGCTGACCGCCGGCCAGCGCTGGCACTTCATCACCGGCTGGCTGCCCTGGTTCGGCGACGCGCTGGGCATCGCCTTCCTGGCCATGGGTCTGGTCTGGTCGCTGGGGCTGATCCTGGATCCGGTGCGGTTTGAATTCCCGATCGCTTTGTTCATGCTGCCCTCGATCTTCCTGTTCGGCTTTAAGATCGTGCAGATCCTGGCCCTCTATAAGAGCCGCGTGCCTTGCGGCTTCTGGGACCGGGTGGGCGCGGCGGTCGCCGGGCTGGCGCTGAGCCACTCGATCGGCAAGGCGGTGTGGAAAGGCCTGTTCACCAACTCGCTGCCCTTCCTGCGCACGCCGAAGATGGAGAACGCCCCGGCCCTGGTCCAGGGTCTGGTGATGGCCCGCGAGGAGCTGGTGATCCTGGCTCTGACCTGGGGTGCGGCGCTGGGTGTCGGCTTTGGCCATCACTGGGCGACGCTGGAGACCAAGCTGTGGGTGGCGGTTTTGTTCACCCAGTCGATGCCTTATCTGGCCTCGGTCGGCGTCTCCATCCTGGCCGCCCTTCCGGCCAAGGCGCCCAAGCTGGTCGCCGCCCCCGCCGTCAAGCCGATGAAGGCCCCGGTGATGCACCCGGCGGCTGGGGATTAAGACTCGTAGGCACACGAGCTTGATGCCATGAATTGACCCTCCCGCTGTGCAGCGGGAGGGTTTTTTGTGCAACGCGACACAGCTTTGCAAAGGCTGGGCTTGCGTCGCCTTGGCCGGCAAGGCTAAGGGATACTTACCTGCCGCCATGGCGCGAACGAGACATGGTGGCACAGGCTTTATACGGGGCGGGGACGCCCTTTACGGGCTGTTTTGCACCGTCCTTTTCCAGATTCGCGCATGGGATACCGGACATTGACCGCCAGGGCATGGGCCTTCGGCGGTGGAGATGTTTGTTTTGACTGATTTGACCTTTGAGAGTTTTGGCCTGGCTTCCCCGATTTTGGGCGCATTGACGGCGGCGGGCTTCATCAAGCCCACCCCCATCCAGGCGAAGGCCATTCCCCACGCGCTGGCCGGGCGCGACGTTCTGGGCATCGCCCAGACCGGCACCGGCAAAACCGCCGCCTTCGCCCTGCCGATGATCAACGCGATGACCGACCGCCTGCACAGCAAGCGCTTCTCGACTCGCGCTCTGGTGCTGGCCCCCACCCGTGAGCTTGCGGTGCAGATCGAGCAGGAGATCAAGAAATTCGCCGCCGGGCTTGGCCTGCGCACGGTGCTGATCGTGGGCGGCGTCAGCCGCTTCGGCCAGGTGCAGCGCATGATGCGCGGTGCGGACATCGTCGTCGGCTGCCCCGGCCGCGTGGTGGATCTGATGAACACCCGCGAGCTGGTGATCGACCAGTGTCAGTTCTTCGTGCTGGACGAGGCTGACCGTATGCTGGATCTCGGCTTCATGCCGGATATCCGCAAGGTGGTGAACGTGCTGCCGGCGCGCCGCCAGTCGGCTCTGTTCTCCGCCACCATGCCGGCCGAAATCGCCAAGCTCGCCAATGGCCTGCTGCGTGAGCCGGTGCGCGTGGAAATCGAGGCGGTGGCCTCCACCCCGTCGCGCATCGAGCAGAGCGTGTATTTCGCCGAAGGGCCGGAGAAGCGCAACCTGCTGATCAAGCTGCTGCACCAGCCGGAATTCTCCAAAACCGTGGTGTTCACCCGCACCAAGCGCGGCGCCGACCGCGTGGCGCTGATGCTCAACAGCTCCAAGATCTCGGCCGCCGCCCTGCATGGCAATCTCAGCCAGAACCAGCGCCAGCGCGCCCTGGATGCGTTCAAGGCCGGTGAGGTGCGCGCTCTGGTCGCCACCGATATCGCGGCGCGCGGCATCGATGTGAATGCGGTTTCGCACGTGATCAATTTCGAGCTGCCGAATGAGCCGGAGAGCTATGTGCACCGCATCGGCCGCACCGCGCGCAACGGCGCGGATGGCGTGGCGGTGGCGTTCTGCGACGCGACCGAGCTGCCTTATCTCACTCAGATCGAGAAGCTGACCGGCATCAAGATGAAGGTGGCGGGCGGCGAGCGTCCACGCCAGGCGATGCCGGTGAAGAAGCCGGCCCGCCATCCGGATATGCAGGTGCGCAAGATCAAGCCGAAGCGCCCGCCTTACCAGGAAAAGCGCAAGGTTGCGTAAGAGCTGAATATATTTATAGACGTTTTTGGGTGCCGCCTTTTTTCAAAAAGGCGGCATTTTTTTCGCAGCTTTTTGGCCTGTTGCTGGCCGTCCCGATTCAGACTACGCGGCTTTGCCGCTCCGTCATCGGGACGGGGCGGCACCAAAAACGTTTGATTTTTTGGAGTGGCGCTATGGGTGAGACGAAGCAGACGGTCATCGGCATCATTGGCGGGTCGGGGCTGTATAATATCGACGGTCTGACAGACACCAGCTGGGTCAAGGTCGAAACCCCCTGGGGCGATCCCTCTGACGAGCTCCTCGTCGGTTCCTTCCATGGCCAGAAGGTGGTGTTCCTGCCCCGCCACGGGCGCGGCCACAAGACCACGCCGACGGCGCTGAATTACCGCGCCAACATCCATGCGCTGAAATCGCTGGGGGTGACCGACATTCTCTCCCTCTCCGCCGTCGGCTCGCTGAAAGAGGAACTGCCGCCGGGGCATTTCGTCATCGTCGACCAGTTCATCGACCGCTCCTTCGCCCGCGAGAAGAGCTTTTTCGGCCCGGGCTGCGTCGCGCATGTGTCGATGGCGCATCCGGTCTGCGGGCGCCTGGGCGATGCGCTGGAAGCCAGCCTGAAGGCGCTGGACCTGCCGCATACGCGCGGCGGCACCTATCTGGTGATGGAAGGCCCGCAATTCTCCACCCTGGCGGAGAGCAACCTGTACCGCAGCTGGGGCTGCGCGGTGATCGGCATGACCAATATGCCCGAGGCCAAGCTCGCCCGCGAGGCGGAGATCGATTACGCCACAGTCGCCATGGTCACCGATTATGATTGCTGGCACGAGGACCATGACGCCGTCACCGTCGACCAGGTGGTGAAGGTGCTGCTCGGCAATGCCGACAAGGCCCGCGCCCTGGTGAAGGACGTGCTCCCCCGCCTGGCCGCACCGCGCAGTGCCTGCGCGCATGGCTGCGACACCGCGCTGACCTACGCGCTGATCACCGCCCCCGAGGCGCGCGACCCGGAGGCGCTGAAGCGTCTTGAGGTTGTCGCCGGCCGCGTGCTCAAGGCCTGATATGTGCGGCCTTTGCGGTGATGGGCTGAACCGCCGCCAGCTGCTCTTTGCCGGGCTGGCGGCCCCCTTGGCGCTGGGGCCGTTCGATAAAGAAGGTCTGGTGGAGCCGGTGCTGCGGCTGCAACCACAATCCGGCCCGCGCCGTGTGGCGGTGACGCTGGATTGTTGCCCCGGCCATTTTGACATGCGGATCGCCCCGGTTCTGGTCGAGCGCCGCATCCCGGCCACCATCTTCGTCACCGCCGTCTGGATGCGGATGAACCCGGAGGGGCTGGCCTATTTCCTCCAGCACAAGGACATCTTCACCCTGGAAAACCATGGCGCGCGGCATCTGCCGCCGATCCTGGGCACCAGGCGCGTCTACGGGCTGGAGGTGGCCGGGAGCTGGCCCGCGATCCAGGCCGAGATCAATGGCGGGGCGTTGGCCATCACCCAGGCCACCGGGCGGGTGCCGCAATGGTATCGCGGGGCCGCCGGGCTCTACACCCCCTCGATGGTGCCGCGGATCGAGGCGCTGGGCGTGCGCGTGGCCGGTTATTCGCTGAATTCCGATGAAGGCGCCGGGCTGCCGGCCGCCATCGTGCAGGCGCGGATCGAGGCGGCGCGGGATGGCGATGTGATCGAAGGCCATATCAACCAGCCCAAACGCGCCAGCGGGGCTGGCATCGCCGCCGGGCTTGCGGCGTTGCAACAAAGTGGCGCGCAGTTCGCCCGGCTAAGCTGAACTAACGCTGCCTGACGCCCAAATGTCGAAAAAAATGAACGGCCTGCGGTTTGTTTGCGGGCTGATCACCGCGCCTACATCCCGCCTTCACTATTTCGTGAGCTGAGCAAACAGGAAAATTTCCTTTAACCTAAGCTTGTTGCGACAAAGCAAAGAAAATCATTTCATAACATCTGTTAAAAAATTAACACGAACTCGTCTAATTTATAAGAGGAGCTTCGTGATGACGGATGGAACCGACACAAACGGCTGGGGGGGAAACGATACAGACGGTTGGGGTGGAAGCGACACAGACGATCAAACACCACCCAACCCATCTGAAAACCTATTCCCGTTTTATCTGCTGAGCGGCGACGATGGGGGCAGTAGCGTCTCGGTTGGTCTGCCATTTTCGCTACAGACGCAGCAGGTGGTTTCCCTCACCAGCTCGCCGATTTTATATGGCGGGGAAAATTTCCTCATCGTCGGCCAGACCGACACGCAGGTCTATATCGGCACCGCCAGCGAAACCGGCAACGGCAAGGTGATCGGCTTCGTGTTCGAGGACGCGACGACCCAGCAATATTTCCTGTTCTCCACCACGCCCTGGCTGCCATTTGGCACGCCGATTACCGTCAACGTCTCCAGCGGCGCCAACGATCCACAGCCGTATAACTGGGATCTCAGCACTGGCGGCGCGGCGGCCTATTGCTTCATGGCCGGGACCGAAATCGCCACCCCCACCGGCGGTGTCGCGGTCGAGATGCTGCGGGCAGGAGATCTGGTGCTCTGCCATGATGGCCGGGTGGCGCCGGTGAGCTGGGTGGGGGTGCAGACCATCGCCAGCCGCTTTGCCGACCGGTTGCGGGTGCTGCCCGTGCGCATCACCGCCGGTGCCCTCGGCAATGGGCTGCCCTGGCGCGACCTGCTGCTCTCGCCGGACCATGCGCTGCTGCTGGATGGCGTTCTGGTGCAGGCCGGCGCCCTGGTCAACGGCGCCAGCATCCGGCGTGAGACGAATCTGCCGGAGCGTTTCTGCTATTACCATGTCGAGCTTGCCGACCATGCGCTGCTGCTGGCCGAAGGGCTGCCGGCGGAGAGCTTCCTGGATCAGGTGTCGGTTTTCGCCTTCGATAACTGGCATGAGCGCCCGGCACCGGCCCAGGCCCGCGAGATGGCGCTGCCTCGGGTGAAATCCGCCCGCCAGCTGCCGCGCGCCCTGCGGGCGCGCAGCGCCGCCTGAGGGCGCGATTCGGGCCGGCATGTCTGTGATCTGGCCGGCGGGGCGCCCCGCCGGCCTTTTTCACGTTGATCGCCGGATCGGCCCAAACTGGCGGTTTTCCGACAGCCGGGCCGCATTACCAGAGGCTAGGATGCGGATTTTCCACAGGAAAATATACCCGGAGCGGATGATGACGGAAAAACTTCCATCGCGGGACTTGCAGGCCCAACGGCAACAAGCTAGGAAGCGCCGCACCTTCGCGGGTTTCGCTGTCATAGCTCAGGGGTAGAGCACTTCATTGGTAATGAAGAGGTCCTGGGTTCAATTCCCAGTGACAGCACCAGCGAACTTGATCGGGGCGGCCTAATCGGTTAGGCAGCCTGGACCAAGGGCCCAGATAGCTCAGTTGGTAGAGCATGCGACTGAAAATCGCAGTGTCGCTGGTTCGATTCCGGCTCTGGGCACCATTTTCCCTCCCCTCTGAACCCGGCCGAATCTGCATTGCTTCGTGTGGCAACGATTTTTTGCGACGCAGCGCCACGCTTTTTTTGAAAAAACCTTTCTCCCGAGGGGGTTTAAGGCTGGTCTTTTCCGCAGGCCAAGGCTAGATATTTCGCATCCAGCCGGGCAAATTCAAAGAGTCCCTGGTTTGAACATAGAATCTTCGGTCGCGGACGTTCCGGCCAGACCGATCAACAGGAAAAGGCGCGTATAATGTCAAAAGCGTTCATTGCCGAGGTCATTCAGGAAACTGCCGAGATCACCGGCGTTGCCGCCAACCGTACGGCTACCGTTCTGATCGAAGCGATCGTTAAGGAAATGAAGAAGAACGGCAAGTTCACCCTGCCGTCCTTCGGCACCTTCACCGTCCGCAAGACCAAGGCGCGCAAGGGCGTGAACCCGCGCACAGGCGAGGAGATCAAGGTGAAGGCCGGCAAGACCGTGCGCTTCAAGGCCTCCCCGACGCTGAAGAAGCTGGTCTGATCGCACCTGCATTTGCGATAAAGAAACCCGGACCTGGTCCGGGTTTTTTTATGCGCTGCACCGGGGGATGAAGATGCCGAAAACCTTGCATTATGCCTGGAACGATGTCGCACCTTATGGCGATGCGAAGGCGGATCGCCGCTTGATCCCCGGGGCGGGGGGCGATTTGAAACGCGTGGCGGTGAAAGCCGGCACCCATGCCGCGCGCCACGCCCATGATTTCGAGCAGTTCGTGCTGATCTCCGAAGGGCAGGGCAGGCTGGTTTGCGAATCGGGCGAGATCGCGCTTCGCCCTGGCGTGGTGATTCATTTCGAGGCCAATGCCTGGCACGAAGCCTGGTTTGAAACCGACACCACGCTTTACGAAGTGAATTTCAAAAGCTGACGCCACATAAAGCGTCCCATAACGGGACAGGTGCGAAGCCGTCCCGGTTGCGACCAGCGGCGTTTGATCAGATATCCAGCTCTTCCACCTTCCCCGCGTTTTCCTGGATGAATTGAAAGCGCAGTTCCGGGCGCTTGCCCATCAAACTATCCACCAGCGTCGAGGTTTCCGCCCGCGCCTCAGGGGCCGCGACAATGCGCAGCAGCGTGCGTTTGGCTGGGTCCATCGTGGTTTCCTTCAGCACCGCGGGGGGCATTTCGCCAAGCCCTTTGAAGCGGCTGATTTCCACCTTGCTGCCGGGCTTGAAGTTTTTCATCAGCTTTTCGCGCGCGGCATCGTCCATCGCATAGATGCTCTTTGCCCCTTGCGTCAGCCGATAGAGCGGCGGCTGCGCCAGATAGACATGGCCGTGGCGGATCAGCTCCGGCAGCTCGCGATAGAAAAACGTCATCAGCAGCGAGGCGATATGCGCGCCGTCCACATCCGCATCGGTCATGATGATGATGCGCTCATAACGCAGATTGGCGCGGTTGAAAGCGGTGCCGGTGCCGCAGCCCAGCGCCTCGATCAGATCCTTCAGCTCCTGATTCTGCTTCAGCTTCTCCACCGAGGCGGAGGCGACATTCAGGATCTTGCCTTTCAGCGGCAGGATCGCCTGGGAGTTGCGATTGCGCGCCTGCTTGGCGGAGCCGCCGGCGGAATCGCCCTCGACCAGAAAGATCTCGGTGCCCTCGGCGCTTTCCGTGGCGCAATCGGCCAGCTTGCCGGGCAGGCGCAGCCGCCTTGTGGCGGATTTGCGCGGCGTGTCCTTCAACTCCTTGCGGCGGATGCGCTCTTCCGCGCGGTCCACCACATAGGCCAAGAGATTATCGGCATTGGCCGGGTCGCCGGCGAGATAATGGTCGAACCGGTCGCGCAGCGAGGTCTCGGTGAGCCGCGTGGCTTCCTGGGTGGTCAGCTTCTCCTTTGTCTGGCCCTGGAATTGCGGATCGCGGATGAAGAGCGAGAGCTTGGCGCGCAAGCCCCCGAACACGTCCTCGGCGATGATCGCCGCCCCGCGCTTATTGCCGCGCGTCTCAGCCCAGGCGCGCAGGCCCTTCAGCAGGGCGGCGCGCATTCCGGCCTCATGGGTGCCGCCCAGCGGGGTGGGCACGGTGTTGCAATAGGTATCGACGCTGCTCTCGCCCTGTTCCAGCCAGGCCAGGGCCCATTCCAGCTTGCCCTGCTCCTGGCCGCCGATCGGCGCGAATTTCGCCTCTCCGGCCCAGATCTCGGGGAGCACCAGCGGGGCGGCGCCCAGCTCGGCCGCCAGCGAATCGCGCAAACCGCCGGGGAAATGCAGCTCCGCCTCGGCCGGCACCTCCGAGTCGGATTTCAGCAGGCTGGGATCGCAGCTCCAGCGGATCTTCACCCCCCGGAACAGATAAGCTTTCGAGCGGCAGAGCTTGAACAGCCGGGCGGGGGAGAATCTCAGGCTCCCGAAAATCTCGGTATCCGGCACGAAGCCGATGCTGGTGCCGCGCCGGTTCTGGGCCGCGCCCACTTCCTCCAGCCTGGTCTGCGGCACGCCCCGCACATAGCTCTGGCGGTACAGCTTGCGGTCCTTCGCCACCTCGGCGGTGAAGCTTGAGGAGAGCGCGTTCACCACCGAGGAGCCCACGCCGTGCAGCCCGCCTGAGGTGGCATAGGCCTTGCCCGAGAATTTGCCACCCGAATGCAGCGTGGTGAAAATCACCTCCAGCGCGGATTTGGTCTTGAATTTCGGATGCGGATCGACCGGGATGCCCCGGCCATTATCACGGATGGTGAGCTGGTTGCCCTCATCCAGCCGCATCTCGATGGTGCTGGCATGGCCGGCCACCGCCTCGTCCATGGAATTGTCGAGAATTTCGGCGGCCAGATGGTGCAGGGCGTTCTCATCCGTGCCGCCAATATACATGCCAGGCCGCCGGCGGACGGGCTCCAGCCCCTCCAGCACCTCGATATCCTTCGCGCCATAGCTGTCCTTGGCGGGGATGGTCTCGAACAGGTCACTACTCAACGCGGCCGACTCCTACGCTGCACCGGGCGTCTTGGTTGCCATGGCCGGTGCCGCGCAGGCAAGAGGGGCCCCCTATTCGCCCACCCGGTGCAGATCGTAAGAGCGAATGCCGGGCTCCCCGGTAAAGCTGAACCAGTCGCCATGGTTCAGCGTGTTGCGGGTGTCGTAATAGCCCGAGCGCCAATGCTCCTTCATGGAGATGCGGCTGAACTCGTAATCCTTCGCATCCCCCTCATAGGCTTTCTGCTGGTAGATCAACTGCATGATGTTGATCTCGGGCAGCTGGCGCAGATCGGATTTCATCTGCTTCTGCTCGCTGGTCAGCTCATTATCCGGCACCTTGCCCAGCGCGTCGCGCAAAGCCTGTTTCAGCCGGTGGGTCTGCAGGAAATGGTCGGTGGTGGTGCGGGTGCGCGAGGAGTACTGAATGTCCTTCTGCCGGGCCAGAACCTCCGGCATGTCGCGCGGCACCTCGCCGCGGGCGGAGAACAGATCCACCTGGAAGGCCAGCAGGTTCTGCGAGCCGATATTATCCAGCAGATGCTGCAGCGGGGTGTTGGAGACCAGCCCGCCATCCCAGTAATGGTGGCGCCCGATCCGGACCATCGGCAGCCCCGGCGGCAACGCGCCGGAGGCCATGATGTGCTCGGGCTCCAGATCGCGCTCGGCATTGTCGAAATAGACGAAATTCGCCGTCTCGACATTCACCGCCCCCACCGCGAGGCGGATCTGGCCTTCATTGATCAGCTTGAAATCCGCGAGCTTTTCCAGCGTGCGGTGCAGGGGCGCGGTATCGTACAGTGCGGTGGCGAAGCGCGCCCCGCGCGGGGCGAAGAAGCCCGAGGCCGGCACCGGGCGGAAGAAGCCCGGCTGGCCGAAAAACATGCCATGCATGGCCGAAAGCCCATTGCGCAGCTTGCGGGCATTATCGCCCTCGAACCAGGTGGTGTAGGGGTCCCGGGCGGTGATATCCATCCAGAATTTTTCCAGCTTCTCCAGCCGGTGCTCGGGCTTGTTGCCGGCGATGATGGCGGAGTTCACGGCGCCGATGGACACCCCCGCCACCCAGTCCGGCTCCAGCCCGGCCTCATGCAGCGCCTGATAGACGCCCGCCTGATACGCCCCCAGCGCGCCGCCACCTTGCAGCACCAGCCCGACCACATCGCAACCCTTCGGCCGGGCGACCGGCGCGATCGGGTCCAGCGGGCGGCGATGCGGGCGTTTGGGATCGGAGAGCATGTCCATGGGCGGTCAATCCTTCTCGGCTGACGAATGGTCTCGAATATTTAAGGCAACGCTTACATTGGCAAGAAAATCATGCCATCCCAGGGCGATCTGTCAAACCGGCCATGCGAGAAGGATCAATGACATGACGGCCGCCCTGGCGCCAGGGCGGCCGCTTCTACGACGCAGGAGATCTCAGCGCAGATGTTCGGCGAAAAACGCCAGAGCCCGCAGCTCCGCCAGCTCCCAATCCTTGCGGCTATAGCTGGCCCGGGCCTCGCAGCCAAAGCCGTGCTGCGCGCCTTCATAGACGAACACATCCGCCCCCGGCTGCGCCGCCTTGATCGCCTGCACGTCGTTCATCGGAATGCCGTGATCCTCGGTGCCGAAATGCATCTGCACCGGGCAATTGGGCTTGGCGTCCTTGCTGGCGGCAATGGCGCCGCCATACCAGCAGCTGGCGGCCTTGAAGCCCTTGGTCCGCGTCGCCGCGTCCCAGGCCAGGCTGCCGCCCCAGCAATAGCCGATGATGCCCACAGGTTCGCCCTCGCCGAAGGCGGCGGCGGTCGCCTGCAGGTCCAGCAGCGCCTGTTCGGGGGGCACTTGCTGCATCAGCGCGCGGCCCTGGGCGATGCCCTCCTGGTCATAGCCCAGCTCGATGCCAGGTGTGACGCGATCGAACATCGCCGGCGCCAGCACCCGGTAGCCGAACCCGGCCAGGCGCTCGGCGACATTGCGGATATGCTGGTTCACGCCGAAAATCTCCTGCACGACCACAAGCCCGCGCTTGGCGTTGACGTTGCCGGCTTCGTAGGCGTGGAATTTATGGCCGTCGGCGGCGGTGAGGGTCATCATCGGCGGGTGATCCTTGTTCTGGCTGGCGGTGGTCTGGCGGGCGGTTCAGCCGGCGAGGGATGCGAAATCCCGCGCCAGCGTCTCATAGATGTCGCGCTTGAAGGCCACCGCAAGGGCCGGCAGCTCGGATAGTTTCACCCAGCGCCAATCCTCGAATTCCGGATGGGCATCGGCGGTGAGGTCGATATCCTCGTCGCGCCCGGTGAAGCGCAGCGCGAACCATTTCTGCCGCTGGCCGCGATATTTGCCCTTCCAGGCAACCCCGATCAGCGCCGGCGGCAGGTCATAGACCAGCCAGTCCGGATGCTCGGCGACGATCTCGGCCTTGTCGGTGCCGATCTCTTCCTTCATTTCGCGCAGCACCGCCGCGCGCAGATCCTCCCCCTCATCGACGCCGCCTTGCGGCAGCTGCCAGGCATCGGGGTAGTTCTTGCGCTTGCCGACGAAAACGCGCCCGTCTCGCGAGAACAGCACAACGCCGACATTGAGCCGATAGGGCAGGGAGGATTTCTCGGTCATCGCGGCGTCTCACCTAAAATATGCAAAAGTTTTTGGGGCGTGGCCCTTTTTTCAAAAAGGGCCACAGAACGTCTGGGGTGGTGGCAACTTGGTTGCTTCCGCCCCGGCGTTTTCGCCGCTTTTTTTGAGCCGCGCTGGGCGGGCCGATTGAGAGACAGCAGCAAGGCTGCTTGCTCATCGGCGCGCCAGCGGCCCCAAAAAACTTTGTCAGTTTGCCGCCGTCGTCGTCGAGGCGGGCTTCATGTCGGCAATCAGCTTCAGCGCCATCTGCAGCTGGAAGTCGGTCGCCGGCTTGGTCGGGTCGAATTTCGGCCAGTTGGCGGGCGGCTTGTTGGGGATGCTGGCGGCCACCGGCGGCAGCGGCAGCGGCGGCGGCAGTGACGCGGCCTTCTGCTGGGTCGGGTTGGTGAAGGCGTGCAGCAGGTCGGTCTCACGCAGCTGCGCGAAGCTGTCCTCCGGCGTGGCGCTGTCCGCCACCGTTACGTTCGGGGTCACGCCGTAATCCTGGATCGACTTGCCCGACGGGGTGAAATACAGCGCCGTGGTCAGACGCAGCGCGCCCTCATTGTCGATCGGGATGATCGTTTGCACCGAGCCCTTGCCGAAGGTCTTGGTGCCCAGCACCAGCGCCCGGCGGTTCTGCTGCAGGGCGGCGGTGACAATTTCGGCCGCCGAGGCGGTGCCGGAATTGGTCAGCACCACGATCGGCGCGCCATTGGTGATGTCATTGCCCTGGGCGTACCAGGCTTGGTCGTCCTCCGAATGGCGGCCATGGGTGGAGACGATCTCGCCGCTGGTGACGAAATCATCGGACACCGCCACTGCCTGGTCGAGCAGCCCGCCGGGATTGTCGCGCAGATCCAGGATATAGCCATGGATCGGCCCATGCGCCTGCTTGTTCAGGCTCTTCACCGCGGCGCGGATATGCGCATCGGCATTCTCATCGAAACTATCGAGGCGGATATAGCCGACCGGCCCGGCGGTGCTGGTGAGCAGCTTGCTCTTCACATCGTCGATCTTGATGATCTCGCGGGTCAGCGTGACATGCACCGGCGTGTTCACGCCGTTGCGCTTCAAGGTGAGGGTGATCTGCGTGCCCGGCGCGCCGCGCATCTTGGAGACGGCATCATCCAGCGACAGCCCTTCGGTGGCGTGGCCGTCGATCTCCACGATGATGTCACCCGGCTTGATCCCAGCCTTCTGGCCCGGCGTGCCGTCGATCGGGGTGATCACCTTCAGCAGCCCGCTGGCCTCGGTCACTTCCAGCCCCAGCCCGCCGAACTGGCCGGAGGTCTGCACCTGCATGTCCGAATATTGCTGCGCATTCATGTAGCTGGAATGCGGGTCCAGCCCGGAGAGCATGCCGTTGGCGGCATTGTAGATCAGCTTGTCGGTCGGCGGGTCGATCACGTAGTTCTGCTTGATCTGCGACAATATGTCACCAAAAAGCGAGAGCTGCTGATAGGTGCTGTCGCTCGGGGCGTTGTCGCCGAAGGCGCGGGAGAGGGGCTGTGTCAGCGATCCGGCGGCCAAACCGACCACGAAAACCCCGCCGAGCATCAAACCACCGCGCAAACGCATATATTTATCCCTTCAAACGCCGGGCGTATCGCCCTGGCCCTATTAGATAGCATCCCGCCCGGATTATCCAGAGTGGCCGGAAGCCAGCCAGGACGTCGGGTCCACCGGCTCACCACCCCGGCGCAGCTCCACATAGAGGCGCGGCTGGCGGGTGGGATCGGCGGCGCTGAAGGGCTGCATGCTGCCCAGCGGCTGGCCATGGGCGATGCGCTGGCCCTGCGAGACGTCGAGATGGCTCATCCCCGCCAGCACGGCGGAGAGGCTGGTGCCGCAATCCACGATCACCACCTGGCCATAGCCCGAGAGCGGGCCGCCATAGAGAATGGTGCCGTTGCACGGGCTGGTGACGCGTGCCCCCGGGGCGGCGGCGTAGGAAATGCCGGTGGCCGGGCCGGCCACGGTGGCGGCGCCATAGGGCTGGATGATATGCCCCGCCACCGGCGCGCCCGCCCCGCCGCTGGGCAGGTTTACAGGAGTCGCCGGGGCTGGGGTTTTCGGCACCAGATTGGCGATGGCCTGGTCCAGATCCGTCAGCTCATGCTTGGCCTTGGCGGCGGCGGCGGCCTCGGCCACCTTCTGGTCCGCCGCATCCTGCTCATCCTGCCTGGCCTGGTCGATATCCATGGAGAGCTTTGCCTCCGCCGCCTGCTGCGCGGCCACGGCGGCATCCAGCGCCTCGCGCGCGGCTTGCGCCTGGGTAATGGCGCTGGTCAGGGTCGCGGTCTCGGTTTTCACCGCCCGCGCCTGGTCGGAGACCTCCTGCGCCACCCCTTGCAGAATGGCGATGCCGCGGACGCTGTCCACCGGCGATTGCGGGGCGGCGAGCAGCGTGGTGGCGGGCGCGGCGGAGAGGCGCTGCATCACCGGCAGCAGCGCCTTCAGCGCCGCCTGCGCCTGGTCCAGCCGGGCGGCGGCGGCATTTTGGGCGGCGGTGAGCATGGCGAGCTGGTTGGCATCCTTGGAGGTCTGGTCCTCCAGCCCGCGCAAGGCGGCGGCGGCCTGCACCTGCTGCTGCGCCAGCGCCGCGGCTTTCTGTTCCACCGCCTTCTGGTGCGCCGCCGCCGCCGCTTCCGCCGCCTGATGCGCCTTGATCGCGGCGGCGGCCGCAGCGCGCTCCTTCTTCAGCTTGGCGGCGTCGGCGCTGTCCTGGTGGTGCGGAGTCAGATGGCGCTCCTTCGCCAGGCCAGGGCCGGCCAGCCCCAGCCAGAGCGCGGCCAGCCCCGCATTTTGCAGGAGACGCTTAACCCTCACCTCAGCCGAACAGCGGCTTGCCGGTCATCGCGGGCGGCTGCGCCACACCCATCAGCTTCAGCAGGGTCGGCGCGATATCGGCCAGAATGCCGTCATGCAGCTTGATCCCCGCCGGCCCGCCAGCGATCAGCACCGGCACCGGATTGGTGGTGTGCGCGGTATGCGGCCCGCCGGTCTCCGGGTCGCGCATCATCTCGCAATTGCCGTGATCGGCGGTGACGAGAATCGCCCCGCCCTGCGCCTGCACCGCCGCCCAGATCTTACCCAAGCCCGCATCAACCGTCTCCACCGCCTTGATCGCGGCGGGCAGCGAGCCGGTATGGCCGACCATGTCCGGATTGGCGAAATTCAGGATGATCATGTCGAACGTCCCGGTCTTGATCGCCGCCACCGCCTTCTCGGTCAGCTCCGGCGCGGACATTTCCGGTTGCAGATCATAGGTGGCGACCTTCGGCGAAGGCACCATGATCCGCTCTTCGCCAGGGAAGGGCGTCTCCATCCCGCCATTGAAGAAATAGGTCACGTGCGGATATTTCTCCGTCTCGGCCATGCGCAGCTGTTTCAGCCCGGCCTTGGAGACGATTCCGCCCAGCAGATCATCCATGCGCTGCGGCGCGAAGATGGTTTGCATGAACGGCGCCAGCGCGTCCGAATAGGCGGTCATGCCCACCGCCCCCACCAGCTTGGGCTGGCGCGGCTGGAAGCCGTCGAAGGACGGGTCGAGCAAGGCGGTGAGGATCTCGCGCACCCGGTCCGCCCGGTAATTGGCGCAGATCACCCCATCCCCATCCTTGATCCCGCCATAATCGCCGATCACGGCGGGCTTGATGAACTCATCGGTGATCTTGGCCTCGTAGCTGGCCTGGATCGCCGCCTCGGCGCTGGGGAAATGCGCGCCCTTGGCATCCACCAGCAGCTCATAAGCCTGTTGCACGCGCTCCCAGCGTTTGTCGCGGTCCATGGCGTAATAGCGCCCGACCAGCGTGCCCAGCTTGGCACTCTCGCCCAGCCCGGCCAGGAATTTTTCCATATAGCCGAGCCCGGCCTGGGGTGGGGTGTCGCGCCCATCCATCCAGCCATGGGCGATGACGGGAATGCCCGCCTCGTGCAAAATCTTCGCCAGCGCCACCGCATGGTCCTGGTGCGAATGCACCCCGCCCGGCGAGACCAGCCCCAGCAGATGCGCGGTGCCCCCACTCTTCTTCAGCGCCGCGATGAAGCCCTGCACCGTCTCGTTCCTGGCCAGCGCGCCATCCTCGATGGCGGCATCGATGCGCGGCAGATCCTGCATCACCGTCCGCCCGGCGCCGATATTCAGATGCCCGACCTCGGAATTGCCCATCTGCCCGCTCGGCAGCCCGACCACCCGGCCCGAGGTGGTGAGAAAGGCGCGCGGGCAGGTCTCCCAGAGCGCATCGAAATGCGGCGTGTTCGCCTGCGCGACGGCATTGTCCTGCGGCGACTCGTTCCAGCCGAAGCCATCGAGGATCACCAGCATCACGGGTTTCTTGGCCATTTCAGTCCTTAACATAAGCGTTCCGCGGATGTTTTATGAAACTCCCGCCCGCTTGGCCATGCTGGGCACCAGGGAAGTGCGCCGCAATTCAAAAAAACCCCGGTTTGGCATCGTTGTACCCTTCCATGCCAAGTCGCCCCATGCTCAGCTCGCTTTACCCTCACCGTTAAACACAGATTACAACGCGGCCGGGCTGGCTCATCCGCGCCTGACAGCGCCCCATATCGATTGAACGAGATCGATTGAACGAACGTGAGGTTTCATGCGCATCCACCTTGGCTACGAGATTATCGTATCTCACCCTCAGCCCACGCCCATGATCGCGCATCTGAGCATCCATGAATCGCGCGTGCCCGACCTCGCCGGGTCTGACAAGCTCGCCATTCATCCGCCGGTATCGGTCAGTCAGTATCGTGATGGGTTCGGCAATAAAGTCTCGCGTTTTGTCGCACCCGCCGGGCAGATCCGGCTGAGCGCGGACATGTTGATCGATGACCCCGGCACGCCAGATCTTTGCGTCCCCGATGCCCGGCAGCACGAGATTTCCGATCTCCCGGACGAGACGCTGCGCTTCGTGCTCGGCTCGCGCTATTGCGAGACCGACAGGATGGTGGAAATCGCCTGGGCGCGGTTTGGCCCAGTGATCGGCGGCTGGAACCGCGTGCAGGCGATCTGCGCCTTCACCCATGAACATATCAAATTCGGCTATCATTTCGCCCGCAACACCCGCACCGCCTTCGAGGCCTATCAGGAGCGCGTCGGCGTCTGCCGGGATTTCGCGCATCTGGCGGTGACACTCTGCCGGTGCATGAACATTCCAGCCCGTTATTGCACCGGCTATCTCGGCGATATCGGCGTGCCGGAAGACCCCGCGCCGATGGATTTCTCCGCCTGGTTCGAGGCGTATATCGGCGGCCAATGGCTGACCTTCGATGCGCGCCACAATATTCCACGGATTGGACGTGTGCTGGTCGCGCGCGGCATGGATGCGGCGGATACCGCCATCACCACCCATTTCGGCGCCCATACGCTGGATGGATTCCGCGTCTGGACGGATGAAGTGCAGGCTTGAAGCTTTCGCCGCCTCTTTGAAAAAAAGCGGCACCAAAAAACCTTTAAAATTTCAAGGCCGTCCGGCCCGGTGATAAGGATGCCCCGCCAGAATGCTCTGCGCCCGGTAGATCTGCTCGGCCAGCATTGGCCGCACCAGCATATGCGGCCAGGTGAGGGTGCCCAGCGAGAGTTTGGCCCCGGCCCGGGCGATCACCGGCGCGTCCAGCCCCTCCGCTCCGCCGATCACGAAGGCCAGTTTTTTGCTCCGCTCCAGCCAGCCGGCCAGCAGCTTCGCCAGCCCCGGCGAATCCGGGGCCGCGCCATCCATATCCAATGCGATCAGAAATTCATCGGCCTTCAGCGCGGCGAGGATGGCCTCGCCCTCGCGGCGCTTGATCTCGGCGGGAGCGCCTTGCCCATCCGCGAACTCCACCAGCCCCATCGCGGGGCGGATGCGTTTCGCGTAACGGGCAAACAGCTCCATCTCCGGCGCCTTCGACGGCGCCTTGCCGATGGCGAGCAGCCTCAAGCCTCGCTATCCGCCTCATCCAGCTCGGCGGACCACATCTTCTCCAGCCCGTAGAGCGTGCGCGCCTCGGGCTTGAACAGATGCACGACGATGTCGCCGGCATCGATCAGCACCCAGTCAGTGCCGGTCGCGCCCTCGGTCAGCGGCTTGCGGAACCCGGCCGCGGCCAGCTTCTCGTAGAGATGCGTCGCCATCGCGGCGATCTGCCGGTCGGCGATGCCGGTGGCGATGATCATGCGGTCGGCGAAGGAGGCGCGGCCGGCCAGATCCAGCGAGACGATATCCTCGGCCTTGTCATCCTCCAGCGTGGTGACGATGACCGCCTGTAGCCTGTCCAGAAATTCCGGGGTGGTCTTCGGCTCGGCCTTCTTGCGCTTCGGCCCGGCGATGGCGGCCTTCTTGCGCGGGGTGCCGGGCATGCTGGCAATCGAGTCGGTGACCGTTTCGGCGGCCGGCTTGGCGGCGCGCTTACGCGGGGCGGTGGTTTTGGCGCCCCGGCTGGCCGGGGTGCGGGTGGGCGTGCGCGTTATGGCTGCGTTCCTTCTAAAATCCTGCGGCGCAATGCGGTGGCCGAGGCCGCGTTCTCCCGCACGGGCAGGAGAATCCAGGCCGGCGCCCGCATTGTCGCCAGACATAACCCAGCCCGCGCGGGAAGGCGATCTTTTTGGTGGCGCTTTGCCGCGCGCCCGGCCAGCGCCTGGCGGGTGGCGCCGGGGCGGGGGACGACGAGCATCGGCATCGCATGGATGATCTCCTGCCAGTGCCCCCAGCGCGGCAGCTGGATCAGATTATCCGCCCCCATCAGCCAGACGAAGCGCACGCGCGGAAAGCGGCGCTTGAGGCCGCGCAGCGTGTCGCGGGTATAGCGCGTGCCCATGCGGGTCTCGATATCGGTGGCGATGATCCGCCTGCCATCGGCGATCCTGCGGGCACTCGCCACGCGCTCCGCCAGCTTCGCCATGCCGTTCGCCGGCTTCAACGGGTTGCCCGGCGAGACCAGCAGCCAGAGCTGGTCCAGCCCCAGATGCCGCATCGCCTCGCGCGCCACATGCAGATGCCCCTCATGCGCCGGATTGAAGGAGCCACCGAGCAGCCCGATTTTCAGCCGGTGCCGATGGCCATAGGTTGGCGTGTTGAAGGGCAAGGGGCGGGGTTACGGGCGGGTTTGGCCGGTGCCGCGCACCACGTAGCGGAACGTCGTGAGCTGTTCCGGCCCGATCGGCCCGCGCGCATGGATATGGCCGGTGGCGATGCCGATTTCTGCGCCGAAGCCGAACTCGCCGCCATCGCAGAACTGGGTCGAGGCGTTCCACAGCGTTACCGCCGCCGGGCAGCGCGCGAGGTAAGCCTCCGCCACCGCCTCATCCTGGGTGATGATCGCCTCGGTATGCTCGCTGCCATGGGCGCGCACATGCGAAAGCGCGCCCTCCGGCCCGTCGACCACGGCGATGCTGAGGATCGCATCCTGCCATTCGGTGTCGAAATCCTTCTCTTCGGCGGCGGGCAAAGCCGGCAGGATCGCCCGCGCTTGCGCATCCGCCTTGAAGGCGCAGCCCAGCTTGGCGAGGTCTTCCACCAGCACCGGCAGCAGGGAAGGGGCGATGGACGCGTCTATAAGAAGCGTCTCGGTGGCGCCGCAAACGCCGGGCCGGCGCATCTTGGCATTGGCCAGCACGCTGCGCGCCATCTCAGGGTCGGCCGCGGCATGGATGTAAGTATGGTTCAGCCCTTCGGCGTGGGAGAGCACCGGCACCCGCGCCTCGCGCTGCACCAGCTCCACCAGCGTCTTGCCGCCGCGCGGGATGATCAGGTCGATATGCCCGACAGCCCCCAGCATGGCGGCGACGAAGCGCCGGTCGGTCGAGGGCGCCACCTGCACCGCATCCGCCGGCAACCCGGCGGCGCGCAGCCCGGCGGTCACCGCCTGGTGGATCGCCTGGGCGGAGTGAAAACTCTCTGAGCCGCCGCGCAGAATGATGGCATTGCCGGATTTCAGCGCGATGGCGGCGGCATCCGCACCGACATTCGGGCGGCTCTCATAGATCATCCCCAGCACGCCGATCGGCTGGGCGATGCGGGCGATGCGCAAGCCATTCGGGCGGGTCCATTCGGCCAGCATATGGGCCAGCGGGTCGGGCAGATCCGCCACCTCTTCCAGCCCCTTGGCCATCGCCTCCACCCGGGCCGGGTTCAGCAGCAGCCGGTCACCGAACGCGGCCGAGCCTTTATAGGCGGCCATGTCCTTGCCATTCGCTTCCAGGATCGCCGGGGCGGTGGCCCGCAGGACAGAGGCGGCTTCGCGCAAGCCAGCATCGCGCGCGGCGGCTGGGCGCTGCGCCAGGGTAGCTGCGGCGGCACGGGCACGGCGGCCCATCTCCTCCATGGTCTGCGAAAATGTCTCGGACTCAGCGTTCATGGCGCGCATGCTTGCCCAGTCCTGGCGGGAAGATCAACTGCGGGTTACACTGACTTCAGCATGCCTGATCTCCTCGATTCGCTGATGCCCGGGCTCGCATTGCCGCCAGGTCCGGTGCTGCGCACCACGCGTCTCACCCTGCGCCCGCTGCACGGGGGGGATGTCGCCGCCTTTCATCGTCTCATCAATGACTGGGACATCTGCCGGCGCGTGCCGGACGCGCCTTTTCCCTACCCCGCCCTCCAGGCGGCGGAATGGGTGCAGGCGGCGGGGGCGGACCGGGCAGCCGGCCGGGCCGAGCAATTCGCCATCACCGATGCAAGCAGTGACGAGCTGCTGGGCTGCGCCGGACTGAAACTCTCCAAGGACCGTAAATCCGCCGAGCTGGGCTACTGGATCGGCCGCGCCCATTGGCGCCAGGGCTACGCGCTGGAGGCGGTGCGCCGGCTCACCGAATGGGCTTTCGCCAGCCTGCCGATCACCCATCTCTCCGCCGTGGTGGCGGCGGATAATGACGGTTCGCTGGCGCTGCTGCGCAATCTCGGCTTCACCAAGACCCATAACGGCCACCGCGTCTTCTCCTGCCGCCCCGGCGAGAAGCTGCCGGTGAAGCATTTTACCCTGGCCCGTGAGCTGCCGCAGGACGCCAAGGCGGCCCCGCCCGAACAGGCGGCGAAAACCTTGCTGGTGGTCGCCGCCGCCTTGATCGACGCGCAAGGGCGCATCCTGCTGGCCCGCCGGCCGGAGGGCAAGAAGATGGCCGGGCTCTGGGAATTCCCCGGCGGCAAGCTGGAGCCGGGCGAGACTCCGGAAGGCGCGCTGGCCCGCGAGCTGCGCGAGGAGCTGGGGCTGGAGACCGACCCGAAGGATTTCGCCCCCTTCGTCTTCGCCTCCCATGCTTATGACAGTTTCCATCTGCTGATGCCGGTGTTTCTCTGCCGGCGCTGGCAGGGCGAGCCGCGCGGCCGCGAGGGGCAGAAACTCGCCTGGGTGGCGCCGCCGGATCTGGCCGAATACCCGATGCCCGCCGCCGACCGTCCACTGATACCGATGTTGAGGGATTTTCTATGAACGACGCACAAGCCGGCAACCCCACCGCCGCCATCCTGATCATCGGCAATGAGATCCTTTCCGGCCGCACCCAGGATGTGAATGTGCAGTTCATCGCCCAGCGCCTGGCCGCCCTGGGCATCAGGCTGCAGGAGGTGCGGGTGGTGCCCGACATTGCCGCCCGCATCATCGGCGCGGTGAACGAGCTTCGCGCCGCCTACACCATGCTGTTCACCACCGGCGGCATCGGCCCGACCCATGACGACATCACCAGCGAATGCATCGCCGCCGCCTTCGGCGTGCCCTGGGAGCTGCATGAGGAAACCGACCAGGAGATGAAGGCCCATATGGGCGAGCGCTACAACGAAGCCCGCCAGCGCATGGCGACGATGCCGCGCGGCGCCGTGCCGATCAAGAACGAAGCCAGCATCGCGCCGGGCTTTACCATGGGCAATGTGCATGTGATGGCCGGGGTGCCGCGGATCATGCAATCCATGATGAAGACGCTGGAAGCCACCCTGCCGCGTGGCGAGGCGATCCAGATGCGCGCCGTGCACGGCATGGGGGTGATGGAAGGCGGCATCGCCGCCGGGCTGGAGGCGATCCAGGAGGCGTTCCCGCAGCTCGATCTCGGCAGCTACCCGTTCAAGCGCGATGGCGGCTGGGGCGTTGCGCTGGTTGCCAAGGGCACCGACCTGCCGGCCATCGAGGCGGCGATTATTCAAGCCACCGACCTGATCCGCGCCCAGGGCGTGGAGCCGGTGCAGGGCGAGCCGGGCTGACGACTGGTCTGGTTGAACCGGGACATCGAGCTTTTTTGCTTTGATCCTCTGATTTTTATTTTGACGTGCAATTTCATGTGTTTATCTTGACGCTGCCGGGTCAACCTCAACATATATTGCTCTGATAAAGCGCCTCATCCTTTTGGCGGCGGCGACTTTGCCGCCTTCGCCTAAATATTTTTACGCAAACGCATTCGCCCGGCAGAGCCGGATAAACCCCATCGCCGCCTGATGCAGCGGCCGGCCGGCGACGGCGGTGAGCAAAATCTGCCGGGTCAGATCCGGCTCCACGAAGTCCCGCGCCGCCAGAGACGGGGAGATCGCCGCACGGTCGGAGAGCAGGGCCACGCCCAGCCCGGCGCGCACCAGCTCCTGCATCTGTCCCAGCCCGGCGCGCAGGCGCTGGGTGCGCAAAGGCGGTTCCGCCAGCCGCGCCAGCGCCTCGCCGAAATTGCCGCATTCATCGCTGAGCAGCAGGGTTTCGCCTGCCAGATCTTCCAGGCCGCACTGGTTTTTGCTGGCAAGCGGATGGGTTTCCGGGCAGATCAGCCGGGGGGTGTCGGTGAAGACCGGCCAGCGATTCAGCCGCTCGGGCAGCGGCGCGTCGGCGGGGAGCAGGGCGCAATCCAGCGCGTCGGCCAGCATCGCATCCACCAGCGTACCGCATGGCGCCTCGGAGAAATGGATTTCGGTGCCGGGCAGCACGCGCAAAATCTCCGCCACCGCGCCGGTGATCGGCGTGGCCGGGATGCCGGGGCCGAGCCCGATGCGCAGGCTGCGCGGGGCCGGGTTCTGATGGGCGCGGGCGAGCGCCTGCGCGGCCTGGGCGGCCTCCACCATCGTCTCGAAATGCGGGCGCATCTCCTGGCCCAAAGCGGTCAGGCGGGTGAGGGTGCGCTCGCGGAAAATCAAGGCGCCGCCAAGCTCTTCCTCAAGCTTCTGGATCGCGCGGGAGAAGGCCGGCTGGGTGACGTTGCAGGCCTCGGCGGCACGCGAGAAATTCAGCGTCTCGCACAAGGCCAGAAAATAGCGGACCTGGGTGAGTTCCATCAGCGCAGGCCCGCCAGCGCGTCCAGAATGGCCTCTGGCTCCGGCCATTTGGTGAAATCCATATCCACGAAGCGCCGGGCGATGCGCCCATCCGGGGTGATGATGAAAATCGCCGGCACTGGCAGGCACCAGGCGGCATTGCCGTGGCGCAGCTCCATATCCAGCCCGGCGGCGATCAGCCCGGCGCGGTAGAGGGGGGGAATCCGGTACACCACCCCGGCCTGCAGCCCGACGCCGAAATCCACATCGCACAGCACGTCCAGCCGGCCGCCATGGCGGGTTTGCAGGGCGGCGGGCAGGGGGCCTGTTTCAGGGGTAAGGGCAAGCAGCGAGGCGCCCATGTCGGCGATGCGCGGCATCGCCTCGGCCAGGGCTTCGAGCATCAGCTTGCAGAAGGGGCACCAGGTGCCGCGGAAAAATCCCAGCACTACCGGCCCGTGGCGTAACCGCCCGTTGAGCGAGACCAGCCCGCCCTGCGCATCCGGCAGCATGAAATCCGGGAAAATGGCCCCTTCGGGCAGGATCAGCTCCGCCATGCCGGCCGCTTCGAGGGTTTCGACAAGCTGCCGATAAGACGCATCCCAGACCGCATTTTCACGCCGGCTTGCGCGCAGACTATCCAGCTTCTGGGTCAGATCGCCGATGGTCGGCCTCCTGGGTGGCGTGGGGTATTATGTATTGAGAGTGACGCCGGAGCGTCAAGAAGACATGGGCGTCCCCATTCCGGCGCCCCACGCCAAGGCGTGAGGCGCTGTGCTGGCGATTACTGGCTGTTGCTGCTGTGGCCCATGCTGTTATTGCCCATGCTGTCATGGCTCATGCCGTTGCCCATGCTGTCCTGGGTTTTGGTCTTGCCCATATCATCATGCTGCATCGCATTATTGCCCATGCTGTCATGGCTCATGGCGTTGTTGCCCATGCTGTCGTGGCTCATGGCGTTATTGCCCATCGTATCATGGCTCATGCCGGTGCTGGTCTGGGCGAGGGCGGCGCCGGCCATGGAAAGGGACATGGCAGCGGCGAAAGCAAGTGAACGCAACATCGAAATTCTCCTGTGGGTGAGGCCGGAAGATCCGGTGCCCCTGAGATGGCCCATTCACGACCGGCTGCGCCAATGCCGTTGAGGCATGAACTCGATGCCTGAATCAACCGCATCCAGGCCGGCATCTATGGCGTATAAGGCTGTACGTTTTCAAAACCGAACGGAGTGCCGGCCATGCGTGCGCGCGTCATCCATCCCTGGCCCTTGCGGCTGACCCACTGGCTCAACGTCATCGCGATGGTGATGATGATTGGCTCCGGCTGGCAGATTTATAATGCCTCGCCCTTGTTCAATTTCAATTTCCCCGTCGGCATCGGCGCCTGGCTGGGGGCGGGCATCGCCTGGCATCTGGCGGCGATGTGGCTGCTGGTGCTCAACGGGCTGATCTATCTGGTCTGGAGCCTGGCCAGCGGGCATTACAGGAAATTCTTCCCCATCCGGCCGCGCGCGGTGCTGGCGGATCTGGGGGCGGCGTTGCGCTTTAACCTCAAGCATGAGCGCGGGGTTTATAATGCCGTGCAGCGCCTGCTGTATCTGGGCGTGCTGCTGGCCGGGCTGCTGGCGGTGCTCTCGGGGCTGTCGATCTGGAAGCCGGTGCAGCTCTGGTTCCTGTGTGATGCCTTTGGCGGGTTTTTCATCGCCCGTTACGTGCATTTCTTCGCGATGACCGGGATCTGCCTGTTCATCCTCATTCATCTTCTGCTGGTGGCGCTGGTGCCGAAAACCTTGCCGCCGATGATCACTGGAGGCCGTCTGCCATGATCCAACGCCGTTCATTGCTGCTGCGTGCCATGGCGCTCGGCGCCGCCGCCCCGCTCGGGGGCTGCAATTACGAGGATCCGGCGCATCCGGACCTCGCCGATAAATTCCTGCATGCGATGTCCGCCTGGAATGACCGGGTGCAGGAGGCTCTGTTCGACCCGCGCACCCTGGCGCCCACCTTCCGGCCGGACCAGATCACCCGGCCGCCGCGCTTCAACGCGTTCTATTCCATCGACCAGGCGCCGGTCGTCGATGCCGCCAGCTATAAGCTGGAGCTGGGCGGGCAGATCCAGAGCAAGACCGGCTGGAGCCTGGCCCAGCTGCGCGCCCTGCCGCAGCATGAGCAGATCACACGCTTCGTCTGCGTCGAAGGCTGGCGGGTGATCGGGCAATGGTCGGGCGTGCGCTTGAGCGATTTCCTGGCGCATGTCGGCGCGGATACCAGCTGCAAATATGTCAGCTTCAAATGCGCCGATGGTTATTACAGCTCGATCGACATGCCCTCCGCCCTGCATCCGCAGACCATCCTGGCGCTGGATTTCCTGGGCCAGCCACTCACCGCGCCGTTCGGCGCGCCGGTGCGGCTGCGCATTCCCATCAAGCTCGGCTTCAAGAACCCGAAATCCATCATCCAGCTCGCCGTCACCAATGTCTATCCGGGCGGCTATTGGGAGGACCAGGGTTATAACTGGTTCAGCGGCTCGTGAGGGCGCATCGTCTGGCGCTGGCCGCCGCCTTCGCGCTGGCCGCGTCGCCGGCCTTTGCCCGTCCGGTGCTGGTGGAGCTGTTCACCTCGCAATCCTGCTCCTCCTGCCCGCCGGCGAATGCGCTGCTGGGCGTGCTGAAGGCGCAGGATAAGGATATTCTGCCGCTGAGCTTCGACGTGACCTATTGGAACGATCTCGGCTGGAAGGATACCGATTCGCTCCCCGGCGCCACGGACCGGCAGGATTGGTATGCCGGCCTGCGCCACAGCACCGAGGTTTATACGCCCGAGGCGGTGGTGGATGGGCAAAGCCAGCTTGTCGGCAGCCATGCGGCGGAGCTGCGCGCGGCGATCAAATCCGCCAAGGCCGCGCCCGCGGGGAATGTGGCGATCGGCATTTCCGGGCAGGATCAGCTCGGCATTTCGGTGGCCGCCGGCAAAGGCACCGGCTCGGTGCTGCTGGTTGGCTATGACGACCAGCACCGTACCCATGTCGGCGCCGGGGAGAATGGCGGGGTGCTGATCACCGAGGTGAATGTGGTGCGCGCCATGGTGCCTCTGGGCGCCTGGTCCGGGGCCGCGTTGCAATTGCGGGCGCCGCGCCCGGTAGGGCAGCATGTCGCGGTGATCCTGCAGGGCGCCGACGGCCATGTGCTGGGGCTGGCGGCGCGCTGATTTGCCCGCCGGAGTCGCTCATCGGGCAAAGAAAAACCCGCCTCATGGCGGGTTTTTCTTTGGGGAGATCCGGGATCAATAAAGGCCGCCCAGAGATTTCTCGACCGTGGAGGGCGTGGCCGGCGTGCCGGGGGCAGCTTGCTGGCCGGGGGCGGTCAGGCTCGGGGCGCCGCTCTGGCTGTTATCCATGCCGCCGCCGAGCAGGCCATTCTGGTTCTGTGCGCCGGGGCTCTGGCCGGGTTTGAAGGCTTCCGTCACCATCTGCCCGTTCGGCTCGGGCACTTGCTGCAGGGTCATCCCGGGCGGGGTGGCGAAATCCAGATCCGGCTGGCCCTTGAGCGCCACCTTCATGAATTCGTTCCAGACCGGGCCGCAGACATTGCCGCCGGTCTCGTTGTTGCCCAGGCTGGTCGGCGTGTCGAAGCCGGTCCAGCAGCCGGTGACGATGCCCGGCGTGTAGCCGATGAACCAGGCATCGTTGAAATCGTTGGTGGTGCCGGTCTTGCCGGCGACAGGCTGGGAAATGCCCTTCACCGCCGGAACACCGGTGCCGCGCAGCACCACGCCCTTCATCATCACCTGCATCTGATAGGCGGAATCCGGATCCGCCACCTGCTGGCCGGTCTGGGTCAGAACCGGGGGCTGGTCGGGGTTGCCATTCACGCAATTGGCGCATTGCTCGCCGGGCGCCTGATAGAGCACCGTGCCATCCGGGTTGGTGACGCTGTCGATCAGGCTGGGTGTGACCATCCGGCCGTAATTATCGATGGTCGCATAGGCGGCGACCATCTTCCACAAGGTCGTGTCGATGGCGCCGATGGCCGACGGGTAATAAGGCGGCATTTTATCGACGATGCCGAAATCCTGGAAGGTTTTGGCGATCGCCGGCAGGCCGATCTGGCGCGCCAGATGCAGCGTCGCCAGGTTGAGCGACTGCTCCAGCGCATGGAAGATCGGCACCGGGCCTTCGAAGGTCAGCTCATAATTGCCGGGGCGATAGACGGTGCCATCCGGCAGGGTCTGCACGAAGGGGCCGTCAAGTACCTGGGCGTCGGGCTGGATGCCCTGTTCCATGGCGGTGAGATAGACCAGCGGCTTCACCGAGGAACCCGGCTGGCGCTGCGCCTGGATGGCCCGGTTGAAGGGGCTGACATTATGGCTCCAGCCGCCGACCATGGCCAGCACCCGGCCGGTGCGCGGATCCATCGAGATCAGCGCCGCCTGGACCAGCGGGATCTGCTCCAGGGACAAAGCGTTGAGGTCGCCGGAGACCATCACCACATCGCCTTCATGCAGCACCTGGGCGGTGGAGCTGGGATGCGCGCCGGGATGGCCGTTCACCAGCGGGCGGGCCCAGCGCATATTGGCGATCGGCAGCGTGCCGATGCCGGGCTTGCCGTCCGCCGGGTCGAGCGTGCCGATGCGCGCGCTGGGGCCGCTGGCGGCGAGGACGATGCCAAGCCGCCAGCCCTCGCGCATGCCTTGCGGGGTGGATTGCTTGGCCAGCAGCTTCTGCCAGTTATCGGCCAGATCCGGCGTCGCGAGATGGTTCACCAGCCCGTGCCAGCCGCCATAGATATGGTCGTAATCCTCCAGCCCGTTGCGCACCGCCGTGGTCGCGGCCTGCTGCAGCGTCGGGTTGAGGCTGGTGCGCACGATCAGCCCGCCGGTATTCACCGCGTCGGCGCCGAATTTCTGCACCAGCTGGGCGCGCACCGCATCGGCGAAATAGCCGCCATTCACCAGATCCTGGCGGGCCTGCCCGGCTTTCGGCAGCAGCGGCTCGGCCTGCGCGGCCGTGGCCTGGTCCTGGGTGATGACGCCATCGGCCAGCATCCGGCCGATGATGAAATTGCGCCGCTGCAGCGAATCGGCGGGGTGGAGGAAGGGGTTGTAGTTGGTCGGCGCCTTCGGCAGTGCCGCCAGCGTCGCCGCCTGGGCGATATCGAGCTGGGAGAGCGGCTTGTCGAAATAGGTCTGCGCGGCGGCGGCGACACCGAAGGAATTCTGCCCGAGATCAACCTCGTTCAGATACAGCGTCAGCACCTGCTGCTTGCTCATCGCCTGGCTGACGCGCATCGCCAGCAGCGCCTCCTTAATCTTGGTGGCGAAGGTGATGTGATTATCCAGCAGCATGTTCTTCACCACCTGCTGGGTGATGGTGGAGGCGCCGATGGGCCGCCGGCCGGAGCCGATCAAGGTGATGTCGGTCAGCCCGGCGCGCACGATCGCCGCCGGATTGATCCCCGGCTCCACCCAGAACAGCCGGTCTTCCGCCGAAATAAAGGCGTTCTGCACGACTTTCGGGATCTGGTCGTAGGACACATAGATGCTGTGCTGCGTGCCCATTTCCGCCAGCAGCTGGAAATTCGAGGTATAGACGCGCGATTCCAAAGGCGGCTTGTAGGTCTTCAGGCTGTCGATGCTGGGCAGGCCGGAGGAGAAATACAGGAAGCCGCCACCCGCCACGACGATACCGGCGATGATGACGACAAATGCCAGTCTATAGACGCTGGAGACGCAGAACGCGAAAATTTTGCCGATCAGGCCGCGGGGCTTGCGGGGCTTCGGCGCGCGCGGGTCCCGGGGCGGTTTTGGCCGTTGCGGGGCCTGCGGGCGGCTCGGGCGCGCCAGCCGCTCGCCGGGCGTGAAATCGTCATTCTGATCGGACATGCGCGGCTCTTAGCACCTTGTTTTATGGCCCGCGAGAGAGCCGAAATGACAGCTTTGCAATTCAGCCGGCCATGCGCCCGCCGGCCGGGCCGGTGAAATAATGGTCCACCGCGCGGGTGAGCTTCGCCACCAGCTGGCGGCGCTGGCGCAGGTCGCGCAGGCGCCGTTCATCCTCTGCATTGCTGAGGCAGCCCATCTCCAGCAGCACGGAGGGGATGGAGGGGTCGCGCAGCACCGCGAAATTGGCGCTGCGCTTGGGGTCGGGCAGCAGCGGGATGTCGCCGGCAAGCGAGCTGGCGATGTCGTTCTGGAAGGTGGCGGAGCCGATCTTGGTGGCGCGTGTTTCCAGGCTGGCCAGGATATTCGCCACTTGCGGGGACACGCCGGAGGGGCCGGCGCTGGGGCCGTCGGCGCTGTTTTCATCCGCCGCCACCGCCGCCGCCAGCCGGTCGGAGGCCTTGTTGGACAAGGTGAACACCGAGGCGCCGCGCAGATCCGATTCGGGCAGATGATCGCAATGCATCGAGAGGAACAGATCCGCCTTATGCGCCAGCGCCAGATTGACGCGCCCCTCCAGCGTGATGAACTCATCGCTGCTGCGGGTCATCGCGACGCGGTAGCGGCCGGTCTCCAGCAAAGCGTGGTGGAATTCCAGCGCCGTGGCCAGGGTAATGGTCTTTTCATAATAGCCGTCGGGGGCGATGGCGCCGGGATCATGCCCGCCATGGCCGGGATCCAGCATGATCAGCGGCTTCTGCATGGCGGCGCGGGCCGGACGGGAGAGGGCGGCAAGCCCGGCGGCGCCGAGTCCCAGGCGCAGAAAGTCACGGCGTGTGGGGTCGCAAATCAGGCACATGCGTGTGGTCCTACCATCCGGCTTTCAGTTTTGGCTATGACTCATTGATAATCAGCCGGTTTTAGCGCGAGAAACGTAACCGCTTTATGTCCGCTTCTGGGTCGGCATGTGGCGCCGCACCAACATCTCACCGATCTGCGGGAGGGGGCTTGCGGAAGTTTTCCGGCTTGGCTATAGGCTCGCCGCATCGGAGTGTAGCTCAGCCTGGTTAGAGTACTGTGTTCGGAACGCAGGGGCCGGAGGTTCGAATCCTCTCACTCCGACCAAATTTTCTCTCAGACATTTTAATCTTTGTTCTTGGTAGAATTTAATTTTCTCCAGGTGCGGTCACGCTTTTCTGGCGTTTTTTTCACGTGCGTGGGCGAAATGATGCTGCGCTGCAGTATAGTGCGTTAAAAATTCCAAAATTCATAAAAAACTTTCCTTGAAGCAATTGCCTCCGAAAAATCTCTGCCCCATAGATGCTCTATTGTACCGGAGCGTATCTGGCGAAAGTTTTATTTTGCCGGTTTGCATGGGATGACATTTTGGAAGGAAACGACATGTCGGGGACCTCGGCTATCGATATCAGGCGGGCGCGTAATGCCGTTGTGGCCGCTTTCTTGGGCTGGACGCTGGATGCGTTCGATTTCTTCATTCTGATCCTCACCCTCGATAACGTCTCCAAGGCGTTCGGCGTCACCATCGGCTCCGTGGCGTTCTCGATCACCCTGACGCTCGGCACCCGCGCCATCGGCGCCTTCGTGTTCGGCCGGCTGGGGGATATTTACGGCCGCAAGCCGATCCTGATGCTGGTGATCGTCCTCTATTCCTTCTTTGAGGCGATGACCGGTTTCGCCTGGTCCTTCGTGTCCTTCATGGTCATCCGCACCTTGTTCGGCATCGCCATGGGCGGCGAATGGGGCCTGGGCTCCTCGCTGGCGATGGAGACGATCCCGGATCGTTGGCGCGGCTGGGTCTCCGGCCTGCTGCAGGCGGGCTATCCGTTCGGCTTCTTCCTGGCCACGCTGCTGTTCGATTTCGGCATGCAGCCGCTGGGCTGGCGCGGCATGTTCTTCGTCGGCGCGCTGCCGGCCCTGCTGGTGCTCTACATCGCCACCCAGGTGGAAGAGAGCCCGGCCTTCGAGGCGATGAAGCATCGCCCGACCAAGGTTTCCATCGGCACGGTTCTGCGCAAGAACATGAAGCTGGTTGTCTATGGCGTGTTGATGATGGCCGCCTTCAACTTCTTCTCCCACGGCACGCAGGACATTTACGTCAAGCTGTTCCTGGGCAAGCAGCTGCACTTCACCCACAGCCAGATGGCCAATGCCGGGCTGATCTTCAATGCCGGCGCGATCATCGGCGGCATCCTGTTCGGGTTCCTGAGCCAGAAAATCGGCCGCCGCTACGCCATCATCGGCGCCTGCTGCGTCTCGCTGCTGGCCCTCTATCCCTGGTCGCATGGTTCGGATTTCACCACCATCGCCATCGCCGCCTTCTTCATGCAGATCGGCGTGCAGGGTGCCTGGGGCGTGGTGCCGGTGCATCTGAACGAGCTCTCTCCGTCCGAAATCCGCGGCACCTTCCCGGGCTTCGTCTATCAGCTGGGCAATTTCGTCGCCTCCTTCAACGCGCCGATCCAGGTTGGCATGGCGATGAGCCATGGCGGGGATTACGGCTATGCGCTGGCGGTGGTCGGCGGTGTCGTCGCCGTGGTGCTGATCCTGCTGATGCTGTTCGGGCCGGAAGCGCGCAACGTCTCGATGACCCACGCGACCCTTCCCGAGTAATCTCGATGCCTTGGGCCGGTTGCGGCCCTTGGCAAGCTGCTTCCGAAAAGGGATGCTTCCGCGAGGGAGCATCCCTTTTTCTTTGTCGGAGGGGCGATGGCGGCTTGGATGAGCAGAGCAGGCCAAGGGTGGTTGCGCGGACCGGCGGGGGTGCGCGCCGGCTGGCGCGGGCTCGCCTATCTGTTGATCGCCCTGGTGCTGGTCGCGGTCGAAATCGCCGGGCTGGCCTGGCTGAAGCCGCCCTGGGTGAGGCCGACGGCGCTGCTCACCCCGCGCATCATCCTGCTCAACGAGGTTTTGCTGCTGGTGCCGATCTATCTCGCCAGCCTGGCCATGGCCCGGGCCGAGGGGCGGGAGGTCGCCGCGTTCGGGCTGCGCCAGCCGCGGCCCGTTCGCGCGCTGGCCGGGGGGCTGGCGGCCGGTATCGCCGTGCTTTCACTGCTGATCGGGCTGCTTTGGGGCGGCGGGCTGGCGCGGATCAGCTTGCAGGGGCTGGGGCTGGCGGCGTCTCTGGCCAGCCTGGCGGCGTGGCTTGGCGTCTCACTGCTGGTCGGCGTGACCGAGGAGCTGGGGTTTCGCGGCTATCCTCTGGTCGCGCTGGCGCGCGGCATCGGCTTCTGGCCGGCGGCGCTCCTCACCAGCCTGGTGTTCGCGCTGCTGCATGTCAGCAACGGGGGTGAGAGCGTGTTCGGCATCCTCAACGTGTTCGGCGCCGGGATGATTTTATGCCTCGCCCGTCAGCGCACCGGCGGGCTGTGGTGGCCGATCGGCTTTCACACCGGCTGGGATTTTGCCCAGAACGTGATCTTCGGCACCCATGATAGCGGCCAAGGCTGCGCCGGGGCGCTGCTCAGCACCCTGCCGGTTGGGCCGGCCTGGCTCTCCGGCGGGCTGACCGGCCCGGAGGGCAGCGTGATCGGTCTGGGGGTGGAACTTGCTGTTGCGCTGACGATTTTGCGTCTCCTGCCGGCCCGCCGGGATGATTTTGATATGGATCAACGCGGTCCCAGCGGGTAATCATCCCTGCATGAGTTCCTTCGGCAAGATCGCCTCGCTGCGCCACCCGGTCTCCATCAATCTGACCGAGCGCCCGGCCGCTTCCGCCTGTGATGATTGCGGCGCGCGCCATATGGGGCTGTGCGACGCGCTTTCCGATGATGAGCTGGTGTTTCTCTCCCGGGCGGCGCAGCGCGTGACTTTTCAGGCCGGCAAGCTGTTCATGGAAGAGGGCGAGCCGGCGCAGTATTTCTACAACATGAATGCCGGCACGGTGCGGCTGTTCAAGGCGCTGCCGGATGGGCGCCGGCAGATCACCGGCTTTGCCACGGCCGGCCATTTCATCGGGCTGGCGTCGCTGGAAACCAACATGGTCTCGGCCGAGGCGATCGAGACCGTGCAGCTCTGCCGGTTCTCGCGCGCCAATCTGCGCGCCATGTTCACCGAATATCCGGCGCTGGAGCGCAAGCTGCTGGATGTGGCGATGCATGAGCTGGTGCTGAGCCAGCAGCAGATGCTGCTGCTGGGCCGCAAGACCGCGCTGGAACGCATCGCCAGCTTTCTGATCGGCTGGGCGCAGCGCCAGGAGATTTGCGGGGCCGGCAAGCTGCCGCGCCCGGGGGCGAAACTGACCTTGCCGCTCTCGCGCACGGATCTGGCGGATTATCTCGGCCTGACCATCGAAACCGTCTCGCGCTCGCTCAGCCAGCTGAAAAAGGACGGGCTGATCGAGATCCCCAGCATTCACGAGATCATTCTGCAACGGCCGCAAGCCTTGGAAAACATCGCCGAAGCCGCCAATTGACAAGCATCAAGGCGCGCGCAAGCGTCTCCTGCCAGGAATAAGGTAGGCTCTATTCAGGAGGATGCCATGAATGTTTCCGAAGTGATGACGCGCAACGCGCTTTCGGTACAGCCGCGCACCAGTGTTGCGGATGCGGCGCGGATCATGCTGGCCAACCATGTCAGCGGCCTGCCGGTTCTGGACGAGGCCGGGGTGCTGGTGGGCGTGGTGACGGAGGGGGATCTGCTGCGCCGGGCCGAGATCGGCACCGAGGGCAGCCCGGCGGGCTGGCTGAAGGCGCTGCTGCAGCCGGCTTCGGTGGCGGCGGATTATGTCGCCACCCATTCCCGCCATGTCAGCGGGGTGATGACGCATAGTCCGATTTTCGCGACGCCAGAAATGTCGCTGGGTGAGGTCGCGCAGATCATGCTGCGCAAGCATATCAAGCGCCTGCCGGTGCTGGAGGATGGCAAGCTGACCGGCGTGGTCAGCCGTGCGGATCTGCTAAAGGCGCTGACCGCGAAGCTGATCGAGACCCACCCGGAGGTGCGGACGGATGCGGAGATTCTGGCCTATATCAGGGCGGAGATCGCCAAGGCCAACTGGGCGCCGAAAGCTGGCTTGCGGATCAGTGTGAAGGATAGGGTGGTGATGCTGGATGGCACCATTTTCTCGGATGAGGAGCGCCAGGCGGTGGTGTGCATCGCCGAGAACGCGCCGGGCGTCGAGGATGTGCACGACAAGATGACCTTTGTCGATCCGGGATCGGGCCTGTCTTTCCCGGCGACGGCCTGAAGTTATAAAAGTTTTTGGGGGTGTGGGGACTTTTTCCAAAAAGTCCCCCCGTCTTGCTTATTTCATCTTGCTTATTCCGCCGCGGCGCGCAGCGCCAATCCCGTCCCCAGCGGCGCCAGCGGCAGGGCCGCCAGCAGCATCGCGAAAATCATATAAAACGCCGCCGCCGGATGCGGGCTGGTCGCGGCGGCGGTGCCGAAGATCAGGCTCGGGATCATCAGCGGCAGCGTGATCAGCGGCATCAAAATCGCCCCGCGCCGCGCCCCGGTGGTGAGTGCCGCCGCCAGCGTGCCCAGCAGCGAGAAAATCAGCGTCCCCGGCAGCAAGGTTGCCAGCAGCACTGGCAGTTTCTCGCCCGGCAGGCGCAGCATCACCGCCAGCGGCCCGGCGATGATCAGCAGCGGCAGCCCGGTGGTCAGCCAGTGCACAATCGCCTTGGCGGCGGCGATCAAGGACGCCGGTTGGCCGGAGAGCAGCAGCAGGTCCAGCGTGCCATCCTCGAAATCCGGCCCGAACAGCCGCTCCAGCGGCAGCAAGGCGGCCAGCAGCGCGGTCACCCAGACCACGCCCGGGGCGATGCGGCCCAGCACCACCGGGTCCGGCCCCGCCCCGAAGGCGAACAGCGTACCGGCGATAACGAAAAACAGCAGGGCGGCCATGCTCTCGGCGCCGTGTCTTATAGAAAGGCGCAGCTCCCGCGCGATCAGCCCGATCATAGCGCCAGACCCTCTGTGCCGGGCAGTTCGATCGGGGTATGGGTGCTGGCGATGATCATGCCGCCTTTCGCCAGCTGGGCGGCGCAGAGCCCGAGAAACTGGTCGATGGAGGCGGCATCGAGTCCCGTGGTTGGCTCATCGAGCAGCCAGAGCGGCTTCTCCGCCGCCACCACGCGGGCGATGGCGAGCCGGCGCTTCTGCCCGGCGGAGAGGAAACGCGCCGGCAAAGCCTGGAATTTTTCCAACCCCACGGCGGCGAGCGCGGACGCTGGCACATGCTCGCCGGCGGTCAGCGCCGGTTTCACCGCATCCTGGTGGCCGAGCCAGGCGATGCGCTGGGCATGCGCCTCGCGGTCGGCGAAGGCGGGCAAAGCGTCCCAGAACAGGTCACCCGCGGCCAAAGGGGTGAGCCCGGCGATGGCGCGCAGCAGGCTGGATTTGCCCGCGCCATTCGCCCCGCGCAGCAGAAGCATGCCGCCAGGGCGAAGCTCGAAGCTCAGACCCTGCTGAACAAGGCGATCTCCGCGGAAAATGGCGAGTTTTTGGGCAGTGAGCAGGTGCAAAAATCCTTGGTCACGGAATGGACGGGCGGGTACGGCTATGGTTTAAGCCGGTCCAAATCACAAGCGGCAACTGCAGAAAGGTTGAGCCCCATGACAGCGATCGGCCACGATAGCCTGGAAACGAAGAAAACCCTGACCGTTGACGGTAAGTCCTACGAGTATTTCTCGCTTCCGGCCGCGGCCGCCAAGCTGGGCGATATTTCGCGCCTGCCGAAGACGCTGAAGGTTCTGCTTGAAAACGTGCTGCGCTTTGAAAACGGCGGCAGCTACACCCAGGAAGACGCCAAATCCATCATCGCCTGGCAGGAAAAGGCGTCCTCCACCAAGGAAGTGCCGTTCAAGCCCGCCCGCATCCTGATGCAGGATTTTACCGGCGTGCCGGCGGTGGTGGATCTGGCGGCGATGCGCGACGGCATTGGTCGCCTGGGCGCCGCCCCGGAGAAGGTGAACCCGCTGATCCCGGTGGATCTGGTGATCGATCACTCGGTGATGGTGGATTACTCCGCCTCCCACGACGCGCTGCAGAAGAATATCGACCTCGAATTCGAGCGTAACGCCGAGCGTTACCGCTTCCTGCGCTGGGGCCAGGAAGCGTTCAATAATTTCCGCGTGGTGCCGCCCGGCACCGGCATCTGCCACCAGGTGAATCTGGAATATCTCGCCCAGGTCGCCTGGACCTCCGAGAATGGCGGCAAGACCTATGTCTATCCGGACACGCTGTACGGCACCGACAGCCACACCACCATGGTCAACGGCCTGGGCGTGCTGGGCTGGGGTGTTGGCGGCATCGAAGCCGAGGCCGCGATGCTGGGCCAGCCGATCGCCATGCTGATCCCCGACGTGGTCGGCTTCAAGCTGACCGGCAAGCTCTCCGAGGGTGTCACCGCGACCGATCTGGTGCTCACCGTCACCCAAATGCTCCGTGCGAAGAAGGTCGTCGGCAAGTTCGTCGAGTTCTATGGCGAAGGCATGGCCGATATGGCGCTGGCGGACCGCGCCACCATTGCCAACATGGCCCCGGAATATGGCGCCACCTGCGGCTTCTTCCCGGTTGACGAGGTCACGCTGGACTATCTGCGCCTCTCCGGCCGCGACGAGCACCGCATCAAGCTGGTCGAGGAATACACCAAGGCCCAGGGCCTGTGGCGCGACGCGCATGAGCCGGTCTTCTCCGACACGCTGGAACTGGATCTCTCCACCGTCATGCCCTCCCTCGCCGGCCCGAAGCGCCCGCAGGACCGCGTGCTGCTGAAGGAGGCCGCCTCGGCCTTCAAGTCCGAGCTGACCAAGAGCCTGGGCGTGACGGCCGATGCCGTTGCGGCGAAGGGCGCCGTCGCCGGGACCAATTACGAAATCACCCATGGCGATGTGGTGATCGCGGCGATCACCTCCTGCACCAACACCTCCAACCCGTACGTGCTGGTCGCGGCCGGCCTGGTGGCCCGCAAGGCCCGGGCGCTGGGCCTGGCGCCGAAGCCCTGGGTGAAGACCTCGCTCGCCCCCGGCAGCCAGGTTGTCACCGATTATCTGAACAAGTCCGGCCTGACCGAGGATCTGGATGCGATCGGGTTTGAGACCGTCGGCTATGGTTGTACCACCTGCATCGGCAATTCCGGCCCGCTGGCCGACCCGATCGTGGATGCGATCGAGAGCAACAAGCTGGTGGCGGTGTCCGTGCTCTCCGGCAACCGCAACTTCGAGGGCCGCGTGCACCCGAATGTGCGCGCCAACTATCTGGCCTCGCCGCCGCTGGTGGTCGCCTATTCGCTGTTCGGCAATATGCGCGAGGATATCACCACCGCGCAGATCGGCACCTCCAAGGACGGCAAGCCTGTGTTCCTGAAGGATATCTGGCCCTCCAACAAGGAGATCCAGGATATCGTCGGCAAGGTGCTGACCCGCGAGATGTTCCTGGAGCGCTATTCGGACGTGTTCAAGGGCCCGGCCGAGTGGCAGGCCATCGAAGTCACCGGCGGCACCGACACCTATGCCTGGCCGTCCGGCTCCACCTATGTGAAGAACCCGCCTTACTTCCAGGACATCACCCCGGAGATCAAGCCGGTGAGCGATATCCATGGCGCGCGGATCATGGCGCTGCTGGGTGACAGCATCACCACCGACCACATCTCGCCTGCCGGCAACATCAAGAAATCCTCTCCGGCCGGTGTGTTCCTCTCCGAGCATCAGGTGCAGCAGAAGGACTTCAACTCCTATGGCTCGCGCCGCGGCAATGACGATGTGATGGTGCGCGGCACCTTCGCCAATATCCGCATCAAGAACGAGATGATGGGTGGCGCCGAGGGTGGCAACACTAAATATTATCCGGGCGGTCAGGAAATGCCGATCTATGACGCCGCGCAGAAATACAAGAAGGATGGCGTGCCGCTGGTGGTGTTCGCCGGCCAGGAATACGGCACCGGCTCCTCGCGTGACTGGGCGGCCAAGGGCACCTTCCTGCTGGGGGTGAAGGCGGTGATCGCCGAGAGCTTCGAGCGCATCCACCGCTCCAACCTGGTGGGCATGGGCGTGCTGCCGCTGCTGTTCAAGAACGGCCAGACCCGCAAGAGCCTGGGCCTGACCGGCGAGGAGACCGTGGACATTGTCGGCCTCGACAAGCTGGCCCCGCGGATGGACATCAAGGCGATCATCACCCGCCCGGATGGCTCCAAGGAAGAGGTCGAGCTGCTCTGCCGCGTCGATACGGCGGACGAGGTCGAGTACTACAAGAATGGCGGCATCCTGCAGTACGTGCTGCGCGGCATGGCCAAGGCCGCCTGATTTCGCTTCCGGGGCACGGCATCAGCCGCGCCCCGGACGTAAAAATTCGCAAACGTTTTTGGGTGCAGCCTTTTTTCAGAAAGGCTGCATTCTTTTGTCCCGAAAACGCCAAAAGCCCCGGAGGGGCTTTGTGTAAGGCTTTGATTTTGAAGGAATGGTGGGCGCGACAGGGATTGAACCTGTGACCCTTCGCGTGTGAAGCGAATGCTCTACCGCTGAGCTACGCGCCCGGTGGGCGGGCTGATAATCTGCCCACAAGGCGCTGTCAATCACCTGACATAAACCATTTTGCGCCAGCCTTTCCGTATATCGCGGGGATCTCATGAAGCTTTCAGGGAAAATGTCAGAAAATTGAGGTTTTGCGGTCATCGGGTAGGCATGGAATAGTCGTGGGAATGGTGATGATTTCTTCACATCTGCCAGCTGACCCCGCCGGACGCGAGGGGGATTGCCTTGGGTTTCTCGCTCATGGCGGCGCAATGGGCGAACTGATCAGTGGATTCGACTGGGCACGGACATGTCTCGGCCCGGCCGAAGGCTGGTCGGCCGCGTTCAAGGCGCATGTCGCCACCTGCCTGCGGGTGCCGCAGCCGCTGGCGATTCTCGCCGGGCCTGAGGGGGTGGTGCTGTATAATGATCCCTGCATTCCCTTGATGGCCGCGCGCGGCGTGTCGATGCTGGGCTGGAGCGCGCGCGCCGTCTGGCCGGAACTGGCGGATATTGTCAGCCTCAGTCAGTTCGCGGATCAGGGGGCGGGGTTGCAGCCGATGACGGTCGATCTCGGCACCGTGCCCGACCAGGGGAGGCTGAGCGCGTTGTGCCTGCCCTTGATGGGGGATGCTGGGAAGGTGCTGGCGGTGTTGGCTGTCCTCAAGCTGGGACCGCAGGATGGGGCCGTCCTGCCGTCCGCCCCGACACAACTGCCGGCCCTGCGCCGCCTTGCCGAGGCGATGCCGGGCCAGGTCTGGACCGCGCGCCCGGATGGGCGGGTGGATTGGATGAATGACCGGCTGAAGGCTGCTTTGGCCGCGGATGGCGGCGAGGGTTGGCCTGGTTTGGTGCATGAGGATGATCGCAGCGCCATCGCCCGGCGCTGGGCCGAGGCGGTGGCGGCCGGCATCCCGTATCAGGCCGAAGCCCGGCTGCGGACGCCCGAAGGCACATATTTCTGGCATCTGATCCACGCCACCCCGATTCGCAGCGCCGGCGGCGCGGTGGAAGGCTGGGTTGGCAGCAATGTGAACATCCATGCCCGCAAGCTGGCCGAGGCCGAAGCCAGCGAGGCCCGCAACCGGATCTGGACGCTCAGCCGCGTCTATATGCTCACCTTCGATTCCCACGGCGTCATCCTGCACAGCAATCCGGCGATCGAGCGTGGGCTGGGCTGGCGCGAGCCGGAGCTGAGCGGGCGCAAGCTGCGCGCCTGCATCCATCCGCAGGATTACGTGGCGGCCCGCCAGGTCTTTGAGCGGCTGGCCAAGGGGGAGACGATCCAGGGCTTCGAGTGCCGCTGCCTGATGAAGGATGGGCATTACCGCGTGGTCGATTGGGAGGTGGTGCCGGATGGCGCGCTGAACCATGCGGTCGGGCGTGACATCACCGACCAGCGTGCCGCCCTGCGCATGCTGGCGCAAACCTGGGAGCTGTCGCCGGTGATGAAATTCATCACCGGGGCGGAGGGCATCATCGTCACCGTCAACCCCGCCTGGAGCAAGGTTCTGGGCTGGGATGAGGCGCAGAGCCGCGGGCGGATGCTGCAGGAGCTGGTGATGCCGGAGGATTGGGAACGGCTGCGCCGGCACCTCTATGATCCGGGCGCGGCGCGGCGCGGCGGCGAGATCAGCGTGGGCATGCGGGCCAGGGAAGGCGGGCGGCGGGAAGTGGTCTGGACCCATGTCGCCGAAGGCGGGCTGCATTACGGATTCGGACGGGACGTGACGGCCGAGCATGAGGCGGCGGCGGCGGCGGCGGCGGCGAGTGCCGAGCGCGAACAGATTTGGGTGTCCGCCAATGATCTGCTGGCGACGATGACGCCGGATGGCAGGCTGCGTTCGGTCAACCCGTCCTGGCGGCGGCTGCTCGGCTATGAGGAGGCGCGGCTGCTGGCGGCGCCGTTGCTGGAGCTGGTCCCAGCGGCCGACCAGCCCGCCGCCGCACGCGCCTTGCAGACGCTGCGCGCTGGCCGGCCGGTGCGCGATGCGGAATGGCGGATTCTCGACCAGGCGGGGCGCGCCGTGCTGGTTTCCTGGTCGGCGGACCCGCTGGATGGCGCCGTCTATGTTGTCGGGCGCGATGTCAGCGCCCAGCGCGAGGCGGAGGAGCTGCTGCGCCAATCCCAGAAGATGGAGGCGGTAGGGCAGCTCACCGGCGGCATCGCGCATGATTTCAACAATCTGCTGCAAGGCATCAGCGGCAGCCTGGAGGTGGTGGGCAAGCGGCTGCAGCGCGGCCAGCATGAGGGGCTGGAACGCTTCATCGAGCTGGCCATGGCCGCCGCGGACCGGGCGGCGGCACTTACCCAACGCTTGCTGGCCTTCTCGCGCCGACAGCCGCTCGACCCCAAGCCGGTGTCGGCGAACCCGCTGATCGGCTCGATGGAAATGCTGCTGCGCCGGACCTTGGGCGAGGCGGTGGAGCTGCGTCTCGCATTGCAGGATGGGCTGTGGACGACCTTGTGCGACCCCAACCAGCTGGAAAACGCCGTGCTGAACCTGACCATCAATGCGCGCGATGCGATGCCGGATGGCGGATGGCTGGTCATCGCCACGAAGAATACCGAGCTGGATGGGGCAGGGCTGGCCCGGCCGGGCGATATCGCATCCGGCGCCTATGTCTGCATCAGCGTCGCCGATAGCGGGCTCGGCATGGATGCCGCCACCTTGGCGCGGGCGTTCGAGCCGTTTTTCACGACCAAGCCGCTGGGGCAGGGCACCGGGCTCGGCCTGTCGATGATTTACGGCTTCGCCCGGCAATCTGGCGGTTTTCTGCGGATCGAATCCGAACCCGGTGCCGGCACCATCGTGCGGCTCTATCTGCCGCGCTGCCTGGAATGTGACGCCCCCACCGCGCAGGTCGCGCCGGAGCAGATCGCCTACGAGGCGACCGGCGAGAGCGTGCTGGTGGTCGAGGACGACGCGATGGTGCGCGGCTTGATCGTCGAGGTTCTGGGCACGCTCGGTTATGCCGCGCTGCAGGCCCAGGATGGGCCGCAGGGGCTGGAAATGCTGCAATCGCGCCGGGCGATCGATCTCTTGATCACCGATATCGGCCTGCCGGGGCTCAATGGCCGGCAGATCGCCGAGGCCGGGCGGCTGCTGCGCCCCAATCTGAAGGTGCTGTTCATGACCGGCTATGCCGAGAAAGCGGTGATTCAGGAGGGCGGGCTGGCGCCGGGCATGGAGATCATGGCCAAACCCTTCACCATGGACGCTTTGGCGGCCCGGCTGCGCGGGATGCTCGGAAACAGCGCTTAACAGCGCTTCCGGCCTGGCGCGGCGGATGCTAAAGCCCGCCCATGGCTGGACATTCACATGCAAAGAACATCATGCACCGCAAGGGCGCGCAGGACGCCAAGCGTGCCCGGATTTATGCCAAGCTGATCCGCGAGATCACCGTGGCGGCCAAGGAGGGTCTGCCCGACCCCGCCGCCAATCCCCGCCTGCGCGCGGGCATCGCGGCGGCGTTGAAGCAGAACATGACGCGCGATGCCATCGACCGCGCGATCAAGAAGGCCTCCGGCGCCGGCGGGACCGAGAACTACGAATCCGTGCGCTATGAGGGCTATGGCCCGTCCGGTGTCGCGATCATCATCGAGGCGCTGACCGATAACCGCAACCGCACCGCCTCCGTGGTGCGCGCCGCCTTCAATAAATCCGGCGGGGCGCTGGGAGAGACCAATTCCGTCTCCTTCATGTTCAACCGCCTGGCCGCGATCCGCTATCCGGCTTCGGCCGCCAGCGCGGATGCGATGCTGGAAGCCGCGATCGAGGCCGGGGCGGATGATGTGGTCTCCGACGAGGACGGCCACGAGGTGCAGGCGGCGGTGGAGAATTTTTTCGCGGTCCGCGACGCGCTGGCCCAGACCTTCGGCGATCCGGCGGAGGCCGGCATCGAATGGCAGCCGAACATGACGGTGACGCTGGACGAGGAAAAAGCCACGAGCGTGCTCAAGCTGATCGATACGCTTGAGGATGATGACGACGTGCAGAATGTTTACGCCAATTACGAGCTGCCGGACGAGGTTCTGGCGAAGCTCTCGGCGTAATGGACGCGCGCGGGGATGGTGGGGCGGCCGCGCGCAAAATAACAGGCGGGGCTGCCAGCGTTCGCATCCTCGGCATCGACCCCGGCCTGCGCTTTACCGGCTGGGGCGTGCTGGAGGCGCAGGGCAACCGGCTGGTGCATGTGGCGGATGGCGTCATCGCCACTGATGGCGGCGAGGATGTGCCGTTGCGGCTGAAGGATCTGGACGCCAAGCTGGCCGATTTGCTGGCGCGTTTTGCCCCGGATGAGGCGGCGGTTGAGGAAACCTATGTCAACCGCAACGCCACCGCGACGCTCAAGCTCGGCTATGCGCGCGGCGTGGCGCTGCTGGCCCCGGCACGGGCGGGGATTCCGGTGTTCGAATATGGCGCCAAGACGGTGAAGATGTCTGTGGTCGGCACCGGCAATGCGGAGAAGGAGCAGGTGGGGCTGATGGTGAAGCGCTTGCTGCCCGGCTCCACCCAGAAACGCGCCGATGCGGCGGATGCGCTGGCGGTGGCGATCTGCCACGCGCATCGGCGCTCGACCTCGAATGTCTGGAAGAGCCTGTCATGATCGCGAGGCTGCGCGGCATCGTCGATTCGATCGAGGACGGGCGCTGCGTCATCGATGTGAATGGCGTCGGCTATCTGGTGTTCTGCTCCTCACGCACGCTGGGCGCGTTGCCGGAGGGGCTGACGACGCTGCTGATCGAGATGCAGGTGCGTGAGGATGCGATCACGCTCTACGGGTTTTTCACTTCGGCCGAGCGGGAATGGTTCCGGTTGCTGACCACAGTGCAGGGTGTGGGCGCGAAGGTGGCGCTGGGCATTCTCTCTGCCTTGTCGCCGGACCAGCTGATCGGCGCGATTGCCGGGCAGGATAAGGGGGCGCTGACCCGGGCGCCGGGTGTGGGACCGAAGCTCGCCATCCGTATTCTCACCGAGTTGCAGAGCAAGGCGGGGGCGATGCCGGGCGGCGGGGCTGCGGCGCTGCCTGTTGCGGTGGCCAAGGGGGCGGCGGGCGATGCGCTCTCCGCACTTACAAATCTCGGCTATAAACGCCTTGAAGCCGAAGCCGCGCTGGCGAAAGCGCTGGAGGCGCACGGCGAAGATGCAAGCCTGGATGTGCTCATCCGCGCCGGCCTGAAGGCCTTGGCCAAGTGACGGCACTGGCCCCAAGAATCAAAAGTTTTTGGTGCAGCTTTTTTCAAAAAGCTGCAAATCCAACCCCATGAGCGACCGCATCACAGCCCCTGAGCGCCTGGCCGACGATAGCGGCGAAGCCTCGCTGCGCCCGCAGAGCCTGGAGGATTTCACCGGCCAGGCGGCCAGCCGGGAGAATCTGAAAATCTTCGTCGCCGCCGCGAAATCCCGCGGCGAGGCGCTGGACCATGTGCTGCTGCACGGCCCGCCGGGCCTGGGCAAGACCACGCTGGCGCAGATCGTGGCCCACGAGATGGGGGTGGGGTTCAAGGCGACCTCCGGCCCGGTGATCCAGAAATCCGGCGATCTCGCCGCCATTCTCACCAATCTGCAGCCCAAGGACGTGTTGTTCATCGATGAGATCCACCGGCTGCAGCCGGCGATCGAGGAAATTCTCTATCCGGCGATGGAGGATTTCCAGCTCGATCTGATCATCGGCGAAGGCCCGGGGGCGCGCACGGTGCGCATCGATCTGCCGCCTTTCACCCTGGTCGGCGCCACCACCCGCGCCGGCCTGCTCGCCACGCCGCTGCGCGACCGCTTCGGGATTCCGCTGCGGCTGGTGTTTTATACCCCCGACGAGCTGACCGGCATCGTCATCCGCCTCGCGCAGAAGCTGGGGATGAACCTGTCTTACGAGGGCGCCTACGAGATCGCCCGGCGCTCGCGCGGTACCCCGCGCATCGCCGGCCGGCTCACCCGCCGGGTGCGGGATTTCGCCACGGCGGCGAATGTTGCGGAAATTTCACAACAGCTCGCGGATGCCGCGCTGACCCGGCTGGATGTCGACCAGATCGGTCTGGACGCGATGGATATGCGCTATCTGAAACGTCTGGCCGAGCATCATAATGGCGGTCCGGTGGGGGTGGAAACCCTCGCCGCCGCCCTGGCCGAGGCCCGCGATACGCTGGAAGATGTTGTAGAACCTTATTTGATTCAGGAAGGTTTGCTGCTGCGCACCTCGCGCGGGCGGATGCTGGGCGAGCCGGGCTGGAAGCATCTGGGGCTTAACCCGCCACGCACTGGGCCGGATCTGCTTGACCTGCTGGACGAGTAATCCGCAACCGGAACGTGCGTCTGGCGAGATCATTGCGCCGCACTGCCACATTAAAACCTTTTTCAGCTTTAATCATGGGCTTGGAGCAGGATCTTGATCTATCGTTACACCACGCGCATCTACTACCAGGACACGGATGCCGGGGGCATTGTTTACCATGGGAACTATCTCGCCATCGCCGAGCGCGCCCGCACGGAAGCGCTGCGCGAGATGGGTGCGCCGCATGCCGAGATGGTGGCGCAATATGGAGTCATGTTTGTGGTGCATCGCGTCAATCTGCTCTATCAGCGCCCCGCAAGGATCGATGAGCTGGTGAGCGTGGAGACCGAATTCACTGAGATGCGCGGGGCCAGCGTTACACTACGCCAGAAATTCCTGCGAGACAGCGACTCGCTGGCCGTGCTTGAGCTCGGCCTGGGTTGCGCACGGGTATCCGATGGCCGGGCGACGCGAATTCCGCGCGATTGGGCCGCGCGTCTGAAATTTTGAACGGGGAAAGATAGTGGACCAAACGGTGTCTCAGGCGGCGATGGCCGCGCCGCAGGCAAATCTCTCGCTGCTGGGTCTGTTCCTGCATGCGGATGCGGTGGTGAAGCTGGTGATGATCATCCTGCTGCTCGCCAGCATCTGGGTATGGACGATCATTATCGAGAAGGTGATGACGCTGCGCCGCGTCAACCGCGAGGCCAATGCGTTCGAGGATAATTTCTGGTCCGGCGGCAGCCTGGATGAGCTGTTCGACCGTGAGGGCGCGGACCCCACCAACCCGATGGCCGCCGTGTTTGGCGCGGCGATGAGCGAGTGGAAGCGCACCGCGCGCATCGCCGGCACCGATATCGGCCGCACCGCGGTGAAGGAGCGCGTGGACCGCGCGATGAACGTGACCATCATGCGCGAGATGGAGCGGTTGGAGCGGTTCATGATCTTCCTGGCCTCGGTCGGCTCGGTGGCGCCGTTCGTCGGTCTGTTCGGCACGGTCTGGGGCATCATGCATGCCTTCTCCGCCATCGCCGCGATGCATAATACCGATCTCGCGGTGGTTGCCCCGGGTATCGCCGAGGCGCTGTTCGCCACCGCCATCGGTCTCGTTGCCGCGATTCCGGCGGTGCTGGCCTATAACAAGCTCTCCAACGATCTCTCCCGCTTCGCCGGGCGGCTGGAAGGGTTCGGCACGGAATTCTCCGCCATCCTCTCCCGCCAGACCGAGGAGCATAAGTAAATGGCGGGCGGGCTCATCGGCGGGCCGGGGGGCGGCAAGCGCCGCTACCGGCCGATGGCGGAAATCAACGTCACCCCGCTGGTGGACGTGATGCTGGTGCTGCTGATCATCTTCATGGTCACCGCGCCGATGATCACCTCCTCGGTGCAGGTGAACCTGCCGCAGGCCAATGCCAAGCCGGCCAATGCCGATTCCAAGCCGATCACCGTCACAGTGGACGACAAGGGCAAGGTCTATCTGAACAATAGCGAGATCCCGCTGAACAATCTGGTCAGCACCCTGCAGGAAGCCTCGAAGAACAATGCCGATCAGCGCATTTTCATCCGCGGTGACAAGCAGGTCGATTACGGCACCATGCTGCAGGTGATGGCCGATATCGTGCAGGGCGGGTTCACCAAGGTCTCGCTGCTGGCCCAGCAGCCCGGTCAATAAAGCCGGGCAGGGGAGTAACAAGTGGATCGCGATCTGCGCCGTAGCGCGATTGTTTCTGGCGTCATCCACGTGGCGATCATCATCGCCGCGATCGTGACGCTGCCCATGCAGCCGCTGAACACCTCGGCGGATGAGAGCGTGGACGTGGATCTGGTCGGCCCGACCCAGCCGCAGACGGCGCAGAACAAGGGCACCGTGGCCGCCCCCTCGGACCAGCC
>NZ_JH976207.1:586725-623109 GCF_000306035.1 Acidocella sp. MX-AZ02
TGAAGCCGCCGGCCGCCGTGCAATCGGCCACGCATCAGCAGCATGATGTCAAAAATCCGCTGCCGCTGAGCAAGGATGTGCTGAACACGCTGTCCAAGCTGCGGGTGAACCAGAAGCAGGATAAACCGCCGACGGCGCAATATAACCCGGACCAGGGCGGCGCCCCGCATGGGGGCGGCAGCCCGAACAGCACCGCCAATTCCGGGCTCTCGGAGGCTGACCGCAACGCCATCGGCGCGCATGTGCGCCCGTGCTGGGGCATCGATGCCGGGGCGCCGGGGGTGCAGAATTTCTCCGTGCAGCTGCTGGTGACCACCGATGCCTCCGGCACCGTGCGCCAGGCCGTCATCGCGCCCGCCTCGCAAGGCAATATGGGCGATCCGATCTACGCCGCCTACGCCCAGCGCGCCGTCGCCGCGGTGGAGAATTATCAATGTGCAACGTTGCCGCTGCCTTCCAATATGCTGGGCAAGGTCAACACCTTCCTGTTCAACTTCACGCCCTGAGAGGTACGATGATGACGCGTCTTCTGCTGCCGCCCTTCTCCCGCCGCCGTCTGCTCGGCACGGCCGGCGCCGCGAGCCTCCTGGCCCCGGCCGCCTTCGCGCAGACCGCCCCGGGCGGCACCGCCAATAATGGCCCCGCCATCAATGTCAGCGGCGCGCAGAACGCGCCGATTCCCATCGCCGTCTCGCCCTTCGGCGCCTCGGGCGTGGCGGCGCAGATCACCCAGGTGATCTCGGACGATCTCGCCCATTCCGGCCTGTTCCGCGCCATCGACCCCTCCAGCTTCGTGCCGAATTCGGTGAATAACGGCACCCCGGTCTGGCAGAACTGGTCGCTGCTCGGCGCCCAGGGGTTGATCACCGGCGATGTGCAGGATGCCGGCGGCGGCCAGCTGCGGGTGGAATTCCGCCTCTGGAACGTGCAGCAACAGGCGCAGGTGCAGGGCACGGCCTACACCACCACCCAGGATAACTGGCGGCGCATCGCCCATATCATCGCCGATACCGTCTATCAGCAGATGATCGGCGAGAAGGGCTATTTCGACAGCCGGGTCGCCTTCATCTCGGTCTCCGGCACCACCACCAGCCCGGTCCGGCGCCTGGCGGTGATGGATTATGACGGCGCCAACGTGCAGTTCCTGACCGATGGCGCCAATATGGCGCTCTCCCCGCAATATAACCCGGCGCGCCAGCAGCTGGCCTTCGTCAGCTATCGCGGCGGCGCCAATCCGCGGGTCTATATGTTCAACCTGCAGACCGGCGCCACCCAGCTGGTCGGCGGCTTCGGCGAAATGACCATCGGCCCGCGCTTCTCCCCGGATGGCAATTCCCTGCTGATGTCGGTTTCGCGCAATGGCGGTGCCGCCATCGTGAAAACCAGCCTGAGCGGCGGCGGCGCCACCGAGCTGACGGATAGCAGCTCGATCAATGTCACCCCCTGCTATTCGCCGGATGGCTCGCAGATCGTCTTCAACTCGGACCGCGACGGCAATCAGCAGCTCTTCGTGATGAATGCCGATGGTTCGGGGGTGAAACGCATCTCCTTCGGCCCTGGTCAGTATGCTGAGCCGGTCTGGTCGCCGCGCGGGGACCTGATCGCTTATACCTTCTGGGGGTCGGGCGGCTTCTCCATCGGCGTGATGGCGCCGGATGGCACCGGCGAGCGCATCATCTCCCAGGGCTTCCTGGTGGAAAGCCCCACCTTCTGCCCGAATGGCCGGGTGATCATGTTCTGCCGCCAGTCCCCCACCGGTTCGGGCCACAGCTCCAACCTGGTGACCATCGGCGTCGATGGCTTCAATGAGCGCCTGGTCAACACCCCGACCTACGCCTCCGATCCGTCCTGGGGCCCGCTCCTGGCCTGATCCATCCCCGCCTGTTGCATTGCGGCAACAGCTCTTTAAATCCCGGCTCCGCCGGGATTTTTTGTTTCAGATCAAAGTCCGGCGGCAAGGCGGGGGCTATCCGATGAGCGTCAAGTCAATCGGAGCTTCCTGCAATGAAAAACATCTTCCGCGCGGCCACCGCCGCTGCTCTCCTGGCCGGCGCGGCCGCCACCCCGGCGATGGCGCAGGGCTACAACCTGCTCTCCGGCCCCACCGGCTATAAGGCCGGCGATATCATGACCCATTTCAGCCTGATCGGCGTCATTCCGGAGAATATCGACAGCCACATCACCGGCATGCCCGGTGCGAAGCTCGGCATCACCACCGGCGTGTCGCCGGAGCTGGATGCGTCTTATTTCTTCACCCCGAATCTCTCGGTGCAGCTGATCGCGGCGACCTCGCGCCATACCATCACCGCCAAGGGCGGGGCGCTGGGGGCCGGCGGCACGCTGGGCTCCACCTGGGTGCTGCCGCCGACGCTGACGGCGCAATGGCACTTCCCGCAGATCGGCGTGGTGCGCCCTTATGTCGGCGTTGGCATCACCGTCGCCTTCTTCTACGGCACCAGCCCGTCCGCGCAGCTGCTCGGCACCTCTGACAAGCTCGGCCTGCGCACGGCCGTTGGCCCCGCCTTCGATGCCGGGTTCGATGTGCCGGTGCAGGGGAATTGGAGCATCAATGTCGATGTGAAGCAGATGATCCTGCCGACCTCGGCGCGGCTGCTGCATGGCGCCGTACACGCCCAGACCGGTCTGGACCCCACGGTGGTCGGCTTCGGCGTCGGCTATAAATTCTAATTTCCCAAGAGTTTTTTGGGGGGCGGGGGGCTTTTTTCAAAAAGCCCCCCGCGTCTTTTTTGCGGGAAGCCTGGGTTTTACCCCGCCCTGCTTGAATTGCGCCAAAAAATGCGCCATAGGGCGCGCGCCCGCATGGTGTGGGCAAATTCACACGCGGGGGCCTTTCCTGGCGCAAGCCTCAAGGTCCGGTGTTCGCTCCCTCATGGAGCCGGATGCTTCCCCCGCGGAGGATAAACCGGATTAGTTTTTAGGAAAGAGGTTGCCAATGGCACTCCCCGACGTTTCCCTGCGCCAGCTGCTCGAAGCCGGCGTGCATTTCGGCCATAACACCCGCCGCTGGAACCCGCGCATGGCGCCGTTCCTGTTCGGCGTGCGCAACCAGGTCCATATCATCGACCTGCAGCAGACCGTTCCCCTGGCCGAGCGCGCCCTGAAGGCGATCCGCGACGTCACCGCCGCCGGTGGCCGCGTGCTGTTCGTGGGCACCAAGCGCGCCGCCGCCGAGCATGTGGCCGAGGCCGCGCAGCGTTGCGGCCAGTATTACGTCAACCATCGCTGGCTGGGCGGCATGCTCACCAACTGGAAGACCATCACCGGCTCCATCAAGCGCCTGCGCCAGATGGACGAGATGCTCTCCGGCGAGACGCATGGTTACTCCAAGAAGGAAATCCTGAACTTCACCCGCGACCGCGAGAAGCTTGAGCGCGCTTTGGGCGGCATCAAGGATATGGGCGGCCTGCCGGACATCCTGTTCGTGATCGACACCAACAAGGAGAAGCTGGCCATCGAGGAAGCCAACAAGCTGGGCATCCCGGTTGTCGCCATCCTCGACTCCAACTCCTCCCCCGAGGGCGTGACCTTCCCGATCCCGGGCAATGACGACGCGATTCGCGCCATCACCCTGTATTGCGACCTGGTCGCCGGCGCGGTGCTGGACGGCATCTCCGCCGAGATGGGTGCTTCCGGCGTCGATCTGGGCGCGGCCGAAGCGCCAGTGCTGGACGAAGCCCAGGCCCAGGCCTGATTTTTACCCCGCCTTGCCGCACGGCCGGGCGGGCTTTGAAGGATCGGCGCGGTGTCTCCCGGCAGGGGGCGCCGCGCAAACACATCATTGAGGAGCGAACACATGGCCGAAATTACCGCTGCCCTGGTGAAGGACCTGCGCGAGACCACCGGCGCAGGCATGATGGATTGCAAGAAGGCGCTGGTTGAGACGAACGGCGACAAGGAAGCCGCGATCGACTGGCTGCGCAAGAAGGGCCTCTCCGCCGCCGCCAAGAAGTCCGGCCGCGTTGCCGCCGAAGGGCTGGTGGGCGTTGCCCTGGGGGCTGGCAAGGTCGCCATGGTCGAGATCAATGCCGAGACCGACTTCGTCGCCCGCAACGAAGCCTTCCAGGATTTCGTCGAGACCGTCGCCAAGGTCGCGCTGACCACCGGCGAGGACGTGGAGGCCCTGAAGGCGGCCGCCTATCCCGGCACCGGCCGTACCGTCGCCGAAGAGACCGTGCACATGGTCGCCACCATCGGCGAGAACATGAATGTGCGCCGCGTCGCCGTCATCGGGGTTCCGGGGGGCACCGCCGCCGCCTATATCCATGGCGCGCTGAAGCCGGGCCTGGGCAAGATCGGCGTCATCGTCGGCCTGTCCGGCAACGCCAATGAGGCGCTGGAGACGCTGGGCCGCCAGATCGGCATGCATGTCGCCGCGACCCGTCCGGACGCGCTGACCATTGCCGAGGTCGACCCGGCCGCGCTGGAGCGCGAGAAGAACGTTCTGATCGAGAAGGCCAAGGCCTCCGGCAAGCCGGATGCGATCATCGAGAAGATGGTGCAGGGCCAGGTGCAGAAATATTACGGCGACGTGGTTCTGCTCGAGCAGGTCTGGGTGCATGACGGCGAGAGCAAGGTGAAGGACGTGGTCAAGAAGGCCGGTTCCGAGATCACCCGCTTCGTGCGCTTCACCCTCGGCGAAGGCATCGAGAAGGAAGTCACGGATTTCGCGGCGGAAGTGGCGGCTGCCGCCGGGGTTTAATCCTCCTTCCGTTTGCGCTACCCCTGGGGCGGTCCGGGCCTTCAAGCCCGGCACCGCCCTTTCTCTACCGTCCCGGTTTCACCGCCCCTGTTCCAAAGGCCGTCCCATGAGCGAAGCTCCACGCTATAAACGTGTTCTGTTGAAAGTCTCCGGCGAGGCCCTGATGGGCAAGCGCGAATACGGGCTGGATACCGAGACGGTGAAGACCATCGCCGCCGATGTGCGCGATGTCGTCAATATGGGCATCGAAGTGTGTCTGGTGATTGGCGGCGGCAATATCTTCCGCGGCATCGCCGGCGCCGCCGCCGGCATGGACCGCGCCCAGGCCGATTATATGGGCATGCTGGCGACGATCATGAACGCGCTGGGCATGCAATCCGCGTTGGAGAAGGCAGGCGTGCCGACGCGGGTGCAGAGTGCGATTTCCATGGAATCCGTCTGCGAGCCCTATATTCGCCGCCGCGCCGAGCGCCATATGGAAAAGGGCAGGGTGGTGATTTTCGCCGCCGGCACCGGCAACCCGTTCTTCACCACCGACACCGCCGCCGCCCTGCGCGCCACCGAGATGAAGTGCGACGCGATGCTGAAGGGCACCCAGGTGGATGGCGTCTATTCCGCCGATCCGCGCAAGGTGAGCGACGCCAAGCGTTACGAGGAACTGACCTATCTGGATGTGCTGGCCCGCGACCTGAATGTGATGGACGCCGCCGCGATCTCGCTCTCCCGCGAGAACAAGCTGCCCATCCTGGTCTTCAACATCCATGCGCCCGGCGCCTTTGCCGCCGTCATGCGGGGCGAGGGCCCCTTCACCCGGATCATCGAGAGCTAAGAAGGTTCGTTAAACATGGCCGATATTGAAGCGATCAAAACCGATCTCATCCGCCGCATGGACGGCGCGTTGGAAGCGCTGAAGCGCGAATTCTCCGGCCTGCGCGCCGGCCGCGCCAGCCCGGCCTTGCTGGAGCCGGTGAAGGTGGAAGCCTATGGCTCGCTGATGCCGCTGAACCAGGTGGCCACCGTGGCGGTGCCGGAAGCGCGCATGCTCACCGTGCAGGTGTGGGACCGCTCGATGGTGAATGCCACCGTCGCCGCGATTCGCGATTGCGGGCTGGGGCTGAACCCGCAGCCGGATGGCCAGATCATCCGCGTGCCGCTGCCGGTGCTGACCGAGGAGCGCCGCATCGAGCTGGTGAAAGCCGCCAATAAATACGCTGAGGCCGCCCGCATCGCGGTGCGCGGCGTGCGCCGCGACGGCATGGAGCAGATCAAAGGCTTGCAGAAGAAGTCCGAAATCTCCGAAGATGAGGAGCGCGACTGGGCCGATCAGGTGCAGAAGCTGACGGACGGCTATATCAAGCGCGTCGATGACAGTTTCGCGGAGAAGGAAAAGGATATCCGGCAGGTCTGATGGCTGACGCCGCCTCCCATTCAGTGCCCACGCATGTTGCCATCATCATGGATGGCAATGGCCGCTGGGCCGCCGCACGCGGGCTGCCGCGTGTGGCCGGCCACCGCGAAGGGGCCAAGGCGGTGCGCCGAGCGATCGAGGCGGCGGTCACGCATGGCGTGCCCTACCTCACCCTCTTCGCATTCTCTTCCGAGAACTGGTCGCGTCCCGCCGGCGAGGTGCAGGACCTCACCTTCCTGCTCAAACATTATCTGCGCTCCGAGCTGGCCGAGCTGCATGCCGAGGGGGTGCGGCTGAAGGTCATCGGCGAGCGCGAGCGCTTTGGCGACACGCTGGCGCATGAGCTGGAAGCCGCCGAGCGCCGCACGGCCGAGAATCAGCGCCTGACCTTGGTGCTCGCACTCTCTTACGGCGGGCGCGCCGAGATCGTGCAGGCGGCGCGCCGGGCGATGGCGGCGGGGCTGCAGCCGGGCGAGCTGACCGAGCAGAATTTCGCGCAATTCCTCCATACCGATGGCATCCCGGACCCGGATCTGGTCATCCGCACCTCCGGCGAGCAGCGCGTGAGCAATTTCCTGCTCTGGCAGCTCGCCTATGCGGAGATCTGGTTCACCAAGGTGCTGTGGCCGGATTTCTGCGCGGCGGATTTCGCCAATGCGCTGCAGGATTACGCGGGCAGGGAGCGGCGATTCGGTGCCCGCCCTGTCTGACGTCTCGCCCCCCCAGCCCGCCAAGGGCCGCTGGTCGGACCTCGCTTTGCGCGCCACCTCCGCCTTGGTGCTGGGGCCGCTGGCGCTGGTCTGCATGTGGGTGGGCGGCACCGCCTGGGATCTGTTGATCGGCGTGGCGATGGCCGGGCTCGGCCATGAATGGGCGACGCTGGCCAAGCGCGACCATGCCTGGCCGCTGGCGGCGGTGCTGCTGATCGTCTGGGGGATGAGCGTGCTGTTCGGGCCGCTGGCGGGGATCGAGGCGGTGTTGGCGCTCGGTCTGGCCTCCTGGCCGGTATTCGGCCGGTTTGACGCCCTTGGCGTGCCCTATGCCGGGCTTGGTGGCATCGCGCTGCTCTGGCTGCGCCACCGCCCCGGCGCCGGGCTGGTGGATGTGTTCTATCTGCTGCTGGTGATCTGGGGCACGGATATCGGCGCCTATCTGGTTGGGCGGCTCATTGGCGGGCGCAAGCTTGCCCCCAGCATCTCGCCGGGCAAGACGGTCAGCGGCGCTGTCGGCGGTCTGGTCATCGGCGCGCTCTGCGGGGCGCTGCTGGCTGGCTTCACGCTCGGCGAGCCGCTGACGGCCTTTGGCGTCGGGCTGGCCTTAAGCGCCGTGGCCCAGGCGGGCGATTTGCTGGAAAGCGCGATCAAGCGCAAACTCGGCGTGAAGGATTCCGGCCGGACGATCCCCGGACATGGCGGATTGTTCGACCGTTTGGATGGATTTTTGACGGCGGCACCGCTGGCGGCTTTGCTCGCGGTCTGCATGCAAGGAGGCTTGGGGTTATGGGGTTGAAGCGGCTGAGCATTCTCGGGTCAACGGGCAGTGTCGGCACGCAAACTCTTGATCTCGTTGCGGAAAATCCGGACGCCTATCAAATCTGCGCGCTGATCGGCGGGCGCAACGTAAAGCTGCTGGCCGAACAGGCCCGGCAATTCCGCCCGGAAATCACCGTCATTTCCGATGAAACCTTGCTGCCGGCGCTGCGCGAGGCGCTCGCGGGCAGCAATCTCGCTGTCGCCGGCGGGCGTGAGGCGGTGCTGGAGGCGGCTGGCCGCAAGGCTGATTGGACCATGTGCGCGATCACCGGCACCATCGGGCTGGAACCCACCCTGGCCGCCGTGCGCCAGGGCGGGGCCATTGCCTTTGCCTGCAAGGAATCCATGGTCTCCGCCGGGGATGTGTTCCTGCGCGAGGTCGAGGCCGCCGGGGCGACGCTGCTGCCGGTCGATTCTGAGCATAACGCCATCATGCAGGCGATGGCCGATGGCAACGCCAAGGCGGTCGACAAGATCGTGCTCACCGCCTCCGGCGGGCCGTTCCTCAATCACAGCCTGGAGGAGATGCGCGCGGTGACGCGCGAGGCGGCCTTGTGCCACCCGGTCTGGTCGATGGGCGCGAAAATCACCATCGACAGCGCCACTATGTTCAATAAAGGCCTCGAAGTGATTGAGGCTGCAAGATTGTTCAACCTCCCGTCCGAGAAGATCGAGGTGCTGGTGCATCCGCAATCGGTCATTCATGGCATGGTCTGCTACGCCGATGGCTCGGTGCTGGCGCAGCTTGGCAGCCCGGATATGCGCATCCCCATCGCCCACGCTCTGGCCTGGCCGCAGCGCTTGGCGACGCAAGCCCCGCGGCTGGATCTGGTGCAGGTGGCGAAGCTGGAATTCCACGCCCCGGACGAGCAGCGCTTCCCCGCCTTGCGCCTGGCCCGTGAGGCGCTGACCGCCGGCGGCGGCGCCCCCACCGTGCTCAACGCCGCCAATGAAATCGCCGTCGCCGCCTTCCTGGACCGCAAGATCGGCTTCCTGGACATTGCCGGCATCGTCGAGAGCGTGATGCAATCCCTCGGCGCCCCGGCATTGCCGGATCTGGACGCGGTGCTCGCCATCGACGCCCAGGCCCGCCTCGCCGCCACCAACCTTGCCGCCGCAAAGGCCGCCTGACCCATGCTCGATACGCTGCGCACCATCCTCGCCTTCATCGTCGAAATCGGCGTGCTGATCTTCGTGCATGAGATGGGGCATTATCTGGCGGCGCGCAGCCAGGGGGTCACCGTCGAGACCTTCTCCGTCGGGTTCGGCCCGGCGCTGCTGAAATATACCGCGAAAAAATCCGGCACGGTCTGGCAGGTCTCGGCCTTGCCGCTCGGTGGCTATGTGAAGATGCAGGGCTGGGGCGAGGAGCAGACGCGCGGCCCGGCCAAGCCCGGCTCCTTCGCCTCCGCCTCGCTCTCCTCCAAGGCGGTGATCGTCGCCGCCGGGCCGCTCGCCAATTTGCTGCTGGCGGTGGTGATCTATGCCGGCATGTTCATGACTGCCGGGCAGCTCACCACCCAGCCGGTGCTGAGCGATGTGCAGGCGGGGTCGCCAGCGGCGGAGTCGCATCTGCAATCGGGCGATAGGGTGCTGGCGATCGGCGGCAACCCGATCGATAATTTCAACCAGCTGCAACAGATCGTGGTCATGCACCCCGATACCGTGCTGGATTTCACCATCCAGCGTGGCAGCGCGCGGCTGATGCTGCCGGTCACGGTCGGCGACATTAACATGAATGGCGACAAGATCGGCCATCTCGGTGTCATCGGTAGCCAATCCAGCCTCAAGCGCCTCGCCCCTGGCCCGGCGATCGCCACCGCCTTCAGGGAAACCGGGGCGCAGATCGCCGGCTGGTTCCATGGCATGGCGACGCTGATCGTCGATCATCGTGGCCTGCGCGACCTCGCGGGGCCGCTGGGAATCGCCCAGATTTCCGGCCAGGCGGCGGCCCTGGGGCTGTTGCCGGTGATCAGCCTGCTGGCGCTGCTTTCGATCAATCTCGGCCTGGTCAATCTGGTGCCGATCCCGATTCTCGATGGCGGGCATCTGGTGTTCTACGCGGTGGAAGCGCTGATCCGCCGCCCGGTGCCCGAGCAGGCGCGCGAGGCCGGGCTGAAAGTGGGGGTGGCGATCATTCTCTCGCTTGTGCTGCTGGTCACATTTAATGATCTGACCCGGCTCGGCGCGGTCGCCTGGTTCACGCATTTACTTTAGAGCAATATATGTTCCGCGCGGCGCCCCGGCGTCCCGAAACGCATGAAGTTGTTGGCGAAAACAAAGCTTTGCCGGATCATCCCCGGATGCGAACGGCAAAGTTTAAACGGCGGCGCAGGGCGATGCCACCTTGCTCAGGGCGTTCACCCGTGCCAAACGCCGCGAGATGGCACGTCCCGGCAGCCCGGGGTTCTAGGTTTGGGAGATTTCGATTGCTAAAGCCGCGCTCCGTTCTTCTGGCGTCCGTCTGCCTGCTGCCGGCCATGCTCGCCGCCTCCAGCCAACAGGCCCAGGCCGCGACCACCACGCATCATAACAAGCCGGTGGCGCCCGTTCCCACGGGCGGCACCATCGCCGCGATCAATGTCACCGGGAACAAGCGGATCGAGGCCAGCACGATCATCGCTTATATGGTGGCACAGCCCGGCCAGCCTTTCGACCAGCAGGCCATCAACCAGTCGGTGAAGACGCTCTACGCCACCGGGCTGTTCCAGAGCGTGAACATCACCCGCCAGGGCAGCGACCTGAATGTGGCGGTGGTGGAAAACCCGATCGTCAACCAGGTGCTGTTCTCCGGCGATACCGAGCTGACCGACAAGGTCGCCCAGGCCACCGTCAGCCTGAAGCCGCGCTCGGTCTATACCCCCGCCGCCGCCGAGGCCGACCGCCGCGCCTTGCTCGATGCCTATGCCAAGAAGGGCTATTACAACGCCCAGGTGACGGCCAATATCGTCAAGCTGCCGGATAACCGCGTGAATGTGGTGTTCCAGTGCGATGAAGGCCTCGAGACCAAGATCAGCCGCATCACCTTCGTCGGCAATGAGCATTTCTCGCAAGGCACGCTGCGCACGGTGGTCTCCACCCGGCAGAGCGCCTGGTGGCGCTTCCTCTCCAGCTCGGACCAGTACAACCCGCAGCGCGTCGAGTATGACGAATACCTGCTGCATAAATTCTATTTCCATAAGGGCTATGCCGATTTCCAGGTGCTGAGCGCCAATGCCGGCCTCAGCCCCGACCGCAAATCCTTCTACCTGACCTTCACGGTCGATGAGGGCGCGCGTTACCGGATCGGCTCGATCAAGATCGTCTCCGGGATCAAGAACCTGCCCGAGCAGGAATTGCGCGGGCTGGTGCCGCTCTCCAAGGGCGACTGGTTCGATGGCGATGCGCTGCAGGAAGGCATCGACGCGCTGAACAAGCGCGCCCTTAATCTCGGCTATGCCTTCGCCACGGTGAACCCGCAGGTGTCGCTGGACAAGAAGAAACACACGATGGACATCGTCCTGAATGTGGTCAACGGCCCGCGCGTCTGGATCCAGCGTGTCGACATCACCGGCAATACCCGCACCGAGGACAAGGTGATTCGCCGCGAGATGACGGTGGCGGACGGCGATGCCTACAACCAGAGCAAGATCGACGAATCCACCAAGAACATCAAAAACCTTGGCTATTTCAAGGATGAGAAGATCACCACCCAGCCGGGCTCGACCCCGCAGCAGGTGGTGCTGAACACCGCGGTGACCGAGCAGGCGACCGGCCAGTTCTCGCTGGGCGGCGGCTACTCCACCTCGCTGGGGGCGCTGCTGAATACCGGCCTTAGCCAGAACAACTTCCTGGGGACGGGCATCAACGCCTCGATCAACGCCCTGATCGCCCAGCGCGGCACCCAGATCAATCTGGGCATGACCGACCCGTATTTCCTCGACCGCAACCTGATCGCGGGCTGGGATATCTTCCGTACGGTGACGAATTCCTACACCTCTGTCGGGCAGAACTATTCCTATTCGGAAAGCACGATGGGTGCCGATGTGCGCCTGGGCTACCGCTTCAACGATAATGTGCGGCAGACCTTCACCTACACGGTGAGCCAGCGTAACATTTACGACATCCCGACCGGCTCCAACACCAACATCTATATCCAGAACGAAGCCGGCAAATCCTCGCTCTCGCAGCTGAGCCAGACGCTGAGCTTCGATTATCTGGATGACGACCAGAACCCGCATTCGGGCCTGCGCCTGAACATCACCACGGATCTGGCCGGGCTTGGCGGCGATGCGAAATATTTCCGCATCACTCCGGACATCGCCTATTACATCCCGCTTGAGCATATCTTCGGTAACCCGGCCTGGGTACTGAAATTCTCCGCCTCCGCCGGCTATCTGGCCGATATGCGCGGCTATACCGACAAGATCGAAGACCGCTTCTTCCTTGGCGGCGATAGTCTGCGCGGCTTCGCCGATGGTGGCGTCGGCCCCTATGTCGAGCCGGTCTATAACAGCGCCGGCACCCTCACCAGCCAGGGCGGCCAGGTCGGCGGCAAATATATGTGGACGCAGTCCACCGAACTGCATTTCCCGCTGCCGATCTCCAAGGATATCGGCATCTCAGGATTCGCGTTCGTCGATGTCGGCTCGCTGTGGGGCGCCAACACGCTCAACAACGCCACCCTGCTCAACAGCTCCGCGCCGCGCGTCGGCGCCGGTGTCGGTATTTCCTGGAATACGCCGTTCGGCCTGATCAATTTGTCGCTGGCCCAGCCCGTGGTGAAGAAGAAGGGCGATCAGGTTCAGCAATTCCGCGTCTCTTTTGGTACGAGGTTCTAAGTGTCCGCTCTTTCCCGTTACGCGCTCGTTCTGCCGCTGCTGACGCTGGGGGCCGCACCGGCGGCGCAGGCCCAGTCCGCCTCGTCCGGTTCGCCCGGCTTCTTCATGCCGCCCAGCGCCCCGCAGCATAGCGCCGCCCCCGCCGCCAAGCCGAAAGTCCCTCATAGCGAGGCACCGGCCCCGGCCGCCGCGCAGCCGGACCAGACCCAGTACAAGGTGCCGGACCTGCCCGCTTTGCCGCCGGCGCCGCCGCCGCCGACCGCCGTGATCGGCGTGCTCTCGGTGCCGGAAGTGCTGCAGAAATCCACCGCCGCCCAGGCCGTGCAAGCCGAGATCGAGAAGCGCCAGGCCGCCCTCTCGAAGGACGCGCAGGTGGCCCGCGAAAAGATCCAGAGCGAGCAGCAGGCGATCGTCGCCGAGCGCGGCAAGCTGTCTGATGCCGAGCTGGAGAAGAAGGAGCAGGCGCTGCAGAACGAGATCGCCGCGACCCAGACCAAGTTCCAGGAGCGCAACCAGGCCATCCAGAATTCCGGTCAGCAGGCGCTGCAGCAGATCGAGGCGATGCTGGCTGGCATCGTCAAGCAGGAAGCCCAGGCCCATGGCATGAACCTGGTGCTGCATCGTGAGCAGGCGGTGCTGAACGTCGCCGCCTTCGACCTGACCGACGAGACCGCCACCGAGCTGAACAAGCTGCTGCCGAGCGTGAAGGTGCCGCCCAGCGTGGTGACGCCGGGCATGCATGTCGACCAGCCGGGCGACCAGGGCAACGGCAGCCCCTGATCCATGGCAGAGACTGGCAAACCCGGCGATGAGCGGTTCTTCCGCTATGCCGGGCCCCATCCGATCAGCGCCCTCGCGGCGCTGCTTGGCATTCAGGCGCCCGAAACCGAGCGTCTGATCCGCCGCGTCGCCCCCCTGCAGACCGCGGGGCCAGAGGATGTCAGCTTTCTGGATAATCGCCGCTATGCCGGCTTGCTCGCGCAAACCAAGGCCGGCGCCGTCATCCTGCATCCGGATTTCGCGGAGAAGGTGCCGGAAGGCTGCATCGCCCTGGCGGTGCCCGAGCCTTATGTCGGCTGGGCCAAAATCTCGGCTTTGTTTTATCCTTTCCCTCAGGCTGTGCCCGGCATTCACCCTTCGGCGGTGATCGATCCGAGTGCGGTGGTCGATGCTTCGGCCGAGATCGGCGCGGGGGCGGTCATCGGCGCGGGCGCGCAGATCGGCGCGGGCACCTCCATCGGCGCGCTGGCTTATGTCGGCCCCGGCGTGGTGGTCGGACGCGATTGCCGCATCCATGCGCAGGTGACGCTGAGCCACGCCATCCTCGGCGACCGGGTGGTGATCTATCCCGGGGCGCGCATCGGCCAGGACGGGTTCGGCTTCGCCATCTCCAAAACCGGCTTCACCCCAGTGCCGCAGCTCGGCCGGGTGCTGATCGGCGACGGCGCGGAGATCGGCGCCAACTCCACCATCGATCGCGGCTCCGCCCAGGACACCATCATCGGCCCTGGCGTGCATATCGATAATCTGGTGCAGATCGGCCATAACGTGAATATCGGCGCCTTCTCGGTGGTGGTGGCGCAGGCTGGCATCTCCGGCTCCACCCAGATCGGCCAGGGGGTGATGATCGCGGCCCAGGCCGGGCTCACCGGCCATTTGAAAATCGGCGACAAGGCCCGCATCGGCGCGCAATCCGGCGTGATGCAGGACGTACCGACCGGCGAGGAAGTATTGGGCGCGCCCGCCCAGAATGTGAAAAGCTTCTTCCGCGAGGTCATCACCTTGCGCAAACTCGCCCAATCCGGGCGCAAAGGACCAAAACAGGGATCTGATAAAGAATGACCGACGAGACTGCACCCGCCCTTCCGCCCGTTGATATCGAGATGATCGATACCAAGCAGATCCTCGGCATGATCCCGCACCGCTACCCGTTCCTGCTGGTCGATCGGCTGGTCGAGGTCCGCCGCGACCATTCCGCCGTCGGCATCAAGAATGTCACCGTCAACGAGCCGTTCTTTCAGGGGCATTTTCCTGGCCATCCGGTGATGCCGGGCGTGCTGATCATCGAGAGCATGGCGCAGACGGCGGCTAGCATGGTGATCGCCACGCTGGGGCCGGAGGCCGGGATTCCCATCGTCTATTTCATGTCCATCGACGGCGCGAAATTCCGCAAGCCGGTGACGCCGGGCGACCAGCTGCGCATCACCGTGACCAAGGAAAAGCGTCGCGGCCAGATCTGGCGTTTCGCCTGCGCCGCCCGCGTGGATGGCGCGATGGTGGCGGAAGCCACGATCACCGCGATGATCATGGAGAACGAGACGCCGGCATAATGCCGGCGCCGAGACATAAGCGGTAATTGAAATTGATTGGCCTCGGACGCTTCGCCCCGCTACAGCCCGGGCAGCTTGAAGCGGACAAGACATGCTGGATACGGTAACACCCATGATTCACCCCACCGCCCTCATCGAAGCCGGCGCGACCATCGCGCCGGATGCGAAAATCGGCCCGTTCTGCACGGTCGGCCGGGATGTGGTGCTGGACGCGGGGGTGGAGCTGGTCAGCCACGTCGCCATTTCCGGGCGAACCAGGGTGGGGGCAGGGGCGAAGATCTTCCCCTTCTGCACCATCGGGCTGGAGCCGCAGGATCTGAAATATAAGGGCGAGGAGACCGAGACGGTGATCGGCCCGCGCACCCAGATCCGCGAGCACGCCTCCATCCATCGCGGCACCGTCACCGGCTCCGGCATCACCCGCATCGGCGCCGACTGCCTGCTGATGGCCACCGTCCATGTCGCGCATGATTGCGTGCTGGGCGATGGCGTCATCATCTCCAACAATGTCGCCCTCGGCGGGCATGTCGAGATCGGTGACCGCGCGGTGATCGGCGGCAATGCGGCGTTGCTGCAATTCACCCGGGTGGGCACCGGCGCCATGGTCGGCGGCCTCACCGGTGTCACCCGCGACGTCATCCCCTATGCCCGCGTCTTTGGCACCCGGGCGGAGCTGCTGGGGCTGAACCTGATCGGGCTGAAGCGGCGCGGGCTGGAGAAGGCGGCTTTGGCCGAGGTCAATAACGCCTATAAATTCCTGTTCTGCGGCCCTGGCGTGTTCGCCGCGCGCGTTGCCGAGGCCGCTGAGACCTACAAGGACAATGAGCATGTCCAGCAGATCCTCGCCTTCATCGCCACGCCGTCCAAGCATGGGATCCTGACCAACGTCGCGGGCGACGAGGAATAAAAGGCGCCGGAGGGGCCGCTTTTTTTCAAAAAAGCGGCGAAAAGGTTCGGGGTTGAGGCAGCGCCTGTGCCACCACCCCAGACGTTTATGGGGGCTTTTTGAAAAAAGCCCCCATACCCCCAAAAACTTTTGCCACATAAGATCGACGCATCTGAGAGGGGGGAGGGCATGAGTTCACCGCTGGGGATTATCGCGGGCGGCGGGCCGTTGCCGGGCCAGGTGGCGGCGGCGGCGCGGGCATCCGGGCGGGAGGTCTTCATTGCCGCGCTGGAAGGCTATGCGCTGCCGGAGATCGTGCAGCCTTTCCCGCACCATGCCTTCCGGCTCGGCGCCATCGGCGCGATGATCCGCGCCTTCCGCGAGCGCGGCTGCCGGGATCTGGTGATGATCGGCCCGGTCAAGCGCCCCTCCTTCCTCTCGCTGCGCCCGGATGCCGAAGGGGCGAAACTTCTGGCGCGCGTCGGCAAGGCGGCGTTCCTGGGCGATGACGGGCTGCTCGCCGCCATCGTGCGGGTGCTCTCCGAGGAAGGCTTCAACGTGCTCGGCGCGCATGAGATCATCAATGACGCGCTGGCCCCGGACGGGCTGCTCACCGCTCTCGGCCCGGACGCCCAGGCGATGGCCGACATCAGGCGCGGCATCGAGGTGCTGAAGCTCACCGGTGCGGCCGATATCGGCCAGGCTTGCGTGGTCCAGCAGGGCATCGTGCTGGCGGTGGAAACCGTGGAGGGCACCGATGCGATGCTCGCCCGCATCCCCGCCGTCGCCCGCCCCGGCCCGGCCGGCGTGCTGGTGAAGATGGCCAAACCGCAACAAGAGCGCCGCGCCGACCTGCCGACGATCGGCCCGGATACGATAAGCCATGCGTCCCGTGCTGGGCTCAGGGGGGTGGCATTTGAAGCCGGCGGCACCATATTGGCCTCGAAACTGCAACTTATTGAAACAGCGAACAAAGAACATATTTTTTTGTTGGGCGTTTCAACATAAGTTCATGAACGCGAGCGAAGAGGACAGGCGATGAGCGAATTTACGTACCTCCACACCATGTTGCGGGTCGGCGACCTCGAACGAAGCGTAAAATTCTACACCGAACTGCTGGGCATGAAAGAGCTGCGCCGCAACGAGGTGCCGGATGGCAAATATACCCTCGTTTTCGTCGGTTATGGCGATGAGCGCAGCAATACCGTGCTTGAGCTCACCTATAATTGGGGCGTCGAGACCTACGAACTTGGCTCCGCCTTCGGCCATCTGGCGCTGGGTGTGCCGGATATTTACGCCACCTGCGAAAAACTGCGCGCCGCCGGGGTGAAAATCGCCCGCGAGCCCGGCCCGGTGAAATTCGGTACCACGGTGATCGCCTTCATCGAGGATCCGGACGGTTACAAGATCGAGCTGATCGAGCGGAAGTCGCACTGAGATGTCAGCCCTGGCGAAGTGTTTGAGCCGGAGCTTCAATTTGGCCGATAAGGTCATTCCGGATGGCGCCTTCGCGGTGCCCTCCGCGCAGGCGCTGATCCGCACCGCCGGGGCCACGCCCACTGCTGATTCCGTCGCCGGGCTGGAGGCGTTGCTCGCCTCCATTAAGGCCGAATCAGAGCTGAGCCTGTTCGGCCGCGTCTCGCTGCGCTGGGATTTCGCCCGGCTGCTGCGCAACGCCCAGACCATCGAGGATGCCCACCGCGCCAATCCGGCGCTCGGCGCCACGCCGGTGAAGGCGCCTCTGTTCATCCTCGGCCTGCCGCGCTCGGGCACCAGCTTCCTGCATGCGCTGATGGCCGAAGACCCTGACAACCAGGTGCCACGCAACTGGCAGATGATCTATCCCGCGCCGCGCCCGGCCGGCTTCAACCCGGCTGGCGACAAGCGGGTGATCAGCGTCGATAAGCAGCTGGATCTGTTCAACGATCTGGCCCCTGGCTTTCGCGACATGCACCCGATCCATGCCGACAGCCCGCAGGAATGCAGCGAGATCACCTCGCATGTCTTTCAGAGCCTGCGCTTCGACAGCACCCATCGCGTGCCCGGCTATTTCGACTGGCTGGAAACCCACGGCCATCGCGATGCCTTCGTGTTTCACAAGAAGTTCCTGCAATTCCTGCAAAACGGCACCTCCGCGCGCTGGGTGCTGAAATGCCCTGACCACACCTTCACGCTGGATGCGATCCTGGATGTGTATCCGGATGCGCGCTTCGTGATTCTGCATCGCGACCCGATCGCCGTGCTGGGGTCGGTGGCGCATCTCACCCAGGTGCTGCGCAAGCCCTTCCTGCGCAATATCGACGCCGGGGAGATCGGCGCACAGGTGGCGGCGCGCTGGACGCAGGGCGCGAACCTGCTGCTGGAATTCGACCAGCGCGCGGATGTGCCGGCGGCGCGCAAGCTGCACATGCAGTATGAGGAATTCACCGCCGACCCGCTGACGGCGATCGAGCGCATCTACGCGCATTTCGATGAGCCCTTCACCGCGGCCGCCCGCGCCGCGATGGATGGCAAGATCAAAGCCAAGCCCCGCGGCGGATATCGTCGCCACGCGCCCTACCGGCTGGAGACCTTCAAGCTCAGCGTGCCGGCCCTGCAGACGGCGTTTCTGCCCTACGTGCAAACCTATTGCCAAGCAGCTCGCTGATCGTCTCCACCAGCAGCGGCGCGGTGACGGCGAGGGTGTAATGCTGCTCCACCCGCCGCCGCGCCGCCATGCCCATCGCGCTGGCGCGGGCAGGGTCGTCGCGTAGCGTCCGCAGACTTTGCAGCCAGTCCGCGCTGCTGCTGGCCAGGAAGCCGGTTTCCCCCGGCTGTACGATGCGATGATTGGCGCCGATGGCGCTGCCCACCGCCGGCCTTGCCATCGCCATATACTGGATCAGCTTGTAACCGGATTTGCCGTTGGTCCATTCACTGTCCGGCAGCGGCATGATGCCGGCATGGCAGCGCCCGATCAGCTCAGCCTCTCTCTCTGCACTCCAGGGCAGGCTCTCTACCTCCACCCCGGGCAGGGTGAAACCGGGCGCGCCGATCACCAGCAGCCGCATCGGCGCTTCCCGCGCCAGCTGGCGCAGCGGCGCGGCGACGAGATCCAGATAGGCGGCGGTCAGCGGCGTGCCGATCCAGCCGATGGTGAACGGGCCGCAAGGCGGGGACCGCGGCTCATAGCGGGCGATGTCCACCACGGTCGGCAGCAGCAGAATATGGCGCGCCCCCTCGCTGGCGGCCCAGCGATAAAGAGTTTCGTTGGCGACGATGCACAAGGCCGCGCCGCGCAGCAGCTGCCCGAACTTGTTGCGCAGCACCGCCCGCACCAAAGCCGACGGCGAGGCCGCGTAGCGCAGCGCCCAGGCATCATCGAAATCCAGAATATAGGGCGTGTGCCCCAGCACCCCGCGCTCCAGCCAGAATGGCATCCAGGGCAGCAGCTCCTTCTCGATCCAGAGCAGATCATGCTGGCGGATGGCCTGGGGCAGGGACAAGGCCCGCCGATATCCGTCCAGCGCCGCCCCGCCTCGCGCTCGCCCGCTATAGAGCGCCCGCAGATACGCATCATCAAGAAACGAGCTTTGGCTGACGCTTAAGCCCGCCTGCGCCAGAAGCGGCATATATTGCCCCAGCCGCAGCCGCGAACTGGCGCCGAGCGGCCCATAGCGCATGGCGCAGAGCAGCCGCCCGGCGAGGGGCGCGGCCAGCCCGTCCAGCGCCGGAGGCTGTACCGGACGAAACGGCAATAAGAGCGGTTCTGACATACGCACAGCATAATAAAAACGTTGTCGAAATTAAACTAAAAGTTGTTAAAAGATGAATCGTTGCAACCCGACTGGAGGTGTGACGTGACCGGTTCGCTATCCTTGCCGCATCGGCTCTGGCGCTGCCTGCCGCAAAAGGCCCGGCGGGAGGGGCTGGCCTGGCTCGCCGGGCATATGGCCCCCTCCTGCGATCCGACCCCGCCGCCGCGCTCGACCGGACTTGCCGTGGCGGGCGAGATGGATGCGCTGACCGGGCTGGGCGAGGCGGCGCGGTGTTTCGCGACGGCGGCGGCAGCGCTGGGCTATGGCGGCACGCCGGTCCGGCTGGGCATCGGCCATCCCCGCAGCGGCCAAGTACCACCAGCCGCTGCCCTGCTGCTGGCGGTCAACGCTCCTAGCCTGGCGCCGATGCTTGCCCGTTGCGGTGCCGATTTCCTGCGCGGCCGCCATGTCATCGGCAGCTGGGTCTGGGAATTGCCGACTTTGCCGCCCGCCTGGGCGGCGGGGGCGCGCTATGTGCACGAGGTCTGGGCGCCATCGCCCTTCGTGGCGCGGGCGCTGAGCCGGCTGCTACCCGGCCGGGTACGGCTGGTGCCTTATCCTCTGGCCCTCTGCCCGCCGCCCGCCCCGGTAGCGCCGGAGCCTCTGGCGCTGCCGCCAGAGGCGGTGGTGGTGCTGGTCGTGCTCGCTCTGGGTTCCGGTCTGGAACGCAAAAACCCGCTGGCGGCCATCGCGGCGTTTCGCCAGGCCTTCGGCGCGCGGGCCGATCGTGTGCTGATCGTCAAGCTTCAGGGTGCGGCGGCCTTCCCGCGTGCGGCCGCTTTGGTGCAGGCCCAGGCCGGGCCAAATATCCGCATCATCCCGGAGGACTGGCCGCGGCCGCGCCTCGCTGGCTTGCTGTGGCGGGCCGATATCGTGCTCAGCCTGCACCGCGCGGAAGGGTTCGGGCTGGTGCTGGCCGAGGCGATGCTGGCCGGAAAGCCGGTGGTGGCCACCGGCTGGTCCGGCAATCTCGCTTTCATGGATGCGGACAGCGCTGGCCTCGTCCCGCATCGCCTGATCCCGGTCCGCGATGCGGGTGGGCATTATGCGGATCTGCCCGGCGCGCTTTGGGCGGAGCCGGAGATCGAACATGCCGCCGTCTGGCTGGACCGCCTCGCTGACCATCCGGCGCAGCGCCATCATCTGGGCCGCCAGGGGCAGATGCATGCCAGGGCCTGCCTGGACGGCGCCGCCATGCAGGCGGCGCTGGCGGCGGCCGGAATCCGGCCCTGCGCGATGGGGCTGGACGCGCCAGCGCCCAAGGTGTTTGCTGAGATGGCGAATCCGTGAATGGAGTGACGAGGGCAGATGACAGCAGCGCGAATCGGTATCGGCGGCCCGGTGGGCTCAGGCAAAACCGCCCTGATCGAAGCCTTGATCCCGGTGCTGCAGCGACGCGGCGTGAATTTTGCCGTCATCACCAACGATCTCGTCACCGCCGAGGACGCCGAACGGCTGCGCCGCTCCGGGCTGATCGACCCTGAGCGCGTCGGCGCGGTCGAGGCCGGGGCCTGCCCCCATACCGTGATCCGCGAGGACCCGACCCTGAACATGCTGGCCGGCGACCGGATGGAAGCCGCCAATCCCGGGCTGGAGCTGATCATTTATGAATCCGGCGGCGACAACCTCGCCTCCACCTTCTCGCTGGATCTGGTCGATTGGTGGATTTTCGTCATCGATGTCGCCGGCGGCGACGATATCCCCCGCAAGCGCGGCCCCGGCGTGCTGCGCTGTGATTTGCTGGTGATCAACAAGACCGACCTGGCGCCGCATGTCGGCGTCGATCTCCACGCGATGCTCGCGGAGGCGACCACCGCCCGCGCCGGCAAGCCGCTCCTGGCCACCAATGCCCGCAGCGGCGAGGGGATCGAGGCGCTGGCCGATGCCATCACCAAGGCGGTGCTGTTCAGCAAGGCGGCCTGAGCCGAAAAGCTTGGAATGACGCATGACAAAACCCGGTCAGATCAACAGATCTGACCGGGTTTCTTGATTATAACGCGGTCTTTTTGAACAGCGTCATTTTTAGCCTTGCGGCAAGGCGAAGATCGCCACCGCGTCGCCGAGCGGATAGGTCATCTGGAAATTCCCGCCCGCGGCCACGGCGATATATTCACGGCCATTGACCTCATAGGCGACAGGCGGCGCGTTGACGCCCGCCCCCAGGTAGAAATGCCACAATTTCTTCCCGGTTTTCGCGTTGAAGGCATCGAACCAGCCATTGCCCTCGCCCATGAAGGCGATGTTGCCGGCGGTGACCAAGGCCCCGCCCATCGTCGGTTGCGGCACGGTCACGTTCCACGCGATCTTGCCGCTATTCACGTCGATGGCGGTGAAGGTGCCGTTTTGCAGCCCGTGCGGCACGTTCTTGAAGGTGCTGCCGAGACGGATCTGGCCCGGTATATCGCCGGCATTATTCTCCGTGGTGAAGGTCATCAGCTGATTCATGCCCATCACATAGATATATTTGGTCAGCGGCGAGTAGGCCGGTGGCGCCCAGTCATCGCCGCCATTGGCGCCTGGCAGGCTCTGCACGCCCTCCTTGGTCGGTTGCGCGAACATGTTCTTCTGCTCGTCGAACGGTTCGGATTTGCGGATCAGCTTGCCGGTTTCACGGTTGACGATGTAGAAAAACGCGGTTTTGCCGGCTTGCCCGGCCGCGGGCACCATTTTGCCATGGTCCATGGTATCGAACAGAACGACATTGCTGACGGCGTCGTAATCCCAGACATCATGCGGCACTTCCTGATAGTACCAGGCCAGTGTGCCGTCCTTGATGTGCAGCGCCACGATGGAATCGGTGTAGAGATTATCGCCGGCGCGCTGCGAGCCATCCAGATCCGGATTGGGATTGCCGGTCGAGAAGATCAGCAGGCCGCGCTTGGTGTCGATGGCCGGGGTCGTCCACACCGTGCCGCCGCCGGTTTTCCAGGAATCGCCAGCCCAGCTGGTTTTGTCGTTGGTGGTGTTGAAGCGCCAGCTCTGTTTGCCGGTCGCGGCGTCATAGGAGGCGACGAAACCGCGAATCGGCCACTCACCGCCAGCGCTGCCGATAATCACCTGGCCCTTATAGACGATCGGCGCCATGGTTTCCGAATAGCCGGCCTGCGCATCGGCGACATTCACCTTCCAGACCAGATCGCCGGTATTGGCGTTGACATCGACCAGGCTGTTATCGAGTGTGAGGAAATAGACATTCCCATTCGCGACGGTGGCGCCGCGATTGACCGGGCCGCAACAGATCTGGTTCAGCCCGTCCGTGTAGGTGTAGGTCCATAGCGTCTCGCCCGTGGCCGCATTCATGGCAATGAGCGCCTGCTTGCTGTTGACCATCGGCGTGGTGATATACATCACACCATTGACGACGATCGGCGTCGTCTCGAAGCTGGCGGTATAGCCGGTCTGAGCGATGGCGACGGGCGCGAGTTTCGCGATATTCGTGTCGTTGATCTGTTTCAGAGGCGAAAACCGGTGATTTTCATAACCATCGCCCGAGCCCAGCCAGTTTTGCCCGGTTTTCGCGGCAGTCGCGGTCATTTCATCGGTGACGTTGGTGTTCGCGCTCACCGCCGGGCCGCTGGCGGCCGCTTTCGCGCCGCCGGTTTCAGCCCCCATATTTTCCGGCGGCTGGTCCGCCGCCGCCGCGCCCAGGCTGAGCAGCAGCGCCGTGCCGGCCAAAACCGAAGCCAGGGTTGCAGATGTTTTCTTGAACCTTGGACTGTTCATTTCAATCTCCCTGATTTTTATTGTGTTGGCTTTTAGCTTGGATTTTTAAGGTTTTGAGGCATAGGCTCCGAATTTTGTGTAAACGTGCCCTTACTGGGCCTTGCCGGGATAAGGCAGCATATTGAGGCAGCTCAACCCGTCATTCGTCATATCGGCCGTTCCCGCCGGGTAATGGTTATAGGAGAGGATATAGGCAAAAATATCCTTATATTGCGTATCCGTCAGACTGCCCGGCGCATCCGCCGGCATCTGGGTGGCGATAAATGATTCCAGCTGGGAAGCGGTGATTTTGGTGAATTGCAGATAGGCCTGAAATTTTGGCCCCGCCAGCGCCGGGCCGGAATTGCCGGACATATCTGCATTATGGCAGGAAGCGCATTTATCATTATAGACGCTCATGCCCGCCTGCGCCTGGGCTGACGAATAGATGCCACCGCTTGGACAGGCAGCCTGGCCCGGCGTGAAAGCCGCCAGGGAAAACAGGGTCAGCAGTGCCGTCTTAGAGGCGATTTTTTGAAAACTCATTGGTTTATTCGCAGCTTTGATTTGATTTTTAGGACGCCGCCGCAATCTTCGCGTTCATGATGAGGGTACAATAAATATCGTCTGGGATGCAAGGCATGGTTTCATGCAGGGTTGTCCCGCTTCTGCACAGGCCCGCGCCGGCGTCCGGGGCGCCAAGGGTCTGCGGGTGGCGGGGGTATCCTCCTTGACCCAAGCGATGTGCGCTTCGAAATCGCGCCCTGCTTGCCCATGGAGTTATAGCCGCCGGCCGTGATAGCGTGGCCTGCCGGCGTTCAACCAGAGCCAGCGCGATGATTGGGTTTGTCGATAACAAAGGGAGGCGGCGCAATGCGGATCAATAGCCTGGACCTGAATCTGCTGATCGTCCTTGATGCGCTGCTGACGCATGAAAATGTCACCCGTGTCGCGGAACAGCTGAACGTCACCCAGCCGACGATCAGCAACGCGCTCTCCCGCTTAAGGCTGCATTTCAAGGACGAGCTTTTGGTGTTGGTCGGGCGGCGCATGGTGCCCACGCCTTTGGCCAGCCGGCTGCGCGATCCGGTTTCGGAGCTGTTGCGCCAGGCGCAGCGTGTGGCGCTGACCCGCTCCAGCTTCGACCCCGCGGAAGCCGAGACCGATATTGTCATCGCCGCTTCGGATTATGTCGTCGATGCCCTGGTGCTCGATGTTCAACGAGAGCTGCTGCACCGCGCGCCGCGCATCAACACCCAGATTGTCAGTCTTTCAGCCGCAGTCAGGCAGCAATTTGCCGAGGGCAAGCTTGATCTGATGTTTCATCCGCCGGAGTTCGTGAACGCGAATGATCATTTTGAAACCGTGTTCGAGGATAAATTTGTCCCGGTGATCTGGGAGAGAAATGACGCGGTCGGCGCCACATTGCCGCTCGATGCGTTTCAATCGATGCCTTATGCGGCCATTGAGTTTGGCGAATCTTCCCATATCAGCCAGTCTGATCTGTATTTTTCGCGCGCGGGCATCACCCGGAATATTCGGCTTCGTCTGCCCAACTATATCAATCTGGCGGCGGCCGTCATCGGCACGCCGTTAGTGGCAAGCCTGCCGTGGCTGCTGGCACGTCATTGGGTCGGCAAGGGGCTGCGGGTGGTGAAGCCCGATTTCACCTTTCCCGCACTGCCGGAAGTAATGTGCTGGCCGGCTCACCTCAATGACGATCCCGGCAATCAATGGTTGCGCGGGCTGGTCAAGGATAAGGCGCAAAGGCTGCAAGCCTTGATTGATGCGGCGTTTTCTCACCCATAGACAGTTTTTATTGCTTTCATTCAAAACGATGATTTGAACGGCCGTCCCCCCTGGCGCAATGAACGCACAACAAAAGTTGTGAGGGGATTTCGTCTTTGCCGAGCGGATAATTTATTCGCGTCCCGACCCGGATGAACGGGCTCGATTTCTGATTTTGACTCTCATCAGGCGTAAGCCCGCGCACAAGCGGCGGGTATGCGCGGAGAATTTCATGTTTCGCTATTTTCCCACCAATTATGTTTGGAATCTGTCTGTCGATCTCGCCATCGAGATGGGGGCCAGGATCGGCGAGATCGAGGAGATGTGCGCGCCCTTGCAAGAGGCGGCGAAAGCCCCGGATGCCGCCGGCACGCGGGCCTTCCGGGAAGCCTGGGAAAACATGGCCGGCAAGCTGGTCGAGCTCGCCCAGGAGGACGAAGCCGCGGGGCGGCTTTTATCCGCCGGTGAAAAGCTCAATCGCGCCGCCATCTATCTGCTGACCTGCGAGCGCCTGCAATCGCGCAACGCGCCTGGCCGGCTTGAGCTTTACAAAAAAGTTCTGGAAATTTTCGAAAAAGGCGTGGCGCTCTCACGGCAGAATTGCCGGCGCGTGGAAATCCCCTACGAAGGCAAGGTGATTTCCGGCTTGTTCGTGCAGGCGCAAGATGTCAGCGGCCCCGCGCCGGTGCTGGTACAGGTCAACGGCCTGGATTCAACGAAAGAGATGAAATATCGCGTCGGGCTTCCGGCCTGGCTGGCCAGTCGGGGTGTGTCCTCGCTGGTGATCGACCAGCCCGGCACGGGCGAGGCGCTGCGCCTGCATAATCTAACGGCACGTTATGATTCCGAGCATTGGGCCAGCGTCGTGGTGGATTGGCTGGAGGCCCAACCGGAGATCGACCCCAAGCGGATCGGCTTGGAGGGCGTGTCGCTCGGCGGCTATTATTGTCCGCGCGCCGTGGCCTTCGAGCCGCGCTTTGCCATGGGTGTGTCCTGGGGGGCGAACCATGATTGGCGCGAGGTGCAGAAGCGCCGTCTGGCAAAAGAGGGAAGCTTTCCGGTGCCGCATTACTGGGAGCATGTCTGCTGGGTCTGGGGTGCCGCGAATATCGATGACTTCATGGCCATCGCGGAAAATGTGCATCTCGACGGGATTCTGGACCGCATCAAGGTGCCGTTTCTGGTCACGCATGGCGAGAAGGATTCACAAATTCCGCTGGAGATGGCGGGCCGCACCTATGACGCGCTGGTCAACAGCCCCAAGCGCGAGCTGAAGATTTTCACCGATCGCGAAGGCGGTGTGCAGCATTCGAGTTTCGATAATTCTATCAATGCCGGTCACTATATCGCCGATTGGGTGGCGCAAACCCTCGGCGGCCGGCTGGCCTGAACCGATATCACGGAGAGAGACATGAACATCACCAGCCTCGAAGGGCTTGTTTTCGGTGTTGACGATGTTGGCGCCTGCAATGAATTCCTCGCCAATATGGGACTTGACGTGGTGGAGCGCGGCGATGACGGCGGGCACTTCCTCGCCGAGGATGGTACCTGGATCAGCATTCGTCCGCGTGCGGATGCGCAGCTGCCCGCCCCGCTGGAAACCGGTTCCATGCTGCGCGAGACGGTCTATGGCGCCGCCGACACGGACACGATCGAGGCGGTTGCCAAGGAGATGGCGCGTGACCGTGAGGTCACCTGGCATGCCGATGGCAGCATCGGATTTTACGATGATCTGGGCTTTGCCTTGCGGATCTGCCTGGCGACGCGCAAGACGCTGGAGGTGCCGGCGGAGGTGATGCCCAACGTCCCCAATTCCACGCAAAGCCGTGGGCTGAATGTCATCGGTGTCACGCCCGGCGCGCCGGCGGCGCGGCCGCGTACTTTGTCCCATGTGGTGTATTTCGTTCCCGATGTGGCCTTGGCCGAAGCCTTCTACACGCAGCGTCTGGGATTTCGCTGCACGGATCGTTTCACCGATGTCGGGCCCTTCCTGCGTCCGGCCGGGATGGCGGATCATCACGCCTTGTTCCTGATCCAAAGCCCGCCGCATATCAAAGGCATCGAGCATTTCGCCTTCCACATGGCCAGCCCCTCGCAGGTTCTGGCGGCCGGAACCCAGATGGTGAAGCGCGGCTTTCAGAGCTTCTGGGGGCCGGGGCGGCATCATTTCGGCAGCAACTGGTTCTGGTATTTCAATTGCCCGATGGGCTGCCACGCCGAATTCGACGCGGACATGGACCAGCATGACGATCATTGGGTGCCGCGCGCCACGGCGATGGGGCCGGAAGCCAGCCAGGCTTATCTGTTCCAGTTCCGTGAGAAATGGGCGCCCGGCGGGCCGCCGCCAAATGCCCGCCCGGCCAGCTGAGCATGACGGTGCTCTGCCATATTTCAGAGATTCCGGTTGATGGCGCCATTGGCGTCGAGCCTGGTGAAGACGGGCATGATACGATTTTTCTGGTCCGCCGCGCCGGGCATGTCTATGCCTACCGTGATTCCTGCCCGCATTGGCCAGGGGCGCGCATGGCCTGGCGGCGCCATGAATATCTGGATGCGGACGGCGCGCATATCGTCTGCCATGGCCACGGCGCCTTGTTTGACATCGAAACCGGCCATTGCCTTTCGGGGCCATGCGCCGGCTTGTCGCTCAGTTCCCTGCCTGTGGAGCTGACAGCGGAGGGTTTGGTGCGGCTCCTGCCCACCGCATCCGCGCCTCTGACCTCAAAGGATATTTCGAAATGAGTGGAATGGCGAAGAAAATTCTCGTCATTGGCGGCGGGTTCGCGGGCATGGCCGCGGCGATTGAGCTGGCCAAGCGGGGTATGCAGGTCGAGCTGGTTGAGATCGACCCGGGCTGGCGTGCTTACGGCGCGGGGATCAGCCTGGGCGGGGCGACCTTGCGGGCGTTGCAAACCCTCGGCGTTCTGGATGCGTTTTTGCGCGTCGCCCATGGCTCTGATGGCGTGGATATCCGCACCCCGGCCGGGGCGCTGATCAGCCAGCTGCCCACCCCGCGCCTGGCGGGGCCGGATGTGCCGGGCGGTGCCGGCGTGATGCGCCCGGTCCTGGCTGGGGTTCTCGCCGCCGCCACCCGCGCGGCTGGCGTGGCGGTGCGGTTGGGCGTGACCTTTTCCAGCATCAGCCAGACCGAAACCGGCGTGGACGTGGCCTTCACCGATGGCGGCACCGGCCGGTATGATCTGCTGATCGGCGCCGATGGGCTTTATTCCAAGGTGCGCACGTCATTGTTCCCGGACGCGCCGGCGCCTTCCTATAGCGGCCAGGGTGTGTGGCGCGCGGTGCTGCCGCGCCCGCCCGAGATTGAGCGCTGCACAATGTGGATGGGCGACAGGGTGAAGCCGGGGGTGAATCCGGTTTCCGCCGAGGAGATGTATCTGTTCGTCACCGAGGACCGCGCGGCGCATGAGCGCCTGGACCCGGCCGGCTTCGTCGATCATCTGCGCGCCTTGCTGGCGCCATTCCCGGACCCGGCTTTGCAGGCGATCAGGGCGCAGCTGGGGGCGCGGTCGCAGATCATCTACCGGCCGCTGGAAGGGCTGCTGCTGAAGAGCTGGTACCAGGGCAGGGTGGTGCTGGTCGGCGATGCGGTGCACGCGACCACCCCGCATCTGGCCTCGGGCGCCTGTATCGGGATCGAGGATGGCATTGTGCTGGCCGAGGAACTCGCTGGCGGTGGCGGCATCGAGGCCGCGCTCGCGCGGTTCCAGGCCCGGCGCTGGGAGCGCTGCCGCATGGTGGTGGAAAACTCGGCGCGGCTTGGCGTGATCGAGCGGACGGGTGGCGACAAGGCGGAACATGCGCGGATCATGCGCGACAGCCACCAGGCGCTGGCGGCGCCGATTTGAGAAAAGGGAGCGACTCATGAAGCTGGCCAGTTTGCGTGATGGCAGCCGCGATGGGCGGTTGGCCGTGGTCTCGCGTGATCTCTCCCGCGCCTGCCTGGCGCCCGTGCCCACCATGCTGGCGCTGATGGACCAGTGGGAGGCGCGCGAACCGGCGCTTCGCAACTTGTATCAGGCCTTGAACGACGGCCAATGCGAGAGCTTCGCTTTCGACCCTGAGCAGGCGATGGCGCCGCTGCCGCGCAGCTTTCAATGGCTCGATGCCTCCGCCTTCCTGGCGCATGGCGCGTTGATGACCAAGGCGCTGCGCCTGGAGAAGAATGTGCAGGGCGATCTGCCGCTGATCTACCAGGGCGGATCGGACAGCCTGCTCGGCCCGTGCGAGGATGTGCCATTCCCCTCGGAAGCGTTGGGGATCGATTTCGAGGGCGAGTTCGCCATATGCCTGGGCGATGTGCCGATGGGGGCAACGCTGGAGGAGGCGCATCGGGCGATCCGCCTGCTGACAATCGCCAATGATTGGAGCCTGCGCGCGCTTGCCGCGCGGGAAATGGCCACCGGCTTTGGCTGGCTGCAATGCAAGCCCTCCACCAGCTTCGCGCCGGTGGCGATCACCCCTGATGAGCTGGGGGCCGCCTGGGACCAGGGGCGGGCGAAATTGCGCCTCTCGGTGAGCCTGAACGGCGCGCTGTTCGGCCAGCCCGATGGCGCGGCGATGGATTTCAGCTTTCCGGAACTGATCCGCCACGCCGCCCGCACACGCTGCCTCTGCGCAGGCACGTTGCTGGGCTCGGGAACCGTTTCGGAAGGCGCGCCGCAGCGTGTGGGAAGCGCTTGCATCGCGGAGATGCGTGGCGGCGAGATGATCCTGCACGGCGAACCGCGCACCGCCTTCCTGAAGTTTGGCGATGAGGTCGCGATGACGGCTTATGATGCCGATGGCCATGCGCCGTTCGGTGCCTTGTCGCAACGTGTCGTCGCCGCGCCGCGCCAGGAAATCTCCTGATTTTATCTACCGTCCTGGCGAAATTGCTTTGCCGATAGAGACGCTCAATGGGAGCCATATAAAAACTAAATTTTTCAAACGTTCATGATTATGGATTGATCGCAACCGTCCAAGCGGCGCGCAAAGCGCCTTTATAACGAGAAAGTCTGGGGAAATGAAAAAAATCCTGAAACTATCCGTGGCCCTCTCATGCTGCCTCGCGGCGGCACCGGCCTTGGCGTTCGAAAATAACAACGCGCCTTATCCCGTTGGCACCACCTCGATCGGCATTGCCTCCTTGCCGCCGATTCCGGGGATTTTCCTGTTGGACCAAACCGACGTATCCGGCGCCGGCTATCTCACGGATAGCCACGGCAACAAGAAGCAGATCCCTCCCTTCAAGGTGCATTCCGTTTCAACCACGCCGCGCATCCTGATCAGCTGGCCAGTGACTTTGCCGGGCAATGGGCGTCTCTACACGCAAATCGTCCCGCCGATCGTGGTGCTGAACACCGAAATATTCGGGCAGAAATTTCATACTGCCGGTGTGGCGAATTTCACCATCACACCGTTTCTCGGGCAATGGAGCGTGACGCGGAATTTCAAAATCGCCAGCGGGTTTGACTTCATTCTGCCTACCGGCGCCTACAGCGCCAGCAAGCCCGCCATCGCCTCCGGCTATACCACCTACTCGCCGGTGCTCTCGCTGCGCTACAACAACCCGCATGGGCTGGATATCGGCGTTTCCAACCGCCTCTTCTTCAACAGCACGAATACGCGCACCCATTACCATTCCGGCGATGCCTACCTGGCGGATTATATCGCCGGCTGGAATATCGGGCCGGTCGAGCTTGGCGTGACCGGCGGCTGGTTGCAGGAATATCAGCGCGACAGCCAATATGGCGCGGCAATACCCGGTTCGCGTCAGGAGATTTTCAGGATCGGCCCCTCCATTACCTATAGCGGCCGGTTCCTGGGGAAGATCCCCTTCATCGTCAACGTCAATGATCAGTTCGACGTGATTTCAAAAAACGCGCCAAAGGAAAATAATCTCTGGGTGAATATCGGCTTTCCGTTATTTGCGCCGCCGCCGCCGGCCCCGCCGGTGCACGCCAGCTGAAGGAGCGGAGAATGAACGAGACGCAACGCCAGGCTGGAACCGGCCAGGGCATCTTGTTGCTGTGCGGGTCGTGCCTGCCCATTCTGGGCGCGGTCCTGCTTGGGCCGGTGCTGGCCGAGGTGCAGGCGCATTTCATCACAACCCCCAATGTCGCAGCCCTGACGCCGGTGATGCTCACCATCCCGGCCCTGATGATCGCGGTGTTTTCGCCCTTGGCCGGCTGGCTCGCGGACAGATTCGGCAGACGCCGATTGCTGCTGATCGGCTTGCTGGTTTACACGCTGTTCGGCACCGCGCCGCTCTATTTGCAGGGCTTGCACGCGATCGTGCTCTCGCGTGCCGGGCTGGGGCTTGCCGAGGCGGTGGTGATGACCATTTGCACCGCGCTCATCGGCGATTATTTCGAAGGCCGCAGTCGTATGCTCTGGCTCTCCCTGCAGGGGGCGGTCGCGTCTTTCGCGGCCGCGGTGTTTTTCGGGCTCGGCGGCGCGCTGGGGGAGTTTGGCTGGCGCACGCCGTTCTGGCTCTATGTCGCCGGCATCGTGATGTTTCCCTTTGCATTGAAGCTGTTGTGGGAGCCCTCCCGGCCGCATCGGCTGACGCCGCATCTGGGGGCGCAGACGCTGCCCTGGCGGGTGCTGGCCGTGGCTTACCCGTTTGCCTTGGTCACCGGTATCGCGCTGCTGATGGTGCCCATTCAGCTCAGCTTCATTCTGCACGGGCTGGGGCTCGATTCACCGGCCACGGCGGGGCTGCTTTCCGCCGGCAACCAGGCCTCGGTGCTGGCCGGCGCCTTGCTGTTCCGCCTGCTGGTGCGCTTTGGCTATGTGCCGGTGTTCGGCGGCGGGTTTTTCGCGGCTGGCGCGGGGCTGCTGCTGGTTTCGGTCAGCAAGGGGCAGGGCGGTCTGCTTCTGGGCGGCTGTTTGAACGGCTTCGGGTGCGGCCTGCTGCTGGTGGGGCTGATCACTTGGGCGTTGGCGGCGCTGCCCTCAAAGGTTCGCGGGGTTGGCGCCGGGGGCTTCAATAGCTGCGTGTTCCTGGGTGAATTCCTCAGCCCGCTTGTCATCCTGCTGTTGCGCCATGGCGGGGTCAGCCTGGTGAGTGCCATGGCATTTTGCGGCTGGGGGCTGGTGGCCTTGATATTGCCCGCTTTGCTCGCGCCTCTGGCCATCCGCGTTCAGGCCGCCGCTCTGCCGGCGGCCGACTGAACGCCTCCCCCCCGCTTTTTCCGGAGTGACCTTGAATGAGACGATTTCTCGATCTTTCAGTCGCCATCGATAACGACACCCCGGCCGACCCGCCGCCGCTGCGCCCAAAAATCCTCTATCAGGATCACGCCCAAAGCGTCGCGGAAGTGCTGAATTTTTTCCCCGGTCTCACGCAAGACCAATTGCCGGATGGGGCCGGCTGGGCGGTTGAGAGCTTGCAGGTCACCGCCCATAACGGCACGCATCTCGACGCGCCCTGGCATTATCATCCGACGATGGATGACGGCGCGCGCGCGATCACGATCGACGAAGTGCCGCTGGATTGGTGTTATCGTCCCGGCGTCAAGCTGGATTTCCGGCATATGGAAGACGGTTACGTGGCGACCGCGGCGGATATTGAGGCGGAGTTGCGGCGGATTGGTTATACATTGCGGCCGCTGGATATCGTGGTCATCAACACCGCCGCCGGCGCGGCATATGGCACCCCGGCTTATCTGGGCAAAGGCTGCGGCATTGGCCGTGAAGCGACTTTATATTTGCTGGAGCGGGGCGTGCGCGTCACCGGCACCGACGCCTGGAGCTGGGACGCGCCCTTTCCCCTTACAGCCAGACGCTTTGCCGAAACCGGCGATGCGTCGTTGATCTGGGAAGGGCACAAGGCCGGCGCCAAGATCGGCTATTGTCACCTGGAAAAGCTCGCCCGCCTGGCCGAGCTGCCGCCTTTTGGTTTCGAGATCATTTGCTTTCCGACCAAAATCAAGAATGGCTCGGCGGGCTGGACCCGGGCGGTCGCTGTATGGGAGGCGGAGACGGCGTGATCGCCGTCTTTAACCCTCCTTTGTGCCGCTGACCTGCGCCGCGGCCCTAGAAGAAGCGATCTGAGCGCGCCCACCCCCGCGCAGGGGCTTTTACGGCGCGGATGCTTTGACGATGTCAGGCCAGGAATTGTCGCGCCGATCGCCCTGGCAGCGCGCGGCATTTACGCTGGCGTTATCCAAGGCGTTGTGAGCTTGCCCGTTTGGGACGAGCTTTTCAGCCCCGTCTTTTGGCCAGGCCAACAAATCCAGCAGGTTCGAAAGCAGCGAAATTGTTCATTGAAAAACCTGGCTCCCGAAGTAGGACCGTGATAATTTTAAAGCCTTTGAGAAAAACATGAGAAAATAAATAGCCCCCTTAATTTAACCCCAAAACAAGCCCCAAAATTCCTGAGTATGCCTAACTATGAGCCAGGGCGTTTTTGGGGCGCCGCCCAGCCCGCTTTGCGTCTCGGTATGACCATCCCGCATTTTTTCAATAAGAGCATGAACACGGCAACCCGACTGTCACCGACGGGCTTGTGCCGACCGCTCGACTCCCGACCATCTCCGTTTTCGAGAATGGCGCCCCTTACCTGCTAGCGGCTTGCCCTGGCACCGGGTCAGCGGCCAGTCCGTGAAGTGGTTCATCGACATCCAGGGCCTTGATGCGACCTGGCAAAACGAAATATTTTTAAAAGCATTTTAAATCAATTAATTGATTGGGTTTTTTCTCAACCCAACATCCCCTAAAGCGGCAGAATTTATTTCCGAATCCAGAAATATTTTTTTATGTTCCGAAAGCATTTGAAAAGCGTCTCGTGCGGACGTTCGGCTTTGGAGGTTCTTTCCATTGTAGGCTATCCTTGATGCTGCGGTTACCCGCCAGCGGAACGCCGTGCGCAAGTGAAAAAAGGCGCCAGACTTTCACCCGGAAAAAAACTGATCGGAAATGGGAGAAAACCCTCCACTATTTCTAGAATCAAGCCAAACTGAGCCGAGCCAATTAATTGATAGGTTCTGTGCCTAGTCATTTCCATAGCGATGTCCTTTCGAAGGTTACCAGGAGCGTGCTAAATTAATTCACTTATTACATGCTGTTGCAGTTCAATTCTCCCAGAAGAACAGATAAAATATTTAACGGTGCCTAATGATCGAAGGAAGGGAAAAAGCCCGTGAAAGACGTATATGAGAGAATCGGCGCACTTTTAGAAACATCAAAAGGTGATCCCGAACTCGCGATTGCCGGGTATTATGAGATCTATAAACACGATGGCTTCTTCCCTTGGGGCGCTCATTATCTAATGGAACTCCTTAGAAACAGCGGGGTTGAACGTCTAGGCGATGCGCGACGTGTAGCTGAAGACCAACTTAAAAACTGCCCAGAATTTACTCACAGTTGGTGGCCTCAATTAACTCTTTTTCGGGGCACTTCACAGTACGAAAATTTTTGTCGGGAAATTTTAAGATACACAAATTTTGAGATTTTTTTGAACGATGAAGCTCCCCGGCTGGCAGTGCTTAATGCGTTGCTCCTACTGCAACCGGCCAACTATCTTGTTACGTTGGGTCAATTATACAACTCAAAGCACCTCGAATTTGCGGAAATATCTGCGTTCCAAATTTCAATTTCTTTCTTTGGCCATGTGCGTAGCGCAACCGATTTTACGAAATTTTTGCCCGGCACAGATTGTTGGACCCTTGCCTTTGATCACAACAAGCCAGTTGTTTACAAAGACAAAAATCTCATCTCGCTCAACATAGCTTACCTGGAGGTTAAAGGCTTTGAAGGCTGGACGTTCCAGCTTGCTATAGCGTTCATGACTACGGCAAGCGCGCTATTTAATTGGCCAGTATATAGCCACGATCGTGGCTACGTAGCGTGGACTAACGTGACTGACGCCGACTTCTTTTTGGCCTCACTATACAACACATTCGTCAACCCATTGCGCTGGCTTCAACTTCGTCCTTCGCCCCTGTCTTCCGTAGCAGAACAAGCATGCGACTTTCGGGACACAAGTTCATATCCAGCGGCTATTTTTTCATCTACGAACCCAAAATTTTACGTGCGCGCTGGCAATGTAGAACTATTTGCATTGCGCAGCTATTTTGAATCTAAGTCAAATTCAAAAATTATGGCAGAGCACGTGGCTTGCCATGCTCTCCGTGCTAAAAATGAAGGGCTCGACTTCTCAGCTAGTCCTTATAATTACCCTCAAGTTGATCTACAAAAAAACATTATTAGCTTACAAACGAATGCAGGCTGGTATGCGATGCCAGGACACGCGGCGGTGTCATTTGAAGATTGGGCTGGCAAATATTACCAAGCGCTTAGGGACGGCGTGTTGCTTTCGGGACATGACGAAGAGCTATTAGGCATCGCAGCAGCACAACCTGATTTTCGTTCCAAAAAAATATACTCCTGGAATGACGACGCCTTTATCAAATTTCTTGATCGGCAACGGGTGACTTTAGCAACAGCATATTCTGAAGAAATTTCTGAAGGATTTGAAAGCGGGAAAATCGCTCGCTTATGGAGAGACCTAGGCTTCGAATCAACTTTATCTAACTTTTCAACAGTGCCTTCACCTTATTCAGTATGGCCATTTTACCCAAATCAATCTTGGACGCAAACTTATGAGGCATTTCGAGATAGTGTGTTTTCTGACATTGAAGCAAACAGAACGACCTTGTTCGTTGCTGCTTGTGGCTGTTATGGTTTGCCGATCGTTCACGAGGTATCTCAGCATTTCAAAATAAACTCCGTGTACTATGGGCATCATTCCAATTTATTATTCGGCTTAATAACCGAAGATGGTCGTAGACAACAATTTTACGCAAAAAATCCTTCCTCTAAAAACTGGGTTCAACCTCGCATTAAAGAGCGAATGCCTGAAGTTGGACGTATCGACGATGGGCGTTATGTCTGATCTCATAATCTTGTACCCTTCGCAAATCCTTCGAAAGAAGTAAGCGTCCGAGGTGTCGTTTTTCAGGATCACGGTACCAGCTTGGTGCCGATCCGCACCCGGTAACCGCTCGGCAGTTCGATCTGCCATGGGCGCCGGCGGGGGAGCGGCCGGAGGTGGCTGTGCCGCAGGCTGCTCCGGCATCACAACCACAGGCAAAAGCTGCGGCGGCGTCACGCCCGAAGCCTCTGCACAGAGCTTGCGCCAGGTAAAAAAAACCTGGTTGCTGTTCTCATCATATTGCCGGGCGACCATCGACACCGAAGCCCCGGGCATCCCAGATGCCGCCACAATCTCGCGCTTCAACGCCTCAGGCCACACTTTATGCTGGCGCTTCACACGCAAACTTGTGTCCATTATCTCGGTTGTGGACACTTTCCACCTTCAGGTTACACTCCCCAAAGGCTGACCCAGCCACCAAAATCCAGGAAGGCGGCCCTTCTCGGAGGCATACGTCATTCG
>NZ_JH976207.1:623209-651918 GCF_000306035.1 Acidocella sp. MX-AZ02
GTCATTCACCGGATGCGTACGGGACATCCAGCAACCACGCTCAATGAGTTGCTCCCCTGGAACTGGGCCGCCATCTCGGAAAATCACACAAGCGCGGTCTCTGGCTGACGGTTGCCGCGCAACCGATCCTCCACCTGGTAATACCGTCATGTGGGGCGGGCTCTCGCGTCTGACCGACTTCAAGCTCGGCGCGATGATCGGCATGCAACTTGTGGGTAATTGAAAGATTGAGCTCACGGTTAATGTTTGAGCTTTATCCCAAGAGAATTAAAAACAGCGTCATAATTGTCGTCCCAAAAAAAAGCACTGCCGATACGTTCTCCAAGCGGCCTCACAATGACGCGACCTGTTGGCCTCGAGATAATTTCAGGTTCAAGCGGCGCAAGCACTAAAAGGTCGAGGCGACGGCAATGCGAATATCGCATCAAAAGGGCGTCATAGAATACATCAACTCTCGCGCGAAGCTCCTCTCCTTCAGCACATACTCCTTCATTCCAAAGATTTGAGCGAACGAATAAGACTTCTTTATCCTTCGTGTTATCTAGCAATCTTTGAATACGACGGTACGTCTTGGCGTAAACATGATTTATTTGCTGGTCAATATCCGGTTTGATCAGATCATTATCATCGCGCTCAAAATCGTGATGATGAAGAAGGCCATAAGTCGTGCATCGTACAGTACTGTTGTCTTCGATCACTAGGTTAGCGGGATTTAACATTCCCTCAAAATTGCTGTTAAGCAGCTTTATAGTGGCCTCGTAGGGAGTGATCCACCAATCAAATGGATAAGACTCCTCAACTCCGAAGAAGCGTCGAATGTTATGAGCGGGCCCGCACCAATCACCGATCGATACAATGAGATCGTATTCGTTCATAATAAACTACCTGAGAGGGAGGTGAAAATTTTCATCAAAATTCAATATTGAAGCAGATGAGAAAAATTCGACTTTAGATCAAGCGCCGTCGGAGATTCATGCAGACCGGAAAAATCGCGATAGCCAATGTAGGATTGACAAATAAACTTCTCTAAGCTGAACAGAGGCTCTTGGTCTGATAGTTTGAAGGCAAATGGTGTACGGTAGCTGAGGTTATGACGTTCAGCAATCTCAGGATAGATAGGCCACCACGGCCCTGAGGACATCGGATTTAAAAGATACTCAATCGGAAAATCCATCCATTTTGCGCCAATCGCGGCTGCAATCTCTTTTGCTTGATCTCGTAACAGAGAGATACTCACGTGGTTCATCGAAAACAGTGCAGGCTGACGAGGAATTTTGTCAATGAATTGCGAAGCAAATTTGATGTCGATGCCTTCATCGCGCGCGAGGAGCTCTTCACATGCTGTATGATAGGTGTCGAAAAATCCCGCACGTTGATACGTTTCGGTTGTAAATTTAGCCAAACATTCGTCCTCGCTCAAGCTGTGTAAAAAAGAAGCTAGGACTATTTTACTATGATAGTCGCCCATAGGCGAAGGAACTCGTTGTTGGAATCCTCCGACGTAAGTGATGTCAGGGTGCAGTCCGTTAAAATAGATGTTTGTAGTTGTCAGAACGCGATAGTTTAAGCGCAGTTGCGCCGTTGCATATTCACCAAAATGGTCAGAAAGCGGATGTGTCACGATCGTGAGATCTTCAGAGCCTGCTAATGCCTTGTCGGCTGCCTGACGGAATTCCGGGGATCCGTAACCGTTAATATCAAGGCAGTATACCTCGCTGAGATCAGTGAGGGAACTAAGCAAAAGATATAAAGGCCAGGCTTGGCAATTGGCAAAAAGCGCGAGACGGCTCATTGGTTAGCCTTATTCATCTGTAGTTCATCCATAATTATACGCCAGAACTCTATATAGCTTGTTTCAGTCAGGACGTCTCGCGCGTAGTGTGTTGCTGCCTGGCGGCGCGCGTTTCGAACTTCAGAATTCTCGAGCATATCACAAAGGTCAGCAGCGAACTCGGCGGGGTCCGAAAAGCTGGGGATACCATAATCAGAGAGGCGGAAGGCCTCGTCGATGTGGGGTGTGATCGTAACAGCGCCGTTTAAAGCCAACGCGGGTATTGTTTTAATTGGTGAACCAGACCCAGCCACGACTGGTAAAGGGCAAGCGCGCGCAGCTTGGAGTAGTGGCGTCAGGCGTGCGCACCTGCCAAGCAAGAAGATGTTCGGTTGTAAAAAGTCTTGAAGTTGTGCCCCAACAGATCCTGCCACGAATAAATTCAAACGCCGTTCGGCAAGATGCTTTATGAACACCTCCTCAATAAACCATCTAAACGACTTGATGTTCGCAGGATGAGCGCTGCCGACTAAAATAAGATCGATACGTTCAACATGCTCTAATCGTTCGTAAAGAGGCTTTTGTCCGGGGTGGGCAGCATCAAGAAATGTTGGGCCGGAATCAAGTATCGTGGATAGGAGCATTGTAGGCTTAGCAAGCCCATCTGTCTCAAATTCAACCAAACGCCTGCGTAGATTTGCGGTCCCAAGGCCAAGTTCATGGTCCCCGTGAGTTTCAAGCCATCGCTCAAGGCTCTCGGCATCTATTCCTTCCACCGAAGAAAACGCCGCACGAACATCCGGGCGATGTACCAATACGAGGCGGGCAGCGCCCGATAGAGTTGAAGAGGCAGTTGTGGTCAGCCAAGCAAGCTGCGCAGGAGTAAAGCGCGTTGCTTCTGATGAAAACGACGTACTATTGACTACAAACCATTGAAAAAATGCTAGACGATCAGCAGAGAAGCTGAGGTTGAACACTTGCCTGAGATCCGGTCGCACAAAATACAACCGTAACATCGCAGGTGAAGGCTGAGTGACTTGGTCTGGTATGTCACCCTGCTCGGTCAATAGATGATTAGCTGTCTGCCAATACTGAGATAGAGTCGACTTCTCGCTGCTTTCAGATGTAAAAGGCGGTAGCCGCCAATGAACCGTTGACGTTATGCACGCCTTGGATAACTCTCGTTGTTCGGCAGCGCTAATGGCGATCAGGTGCGGAAACTGAGCAAGCGCCTTAAATTCATCTAACTTTTCGCTTAGTGAGATGGCGTCCCCCCGGCGAACAGCATGTTGATATGCTAAAATATCATGAGTTTCGCATACAATATTCTCGATCGGCATTACCCCGGCAATAACTGGATATAGATGCGCGTAGTTCAGTAATGTTCTCTCGACGCAATTTCCAGTTAACGCTGCTCTTAGTGACTGGGGGAACTGCATATGGCTGTTGATGTTGCGCAATCGATCGAACGTCGGTCCTTCCGAATTAACATCGTTGACAACAGCAGTTAGTGACGGCCCGAAGGAAGGGCGTGCAACCCAAGCAAATCCAGTCGCTTGATATTCGGATGAAAATCCGTAAATCCGTTCATCATAGGCCGATGCGTCAACACCAGACCAGTTAAGATCTGGCCACGGGACAAAGAGCTCCAGGCAATCTAGATTAAGCTCTCTCAGAGCGCGTTTTTGCGCGGCATAAACTGCAGAGCACCCTTCTCCGAAGGTATCGTTTCCAACCCAAAGTATTGTGCCGTCTGACTGTACGGGGAAAGCACGTGACAACTCTAATAGTCGTTCGACCGTTTCTCTTGGTGTAAGCTCATAACTTTTGTTAAGTTTCCGTTGCTCTCGCACTCCGGTTTCATAGTACTCTATTATCACCTTGGAAAAAGAAGAGGCGTCAGGAACTGGTATAACCTGACCGGTTTCACCGAATGTGGCATAAAGATCCGTCTGCGAGAGGGCGAAAACGTCAAGCCCCATCTGAATGGCCTCGAGTGTAACGCCCGTTCCACGTTTGGCGTAGGACTCTACGCGGTATGGCGCAATAATGCCCTTCGCGTGTTTCATCATGAAATAAAACTGCTCCGCGGTCTCGGCAGATTCGAATGTTTTGATACGGCCTGGATATTTGATGCGAAGCGCTGAAAGGGCCGCTTTGGCAGCGATGATTGTAGGTGTATCGTTCTGATGGTTGCTGCCGGTTTGGATAAGAAATTGAAACTCCGCCATTATTGGCGATGCCAGCAAGCCGCTCAGTATTGCGGGCAGTTCATCAAAGCCTTTTTCTTCTCGAGCTTCACCGAAGTAGGCGAGAATCGGCTTTCCATCTTTGGCGAGATTTGTATCAATCCAGCTCGAAGAGCGAACCATAGCAAGGCTCGGATGAAGTGGGTTAAAGAGTAGTGGGAATTCTCCGCCTGTTTCTTTTAAGTAGTAAGAAAGCAGATTTCGTGATTCTGTGAAAAAGCTCATGCGGTTGCGCAAAAAACTTACCGCCAAAATAGAGCGCAGAATTTTCACATATGACAGGCGATGACCACCCATGGCTTCTGCCGTCGAGAAGAAACGCATGATAAAGCGCGGCGCGTCGTGCGGATTGGCAGCAATGTAGCGCGCCGTGCCCAACAAGATCTGTGGTGAAAGAGAGTGCATGAAAACGACATCGTCGGAAGTGAGCTTTTGCGCCTCGATAAACGTACTTAATTCAACAGCATATGTGTCTGCCGAACCAACAAAATAAACCTGGGGACTGAACCCCGACCATACCTTAATGTCACTTTCTGCCTCAGATGTTGCGTTCAAGCAGAGACCTAGTACCGGCTCAAACCCTAAGGCGACCGCGCCGCTTATAAAAAGATTTGTAACGATGCCGTGATGACTTAGGGGGCTTGTGCGGTCAGTCTCAATGATTGCAAATCGAGGTTTCTTTTCGTTGGTCGGAGCGGACAGTAACGAAGCGAGAAGCTCTTCATCGAGTAGAGGTACAGGCTGGCCGACACGATCTCCCGTCGCGATAATACGGCCGCGTTCAAAGTTATGCCAAAATGCGGTTTCCTGGGTTAGAAAAATTAAACTATTACTGGCATTTGATCTGAGTGAAGATAGAGTTGCTTTAATTACTCGTAAATTTGGATCGGTCGAGAGGGAGGGGAGATCGCAAGCCTCCAGGAGAAGAAGCTGACTGATTGCCTCATAAGGTCCAATAGTGGCCGCAGCGTCTTTTCGTACTAATTTTTGTTTTGGACTATAAAATATCCGAACGTCTTGCGGTAGAACCGGTGCGGTTAATTCGAGGGTGCTGACAATAATCAAATTTAGTGATTTCGATACTGCTCCGAGAGTTTCAATAAGTATGCACCAATTGGTGATGGCAGCATCAAGTGAAGACTGATCTTCAGCAGGTACAACTACTGTAAGCCCATGAGGAATTCCTGCCTCCTCGGGAATTGCAAGCTGACTACCAATCAGAAGTGATGCGTCGAACAGTTCTAGCTCGAACCCAGGAGATTCAGAATGACCCTCCTTGCCTGCACGGAAATCGATGTATCCCTCGGAAGGCAACGGTTCACGGATTAAATGCCAATCTCCATCTGCCAACAATGGCAAAAGTTCGATAACGTTTTGGTCATTTACCGAATAACGGAGGTTCTCTATTCCATCATGCGACAAGAGGCGCGCCCAAACAAAAAATTCCGCACCCGCTCCTACCTGTAAATGGGCGGAGGCATTGTAGGTAGCGCGAAGACATTGGGAGTGGTTTGAGGATTTGCTACGAAAAATAAAGGACTGAGCCGCAACAGACTTAGATGCTAAAATTGGGCTACGCGTACCTCGTTCGCTATGAGCAGTATCATATAGATCAGCGAAATCCAGCTTAATTGCTCTAGAAGTGGTAACACGATCGCCAATCGGAAAACGGCGAGAAAAATACCCAGATGGGTGCATGTAACGACTTCCCACTTCCTGCAGTTCCTGCAGAAATGCGTTGCGGAAGTTTTCCAGACTGACATTCTGTTTGACGCTTAGCACTCTCTGCTCAAATACTGCGCGAGTATTGTCTTCGACGCTATTAAAAGCTTCAATCCAGCGCTGGTGACATAAGGGATCCTCCACTGCGAGATAATTGTCAGGCCCCAAGATTTCATCGAAAACCGCAAGGCGTGAAGCAAGGACCATCTTTCCCAGATATGCTGCTTCAAGAACCGGAATTCCAAACCCTTCGTAATGGGTTGGGAATAGAACCGCTGACGCAGCGGAGTAGAGGGAGCGAAGCAGTTCATCGGACACTCTTCCAAGATCGACAATCTGTGATGACAATAAATCTGGAGCTGGCAAAAAGCTGAATCTGCTCTCTGCACATGGGCCGCCGCACATCACAAGCTTTAGTGGCGATCCGGTGCGTGCTATATATGCGGTGAAAGCTTCGAGGACAGTCTTATGGTTTTTGTGTGGCCACTTGACCGCAGGGAAAAGCAAAAAGTGGTCCAGGTCCATTGGGAGTTGAATTGAAGCCGGTTCTCTCGCCATACACATATATGGAAGATGCGGGATAACAGTGGGCGTTGTTCCGGGATAGAACTTGCGTATTGCACGAGCTTGGTCAGCAGTAAAAGTGATAATAGAATCAGCGCGACTTAAGCCTTGCGCGAAACTTGCTGAACGACCATGGCGCTCCGCGGCTGTAAAATAACCTGGCGCTTCAAGGTGCATGAGATCGTGAATGACAACAGAGAGAGCAATATCATTAGGGAATCCTTCACAAGGAAGAGCCCCGAACGGGTCGATGACGGCCGTTACACCATCACGTAATTGACGGAAAACATCTCCGGTTAAGTAAGGAAGCTCGATGAACCGAGCACCGTGAGCAATCTCTCCGAACACTTTGGTGTTTGGGCGGATCAGCACATCCACCGATGCTTCGGAGACGAGTGCTCCTACCAAGTGTTGTAAAAAAACCCCCGCGCCCCCAGCGCCGGCATCTTGTCCTACATAGCCTGCTGCGTTGATTATAATCTTCATAAGCCCCACCAAACCCGAATTTATTTAAAAAAGCGCTTTGCCTAAAGATTAGCACAGCTTAATCGAACAACGCTACACTTCGTAGCTTAAAGCCGAGCAGGCGGGAATCCTCGCCGCCAAATTCTTCTGGTCGTCCGGGCGAAGAGACGCTGAAAGTCAGATTGAGTTTTCCGGCGTCAATGTCAGAAGGCTCAAGAGGAATATTTAGTATCTGTATGTCGCCCGTAGAGATTTTGAACTCCGCTCTTGTTGTGCCAGCGATCCCAATCGAAAGCGTCTGATGTTCATGGTTGGGATGTAGCCAACAATTACCTGAGACGCGTAGACGTTTCATCTTTTGAATTGTTGGCACTGGAAGTGTGACCGCTCCCTGGTACGCATTGGTCCACACCCCGTCGCTTTCAAGGTGCGACCAACCGTGCTCAAGAGTCAGCCGGGTGATTTCGTTTGAGCGTATGTTGAATGTATAAAGCGGGATGCGCCCTTGTTCATCAAACACATCGAGCAAATCTATTGGTTCGCGCGCAATCACGGGAACAGAGTGTCCAAATAGACCGGAACAGTGTAGTAATTCGCGCATCCTATCCCCCGTCTGTTCTACTGGCGCGATCCAAGCAGAGGACGCTGTTGACGCAATAAATTCAATCTGCAGTTCTTTCGGGATAGTGCGTATCAATGAAAAATTTTCCGAATTTAGTTCAGGATTATAAAATCCAACCAAGCAGATAGCGCAAGGATTGGTGCGCCAAAGTTGTTCCAGATTGTGCCAAAAGCGGCTTTCTTCAACAGCCCACGCAGCATCCACGAATAATACACCGAGAGATGCTGAAGTAAGCGCTTCCAGAATTTGCAACCAACGGTTAGATTGACCAACGTCGACCACTTGCGCGCGGGGTACGAAGCCGTTGCTTGTAAGTCGATGCTGAAGTGATGTCCATTTTTCGTTGGTTGCAATATGCTCACGGCCTTCAGTATCCAATACGATAAAAGTTTCTCCCTCACAAATCATAGTGTTAAGTAGTAGAAACTGATTGTCAGGTACCGTGCCAATCCATGCAATATCTCGTGGGCGGCGCTCAGAAGGATGTTGGATCAAGTAGCCGGACAGCAGAAGATCGCTGCTACAAGAACCATCCATAAGTTTAGATGCGCCGTCACGAAACGAAAACATGCATCACTCCTTAAAATGTTAAGCTATCACTTTTGAGGGGTGTTGGCTCTGACTTGAGCTTCAATCCAAGCATAGGTTTTCGTCAGGCCTTCACGTAGCGGTTGAGAGGGGGCCCAAGAAAGCTTTTCGCGAATCAGTCGATTGTCGGAGTTGCGACCGCGCACACCTGTGGGGCCGGGAATATGATTTTTATCGATACGTTTTCCGGCAATGTCGGCGACAATATCAACAAGCTGATTGATGCTAACCATCTCTTCGGAGCCGATGTTCACGGGGCCAGAAAATGACGATCGTAGAAGGCGCGTCGTAGCTTCGAGGCATTCTTCAACATACAGAAATGAGCGCGTCTGTTCGCCATCACCCCAAATCTCGATAGCATCTCCGCTTTTGGCGCGTGCAATCTTTCTGCAAATGGCTGCAGGGGCTTTTTCTTTGCCGCCGTCCCATGTGCCAAGTGGACCAAAAATGTTGTGATAACGTGCGACGTGCGTCTTCATGCCATGATTACGACGAAATGAGAGATAGACACGTTCGCTGAAGAGCTTTTCCCAACCATATTCACTGTCTGGAGCCGCTGGATAAGCGCTGTCTTCCGAGCACTTCGGGTTTAGCGGGTCTTCTTGGTTATAAGCGGGGTACATACAAGCCGAAGACGAATAAAAAACGTTCTTGATCGTCCGCTTGTAGCATGCGTCGATCATATTGAGATTTATTGTCGCGGAGTTGTGCATCACGTCGGCGTCGTGCTCGCCCGTGAATATGTAGCCGGCACCGCCCATATCTGCCGCTAGTTGATAGACCTCATCAAAGCGCCGATCCACAACAGCCCGGCAAATAGCTTGGTCGCGTAGGTCACCAATCATAAAGTCGTCTGCGTCAGTGTCGCAGTAGGGAGGGAGTTTTAGATCAACTCCACGAACCCAGAAGCCTTCGCGCTTCAGGCGTGACACTAGGTGATTGCCAATAAATCCACCCGCTCCGCAGACAAGTGCTGTTTTCATCTAAGGGTTCCTTTTGTTTTGATCTGTTAACACTAAATTCACCGCAAAAAACTTTATTGCGAGAGAAAGTACTTTTTCGATATAAAATTACACCGTTATGGAATGTTCCGCGAACTTAGCTTCGACATTAAAAGTTACGGTGTGTCAATTAGGACATATAATCTTTCTAAGCGAGACAACAGGCCGATGAGGCGATTGATTTGAGAAGTTCCGGATAAACGTATAGGGCGTAAGACCTGATGTTTGTCCCCGGGTGTGGTGGCTCGCCCTCTTGGTCACGCGGATCGAGGGTTACTCATGGTATTGAGCATTTCCTCACAATGAGGAGGACGAGCCGTGGAGCATTATAGCGAAGCTTACGTCGGATTGGATGTATCAAAGTGGTTGGATGCCCCTTTGCTATGCGGTCGATGACATTGGCGAGATGGGCTTCCGGGTCGAGGCCGTTGAGTTTTGCGGCCTTGAGGACGGTGTAGATGATGGCGGCGCGCTCACCGTCGACCTCAGGGCCGAGGAACAGGAAATTTTTACGAGTGGTGGCGATGGTGCGCAGGGCGCGCTCGGCCTAGTTGTTGTCGATATTGATACGGCCGTTTGTGGTGCCGAGACACAGGCTCTCCCAGCGGCCGAGCGCATAGCGCAGTGCCTTGACGAGGCTACTCTTCGCGGAGAGCCTGGCGTTTAGTTCCTTGAGGTAGCGCCGGAGCTCCTCCAAGAGCGGCGGCGCCTGCGCCTGCCGAGCTAAAGCACGCTGCTCAGCACTTTGGCCGCTTATCTCCGGTTCCAGTGCGTAAAACCCTATAAGGCAGGGATCGGCCGACGATTACTATAGAGCGGCTTTCGTAATCATTTTATTCTCTGAGGAAGGGGCGTTGCAAAAGCTGAGAGTGAGTCATTGAAATGAAATTTCTTTTTTCCCTACTGGTTGACGCTTTTGAAACAAGACGTATCCAGGGCATTCTAATGTCGGGCGCGCAAGTCGTTCAAAAAAATCGGAGTTGCCTGTATTGTATTGAACAGATCGGCTGTGTTAATTTTTTTTCAAGTTAGCAGTTGTTGTTCTTTTTTTGGTTGGCGGGGAATAAAGTTGGATATTGTTAACCACTCTGTGGACGTGTCAAATTTTAACCGCCCAAGCGTGATTCCTGTGATTCTTTGCGGCGGCTCCGGTACGCGGCTCTGGCCGGTTTCGCGCAAGAGCTTTCCTAAGCAATTCTGGCCGCTGCTCTCCGAAACCCCGATGCTGGCCGAAACCGCCCTGCGCGGCACGGGCGCTGGTTTCGCCGCCCCGATCGTCGTTGCCAATCAGGAGCATCGCTTCATCGTCGCCGAACAGCTGCGCGATGCCGGGGTGAAGGCGCCGCGCATCCTGCTGGAGCCGGTGGGCCGCAACTCTGCTCCGGCCATCGCCGCCGCCGCCCTGCTCGCCGCCGAGACCGACCCGCATGTCGTGCTCTGGATCATGGCCGCTGATGCCGCCATTCAGGATGAGCCGGCCCTGCATGAGGCGCTGGCGAAAGCCGCCGCCGCGGCCCGCGCCGGCTATATCGTCACCTTCGGCATGCAGCCGACGGCAGCCGAGACCGGCTATGGCTATATCGCCCAGGGCGAGGCGTTGCCCAACCTCTCCGGCGTGCACAAGCTGGCCCGTTTCGTGGAAAAACCCGACGCCACCCGCGCCGCGCAGATGCTGGCCGAAGGCGGTTATCTCTGGAATTCCGGCATGTTTATCTTCCGGGCCGATATCATGATCGAGGAACTGCAAGCCCTCGCCCCTGAGGTGCTCGCAGCCGCCCGCGCCGCCACCGCCGCACGCCACGCGGACCTGGATTTCATCCGGCTGGATGAAGCGAGCTTCGCCACCGCCCCGGACATTTCCATCGACTATGCGATTGCCGAGAAGACTCATAAGGCCGCTGTCGTCCCCGCCGCGATCGGCTGGTCGGATGTCGGCTCCTGGTCGGCTCTGGCCGAGATCGCGCCGAAGGATTCCGCCGGCAATTTCGCCCAGGGCGATGTGGTGCTGGAAAATGCCGAGAATTGCTACGCCCGCTCCGAGGGCATGCTCACCGCTTTGCTGGGGGTGCAGGACCTCGTCGTCGTCACCACCCAGGATGCGGTGCTGGTAGCGCATAAATCCGAGGCACAGAACGTCAAGAAAATCGTCGACAAGCTGAAAGCCCAGAAGCGGCCGGAGGCGGAGGCGCAATATCGCAGCTACCGCCCCTGGGGGTTTTATGAAAGCTTGATCCAGGGCGAGCGCTTCCAGGTGAAGCGCATCGTCGTCTGGCCCGGCCGCCGGCTCTCGCTGCAGAAACATTTCCATCGCGCCGAGCATTGGGTGGTCGTCGCTGGCTGTGCCTTGGTGACGCGTGACACCGAGGAGCTGTTGATCCAGGAGAATGAGAGCATCTATCTGCCGCTCGGCTGTGTCCACCGGTTGGATAACCCGGGAAAGATCCCGCTGACCCTGATCGAGGTCCAGTCAGGCTCTTATCTCGGCGAGGATGATATTGTTAGAATCGAGGACCATTACGGGCGGAGCTGAAGATCAGTATCTTGCTCATTCAAAAAGTTATGTTTTTACATGATTGCGCCGCCGCTAAGGCAGCAGCAGTCCGACGTTTCCCGCAAGTAAGATCACCAGTTATTGAAACTCTCAGGGCCTTCTCTCCTGCGCCAAATCCTGCTGAAACTTTATCGCCGCATCCCTTTGCCGAGCCTGCCGGTAATACCCATTCACCACCCCCTCGCTAACCCCGAGCACCACGGCCGCCAGCCCCGGATTCGTCGGGTCCACCGCCGCCAGTGAGCTCGCCAGCGCATGCCGTGCCGTATGAGGCCCAAATGCGTGGCCGAACTCCTTCTCTGACTGGCGAAACAGCATCGTCTCAACGCTTTGATAATGCAGCGGTCCGCCATTCCCGTTGCCCCAGAGATGGTCGTACTTCGCCTCGTCAAGCAACAGCGGCCGGATCTCCGCCAGATACCGGTCCATATAAGACGTTAGCTGGGGCGGCAGGTTATATTCCAGGGCCCGCTTGTTCTTCACGATGCTGCTGTCCAGCCGCACCTGGTACCCGCCCTCGCGCGGCAGCAAGTTGGTACCCAATCTCATCTGCGCGAGCGAGCCGAGTCGTGGCGCCAAACAGGCCAGGATCGCGATGATCATCCCGTTGCGGTAATCCTGACAGATCTGCATCTTCCGATGCGCACTCGCCGGCCATTGCGCCATCGGCGGGGCGTCCATCAGCCTCAGCCCCCAGTCAAACAGCTGGCGCGAGGTGGGGATGAATGGCTTTTCCTTGATCTCGTCCGGCAACAGCGTGTCGAGGGGGATGTCGCCCGGGCGGGTGATCCAGTCGAAATCCGCTTTCGGCACCATGATGCGCAGCGCCGTGCGCAGATGAAACAGCCGTGTCTTAATCGTCCGGTTTTTGTTCTCGCGTTGGCGGAGCGCTTCGAAATAGGCTGCCACACTCTCCGGCGTCACCCGCTCGGCGGGGCCAGGGGCGTCGATCTCTTTGCCCACCATCGCCAGGAACCAGCCATAGCCATTCGCTGCGCGCTCGATGGACTTTGGCCGCAATGTTTGGGCAAGGCGCTTTCCGCGCTGCAGCCCGGTTTGCGGCGCGATACCCGCCAGCCACAAGGCGCGATCGGCCGGCGGCCAATCTTCGAGATCAATAACCTGGCGAGGCTGCCTGCCGTTCATGCCCGCTTCCTCCGCATAGTGCCGCCACTTCGGTGAAATGCGCCCAACGCCAGGATTCGCGTCGATTCGCGCTCCTCAAGCAGCACCTGGTTGGCATGGCGGGCGGCGGCCTCTTGCTCCAGCCCAAGATAGAAGCGCCGAGTAGTCTCCGGGTTCTTGTGGCCGAGCAGCTGGGAGACAATCTCATAGGCGCCGGGATGTCTCTGCAAATAGCGCACGGCCGCAAAATGCCGGACGAGATGCATATTGAACGCGGCCCCGATCTCCGACTCGACCCGGCGGGAAAACTCAGCCGCAAACTCCGCCTCGTCACGATGGCTGTCGCCAATGCCGGGGAAGAGGAACGGGTTGCCTGGCTTCGCCAGCAACGGCCGATATATGCGCAAATAGAGCTCAATCAGCCGCGCGCTTCGTTCATCGATCGGCCAGGTCACGGTCTGGCCGTTTTTCACCTCCCGGCCGGGGATAAAGATATCGGTGATCGGCCCGGCACGGACAGGGCGTACCAGATGCTGGTCGATACGCAGCTTGATCAGATTCGCCCGCCGGACCGGCGCGAAAAGCAGGATCTCGAGCGCCACCGCGAACATCATCTGCACCGCCTCGGAGCGGCTGGGCGCGCTCTGGTCCTTGGGTTGCCAATAGCGCGGCAGATGCAGCAACTGCCCGCGTGTGGGCTCGGCCAGCAAGGCGCGCAGGCGCGTGCGGTTTTGCTCGCTCATTCCCTCTTGCTGCTCCGGCCGCACGAAACTGACAATGCCGGAGAGATCATCAACCTCTTCAGCCGGCAGGGCCACGACATATTTGGCGACCTGCCGGAGCATCTCGCCGATGCCGACCAGATTGGTGCTGCGCAGATCATCCTCGCGCACCTCGTCCTGCCGGCCTTTCAGCTTGTCCCGCAGCCGTTCCCGGTGGAAATTCATGATGGCCATGGGGCGGTCGGCCGGCGTAACCAGATCGGCCAGGCTTTGCAGTGTCTCGATCGGCAAGCCGGACTGCACCAACGCTGTGGCGGCGAGCTTGATCTGATCGCGCCGGGTTTGCACGGTGCGCGGCTTCAAGGCGCGCGGCACGGCGCGTGGGGAAGGGGGCTTGGGGCCGCTCTTCTCCGCGGCTTTCGCTTGCGCAACCATCGCCGCGAAGGGGCTCCCTCCTTTAAACAGATTGGTCGGCCCGTCGGCCAGGCGCTGGAGATAAAGCTCCGCTTCGTCGCGAAAAGGCTGCGGGAAGTGGTCCCAGGAGATGCCGTAATGGTCGCGCATGCCGGTGCGCGTCAGCGCCGCCTGCGGCCAGCCGGGCACCTCCGCGCGGGCAAACGCCCAGTTTCCGGCGGTTCGGCGGGCCATGCCGCCAGCATCCTTGTGGAGAATCCGGGTTCGGCACCAGCTCTGGAAAGCGTCCAGATGCGTGGGCCGCACCTCGTCTGGGATGATATTTTCCAGTGTGAGGAAGCGCAGGAACAGCACCAGGCCGCGCTGGCGCTCCGAGGTTGGCAGCGCCTTATATAATGACTCCCATTCCGGGCTCAGCCGGTTGCGCCGGTGCCCAGCATCAGCATGGCGGCCGAGCCGGATCAGAATATAGCGCAAGCTTGAGACAGCGTTGCGGTGAGTATCGTCGCTCAGGCCAAAGCTGCGCGGCGGGCGGGCCCAAAGGCAATTATTGAGCGCTTCGCACTGCCAGGGGGCAAGGCCACGACGCTTGTCAGAGCAGACCGTCTGGATATGCTCGGCATGGCGGATGGCGGTGGCCAGCGCTACCCGGCGGGCCTGGGTCTGGTCGGTCCAGCTTGCGACCTCCTCCAGCAGCTCAGTTGCCGAGCTAAGGGAGGCGGCTGGCATGGCCTCCTGTTTTTGCTCGATTTTTGTCGTTTCCTCAGGCATCTCCATCTCTTCCTTCTCAAAGCGGCAAGCCGCGGCAAACAGCGGCAAATCGTTCAACCCTTCGCCGTTCGACCTATCAGATTGAGTGTGATGACTTTGCATTTTGGCCTCTAAGATACTGTTATGGTTGAAATGTCCGGGAGCACCCGGCATAGGGCGGGGCCTGCTCACGAAGCGCTTTCGGGGAGCGCCGGCGCATTGCCCAGGCGCTGGATTTCCGAGAACGGAATCAGGCGTGCGTGGCCGATCCGGATGGCCCGCAAATGGCCTTGCGCGACCCAATAGCGAATGGTCCGCGGCGAGCGGCCAAAGATGCGTGCAGCCTCGGCATAGGTCAGGTATTGCGCGGCAGGCATAGCCGCCGGCATGGCGGTGATCGTTGAATCGTCAGGCTTTTCGCTGGGCATTTTCAAACTCCGATGAACCGTCGGAGGCTAGGAAAGTTTGGTCGCCGCGTAACTGAAAGCGATCGGAGCGGGCCCCAGAGAAAAAAAATCAGGTGTGGCGTGGATGCGGAAGAATAAAAATAATCTTTTAAAATCAGATAATTATATTGAATTTCTGGCTGCGTTTTGCTATAAAAATAGTGCAGATCCCCTTCATTGCTGGTTTTCGCCATTGCCCGGCCGATTTTGATCGCCGGCGCAACTGTTCGGATCTGCCATCCGGCGACATCAGCATATTCAGGAACATAATCATGAACGAACCGACCCACTCGGCCGATCTGGCCGGGCATGTTTACGCGGAGGCCCAGCGCGACTACAGCGCGGTGCGCCTGCAGACCCAGCATTTCGCGCTCGCCCTCAGGCGCACGCGGGAAATTGCCGAGCTTTTGATCCAACACCAGGTCATTAACCGTCCTGATCCCATTCAATGGGACAGCATGGTGGAAGATGTGATGACGATGACAGCCTCCATCGAGCAGCTGGAACTGCACGCCAAGACGCTGTTTGCGGCGGTCGAGCGCGTCGTGCCGCCGCCTTCCTCATCACTTCCCGCCTAGCCTTTCGCCCCGTCCGCTTCAGCGGCCGGGGCGTTTGGCGTTTCGGTGAGGAGCTTAACTCAATCCTGGAAATGCCCATCAATACCCGGTTGAACCCGACCATCAGCCCCCACTGCCAATGGGGGGCTGCGTTTGCCGCGCCGTCTCCGCGCCTTGGCGCCCAAGGCTATGTTCATCGGCGGCGGGCATCCCCTCGATGCGGGCGCCGCTTAAGACCACGGGAACGTCATCCGGCTGGCGCTGCCGTGCCGCTGGCCTCAGCCTGGTGCCCGGAGGCATCTGATGATGCGACGAGCGCATCAAGGAGCAAGTTTAGTCGATCTCTACCGTCATTCTCCTGGGGCGCCCCAGCAGCTCGGCTGCTGAGGGCGCCTTTTCCATGACGATATCCGCCCATACCTGAAACAGCGCCCGCCGCTCATCCAGATATTCCTCTCGATCATACGCCCGGGCGACCTCGCCCGGCGGCAGGTGAGCCAGCATCAGCTCGATCACATGCGAATCGGCGCGGTTGCGTTTCTTCATGATGGACGAGAAGCAGCTCCTGAGCCCATGGGCCGTCTGCCGCCCCGTATAGCCGGCGCGCTCCAGGAGCAGGTTCAGCGCGTTCTCGCTGATCGGCCCGCGGCCCCGCTGGAAAGCCGGCACCAGCATGCCGGTTTCGTGCGTGATCGGTTTTAGTTCCCGCAGCAGTTCAACCGCCTGGCGCGAAAGCGGGACGAGGTGAGGCGGCTGCTTCTCGACCTCCTTGCCCTTCATGCGGTGGCCCGGGATCACCCAGAGCGGCGCCGGCCCATCCAGATCACGGATCTCATCCCACCGGCCGAACCTGATCTCGCTCTGCCTGAGCGCAGTCAGCAGAGTGAGCCGAAAGGCGGCCTTGATGATCCGATGGCCGCTTGTCGCCTCGACCTTTTGGACCATCTGCAGCACCTCAGCACGCTGGACCAGCGCGGCCCGGTGTGTGGCCTTGGGGATGGGCGTCATGACGGCTGTCATGGCCTCTGCCGGATTCCGATCCACATCTCCCCGAGATTGCGCCAGGCGGAAAATATTCCGGATGCGCTGGCGTAAATCGTGCGCGTGATCGTTCACGCCGCGGGCCTGGACGCGAAGCAGAAAATCCGCGACCTGGTTCGGCGTGATATCGGCCAGCGCGAGATGTCCGAACTCTGGGTTCAATTCCCTCTCCACGCTCTTTTTCACGCGCTCAAAATGCGCCGGCTTCCATTGGGTGCGCTGGCGCGCCAGCCAAGCATCAGCCGCGTCCCTGAAAAGGACCGGCTGCTGGACCTCTTCGGCGAGCATGGGGGCGCCGGCGCGGGCCCTCAAGCGGATCAGGTCACGCAGCCGCCTCGCCTCGATGAGGCGGATGGTGGGATAGTCGCCCAGGGTCAGCGTGGTGTCCTTCCCGCCCGTCCTCAGCTTGTATTTCCATGTCTTGAGCCCGGTCGGGCTGACGAGCAGGTATAACCCCAAATTGTCAAAGAGTTTTACCGGCTTATCGGTTGATTTAGCTGATTTTATCTTTGCGTCCGTTAGAGCCATTTCCGTGTTCTAACACCTGGTCCGTGGCTGGGGTTTCGTAACCCCATTTTAACCCCACTGACTTCTGAAACACAATGAACCAGGATGAACCGAAAAAAACCGATATGACCCAATGGTTCATAAATATTGGCGGCTTTCCTGGGGTTTTGACACAAAAAAACCCGCCGAAGCGGGGTGTTTTTGACCGGATTTTGATGAAGTGGCTCCCGAAGTAGGACTCGAACCTACGACCGAGCGATTAACAGTCGCTTGCTCTACCAACTGAGCTATTCGGGACCGGTGGGCGGCTCTATAAACAACGCCCCGGAGGCTGGCAAGTGCCCTTGGCAAATAAATGACAGCTTTCTCCTCAACGCCCTGTAAGCGCTTGTTCAGCTTAAAAAACAGCTGCTTCGCGGGGCAGGGGCGGCCCGGCCAGTTGATTTCGCCGCTGGCCTCACTTACAGAAGGCGCAGCCAGGCGGGTGTGGTGGAACTGGTAGACGCGCCGGACTCAAAATCCGGTTCCAGCAATGGAGTGTCGGTTCGATTCCGACCACCCGCACCAGGCTTCCCAACCCCTCTTTCATCGGCCCGCACCGCGCTTCAGCCGGCGTCAAAACCGGCCGCAAAAAAGCGGCGCGGGGCATTGCGCAAAATCGCGAATCATCCGTCGGATTGCCGCAAAAATCTCGATCGCCGCCGCCTGTGCCGCTCATCTGGACAAGGCGCCACGGTTCCTGGAAGCTCACACGGGCTGAAACCAGGCGCCGGGGCGATGAATGACACGTGATGAGATCTACCGGCACATAGCCTTCGTCCTGCGCTGCTCAGCTGCGGCCGCGCTGGCTTATCTGGCGGCCCGTGGCGTCGGGCTGCCGCATCCGGTCTGGGCGACGATGAGCGGCATCATCGTCTCCCAGGAAAAACTCAACGATACCAGCCGCGCCGCGCTTTGGCGGCTCACCGGCACGCTCGTCGGCGTCGTCTCGGCGGTGATTATCGGCGGGGCGCTGGTCGCCTTTGCCGCGCCGGTGCCGTTGCAACTGGCCGGGGCCGTTTGTTTCTGCGCCGTGCTGGTGCGGCTCTGGCCGAATTTGCGGGTTTCGATGTGGACGGCGCCGATCGTGCTGCTCACCGTCGATCCCGGCGATACGATTCTCCAGACCGGCATCTGGCGGGGCAGCGAGGTGCTGCTGGGCGGGCTCATCGGCATCGCCTTCCACGCCTTGGCGGAACGCGCCATCACCTGGCTGGACGCGCACGAGGCCAGACCGACCCAGGGCTGAGCAATAAGCGGGGCGGTGTTGCTGCATTGCAACTTGTCGCGGGGGGCAGGGACACTCATTTAGCGTCAAGAACAATCCGCTGGGGAGTGGTGATCATGTCGGAAAAGCTGCGCTTTGAAACCTATAAGGCGCCGGCCGGTGGCTGGGGGGCGGCGAAAGCCACCGCCAAGGTGTTGCTGGAACAGAGCGTGGTGGTGAAAGGCAGCCAGGCGCTGCTGAAGATGAACCATCCGGACGGGTTCAAATGCCCGAGCTGCGCCTGGCCGAATCCGGACCGCGAGAAGAAGCTGGAATTCTGCGAGAACGGCGCCAAGGCGCTGGCCGTTGAAGCCACCCGCAAGCGCGTCACCCGCGACTTCTTCGCCCAGTACAGCGTCACCGAGCTGATGGCGCAGTCCGATTACTGGCTGGAGGAGCAAGGCCGCCTGACCGAGCCGATGCGCTATGATGCCGCCACCGACCATTATGTGCCGGTGTCCTGGGACGATGCCTATCGGCTGATCGCCAGCGAGCTGAACGCCCTCGCCAGCCCCGATGAGGCGGAATTCTACACCTCCGGCCGTACCTCCAACGAAGCCGCCTTCCTTTATTCGGTGTTCGTGCGCGAATTCGGCACCAATAATTTCCCCGATTGCTCGAATATGTGCCACGAGCCGACCAGCCGCGGCCTGCCAATGTCGATCGGCATCGGCAAGGGCACCGTGGTGATCGGCGATTTCGCCAAGGCCGAGGCGATTTTCATCATCGGCCAGAATACCGGCACCAACAGCCCGCGCATGATGACCGAGCTGGTGCATGCCAGGAAGCGCAACGTGCCGATCGTGGCGGTGAACCCGATGCCCGAGCGCGCTCTGATCCGCTTCACCGAGCCGCAGGACATGGTGGAGATGGCCACCTTCCAGTCCACCCCGATCTCCAGCGAATTCGTGCATATCAAGATCGGCGGCGACGTGGCGCTGCTCAAGGGCATCATGAAGGTGCTGTTCGAGCGCGACGCGGCCGGGGAAAAGGTGCTGGATGAGGAGTTCATCCGCGACCATACCCATGGCTTCGCGGCGCTGAAGGCGGATATCGAGGCCACCAACTGGGCGGATATCGTCGCGGTCTCCGGCATCGAGGAAGCGCAGATCCGGCGTTGCGCGGATGTCTATATCGCCTCCAACGCCACCATCATCTGCTTCGGCATGGGCGTCACCCAGCACCAGCAGGGCGCGCGGGTGATCCAGCAGATCGCCAATCTATTGATGCTGCGCGGGAATTTCGGCAAGCCCGGAGCTGGCATCTGCCCGGTGCGCGGCCATTCCAACGTGCAGGGGGACCGCACGGTCGGCATCGATGAGAAGCCGACCCCAGCCTATCTGGACAAGTTGCAGGAAGTATTCGGCTTCGCCCCGCCGCGTGAGCATGGCCATCATGTGGTCGAGAGCGTGAAGGCGATGATCGAGGGCAGCGCCAAGGTGTTCATCGGCATGGGCGGGAATTTCATCCACGCCATCCCGGACACGTTCGCCGCCTATGAGGCGATGCGCCGGCTGAACCTCACCGTCGGCATCGCCACCAAGCTCAATCGAGGCCATCTGGTGCATGGCAAGCAGGCCTTGATCCTGCCCGTCATCGCCCGCTCCGAGATCGACAACCAGGCCAGCGGCCCGCAATTCGTCACCATCGAGGATGCGATGTCCAACATCACCGCCTCGCGCGGGGTGCTGGAGCCGGCGAGCGCGGATCTGCGCTCGGAGATCGAGATCGTCTGCCGCATGGCGATGGCGACGCTGCCCAACAGCGTGGTGCCCTGGGCAGATTATATCGCGGATTATAACCTCATCCGCGACCGCATCGCGGATGTGTATCCGGATCTGTTCGCCGGGTTCAATCAGCGGATCAAGGCGCCGGGCGGCTTCCACCTCAACAACCCGCCGCGCGCCCGGCAATGGAAGACCGACACCGGCAAGGCGAATTTCCTGATCATCGAAGGGCTGGATGAGGATAAGCCGATTGGCGGCGCGGAGATGTTCCGCCTTTCCACCGTGCGTTCGCACGACCAGTACAACACCACCATCTACTCCAACTCGGACCGGTATCGCGGAGTCTATGACGGGCGGATGGTGCTGTTCATGAATGAGGCGGATATGCGCGATTACGGCATCGCGCCGCAGGCCATTGTGGGCCTGGAGACGATCGCGGATGACGGGGTGGAGCGCCGGGTGATGGGGCTGACCGTATATCCCTACCAGATGCCGCGCGGCAGCTTGGCCGGCTATTACCCGGAGCTGAACCCGCTGCTGCCGATTGGGCATCACGACGAGATCTCCGGCACGCCGGCGGCCAAGTCGATCCCGGTAAGGATTGTAAAGTCGTAAAAGTTTTTGGTGCCGCTTTTTTCAAAAAGCGGCAAAAAATGCTGGGGCGGTGGCGACCGCGTTGCCCCCCCCCCAGCCTTTTCAAAGCCAAAAATTTTTAATTATATCGCAAAGCCTTATGCTGCGTTCACGGATGCGCCGGAGCCAGCCGCGCCAGCAGGCTCAGCGCCGCACCCAGCACAAACCCGACCAGCGTGCCATTCACGCGGATATATTGCAGGTCCTTGCCCACCCGCAGCTCCAGCTTCTCGGTGATGGTCTTCGCATCCCAGGCGCCGACGACATGGCCGATGAATTTCGCCCCTTCCGCCTGGGCGCTCGGCAGCAGCCGCAGCACGCCGCCGCGCAGCGCCTCGTTCAGCCGCGCCTGGGTGGCTTCGTCACGCCCCAGCACCTCGGCCAGATTGACCAGAGCCGCCTCGATCACCGCCACCGAGCGCCCATGCGGGTTGGCGGCATCCAGCTCCAGCGCCCGGCGCATCCGCGCCCAGACATCCCAGACCCAGGCCTGCACCGTCTCATGCGTCATCACCCCGCGCAGCGCCTGGCCGAGCTCGGCGGCGCGGGCCGGGTCGGTCTCCAGCTTGGCGATTTCGGCGCGTGCCCATTCATCGAAGGCGTCGCGGATCTCGGAACTGTCCGGGCTGATCTTGTCCAGCTCGCTATTCACCGCCGAGAGCACGCGCTTGGCGATGCCCGCCCCCACCGCCCAGCCGACAAATTTGCCGCCATGCTCGGCGACGCGCTCCTTGATCGCCTCGCGTAGATTTTCCTCCCGCGCCGCCAGCATCTCCTTCACCTGGGCCAGGATGAAGCTGAACATCTCCTGGTGCTTGCCGCCTTCCACCAGCCCGGCCAGGGCGCGCGCCACCACCACCCCGGCGGCGCGCCCGCCGACCAGCTTGGGCAACAGCCGGTTGAGCAGGCGCCTGGCCCGGCCATCCTCGATGCTCGCCAGCAGCTTGGGCAGCATCCCGGCCAGCGCCTCGGCCAGCGGCCTTGAAGCAGCCGGGTCGGCCAGGAAGCGGCGCAGAATGGCGGCACCATCCAGCTCCGCCAGCAACCGGCGCATATCGGCCTCGGTGAACACATGGTTGGCGACGAAGCGCCCCAGCGCATCGCCCAGGCGCTGCTTCTGCGCCGGCAGAATCGCGGTATGCGGGATTGGCAGCCCCAGAGGGTGGCGGAACAAAGCGGTGACGGCGAACCAGTCCGCCACCCCGCCGATGAAGCCGGCCTTGGCGGCGTCGCGCAGCAGCTCGGTCCAGCCGGAGGGGGGGAGCCAGTAGCTGCCGAGGGCCAGGGCGGCCATCAGCACCAGCAGCGAGGAGGCGAAGGCTTTGTGGCGACGAAGCGCTGTGCGCAGGGGGGCGTCAGGGTCTTGCGGCATGGCCATGCGGAAATAGATGGCCCAGCTGCGCCCGCAAGTACACAGGGCGGCTAATTGCTGCCCTCTCCCGGCAGGCCGGGCAGGCCCTCTCCGCCTTGCGGGACATAGCCCGGATCGCTCGGCTGTGCCTTCATGCCGGTCAGCGGGTTCACCTGCACATTGTCGCGGTAGCAGCCCTGGCCATCATTCACCCCGCCGACGGAGTTGCACTGATCCTGCGCATTGAGCGCCAGGCCGGAGCTGGGGTCGATCTGCACGCCATTGCGCCGGCAATCCGTATAGGAGCCGATGCCCCCCACCGCCTGACAGGACGGGTCGCGATCCGCCCCGACAATGCCGCTACTCTGCGCCAAAGCCGGACCCGCCAGCAGCCCGAGACAGATGGCGAAACAGAGATGCCGTCCGACCATGAATATCCCCCTCATACAGCTTCCTCACGATGGCCAAGCCCGGCGCGCGCCGCAACCATGACCCGCACGGTTTTTATTGCATTTTAAAGGATCTGGGGCGTATCGTCGGACTTGAGGATCAGTCCGGCGCAATCGCCGGGCGGCGTCAGTCTCTGTCCGAAAAAGCGGTCTGTGAATATCGCGTGCCATCGCAAGATGGAGGGTCAAGGCAATGAATATAAAAGATTATCTTCACAACTCCCAAGGCCCCGGCGGGCATTTTCCGCACGGGCTCAGCCGCGCCCCGTCGCAAGGCGCGGTGCTGCCGATGGTGCTGGGCGTGGTCTGCGTCGCCGCGGTGCTGGGCGTGTTGTGGCTGGCCTATAATTTCGGCTGACACAGCGGATAATCGGCTGTTTCAAAAGTCGCTATAGTGAGTCGCCAAGCGGGGTTTTGTGAGCATCGGAGCGGAACGTACTTAAAGTACGTGAGCACCGGAGCACGGCAAATCGCCGCTTGGCGGCCGCCAGAGTGGCGTTTCAAACAGCCATGTGTGATTGCCCATCATCCCCCCGCATAGCATGATGCGGGCATGGGTTTTTTGTCTGAAGCCGTGCCGCAACGTCATGTGCCGCTCGATGTCCTCCCTGGGATCAGCCGGATCGTCGCGGATAATCCCGGCATCATGACCTATCACGGTACCAACTCCTATCTGGTGGAAACGCCGGAGGGGCTGGTTGTGATCGATCCTGGGCCGGACGATGCGGCGCATATCGGCGATCTCATCACCGCCATCGGGGCGCGCAAGCTCGGGCTGATCCTGCTCACCCATACCCATGGCGACCATTATGCCGGCCTGCCCGCCCTGGCCGCCCAGACCGGCGCCAAGGTGGCGGCCTTCCACCAGCCGATGCGCGCGGACTTCAACCCGGATCTGCCCCTGCGGGATGGCGACAAGCTGCAGGGCTTCACCGCCCTGCACACACCCGGTCACGCGGCGGACCATCTCTGCTTCGCCTGGCGCGGGCAGGGGGGAGAAAAAATCCTGTTCAGCGGCGATCATGTGATGTCATGGTCCTCCTCCATCGTCAGCCCGCCGGATGGCGACATGGCGGATTATTATCGCGGGCTGGAGCGGCTGCTGGGGCGCGACGATGACCTCTTCCTGCCCGGCCACGGCCCGCTGCTGCGCGACCCCAGGGGGCTGACGGCGGAGCTGCTCGGCCACCGGCAACGGCGCGAGCGCAGCATTCTGGAGGCGTTGAAGCGGCAGGATTGGAGTGTCGCCGCCCTCGCGGCCGATCTCTACGCCAAGGCCGACCCGTTCCTGAAGGCGGCGGCGCAGCGTAATGTGCTGGCGCATCTGCTGAAGCTCTCAAAGGAAGGGCTGGTGCATGAGCTGACGCCGGCGGCTGGCTTGCATGCGGATAATCTGATGATGCTGGAAAAAGCCGCCAACAGCCCCGCCTGGCGCCAGCGGATCGAGCGGATGGCGGAGGATTCCAAGCGCCGCTTCGCCCTCGCGGCGGCGTAAACTCAGAGGCTGTTTCAAAGGTCACTATGGTGAGTCGTCAAGCGGTGATTTGCGAGCACCGGAGCGGAGCGTACTTAAGGTACGTGAGCACCGGAGCGCAGCAAATCGCCGCTTGGCGGCCGCCAGAGTGGCTTTTCAAACAGTCTCTCAGCCTGCCGCCGTGGCCAGCATCTCCGCAAGGTCCAAGGCGGTCAGCGGGCAGGCGAAGAAATAGCCCTGCCCGTGCGAAACGCCCAGCGCCTGCATGCGCCGCATCTGCGCCGCCGTCTCGATCCCTTCGGCGACGACATCCTGGCCGTGGCGCTTGGCGCTGCCGGTCATCGCGCGGATGAACATGGTGGCGTCGGCGCCCTCATCGGTGACCACGGAGCGGTCAAGCTTGATCGCGCTGAGGGGCGCGTCGAGCAGCGCCTCCAGGCAGGCCATGCCGGGTATCGCATCGTCGAGCGCCAGCAGATAGCCATGCGCCCGCAAGTCCGCGATGCTGGCCAGGGCGGCGGGCGGGTCGCGCACCGGTTGCGTCTCGGTCAATTCAAACCGCAGCGCCGTGGCCGCCAGCCCATATTTCGCCTGCACGGCGCGGATCCGTTCGATCAGGCCGGGAAAAACCAGAACATTCAGCGGCAGGTTGAAGGCCAGCTCCAGTCCCCGCCGGCGCAAGCCATGCGCGACATATTCGCCCAGCGCCCGGTCCATGATCGCAAGAGTAAGGTGCAACGCCGCGTCCGGGCAGGACATCATCTCCACAATCGCCTGCGGCCCCAGCAGCTGGCCATCCGCCGTCTGGCTGCGGGCGAGAACTTCGGCATGGCAAACCGCCCCATCGCGCAAGCGGAAAATGGGCTGGTAGCGCAGACGCAACGTGTCGGCGAGGGCAATGCCGGCCGCCTTCGGATGCATGTCTAAATTACCGAGAGTTGTTCAAAAATAACACTCGGCGGTTCTAACAGACTTAAATCCCCCGTGCGAGGGAAATTTCACTCTTTTTTCAATTGGATGGCTTTTTCACCGGAGTCGCGGAGCGGCGCAGCCGGTGCTCACCGAGGAAGAGCAGGATGGGCGCGGCGATGAAGATCGAGGACGAAGTGCCGACCACGATGCCGAACAGCATGATCCAGGCAAAGCCGGACAGGGCGGCGCCACCGAACAAGGCCAGCGGCAGGGCGGCGAGGAACACGGTGCCCGAGGTGCCCAGGGTCCGGTTCAGCGTCTCGTTGATCGAGAGATCGATCAGATCCCGCAGCCCCATGGTTTTATATTTGCGCAGATTCTCCCGCATCCGGTCATAGACCACCACCTTGTCATTGGTGGAGTAGCCGATGATGGTCAGGATCGCGGCGATGGTCACCAGGTCGAACGGGATGCGGGTGATCACCATGAAGCCGATGGTCTTGGTCGTATCCAGGATCAGCGTGACCACCGCGCCAACCGCGAACTGCCATTCAAAGCGGAACCAGATATAGATCAGGATCATCACGAAGGAGAGGCCCAGAGCCTCAAGCCCCTGGGTGAAAAGCTGGTCCGAGACCGAGGCGCCGACCGCCTGGGTGGATTGGATTTTCGAACCGGGGGCGGCCTTGTCCAGCGCCTGCTGCACCTCGCCGATGGCGGTCTGGGTGGCGCCGGCATTGGCCCGGCTCTCCAGGCTGATCAGCACCTGATCGCCCTGATTGCCGACCGATTGCAGCGCCGCATCGCTGAGCCCGGCCCCGGCGAGGGCGCCGCGCAGGGCCGCGAAATCGGCCTTTTGCGGGGTCTGCACCTGCAGCACCACGCCGCCCTTGAAATCCAGACCCATATTCAGGCCCGGATGGAAGAACAGCACGACCGAGGCCAGAGACAGCACCGCCGAGGTGATCAAGCCGGCGAAGCGGCCATTCATGAAGCGGATCTTGGTCCCGTCCGGGACGAAGCGGAAAGCCGGTTTGGTGAACATGATCGCTGGTCCTAGACGGGCAGGGCGGCGGGACGGCGGGCGGCATACCAGCGCGAGGTAATCAGCCGCACCACGACCGTGGCGGTGAACATGGTGGTGATGATGCCGGCACAGATGGTCACGGCGAAGCCGCGCACCGGCGGCGAGCCGAAGATGAACAAGGTCACGTGCGCCAGCAGCGTGGTGACGTTGGAATCGATGATGGTGCCGTAAGCGCGCTTATAGCCCGCCTCAAGTGCTGCCAGCGGCTTGCGCCCGCCCTTCACCTCTTCACGCACGCGCTCATTGATCAGGATATTGGCATCCACCGCCATGCCGAGTGTGAGCAAAATACCGGCCATGCCGGGCAGGGTCAGGGTGGCGCCCATTACCGAGAGGATGGCCAGCATCAGCACCAGATTGACCACCAGCGCGATATTCGCGAACCAGCCGAACAGCCCGTAGAACAGCGCCATGAAGAACAGCACCAGCAGGAAGCCGACGCCAAGCGAGATCGCCCCGGCGCGGATCGCATCCGCGCCCAGCTCCGGCCCCACGCTCTGCTCTTCGACGATGTTCAGCGGTGCGGGCAGCGCGCCGGCGCGCAGCAGCAGCGCCAGATCGGTGGCGGACTGGGCGGTGAAATTGCCGGAAATCTGACCCGAGCCACCGGTGATCGGCTCGCGGATCACCGGCGCCTCGATGATCTTGCCGTCCAGCACGATGGCAAACAATTTGCCGACATTGGCGGTGGTGGTATCCGCGAATTCCCGCGCGCCGACGGCATTGAGGGTGAAATTCACCACCCATTGCCCGGTCTGCGGATCGGTGCTGGCCTGGGCGTTCTGCAGATCTGCGCCATCGACGGCGACATTGCTCAGCACCGCCAGCTTCTGCTGCGGATTATCGGACATTGGCAGCCACTCATCGCCCAGCGGTGCGGGCTGACCCGGCGTGGCGTTGGCATCGACCATCTGGAAGGTCATATGCGCGGTGGTGCCGATCAGCGTCTTCACCCGCTCCGGGTCCGAGATGCCGGGCAGCTGCACGACGATCTGGCTGTCCCCCTGGCGCTGGATCTGCGGGTTGAGCACGCCCGAGCCGTCGATACGGCGCTGGATGATGGTAATGGCCTGCTGCACCGCCTGGGTGTCGCGGGCTTTCTGCGCCTGGGCGGGGATGGAGAGGGCGATGCTGCCATCCGGCTGCTGCGCCACGGCCAGGCTCGGCGTCGGCGAATTCGGCAGATAGGTGATCAGCCCCTGCAGCGCTTTCAGCGCCTGCGGCCCCTGGCCCGCCAGCGGGGTCAGCAGCACCTGATGGCTGGCGGCGTCCGCGTGCAGATCCTTATAGCCGAGATTATCCTTCACCAGCGTCTGCCGGGCCTCGCCGACCAGCTGGCCGAGATCCTGTTTCTGGATCGCATCCGTATCCAGCTGCAGCAGCAGATAGGAGCCGCCCTTCAGATCGAGCCCGAGATGCACCTGGTTCCAGGGCAGGAAAGCGGGCAGAAACCCCGGCCGCGCCCAGAGATTGGGCAGGCTGAGCAACACCCCGAGGGCGACGACAAGCAGGATACCGAAAGTCTTCGCACGGCTGAAATAAAGCAACACGGGCTCCGAAAAATGCCAAACCGCTTGCCGTATGGCGGGGCAGAGCGTTGCGCGCAACCCCGGAGCGGAATAGAGCGCTTAAGATATGAGCGAGCGATTGCAGGTGGGCTTGATCGGGGCGGGTCATTTTGGCCGCTACCATGCTTTGAAACTGGCGGGGGCAACGCGCGCCCGGCTCGTCGGGCTGGCGGACCCCAACCCCGCCCGCGCCAAGGAGGTGGCCTGGGAAGCGGGCTGTCCGGTGAAATCGGTCGAGGAAATTCTGGCCGAGGCGGATGCGGTGATCATCGCCGCCCCGGCCGAGTATCATTACGAGCACGCCGCCCGGGCCTTGCGCGCGGGCAAGCATGTGCTGGTGGAAAAACCCATCGCCGCGACGCTGGCGCAGGCCGATGAGCTGATCGCTTTGGCCGCGCAGGCGGGCCGGGTGCTGCAGGTCGGGCATCTGGAGCGCTTCTCCGCGGCACATGGCGCGCTCTCCTCACGCATGGGCCGCCCGCTCTATATCGAGGCGGTGCGCATCGCGCCCTTCAAGCCGCGCGGCACGGATGTCTCGGTGATCCTGGATCTGATGATCCATGATCTCGATCTGATCCTGACTTTGGCCGACTCGGAGGTGGTGAGCGTGGACGCGGTGGGCGCGCCGGTGGCCAGCACGTTTGATGACATCGCCAATGCCCGCATCCGCTTCGCCTCGGGCGCGGTGGCGACGATCACCGCCAGCCGGATCTCGCTGAAGACCGAGCGCAAGATGCGCATCTTCTCCCAGACCGGCTATCTGACCGTGGATTTCTCGGCCCGGAAATTGACCCTGGTGGGGCGGGGGATTGGCGTGAAAGTGCCGGGCTTTCCGGAATTCGGCATCGAACAGGCGGGCTGGCAGGACCATGACGCGCTCTCGGCCGAACATGAGGCGTTTTTCGCCGCCTGCCTGGATGGGGCGCCGGTGGTGGTGGACGGGCTGGCGGGCAAGCACGCTCTGGCGGCGGCGCTGATGGTGAGTGCGTCCATCGCTGAAAGCCGGGCCATGGCCGAGGCCAGCGGGCTGATCCCGACTCTGAGTTTATAAAAGTTTTTTGGTGCCGCTTTTTTACAAAAAAGCGGCGAAAACGTTCGGGGCGTTGG
>NZ_JH976207.1:652018-667620 GCF_000306035.1 Acidocella sp. MX-AZ02
GGTGCCGCTTTTTTTACAAAAAAAGCGGCGAAAACGTTCGGGGCGTTGGCAACGCCCTACAAAACCCCCAAACGCTTTGCAGCCCTTTTTGAAAAAAGGGCCGCCCCCCAAAAACTTTTGCCCCCTACTTCATTCTCGATTTCAGCGTCACCCGCTCACCATCCACGCTGAACGCGCCATAGCCGTGGTGGTGCAGCATCGGCGCCTCCCGTAAGGCCGGATTCACCCAGCCCTTCACGCATTCCAGCACGAACATGTCATAAGCCTTCACCATCGTGCGGTCGCGCAGCCGGCATTCCAGGTTCACAATCGCCTCCCCAATCAACGGCGCCGCGACCCGGGCCGCGGGCAGGGGGGTGAGGTCGAAATTGCCGAATTTATCCGTATCATCCCCGGTGCAATTCCCAACCCCGGTGACGATGCGCGCCAGCCCCGCCGGCGGCACCGCGATCACCGCCTCGCCCTGGGTGAGCAATGCCGCGTAGCTGTGATTGGCCCGCGCCACCACGCAGCCGATCAGCGCCGGCTCGAATCCCAGCACCATATGCCAGGACATCGCCATCACATTCGGCTTTCGCCCCGGCATCTGCGTGGTCAGCAGCACCACCGGGCCGGGTTCAATGAATTGATAAGCGTCCGAGAGCGGCAGATCTTGCATCATGGCCGCAACGCATAAACCCCGCCCAGAGGGCGGGGTTTGATCCGTATCAAGCACAGCCCGCGCAAAACCGCGCGGCAGGCATGAGCAAATCAGCCGAGCTGCTTCTTCACCGCCTCGTTCACCAGAGCAGGGTTGCCCTTGCCCTGCATCGCCTTCATCACCTGGCCGACGAAGAAGCCGAACAGCTTATCCTTGCCGGATTTGTACTCGGCCACCTTGTCCTGGTTCTCCGCCAGCACCTTGGTCACCGCCGCGTCGATGGCGCCGGTATCGGTCACCTGGCGCAGCCCCTTCTCCTCGACGATGGCCCCCGGCGCCTTGCCGGTTTCCACCATCTCCTCGAACACATCCTTGGCGATGCGGCCATTGATGGTCTTGTCGGTGATCAGATCCAGCAGCGCACCGAGATCAGCGGCGGACACCGGCGGGTTCTCGATGCTCTTGCCGGTGCGGTTCATCGCCGCGAAGAAATCGCCGGAGATCCAGTTGGCGGCGAGCTTGCCATCGCGCCCCTTGGCCACGGTTTCGTAGAAATCCGCCGTCGCCTGGTCGGCCACCAGCACGCCCGCATCATAGAACGGGATGCCATATTCGGCGCAGAAGCGGGCGCGCTTCTCATCCGGCAGCTCCGGCAGATTGGCTTTCAGCTCATCCACCCAAGCCTGCTCCAGCACCAGCGGCAGCAGATCCGGCTCGGGGAAATAGCGATAATCATGCGCATCCTCCTTGGAGCGCATCGAGCGCGTCTCGCCCTTGGCGGGATCGTACAGGCGGGTCTCCTGCACCACTTCGCCGCCGCTCTCCCAGACCTCGATCTGGCGCAGCGCCTCCGCCTCCACCGCATGCATTACGAAGCGCACGGAATTGACGTTCTTGATCTCGCAGCGCGTGCGGAACGCCTCGCCGGGCTTGCGCACGGAGACATTCACGTCCGCGCGCATGGAGCCTTCCTCCATATTGCCGTCGCAGGTGCCGAGATAGCGCACGATCTGGCGGATCTTGCGCAAGTAAGCGCCCGCTTCTTCCGGCGAGCGTATATCCGGCTCGGAGACAATCTCCATCAGCCCGACACCGGCACGGTTCAAATCCACCACCGATTTCGCCGGATGCTGGTCATGCATGGACTTGCCGGCATCCTGCTCCAGATGCAGCCGGGTGATGCCAATATGCTTGATCGTGCCGTCCTGCAGCTCGATCTCGACCGTCCCGGTGCCGACAATCGGGTGCTCGAACTGGCTGATCTGATAGCCCTGCGGCAGATCGGCGTAGAAATAATTCTTCCGGTCGAAGCGCGAGAACAGGTTGATCTGCGCCTTCAGCCCCAGCCCGGTGCGCACCGCCTGCGCCACGCATTCCTGATTGATCACCGGCAGCATGCCGGGAAAGCCGGCATCGATGAAGGAGACATGCGCATTCGGCGCGCCGCCATAGGTGGCCGAGGCGCCGGAGAACAGCTTGGACTGAGAAATCACCTGGGCATGGACTTCGAGGCCGACCACGACCTCCCAGGCGCCGGTGCTGCCTTCAAGTGTATAGGCCATTATTTCGCTCGCACTTCAGGCAGGGCCGAGAAGCCCGCCGCGTTTTCGATGGCAGCCGAGACCGCGAACACCGTTTCCTCGTCAAAATGCTTGCCGATGACCTGCAGGCCCAGCGGCAGCCCATCAGCGGAGAGGCCCGCCGGCACGCTCATCGCCGGCACGCCCGCCAGCGAAGCCGGCACGGTGAACACGTCGTTGAGATACATCGTCACCGGATCATCCATCTTCTCGCCGAGCCCGAAGGCGGCGGAGGGGGCGGTGGGGGTGAGGATGGCGTCCACCTGGCCGAAGGCGTCGGTGAAATCCTTCAGGATCAGGTTCCGCACCTTCTGCGCTTTCAGGTAATAAGCGTCGTAATAGCCATGGCTCAGCACATAGGTGCCGATCATGATGCGCCGCTTCACCTCGGCCCCGAATCCCTCGGCGCGGCTGCGCTCATAGAGATCGATCAGATCCGCGCCATCGACGCGCTTGCCGTAGCGCACGCCATCATAGCGGGCGAGGTTGGAGGAGGCCTCCGCCGGGGCGACGATATAATACACCGCCAGGCCGTATTTGGTGTGCGGCAGGGAAATCTCGACAATCTCCGCCCCCTGCGCCTTGAGCCACTCAATGCCCTTGTCCCAGAGCGCCAGGATCTCAGGATTGGTGCCCTCCAGCCGGTATTCCTTGGGAATGCCGATCTTCAGCCCCTTCACGCCGCGGGTCAGCGACGCGGTGAAATCCGGCACAGCGCGGTCGGCGGAGGTGGAATCCTTCGCATCGAACCCGGCCATGGCGTTCAGCAGCAGCGCGTTATCCTCGACATTGCGCGCCATCGGCCCCGGCTGGTCGAGCGAGGAGGCGAAGGCCACCACGCCAAAGCGCGAGCAGCGGCCATAGGTGGGCTTGATGCCGGCCAGACCCGTAAAGGCGGCGGGCTGGCGGATGGAGCCGCCCGTATCCGTGCCGGTGGCGGCGAGCGCGATGCGCGCGGCCACGGCGGCGGCGGAACCGCCGGAGGAGCCGCCCGGCACCAGCTTGGCCTCCGAGCCCTGGCGCTTCCAGGGATTCTCGACCGCGCCATAGAAGGAGGTGATGTTGGAGGAGCCCATGGCGAACTCGTCCAGATTGGCCTTGCCCAGCATCACCGCGCCGGCCGCCTTCAACTTGCCCGAAACCGTGCTCTCATAAGGCGGCACGAACGGCTCCAGGATCGCGCTTCCCGCCGTGGTGCGCACACCCTCGGTGCAGAACAGATCCTTCATCGCGATGGGAATGCCGGTCAGCGGCGTGGCCTCACCAGCCGCGATGCGCGCATCGGCGGCCTTGGCCTGTTCCAGCGCCAGCTCCGGGGTGGTGGTGATATAGGCGTTCAAACGCGGGTTCAGCGCCGCCACGGCCTCGTTATAGGCGCTGGTCAGCTCCACGGCCGAAATCTCTTTCGCCTTCAACGCTTTCGCGGCGCCGGCGAGGGTCAGGTCAAACATGCTCATTCCACAACTTTCGGCACGGCAAAGAAGTTTCCGATGCGGTCGGGGGCGTTGGCCAGGATCTTCTCCGCCATGTCGCCGTCAGTGACCTGGTCCTCGCGCTGGCGCAGCGCCATCTGCGCGCCGCCAGAGAGCGGCTCGACCCCGTCCACATTCACCTCGCCAAGTTGTTCCACATAGCCCAGAATCGCGTTCAGCTCATTCTGGAGGGTGGAAACCTCCTCGTCATTCACCCTGATCCGGGCCAGTTTCGCAATCCGGCGTACCGTTGCGGCGTCCAGCGACATACCAAAATCCCTTGGCTAAAAAATCCGGGCGGACCATACAGGCGGCCATGGCGCTCTACAACCTGTCCGAATTTTTATCCCTTCTGCCCCCCGGCTCCCGGCTGCTGGGGCTCGATCCCGGCTCCAAACGCATCGGCGTGGCGCTCTCCGATGTCGGCTTGCGCATCGCCAGCCCCTACACCACCCTCCAGCGCACCAAGATGAAGTTCAACGCCGTCGAGATCGGCGAGATCGCGGTGCGCGAAGGGGTGGGGGGGCTGATCATCGGCCTGCCGCTGGATGGCGAGCAGACACTCGGCCCCCGCGCCCAGGCGGCGCGGGACTGGGCGCATGGGCTCAGCGATCTTCTTGGCCTGCCGGTGGCGATGGTGGATGAGAGCTATTCCACGGCCGAGACGCATGAGCGGCTGATTGAGGCCGGGGTGAGCCGGGCGCGCCGCGCCGAGATCGTCGACAAGCTGGCGGCGGCGGAGATTTTGCAACGCGCCCTGGATGCGCTGCAAGCCTGACGCTGAAGGCTGTTGCAAAATTGAAAAAGTTTTTTGGGGGCTTTTTCCAAAAAGCCCCCACGCTATCGCCGCCTTTTCGAAAAAAAGCGGCACCGAAAAAACATTTATCATTTTCCAAAGGCTTGTTTTTATAGAGTCTCTTAAAACTCTCGCGGGCTTATGGACGAAAATTCATCCATATTCCCGCGCCTCCGGCAATCCGTCCGCCCGGCGCGCGCGTAATCCTATTTGTTAACGAACCATTCAGGTTCTAACCAACAAGGAAATGTCGGATGTCTGTTAAAAAATTGCGGCTCGCTTTGGCCTTTTCAGGAGTCTTGCTGCTGCCTGGCCTCGCCGCCGCGCAATCCATGTCGGCGCAATCCATGTCGGCGGATCCCATGGTCGGCGGCGCCGCCATGTATCCCAGCCGGAACATCGTGCAAAACGCCTTGAACTCGAAGGACCACACAACACTCGTCGCGGCGGTGAAGGCGGCCGGGCTGGTGCCAACGCTGGAAGGCAAGGGGCCGTTTACCGTGTTCGCGCCGACCAATGAGGCCTTCGCGGCGCTGCCGGCGGGCACCGTGCCAACGCTGCTGAAGCCTGAGAACAAGGCTGAGCTGGTCAAGATTCTCACCTATCATGTTGTGCCCGGGCGCTACACCGCGGCGGATATCGAGAACATGATCCAGCAAGGTGGCGGCACCGCGCAGCTCAAGACAGTTGAAGGCGAGCCGCTCACCTTCAGCAACGCGCCGGCGGGCGGGTTGCTGGTGAAGGACGCGAAGGGCGATGAAGCGAAAATCACGATCAGCGACGTCATGCAGTCCAACGGCGTGATTCAGGTGATCGACAAGGTGCTGATGCCCTGACAATCAAAAAGGCGGCGGGGTGATCCCCGCCGCCTTCATCGGAAAGAGCCTGGAAGCGCTTAATGCTTCTTCGCGGCGTCCTTCAGCCCGCCAACGGTGTTCTGCACCTTGCCTTCGACCTTGTCGGCCTTGCCTTCGGCCTGCAGCTTGGTGTCGCCGGTGACCTTCCCGGCGGCTTCCTTCACCGCGCCCTTGGCCTGCTTCAGGGTGCCTTCAATACGATCCTTGTCCATGTTGTATCTCCTTATTCAAGATTTGTGATTGACGCTGGGATAGCCTCGGTGCCAGCGAAGCTGGCGGCGCGACGGATCAGGGGCTGGGCTTGCTGGGCGCGTTGGCATTGGCGCTGTTGGTCAGCGCGTGGCCGCCCTGGGAGAGATCCTGCCCGACGCCCGCCGTGGTATGGCAGGCAGCAAGACCTGCCGCCATCGAAACCATCGCGAACAGACCGAATGCAACACGAAACTTAGAAACCATCGCCCAAAATCCCTTATCCTTTTTGGAACGGTCCCCGGATTGGGACGCGTATCGTGAACTAGGATCTTGTCCTGCGACTGAGAGAATTCAATGCAAAACACTAAAGCTTTCAAATTTGACAGGTTCGTCTCATGAAACCTGCGTCATCGAATTTTAAGTGAGACCAAACGCCCTGGCGAGCAGCTCATAGGATCTGGTCCGCACCGCCGGATCGTAAACCGCCGTGGTGATGGCGATCTCGTCCAGCTGCAGATCCCGGCCCAGCCTGTGCAGCCGCTCCGCCACCTGTTCCGGCGTGCCGATGAAATTGCGCGAGAGCGACATTTGCATCTGCGCCTGCTCGGCCTCGGAAAACCCCATCTGGTCGGCCTCCTCGGGCGAGGGCAGGGGGATATAGAGGCCGCGATTGCGCATCGCCCAGAAGGCGCCACGGGATTTCGCCCAATATTGCGCCTCCTCCTCGGTTTCCGCCGCCAGCGCGAACACGGTCACCGCGGCGCGGCGCGGCGGCGCTTCCGGGCCGGGCTGCTTGAACTGGGAATGATAAGCGTGCAGCGCCTCCTCCGCCCCGGCGCCGTCGGAGAAGAAATAGGCGAAGGCGTAAGGCAGGCCGAACCAGGCGGCGAGCTGGGCGCCATAGGTGGAGCTGCCGAGAATCCAGATTTCGGGGGCATGCGGCCCGCGCGGCTCGCAGGTGACGGCGCGGAACGGATGATCCACCGGCAGCGCCTGACCGCTGGACCAGGCCATCACATCGCGCACCTGGGCCGGGAACATATCCGCCGCCTGGCGCGCATTCGGGTTCAGGGCCAGCGCCGTGCGCCCATCCGAGCCAGGGGCGCGCCCCAGCCCGAGATCGATCCGCCCCGGCGCGATCGCTTCCAGCACCCGGAACTGCTCGGCCACTTTCAGCGCCGCATAATGCGGCAGCATGATCCCCGCCGCGCCGACGCGGATGCGGCTGGTCTGGCTGGCGATCGCAGCGGCCAGCACCTCCGGCGCCGAGCCCGCCACGGAGCCGGAGCTGTGATGCTCGGAGAGCCAGTAGCGATGATAGCCAAACCCCTCGCAGGCCCGCGCCAGCGCGATGCTCTCGCGGATCGCCTGATCCGGCAGGATGTTGGTGCGGATCGGGGACTGGTCGAGGACGGAAAATTTCATAATGTCCATATAGGCGCGGACGGGCGGCTTGCCAGATCCGCATGGCAGGCCAGACGGTCGGCCGGAATTGGCAAATCCGAGCCGGTGGGCCAAGTAGGCGGCGCTCCCTGACGCAAAGTGATGCAGATGAAGAAAATCGGCTTTCTCTCTTTCGGCCATTGGAACCCCGCGCCCCAGTCCGGCACCCGCAGCGGCGCCGAGGCGCTGCTGCAATCGATCGACCTGGCGGTGGCGGCGGAAGAGTTGGGCGCGGATGGCGCCTATTTCCGGGTGCATCATTTCGCCCGCCAGCTCGCCGCCCCGTTCCCGCTGCTGGCCGCTGTCGGCGCCAAAACCAAGCGCATCGAGATCGGCACCGGCGTCATCGATATGCGCTACGAGAACCCGCTCTACATGGCCGAGGATGCCGGGGCGGCGGACCTGATCTCCGGCGGCCGGCTGCAGCTTGGCATCAGCCGCGGCTCGCCGGAGCAGGTGATCGAGGGCTGGCGCTATTTCGGCTACGCTCCGGCCGAGGGCGAACAGGACAAGGATATGGGCCGCCGCCACGCCATGGTGCTGCTGGAGGTGCTGCGTGGCGAGGGCTTCGCCCAGCCCAACCCGCACCCAATGTTCCCCAACCCGCCCGGCCTGCTGCGCGTCGAGCCGCACGCGCCGGGCCTGCGCGAGCGCATCTGGTGGGGCTCAGGCTCGAACGCCACGGCGGTGTGGGCGGCCCAGCAGGGGATGAACCTGCAAAGCTCCACCCTGAAGGATGACGAAACCGGCGAACCCTTCCATATCCAGCAGGCCAAACAGATTCGCGCCTACCGCGAAGCCTGGGCGGAAGCCGGGCATGAGCGCACGCCGCGCGTTTCCGTCAGCCGTTCGATCTTCGCGCTGATCAACGACCAGGACCGGATGTATTTCGGTCAGGCCAAAGACCAGGACAGCATCGGCATGATCGACGCGCAGACCCGCGCCATCTTCGGCCGCTCCTATGCCGGCGAGCCGGAGGCGCTGATCGAGGAGCTGCGGGCCGACGAGGCGATCGCCGAAGCCGACACGCTGCTGCTCACCGTGCCCAACCAGCTCGGCGTGGACTATAATGCGCATGTGATCGAGGCGATCCTGAAACACATCGCCCCAGCCCTGGGCTGGCGCTAAACCCGCGCAGCTTCCCTGAAAATTCAAAAGTTTTTGGGGGTGTGGGGACTTTTTTCAAAAAGTCCCCACCTTTTACAGCCGCACTCTCAGAGCAGCGTCACCGTACAAGCCGGCGGCGCCGCCAGCGTCTGGAAGATCACGCAATAGCGCTCAGTGCTTTTCAGCAGCCGGGCGCGCGTCGCCTCATCCGCATCGGTGTCCAGCTTGAAGGTCAGGTTGATCGGCCCGAGCCCGACCGGGGCGGCGCGGTCGATTGCCAGCGTGCCGCGCGCATCCCAGAAGGAATGCGCCACCACCCGCGCCTCGCGCAGTTTAATGCCCATGGCGGTGGCGACGGCCGCCAGCGTCACCCCGGCGCAAGCCACCAGCGAATCGAGCAGCAGATCCGCCGAGCACGCCGTGCCCTGCGGCCCGCCCGCCGCCGGATGCAGCCCCGCCTGGGCCGGGCGCGGATTGACCAGCGTGCAGGTCAGGCTTTCCTGCTCGATCACCCCTTCGGACCGGGACTGCACCAGCGCATGGCCAGGGTTCTCCCGGTAATCCTGTTTCAGCGGCGCCTGCAAAGCCCGCAGCGTCTCGGCATCCATCTTCCTCACCTTTCCGTCTTTTGACGAGGAGTATGGGAAGCTTTTCGCCCGCCCTCAACGCTGTTCAAAAACTGCGCGAGCGGATCTCAAAAACTGCGCGAGCGCAGTGTCATCAGCCTCAAATCCGGTGCCCAGAGGATGCGCGTCGGCGCGTCGCCCATGAACACCAAAGCCCGGTGCGCCCCATCCGCCGCCGCCAGCCGCACCCGCATCAGCCGGTAGCGCACCGATTCGTAAGCCTGCAGCCGCACCAGCATGTCGGCGTTGATCCGCATCACCATGCCCGGCACCTGCGCGCCAGGGGCGCGGCGCAGCGTAGGGTAGCGCGCCCCGCGCAATTTCACCCGGGCAAAACCGTGTAGCCGGGCCGGCACCGGCTCATGCCGCAACGGCCGTCCGGCGCAGCGCCCGAACGCATCCTTGTCCGCCAGCGTGCCATAGACGAAAATCTTCATCCGAAAATTTCCCCCCAATGCCGGGCCAGCGCCGCATCCACCACCTCCATCCCCACATCCACGCCCAGCGCCTTCAGGCTGGTCACCCCATGCTCGGCGATGCCGCAGGGCACGATGCCGCCAAAATGGCTCAGCTCCGGCGCCACGTTCAGCGATAGTCCGTGCCAGGTGATCCAGTGCGAGACCCGCACCCCGATGGCGCCGATCTTCTCTTCCGTGCCATCAGCGCGCGCCACCCAGATGCCGACCCGCCCCTCGCGGATCTCACCCTTGATGCCGAATTCCTTCAGCGTGGCGATCACCCAGCGCTCCAGCCCGGCGACATAGCAGCGCACATCGCGCGCCGGCACGCGGCCATGCGGCTTGGCCAGATCCAGCATCGCATAGACCACGCGCTGCCCCGGCCCGTGATAGGTCCATTGCCCGCCACGCCCGGCCTTGTAGGTTGGAAAGCGCGTTGCATCCTGCAGGTCCTCGCGCTTCGCCGAGGTCCCCTCGGTATAAAGCGGCGGATGCTCGACCAGCCAGACCAGCTCCTTGGCCGCCCCGGCGCGGATATCGGCCACCCGCGCCTGCATGCGGGTGAGGGCGGTTTCGTAATCGGTCAGGCCCGGCGAGATTTCCCAATCCAAAGCGTTTTTCGTCATGGCTCCCCTGTTGCAGGCTCCGCGTTCATAGTCTATAGGCCCGCCGCAGCCTCGATGCGGTCGTGGCGGAATGGTAGACGCGCAAGCTTGAGGTGCTTGTGGGGGAAACCTCGTGGAAGTTCGAGTCTTCTCGACCGCACCAAGCTCTCTTCTCCAGAATTAGCGATCTTCAAAAATCACATGGCGGGGCGAGTTGCCAGCCCTGCCGGCTTGCGCCATGAACCCTGCAGATCATTGATTTCGGGGGAGGGTTCGAGACATGGATGAGACCTTACGCAAAGCGGCTCTGGATTATCACCGCTATCCCCGTCCCGGTAAGCTCGCCATCACCGCCACCAAGCGCATGGAAACCTCGCGCGATCTGGCCCTGGCCTATTCGCCCGGCGTCGCCGCCCCCTGCGAGCTGATCAAGGAAGACCCGGACAGCTCCTTCGACCTCACCTCGCGCGGCAATCTGGTCGCGGTCATTACCAACGGCACCGCGGTGCTGGGGCTGGGCAATATCGGCGCGCTCGCCGGCAAGCCGGTGATGGAGGGCAAAGCCGTCCTGTTCAAGAAATTCGCCGGCATCGACAGCTTCGATATCGAGATCGACGAGCAGGACCCGGAGAAATTCATCGAGACGGTGGCGCGGCTGGAGCCCAGCTTCGGCGGCATCAATCTGGAGGACATCAAGGCCCCGGAATGTTTCAGGATCGAGCAGGTCCTGCGCGAGAAGATGAACATTCCGGTGTTTCATGACGACCAGCATGGCACCGCCATCATCGTCGGCGCCGCGGTGCTCAACACCATGACGGTGCTGAACAAGAAGATCGAAGAGGTGAAGATCGTCACCTCCGGCGCCGGCGCCGCCGCACTCTCCTGCGTGAACATCCTCAAGGCGCTGGGCGCCAGCCCCGAGAACATCACCATGACCGACAGGGAGGGCGTGGTGTATAAAGGCCGCCCCAATCTGGACCCGACGCTGGAAGATGTCGCCCGGGAGACCAACGCCCGCAGCCTGCCGGATGTGCTGCCGGGGGCTGATATCTTCCTCGGCCTCTCCGCCCCGCGCGTGCTGAAGGAGGAATGGCTGCATCTGCTGGGCGAGCGCCCGCTGATCCTGGCCCTGGCCAATCCCGAGCCGGAGATCATGCCCGAGATCGTCCAGCGCGTCCGCCCGGATGCGATCATGGCGACCGGCCGCTCGGACTTCCCCAACCAGGTCAATAACGTCATCTGCTTCCCCTTCATCTTCCGCGGCGCGCTGGATGTGCGCGCCACCGCGATCACCGAGGGGATGAAGCTGGCCGCCGTGCGCGCCATCGCCGAGCTGACGCATGTCGAGGCCTCGGACGTGGTCGCCGCCGCCTATGGCGGCAAGGCGCCGGTGTTTGGCCCGGATTACATCATTCCCAAGCCCTTCGATCCCCGGCTGATCCTGCATGTCGCCCCGGCCGTCGCCCAGGCGGCGATGGATGAGGGCGTGGCGCGCAAGCCGATCGAGGATTTCGAGGCTTATATGCATGAGCTGGAGCGCTTCGTGTTCCGCTCCGGCCAGTTGCTGCGCCCGGTGATCGAGGTGGCGCGCAAGGCGAAGCCGCGCATCGTCTATGCCGAGGGCGAGGATGAGCGCACGCTGCGCGCCGTGCAGAGCGTGGTGGATGACGGGCTGGCCAAGCCGATCCTGATCGGCAAGACCGAGGCGGTGATCGCGCGCATCCAGTCGCTCGGCCTGCGCCTGCGCCCTGGCCAGGACGTGCAGATCGTCGATCTGGAGCAGGATACGGCGCTGTTCGAGCAGCTGCTGGCGGCCTATTCCAAGCGCGTCGGCCGGCGCGGCACCCCGCCGGATGCCGCCGCCCGGCATGTACGCAAACGCCCGACGGTGACGGCGGCGATGCTGCTGGAGCAGGGGGCGGCGGATGCCGCCATCTGCGGCGGCACCGGCGATTGGTGGCGGCAATTCCAGTATGCGCTGCCTATCGTGCCGCGCAGCACCGGCTCGGGCCGCGTCTTCGCGCTGACCGCCCTGATCCTGCAGGCCGGTCCGCTGTTCTTCTGCGATACCCATGTGAATGTGGACCCGAGCGCCGAAGAGGTGGCGGAGATGACGCTGATGGCGGCCGAGACGGTGCGGCATTTCGGCCTGCCGCCGAAGGTGGCGCTGCTCTCCCACTCCAATTTCGGCGCCTCCAACTCGCCTTCGGCGAAGAAGATGCGCAAGGCGCTGGGGCTGATCCGGGCGCGCGACCCGGAGCTGGAGGTGGATGGCGAAATGCACGCCGATGCCGCCCTGGCCGAGCAGATCCGCCACCAGGCGCTGCCCGATTCGACCCTGACCGGCACCGCCAACCTGCTGATCTTCCCGAATATCGATGCCGCCAATATCGCCTATAATCTGGTCAAGGCGACCGGCGAGGCGGTGACGGTGGGGCCGATGCTGCTGGGGCTGGAGAAGCCGCTGCATATCGCCGTGCCCAGCACCACAGCGCGCGGCATCACCAACCTCTCCGCCGTGGCGGCGATGCAGGCGGCGCTGGCGGCAAAGTAAAAGTGGACGAACCCGGCAAAGCCACCACCGCCGCAAGGCGGCGGTGGAAGCCCGCCGAAGGGCCGCTTTTTTACAAAAACCGCCGAACGCTGATGCGCTAGCAAGATCGATGCCATTGCCCTACGAGTCGGGCAGTGTTTTGGAAGAGGCTGCCCCTACAGCGTATCTCTTGCCACGCCGTTCGGCGAGCGCCGCGCGCGGTACGGCTGAAGGGCCGGCTCAGGCCAGCAGATTGATCCCGCCACTGGCGCTGGGGCTGGCGCTGGCGCTGCCCGGTTCCGGCGGGCGGGTGCGCGGGGTGGTGGCGATGGAGACGATATCGCCCTTCTTGTCCCGCACGGTGGTCACGGTGGAGCCGTCCGGCAGGGTGGTGACGTTGGTGGTGTCGCCTGAAGTGCTGGAATTGAAGACGCTGGCCAGCGCATTGCTGGTGCTGCCCAGCCCGACGCTGCCGATACTCATGCTGGCACTCATGCTGCTCTCCTGGTCATGTTGGCCGCCTGTTTTGGCAGGGGGGTGGAGGTTCAGAGTCTCATCATGGGCGCAGTGAAGCAGGAAAAAGTTAAGAACTGATTTACGGGTCCGGCGAGGCCGCAACCACGCCGAGAATCGCCCGTGCCGCCGCCGCCGATGGCGTGCCCTCCGGGGCGCGCAAGCTGGCCAGGGCGGCGGTGAAGCCGGCACGCTGGGCCGCGGCTTCCGCCGCATCGGTCAGCAGGCCGCGCACGGTCTGCGCCAGCCGCGCCGGCGCGCAATCCTCCTGCAGCAATTCCGGCACCAGGGCGCGCCCCGCCAGCAGATTGATCATCGCCACATGCGGCACCTTGATCAGACGGCGGGCCATCATTGCCGAGAGCGGGTTGACCCGGTAGGTGACCGCCATCGGCACCCCCGCCATCGCCAGCTCCAGCGTCGAGGTGCCGGATTTGGTCAGCGCGGCGCGGGCGGCGGCGAAGGCATCGTAGCGCTCCGATACGCCGCGCACGATGATCGGCCGCACCGGCCAGTCCGCCATATGCGCCGCCACCGCCTCGGCGATGCCTGCGGCCGCCGCCACCACCGGCACCAGCCCCGGCACATCCGGCTGCAACAGCGCCAGCGTGTCCCGGAACACTGGCAGCAGGCGCTTGGTTTCGGTGACGCGCGAGCCCGGCATCAGCACCAGCGGCACAGCGTCCGGCGCGAGCTTGTGGGTGGCGTGAAAGCGCGCCGCATCGCCGGCATCGGCGCCGGATTCCAGCACCGGATGGCCGGTGAAAACCGGATGCAGCCCGTGCGGGGCGAAGAAATCCGGCTCGAAGGGCAGCAGGCAGAGCAGCTCCTCCCACAGACCGGGGAAATGCTTCACCCGCTCCTGCCGCCAGGCCCAGACCTGCGGCGCGACATAATGCACCCGCTTCGGCCCGCCCGGGCCGATGGCTTTCAGTACCCGCAAGGTGAAGCCAGGGCTGTCGATGGTCAGCAAAATATCCGGCTTTTCGGCGCGGATGGCCTCGATGGTCTGTTTCAGCCGCGCCTTCAGATGCAGAACCTTGGGCAAAATCTCCGCCAGCCCCATCAGCGCCAGCTCCTGCATCGGGAACAGCGAGGTCAGCCCGGCCTCCGCCATGCGCGCCCCGCCAATGCCGGAGAATTGGATCTCCGGCTCCAGGTTTCGTAGCGCTAGCATCAGGCGCATGCCGAGCACGTCGCCGCTGGCCTCGCCGGCGATGATGAAGATGCGGGTCATCGCAGCGCTACGATTTCAGTGGGGGCGACCGGCGCCCAGTCGCGGTGATTGAGCACCGCCCCTTGCGCGCGCACCGCGTCGATGGCGGCGAAATCGACTTGGGCGAAAACCAGAGCCGGCTCGTTCAGCGCCCCGGCGGTGGCGACGCCGTCATCCGGAAAGCCCGTGTCGCAAGGGGTGAAGAGGGCGGCATGGCCGATATTCACATCGATGGAGCCGGACCAGGCGGCCTCGCCGATCAACGGCACCACGGCGGTATAGCATTGATTTTCCACCGCCCGGGCGCGGGCGGAGAAACGCACCCGGTTGAAGCCGGCGGGCGAGGCGGTGCAGCAGGGGATCAAAATCAGCTTCGCCCCCGCCGCCACCTGGGCGCGCACATGCAGCGGAAACTCGCTGTCATAGCAGATCGACACGCCGATCAGCCCGAAGGCAGTGTCGAACACCACAGGCGCGGCGCCGCCGGCAACCCCCCATTCCTCAGCCTCGAAGCGGGTCATCGCCTGCTTGTCCTGGAAGCCCATGGTGCCGGAGGGGGCGATGAAGGGGGCGCGGTTGCGGATTTTGCCGTCCGCATCGCGCATCGGCAGCGAGCCGCCGAGGATGTGCAGCTTGTGGCGCATCGCCATCTCGCGCAGCCCGCTGAGGATCAGCTCGGCCTGGTCCACCACATGCAGCAGCTCGGCCGCGATGTCCGGGGCTTTGATCTCCGCCCCGGCGCAGACCATGGCGGCATATTCCGGCAGCACCAGCATGTCCGCCCCGGCCAGGGCAGCCTCGGCGGCCAGGCGCTCCAGCCGCAGCAGGAAGGCCTTGAAGCTGGCGGGGGCGGAGACCCCGAACGGGGCGAGGGCGAGCTTCATAGGCGCTTGGTCCAGAAGGTTAGGTTTTTGGTGCTGGCGGCGGCTTCGTCCACATCCCGCCAGCTCATCTGGCAGACCAGATCCTCGCGCCTTGTGAAGCCGCGCTTGGTCCAGAATCCATCCAGCGGCTGGTAGCCATCCGGGCGCAGCCAATGGCTGGCGGGGCGCTGCACGGCGCAGAACGCCGCCAGGGTGGCGCCATAGGCGCGGGCCTGGCGCTCGCGCGCGACGAAAAACCCAACCCCCAGCCCGCGGCCGCGATAGGCTTTCTCCAGCACGCTCTCGCCGAAATAGAAAATATCGGAAATATCGATGCCGGCTTCCAGAAACGGGGTTTTCACCGCCTGGGTCTCGGCGGAAAGCGGCAGGCAGGTGGCGGCGCCGACGATTCGCTCGCCGATTCGGGCCAGCACGATGGCAGCACCCTTCACCCGCACATAGGTCTGCAGATAGTCGCGCTCATGCGCCTCGTCGCCGTCATAGAGATAGGGAAATTCACGGAAAACCTCGATGCGCAGCCGGGCGAGGTCGGGCAGCGCCGCCTGCGCCTCCTCGCCGGTGACGGTCTCCAGTTCAAGCTTGGCGCGCGGGGTGGGGGGCGGCAGGGTCATACGCGGCGCAGAATGTCCGCAGCGGGCGGACCTGCCAAGCGCCCAGCTCAAGAACTAATAAAAGTTTTT
>NZ_JH976207.1:667720-671267 GCF_000306035.1 Acidocella sp. MX-AZ02
TTTTTGTCACGATGCCGCTTTTTTTGAAAAAAAGCGGCGCAAAAAACTTTTGTGATTCTTTAAAAAATCGTTTTCAGGCAACCTCTTAATGCGCCGCCACCAGCGGCTGCACGCTGGCGATGAAATCCTTCAGCGCCGCCTGCTTCTGCGCCAGGCTCAGCCCGTGCTCCTGCGCCAGCGCCGGGCAATAGGCGGCGACCAGCGTGTTGGTGAGGTCGGCCGGGCTGATGCTGCTATTGGCGCCGCGCACCGCGCCGATGAGGGCGTTGGTGCGGTTGGACAAGGTGGCCGGGGTGACGCCCTGATAGATGTTCAGCCAGCCATTGCCGGGATCGGTGACCGAGCTCGGGGTGATCACCGGGCAGCCGAGATTATCGGCCTGCAGGCTGCCAGCGCCTTGCAGATGGGTTTTCGCCCGCAGCGCCTTCACATCCTCGGCGGTGGCATTGGCGGTGCCCTTATTGCCCCAGGCGGTGCGGATATAGTTGGTGATGTCGGCGATCTGCTGGTCGTTCAGCCGGGCGCCGAAGACCGGCATCTTCATCGCCGGCGCGCCCCAGCTGCCCAGCCCGCCCAGCATGGCGCCGATGGCGTTGTCCGGCAGTTCGGCGGTGACGCTGTCATTGCCGGCGAGGTTGGGGACGAGTTTCGGCGGCAGACCGCCGCCGGTCTGGCCGTGGCAGCCGGCGCAGCTCATTTTATAGAGCGCCTGGCCGCGGGCGATCGAGGCATCCGCATCGGCGATGGCGGGGGTGGGCGGGGTATTCTGCGGCTTGGTCGCGGTTTGCAGGAAATCCGCGATGTCCGCGATATCGGAGACCGGCAGCAGGCTGGTGGAATGGTCGGTCATGTCGCCCATCGGCCCGTAGGGCGAGCCTTTCACCAGATTGCCGTCATCATGCAGATAGGCGATCAGATCATTCTTCGCCCAGCCGCCGACGCCGTAGGTTTTGTCGGACGAGATGTTGGGGGCATAGAGATTGTCGATCTTCGCGCCGGCGAACTGCTTGTCGTCCATCGTCGCCTGCAACATGTTGCGCGGCGTGTGGCATTCCTGGCAGTGGCCCAGCGCGATGGTGAGATAGGCGCCGTTCTTCATATGCTCGTCCCAGGACGGGTCCATCTTCATCGGGCCGGTCTTGAAGAACAGCAGCCGCCAGCCCAGCAGCACCGGACGCTGGTTGAAGGGAAAGCTCATGGTGCTGGGGGCGCGCGGCGCGTCCACCGGCGGCAGGCTCATCAGATAGGCCTTGATCGCCATCACATCCGGGTAGGAGAGCTTGGTGTAGGAGGTATAGGGCATCGCCGGATACAGGAATTTCGGGAAAATCCCGTAGCTGTGGCCGGGCGAGACGCCATCATGCAGGGCGGCGTAGAATTGCGCATCCGTCCAGTTGCCGATGCCGGTGGTTTTGTCCGGCGTGATGTTCGGGGTGGAGAGGCCGCCAAACGGGGTGTGCATGATCAGCCCGCCGGAGAAGGGCGCCTGGCCGGGGCCGGTATGGCAGGGCATGCAATCCGCCGCATCGACCAGATATTTGCCGCGCGCCAGCAAGGCCGCGTGGTCCGTTGGGGCGGAGAGGGAGGCAGCGGGGTAATCCTTGGTGTCCGCGGCGGTGGCCACCCGGCTGACGGCAAGGCCGCCCAAGGCGAGGGCAAGGGCGGCGGCGGCGAGGAAGGGGCGCAGAAAATTAGGCCGGGGCGTTTGCGCAGACATGGATCGGTTCCCTAGTTTTTATCCCGGAGTGTCACGCTGTTCGCGTCACGCTCCGCGTTTCATGGCTCTAGGGTCCATTTCGCCGATTTAACGGCTGCAGATCAAGCCTTGCCGTAAAGTGTGTCAGGATGGATGTGCGGCGCAGCAATTTCGACCAGCTGGTCCTCGCGCACCGCCCGATAGAAACAGCTGCGCCGGCCGGTGTGGCAGGCCACGCCTGTCTGGTCGACCAGCAGCAGCAGTGCGTCGCCATCGCAATCAATCCGCAGCTCGATCAGCTTCTGGGTCTGGCCGGAGCTTTCGCCCTTGCGCCAGAGTTTGGCGCGCGAGCGCGAATAATAGCAGACCTGGCCGGTGCGCAGCGTTTCTTCCACGGCCTCGCGGTTCATCCAGGCCATCATCAGGATCTCGCCGCTATCATGCTGCTGGGCGATGGCGGCGACGAGCCCGTTGGCATCGAAGGAGAGGGCGGCGAGCAGGTCTGTATGCGCGTTCATGCCCGCAGAGAAGGTGCAAAGACGCTGCAAAGTCAACGCGTCCGGGTTGGCGCGGGGCGCAGGGCTGCCCATGTGGCGGGGAGCTTGAAGGAGAGATGCGATGGCGAAGACGGCTTTGGTGGTGGGCGCGAGCGGGATTGTTGGCAGCGCGGCCTGTTCGCATTTATCCGCCCAGGGCTGGGAGGTGCTGGGGTTGGCGCGCCGCCCGCAGAGCCAGCCGGGAATAATGCCGGTGGCGGCCGACCTGCTGGATGCGCAGGCCACGAAAGCCGCGCTGGCCGGGCTGGCGCCGGAGATCGTCTTCATCTGCACCTGGCTGCGCCAGGACAGCGAGGCGGAGAATATCCGGGTGAATGCGGCGATGGTGCGCAATCTGCTCAACGCGCTGGGCGGGGCGACGCGGCATGTCGCGCTGGTAACCGGCTTGAAGCATTATCTCGGCCCCTTCGAGGCCTATGGCAAAGGCAGCCTGCCGCAGACGCCCTTCCGCGAAGACCAGCCAAGGCTGGATGTGGAGAATTTCTACTACGCCCAGGAGGATGAATTATTCGCCGCCGCGGCGCGGGACGGCTTCAGCTGGAGCGTGCACCGCCCGCATACGATCATCGGCAAGGCGGTGGGCAATGCGATGAATATGGGCACCACGCTGGCGGTCTATGCCTCGCTCTGCCGGGCGCTGGAGCGGCCGTTCTATTTCCCCGGTTCGGCCATGCAGTGGAACGGGCTGACGGATATGACCGATGCCAGGCTGCTCGCCGCGCATCTGCTCTGGGCCGCCCAGACGCCGGAGGCCGCCAACCAGGCCTTCAATGTGGTGAATGGCGACGTGTTCCGCTGGTCCTGGATGTGGGGGCGGATTGCGGATTGGTTCGGGCTGCAGCCCGCCCCCTTTACCGGCGAGCATCGGCCGCTGGAGGCGCAGATGGCGCAGGACGAAGGCAGCTGGGCCGATATCGCCGCGCGGGCCAGGCTGGTTGAGCCGGATCTGAGCCGTCTCGCCTCGCCCTGGCATACTGATGCGGATCTGGGCCGGCCGATCGAGGTGGTGACGGATATGTCGAAGAGCCGCCGGCTGGGGTTTTCGCTCTATCAGCCGACGGATGAGGCGTTTTTTGAGCTGTTTACCGGGTTGCAGGCGGAGCGGTTGATTCCGTAACATCTGAGAAAGACATGGGGACTTTTTGTAAAAAGTCCCCACCCCTCCGGCGCCTTTCCAACGCTGCTGCGCAGCATTGGAACCTTTGGCGCCTCCGCCCTCCAAAAACTTTTGAAAATTTTTAGCAGTTTGCTGAAAAACCCCGAAACTTGGTTTTATTTTTTCTGATTTAGCTTT
>NZ_JH976207.1:671367-677651 GCF_000306035.1 Acidocella sp. MX-AZ02
GTTAGAGAGTTTTAGCGCGCCAGCATGCCGTTTTTTAGGCAGGTTTCGTCGAAGCGGCAGAGGATCTGGCCGTCGATGGCGTGGGATTTGGCGTTCTTGTAATCGATGCGGGTGATCAGATCCGCGATGATGGCGAGGCGCGCGGCTTTCTTGTCGTCGGCGCGGACCACGATCCAGGGGGCGGCGGCGCTGTCGGTGGCCAGCAGCATGGCGTCGCGGGCCTTGGTGTAATCGTCGAAATGCGCCAGGGCCTTTTCATCGATCGGGCTGATTTTCCATTGCTTCAGCGGATCGTCGCGGCGGGCCTCGATGCGGGCCTTCTGCTCCTTGGCGTCGATATCGAGATAATATTTGACGATGGTGACGCCGGCTTCCGCCAGCATGGCCTCGAACACCGGCACGGTGCGCATGAATTCATGATATTCATGCTCGGTGCAGAACCCCATCACCCGCTCCACCCCGGCGCGGTTATACCAGGAGCGGTTGAACAGCACGATCTGCCCGGCGGCGGGGAGATGCGCGACATAGCGCTGGAAATACCATTGCGTGGTTTCGGTATCGGAGGGTTTGGGCAGGGCGACGATGCGGATGTCGCGCGGGGAGAGATGCTCGGTGATGCGCTTGATGGTGCCATCCTTGCCGGCGGTGTCGCGCCCTTCCAGGATGATCAGCAATTTCTGGCCGCGTTCGATGACGTGGCGTTGCAGCTTCACCAGCTCGATCTGCAGATGGCGGAGGGTTTTTTCATAGCTTTGTTTTTGGGCCATGGCCCAGCATAGCCCGAGACCCAAAAGAGCAAAAGTTTTTGAGGGGCGTAGGCGGCCAAGGTTCCGCCGCCGCGCAGCGGCGGTGGAAAGCCGCCGGAGGATGGGGACTTTTTTCAAAAAGTCCCCACATCTTACTTTCAGAACGTGACGATGCCGCGCAGCCCCACCACCAGCTCATTGCCGAGCCGCCTGGCGGGATTGTTCGGATCATCGACGCCGCCGGCCGGGTTGATCACGTACTGAATGTCCGGCTGCAGCACGAGCCAGGGTGTGGCCTGGGCCTGGTAGGTGGCCTCGATCAGCGTCTCGGTGCCCGGGTGGCGGCTGGCGCCGGCGGCGATCACCGCATCGGCGGCGCGCGAGGAAACATGCGCCACGCCGAAATCAATGCCGGCCTGGTCATTGTCGCGGCCGGGCAGCGGGGCGGTGAGGGTGAGGCCGCCATTGAAGCCGAAATCGACCAGGTTGCGGTCGGACGGCGCGCCCATGATGCGGCCGAAGACGTTCAAAGTTTGCGCGCTGCGCTGGGGCGACTGCCAGATTGTCTGATCGACCACGCCGTAGAGGCTGTAATTGCCGCGATGGTTATAGCCGTAGAGCGGGTCGGCGAAATTGGCGGAATCGTACCAGCCGCCGAGCTTGTAGGTGCCGGGCAGGCCGAGCAGCTTGGTGCTGTATTGCAGCTCGGCGATCCACAGCGCGCCGTTCTTCAGCGAGAAGCGGCCGCCGCGCGGATCCAGCGCCTGCTGGTCGGCGGTAAAGGCGCCAGCACCGGGATCGTCATCATAGACGCCGGCCAGGATGGCGACATGCTCGCTCGGCTTGAACTGGCCGCGCACGCCCAGCGAGGAGAGCGGATAGGCCGGGCCACCGCCATAGAGATCGGCGGAGGGCACCACCGGCCAGCCAGCCATGGTGTTGACGAACAGCGCCGTATAGGTGCTGCCGATGAATTCATTATCGATGCTCTGCTGGCCGATTTTGACGTCGAATTTCGGGCCGATCTGCTGATCGTACCAGAGTTCCCAGAGGCGGGAGGCGTTTTCGCCCTCATTGCCATTGGCGGTCTGGATGTCGCCTAGATAATATTGGCTCAGCGGGCGGCCATGCAGCTGCAGGGCGGAGACATGGAAGCTGCCGCCGGCCAGGCCGAAGGCCTTGGCGGTGTCGATATCCATGGTCATGGTGGTGACACCCTGCATGGTGGCGCCGGTTTTCAGCCCGCCGGTGGTGTTGCCCAGCAGATTTTCCGAATCGGTGATGTTGACGCTGACGCCATGCGCGGCGAGGGCCGGCTTCAGCCCGCCCCAATTGCCGAGCAGCCCGGTGCTGTCCGCCTGCTGCGCCAGTGCTGGCCCGGCCAGCGCGGTGAGCAGCGCGCCCAGGCTGGCCCCGCGCCATGAAATGAAAACGTCCATGATGACCCCTCTTTGTTGTCCGGCCGGAAGGCCGCATCGTCCTCGATGACGCTCATTTAAATGTAAATGATAATCATTATCAAGTATCTGATGTTTAGGATGATATACTATATCATTCTATTTATGCGCCGGGACAAGAGGGGCGAGGCGCTGGAACATCACCAAGGCGTCGACATCGCCTGCGCTGGGGTGGTGAAAGGCGCCGGGCAGCCGGCCGATGGTGGCAAAGCCCATCTGCTCCCAGAGCCGTATGGCGCGGTGATTGGTGCTGACCACGAGATTGAACTGCATGGCGCGAAACCCGGCGGCGCGGGCCTGTTCCAGCGAATGGGCGCACATGGCCCGGGCGATGCCGCGCCCGCCGGCCCAGCCCGCGCTGACATAGCCGCAATTGGCGACATGCGCGCCGCCGCCGGCCTGGTTGGCCTTCAGATAATAGGTGCCGGCGATCTGACCTTCATATTCGGCGACGAAGCAGTGTTTCTCCGGCGCCAGCCAATAGGCCAGGGCCTGCGCGCGCGACCAGTCGCGCGGCAGGGCGTAGGTCTCGCCGGCGGCGAGCATGGGAGCGAGGATGTCCCAGATGGCGGGTGCATCCTCGGGCGCGGCGGGGCGGATGGACAGGCTCATGGCGGTGTCTTCACCTGAAATCCCCAGCTTGCCAAGACGATGCAGGCGGCTGGACGCCGGCACGGCGCTTGCGCATAAATCCTGGCGCAGACGGAGCGCCACAGTGACTAAAATCGTGTCCTTCACGCGGATATTGAATGAGGACGATATCGTCGAGGCGTTCGTGCGCCACCATGCCGCGCATGTGGATGAGATGCTGTTTCTTGATAATGGCAGCACGGATCGCACGCTGGAGATCTTGCAGGAACTGCTGAAGGAAGGCTTTCCGCTGCGGGTGTTTCGCAGCCATGCGGTGAGTTTCGATGAAATCGCGGTGAATAGCTGGGGCTATCAGGCGGCGTCGCAGGTGCTGGGCGCGGATTGGGTGCTGTTTCTGGATGCGGATGAGTTCGTGGCCACACCGGCCAGCGCGCCGCTGGTGACGCTGCTGCCCGCCGATGCCCCGGTGCTGAGCCTGGAGCTGGCGAATTACGGCCAGGTCGGCGGCGAGGATGCGGCGGAGCTGGTGGTGCCCTGGCGGCTGCGCTGGCGCATGGCCGCGCCCAGCCATGTCATCAAGGTCATCGCCCGGGCGAAAATTCCCGGCTTGGTGGCGGGGGCGGGGAATCATGGTGTGTTTCTACAAGGCCAGGAGGTGGCGCCGGTGCCTTTGCCCGAAACCTGGCTGGCGCATTACCCGCGCCGCTCGGCCTGGCAGGCGATGCAGAAATGGGCGGCGGGGCGGATGAAGGCGCTGGCGGCTGGCGGCCAGGATGATTATTTCTCCCAGCATTATATCTCCCCCTATGAGACGCTGCGCGACAAGCCGGGTGAGCTGCTGCATAATCCCGGCTTTTTCGCGCAGGAATTCGACAAATCCCGGGCGGTCGAGGCGCCCCTGGCCTATCTCGGCGGCCCGCTCTCTTACACGACCCCGAGCGATCCTGGCCTGAAGGCGCTCTCCGCCTTTCTGCACATGACCGAGCAGCTGGCCCGCCAGCATGGAAAATTGCTGGATGAGTCGCGCGAGGCCCGTGCCCTGGTGGAGCACTGGAATGCGCGGCGCGAGTTTCTGTTCTGAACAGTAAACCGTTGAAATCCGCGCGCTTCGCGTTATCTGAGCGATACAGGCCCCGGCCATGAGCGATAGCGCATTGCTTTTCGTCACAAATTGGGCTTATGCCGGTTCCAGCAATCGAAACAGGAGACTTTCCTATAGCCAGACCGCCAGCGCCACCCACCCCTCCCTCACGCGAGGGCCCCCGGGTTAACGAAGAAATCAGAATCCCGCAGGTTCGTCTGATCGACCAGGATGGTGAAATGATCGGTGTGATCAGCACCCGTGACGCCATCGCGCGTGCTTACGCCGTGGGCCTCGACTTGGTCGAGATCAGCCCGAACGCGGAGCCGCCCGTCGCCAAGATCCTCGATTACGGCAAGTTCAAATATGAACAGCAGAAAAAGCGTAACGAGGCGCGCAAGAAGCAGAAGGTCGTCGAGATCAAGGAGGTGAAGGTTCGCCCCAATATCGACGATAATGACTACATGGTGAAGCTGAACGCGATGAAGCGTTTCATCGGCGAAGGCGACAAGGTGAAGGTCACTCTGCGCTTCCGCGGCCGCGAGATGGCCCACCAGGAGCTGGGCGTGAAAGTGCTGGAGCGCATCCGTGGCGACATGGAGGTGGAAACCAAGGTCGAGCAGATGCCGAAGCTGGAAATGCGCCAGATGGTGATGGTGCTGGCGCCGAAATAAAAGCGCCTGCCGTCATTTCATGAAAAAAGCCCGGCTTTTGCCGGGCTTTTTATTTGGGAATTGAGGCGGCGGAGATTATTCCGCCGCCGGTTCGGTGGCTTTGGCGCGCGGCGGGCGGCCACGGCGCTTCGGCGCCGGTTTGGCCTCAGGCTCGGTCAAGGTGAGTTCCGGGGCGTTGGCGGGCGGGGCATCGGCGACGATGGGAATCGCGCGCGGCTCCGGCTGCTCCTGCCTCACCTCGGGCTGCGCGCCGATGCCGGCTGGCTCCTGCTGGGCGGCGCGCAGTTCAGCTTCCAGGGCGGAGCTGATGTCGATCGGCGTATCAGCGATCGGCGCGGCCGGGCGATAAGGGCGCTCGGGGCGGTCCTGGCGGTTTTCGTGGCGATTTTCCTGGCGGTTGTCGCGGGGCTGGAAATCCGGACGGTTGCGCGGCTCGAAGCGGCGCTCCTGGCGGTTATCACGATTGTCCCGGTTATCACGATTTTCGCGATTATCCCGGAATTCCCGCGGCTCGCGATTGTCGCGGTTTTCGCGGGGCTCGCGCTGCTCATTGCGGTATTCACGCGGGGCCTGGCCTTCGCCCTCGCCCTGATACTCGCTTTGATTGCCGTTCTGATAGCGCGGCTCACCATTATTCTGCTGCCCGCCCTGGCCCGGGGGCGGCAGGCCCTGGGCGGCGTTGATGGCGCTGACGATACGGAAATAATGCTCGGCGTGCTGGTAATATCCCTCGCTCAACACCCGGTCGGCGGAGGAGGCGGCATCGCGGGCCAGCTGCGTATATTTGTCATAAAGCTGCTGAGCGGTGCCGCGCACCCGCATTTCCGGGCCGGAGCTGTCGAACACATGATTACGGTTGAGCGGAATACCATTCTGCTGGTTGCGAAACCCGCCGCCGCCGCCGCCACCGGAACGGTGGTTGCGTCCACGCATGCGCTTCATATTCATCGGCTCGTGTCTATCCTCGTCTGCTGGCTTGCGCGGTGCGGCATATACATGCAACGCCCTTTTTGGCGCCGGTTTCATGCCCGGCGACTCGTGGACAAAACTGCCCGCGCCGCCCGTGCTTAGCGGTAAAAATTCATTCTGCCAATCGCTTATTTGCAGAATTTGAGGCTGATGGCGCGCTCTATGCCGGAAATATCGCGGCGCAGCACGGTCTCGAAACCGGCCTGGCGTGCCAACTCATCCACCATATGCGCCTGGCCGATGCCAAGTTCAAGCACCGCCTGCCCATCCTGGGTGAGCAGGCGGGGCAGATCGGCGATGATGGCGCGATAGGCGATGAGGCCATCGGCGCCGCCATCCAGGGCGGTGGCGGGCTCATAGGCGCGCACATCCGGCATCAGCCCGGCCAGATCCCCGGTTTCGATATAAGGCGGGTTGGAGAGCACCAGATCGAAGCGCTGCGAAATCGCATCGGCCCAGCTGCCGGCGAGAAAGGCGCTGCGCGCCGCCAGACCCAGGCGCTGAGCGTTGGCGCGGGCGAGGGTGGCGGCGTTCGGGTTGAGGTCGACCCCGACACCGAAGGCCTCCGGCAGCTCATGCAAGGCGGACAGCAGCAGGCAGCCCGTGCCGGTGCCCAGATCCAGAATGCGCGCCGGGCGCTGGCCGGAGGCGAGCACCGCCTCGATCAGCGTTTCGGTGTCCGGGCGGGGAATGAGGGTGGCGGGGGTGGTGAGGAAATCCAGCCCCCAGAATTCCTTATGGCCGGTGATATAGGCCAGCGGCTCAT
>NZ_JH976207.1:677751-681644 GCF_000306035.1 Acidocella sp. MX-AZ02
GGCAGCCGGCGAGCAACGCCCGGGCCTCGCGGCGGGGCGCCTCCAGCCCGGCCTGGCGCAAGGCCTCGGTGATTTCGGCCAGGGCCTGGGCGGTGGGGATCATTCAGTTTTCACTCTTGGGCGGCCAGCCTCGCCGCCTGGTCCTCGGCGATCAGCGCCTCGATGATGTCATCGAACTCGCCCAGCATCACCCGATCGATTTTATGCAAAGTGAGGTTGATGCGATGGTCGGTGACGCGGCCTTGCGGAAAGTTGTAGGTGCGGATGCGCTCGGAGCGGTCCCCGGTGCCGACCTGGCCCTTGCGGTCGGCCGCACGGGTGGCGCTGAGCGCGGCGCGCTGCTGCTCATAGATGCGCGAGCGCAGGATTTTCATCGCCTTGGCGCGGTTCTTGTGCTGGCTGCGCTCCTCCTGCATCGCCACCACGGTGCCGGTGGGGATGTGGGTGATGCGCACGGCGGATTCGGTTTTATTCACGTGCTGGCCGCCGGCACCGGAGGCGCGATAGACATCGATGCGCAGATCTGCCTCGTTGATGTCGACATCCACCTCCTCGGCTTCCGGCATCACCGCGACGGTGATGGTGGAGGTGTGGATGCGGCCTTGGGTTTCCGTGGTCGGCACGCGCTGCACGCGGTGCACGCCGGATTCGAATTTCAGCCGGGCGAAGACGGATTTGCCGGTAATTTCGGCCATCGCGCCCTTCACGCCGCCCAGCTCGTTTTCATCATATTCCAGCACCTCGAAGCGCCAGCCCTGGGAGGCCGCGTATTTCTGGTAGGCGGAAAACAGCTCGGCGGCGAACAGCCCGGCCTCGTCGCCGCCGGCGGCGGGGCGGATTTCCAGGATGCCGGAGCGGGCATCGGCCTCATCCTTCGGCAGCAGGGCCAGGCGCACCGCCATTTCCAGCTCGGGGATCTGGGCTTTCAGTGTGTGCAGCTCGGCCTCGGCCAGCTCTTTCATATCCGGGTCGGCGAGCAGGGCCTCTGCCTCGCGCCGCTGCTTTTCGGCCTCGCGCAAGGCGAGCACCTGTTCCTCGACGGGCCCGAGTTCCGCCAGCTCCTTGGAGGCTTTCACGAATTCCTCGCCGGCCAGCGTGCCGGAGAGCATGAAGCGCAGCTCCTCGGCGCGGGCCAGGATGCGGTCGAGCTTGCTGTCCAGCGCGTCGCTCATCCGCGCAGGCGCTCGATCAAGGTGGCGGGGGTGACGTCATCCTGGGTGCCGTCGGTGAGGTTTTTCAGCTTGATCTCGGCGCCGACCAGCACCGCGTAAGCCGCGCCGGATTTATTGGCGCGCTCCAGGCGCTTTTTGGCATTGCCGGAATAGCCGATCTCGGCGGCGATGTTGGCAGCGCGCAGGCTGTTGAGAATGTCCAAGGCCGGGGCTTCGGACTCGCTGCCCATCGGGATGATGATGACCGGTTGCGCGGCGGCTTGCGGGGGCTCGATCAGCATCGAGAGGCGCTCGATGCCCGCGCCCCAGCCGATGCCCGGCACGTTGGGGCCGCCCATCTGCTCGACGAGGCCATCATAACGCCCGCCGGCCATCACCGTGCCTTGCGCGCCCAAAGCGGTGGTGACGAATTCGAAGGCGGTGTGGTTGTAATAATCCAGTCCGCGGACGATGCGCGGATTTTCCGCGAACGGCACGCCGAAGGCGGCGAGGGTGGATTTCAGGCCGTTATAGAAATTTGCGGCCTCTTCGGTGAGGTGGTCGTAGATCAGCGGGGCATTTTCCATCAGCGCCTTGTCGCCTTCATCCTTGGAATCCAGGATGCGCAGCGGGTTTTTCTCCAGGCGCAGCTTGCTGTCTTCAGAGAGCTTGTCCGCATGCGCGGAGAAATGCGCGACCAAAGCGGCGCGGTAGGCCTCCCGGCTGGCGGCATCCCCCAGCGTGTTGATGTTGAGCACAACATCTTTCGCCACACCCAGCTCGTTCAGAATCCGCCAGCCGGCGGCGATGACTTCCGCATCGGCGAGCGGCGAGGCCGCACCCAGCAGCTCGATGCCGATCTGGTGGAATTGCCGGTAGCGGCCTTTCTGCGGGCGCTCATAGCGAAACATCGGCCCGGCATAAAAGACTTTCTGCGGTAGGGTCTGGGTGAGGCCGCCGGTGATCAAGGCACGGCAGATGCCCGCCGTGCCTTCCGGGCGCAATGTTACGGAATCACCGCCGCGATCCTCGAACGTATACATTTCCTTGGTGACGACATCCGAGGTTTCGCCCAGCGTGCGGGAAAACACTTTGGTATCCTCGAAGATCGGCGTCTGCCATTCGGAGAAGCCGAACAGCCGGGTGATGCGTCTGGCGGTTTCGATGACATGGAAATGCCGCGCCGCATCCTCGCCGATCAGATCCTTGGTGCCGCGCACCGGCTGCAAAAGAGTCGCCATCTTCATCCATCCATCAAATACAAAACGCCGGGGTGCTGCACCCCGGCGGTCTCAAACTCGCAAGTTTCGCTGCTATTCAGCCGGGATCAGCGCGGCCTTCTTCGCGGCCTCGATCTGCTCGGCCTTCTTTTCCACCAGCTCGACCAGATGCTCGACCATCGCCTCGTCGGAGACGGTATGGTCGGTCTTGCCGTTGGCATAGACCATGTGCCGGCCACCGCCGCCGCCGGTCAGGCCGAGATCGGTCATCAGCGCCTCACCGGGGCCATTGACCACGCAGCCGATGATCGAGAGGGTGATCGGGGTTTCGATATGGGCCAGCCGCTCTTCCAGCGTCTCGACAGTCTTGATGACGTTGAAGCCCTGGCGCGCGCAGGAGGGGCAGGAGATGACGCGCACGCCGCGATGGCGAATGCCCAGCGACTTCAGAATGTCCCAGCCCACCAGCACCTCTTCCTCCGGCTCGGCGGAGAGCGAGACGCGCATGGTATCGCCAATCCCGGCCCAGAGCAGCGAGCCCAGACCGATGGAGGATTTCACCGTGCCGGCGCGTTTGCCGCCGGCTTCGGTAATGCCGATATGCAGCGGGTGGTCGCATTGCTCGGCCAGCTGCTGATAGGCGGCGACGGCCATGAACACGTCCGAGGCCTTCACCGAGATCTTGAATTCGTGGAAATCATGATCCTGCAGGATCTTGGCGTGTTCCAGGGCGGATTCGACCAGCGCGTCCGGGTTGGGCTCGCCGTATTTCTCCAGCAGATGCTTCTCCAGCGAACCGGCATTCACACCGATGCGCATCGAGCAGCCATGGTCGCGGGCGGCCTTGATGACCTCCTTCACCCGCTCCGGCGAGCCGATATTGCCCGGATTGATGCGCAGGCACGCGGCGCCGTTCTGGGCGGCCTCGATGCCGCGCTTATAGTGGAAATGAATGTCGGCGACGATCGGCACATTCACCCGCTTGACGATGTGCTTGAGCGCCGCCGAGCTTTCCTCATCCGGGCAGGAGACGCGGACAATGTCCACGCCGGCCTTCTCGGCGCGCAAAATCTGCGCGACGGTGGCCTCGACATCATGGGTGAGGGTGTTGGTCATGGTCTGCACCGAGACCGGCGCATCGCCGCCCACCTTCACATTGCCGACGCTGATCTGCCGGGATTTGCGGCGGTCGATCTGCTGATATTCGCGGTAGTTCATGAGGGTTCCTCTATTGGGCCGCGCTGGAAGCGGGGCTGGTCCCGGCGGAGGCCGGGGCGGATGCGCTGCCCGAAGCGGGCGGGGTCAGCTGGTAGCCATGCAGCACCACACCCGGGGCGCCGAGCGGCTGGCCGGCCTGGCCGTTGGTGGTGAGCAGGGTGCCGCCGGCATTGCCGGTGGTCATTTTCAGGCCGGGCATGTCCGGCACCGGCCAGCTTTCGCCGGGGTGCAGCACTTTGCTGAACAATATGTTGCCGGCCGGATCGGTGACCTGCACCCAGGCATCCTGGGTGGCGGTGATCTC
>NZ_JH976207.1:681744-692004 GCF_000306035.1 Acidocella sp. MX-AZ02
GTCGGCCTGGTGCTGGCTGCCGGCTGGGAGGGCGTGGCCGGGCCTGGGGGGCTCGCAACCGGCGCCGTGGCCGGCGGCGGGGTGACTTTCGGCGGCGTCGCCAAAGGCTGCAGCTCGGCCGGGACATGGGTGACGCTCTGGTCCAGCCGACGCTGCTGCTCGGTATGGCGATACCAGAGCCCGTAGCCGGCGACGACCAGCACGATGCCGATCAGCACGATCGCGCCTTTCGGCACGCCGCGATCCGGCACCGGGGCAAGGAACTGGATTTCCGTTTTCTCCGCCTGGCCGAGCTGCCCGGCATCGCGGAAGCGGCGCAGGATCTCCTCGCCATCCAGCCCCAAAGCCTGGGCATAGGTGCGCACGAAGCCGGTGCGATAGGCGGTGCCGGGCAAGGAGGAGAGATCCCCCGCCTCGATCGCCACCAGAAATTCCGGGCGGATGCGCAGGCCCTCGGCCACATCCGGCAATTGCCAGCCCAGCCGCTCGCGCACTTCGCGCAGGCCCGCACCGACGCGCGCGCCGGAATAGGTGGCTTCAGGCTCCATGGTGTCGGGTCCGGTCATATGGTCTGGCATATCCATGTCTTTTAACCCGGAATCGGATATCCCTCAAATTGCGAGATTATGTTCTCGCGCCCACACCGCCAGCGGCTCGCGAATGCTCCCGCCAGCGGCCCCGGCGCGGCGCAATTCCCGCAGCACCGGGCGCAGCGCGTTGAGATCCGCCTGCACCAGCACGGATTTCACCTTCAGGATCGAGCTGCCGGACATCGACAGCGTGGTGATCCCCAACGCCGCGAAGGCCAGCGCATCCAGTGGCCGACCGGCGGCCTCGCCGCAGATGGAGAGCGGCACGCCGGCCTCCTGGCAGAGTGTCACCAGCTTTTCCAGCATCTCCAGCACCGGGGCGGAAAGTGTGTCGTAGCGGTCCGCCAGCTCCGGCGTGCCGCGGTCGGCGGCGAAGAGGAACTGCATCAGGTCGTTGGTGCCGACCGAGATGAAATCCGCCTCGGCGAGCAGGCCGGGGAGCTGAAAGAGCAGCGAGGGGACTTCCAGCATGGTGCCTGCGTCCAGCGTCTCCGGCGCGGGGCGGATGCGCCCGGCCTCGGCCTCCAGCAGGTCGCGCGCGGCGCGGAATTCCTCCACGGTGGCGACCATCGGGAACATCACCCGCAGCGGCCGGCCTTGCGCGCCCAGCAGCAAAGCGCGCAGCTGGCGGCGCAGGATGGCCGGGCGGTCCAGCCCGATGCGCAAGGAGCGCCAGCCCATGGCGGGGTTTTCCTCGGTCTGCGCGGTCTCGCCGGGGAGCAGCTTGTCGGCCCCCAGATCCAGCGTGCGGAATTGCACCGGGCGGCCCTTGGCGCGGTCCATCACCTTGCCATATTCGGCCGCCTGGCCGGCCACATCCGGGATGCCGCCGGCGGCCAGGGCGGCGATTTCGGTGCGGTAGAGGCCGATGCCGTCGGCGCCGGTCTTGTCCAGCTGGTCCAGCTCCAGCGCCAGCCCGACATTCATCATCAGCTTCAGCTCGGTGCCGTCCTTGGTGATGGCGGGGACGTCCCGGTAGCTGGCCAGGGTGGCGGCGCGCTCGTCGCGCGCGGCCATGGCACGGTCATAGACCTGGATCACCTCCGGTTCCGGGCGCAGCACCAGCGTGCCGTCCTCGGCGTCCAGCAGCGCCTGGTCGCCCTCGACCGCGGCTTCCACCGCGCCGCGATCCACCTGCAGCGTGGGGATGGAGAGGGCGCGGGCGAGGATGGCGGCGTGGCCGGAGGCGCTGGCCTCCTCGATGGCGATGCCGGCGATGCCGCGCGTATGCCAGTCCAGCAGATCCGCCGGGCCGAGGCGGCGGACGATCAGGATCATCCCATCCGCGCGCTCGGGCTTCGGCGCCATGCCGCCCAGGGCCACCATCAGCCGGTTGATCATGTCCTCGATATCGGCGAGGCGCTCGCGCAGATAGGGGTCGGCGATGCGGCGCATGCGCTCGCGCAGCTGCCGGGCGATCTTGTCGACAGCGGTTTCGGCGGTGAGGCCGTCATTGATCGCGGCGCGCACCTGGGCCAGCCAGCCGGAGCTCTGCGCCACCATCCGGTAGGCATCCAGCACATCGCGCGAGGCGTTGCCGCCGGGCATGTTGGCGCTGATCAGCCCGTCGAGGGATTTATTCGCCTCTTCCACCGCGATATCGAGCCGGGCCAGCTCGGCCTCCGGGTCCTCGGTGAGCAGCTTGGCGATGGGGGCGGCGGCGCCATAGGCCAGCACCGCGCCCCGGGCGATGCCGGTGGAGAGCACATGCCCGGCATAGCGGCGGGGCAGGGAATCCGAGAAGCCTTCCTGGCCGATATCGGCGGCGCCGGCGCGGGCCAGGATCTCGGCCAGCAGCATCGCCACAGTGGCCAGCGATTCGACCTCCACGGGCGCATAGGCGCGCACTTCGCGGGACATCACCGCGATCACGCCCAGCGTGCGCCCGGCGCGCTTCACCGGCACCGCGAGCATCGAGGCCATGTTCTCCTCGCCGGTTTCGGCGCGGTAGACATAGCGGGGATGGTTCTGCACGTCGGGCAGGTTCTGCACGTCGCCGGAGGCGGCGGCGAGGCCGACAATGCCTTCGCCCACCCGCAATTTGGTGCGCCCGACGGCGGAGACATTCAGCCCATGGGTGGCGGCGAGTTCGAGGATCTCGCCCGGGCGGGTGACGTAAATGACGGTGGCATCAGCCACCAGACCCTCCGCCACCAGCTTGGCGAAATCCGCCAGCGAGGCGGTGCCGGTGGCGAGATTCTCCCGCAGCGCGGCAAAAAGCTGCCTGGTATCGCCGAATTTCGGCTTTTTGCGCCGGCGTGCCGGCGTGGAAGGAGGATTATGCTCCTGTGCCACGCGCCACCAAGGCGGCGAGGGCCTGGGCCCGCAACGCCGCAATGATCTCGGCCACCGGCTGCACCGATGTCACCATGCCCACAGATTGCCCCGCCATCACGGAACCAGTCTCCACATCGCCGTCGATCACCGCGCGGCGCAGCGCGCCGGCCCAGAAATGCTCAATTTCCAGTTGCGCGGCGGTTTTGTCCAGTTCGCCGGACTGGAATTTTTGCACCACCTCCGCCTGGTGACGCATGAAGCGCTTGGTGCCCTCATTGATCAGCCCGCGCACCGGGATCACCGGGAAGCGCTCATCCAGCTGCACGCTGGGCAGCGCGTCGCGGGCGGCGGCGCGGATGAAGGCTTTTTTGAAGTTTTCGTGGGCGATGCTCTCGCTGGCGGCGGCGAAGCGGGTGCCGAGCTGCACACCGGCCGCGCCCATCTCCAGATAGCCCAGCATCGCCTCGCCCCTTCCGATGCCGCCGGCGACGAAGACCGGCACTTCGGTGATGTGCGGCAGGATTTCCTGCGCCAGCACGGTGAGCGAGACCGGGCCGATATGACCCCCGGCTTCCGAGCCCTCGATCACCAGCGCGTCGGCGCCGAATTTGACCAGGCGCTTGGCCAGCACCAAAGCCGGGGCGAAGGCGACGACCTTGGCACCCCCATCCTTCGCCGCCTTGATATGCGCGCCCGAGGGGATGCCACCGGCAAACACCACATGCCCGACCTGCTGGCGGATGCAGATCTGCACCAGCTCATCGAGCTGCGGGTGCATGGTGATCAGATTGACGCCGAAGGGCTTGTCGGTCAGCGCCTTGGTTGCCTCGATCTCTTTTTCCAGCAAAGCCGGGGGCATCGCGCCGCAGGCGATGACGCCGAAGCCGCCGGCATTGGAGATGGCGGAGACCAGATGCCGCTCGGACACCCAGCTCATCGCCCCGCCGAGAATGGCGTGGCGTGTGCCAAGGAAGGCGGCACCCCGCTGCTGCAGGGCGTCCAGCGTGTCGTTTGCGGCAGTCTGGTCCAGCTCAGCCATGCTCAGCCATCGAGCCCATAGGCGGTGTGCAAGGCGCGCACCGCCAATTCGGTATATTCGGCCGCGACCAGCACCGAGACCTTGATCTCGGAGGTGGTGATCGCCTGGATATTGATGCCGCGCGCCGCCAATGTTTTGAACATCGTGCCGGCGACACCGGCATGGCTGCGCATGCCCACGCCGACAACGGAGAGCTTGGCGACATTCGGGTCCGAGTTGATCTCGGCATAGCCGATCTCGGCCTTGGCCTGCTCCAGCACCAGCAAGGCGCGGGCCATGTCGGTCTTGCCGACGGTGAAGGTCATGTCCGTGGTGCCGTCGGCGGCGACATTCTGCACGATCATGTCGACATTAATGGCCGCATCCGACAGCGGCACGAACACGGCGGCGGCGACACCCGGGCGGTCCGGCACGCGGCGCACCGTGATTTTGGCGTCGTCCCGCGAATAGGCGATGCCGGCAACGATTTCCTTTTCCACGACCTCTTCCTCATCAACAACCATGGAGCCCGGCTTGTCAGCGAAGCTGGAGAGCACCTGCACGCGCACGCGCTCTTTCATCGCCAGCTCGACCGAGCGGGTCTGCAACACTTTCGCACCGACCGAGGCGAGCTCCAGCATTTCCTCGTAGGTGATCTTATGCAGTTTCTTGGCATTCGGCACGATGCGGGGATCGGTGGTGTAGATCCCGTCAACGTCCGTATAGATATCACATTGGTCCGCCTTCAGCGCGGCGGCAAGCGCCACGGCCGAAGTGTCCGAGCCGCCGCGGCCCAAAGTGGTGATGCGGTTATCCGGGCCGATGCCCTGGAAGCCGGCCAGCACCGGGATCTGGCCCTGCTGCATGCGCGAGATCAGCTCCTCGCCATCGATGCTCTCGATGCGGGCCTTGCCGTGCTCGCCATTGGTCTCCACCGCCACCTGCCAGCCCTGCCAGGAGCGGGCTTCCTGCCCCAGCTCCTGCAGCGCGATGGCGAGCAGCCCGGCGGTGACGTTCTCGCCGGTGGCGACCACCGCGTCATACTCGCGCGCATCGAACAGCGGCGAGAGGGACTGGCAATAGCCGACCAGCTGGTTGGTGACGCCGGACATGGCGGAGACCACCACCGCGACCTCGTTGCCTTTATCAGCCTCGGCCTTGACGCGCTTGGCGACATTCTTGATCCGGTCGAGGTCGGCGACGGAGGTGCCGCCAAATTTCATCACGATGCGCGCCATGGACAAACCTTGAGAACTGGAACCTTGTGGAATTCGGGCCGGGGCGTCACATAGCGGCGGAGTAAGGATAGGGCAATGAGCCAGGGGTCAGTGATTGCGGAAGAAATCGCCCGGTTCGACGCGCTGGCGGCGCGTTGGTGGGACGCGCGGGGGCCGATGCGGCCCTTGCATATGCTCAATCCGGTGCGCGCCGGCTGGGTGGCGCAGCGCGTCAGGCGGGCGAAAGGCGAGGGGGTCTCGATTCTCGATGTCGGCTGCGGCGCCGGGCTGCTGGCCGAAGCCCTCGCCAAGGACGGATTCGCGGTGACCGGGCTGGATGCCGGGGCGGAGGTGATCGACGTGGCGCGGGGCCATGCGCAGGGGCAGGGGCTGAACATCACTTACCGCCATGGCACCGCCGAGGGGCTGGCGGCGGAGGGGGCGAGCTTCCCGGTGGTCACCGCGCTGGAGATCATCGAGCATGTCGCCGATCCGCTGGAATTCCTGAAAAGCCTGCGCGCCTTGCTGGCGCCGGGCGGCGTTTTGTTCCTCTCCACCCTCAACCGTACCCCGCAAAGCTATGCGGTGGCGAAATTCGGGGCGGAATATGTGCTGCGGCTGCTGCCGGTGGGCACGCATGACTGGAAGATGTTCATCAAGCCCGAGGAGCTGGGGCGGCTCTGCCGCCAGGCGGGGCTGCGCCTGACCGACACGGCGGGCTTGAGCTATTCCCCGCGCCAGGCCGGGTTTACGGTGAGCCGGGATCTCTCGGTCAACTATATCGCCATGGCGGTGGCGGCGTAGGAGACACCATATAAGGGACTGGTACAGCTTTTGCTTGAAGTTGTTGCCTGAGCTGTGAAATTGCTGCGTTGAGGAGTGCGCTATGCCGGATGATTTCGCGACCACACTGACCGCATGGCGGCATCATCTCCACACCCATCCGGAACTCTCCCGCCAGGAGCGCGAGACGGCCGCCTTCGTCTGCGCCCGGCTGGATGAGCTGGGGATTCCCTACGAGGCCGGCATTGGCGGGCATGGGGTGGTGGCCAGCCTGAAGCGCGGCAATTCCAACCGCTCGGTGGGGTTGCGCGCCGATATGGATGCGCTGCCGATCCCCGAGGCCACCGGCAAGCCCTACGCCTCGACCAGGCCGGGGGTGATGCATGCCTGCGGGCATGACGGCCACACGACCTCGCTGCTGGGGGCGGCGATGCTGTTGAAGGACGATCCGGACTGGTCCGGGCAGATCCATCTGGTGTTTCAGCCGGCCGAGGAAGGCTATAAGGGCGCGCACGCGATGGTCGAGGACGGGCTGTTCCAGCGTTTCCCGATGGAGCGCATTTTCGGCTACCATAACTGGCCGGGGCTGGAAGCCGGGACGGTGATGGTGCATCCGGAGTCGGTGATGGCCGGGGCGGTGAATTTCGTGGTGACGATGAAGGGCAAGGCCGGCCATGCCGGGATGCCGCATCTCTGCATCGACCCGGTGCAGGGCATCGCGCAGCTGATCGTGGCGGTGAACAGCATCGTCGCGCGCAATCTGCCGCCGATCCAGTCCGGCGTGATCTCCACCTGCATGTTGAAGGCTGGGGAGGCCCGCAACCAGGTGCCGGAAAGGGCTTCGATGGAGGGCACCATCCGCGCTTATACCACCGAGAGCATGGAGCTGCTGAAGCGCCGCCTGACGGAGACGGCGAAGGGCGTGGCGATGGCGCTGGGGCTGGAGGCGGATGTGTGGCTGGGCGAGGAGCTGTCGCCGACCGGGAATGTGCCTGAGCAGGCGGAGTTGATGGCCCAGGCCGCCGCCGAGGCCGGGCTACGGGTGCGCCGCGACATGGAACCGACGATGGGGGCGGAGGATTTTGGCCGTTTCCTGGTGGATGTGCCGGGCGCCTATGCCTGGGTCGGCAACGGCCCCAGCTCCGGCCTGCACAGCCCGACCTATGATTATAACGACGAGATCTTGCCGTTGGCGGCGAAGCTTTTGGCGAGCACCGCGAAAGCGGCTTTGAGGTAATGTTATAAAAGTTTTTTGGTGCCGCTTTTTTTTCAAAAAAGCGGCGAAGAACGTTGGGGCGGTGACGACGACGTCGCCCACACCCCGAACTTTCTTGGGGTGTTTTTGAAAAACACCCCACCCCTCCGGCGGCTTTCCACCGCCGCTGGGCGGCGGCGGAACCTTGGCCGCCTCCGCCCTCCAAAAACTTTTGCTCATTGGGGACCACGCCATGGAGATTGAGGGGCCGGGAATCGTTGTCGAGCGCGTCCCCCATGGCGAAGGGGATTATCTCGTCACGCTGCTGAGCCCCGACGGGCTGCGCCGGGGGCTGGCCAAGGGCGGGGCCTCGCGCCGGCAGGGCGGCATCTGGGAGCAAGGCAATATCGTCGCGGCGCGCTGGGTGGCGCGGCTGCCCGAACAGCTCGGCGCCTATAGCGGCGAGCTGGTGCGCCCGGTGGCGGCGCTGGCGATGCAGGAGCCGGACAGCCTGGCCGTGCTGCGCGCCGCCTGCCAGCTCACTGCCCAGGCCCTGCCCGAACGCGAGGCCGCGCCCGAGACCTTCCAGGGGCTGCTGCGGCTGCTGGCGGGCATCGAGATCAAAGGCGTCGCGCTGCCAGCACTTTGCCGCTGGGAGCTGGTGCTGCTGCGGGAGCTGGGCTTCGGGCTGGATTTTTCCTCCTCTGCCGGCGGCAATGACCGTCTGGCTTACGTCTCGCCCCGCACCGGGCGGGCGGTGACCCTCTCGCAGGCCGGGGACTGGGCCAGCCGGCTGCTGCCCTTGCCGGATTTTTTGCTGGATGAGAGCGAGCCGGACCTCAAGGATTGCGTGGCGGCATTGCGCCTGACCGGGCATTTTCTCGCCCGTGACCTGTTCGGCGCCCGCCACCGCCCCCTTCCGCCGGCGCGCGAGGCTCTTTATGAGCAACTTTCCCTGAGGCTTGAGGAGAAGGAGCGCGGCGATGCCGGATGATTTCGGGCAGGTGGAGGATCTGGCGCTCAGCAACGCGCTCTCCGAGCGTTACCTTGCCTATGCGCTCTCCACCATCATGTCCCGCTCGCTGCCAGATGTGCGCGATGGGCTGAAGCCGGTGCATCGCCGGCTGATCTACGGCATGCATCAGCTCAAGCTCGATCCGCGCTCGGGCTTCAAGAAATGCGCCCGCGTGGTCGGCGACGTGATGGGTAAGTTCCACCCGCATGGCGACAGCTCGATCTATGAGGCGCTGGTGCGGCTGGCGCAGGATTTCTCCTCGCGCTTCCCGTTGATCGAGGGGCAGGGGAATTTCGGCAATATCGACGGCGATAACGCTGCGGCGATGCGCTATACCGAGTCGCGCCTGACCGAGATCGCCGAATATCTGCTGCGCGGCATCGATGAGGATGCGGTGGATTTCCGCGCGACCTATGATGGCGAGGAGCAGGAGCCGGTGGTGCTGCCCGGCGCCTTCCCGAATCTGCTCGCCAATGGCGCCTCCGGCATCGCGGTGGGCATGGCGACCTCGATTCCGCCGCATAATGCCGGGGAGGTGTGCGCGGCGGCGTTGCATCTGATCGCCAACCCGGACGCCACCACGGCCGAGCTGCTGGCGCATATGAAGGGCCCGGATTTCCCCACCGGCGGCGAGCTGGTGGAGGATGAGGCGACGATTCTGGCGGCCTATGAGACCGGGCGCGGCTCTCTGCGCACCCGGGCGGTGTGGGCGAAGGAGCCGGCGAAGAACGGCACTTGGAATATCGTCGTCACCGAAATTCCGTATCAGGTGCAGAAATCCCGGCTGGTCGAGCAGATCGCGCTGCTGCTGGGGGATAAGAAGCTGCCGCTGCTGGCGGATGTGCGCGATGAGAGCGCCGAGCAGATAAGGCTGGTGCTGGAGCCCAAGAACCGCAGCGTGGATGCGGACATGCTGATGGCCTCGCTCTTCCGCGCCACCCAGCTGGAATCCCGCTTCTCGCTGAACATGAACGTGCTTGCGGATGGGCGGAACCCGAAAGTGATGGGGCTGAAGGCGATTTTGCGCGCCTGGGCGGATCACCGGCATGAGGTGCTGGTGCGCCGCTCCAACCATCGGCTCGCCGCCATCGCCAGGCGGCTGGAGATTCTGGATGGCTATATCAAGGTCTTCCTCAATCTGGACGAGGTGATCCGGATCATCCGCTTCGAGGACAAGCCGAAGGAGCAGCTGATCGCCACCTTCGAGCTCTCCGAGGTGCAGGCCGAGGCGATCCTGAATATGCGGCTGCGCGCCTTGCGCAAGCTGGAAGAGATGGAGATCCGCAACGAGCATAAGAAGCTCACCGCGGAGCAGAAGGGGCTGCTGGGGCTGCTGCAGAGCGAGACCAAGCGCTGGGCGAAAATCGCCGAGGAGATCGCCGAGGTGCAGGCGAAGTTCGGCGCCGGGCCGCTGGGCGCGCGGCGGACCAAGATTTCCGCGGCCGCGCCGATGGTCGAGATCGTCGCCGAGGCGCTGGTGGAGCGTGAGCCGATCACCATCATCCTCTCCGAGAAAGGCTGGATCCGCGCCCAGAAGGGGCATCTGGCCGATGGCGCGGAACTGAAATTCAAGGAGGGCGACAAGCTGTTCGCGATGCTGCCCTGCCAATCCACCGACAAGGTGGCGCTGCTGGGCACCAATGGGCGCGTCTATACCATCAAGGCCTCCGACATTCCGCGCGGGCGCGGCGATGGCCAGGCGATCCGGCTGATCATCGAGCTGGCGAATGAGGACGGGGTGCTGATGCTGTTCGTGCCCGATCCTGAGCAGAAATATCTGGTCGCCTCCTCCACCGGGCGGGGCTTTATTCTGCCGGGGGCGGAGCTTGCCTCCGAACGCCGGGCGGGCAAGACCATTCTGGTGGTGAAGCCCGGCGAGGAATGGGTGCTGTGCGTGCCGGCGAATGGCGACCATGTCGCGGTGATCGGCCAGAACCGCAAGCTGCTGGTGTTCCCGCTGGAGCAGCTGCCGGAGATGCCGCGCGGCACCGGCGTGCAGCTGCAGAAATACAAGGATGGCGGGCTCTCGGATGCCAAGGTGTTCACCCTGGCCGAGGGGTTGAGCTGGAGCATCGGCGAGCGCGTGCGCAATGAGGGCAAGCTGACCGAATGGCTGGGGGCGCGCGCGGCGGCCGGGCGGCTGCCGCCAAACGGCTTCCCCAAAT
>NZ_JH976207.1:692104-694492 GCF_000306035.1 Acidocella sp. MX-AZ02
GCTGTCGCTCTCCGAAGGGTTGCGGGCCTTTTGCGCGGTGGCGCTGCCGCTGCTGCTGGGGCGGGTGTTCGACGTGCCGCAACTCGGGCTGGCGGCGCTGGGGGCGCTGCTGACCTGCTATGCCGACCCTGGCGGGCCGGCCGCGCGGCGGGCGCCGGCGGTGATCAGCTATGCGCTGCTGGGGGCGAGCCTATATGCGCTGTTCAGCTGGGTGGGGGCGCAGAGCCCCTGGGTTTCGGCGCCGCTGGCGGCGTTTCTGGTGTTCTGCACGAGTTTTGCCCGGATTTACGGCCAGGCCGGGATGCAGGTGGGCAATCTCAGCAGCGTCGCCGCGTTGCTGGCTTTGGGGGCGCCGGAGTCCGGCATGGGCTGGGCGCTGCTGCACGGGCTGAACTTCCTGGCCGGCGCCGGCTGGGCGGTGATTTTGACGCTGGTGATCTGGGAGACGCATCCTTACGCCGCCTCACGCCGGGCGCTGGCGGAGGTGGCGCGCCGGCTGGCGCGGCTGAATAATGAGCTGGTGCGCTTTGCCCGCCATGCCGAGGGCGAAGCGGCGTTTTCCGCCCATGCGCTGGAATATCGCGGCCAGGTGCGCGAGGCGATCGAAAATGCCCGGGCCGTGGCCTATGCCACCTTCCGGCGGCGCGGGCTGGTTTCGCCGCGCGGGGCGCAGCTTTCGCTGCGGCTGGAGAGTTTCGACCGGATTTTCGGGGCGCTGATCGCGCTCTCCGAACAGCTGGAGCAGGACCCGGCGGTGCGCGATGACTGCGTGGCGCCGCTGCGGCTGATCTCGGGCTGGCTGGCTGCGATGGAGCCGGAAATCCTCGCCGACCGGCCGCTGGATACGCCGCGCAAGCGCGCCAGCCTGAAGCGGCTGCGCCAGGCGCTGCGGGATTTGCCGGATGCGCCCGAGCGCCATGTGCTGGCGGCGATTGCCGAGCAGTTCGCGGTGCTGATCGCGGTGGCGCCGCCCACAGGGGCGGCCCTGCCGGCGCCAAGCCCGGTGGGGCTGCGCCGGCGGGTGCTCTCACCGATCCGGCAGAATTTCACCTTGTCCTCCGTCGCCTTCCGGCACGCGCTGCGGGCGGCGGTGATCGCGCTGCCGGTGCTGGCGGTGACGACGCGCTTTGGCGGCATCTATTCACATTGGGCGACGATCACGCTGGTCTTCTGCCTGCAGCCTTATTTCGCCGCCACCTGGGCGCGCACGGCGGAGCGCTGTGCCGGCACCGTGCTGGGCGGTGTGCTGGCGGCGGCTTTGGGGTTTTTCGTGCATACCGATCTGCAGCTGGCGCTTGCCATGCTACCGCTCAGCCTGTGCGCCTTCGCGCTGCGGCCGGTGAATTTCAGCCTCTATATCGCCGTGCTGACCCCGATGGTGGTGCTGCTGGTGGAGAAATTGCGCCCGGGCGAGAGCGAATTCTTCGTCGCTGCCTCGCGGGTGCTGTGGTCGCTTCTCGGCGGGGCGCTGGCGGTTCTGGGCAGCGCGCTGCTCTGGCCGGGCTTTGAAGCGCCGAAGCTGGAGAGCTTCCTCGGCACCGTGCGGCGCGCCCATGCCGCTTATGTGGAGGCGGTGATCGACGCTTTGCTGGGGCAGGGGAGCTGGGGGGCGGCGGAGACGGCGCGGCGTGCCGCGGGCCTGGCCAGCAATAATCTCGAAGCCGCGCTGCAGCGCATACTCTCCGAGCCGCATGGGCGCCACGAGCCGGCGATGGTGAAGGCCGCCGCTGCCGATGCGGCTTTGCGCCGCATGGCCGGGCGGCTTTCGCTGCTGGCGCTGGAGCGCCCCGCCATCGCCCCGCAGGAGCGCGATGTGTGGCGGGGCTGGGCGGTCTGGTTGCGTCAGATTCTGGAGGACGGGCGTGCGGCACCACGCCCGGCGCTGCCGATCGGCCCCGGGGCGGCGGATCTGGTGCGGCTGGCGCGGCAGGCGGAGCTGATCGCGCAAGAGGCAGGAGCATAGGGCGCGGGGGCCCATGCCAGCCGGGCAGGGGGGCATTGCGTGGTTTTTCATTGCTGCGGCGCAGCATAAACCCATATAGATCGATGTTATGACGAAATTTCCTTCCTTTGAGTCCGGTTTTTGGCCGGTTTGGCCTGGTCTGGATCTGCCCAATCTGGCGATGCAGAGCGCGATGCTGGCCTTTGAGGCGCAGCAGGTGATCGCGCTGCGTCTGGCCAAGCTGGCGCAAGGCGGGCATGACGCGCCGCATGAGACGCTGCTGATGGTCTCGGAAAAGCTGATGGCGGCGCATGAGAGCGGGGCGCTGATGCTGGATGCCGCGATGTCCGGCAAGCCGGGGCTGAATGCGCCGGAAGTGATGCAGCTTTACCGCAAGAAAGTGCGCGCCAACCGCCGCCGCTTGGCGCCGCAGGCGGCCCCGTAAC
>NZ_JH976207.1:694592-709034 GCF_000306035.1 Acidocella sp. MX-AZ02
GCCCCCGGTGCGTTCAGCCGGCCGCCGGGGCGCTGGCGAGATCGTGGATCCGCTCCACCATCGCCGCGACGCCATTGCCGCGATTGGTCGAGAGCGCCCCGATCAGCCCGAGATCATGCAGGAATTTCGCCGGGGTGGCGCGGATTTCCGCCCGTGTGCGGCCGGAAAACACCCGCAGCACCAGGGCCACCAACCCGGAGACGATGGCGGCATCCGAGGCGCCGGTGAAAAACAGCTTGCCATCCTGCTCCTCGGCGGCCAGCCAGACCTGGGATTGGCAGCCGCGCACGCGATGCGCCTCATCCTGCCATTCGGCCGGGTAGGGGGGCAGTTTGCGGCCCAGCTCGATGATGAATTCGTAGCGCTCCATCCAATCGTCGAACATCTCAAGCTCGGCGCCGATGGCTTCGATGGCGCTGGCGGCGCTGGCGTCTTCGGGGGTGTAAAAAACGGTCATATCCACCCTCTTTTACGGAACCAGATCAGCGGCGCAACCGCGGAAATGATCATCAGCGCCCAGGCATAGGCATAGCCATAGGTCCAGCTCAGCTCCGGGATGATCTTGAAATTCATCCCATAGATGCCGGCAATCAGCGTCGGCGGGATGCCCATGATCGACACGATGGTCAGCACCTTGATCAGGCTGTTCTGGGCGATGTTGATGAAGCCCAGCGTCGCATCCATCAGGAACTGGATCTTGTCGGTCAAATGCGTGGAGAATTCGTTGAGCGAGGAGACATCCTTCTGCACGGATTTCAGCCGCTCGCGCACCGGCTTGCCCAGCCAGGGCGCGGCCACGCTGGCATAGGGGGCGATGCGGGCGATGCCGAGCTGGCAGTCACGCAGATAGGAGAGCGAGTCGTAATCGAGCCCGAGCTTGACCAGGATGGCCTGTAATTCCCGCTCGGCATTGCGCGAGGGGGTGCGGCTGCCCATGCGGTGATGAAAGATCTGGTGGCTGAGATCGTTCAGCTCGGTCCGCAGTTTCTCCAGCGCATCGGCCAGCTTGTCGGAGATCGCCTCCAGCAGCCCGGCGAAGAGATGGGCGCTGGGTGGGACGTTTTCGGGCGGCGGCGGCGAGGTGAATTGCGCGAATACCGCGCTGGGGGCGAAACGCAGCGTGATCAGATGCTTGGGCGAAAGCACGAAGCCGCACACCCCGTCCTCCAGCACCCCCTTGACGCGCGTGACCACCGGCAGGGACAGGGTGAGCACGTCATCCTCCACCGACAGCCGGGCGGAATTCTCGATCTCGGCCAGATCATCGTAATGCGGCAGGGAATTGCCGGTCAGGCGGGTGACGAGGGCATATTCCTCGGCGGTCGGGTTTTCCAGATCGAACCAGACCGCATCGGTGAAATCGGCCGGGGGCAGGCTCTGCAGCCGCGCGTGGTGGCAAGCATAGGCTTTCAGCATGTCTGGTCCTTCATCCTCGCGCAGGATTAGCAGCGCCCCTCAACTTGGCAAGCGATGGATCCTTTACAATCCCAGCGCGCTGAGACCGGGATGATCGTCCGGCCGGCGGCCGAGCGGCCAGTGGAATTTGCGGTCCTCGGCGCGGATCGGCAGGTCGTTGATGCTGGCGAAGCGGCGCTGCATCAGCCCCTGGGCGTCGAATTCCCAGTTCTCGTTGCCGTAGGAGCGAAACCAGGTGCCGCTATCATCGTGCCATTCATAGGCAAAGCGCACGGCGATGCGGTGATCCGTGAAGGCCCAAAGTTCCTTGATCAGCCGGTAATCCAGCTCCTTCGCCCATTTGCGGGTGAGGAAGGCGACGATCTCCTCCCGGCCGGTGACGAATTCGGCGCGGTTCCGCCAGATACTGTCCGGGGTATAGACCAGCGAAACCCGCGCCGGGTCGCGGCTGTTCCAGCCATCCTCGGCGAGGCGAACCTTGGCGGTGGCGGTCTCCAGCGTGAAAGGCGGGGTCAAGGGCGGCATGGGGCAACTCCGTGATATGGGTCCGGGCGCGTCCGGAGATGGAGAGATGTGCAAGATTTAAGGCAGCCGCCAGCCGCAAGGCAATCCCGCATGCCAGCGGGCCGGCGGCGGCCCGGGCTTTGGTGCGATGCGTTAAAATTCGGGAAGGTCGGCGGCGTCTATGGACGGTTGCATTGGTTCTTGCGAAGTAAAGTGTGATTGTATCAGACGTTTTCAGGTCAGCAGGTCCGCCAGTATGCAGCAGAGTTTTGGGGAAACCCCGATGGATATGTCCGTTTGCGTCATCATCCCCTATTATAATGGCTCGAAATATATCGAGCGGTCGGCGCGCAGCGTGCTGGAGCAGAGCATCCCGCCGGCGGAATTCATCGTGGTGGATGACGGCTCCTCGCCGGCGGAAGCCCAGGCGCTGGACGAAATCGCGGCGCGTATGGGCTTCCAGGTTCTGCACAAGGAAAATGGCGGCCAGGGCTCGGCGCGGAATTTCGGCGTGCAGCAGACCCGTTCCAACTTCATTTCGTTTCTTGACCAGGACGATTTTTATCTGAAGACCCATATCGAAATCCTCCTGGAAGGCGTCAAACGTAAAGACCCTTATTTTGGCTGGGTTTACGCGGATCTGGTCGAGGCCGACGAGGATGGGCTGGTGGTTCGTCGCGAGACCGTGATTCACCATTCCAAGCATCCGAAAAAATTCCTCAATGATATGTTGCGCAAAGATATGCATGTGCTGCCCTCCGCCTCGTTGATCCGGCGTGAGGCGTTCGAGGCCGTCGGCGGGTTCGACCCGCAATTCACCGGCTACGAGGATGACGATCTGTTCCTACGGATGTTCCGCAAGGGCTATACGAATTATTTCGTGAAAAAACCGGTGACGGTCTGGTGCATCAATAATAACAGCACCTCCTACAGCATCAAGATGAGCCGCAGCCGGCTGCGCTACATCCACAAGCTCGTGAAGAATTTCCCTGACGATGCCGATAAGAACCGGTTTTTCGTCAAGGATCTGTTGCTGCCGCGCTTCAATCCTCTGGTGCTCGGCGAGGCGATGCGGGCCATCGTGCCGTCCAACTCGCCGCAAGACCAGAAGATGGCCAAGCATCGCGACGAGCTGATCGAGATCATGGAGGATTATGTGCAACTGATGACCGCCAATCCGTTCCTGCCGGAGAAGGCCAAGAGGCGGTTGCGGATGCAGGCGATGGTGCTGCGCACCAAATCCAGGCTGGTGGTCAGGGCGGCGCAGATCATCAATCGAAAATTGCAGGGCTGAGCAGGCGTTTTTTGGTCACCGGCCGAGCCCGCCGGTGCGGGCGCGCAGGCTGTCGAGCAGCCCGCGCGTCATCATCCGCAGGCGGGATTTTGTCTGTCCGCCGAACAGGCCGAAGACGATGAAATAGGGAATGATCCGGCGGATGAAATAGAAGCGCCAGGCGATGCCGATATATCGCCTCTGCGCCAGCATGATGCTGTTGCGGATCGAGTAGTAATTGCGGATCGGGCTGTGCACCGAAATGGTTTTGCCGAAGAGTTTCAGCCGGCCATTGCCCAGCGTGTGTGACATGATCCGGTTGAAGCTGACGAAGCTGCGATAGCCAAGGGACTTAGCCCGCAGGCCCCATTCGATATCGACCAGATCGATGAAGAGATCTGCTTCCATGTCGCCGACCGCGCGCAATGTTGCCATCGGGATCAGCGAACCTGAGGCGATGACGCAATCGACCTCCTGCAGGCGCGGATCGCCGGGATGGACGCGCTGCCGGCGCAGCAGCAGGCCCCGCGCGCGCCAGATCTGCGTGAGCCGGCCATCATGCGTATCGCGATAGGCGCAGCCGACGGCGCCGATCCTGACGCCTTGGTTGGCGAGGTCGATGCTGTCCTGGAGCAGGGAGGCGGCGGTGCCGTCCGGCAGCACCGTGTCCTGGTCCATCAGCAGCACATAATCGGCGTTTTGCGCGGCGGCATCGGCGATGCCTTGGTTCTGGGCGGCGGCGATGCCGCGATTCTCTGGAAAACGGGTCAGGCGCGCCGCGTGCGCGACGGCCAGGGTTTCGAGCGCCTGGATGTTGGCGGAGCCGTTATCGATGATGGACACATGCTCAACCTGCCGCGCCAGATTCGCCAGCACCTGGGTGAAGGCGGCCAGGTCCGGATTATAGGTCACGATCACCGCATGCAGCCGGGCGCCCATCCTCTCGATCCTGGCCGTCGGCGACGTCAAGCTGCTGCCCGGGGGCTCAAAGATTCGCCATCTGCTGGCCGCGCAGCAGCTCTTCGAAATCATGCCGGGGCAGATAGGCTTCGAAGACGTCCATCGGCTTGCCATCCGCCCGGATCTGGCCGTTATCCAGCCAAATCAGCCGGTTGGTCCATTCGGCCAGGGTGGAGGCGGAGTGGCTGGCCAGGATCAGGATGTCGGCATGGCGCACCATGCCTTCCACCCGCGCCTTCGCCTTGGTCATGAAGGCGGCATCGCCGGCGAGCAGCCATTCATCCATCAGCAGAATTTCCGGCGGGAAGGCCGTGGCCATGGCGAAGGCGAGACGCACGACCATGCCGGAGGAATAGTTGCGCACCGGAATATCCAGAAACTGCCCCAGCTCGGCGAACTCCTCGACATCCTGCTCCAGATAGCGGATCTGGGTCTTGGACAGGCCGAGGAAATAGCCGCGCAGATGGATATTCTCCCGCCCGGAGAGCTCCATATTCATGCCCTGGCCGGGATCGAGCAGCGAGACCAGCTTGCCCTCCATCGAGAGCGAACCCATCGTCGGCTGATAGATCCCCGAGAGGGTGCGCAGCAGCGTGGTTTTGCCGGCACCGTTGGAGCCGACCAGGCCGAGCCGGTCGCCTTCCTTCAGGGAGAAGGAAATGTCGCGCAGCGCCTGCACCGTCGGCCGGCTTTTCTTGTCGACGCCGAAGCGCGCGGACATTTTGCCCAGCAGGGCTTTTTTGAGCGAGCGGCTCTCCGAATGGTAGAGCGGAAAGTCGATCGAGAGATTGAAGGCTGTCAGATGTGTCACGCTGCTAGACCCAAAACGCGATGCGGCCGCGGAACCGAGCGAAGCCGACCAGGGAGATGATGACGATGGCGGCGGAGACGCCAAGCGCGCCGAAAATATCCGTGGAGGTCAAAGGCAGGCCGAGGATCGGGTTGCGGACGACGCTGAGGATGAAGTTGAACGGGTTCATCTCGATGAGATGTTGCGCCGCCGGGTGGCCGTTGAGGGCGCTGATCTGCCAGATGATCGGGGTCAGGAAGAAGGCGACCTGCATCAGCGCCGCGATGATCTGGGGAATGTCGCGAAAGCGCGCGCAGATGGCGCCCAGCAGCAAAGAGAGAAACACGCCGTCGATCAGCCACAAGGCGAAGCCCGGGATTGCCGCCAGCGAGAGGAGGCTCTGCTTGACCTGGAAGACCACCAGCACGACGATGACGACGATGATGTTATGCGCCAGGATGATGGTGTTGCGCAGCACCGTGCGCACCGCATGCACCATCAGCGGCATGCGGGTGCCTTTGATCAGCGCGTCCGCGCTGATGAAGCAGGTGCAGCCTTCCACCACCAGCGAGCTGAGATAGTTCCAGAGGATCAGCGAGATCGCCAGATAGGGCAGGTAGCTCTTGATGACGGTATGGAACAGATCGGCATAGAGGAAGGCCATGGCGCCGATCTGGATGCCGGTGGAGATGGTCAGCCAGAATGGGCCGATCGCCGAGCCTCGATATCTTAACTTAATTTCAGAAAAGGCCAGGGCCCAGATCAGCCGGTAGAGCGACGCGCCTTCGCGCAGATCCACGAAGGCCAAGCCGAAGCGCTGGCCCCAGCCGCGATCGGCGGAGAGCGCGAAACGGGTCGGTGTTTTCAGCGTCCTGAGCGTGCTGTCCGGTGGCGCGAGCTCCGCCATATATATCAAACCCCTCAAAATAGATCGGCATCGTGCCATCAGCCGCGCTGCCGGGGCGTGGATGGCACGTGAGAGTCCGCCCCGGCCGGCCCGCCGGAGACGCGCTGCCAGCGGCACCGCACATAGCGCGCTCGCGCCGCAGGGTCGAGATGGCGGGCAAAACCCTGCCTCGCTTTCCTGTAATGTTGTGTTGCGGGCGGGGGGAAAGGATTTGGCCAACGCGGCAAGCCACCCCAGGGTTGGGGTCCGGATCCGCAATGAGATGAGTGACCGAAGGATGGCTGGGGGACCTGGACGAGCAGTTCCTCAGTATCGGGTCTATGAAAATCAATGACTTAGCGGACAGTCCGTTGGTTCGTCTGGGCCATTGTGGGAACTTTTGTGGGAACGCGTCAAGATGATATGTTGACCTCGAAGAAACAGGAATGACTGGCTTTGAACGGGTAGCCCTGGCCCCATCATCTCCTGGGCACAAATAGAGGCCGCGAGGACGTGCCACTCTTTCGCTAACGCATGAGACGGCCAGAACTTGCCTTCGCGAAATTTTTTGAAAAGGCTGTACTCGTCAGCGGTCAGTATCGTTCCGATTCGTAGAACAACCTGCTTGGAAAAAAGCCGTTTGTTGATGCTTTCCGCCGTAGTTGAGTGGTGACCGTTGGTCTGGACAGTTTGGGGGCCACAACGGGAGCACATGCCGTGGAAAAGCCTCAGAGTTCCGCCGACCATGCCGCTTTTTGCCTGGAAGGCGACCATCTCCCCTCCAGAACGGGTATTAAGCAAGACGCGGTCGCACTGACTGCAAGTCAATTTCGATAGGTCTGCCATCGCTTTAACTTATGGGTGAACATAGAGGGACGGCAAGACGAGATTGATCTGATATATCGAAGTGGTTTGTCAGGTTACTTCCCCGGCTACGGACGAGGACCCGAGGGGAACCAGAAAATACCCACCCGGTCATTTCCAGGAACCGTCCCCCTCCACCCCCGGCCCCTGTATGGGACCCTATGGAACCAAAAAATTCTGGGAGGTGTTCACCGCTCGGCTCAGCCGAACAACAACAGCCGGGGGTTTAACGGAAATTTTGAAATCCTTTTGAGAAGCCCCGCCCGGCGGCGTTAGGGACCGTTTGGCGCGTTTTTATTTTCCGAACGCGCTTCGCAGATCAAACGGCAACGGTTGAGCGCGTTCACCAGCTATTGCATGTCGTCTGTAGTTGATTGCCAAGCGTCTGAGTCGTGCATGCCGTCTGTGCGGGTGTCATTGGTTGTTGCGGCACGGGTGCCGGGTGCCCTGCGGCCCATGCAGCGTTACTCTGAGCCAGTTGCTGGTTCGCCTGCTGTAGCCGGGCGTTGAACGCCTCAAACCGCGCATGTTGCTCGGGCGTACAGGCGGCAACGCCAGCGCAAGCGAGGGCCAGCAGGGTAAGGGAGCGGATTTTCATGAAAGCCTCCAGTCGAATTGCAACCGGCTAGTGACGGTTCAAAATCACCAGGAAGGCAATCCCTGGAGTCATGCGTTTTTGGAATCGGTGGGATTCCTAATCGACTCGGCTAGTTACCTCATGCGCCCCGTATGGTCACCGACAACGACCATTCACGGTGGACATACACATGACCCAGCAGCCTTTCATCTCCTATTTCCGCGTCAGCACCGAGAAGCAGGGCCGGTCCGGGCTGGGCCTGGAGGCACAACAGGAAGCTGTGGCCGCTTACCTTGCAGCCCACCCAGGCCGTGTGATTGCCTCTTTCGTCGAAGTTGAGTCCGGCAAGCGCAATGACCGCCCGGAACTGGCCAAGGCCCTGGCGGCCTGCAAGCTGAAAGGGGCCACGCTGATTGTGGCCAAACTGGACCGGCTGGCCCGCAACGCCCGTTTCCTACTGTCCGTGGTGGAAGGCACGGGTGATGGTGGCGTGGTGTTCTGCGATATGCCCCAGATACCGCCCGGTCCCGTGGGGAAATTCCTGGTGACCCAGATGGCTGCCGTGGGCGAACTAGAGGCCGGGCTGATTAGCGCCAGGACGAAAGCGGCGCTTGTGGCCGCCAAGGCTAGAGGAAAGGTTCTGGGCGGTTATCGGGGAGGTCCCAAGGCTGACACGGCGCTGGCGGCAGAGGCGCGGTCACGGCAGGCGGATGACTTCGCGGCCCGTGTGCGTCCCCTGGTGGATGACCTGCGGGGCCGGGGAATGTCCTTGCGGCAGATTGCGGAGCGGCTGGGGGCTGAGGGTGTAGAGACGGCACGTGGCGGGGCCTGGACGGCGGACGCGGTGCGGAGGGTTATGTTGCGCGTTTAGGTCTGGTCAGCACAAATGAGAGGACGAAAATCAGGACAGCAAGCGGGACGAGCAGTAACAGCCTGCCTTGTGTTGCAGACGTAGGCCCGTCAGGCACACTACCGTTGAGCGCCAGTCGCCTCAGGACTAAGACGGGGACTGGAGCTTTCCAGGACGGATCATAGGGTATCTTTCCCCAACCAGGAATGAGGGGCTGAGAACTGAGTAGGCCCTCCACGTCGCCGCGCGGGTTAGCTGGAACGCCATTATCCAGGTCGTCCTGCTCGAAAAGAAAAACAGGCTGACTGGCCGCTCACCCCGCGCCCGTTCGTGGCAAAACGTATGCGTGGTCCGAGCTGTTCCTCGTCGAAAAGACGTAACTCCAGGCCCAATCAGGATGAGCCACGCTGCCCAGCAGTCTTATGTACTGAGGTAAATTTCGCGGTGGAGATGCTGCCAGTTGAGCCATTGTGTAGACTGGTAATGGCTGGCCAACGCCGGGGTTGCTCTTGGAGGTCACAGCCGCAAGCCCACACAGTGCAAAGGCACACGCAACCCCCGTAAGCCGAATGCGTGTCCTGCCCAACATCAAACTCTCCCCTGCAACGTATGGCGCTAATTCTATGATACGGGTTCGTTTCAACCGGAGTACAGATGTTCTTCAGTTGTGGGCAATTGCAGCCGAGTCAAAACTGCATAGCACCGATTCGTTTCTGCATATCTCTTGCTCGTTACCCGTTTTGGGTAGCGTCATTGCCGAGCAGCCCCATCTCCATAGCCTTTGGAGACTCACGGAAGCCTGCCGCTCATGTCGGGTGCCACGCTACCCGCAGGCCCCTCAAGCCCTCCAGTGACTCGCCAGTGGCCCGCATGAGGCTGTTGGCTTCCGGGAGAGCCCGTTTTGGTCCCTGGTGGCATCTTTCGGCTCTCATCTCGCCACGCTGCAATACTACACAAATGGGTACAATCCTTAGGTATTTACAGGAGAATCACGAAATGCTCCTTAATGGCCCGTTCGGCTCTGGTCTGACCCTGAGGGCCGTTACCAATCATGAGGATCATCTCAACGTGTCCACCACAATCACCCGCTTTCAGTTTCGCAAACCCGAGTTCCTGGCCGGTCAATGGGGCAACATGCTGCGTCCCGTTAAACTGCTCTGCTGCCATTGCCGCATCCCGCTGACGAACATTACTTATGAGGCGTTTATCGCTGACGGGCCGCACGCGAATGAGGCCGGTGACGGGAAGGCGTGGCTTTGGTTTCAAAAGAGCGCTGACGAACGGTTCGGCGGCTGGCGGGTACGAGTCGGACGGTTGCATATCGATTTGGATTTTCTGCCTGCTTCGGAGCGCACAGCAGCAACCGAGGCGGACCCTCACGATACTAAAGAGGACCGGCTGGCACTGGGGGGGCTGTGATGAAAATCGATTTTATCAGCCCTATGGGTGAAGCCTTCTGGCCCGCCCTCAACCGGACCGAGACGTATAAGGGCAAGGATACCGGCAAGTTCACCATGAAGCTGGTCCTGACCGGCAAAGCCCTGGAGGACATGCGGACCAAGATCAATGACGCCCTGGTGGACGCCTATGGCCCCAAGAAGGCCGAGGCGGTCTGGAAAGAGAAGCCGCCGATCAAGACCACCAAGGACGGCAGCAAGGCGTTTATCAAGTACACCGCCAACGCGGTTATCAACGACAAGCCTCGGATAATTGCCCTGTTTGACAGCCAGGATAATCTGATCACCCGCCCGTTGAGCATCGGTTCCGGCTCCATCATCCGCGTCAACGGTTCCATGTCGCTGTTCGAGGCGAAGGACCCTGGCATGTGGTTCTCTATGAACTCCATTCAGGTCATCAAATACGTGGAATACGTGCCCGGTGGTGGCTTCGCGCACGTGCCCGATGGTTTCATAGGCTGAACATCCCCGCCGCCCAGTACAGAAGGCCACCCGCCAGGAACCGCGCGTCCCGGTAGGTGGCCTCCTATTTGTCTAGATCGTCTCGCCGTTCCCATCCTCGTCAGGCTCACGGCAAGCCGCCAGCCACGCTAGGAACCTCTCGGCCTTTTCGGCTGCATTTCCGCCCTGCATGCTCCGTTGTTCGGGCCGTGCCTTGGTGTATTTCAGTACGAGCCGCGCGGCGGCCAGCCGGTCCTGCAAGGTGTACGCATATTTGCCCGTATCAGCGTCTCGGGCCACCACGAAACTGATAGCAACCTGGAGAGCGAGGCGGGCCGCCATGTCCTCGTTCAGGTTACCGTCCGGGCCTACCAGGGGGGTGGAGCGATCCGGCAGGATGATCGAGCCGTCCGCCACCATCGCGTCCAGCATGTCGTCCGCCTGCTTGTGGGCCTGCTCGCGTAACACGGCCAGCTTCCGGCGGCGCTGGGGTCCTTTCCAGCCATCCGGCACACCCATGCGCGTAGGCAGTTTGCCGCCACGCTTTGCCTTTGCGGCCTCTATGTTTGCCCGGAGTTGGGCCTTGTTCTCTTCTGACATGTTCCACGCCCGGACCTTTTCGGACATGGGGCGCAGCGTAGGCGAACGGACGCGGCTCACCTTGCGCGGTTCGGTTGCCCGGATTTCCGCAACACTCTGCCGGAACAGTTCGGTAGGCGTGGGTACGCCTGGGGTAGTCTGGTTGATTTCCATTATTTGTCCTCAAGGGACCGCAAGGCACGTCAAGCACCTTGGGTCCCGTATGTTGTCGTCTGTGATTGTCGATTAGTGGCCCGAAATGCCGCCAGCGTTCTGAGACGCCCGATAGGCAGTGCGAGCGGCAACGCTAGCCATTATGTCAGGGTTCGGGGTGCCGCTGCTGGGTTTCCAGCCGAATTGCGTAAGCGGCCCCAAGGCTTCCTCAAGTCTCGCCTGTTCCGCCGGGTCCGTCTCGGCATCCACCCAGCCCGCCAGGGCCTGTTGGCGTGCCTGCTGGGTCTTGATGGTGGCCAGCATGTTCGCCTTGTCGGCTAGGTCCGGGTAACGGGAGCGCACGTCAGCCAGAATGGCCCCGTGCTGCGCCAGATTGGCCCCGTAGGACTGCTTGTTCCTCACGCCGGACTGATCGGGCGTGGAGGCGCTGGGCAGGCCCATGCCGGGCACGTCCGTAGGCAGGTCCGGGGAACCCGCAAGCTGGTGGAAGTACGAGTTGAGGCGGTGGTAGTCACCAGACTCCAGCGTGTCCTGCTGGTTGATGGCCGCGTGGATGTTCGGGGCCATGTTACCGTTGTCCACGAGGCCCTGTAGGTGGTCCTGGATGAACGAGACGGGCAAGCCGGTCTGCTTGGAGATGGCGTTCTGCCAGCCGGTCCCGAGGACGGGCAGGGCCGTCCGCAGCCCCTCGCTCAACGCCTGGGCCTGGGTCTGCCGCTGGGTAGCCTGATTGTTCAGGACTGTCCGCAGCAGGTCCGTGGAGGTCGCCAGAGGCACCGATTGCGCCCCCGAGTTCCCGCCCGTGCCCTGCGGTTGCCATACGGCCATTGCGTTGCTCTTGGCCTGCCGGTTCTGGAGGCCCGAGAGGAACCCTTGGTCCTTCACGGCCTGGGCGTTCCCCTTGGCTGCCTGGAGGGCCTGCATACGGGCGATGGCGGTCTGTGCAGCCTGATTGGCCTGCTGCTGGGCCATCTGGTCCTGGACGCCCCGTAGGCCCCCGAGGCCATTGTAGCGGGCCAGGGCCTGGGCGATCATCGGCTGTTGGCCCATGTCGTTCAGGCTTTGCATGGCCTGCATACCGAGCGGGTGCTGGTCGCCATACCGGCCCAGGGTTGCCGCGAGGGTCTTGGCGGCCTGCTGTTGCCCGGCCTGGACCGGGGTTAGCGGTTGCGGGGCCTGGGCAGCCTGGGCTGCTTGCGCCTGGGCCTGATTGTCAGCCGCCTGTTGCCGTAGCTGTGCCTGGAGGGCCATGAGGTCACCGGGGGCACCGCCGGGCTGGAGGTTGTTCTGGGCCGCGTAGTCCTGGATGGCCTGCTGGTTTTGCAGCAGGGGCGGAAGCTGGGTCCCCATCATCTGGTCCAGTTGGCGCAAACCAGAACGCACGACCGCGCCCTTGTAGTGACCTAGCAGGCCCCCGCCGATGCCGAGTTCTTCCAGCCCGAGGCCGCCCAGGCTGCCCCCATGACCCGAGGCACCCAAAGCTGCCGCAGCGGCTGCGCCGCCCAGAGTGCTTAGCGTTCCCGCGTTGCGCTCAAGCGGTCCTTGGGCCGCGCCCTTCATGCTGTTCTGCTGGGCGAGGTCCAGCATGTTCAGGTTCAGCAGCAGCGTGTTCTTGGTGGATTGATCGATCGGTAGGTTCGCCACCTGATCCCGCGCCGTGTCGAAATAGCCGAGGTCCGCGCCGCCCCGGGCAGATACCCGGTTGTTCCGTACAGCTTCCGCCACGGCAGCGTTAAGGGGCGCGATCTGGTCCTTGCTGATCTGCCCGGCATCCGCGAGGCCCTGGCCGATTTGTTTGATGTTCCCGGACAGGTCATCCATGACGCCCTTGAACACCGCAGCGGGTTCCGCTGTATCCCGGCCCATGTTCGCCGTGGAAGCCTGGAGGCGCTGATTGTAGAGGTTCAGCAACCCCATTTTGGCCATGCCGTTCTGGGCCTGCGGGGAAAGCTGGTCATAGGTCGGGGCCGCCAGTCCCTGCTGGTTCGCCTGGGCCTGCGCGGCCTGCTGTACCGTGTCGTCGTCCAGGTTCGGATTGGCTGCCTTGATGGTCTGGGCGGCCTGCTGGACCGCAGCGGTCCACGGGGCGGTTTCCTTCTGGTAAGCCTGCACGTCCGGCCCGGCCTGCGCGGCTGTTCTGGCGTCCTGGAGGGCCTTCACGCCCATCCCGGCACCCTGGGCCACCGGAGAGGCGATAGCGCCCGTACCGGCCCCCTCAATGGCCGCGTTGCCCATGCCGGATAGGTTGCCCTGCCCGGTCCCTGCGTTGTCCAGGGCGTAATTGCCAGCACCCATGGCACCGCCAGCGCCAGCCCCGAGGGCGACGCGGGCCGCCGCACGGGCAACCGGAGAGGCCATAGAGGCGATTTCAGGGGCCGCCAGTCGCCCGGCGATCCCGCCCATGACACCATGAGCCAGCGGGCCGCCGAGGGCGTTCAGGGCCGCAGAGGCACCGCCAGCCAGTAGGTCACCGCCCGATGGCGCTTGTTCGCCCTGGGCAGCCTCACGGGCCTGGATGGTATTGCCAGCACCCGAGGCAGCCAGGGCGGCCACACCACCAGGGCCAAGGGCTGCGGTGGCGGCATAGGGCGCTGCGGACGCGACGGCACCGGCAGCATCGTACGCGGCCCCGCCAAGGTTGCCCTGGGACAGGTCGGTGCCCAGGCGGTGGATAGATTGCCCATCGTATTGGCGGTCACCGGAAATGGCCTGTCCGGCATCGTTCAGGACGTTCCCGGCGGTATCGGCCCAGGTCTGGAGGCCGTTTCCTACCATCGTGCCGCCCGCGTACTTGCCCGCCAGTTGGCCTATGGTTTTGTCGGCTGCGCCAAGGCCCGAGACGATGGAACCGGCGGAATTGCGAAGGGCCGTTACGGGCGAGGTGGACTTGAATACCTGTGAGGAAATTTCATTGACCGTCTGTTCCTGGTCAGCAGGCGACAACTGCGAAAAGCTGTCGTCCACCGAAACAGAAACCGGCGATCCCCCGCCCGGAGGCGTGAGGGTCAGTGTGGGCATGTGTTAGTTCAAACTCCATTTCACGCCGGAACCCGTGGTTCCTGTGAGGGGGTTGACGGACCCGGCGGAATTGCGAAGGGCCGTGACTGGCGAGGTGGAAACGGGCGATCCCTGCTGGTATTCCTGGAGGATTTGGTCGTCCGAATAGCCAGCTTGGCGGGCACCCGCAAAGTCGAAGTTGGAGGCGTGTTGAGTGGTCAGGTAATCCACAAGCTGGGAGGGGCTGTAGCCCGCCGCCAGTGCGCCCTGAACGTCAAACTGAGGCATTACCGAGCCAGAAGCTGGAGATGGAGGGCAGGGCGGGCGGGGTGTGCGATTCAGTCGGTGCCTCGTCGGTGCGGGGGGCGCTTTCAGCCACGCCCACTACACCTTGAGGTTCCTTAAGGGCCGAGAGGTCACAGGAGGTCCCTTCCTCCCCAGCGGTGCTGTTAGGTTCGTTGTTCTGATACATGATGATTTATCCTTGAAGGTTTACCTATAGGCACCTGAAAGGTGGCAAGACATATCTATGGTCATGCTAACCTAACGTTACGAAAAGCGGCCTATAGTTTTGTGGATTTTGGTCTTGATGAATAAAAACCTGACGTACAGGTGGTTAACGTCAGGTTCCTCAAGGTGTCCTAGAGCTACAAATAGCCACCACTTCCTCTAGC
>NZ_JH976207.1:709134-727072 GCF_000306035.1 Acidocella sp. MX-AZ02
GCTAGGTACTATAAGGGAACTTGGTGGTTATTCTCGGTGGTTGCATGGAAGTGACCTACGCGGCTTCCTGGAGGTCCTCGTTTGTTTCCGTAGTCCGTTTCAGCCCCACTGTTCGCCTCGCGGGCCTGTCAGCTTCCCAGCCCTGCTCCTGCATCGCCTCCAGCCACTCCGGGCGGGTGGTTATGTCTCGTGCAAGGTGGTTCGCGTTCTTGATGCCCGCTGCTGTCCGTATGTCGTGATAGCTGATCGTCTGAACGCCCGCCTCCGTTTGCTCCCGTAAGTAGCTGAGTGCTGCTTGGAGTTTCCCGGATAGCGGCTTTGGTTCGTCTCGCCATGTGAAGACCTCACACCCTGGGAAAATATCGGGAAGCATGTCCTTGATGCCCGAGCGTTCCGACGCGATCACATATGCGGTCATCGCCCCGCAGCGTTCGCCTTCAAGCTGCCGCACCCGGCCCCTGCACAGGGCTTGCAGGACGTGGTGGCGGATTTCACCGGCAGCAGTTGCGGCAACCTCGTCCTTTGGGCGGAACCCGGAGGCAACCTCTCGTCCCTGCGCGAGATGAGTAGTGGCAATGGCGTGGCTGTCTCGCATGAAGAGGGTTCCAGCAAGGATCACGTTGCCGAAATCCCGATAATGGTTCACCGCCATGTGCTGACCCCAGGTGATGACGCAAACCACGGGGCCTAGCGGGCCGTCGCCGGGGCTACCTGCCATAACCTGCCGGTCAGGAAGCAACCCAGCCAGGGCCTTCACAAACGGCAAGACGCCTGCTTTGTCCTTATGGGCTATCACAAGCCATGCCTCGTCCGGCTTGCTTCTGATCGTCTCGGCAATGCCCTCCAGCAGGGGCTGACGGGTCTGCGCGTTATGGAAAAGGTCCTTGCGCCCTGACCGGCTCCAAACGCCCACCCGCAGAGGCTTGTAGTCCTTTTCAGCACCGGGAAGGCGCTCCAGGCACTGCCGGACCTGTTCGGCGTATCGGTAGGTCTGGCGCACCCGCCCGGACGCATCCAGCACCAGCAGGGGGGCCATCTCTGCCGTGCCGGAGTCCGCGTAGGAAACCAGGGCCTCACCTAACTGCCCGTCATGGCCGATACGGACCGTTTGGCCACTGAGGCGCAGCAGTTTGGCCAGCAGGTCATAGCCGGATTGCCTTTTCTCCAGTCCAGCCCCCTCCAAGATGGACAGTGCGGGCTCGCCGCCCAGGGCCTCGAAGTCCGGCAGGTCCACGAGAGTACCCCGCGCGGCACCGTTCAGGCGTGATGCGATGTTCTCCACCTCGTCCGCCAGCTTTGGAAAACGCCGTTGAAGCGGGTCAGCTAACCCCAGTGCCGCCCGCCGCCCGACTGTTATCGGTTCTCCCGGCAGCCACGCCTCGTCCCATACGCGGACCATGCGCGGGCGTCCGGCATAGTGGAACTCGGCCAGTGAATGGAAGGTGCCGCTATGCCTGAGACGCCGCTCAATCATCTGCTGGGTTGTAATGAGGATTTGCGCCTGTCCAGGCTCTGCGCCGCTGTTTGTCTCGTTCACCTTGGGGTCAGAGACGTAGACCGCCAGGGCTTCCCTCACGTCTGCCAGTGCCTGGGCCAGTTCCTCGGCTTCATGCACCCGTCCCACTAGGATCATCATGCCCACCTCTCGGCAGTCTTGGGCGGCAACAAGGGAGCGGGCAAAGTGGATAACAGCCTGGGTTTTGCCCACGCCAGGGTCCAAGGAACTCAGGAATACCTTGGCCGCCGCGCGTTCCCTGGCCATGTCCTCCATGGTCTGTAGGGCCGCCCAGATTGCCTTGGTGTGCTGCGGGCCGGGGCGATGGCCATTCAGCGCATTTGCGGCCTGCCAGCGCCCAAAGGCTTCCTGGGTTAGGCGTTTTTCTGGCGGTGCTGCCTCTCGGCCCACGTCAGGCACTGGCGGGCACCTGTTCGGCAGCGGCTAGTTGCTCCAGAGCACGGGTGAGGGCCGCTACGGCACAGCGCAGGCTGGCGGCGCGTTCCCGCAGGCGAATGGCGAGTTCACCGGGCGGGCACAGTTGAGCATCGGTAACGAGAAGTGCCGCTATGTCCCGTATGGTGGCCAGAGGGTCATTCATAATGGTTCCGTTGAGTTGGTGTATAGAATTTCAGGCAAGGCCCAGCCGGTCCCTAGAGGAACCAGCCGGTGCCGAGTGTTGCCTGCGGTTAAGCCGCCAAAGCCCTGGAGAATTGCGCGATGCCTTGCTTAACGAGGTGTGCAGATTCGCCGCGTGTCATCACGCCATATTGCACATGCCCGGCAATCGCCACGTAAGCCCCGCCTTCCAAGATTGAGCGGAGGACTTCGTAGGCTATCCAGAGGTTGCCGGAGGAAGTCGTCATCTTTTCGGCCAGGAAGGAAAGGATATGAAAGTCTTCGGACTTACCAGCCTTAACCCACGTATGCTCCTGTTCGACCGTGTAGATGCCGCTCAGGAATACGATGGGCATAACCGTTTGCTCAATCCACATTCTGAATTCGCGGGCGATGGGTTCATCCGAGGTCAGTGCCAGGGCCAGGACACCCTCCGGCGAAATGGCAGTAAGGTCCGCCTCGTCCATCCCTGGCATACATTCGTACGGGACGAGATCAACAAGTTCGCTCAAATGGACGCCCAGGGCTTCACAGACCCCCGGAGCCTCATACATCGCCTGAGTTTCAATCGGTTCGTTAGCCTCCGGCTGCTCCGGGTAAATCGCGTGTGCCTTGAGGCTGCGCAAAAGGGTGTGCATGGGGGTATCGGTCATGTGTAAGTCTCCAAATTTAGGATTGTGAAATTGCGGTTGCCCACGGGCCGCCGTCTGACGTTTCCCAGGCATTACTGTGGACGTTGAAGCAGACGGACAGGGCCACACGGGGCGTACGGATTATGGCTAGGTTAGGCGGTGTTCGAGTTTGAGGGGCGCATGGGATGCCCGGGAGCTTCCGTCACGCCGGGGGCAGATGGCGAATGAACGTTTCAACCTCCTGGACCGCCATGTTCAGCGCGGCCCTGATGATGCCCGAGCGGTTCGGGTAGTGGACGCCAGCGGCCCGTGCGGCATCTGCTAGCTTGAGCAGGTTGGCGTCCTCGGCGGGGCTGGTGCGGATGGTGATGTTATCGCCGTACGAAATCCGGCGCATGTTGGTCTCCATGGGTTGCGGTTGTGCAAAATTTTTAGCGTGAGGGACGAGGGCTGGCGGTAGATGCTTGGCGTGCGCTGGCCGTGGCCCTCTTAGGCAGGGGTTACCCCCCCCCCCGGCTTTTTGGGAAGGTTCCTGTGTTTTCCAGCCGGTTTCCCGCCCAGCCCGTGAGGGTCCGACGCGGCCCCAGGAAGTGCCGTGCGGGTGCTTGGATAGGCCCGGCGGCACCGGGCGTAGCGAGAGGCTAGGCCGGGGACAGACGATAGCGGGAAAGATCATAGCGTGTTCCCGTAGGCGTATCTATCATAGGGTGGGGTTACCCCCCACTTATCCCGAAAGGTCCTGATCTGAGCTTGCGAAGTTCGTACCTAGCGGAGCCTCCCAAGAACACCCCCAAAGACGGTATCTGGGTACTCGGGTAGCCGCTGGTGACCAGGGGGCCGTCCGGTAGCGGGAAGGTCAACAGCATGTGTCCGCCAGCCCTGTCTCTCTTAGGGTCGTGCTAACCCCCCACTTATCCAGAAAGGTCCTGGTTGGTCCTGGAGAAATCCGAACCGGCCCGGAGGACCCAGAGAGGACCCAAAAGCGGTATCCGGGTACTCAGGGTGGCGGGTGGTGCCGGGAGGGACCGGGCGGGTGTATGATGGTTTCCGAGGCATGCCCCACGCGGGTCATCTCTAAGGGCGGACCTATCCCACCTTATCTACCACAAGGCTTTGATAACTATGGAAAATATGGGGTTTGACGTTGCACCCAGTGAAAAGGCCCGAATAGCCGCGTTTCGTTTGACAGGCTGAGCCTTGCGCGTCACCTTGAGGCAGACGGCGCGTTCACCCGCACACAGGCTGAATGGCTTGCCGAGGGGATACAGGACGCCATCATGAACACGGCAGCGACCCGGCAGGACATTGCGGCGCTTGAGGCCAAGCTAGAGGCCCAGGAAGGCCGCCTTACAGGTAGCATCTGGAAGGCTAACCTCGCCATAGCCCTCTGGATGACTGGCGTTGTCCTGGCGTTGCGGTTCATCCACTAGCAGCACCGGGCACCACACGACACCTCAAGGCCCGCTAGGTCATCCTGGCAGCCTCTCGGATACCGAACAGGCCCTCATCGTCCATGAAGCGGTCAAACGCCTGGACCTTCGGGGCATCCTCTGCCAACTGCTCGGCCTGCTGTTCCACCCGTTCACTTAACTGCCCCACGCGGTCCGCCAAGTCCGCCGCGAGGCGCAGGGCTTCGGGCAGCGTTTGGGGAACGGCGGGGGCCTGGGGTTCCTGCTGGGTCAGTGCGGCCTCCATACGGTTGAAGGCGGCGATGTAAGCCAGCTTGAAGCGCAGCGCCTCGGCCCCGGTGAAACCCATGGCCAACAGCGTGAAACCGTCGCGGTCCATCCGGTAAATACGCTCGTCACGGTAGCCACCGCGCGGCATAGGAACGGCCACGAACGTCTGCTCAAAATGGAGCGAACATGCGGGTTCGGTGGTAGCAATTTCATCAATTACCCGCAGGACGTTGCGGTGTTCCTTGCCGAAATACTCAGCCACCGCCCGGCTTGTGGTCAGGGCGCGTCCGTTCACATTCGCCACCAGCGGGGCCGGGGCGGTTCCAGTCAGTGTCAGCATGTTAGGTTCCTTGTGGTTTAGGCAGCGATCCTCATGGGTGCCGCGCTGCCTCCATCCGGGGGCGTGGCGTTGTCGTTGGGTGCGGGCGGGTTGGCGATGAGGCGTTAGGCACCGCTATCTTGATGCACTGGCACCGCCAAAAAATCCGCCCGGCAGGCTGCTACCTCACGGGCAAGGCTAGTGGCCTTCACGCGGGACAGGGCAGTCAGGGCCTCGGCCTTCCACTTGGCTACCTGGGCATCTGTAGGTTCAATGAGTGGCACATTGCAAACCGCCTCAAGCGGGATACTGCCGCCCGTGAGAGGCAGGACGCCTTGGGGATTTTTGAGCAGCGCATAGGCCAAAGCGCCTGTCAGGTCCTCGCCCGTCCCCGCGTCCGTGCCTGGGCGTAACGCTGCGGCAACCGCCAGCCACTCATCGTTGCCCATGGAAATCCGGTTCAGCACGTCCGTCCATTGGGCACCATTTCCAGCCGACAATTGCGCCACAACGTTGCGCGGCCCCTGCTGGTGAATGTCTTTGAGCAGTTCCGGGGGCGTGAGCGGGGCCGCAAGGGCTGGCCAAGCACAGGCTGCGGTCAATATTCCCAAAAGAGCCACATGTCTCATTTCGTCACCTGTAGGCGATGATCCCCAGACGCCCAGATTTTTTGCCTTATTTGTGGCCCCATGATGATGCAGCCCTGTGAGGCATCGTGGCGTCGGTTATCGCCATGGATGAGGAAGCCGTTACGCCCAAAGGTCACCGAACCAGGGATAGGGGTTAAGCGCATAACATAAGGGCCATGCGTTGTGGTATCGTGGGGGGCGCCGATGGTGTAGGTTCCCTGGGGAATAGGCCCGATATTCGGGACAGACTGCATGGCTGGATTATTTCGTCCTCCCTGAGTTCCAGAGTATCCTTTTCCCACCAACCGGCCATTTTCGGATAGTTCGCCAGTCGATTGGCTGTAGGTCCAGGTCATAAAGTGGCTCCCGCTTAACTTTATAGCTAAGGTATTTGCGCCACCTCTGATTGTCTACAGATTGCCAACATTGCATTAAAACAACGTTGACATACGCCAGTTTTGCCTCGGCCTAACCAGATGGGCGGATAGCGGGCAGGACCTCGCGGGTAACCCAGTCCTGGAACTGGCGGGCCTCGGGTTTGTCCGAACGCATGACCAGCTTGTACAGGCCGGACTCAGAGATAACGGCCATAGCCTGGGCTCCACCAGGGGTACCAATCCGATTGGTCCCCTTCTCGTCATCGCCAAGTTTCATGAGGGCGGCATTGATGTTAACCGCCCCGGTGGACTTTAGATAAATGCCCAGCGCCCGGCACACGTCCGCCGCCACGAACCAGGGGTTTTCATTGATGGTAACGATGCGGACCTGACGGCCCTGGAAGTCTCATTGCTGTGTGGCAAGAGCTTGATTGAGTATCTTAAGGCCAGGATCGTTAGGGATGCGGTCTTGTTTTTTGAGTTCTTCCATGAAACCGGCCCGTGAGCCAAAGGCGGCTTCATACCGTGCCACCGTATCAGCGGCTAATTTATTCAGCACGGCAACAGGCGGCGGCCCAGAGCCAGCGCTGCAAAATATGTCTATTGGCCAGCTTATGGCAGTACACTTCCCTGCGCTGATCTGGTCGAGGTTGCCGAACATATCGGGTGACCATCGGCCCTTAGGGGTATCTTGCCCGGTATTATCGCGGACCTCCCCGCCCAGGATCACGTACTGGTCTGGGCCAGCGTTTACCGATGCAAAAACCCAGTATCTATAATCAGCCTTTTTAGAAACTGTGATTCCGCACTCATTCAGCAAGGCGGGTGATGCACGGGCGTAGTGCGCTTCATAGAAGCTGGCTGGGAGATTAAGCTTGAAAACTGGGTCAATCGTAACGGCCTGACGATCCGAATTACAATCCGGTGCCCTGGCCAGGGCGGGCGTAACACTAATCAGCCCGGCGATACACGACAAAACCAGGCTTTGCCTTCGCATACATATGGCTCGGCCAGAAATCATCTTGAACAAAGTCTGAGACCCAATTTTTGCCATTGTACCCCTCGATATGCCCCGCTTCACCGGCCTTAACTGGTTGGATCACGACGATGTCGCCTTTTTGTGGCACGTAATTAGGTGCTGGAACGGGTATGAACCCGAGGGCCAACAACGTGCCTCCCCATAATCTCGCGGGTTCGGGCCACGTGACGGGACGCATACCGGCTGCGGCCAAAGCCATGCGGACATAGTGGGCGCATCGACCTTCGCCAAACCGTTGCTTAGACACATGCGCGGTGATGTATTCGGCAAACTTGTCCTTGTCGAAATGCGCCATGCTTTATCTCATTCGTTCTAGCTTAACGGGAACATGGAACGCCGCCGAAAGCAATATGCCTGAGACCAGGAGGGGTTTAGTCCGCCCGCTCCACATACAGCCAAGACAGGTCCACCTCAGGCCAAGTCACCCTCTCGATGGCCTCTTTCAGCTTCTCCAGCGGGATGCCTTTTAGATAGCGCTTCCGGCTCTCCCCGCCGCTCTCGTGGCCCGTCAGCAGGTCAATCCATCCCTCATTCACGTCAGCCTCGAACAGCTTGGTAGTCACGCCATGTCGGAAAGAGTGGTAATCCAGGCCCTTTCTGTAGACCCCGATGGCCCGCCGGTAGGCCGAAAACCGCTTGGTGAAGCTATAGCCCTGCTTGGCATCCACGCCGCGCGGTTTCAGGTCTGGGAACACGGGCGCGTCTGGTGCGGGCGCGGTGGCCTGGACGTACTGGAGGAACCCCAGCTTTATCAGTTCGGAGTGCAAGGGCACCCTACGCCGGGACTGCGCGTTCTTGAGTTGCCGTCCGTCCTCATCGGTGATGTTCAGGAACCAGATATCGCCCGCCTGGGCCACGTCCGCTCCCCGAAGTTGGGCGAACTCTTCCAGGCGGTTCCCGTGGAAGGCGCCGAGCAGCGGCAGCCAGAAGATGCCGTCCCGTATGATCTGGTCTCCGGCCCGTGCCCGATAGAACGGATTGCAGCCAGTCCAGATGGGGGAGGCGAAAAGGGCGGCCAGTTCTTTCCCAGTCCACATGTCCCGGTCGTCGCGCACGGACCCTTTGGCCTTGAAGGTGAACCCCTGGGCCGGGTTGGCGAATGTTCTGGGTAGCCGCCCGGTCTCTTTCAGGAACTCAAAGAAGCGGGACACGGCCCAGAAGTGCCGCTTTACGGTCTTGTCGGACAGTAGATGGGCACCGGGCGGCGACTCGGCGATGATTTCCGCCAACGGTTTGTCCTTCTCCTTGGGCGACTTCCGGTAGATCATCGGCAGCTTGCGGAGAACGGCGCGGAACTGCTCGGTATGTTCGGGGGTGTATTGGTCCACCGGGAGGTCACCCACCACCTCTCGGAACATGGCCAACGAGACCAGCGCTTGCTTGAGCGGGCCTGCTCGCCAGCCAGACGAGGCGGTGCCCCACGCCTGGAAATCATCCACGTAGGACGAGGCCAGGGGGCGGGTAGGGGCCTTGGGTGCCTCTGGGGTGACGGGAGGGACCGGCACGGCAGGCAAGGCCGATTCGGCCAGCATGACCACGGGTTCTTGGCCCAGGGTGCGGCGTTCCGCGATCTCCCAGCCCTTGATGGCAGCCTCAATGAGCCCGTAGGTCAGATGGTTCAGCAGTTCGGGAGGCAGGCCGCGCTCCTTAATCAGGGCAGCCGCATAGTCGCCCATCTCCACGGGGCTGTTCTGTACCAAGTCGCGCCTCAGGCTGTCCTGGGCGTTCCGAATGGCCCGCAGGTCTGCCTCGTCGGAAGTCTGTGGGTCCCCGATCTCCCACCAGTGCGCGTAGACAGCCGAGAAGGGCTTGCGGGTCATCCGCCGCTCCAGGTCCTCGTCCAGGAAGGTCTTGAGCTTGGCCTTGAGGATGGCCTGTATCTCTGCCTCCGCGCTCATGGCCCGGTCTCGCAATTGCGGTAAGGCCCGTCCAAATTCAGCATCCAGCATCCCGGCAAGGTACTCGGCTTCCCTGTAGTTTCGCGTCTTGAGGTTGATCCATACCTCACCGAAACGCGAACCAGGAAGACGCCGCCGGTAGTAATACGTCCGGCCCTTGCGGGTGATGTGGGAAGTTTTGTGGGAAGATTTGGGCACAAAGCAGGTCCTGCGGGCTGGGCCGTCCGCGTAAGACCTTACTTTTCATGAGGTTACCGATTTTTTGGCTGGGGGACCTGGATTCGAACCAAGGCTGTCCGAGTCAGAGTCGGAAGTTCTACCGCTAAACTATCCCCCAAGCGGTATCGGTGGCGAGCATCTAGCATCGACATTTGGCGGGGGCAAGCCCGGTCTGTCATTCAATCAACACAAAATCTGCGGGTCGGGTTTGCGGGGGGCGGATTTGCGTCTTGCTCCGCTGGGATATTCCGCGAATATATAGAGTATGGCCAGTCAGTTCTCCCTCGCGCAGCCGACGCGGCCGGTTTCCCACCGGCGGGGAAAACGCCGCGCCGTGTTCGGGGGCATCGATCTCGGGACCAATAATTGCCGTATGCTGGTCGGCACCCCGACGGCGCAGGGCTTTCATATTCTCGATAGTTTCTCCCGAGTCGTACGGCTGGGGGAGGGGTTGTATGAAACCGGGCAGCTCTCCGAGCTGGCGATGGAGCGCGCCATCGCCTCGCTCAGCATCTGTGCGGAGCGGGTCCGGCGCTTCGCGGGGGATGAGCTGAACGGCCCCATCCGGCTGCGCGCCATCGCCACCGAGGCCTGCCGGCAGGCGGAAAACGGCCATGAATTCGTCCGCCGGGTGCGCGAGACCACGGGCTTGCCGCTGGAGATCATCAACCCGCGCGAGGAGGCGGAGCTGGCGGTGGAGAGTTGCGCGCCGCTGCTGCGCCGGGCCGGGCGGCGGGCGCTTTTGTTCGATATTGGCGGCGGCTCGACCGAGATTGCCTGGGTGCGGCTGGATGCCGGGCCGCATCCCGAGCTGATCGGCTATCTCTCGCTGCCGGTGGGGGTGGTCACGCTCTCCGAGCGTTGCGCTGGCGCCTGTTACCAGAATGAGGGGTTTTCCCGGCTGGCCGAGGATATCGTTGCGATGCTGCGCCCGTTCGAGGCGGTGCATCGGATTGGCGAGGAAATCCGGCGCGGCGGGGTGGTGATGGTCGGCACCTCGGGCACAGTCACCACGCTGGCGGGGGTCTCGCTGAAGCTGGAGCGCTATAAGCGCGGGCTGGTGGATGGGGTCTCGCTGTCGCGCCGCGCGGTCGATGAGGCGCTGGCCGAGGCCCGGGCGCTGGGTCGCGAAGGGCTGTCGCGCCATCCTTGCATCGGCCATGAGCGGGTGGAATTCGTGCTGCCCGGCTGTGCCATTTTCGCCGCGATTCATGAATTATGGCAGGCGCCACGGCTGATGGTGGCCGATAGGGGCTTGCGCGAAGGCATGTTGATGAGGCTGATGCGCGACATGCACGCTCATAAATCCCGTCTGCACGCATGACCGACCCGACCTCCAAGCTGCCGCCCCGCCGGGATGCCGTGCGGCTGAAGAATGCGCGCAAGCTCTCCAGCTCCTCGCAACGCTGGCTGCAGCGCCAGCTCAACGACCCCTACGTGACCGCCGCCAAGGCCGCCGGCTGGCGCTCGCGCGCCGCCTTCAAGCTGATCGAGCTGGATGAGAAATATAAGCTGATCGGCAAGGGCAGCCGGGTGCTGGATCTGGGCGCGGCTCCCGGCGGCTGGAGCCAGGTGGCGCTGGAGCGGGGGGCGGCCAAGGTGGTCGGCATCGACCTGCTGGAGATCCAGCCGGTGGCGGGGGCCGATTTCATCCAGGGCGATTTTCTGGAGGAGGGCATTGAGGCGCGGTTGACCGAATTGCTCGGTGGCAAGGCGGATCTGGTGCTTTCGGACATGGCGCCGAACACCTCCGGCCACGTCGCCACCGACCATATCCGCATCATGGCCCTGGCCGAGACGGCTTTGGCCTTCGCCTGCGAGATTCTGGCGCCGGACGGCGCCTTCGTCGCCAAATTGTTCCAGGGCGGGGCGGAGAAGGACATGTTGAACACGCTGAAAGCGCGGTTTCGCAGCGTGAAGCACGCCAAGCCCCCGGCCAGCCGCAAGGATTCCAAGGAGATGTACGTGGTCGCCACCGGCTTTCGGCCGGCATAAGCCGCTTACGCCCGGCGCGCATGGCACATGCGACTTGCGCGGGCCGGGAGAGCCGGATAATGGGAGCCGCCAAGGTCTCTATAGGTGGGCATTGGCGATGGCATCGGATTTTTCACACAGCACGGAACTCTCCAACCGGATCGCGGAGGCGCTGGCTTTCGACGACGTGCTGATGGTGCCTGGCTATTCCCAGGTTCTCCCGGCCACGGTGAAAACCGCCACCAAACTTACCCGCACGATTTCGCTGAACATCCCGCTGATCTCGGCGGCGATGGATACCGTGACCGAGGCGCAAATGGCGATCGCCATGGCGCAGCAGGGCGGCATCGGCGTCATTCATAAAAACTTCACCATCGAGGAGCAGGCCGCCCAGGTCCGCAAGGTGAAGAAGTTCGAGAGCGGCATGGTGGTCAATCCGCTGACCATCTATCCCGACCAGACCCTTGAAGATGCCCGCGCGCTGATGGCCCAGCACAACATCTCCGGCTTTCCGGTGGTGGAGCGCGACGGCAAGCTGGTCGGCATTCTCACCCATCGCGATGTGCGCTTCGCCACGGATCTGAGCACCAAGGTCTATGAGCTGATGACCCGCGAAAATCTGGCGGTGGTGACGGCGGGGGTGTCTCCTGAGGAGGCGCGCGCCTTGCTGCATAAGCGCCGGCTGGAGAAGCTGCTGGTGGTGGACGAGGCCTTCCACTGCGTGGGGCTGATGACGGTGAAGGATATGGACAAGGCGCAGGCCTATCCGCTGGCCAATAAGGACGAGCTGGGCCGGCTGCGCGTGGCCGCCGCCACCGGCGTCGGCGCCGATGGCATGGCCCGCGCCGAGGCGCTGATCGAGGCCGGGGTGGATGTGGTGGTGGTGGACACCGCCCATGGCCATTCGGACGGGGTGTTGAAGGCGGTGGCGAAGATCAAGCAGGCCTCCAATGCCGTGCAGATCATCGCCGGCAATGTCGCCACGCCAGAGGGCGCGCAGGCGCTGATCGATAGCGGCGCGGATGCGGTGAAGATCGGCATTGGGCCGGGCTCGATTTGCACCACCCGCGTGGTGGCCGGTGTCGGCGTGCCGCAATTCACCGCGGTGATGGAAACCGCCGCCACCTGCCGCAAGGCCGGGGTGCCGGCGATTGCCGATGGCGGCATCCGCGCCTCGGGCGACATGGTGAAGGCGCTGGCGGCGGGTGCGGATGCGGTAATGGTCGGCTCGATGCTGGCCGGCACCGATGAGGCGCCGGGCGAGGTGTTCCTGTATCAGGGCCGCTCCTATAAATCCTATCGCGGCATGGGCTCGCTGGGGGCGATGGCGCGCGGTTCCGCCGACCGCTATTTCCAGCAGGAGATCAAGGACAGCCTGAAGCTGGTGCCGGAAGGCATCGAGGGCCGGGTGGGCTATAAGGGGCCGATGGCGGCGGTGGTGCATCAGCTGGTCGGGGGCTTGCGGGCTGGCATGGGCTATACCGGCAGCGCGGATATCGAGGCGCTGCAGACCCAGACCAAGTTCCGCCGCATCACCGGCGCCGGGCTGCGCGAGAGCCATGTGCATGACGTGGCGATTACCCGCGAGGCGCCGAATTACCGCCAGGAAGGCTGAAAAACCTCGTTTGTGAGCAAAAGTTTTTGGAGGGCGGAGGCGGCCAAGGTTCCGCCGCCGCCCAGCGGCGGGGAAAAGCCGCCGGAGGGGTGGGGTGTTTTTTCAAACCCCCCCCACCTCTTCCTGAAAAAGCCGCCTCCGGGCGGCTTTTTCATTGGCACCCTCCGGATGAATGGGCTTTCATGAAACCGGTAGAAATCCCGCGGCGGTTTCGCGCCTTTTTAAAATTTGTTGAAAGCGCAAGCCTTTGCGCGATGCGCCCGGCGAAATGTCAGAGGCCGGCGCGGCATTTCTAACATTCGGCTTGCCGCGCTTTAATCGCGCGGCCCTTTTTCCGCCTCACTCAGCGCCCAGATTCGATTTGCTAAACGAAAGATCGTGATCCCGGTTCGATTATTTGAACCCGCTTCCTGCCCGATGGTGTGGCGGCGTTGTTCCGGTCGAACTCAACAGCAAGGAGAATGACCATGAAATACGGTTTTATGGCTGGCATGGCCGCGAGTTTGATGATGGGCGGGATGGCGCTGGCGCAGAGTGCCACCTACTCGCAGAGCACCACCACCACGACCAGCGCGCCGGCGATGAGCGCGCCCACCCCGGTGGTGCCGCCCGCCCCCGGTACGCTGAGCACCACGGAAACCACCAAGGCCACGGATGGTTATGGTAATTCCTACCAATCCACCAAGACCACCTACGGCAACGTGAACGGCGCGGCCTCCGACAGCACGACGACGACCAGCGTGCCGGCGCAGACCTATTATTCGAAGAAGACCACGACCACGACCACAACCGGCAACGATTAAGGCGAGGGCGATATGAAAAAATTCAATATTGCGCTGGCGATTCCGATGATCGTGGCGGCGGGTGCGCTCAGCGCCTGCGCCGATAATCCGCCGCAGACGACGACCACGACCACCGAGACGGTGCAGAGCGCGGGCCAGGTGCAGCCGCAGGCGGCGCCGATGCTGCCGCCCGGCAACACCACGACGACCCAGACCACGCATGCGGTCACCGTCCCGGCGCAGTGAGGCTGGGCTTTATCTAACGGAACGTTAGAAAACGCCGGGCGGCTCGCCGCCCGGCTGGTTTCATGAACAGGAGCTTTCAAATGCGCTTGGCAAAACCAATGATTTTCAGCGCGTTGCTGTTGGCGGCGCCGCTGGCGGTGGCGCAGAGCGCGCCGCGGAGCATGACCGGCGCGCGACCTGGCAATGATATCGGCACGCGCTCCTCGCTGCCGCTATCGCCCAAGGCCAGCAACATCAACGGCATGGATACGAAATCCACGATCGCGCCGACGCCGCCGGCCCCTCAGGTCGGCCCGGATGCGAATGTGGCGATGCTGCTGATGAGCGCCAACCAGTCTCTGATGCGCCATCAGACCGGCACCGCAGACGAGGCGCTGGAACGCGCCGAGACCAATATTCTGCAGCGCAGTGTCGTGGCCACGCGCGCCAATGACCCGAGCCAGGATCCGGTGGTGGCGCAGATCGAGCAGGCCCGCCAGCAGATCGGCGGACATGACCTGCAGGGCGCGCAGGCGACGATCCAGCAGATCCTGGGCAGCAACGCGCCGGAGCTCAGCCTTTAGAGCCATCAAGCTTTTAGCTTGATGGCTCTAAGTTTTGTTTTAGCGAGCAATTTCAAGTGTTTATCTTGACGCTGGCGCGTCAACCTAAACACATATTGCTCTAAGCTCAGGTCATTGCCTCTGGCCGCCGCCGCCGCGCATCGGTAGGTTAGCGGCATGGAGACCGCATGGGCGCTGAATGCGCAGGGCTTGAGTAAATCCTTCGGGCGCAAGGTGGTGGAGGGGCTGACCCTGACCATCCGCCCGGGGGAATTTTACGCGCTGCTCGGCGCCAATGGCGCCGGCAAAACCACGACATTGCGGATGATCGCCGGGCTGACCCCGCCCGATGCCGGGCGCATCGAGGTTTTTGGCCGGGACGTGGTAAAAGACCCGCTGGGGGCGAAGGCGATCATGGCCTGGCTGCCGGATGAGCCACTGCTTTACGACAAGCTGAGCCCGCTGGAATATCTGGAATTCATCGCCGGGCTCTGGCAGGTGCCGCCGGATCTGGCCCGCCGCCGGGCCGATGAGCTGCTGGACCTGCTGGGCCTCTGGCCGCACCGGGCCGAGCGCTGTGAGGGGTTTTCGCGCGGCATGAAGCAGAAGACGGTGCTGGCCGGCGCGTTGATCCATGATCCGAAATTTCTGTTGCTGGATGAGCCCTTCACCGGGCTGGATGCCGGTTCCGCCCGTTTGGTGAAAAATCTGCTGACCAGACATGTCGAGAATGGCGCGGCGATTATTCTCACCACCCATATTCTGGAAGTGGCCGAGCGGCTGGCCAGCCGCATCGGCATTCTCGCTGGCGGGACGCTTGTGGCCGAGGGCGGGCTGGAGGCGTTGCGCGGCCATGCAGGGTTTGAGAGCGGCACGCTGGAGGATGTGTTTCTCCAGCTCACTGCCGGCTGATGTTCAAGCCGCCCGGATTTCTCTGGCTGCTGCGCCATGAGCTGAAAGTGCTGTGGCGCGGCTCCATTCTCGTGCGCACCCATCGCTATGTGCTGGTGCCGGCGAGCATCGTGATTTTGATGTTCCAGGCTTTCGGTGTGTTGGTGGGGCATCTGATCATGCGCCATCCGGTGGCGCCGGAGATCATGCTGCTGGCGCTCAACATCAATCTCGCGTTCCTCTTCGTGCTGATGTTCTCGCGCGCGATGATGGCCTGCATCGACGTGCTCTATGCCCGCGGCGACGCGGATTTCCTGCTCGCCTCGCCGATTGCGCCCAACCGGGTGCTGGCGGTGCGCATGTTGGGCGTGGCGCTGAGCATCCTCGCCCCCTGGCTGCTGCTGGCGGGGATGCTGGCCAACGGGCTGATCATTTTCGGGCAGCTCTGGGCGCTCGCGGTCTATCCGATGCTGCTGGCCGAGGCGCTGGTGGTGGCGGCGTTGGCCTTCGCGCTGGTGGTGGTGCTGGTCGGGCGGATCGGGCCGATGGCGGCGCGCCGGGCCGGACATTCTTTGGCGCTGTTCACCGGGGTCGGCATCTTCATTCTCGGCCAGACCCCGCATTTCGTGCCGCACGCGGCGCTGGCGGGGTTCTGGTCCGGGCTGCTGCCGGGGCCTAGCGGGGGTGGGCTGGCTTATCTCTTCGCGCGCGGTCTGCTGGGTCAGCCAGCGCCGCTGCTGGCCGCGCTGGCGCTGGCGGCGTTGGTGTTTTGCCTGGTCTGGGTGTTCCTGGCCGGGCCGTTCGCGCGCGGGGCGATCAGTGCCGCCAGCTACCGGCCGGCGGGGCGGGAGGGGGCGCAGCAGGCGCGGTTCCGGCACAGCGCCTTTTCCAGCCTGATGGCGAAGGACCGCCGGCTGCTGGCGCGCTTTCCCGGGCTGGTCTCGCAGATCGCCTATCGTTCCCTCACCTTGATCCCGGTGGTGGCGATTTTGCTCGGCAAGGTGGTGATCGGGCTGGCGGTCACGGTGCCGTTGCTGGTGTTTCTGGCCGGGCAGCTCGGGCTGTTCTTCATCTCGGTGCTGGCACAGATGAATGACATGCCGGCCCTCATCGCGTCGGCCCCGGTGGCGGCGCGGGCGCCGCGCCGTGCGGCGTATCTGGTCTGCGCGCAGACGGCTTTGGCGATTATCGGCCTGCCGGTTGTGGCGGTGCTGGTGAAAGGCCCGGCTTTGGCGCCGGTCATGCTGCTGGGGGTGGCGGGGGCATTGGCCAGCAATCTCTGGCTCGGGCGCCGACTGCCGATTCCGCTCAGCCGCGCGGCCTTTGGCAAAACTCAGGTCGGCACGCTGTTGGGGCTGGTTCTGGGGGTATCGATCAGCGCCGGCTGGGCGCTGGCGGCCTGGCTGGTGGTGACGTTCGTCTGAAGGCGGTTATTCGTTGGGCGGCGGATCCAGGAATTCCAGCCCGACGGCATTGCCCCGGCTCCAGACCCGGCGCGCCCGGCGTGCCGGCTGTTCGCCGACCTGGATCTTGAACAGATCCGGCACCTGCACCACGGCGCTGGTCTCGATCCGCGCGCCATTGTCCGAATATTCCATGATCAGGCAATCATAGACGGTAGGGCTGAACATGCCGACATAGAGTTTCGCCCGGCCGAGCACGCGCTGGCGCGGCTCCTTGCGTTTATCTTCGGGTTTCAGCGCATCGGGCGGCGGCAGCTTTGACATTGCAGGAAAGGCCTGGATGTTGAGACGGTTGGCCTACATGCAAACACAGAGTCGCGCAAGCGGATTGTGGATGATCCGCTTGTTTCCAGGGTGTTAAATGATAGTTAGTTTTGTTAGCCGATCGGCAGATTATCCAACAGGCGGACATGCCCGAGTTTTGCTGCGGCGATCAGCCGTGCCGGCGTCTGCAGTGCGGCGATCGGCTCCAGCGTCTGCGCCTGCACCAGCGCCACATAGTCGGGCACCATGCCGGCGGCGGCGAGCTCCATGCGAGTGTGATGCAGAATTGCGGCCGGCTCCTTGCCCTGTTGCAGATATTTCACCGCATGCTGCAGGGCGGCGTGCAGCTTTGGCGCGGCGCGGCGCTCCTCGGGGCTGAGATAGGCGTTGCGCGAGGACAGCGCGAGCCCATCCGCCTCGCGCACGGTGGGGACCGGGACGATGCGCACCGGCAGCAGCAGATCCGCCACCATCCGCCGCACCACCTGCACCTGCTGCCAGTCCTTCTCGCCGAAAAACGCCGCCTGCGGGCGTATCTGGCCGAATAGCTTGGCCACCACAGTGGCCACGCCGTTGAAATGGCCGGGGCGGGTGGCGCCCTCCCAGCGCTGGCTGGGGCCGGCGACATGGATGCTCGTCGCCGCATCGGCCGGGTACATCTCCTCGACGCCAGGCATCCAGACCAGCTTGCAGCCGGCCGCTTCGAGCTTGGCGATGTCCCCGGCCTCATCGCGCGGATAGCGGGCGAAATCCTCCTTCGGGCCGAACTGGGTCGGGTTGACGAAAATGCTGGCAACCGGGGTAAGGTCGGCTTCCCGCGCCGCCTCCACGAGCTTCAGGTGCCCGGCATGCAGGGCGCCCATGGTGGGGACGAAACCGACATCGCCCAGCGTGGCGCGGGCGGCGGTGAGCTCTTCGAGAGTCCTGGCGATGATCATTTGGCGCGGCTTTTCAACATTTTTTGTCACTCGTCCAGCCCTGGGCAAGCTGGGGAGGGGAGGCTAGATAGAACGCCATGAATAGTGCCACGAAACCCTGGATAAAATCTGAACAAAAACTTGGGTTTCGTGCGGCGAATTTGTCGTTTCTCTTCGGCGGATTGGGGGTGGTCTGCGGCATCATCCAGGCCGGGGCGGCGGCACGGCTGCTGGCCTCGCTGCTGCATGTGCAGCGCGGCGGGATTTCAGCCAGCATCGCCGGGCTGGTCTTCGCGCTGGCGGTGCTGGCGCGTGCTGGGCTGCAATTGCGCAATGAGC
>NZ_JH976207.1:727172-730178 GCF_000306035.1 Acidocella sp. MX-AZ02
GGCCGAGCTGGCTGCCAGCGCGGTGGACCGGGTGGAGGCGATGGACGGGTTTCACGCCCGCTGGGTGCCCGCCACCGGCATGGCGATCATCGGGCCGGGGCTGATCGGGCTGGTGGCGCTGCTGCTGGATTGGCGCAGCGGGCTGATCCTCATCCTCGCCGGGCTGTTCGTGCCCTTTGCCATGGCGGTGGCGGGGATCGGTGCGGGCATCGCCGCGAAGAAGCAGTTTCTGGCGATGACCCGGCTGCAGGTGCGCTTCATGGACCGCATTCGCGGCATTTCCACGATCGTGCTGGCCGGGCGCAGCGAGGATGAGGCGCGGGCTTTGGCCGGTGCGGCGCGGGAGTTGCGGGAGCGCACCATGCGGGTGCTGCGGGTCGCCTTCCTGTCCTCCACGGCGCTGGATCTGGCGGCGGCGGCGGCTTTGATTTTGATCGTGGTGCGGTTCGCCCCGGCCTTGCACGGCGCACATGAGCTGGCGCCGACTGCTCTGTTCCTGGTGCTGCTGGTGCCGGAGTTTTTCGCGCCTCTGCGCGCGTTCTCGGCGGTTTATGGCGACCGCATGGCGGTGGAGGCGGTGGCCGAGGAGCTGTCCGCTTTGCCGGATGCCCCGGCCCCGGTGCCGCCGGTCGATATACGCTCCGTCGCCGCGCAGGGGGTCACGCTGGCCTTCGAGCATGTCACCTATGGCTGGGACCCGGCGCGGCCGGTGGTTGAGGATCTCTCCTTCAAGGTCGGGCGCGGCGAGATGCTGCTGCTCACCGGCGCCTCGGGCACCGGCAAATCCACCATCATCGACCTGATCCTGGGCTTTCTGGCGCCGCAGGGCGGGCGCATCACCATCAATGGCGCGGTGCTGGAGGATCTGGTGCCGGCGGCGCGCACCCGGATGCTGGGCTGGATCGGCCAGAAGCCGGTGATTTTCGCCGGCACGATCGAGGAGAATATCCGCTTCGCCAACCCCGCCGCGAGCGAGGATGAGCTGAAGGATGCCATCCGCAACGCGCATCTGGAGGAGCTGGTGGCGGCACTGCCGCAAGGTGTGCGCACGCCGTTGGGCGAGGGCGGGTTCGGTGTTTCCGGCGGGCAGGCGCAGCGCATCGCCATCGCCCGCGCCTTTCTGAAGGATGCCCCCTTGCTGCTGCTGGATGAGCCGACCTCGCATCTCGACCCCGCCGTGGAGCGCGATATTCTGGAAAGCCTGAAGCATCTCGCCGCCGGGCGTACCGTGGTGCTGGCCACCCATTCCACCCAGGCGCTGGATCTCGCCAAGACCATCGGTGCCAAGCGGGTGGATCTCGATGCCTTGCGCTATGCCAGCTGGCGGGGGGCGCAGGCATGAGCCCGCTGTCGCGCGTCACCGGCCTCTGGCTGCGTCATCCGGGCTGGCTGGCGCTGGCCGTGCTGCTGGCGCTGGCGGCGCTGCTGGCGGCGATCACCATGATGGGCCTCTCCGGCCATGCGCTGGCGCTGGCCATTGCCGGCTTTGCGCTGACGGTGCCGGCTTTGCTCTCCTGGATGGGCGTGGCGCGGGTGCTGTTGCGCTATGGCGAGCGTGTGGTCGGGCATGAGGCGATTTTCCGGGCGCTGGGGGATTTGCGGATCTGGCTGTTTCGCGGGCTGGCGCGCAGCGCCGCCGGCGGGCTGGGGCTGCGCCGCTCGGGCGATGCGCTCTCCCGGCTGGTGAATGATGTCGACACGCTGGACGGGCTGTTCCTGCGGATTTTCGTGCCGCTGCTGAGCGCTGTGGTGCTGCTGCCGGTGCTGGGCTGGGTGCTGTGGGCCGAGCATGGGCTGGCGGTGCTGGCGCTGCTGCCCTTTGCCGTCGTGGCTTTTTATCTGCCCTGGCGCGCGGCGCGGGCGGCGCAGGCCAATGCGGCCAAGGCCGGGCTGGCGATGGCCGGCTTGCGCACTGCCGCCCTGGATGCGCTGCATGGTTTGCGGGAAGTGAAAATCTTCGCCGCCGAGGGCCGCATGCTGGCCGAGGTGCAGGCGCGCGAGGCGCAGCTTCTGGCCGCGCAGCGCGAGCTGGTGGGGGAGGGGGCGCGGCTGAACGCCATCGCTTTCATCGCCGCCCAGGCCGGCATTCTGCTGGCGATCATTCTCGGGTTTTTCGGCCTGCCGATCGAGGCGGTGGCCGCGGTGCTGGTGCTGACGGCTGGCTTTGAGTCGGTGATCGGCCTGCCGCGCGCCGGGCTGCTCTACGGCCAGGCAAAGATGGCGGCGGTTCGGGTGGTGCAGGCGGCGGATGCGCCAGCACCGGTGCCCGAGCCGGCAATGCCGATGGCGATGCCGAGGCGCAACGCCATCGCCTTCGAGCATGTGAGCTTCCGCTACGGCGCGGACCGGCCCTTCGTGTTCGAAAACCTCTCTCTGCAGCTGCCGGAGGGCTCGCGTACGGCGATTCTGGGGCCGTCAGGGGCGGGGAAATCGACCATCGCGGCGCTGATCCTGAAATTGATCAAGCCGGTCTCGGGTCAGATCCGTTTTGGCGGGGTGGATATCGCGCAATTGCCGGCGGAGGCGCTGCGCCAGCGCATCGCTTATCTGGGCCAGACCACGCATCTATTTGCCGACAGCATCCGCAATAATCTGCTGCTGGGCGATCCGGCGGCGGACGAGGCGCGGCTCTGGGCGGCGCTTGAGGCGGCGCAGGTGGCGGATGTGGTGCGGGCGCTGCCCGAGGGGCTGGAGAGCTGGCTGGGCGAGGGCGGGACGACGCTCTCGGGCGGGCAGGGGCGGCGTTTGGCGCTGGCCCGCACGCTGCTGATGGACGCGCCGATCATTCTGCTGGACGAGCCCTGCGCCGGGCTGGATGCGGCGACCGAGCAGGAATTCTTCCGGGTGTTCAATGCCGCGACGGAGGGCCGCACCGTGCTGCTGATCCTGCATCGTCTGACCGGGGTGGAGCATCTGGACCGGATCTGGCGCTTTACCGGCGGTACGCTGGTGGCGGCGGCTGGGTAAAGTGTTGTTATAAAAATTACAAAAGTTTTTTGGCGCCGC
>NZ_JH976207.1:730278-732013 GCF_000306035.1 Acidocella sp. MX-AZ02
CCCCAAAAAAGCGGCGCCAAACGCCGGGGCTTATTGAGAGAAGCGCCGGCGCCCGAACGTCCATCACGCATATCCATTCGCCCTGGCCATCGCGACCAGCCCCATATCCAGCGTGAACACCAGCGGCAGCGCCGCGCACATCAGCAGCCCGTGGGCGCCGGGGAAATGCAAGGCGACGGCCAGCACCAGCACGGTCAGCGCCAGCATCACCGCGGAGAAGACCAGCGCGCGGTGACCGCTGGCATCCACCGGATCGCGATGGCCATAAAGCGCGGTTTTGCCGTTCACCGCATGGTTGGTGAGGACCAGGGCAAAAATGCCTTCCACCAGCATCACCGGCGGCAGAATTTGCATCGGCCAGCGCAGGCGCGGCAGCTCGTGATGCAGGTTGAGCAGGAAATCATAAGAGAAATGGAAGCTGATCGGCACGATCAGGGCGAGCAGGATCAGCCGGCTATCGGCGCCGCCTTTCTGCTGCCAGGCCAGGGCCATGAAGCTGCCCATGGTGAAGCCAAAAATCGCGTGCATCGGCACGGCGGTGACGGCGCGCACCAGCCAGGCGCCAAAGCCGCCATGCACCACATAGAGCTTGTTCTCCAGCACCGCGAAGCCGAGCGAGCAGCCCACCGCGATGAGAATGGCGATGCCGGGGCCGATCTCGTTCAGCTCTTTCTTGCCGAAGCGGCTGACGGCGGCGAATTTTACCAGCTCCTCCGGCACCGCGGCCAGCAGCAGGGCGCCCACCGCCGCATGCGCCACCGGGGAGAGGCCACTCTCCGGCACCAGCCCTTCCAGGATTTCGATGATCAGCGCCAGGATGGCGAAGCGCGCGCCGAGCTTGAACATGCGCTTGCGCGTTGTCTTCGGCAGCCGCACATTCACCTTGATCGAGGCGATTTCCCAGATGAACAAGGCGGGCAGGGCGGCGATGAACAGGCTCAGCATGGCGCCTCGGTTGCGGATTGTTGCGCGATAGAAGGATGTTGCGTCGGTTTGCGCAATCGCCCGCTATTCATTTTTTCTTGAAGCGCGCAAAAAAACGCTTATTATATCCGATGCGCGGTCGCCTCGATGAGGGGCCGGGCGCTCATACGGTTCGCCGTTTCGGGGATCGCAGGAGCTGTTCAAAACAGATGTTTTTTCGACCTTGCTTTTGAAGGAGGTTACACATGACCTATGATTTCGCGCCTTTGTTCCGTACCGCCGTCGGGTTTGATCGTCTCGCCCGGCTCGTGGACACGCTGCCGCAGGATTCCGCCAGCTATCCCCCTTACAATATCGAAAAAACCGGGGAAGATTCCTATCGGGTCAGCCTTGCGGTTGCCGGTTTCGCGCCGGAAAATATCGAGGTCACGGTGAAGGACAACGCGCTTCTGGTCGCCGGCCATTTGGCCGAGGAGGCGAAGGGCGAGTTCCTGCATCGCGGTATCGCCACGAGGGCGTTCCAGCGCCGGTTTGTGCTGGCCGAGCATATGGTGGTGGATGGGGCGGAGCTGAATAACGGCTTGCTGAATGTGAGCCTGCGCCGGGTGATACCGGAAAGCGCCAAGCCGCGCCGCATCGAGATCGTCACCGCCAAGTCTGCGCCGCAGACGGTTGAAGCCCCGGCTTTGCCGCACGCCGCGTAACGGAGCAAAAGTTTTGGGGGTGTGGGGACTTTTTTCAAAAAGTCCCCACGAAGATATGGGGTTGTGACGGCTTTCGTGCCGCCGCCCCCGCGTTTTTGCCGCTTTTT
>NZ_JH976207.1:732113-745134 GCF_000306035.1 Acidocella sp. MX-AZ02
CGTGCCGCCGCCCCCGCGTTTTTTGCCGCTTTTTTTGAAAAAAAGCGGCGCAAAAAACTTTTGCAAATGAAAGGGGCCTTTCGGCCCCTTTTTAGTCCGCCATCGCCGAGGCTTCGGAGCGCGTGGCGCCCACGCGGGCCGCCAGCGACGAGGCCAGGAACGGGTCCAGGGCGCCATCCAGCACCGCGGCCGGGTTGCCGCTTTCGTGGTTGCTGCGCAGATCCTTCACCAGCTGGTACGGGGCCAGCACGTAAGAGCGGATCTGGTGGCCCCAGCCGATATCGGTCTTCGCCGCCTCGGTCGCGGCGGAGGCGGCTTCGCGCTTCTGCAGCTCCTGCTCATACATCCGCGCTTTCAGCATGTTCATCGCGGTAGCGCGGTTGCGGTGCTGGGAGCGGTCGGTCTGGCAGGCGACGACGATGCCTGTCGGGATATGGGTGATACGGATCGCCGATTCGGTCTTGTTCACGTGCTGGCCGCCGGCACCGGAGGCGCGGAACGTGTCCACTTTCAAGTCGGCCGGGTTGATCTCGATCTCGATCGTGTCATCGACCACCGGATAGACCCAGACCGAGGCAAAGCTGGTCTGGCGCCTGGCATTGGCATCGAAGGGCGAGATGCGCACCAGCCGGTGCACCCCGGCTTCGGTCTTCAGCCAGCCATAGGCGTTGGTGCCGAAGATCTGGATGGTCATGGATTTGATCCCGGCCTGTTCGCCCTCGGATTCCTCCATGATCTCGGTCTTGAAGCCCTTGCGTTCGGCCCAGCGCAGATACATGCGCGCCAGCATCTGCGCCCAATCCTGGGCTTCGGTGCCGCCGGCGCCGGCATTGATTTCGATGAAGGCATCGCGGCTATCGGCCTCGCCGGAGAGCAGGGATTCGATCTCCTTCTCCTTGGCGGTGGCGGCCAGGCGCTCCAGCGTGGCCAGGCCATCCTTCACCATACCCTCATCGCCCTCGGCCTCGGCCAGCTCGATCAGCTCGAGCGTGTCCTTGGTTTCGGTTTCGATGGCGTTGACGCCATCGACCATCGAGGCGAGGCGGTTGCGCTCGCGCATCACCGCCTGGGCGGCCTCCGCATCGCTCCAGAGATTCGGGTCTTCGGCCCGGTGGTTCAGCTCAGCGAGCTTTAGGACTGCGGCATCCCAGTCAAAGATGCCTCCTCAGCAGGGCGACCGAGCGGCCGATCTGCTCATTCAGTTGGATGGATTCAGCGGACATTGCGCGGATATACGCGCATGGCAGGGGAATTGGTAGAGGCTTGCCAAGCCGGTCTCCGGTTGCGATGCAGGCGCGCATGAAATCCGCCCTGCTGGTCGTCCTTACCGCGCTGCTGTTCCGGCTGATCCTGGCCGCCTTCTCCGGGCTGGGGATCGATGAAAGCTACATGGTGGCGGCGAGTTCGCATTTCGCCGCCTCCTATTTCGACCATCCGCTCGCCTCCTGGTGGCTGGAGCTGGGGGCGCGGCATCTGTTCGGGTCGGCGGCGCCGATCGTGGTGCGGCTGCCCTTCGTGCTGCTCTCCGGCGTTGCCTCCTGGCTGCTCTATCTGGTCACGGCGCGGCTGTATGGGGTGAAGGCCGCGTTCTGGGCGGTGCTGGCCTACAGCCTGTCGCCGGTCTTTTCCCTCGCCTTCGGGAGCTGGGTGCTGCCGGATGGGCCGCTGAATACGGCGCTTTTGGCGGTCCTCTACGCGCTGATCCGCGCGCTGGGGCTGCCGGAGGGCAAGCCGGCGCCGCGCTGGTGGCTGGCGGCGGGGCTGTTCGCCGGGCTGGCGATGCTCTCCAAATATAGCGCGGCCTTGGTGCTCGTGGGCGCGGCGCTGGGCGTGCTGCTGGACAAGGTGGGCCGGCGCGAGCTGGCGCGGCCCTGGCCATGGCTGGGGGTGGTGCTGGCGCTGGCCCTGTTCGCGCCGGTGGTGGTGTGGAATGCGCAGCATCATTGGGCGAGCTTCGGCTATCAGGGCGGGCGGGCCGAGGGGGTTCGGATCAGACCGCTGATGCCGCTTTCCATCTGGGGCGGGGAGGCGTTGTTCGTGCTGCCCTGGCTCTGGGCGCCGATGGTCTGGCTGCTCGTTCGTGCTTTTCTGGCCGGTGCGACGGCGCGGGTCTCCTGGCTGCTGGGCTGGGCGGCGATCATTCCGGTGCTGCTATTTGCCGTGGTCGGGTTTTGGTCCTCCACCCATATTCTGTTTCACTGGGCCGCACCCGGCTATCTGATGCTGTTTCCGCTGCTGGGGGACTGGGCAACGCGCCGGTCGGTTCGGATGCTGCGGATTGTGGCCGCCATCACTGGCGGGTTGCTGGTGGCGGCGTCCTTGATCATCGTGGCGCTGGTGCAGTTCGGGCTGCCGCCTTTGCTGGCGCATAGCTTCAAGCCCGGCAAATCGCCGATGTTGCAGGCGGTGGACTGGACCAGCATCGGCCCGGCGCTGCCGCCGGGGATCGATGCGATCGCCGCGCAGCGCTGGTTCGATGCCGGGAAGATCGGCTATGCGCTGCGCCGCGACGGGATCAAGCTGCCGGTGACAGTGTTCGGGCCGGAGCCGCACCAGTTCGCGTTCACCACGCCGCCGGCAAGTTTGCTGGGCAAGGATGTGCTGATCATCGCGATGCCGGGCGCGTTGATGCAAACTTACGAGCGTTTCGCACCAGATTTCGCGAGCCTGAAGCCGGGGCCGGTATTGCCGGTGCTGGATCACGGCCAGATGCTGCTGGCGATTCCGACATTCATTGGCGCCGATATGAAGAAGGCGCCGCAGGCGTAAAAATTTTTGGGGCTGTCCCTGATCACTTTCAGGCTAATACCGTCAACGCCTCGAAGGATCGACATAATGTCCCGGTAAATGAAGATCTGGGACAGCCCCTTATCTTACCGGCCGCGCCAGCCTTACCGCCGTATGCCCGTGGCTGACCTTCAGGCTCGGCATGATCATGATCAGATCATCCTCCGGCGTGCGGATTTCGGCATCGCCGTCATGCGCGATCAGCGTCCCCGCCTGCGCGATCACCTCGCCCCCGACAAAATCCCGCACGAAGGCAAACCGGTTGGTCCGCGCGGTGATCACGCTCACCACCTCGGCGAAGTGCGATGATGGCGTCGGGGCCGGCCCCTCGATCATTCCGGCATGGCGCAGCAGCGCCATCACGCTCGCCCGGCTCTGCGCCACCGCGCTGTGGCGCCAATGCGGCCCGGCCTCCACCAGCAGGCAGGCCGCACCGTTGGGGCTGGTCTCGGTGAAGCGGCCATAATCGATCAGCCTCTTGCCGCCGGCATGGCCGGTATCGGCCACCACCAGCCCCGGCGTGCCCACCGCCTGGCCCAAAGCCCGCCCGCGTGGCCCGGCGCCGCAAAGCAGCACCGGATTCGAGGGCCAGAGCATGGAATGCAAATCCAGCAGCATGTCGGCCGAATCGATGATCGGCTTGATCTCCCGCGCCCGGTCCAGCTCCGCCGAGCGGCGCACCCCGAACAAGGCGAAATCATCCCAGACCCGGTTCATATCCTCTTCGACATAGCGCGAGGCGATCGGGTTGGCGGCATCGAAGCGGGCATAGGCGGCGAGATTGGCAAAGCCGAGCGTGACCTTGCCGCAAAGCGGGGTGAAGCCGCTCTCCAGCAGCTCCTTCAGCACGATGGCGCCGGCGAACTCATTGCCGTGGATTAACGAAACCAGCACCACATGCGGGCCGGGGCGGCCGGAGTCGCGGCAGGTGAAGCCTTGCACCCCGGTATTGCCCTGCAAATGGGCGGATAGATCCGGCGGCGGAATGTCCACCGTGAAGAAGGGCAGGTCATTCGGCAGGGCGGAGGCGGAGCCTGTCGTCATGAACAACACTCTAGCGAAGCCGGAGGCCGGCGCAATCCGGCCGGGTTGACGGGCGCGCGCGCACCCCGCAAAGCCCAGCCTATCATGCTTGACGCGCGCATCATCTGTACCGATCTGGCCGGGCTGAAATCCCAGGCGCTGGGGCTGGCCGAGGCGGCCGGGCTGGCGGCGGAATTCCGGCCGCTGCGCTTTCGCACCCCCTGGGCGCATATCCCCACCAATTTCTGGTTCAATCCGCGCTGGGCGGTGGCAGCAGAGCTGTTCGCGGGGCCGTTGCCGCCGGTGGTGATTGGCGCCGGCGGGGCCGGGGCGCGGGTGGCGGCGGCACTGCGGTCACGTGAGGTGAAGGCGGTGTGCATTCAGCATCCGCGCATGGCGCTTTCGAAATTCGATGCGATTCTGGCCGGCCGGCATGACGGCATCGAGGGGCCGAATGTCATCGTCACCCGCACCGCCCTGCACCGCGTGACCCAGGCGCGGCTGGCGGCGGAGCGGGACATCTGGGCGCCGCGCTTCGCGCATCTGCCCCGGCCTCTGGTCGCGGTGCTGCTGGGCGGCTCCAACGGGCGCTATAAATTCGAGGCCGCCGAGGGCCTGGCGCTCGGCGCCCAGCTGGCGGCGCTGGCGCGGCAAGGGGCGGGGCTGATGATCACCCCGTCGCGCCGCACCGCGCCTGAGGTGGTGGCGGCCTTGCGCGCGGCGCTGGAACCGCTGGGCGCCTGGATCTGGGATTTCACCGGCGAGAACCCGTATTTCGGCATGCTCGCCTGCGCCGATGCCATCATCGTCACCGCCGACAGCGTCTCCATGGTCTCCGAGGCCGTGGCCACCAGCGCGCCGGTCTTGCTGGCACGGCTGCCGGGTAAGTCCGCGCGCATCGGCGCCTTCATGGACGCTCTGGTACAGGATGGCCGGGTGCGGGATTTTGCCGGGCGGCTGGAGCTGTGGGATACAGCGCCTCTGGATGACACGGAATGGGCGGGCCAGGAGCTGCGCCGGCGCCTCGGAGTTTAGTGAATGCTGGATATCGAGACCTTCGACAATCTGCGCGGCGGCAATGTCGTCTATAAGGCGCTCTCGCATCCTTTGGCCGCCAAGGCGCTGGCCGCCCTCGCCGCGCGCGCCGGGGCCGTGGCTTTGTTTGACCCGGACGGCATCGCCGGGCCGCTATTGGCCCTCTGCCCGGATTTCGAGATCGAGGGGCTTTATGTGCAGGACACGCTGGCGCTGGGCCAGCCGCGCGCAGGATATATCGCCCGGCCGCTGACCGAGCTGCCGCAGGCGCGGGTGAGCACGGTGCTGCTGGCCGCCTTCGATGCCGCCAAGCGCGCCCAGCATCTGCACGCTTTGCTGCCGCCGGGTGCGGAGCTGGTGACGCTGGATGCGGTGAAGCTGCCGGAAGCGTGGCTCTCCGAGCCGAAGCGCTATCTGGAGCCGCGCAATTTCGCCACCAATTTCGTGTTTTTCCGCGATGATGACCGCTTCGCCACCCGCCTGACCACGGCCAATTACTGGGCCGGCTATGGCGCGAAGGAGGTGCTGTTCCAGCATATTCTGTTCGGCCAGGGCGGGCAGGTTCTCGCCGAATGGTCGCAGCGCGCGCCTTCCGGCACCGGCGGCTATGTGCTGGACAGCCGCGAGATCCGCGCCCGCTTCGGGCTCAAGCCCTTCACCGGGCAGCTGTTCATCCACGCCATCGGCGTCGCCGGGCATGATGTGGTGAAATACGCGCTGGATACCTACGCCACCGATAACGGCGCCTCGCTCTCCTGCACCCATGACGCCAATGCCTGGCCCTCGGCGCGTTTCGCCGGGCTGCCGGCGCCGCGCGCGGATGAGCGGGTGATCCTCTGGATCCAGAACAGCCACGCCGTGCCGATCCCGGCCGGTGATTTTGCTTTGGACCGCATGGGGGCGGATGCCCCTGTGGCGCTGGAGGAGGAGATCCCGCCTTTCGCCACCCGCGCCTTGGACGTGGCCGAGCTGTTTCCGGATCTGCGCTGGCCCGCCCAGCTCGAAGTTCGGGCCGGCCGTCATGTGGTGCGCCCGCGCTACGAGGTGGTGCGTGAGGGCCGGACCCGTATCGCGCATGTGAATGTCGAGCGGGCGGACCTCAAGCCCGACCCCGGCATCAAAACCCTGCATCCGGCGATGGGGCGTGGCTTTCTACTGCCCTTCCCGATTTTGCCGCGCGGGCGGTTTCGCACCATCGCGCTGCCGACCCCGATGGTGGAGGCCGAGCGCGACATGCCGTTGCGCCTGGATGTGTTCGCGCCGGATGGCGGCAAGGTGGCGGAGCGGTTTCTCGGCCGGCTGCCGCGCGATCATGATTTCGCGGTGGATCTCGACGATGTGCTGGCCCCCGACGCGCTGCCCGAAGGCGGCCATGCCGAGCTGGTCTATGATTTTCGCGAGGGCGGCGAGGCGGATGGCTGGTTGCACGCTTTGTTCCGCTTTGAGGACCGCGCCAATAATCATGCGGCGGAGAGCAGCTTCGGCGCGCATATTTTCAACACGCTGATGGTCTATAAGAACGAGCCGCAGAGCTATACCGGCAAGCCGCCCGGGCTCTCCACCAGGCTGTTCCTGAAACTGGGCTTTGGCGGGCGCGAGAGTTTCTGCGTGCTGATCTACCCGGCCTCCGGCCCGTGGTTGGAAACATCTAGCACGGTGCTGGAACTCTATGATGGGCAGGGGGTGAAGCTGGAGACGGCGCAGCTCGCCATCGCCTGTTCCGGTTCGCATATCGTCAGGCCAAGCCAGCATTTTTCGGAAGCTTCGTTGCGCGCGGCGGGCGAGACCGGCTATGTGCTGATCCGCGATGTCACCTGCCGGCTGTTCGGCTTCCATGGGTTGGAGGATGCGTCCGGCGGCTTTTCGCTCGACCATATGTTCGGCTTCTGACAAACAGCTCAAAAATAATTTAGCAAAAGTTTTTTGGGTGCAGCCTTTTTTACAAAAAAGGCTGCAAAACGTTCGGGCGGACGCAAGCAGCCGTCACGCCAGCGGCCTTTAAAACCGAACCGCCCACCCAAATCACGGCCGCGCTAACGCCGCCATGTCATTCGCGTCATCTATGTAATCTTCGCTTGAAGCAAAGCGCGTGGGGCCAAAATTCTGCCCGGTAACAATATCTGCTCAAGGGGGTTTTGCAATGCCGTATATCCTGCTCTGGCTGCTTGGCATTCCGCTGCCGATCATCATCATCCTGCTCCTGCTCTTCCACTGAGGAGATCGCAATGAGCGAGGTTTACGCAACGCCGGTTGAGGCGGCGGCGCCGGTTTCGAGCCAGTCCGCTGTTTCCTGGGCGGCGATTTTCGCGGGCGGTGTCGCCGCCGCGGCGATCGCCATCATTCTCACCATCCTTGGCGCCGGTCTTGGCCTCGCTTCCGTATCTCCCTGGGCTGGCCAGGGTGTTTCGGCGGTGGGCTTCACCATCATGGCGGCGGTGTGGCTGATCATCGTGCAGTGGGTGGCGTCCTTCTTCGGCGGCTTCATCGCCGGGCGGCTGCGCACCAAATGGGTGGCGGTGCATACCGATGAGGTCGGCTTCCGCGATACCGCGCATGGCTTCCTGGCCTGGGCGGTGGCGCTGCTGATCACGGTCGGCGCGCTGGCGATGGCGGGCTCGAACGCCGTCCGGCTGGGTTCCGATGCGGCCTCCAAGGCGGCGGATACCAAGATCGCCCAGACCTATTATCTGAGCGAGCTGCTGCGTCCCGCGGCGTCGGGGAGCGGCGGTACGGCTGCCGGGCTCTCCCTGCCGGGCATGACACCGCAGCAGATCCGCGACGATGCCAGCGCGGTGTTGACGCAATCCGCCGTCACCGGCAACGCCCCGCAAGCCGACAAGGATTACCTCGCGACGCTGGTGATGGCCGCGACTGGCATGGATCAGGCGTCCGCCCAGGCCCGGGTGAATGACGTGCTGACGCATGAGCAGGCGGACATCACCAAGGCCAAGCAGGTGGCCAATGCGGCGCGCAAGAGCGCGGCGGCGGCGGCGATCTACACCTTCTTCTCGGCGCTCATCGGCGCCTTCATCGCCGCTGTCGCGGGGGCAATCGGTGGGCGCATCCGGGATTGGTATTAAAAGTTTTGCTCAAAACGGGCTGCAAAACGCTGGGGTGTTGGCACTGCCGGTGCCACACCCCAAACGTTTGTGGGGACTTTTTGAAAAAAGTCCCCACACCCCCAAAAACTTTTGCGAACAAAAAGCCGCCTCTTGCGAGGCGGCTTTTTGTCAGGGCTGGCGGGTTATTACCAGCTGGTTGGTGTTGTAGCCCAACGCCGCCACGCGGTTGATCAGCATCCGCAAGGCCGCCGCATCCGGATGGGGGTTGCGCGCCAATATCCAGAGATATCGCCCGGACGGGTCACCGACGATCGACCAGGCATAATCCGGCGCATGGTCCAGCACCCAGTAATTGCCGAAATAGAACGGGCCAAAAAAACTGACCTTCAGCTTGGCGCCATCGGAGCCGGGAACGATTTTGGCGGTGCCATGCGCCACCTGTTCCTTGCCGTCCGGCTTGGTGCAGCGATTGACGATGGCGATCTTGCCGTCCGGTCGCAGGCTGTAATCGGCGGTCACCGCGTCGCAATTTTTCTCGAAAGACTGGTCATAGCGCGCCAGCTCATACCAGCGGCCGAGATATTCATGCAGCGCGACCGGCTTCAGCGGTTCGGGCACATGCGCATTGCCGACCGGAGGGCGCGTGTAAAGCGCGGCGCAACCGGCCAGCGCCAGCACCGGCAAGGCGATAGCGGCAACCCGCAACGCCGTGGAGGAAGATGAGCGGGACCCCGCCATGGAAAATCACCCCTTTTGCAGTAACAGAGATCAGATGGGGGCGATGGGCAGGGGCGTCCAGCCCGGATCAGGCGGGCTGGGAGATCATGCAGGCCGGCAGCGTGGCGGCCTCGCCCAAGGCGCGCCACACCCCGCCGCGCAACACCTCGCTGGGGTGGAACTTCGCCTTGTAGGACATCTTGCGGCTGTCCTCGACCCAATAGCCGAGATAGACATGCTCAAGGCGCAAACTCACCGCCCGGCGCGCCAGCCAGATGATGGCGTAGGTGCCGAGCGAGCGCGCGTTCATCTCAGTTTCGAAAAAACTATACACCGCCGAGAGCCCATCCCCCAGCCGGTCGGTCAGGCAGGCGCCGACCAACTGGCCGCTGGGCAGGCGGAATTCCACCAGCGAGGTTTCGATCGGTGTGTCCTCGACCATGGCACGGTAATCATAGAAGCTCATGGTCGACATATCGCCATCGCCATGCCGTGCCTGCTGATAAGCCTGGAACAGCGCATATTGCTCGGCGGTGGCCCGCGGCGGCATTTCCTGCACCAGGAGATCGGCATTGCGCTTCTCGATGCGCCGCTGGGTGCGGTCCGGCTCGAATTCATGCGCGCGGATGCGGATCGGCACGCAGGCATTGCAGCCGGCGCAGACCGGCGCATAGGCGATGTTGTGGCTGCGCCGAAAACCGCCCCGGCTCAGCCGGTCATGCAGTGTCTCGGCAGACACGCCCGCAAGCTCGGTCACCACCTTGCGCTCCGTCCGGCCCGGGACATAAGGGCAGGGCAGCGGTGCCGTGGTATAGAAGAAATGCGGACGTCTGGCGGGCTTGAAGCTCATTCGGATGATATGTTTGGGTCTGGGAGTGTCCGCGTCAATAAGGAATTTGCGCAACACGCATCAGGGTCAGGCCGCTGAGCATGTCATGCGCCGCGCGCCGGCGCGGATTGAGGAAGGCGAGCAGGAAAGGCAGCCCGGCCAGTGCGAAGCTGAACCAGAGCAGCAGCGTCCAGACAAAGGCCTGGGCCAGGCTGGGGGGCGCCAGGGTCGCGTCCTGGCGGACGACGATGCCGGTGAGCCGCTGGCCCGGCGTGGCGCCGGTGCCGCCGATCAGCAGCGTGTAATAGACGAGGGGCAGCCAGGGCAGGATGTGAAAGGCGATCCAGCCAAAGCCGAAGGTGAGCACCCCGAAGATCGCGATGGCGAAGACCATCGCCCAGCCGAACAAGGCCATGCCGATCATATCGAGCAGCAGGGCGGCGCAGCGCCGGGTGATGACGCCGTGGAACAGGGTTTGTTCAGGCGAGGGGGGGTAGTAAAGGGTCTGGCTCATGGTTTGAATCTGCGCCGTTTCGCGCCGCGAACGCAAGGGTGATGATGCCCGTCAGGCATGCGGCGAGCAGCGGCGCGTCGATAAAGGCCCGGTGCCAGGGCGAGAGCAGCAGCAACGGCGCCAGATAGGTGGCCATTCCCGCCGCCACCCAGCCCGTCCCCGGCCGTGCCTCCAGCGCCAGCGCGAGCGCGGCCACCACGGCGATGCTGTCATAGGCATAAGCATGTGGCTGCGCCAGGAAGCCCGCCACCAGCGTCACCGCCACCGCCAACCGGTAGGGCGCGCACCGGGCTGCCCAGATCACCACCCCGGCCATCGCCAGCGCGCACAGCATCTGCACCGCCCAGGCCAGGCCAATGCTCCCACCAAGCGCGACGATGTTGGCGGACGGGGTGATGAGGATGTTGAGATTGAGCGCTTTGGCGGCGTGGAAATAGCTGTCCTGATAGGCCGGCAATGTCCGCCACCAGAGCCGCCAGAGCCGCGCCGGATAGATCACCGCGCTGGCGCCGTTCAGCACCAGAGCGGTGAGGCAGGCGGCCAGAATGGCTTTGACCTCCCGGCGCGCCAGCAGGAAGAACGGCAGCATCACGCCCAGTTGCGGCTTCAGCGTCAGTAGCCCGAACCACAGCCCGGCCAGCAGCGGGGCGCGCGGCAGCGCCGCGAACCCGGCCAGCAACAAGGCGGTGGTGAATAGGCCGGTCTCGCCGGTGGCCAGGCACAGCAAGGCCGCCGGACTGGCCAGCAGCGCCGCCAGCACACCGCCTGCGCGCCCGGGAAAAGCCGCGCGGCAGGCCAGAGCGAGGGCGCCAATTCCCAGCGCCCCCCAGGCCAGCTTGGCCGCGCCGAAGGGCAAAGCCCGCAGCCAGGACAGCGCCAGCAGCAAGGTCGGCGGGTAGAGATAGGGATAGAAGCTGTGAAACCCGGCATAAAGCTGCTGTTCGAAGGCCTGCAGCTGGGCGCTGTCATAAAGCGCCGCCGGATCATGCGCCGCGATGAAGCGCGGATAGGCCCAGAAGGCCATGAAATCGCTGTTCAGCCGCCCTGGGGCGGCGATCAGCGACACCAGCATGAACAGGCTGAGTGCGCCGCATAGCGCGATCATCGCGGTCAGGTAGGGACGGGTGGGGCCGGTTGTGGCGCGCGAACGCATCATCTATGCCCTTAGGCCAGGAATTTGGCGTGGTCGAGAGAAGGAGTAGGGCATGGCGCGGTCGGGGTCGGTCAATTATCTGTTTGGCACGCGCTTCTACAAGATGGCCTTTGTCGAGTTCGGCAACCCCGCCGCCCCGGCGGTGGTCTGCGTGCATGGCCTCACCCGCAATGGCCGCGATTTCGACCAGCTGGCCGAAGCGCTTTCCGACCGGTTCCACGTGATCTGCCCAGATCTGCCCGGGCGCGGCAAGTCCGAATGGCTGCCGGACGGGCTGGCCTATCAGCCGCCGACCTACGTGGTGGCGCTGGCGCATCTGCTGGCGCAGATCAACAAGCCGGTCGCCTGGGTCGGCACCTCGCTGGGCGGCATTTGCGGCATGATGATCGCCGCCGCCCAGAACACGCCGATCACCCGGCTGGTGCTCAACGATATCGGCCCGCATATCCCGGCCGCCTCGCTGCAGCGGATTCGCGATTACATGATGGGCGCGCCGGAGCGCTTCACCTCGGTGAAGGAGCTGACCGCGCATCTGCGCGAGATCCACGCCCCGTTCGGCCTGCTCTCGGACGCGGAATGGGCGCATCTCGGCCGCTTCTCCGCCCGCCAGGTGCTCGACCCGACCGGCGAGGGCAAGACCACGGCGCTGCATTACGATCCGAAAATCATCGACCCGATCCGCGCCACCGTGCCGCTGGATGTCGATATGTGGCCGATCTGGGAACATATCCACGCCCCGCGCCTGGTCATTCGCGGCGCCCAGAGCGACCTGCTGCTGCCCGAAACCTATGAGCGGATGCAGGCCGAGGGGGCGGAGGGCTATGTGGTGCCCGATGCCGGCCACGCCCCGGCGCTGATGGATTATGAGAGCCAGGCGCGGATCAAGGCGTTTCTGCTGGAAGGCTGAGTCTTCGCCTTACCCGCGGGTTACGGTTTTGTGGCGCGATTGATCGCGCCGCCGCAGGCTTTACATAAAGTCGATGGTTGACCGGATTTTCGACCGCGCGCATGTCCCGCTGGTCAAGAAAGCTTTGATTTTGGCCGTGCAGAGCACCGCCTCCCAGCGCGTGTCGCTGGTCGCGGCGGGCTGCGCGTTTTACGCGACATTGGCTCTGTTCCCGACCATCACCATGCTGATTTCGCTCTACGGGCTGGTGTTCAACCCGGCGACGGTGCAGCCGCAGCTGCATTATCTGCAAAGCTTCATGCCGCCGGATGTGTATTCGCTGATTTCCCAGCGCATCCAGAGCCTGGTTTCGGAGCCAGCCAAGGGGCTGGGGATGTCCTTCGCCATCTCGCTGCTGCTCTCGCTCTGGTCCTCCTCCACCGGCACCAAATCCGTGATCAACGCGCTCACCCTGGCCTATAATGAGCGCGAGACCCGGGGGATGATCAAATTTCAGCTGGTGGCGCTGGGGATGACCTTCATCGCTGTGCTGGGCACGGTGTTTGCCATCGGTTTCCTGGTGGCGCTGCCGGTGGCGATCGCGTTTCTCGGCCTGCCTTCCAGCCTGAAATTCCTTGTCGGGCTGCTCAGCTTCGCGGCGATGATCGCCTTCATCGTGGTCGCGCTCGGCCTGCTCTACCGGTTCGGCCCGGCGGGGAACCGCCGGACCTTCTATGCGCCGGGGGCCGGCATCGCCACAGTGGCGTGGCTGGCGGTGTGCTGGGGGTTTGGGCTTTATGTCGGGCATTTCGCCGCCTACAGCGCCACTTACGGTCCGCTGGCGACGATGATCGGCCTGATGATGTGGTTCTACATCTCGGCCTATGTCGTTCTGTTCGGCGCCGAGTTCAACGCGGCGCTGGACCGGGCCTGGCGCCACCGGCTGGGTGGCGGGCGTTAGAGCATCAAGCTTTTAGCTTGATGCTCTAGGTTTTGTTTTAGCGAGCAATTTCAT
>NZ_JH976207.1:745234-749904 GCF_000306035.1 Acidocella sp. MX-AZ02
TAAAGCCCGTGCAGGAACCCGGCCCGCACCAGCATCTGCACCGCCGCCGCCATGATGAACAGCAGCACCACGGCGCGGAACAATTTCGGCGGCAGCGCATCGCGCAGCGGCCGCCCGGCGAGAATGCCGGCGATCACCGGCAGCGCGGCAAGGGCAGAGATCACCAGATCGCCCCGGCTGGCATGGCCGGACTGGCCGAACACCGCGATCAGCACCGCGATGGAAATCACCAGCACCAGGGCGATTTCCTTGGTGAAGCGTTTACCGGTGGCGCCGGTGGCGATCAGATAGGTCGCCAGCAGCGGCCCCGGAATCGCCGAAACCCCCTCCATCAGCCCGCTGACAAACCCGGCCAGCAGCCCGGTCAGCCCGGCGGATTTTTTCGGCAGGCTGAATTTCGGCGCGAACAGCAAGGCCAGCGCCGCGATGATCAGGATGGTCCCGGCCAGCCCGACGGCGAAATGCGCCGGAATCGCGAACAGGATTTTCACCCCGAGCGCGATGCCGAGCACCGCGCCGATGACCAGCAGGGCGATCGATTTCAGCGCCGCCCCGGTTTTGCCGCCCTCCAGCGCCTGCGGGATATTGCCGAGGATGATCGGCAGCGAGAGCAGCAGCACCACCTGCTTGACGCTGAGCAGCCCGGTGAGCAGCGGAATCGCAACCAGCGGCACGCCGATGCTCACCACTCCCTTCACCAGCCCGCCGACGAACAAAGCCGCCAGCACCAGCAGCCAGCCTCGGGTGGAAAGCCCGGAGAGGGTCGGCCAGAGCAGCCCATGGGCCAGAGCAAAGTGTAAATTCAGCATCCCCGCCGGGTAGCCCGGGCGCGCCACGTTGGCAATGCCGGCCGGTTGATGCTACCCGCGCGGCTGTGAGCGGCTTCCTGAAATCCGAGCCCGTGCGGGCTTGTCTGGCCCGGCTTCTGGCCCTGTATATCCAAGCGGCGCTGCGCCTGCAGTTTGGCTGCAGGATCGAGGGCGAGGCGCATATGCGCGCCTTGACCGGCACGGCGCCGATGATCGCCGCCTTCTGGCATGAAACCCTGCCGACCATGCCGGCCCTCTGGCGCGAGGTCCGGCGTGCCGGCTTGACGCGCCCGGCCGCGGTGCTGGCCAGCCGCCATCGCGATGGCCAGCTCATCGGCAATATCATGCGCGCTCTGGGGCTGGGGCTGGTCTCCGGCTCCAGCTCCAAGGGCGGCGCGGCCAGCCTGCATCAGCTGGTGCGGCTGATCCAGTCCGGCAGCCATATCGTCATCACCCCGGACGGTCCGCGCGGCCCTGCCCGGGTGCCCGCCCCTGGCGTCGCCGCCCTGGCGGGGATGACCGGCGCGCTGATCCTGCCCTGCGGCGCGGCCACCACCCGCTTCATCACGCTGCGCAAGAGCTGGGACGGGATGCGCATCCCGCTGCCCTTCGGCCGGCTGGTGCTGGTCTGCGGCGCGCCGCTGGCGGTGCCACGCGACGCGTGGCGGGAGGCGCTGCCCGCCATCGCCGCGGCGCTGGATGATGCCCAGGCGCGGGCAAAGCCGTGATCCTGCGCCTTTATGCGGCCGCCACCGCGCTGGCGGCACCCTATCTCACCCGCATGCTGGCCAGGCGCGCGGGCAGGGGCAAGGAAATCCCCGCCCGTCTGGCCGAGCGCCAGGGGATCGCCAGCCTGGCGCGTCCGGCGGGGCGGCTGGTCTGGGTGCATGCGGCGAGTGTCGGCGAGACGATGTCCGCCTTGCCGTTGCTGCGGCTGCTGGTGGCGCGCGGCCCGGTGCTGCTGACCACCGGCACCGTCACCTCGGCCAGGCTGGCGCAAGAGCGCCTGGCGCCCGGCGTGGTGCATCAATTCGTGCCGCTGGATGTGCCGGGCTGGGCGGCGCGGTTTCTGGAGCATTGGCGCCCGGATGTGGCGGTGTTTCTGGAGAGCGAGATATGGCCCAACCTGCTCACCGGCTGCGATGCGCGGGGCATCAGGCGGGTGCTGGTCAATGGCCGTATGTCGCCCGGCTCGGCCCGCAACTGGGCGCGCGTGCCGAAAACGGCGCGCCGGCTGCTCGGTGGGTTTGCCGCCATCCACGCCCAATCCGCCGGCGATGCCGCGCAGTTTCGCGGGCTGGGGGCGGCCAATGTGCGCGAATGGGGCAATCTGAAATTCTTCGCCGCCCCCTTGCCAGTGGAGGATGCGGCGCTGGCCCGGCTGCAAGCGGCACTTTCCGGCCCGGTCTGGCTCGCCGCCAGCACCCATGCGGGCGAGGAGGCGCAGATTTATGCGGCGCATCAGGCGCTGCTCTCCGATTATCCCGATCTGATCACGCTGCTCGTCCCTCGCCACCCTGAGCGCGGCGGCGAGGTGGCGACCTTGTGCGGCAACGCCCCGCGCCGCTCCCTGGGCGAGATGCCGCTGGCGGGCAGGGTCTATGTCGCCGACACGCTGGGCGAGCTGGGTTTGTTCTTCCGCGCGGCGCCCTTCGCCTTCGTCGGCAATTCCTTGACGGGGTTCGGCGGCCATAACATCGTCGAACCGGCTTTGCTGGCCCGGCCGGTGATCTGCGGGCCGCATCTTGAGAATTTCATCGAGGCGGCGGCGCGCCTGCGTGGCGCCGGGGCGCTGTTGGATGTGCTTGATGTTCCAGGCCTTATCGAAGCCGTGCGCGGCTGGCTGGCGGACCCGGCGGCCGCGCATGCGGCCGGCGCGCGCGGGCAGGCGGTTTTTGCAGGCGCGGAGCGATTGCCTGAACGGCTCGTTGGCCTCATCTTGGGGCCCGAGCCATGAAAGCCCCGACATTCTGGACCAGGCGCGGCCCCACCGCGCAATTGCTGCGCCCTTTTGGGCTGGTCACCCGTCTCGCGACGGCGCGGCGGCTGCGCAAGCCGGGTCTGGAGATCGGTGTGCGGACCATCTGTGTCGGCAATGCCGGTGTCGGCGGCGCGGGCAAGACGGTGGTGGCGCTGGATATTCTCTCCCGCCTGACCGGCCATCCCTTCGCGCTGACCCGTGGCTATGGCGGCAGCCTGAGCGGGCCGTTGCTGGTGGAGCGCGGCCTGCACAGCCCGGCCGAGGTCGGCGATGAGGCGCTGCTGCTGGCCGATGTTGCCCCCACGGTGAAATCCCGCGACCGCGCCGCCGGTGCCCGGCTGGCTCTGGCCGAGGGCGCCACCGCCATCGTCATGGATGACGGGTTGCAGAACCCGGCCGTGCAGAAGGATCTCTCGCTGCTCGTGATCGATGGCGGTTATGGTTTTGGCAACGGGCTGCTGCTGCCCGCCGGGCCGCTGCGCGAACCGGTGGAGGTCGCCGCCCAGCGCTGCCACGCCGCGGTGCTGATCGGTGAGGATGAGACCGGGGCGCTGGCGCGCCTGCCGGCCTCGATGCCGGTGCTGCGCGCGCATCTGGTGCCGGACTGCGCCGAGCCGCTGGGCCGCCGCCCGGTGATCGCCTTCGCCGGCATCGGCCGGCCAGAGAAATTCTTCCGCTCCGTGCTCTCGCTGGGGGCGGAGCTGGTGGCGCAGCACGCTTATCCGGACCATCACGTCTATGAGGCGCGCGATGCCTCGGCGCTGCTGGCCGAGGCCGCTTATAAGGGCGCCAAACTGGTCACCACGGCCAAGGATTTCGTCAAGCTGCCGGCCAATCTGCGCGCCGCCTGCCTGGTCGTGCAGGCGCATCTGGCCTGGGAGGATGAGATGGCGCTGGAGCTGTTGCTGAGCGCATGAGCCGCCCGCCATTGTCTTTCACCGCCCGGGCCGAGGCGCTGCTGGTGCGCGGGCTGATCGGGCTGCTGCAGGCGCTGCCGGTGACCACGGCGTCCCGGTTGGGCGGCGCGGTGACGCGGAGTATCGGCCCGCTGCTGCCGGTGACGCGCAAGGTGGGGGACGCCAATCTGCGCCTGGCGATGCCGGAACTGAACGCGGCGCAGCGCCAGGCGATATTGCGCGATGTCTGGAGCAATCTCGGCCAGAGCATCGCCGAGCTGGTGCGGTTGCGGGCGATGACCCGCCAGTCCCAAGGCAGCACCGCGCCGGGCTATACGCTGTCGGGCTGGGAGGAGCATGTGCTCCCCCACATCGTCCCCGGCAAGCCGCTGCTGTTCTTCACCGCCCATATCGGCAATTGGGAGATCATGCCGCTGATCGCCGAGCGCAGCGGGGTGGAGTTCGGCTTCATGTACCGCGCCGCCTCGAACGCGGCGGTGGATGAGATTTTGCGTGGCCTGCGCCGGGATGGCTATCGCAGCGCGGTCAAAATGTTCGCCAAGGGCGCGGCTGGCGGGCGCGCGGCGCTGGCGCATCTGCGCCAGGGCGGGGCGCTGGGGCTGCTGGTGGACCAGAAGCTGGATACCGGGCTCAGCGTGCCGTTCTTCGGTAAACCGGCGATGACGATGGACGCGCTGGCCAGTTTCGCGCTGAAATTCCAGTGCCCGGTGATCCCGATCCATGTCGAACGGCAGGGCCCGGCGCGGCTGCATGTGGTGATCGAGCCGCCTTTGGCGCTGCCGGAGAGTGGGGATCGCAAGGCGGATCTGCTGGCGCTGACCGGGACGATGAACCGGATCGTGGAGGGGTGGGTGCGGGCGCGCCCGGGGGACTGGCTGTGGCTACACCGGCGTTGGCCGAAGGGCAGCGTTTAAACCCCGCCTGTAAAATTGCAAAAGTTTTTTGGTGCCGCTTTTTTACAAA
>NZ_JH976207.1:750004-800799 GCF_000306035.1 Acidocella sp. MX-AZ02
AAAAGCGGCACCAAAACACTTTTGCAAATGATTCAATCAGCCCTCCGGCGCCGGGTGCTCGTTCCATTCAATCGCCAGCTCCTCCTGCGCCGCCAGAAGCAGCAAATGCTGGTCGATGGTGCGCTTCAACGCCTCCAGCGCCTGCGCGTCACCCGCATTGACAATGATGGAGAGCTTGCGCGCATCCGCGTCCAGCGTGCAGAGGCCAGCGGAAAAGCTGACCTCCCCGGCGCTGTTGTCCGCCTCGCGCAGCGCCGGCAGCCGGGGTGCGAAATGGCTGACAAATTGCCCAAGATAGTCCCGCGCCTGCGCGGTGGGGATGATGGCCGTGGCATTCATGCGTCGCGGTCTCCTTCTCTCCTGGAGGCGGGCAGCGCGCCCGCCTTGGTCGTCAGGCGCGGGGCTTCCCCCGCGCGGGTCGTCTCGGCTCAGAGCGCCTCGATCTTGCGCACCAGATCGTCGATCATCTCGGTCACCTGGGCCAATGTCTGTGCATCGGCATCGCGGCCGCCAAAGCGCATCCGCAGCGCCGTGCGCAGATTCTCCATCGCCCGTCGCACCGGCAGCACCGAGGCATGGGACGGGCTGGCGAGGCTGATCCGCTCCAGCATCGCATCCAGCACCGGACGCGAGCGGTTGAGCATTTCGCGCCCGGCTTCGGTGATGGTGAAGAGCTTCTTCGCGCCTTCGGTTGTCGCCTCAACCTGGCCCATCTCCTCGAGCATGGTGAGGGTCGGGTAGATCACGCCGGGGCTGGGCACATAGGCGCCGCCGGTCAGCTCCTCGATCGCCTTGATCAGCTCATAGCCATGACGCGGGCTTTCATTGATCAGGTTCAGCAGCAGCAGCCGCAGATCACCATGTTCGAGCAGGCGCTTCAGCCGGCCGCCGCGATGGTGCCGCGTGTCACGCTCCTCCAGCCGCTCACGCATGTCGCGCATGAAGCGACGGCCGGGATGTTCGTGCCAATGGCCGGAAAAATGATGGGGTTTCATAAGAGGATTCATCCTTCTGATGGTTTAGATAGTTTTAGATATATCTAAACACAGTCGAATGTCAAATCTATTCGGCATAAATCATCTTCCGGGTCATCCCCCCATCAACGGTGAACTCCGCCCCGGTGATGAATTCCGCATCCGGCCCCAGCAGAAACGCCGCCAGATTGGCGATATCTTCCACTTTGCCGACGCGCCCGGCCGGGTGCTGGGCGTCGTCCTCGGGGCGGATCGGGTAATGGCCGGTATCGATCCAGCCCGGCGAAATGCAGTTCACCCGAATATCGGGCCCCAGGCTGACCGCCAGCGCATGGGTGAGTGCCACCAGCCCGCCTTTGGAGGCGGCGTAGGATTCCGTATCCGGTTCGGACATATGGGCGCGGGTGGAGGCGATGGTGACCACCGCGCCCTTGCTGGCGCGCAGCATCTTGGCGCCGCAACGCACCAGCAGAAAGGCGCTGGTGAGGTTGGTGGCCAGCACCGCGTTGAATTCCTCCGGCGTCAGCTCTTCCAGTGGCTTGCGGATCATGAAGCCGGCATTGCAGATGATGCCGTCCAGCCGCTCCTCCACCGCCTCGATGCCGGTGAACAGGCTGGCGACCTGCGCGGGGTCCGAGACATCGCAGATCACCGCGCGGGCGGCGCTGCTCTCGGGCTTGGCCTTGTCGGCGATGACGACACGATGCCCGTCCGCCAGCAATTTCGTCGCGATGCCGGCCCCGATGCCCTTGGCCCCGCCACTGATCAGATACACGCCCATATCTCGGTCTCCTGTCTTCGCTTTGGCCATCCTCAGCCGGAGATGTCGGGAGAAGATGACCATGTTCAAGCGAAAATAAGGCTTTCCAAAGGTAAGCTTATGTTGCGGCGCAGGGGCGTGGGTGTTGCGGCGTGGTAACGCCTTACTTCGTCTTCATGTTTTGGTGGTGGGCGGGCGTGGATGGCTTGGTTAAGCAAACCCATACGGCAGGGAAAGGATCTTCATGCGGCATATGATTTTGCTGACATTGCTGGGCCTGGGCGGCTGTGCGTTGAATGATTCGCGGGTGGCGCTGAAGGCGCAGCACCAGCTGGTCGGGCTGACGGAATTACAGCTGGAGACCTGCGCGGGGGTGCCGGATGAGAAAGCCAGTTTCGGCGGCACCGATATTCTCACCTATTACGCGACCTCGACCAGCTCGACCGGGCTGACCATTCCGCTGATTGGCGGAATCAGCAAATCCTATGGCGGCTATTGCCATACGATTTTCCGGGTGGATGACGGCAAGGTGACGTCGGTGCGGTATGTGGGCGAGAAGGATGCGGTGGCGGCGGTGGATGCGTTCTGTGCCAACACCGTGCGCGGCTGCCTGGCCTCGCCGCCGCCGGATACGCCCGCGGCACCGGCGATGGGTGCCAGCCCCGCAATCATTGAGACCCGGCCGCCGCAGCCCGCCCAGCCGGTCCAGCCGCCGGGCGTGCCGACGGCCTGAAAAAGTTGCAAAAGTTTTTGGGGTGCAGCCCTTTTTTCAAAAAGGGCTGCAAAACGTCTGGGGTGTTGACGACGGCGTTGCACACGCCCCGGCCTCTTCGCCGCTTTTTGAAAAAAGCGGCACCAAAAACTTTTATACTTATTCCGCCGCGTTCTGCTTTTCGACGTCGCTCTTCAACTGCCCGCACGCGGCCAGAATATCGCGCCCGCGCGGGGTGCGGATCGGCGAGGCATAGCCCGCCTGCATCACGATCGCCGCAAATTTCTTCAGCGCCTCCGGCGTCGAAGGCTGATAGGCCGAGCCCGGCCAGGGGTTGAAGGGGATCAGATTCACCTTCGCCGGCAATCCGGCGATCAGCCGCACCAGCTCATGCGCCTCCGCCTCGGAATCATTCACCCCGCGCAGCATCACATATTCAAACGTGATCCGCCGCGCGTTCGAGGCGCCGGGATAGCGATGGCACGCCTCGATCAGCTCCTTGATCGGGTATTTGCGGTTCAGCGGCACCAGCTCGTCGCGCAGATCATCGCGCACCGCATGCAGCGACACCGCCAGGTTTACCCCCAGCTCCTCGCCCGCCCGGTCCATCATCGGCACCACGCCGGAGGTGGAGAGGGTAATGCGCCGGCGCGAGAGCGCGATGCCCTCGCCATCCATGATGATCTTCATCGCCTTGGCGACGTTCTCGTAATTATAAAGCGGTTCGCCCATGCCCATCAGCACGATGGTGGAGAGCAAACGCGGGGTTTCGCCGCGCGGGCTCGGCCACTCGCCATAGGCATCGCGCGCCGCCATGAACTGGCCGACAATCTCCGCCGCCGAGAGGTTGCGCGAGAGGCGCTGGGTGCCGGTATGGCAGAAGCGGCAGGAGAGGGTGCAGCCCACCTGGGAGGAGAGGCAGACCGCGCCGCGATCTTCCTGGCGGTCCGGAATATACACCGTCTCCACCGCCTCATGGTCGCGGAAGCGGAACAGGAATTTGCGGGTCTCGTCCTTGGAGAGCTGGTCGGTCGCCACCTCCGGCCGCCCGATGACGAAGCGCTGCGCCAGCTTCTCCTGCAAGGGCTTGGCGATGTTGGACATTGCCGCGAAATCCCGCACGCCCTGGTGATAGATCCAGTGCCAGAGCTGCTTGGCGCGGAACGGCTTCTCGCCGAACGCCGCCACCTCCTCCAGCAGCTCCTCGCGCGAGAGCCCGACCAGATCCCGCCGCCCATCCGGCAGAATATGCGGCGGCGGCGAGAAATGCGCCGCCTTGGCGAGGATGCGCTCGCGCTCGGCGGCGGTGAGGTCGAGTGTCAATGACATGCGTCGGATATCGCCTTGTAGGCGGCTGAGAAGCCGGAGAGGGAGAACTGGTCGGTGACGGTGATCTTGCCCCTCGGCCCGGGGCTGGTGACGACCGCGTCATTGCCGGATTTGAACGCGGCCACGGCTTTCGCGCCATCGGCGGTAAAAGCGACGTTCTTCTGGGTGTAGAAACCGAAATCCTGGGGACCGACGCTCAGCTTCACCTTCGCGTCCTTGGGGTAATCATAGCCGGCGGTGACGGAGACCTCGTTGGCGGAGCCTTTGCGGTTGGTCACGGTCAGCATCACCTTGCCGCGTGAGGCAATGGCCGGCTTGGCGCTTTGCACAGTGGTGAAGGCGTAGCAGATCTTGGCCGCGCCAGTGCCATAGGTTGCGGCTGTCCAATCGCCATATTTGCCGCCATTGGGGCCAAGGGCGGTCGGGCCGGCGGCCAGGGCGGTGGCGGGGAGCAGGGCGAGCAGGGAGGTGGCGAGCAATCTCTTCATGGGCGAGCATTTAAAACAAACGCCGCCCACATGAAAGCCGGACCTGATTACCGTTTCCAAAGCCACGGCATAAAGTTATAAAAGTTTTGCCGATATCACCCGCCTCAGACCCAGACAATATTGTGGGGGCGGGCAATGTCAGCCTGCCCAAGGTTCAGAAACGCGGCGCCAAACAGCTTTATTCCGCTATAGTTCCCGTGAACAAAATCTGGCCATCGCGCCGCGCGATCGCCAGCACCGTCATCCCCGCCTGCTCCGCCACCCGCAGCGCCAGGCCGGTGGGCGCGGAAATCGCCACAATTGCGCGCATCCCGGCAATCACCGCCTTCTGCACCATCTCGTAAGAGCAGCGCGAGGTCAGCAGGCAGAACCCATCGGCGAAATCGACCCCGCCGCGCATCCCCGCCCCGATCAGCTTGTCCAGCGCATTATGCCGGCCGACATCCTCGCGGATCAGCCTGATCTCCCCGTCCGGCCCGCACCAGGCGGCGCCATGCACCATATGCACGTCGCGGTTCAGCGCCTGATGCGTCTCCAACGTGCCCAACGCATGGCGGATGGCGGCCAGCGATGCCGGCTTCCCGTCCGGCACGCGGGGCAAGGGCCGCAAAATCTGGCCCGCATCCTCCACCCCGCAAACCCCGCAGCCAGTGCGGCCCACCACGGTGCGCCGCGCCGCCTGCATCAGCCTATGAAACGCCTCGGCCGGGATGCGCAGATCGGCCGTGATCCCCTCCGGGCCGGCGGTCAGGGCGATGGAGCGGATCTCCTCGGCCCGCGCCACGATGCCTTCCGTCAGCGAGAAGCCGACGCAGAAATCCTCGATATCCCGGGCTGTGGCCATCATCACCGCGTGGCGCATGGTATTGTAGCTGAGGCTGATCGGCGTCTCTTCCGCCAGTTGCCGCGCCACCGCCTGCGGGGCGTCTCCGTCGGCCAGGCGCTGGGCCGGCCAACTGCACGAAACCGGGGGAAGGGGAGGCGCCATGGTGGCAAATTAGGGTGTGGCGGTGAAAGCGCAAGAGGTGCCGCAAGCCGGACCGATACGCAAACATAACCGGTTCGCGCATATGAAAATCCGCCGGTCTATGCCTATATCTCAGATGACCGAGATGTAAGGAGCGTGCGATGGTCCGGTTGTCGTTGGGTAGATCCTCTCTGGGACTGATGATGGCGATGGGGCTGGGCAGCGCCGCCCTGGCGCAGAGCGCCACGACGGGTACGGCGACCATTACCCAAAATCCCAACAGCTCGGTGGTTCAGCCCGGCCTGGCGAAGCCGCCCAGCAGCGCGCCGGCGCCGAAAGCCGCGCACAAGCCCGCCGGCACCCAGCCCACCCTGCCGAATAACCCGACCCTGCCGCAAATTGCCCTGCACCCGACCGCGACGATCGGTTCGCCCGTCCCCATCGCCGGGCCGGGCGGCACCACCAAGCAACCGACAGGGGAATAAGCGCCGGCGTGCCGGGTTTCGGCCGGGTCAACCCCGGCCGGTACGCAGGCTTTGCGGCCCGTCCGCCGGTTTCACGATTTCATCGCTCCGGCAGATACATTCGACATATTTGCCGTGATGTTCGCGAAATACCCAGCCATCTTCGATATAGATACGTTCCTGCGCGTGACTGCCGGCGCCAGCAAGCTGGGTCTTCAGCGCGACAATCCGGGAAGCGGCAGAGAGTGTGTGGAGCTGTTTCATCGTTCCCACCCTTTGTTCTCGGATGAACAACCATAGGCGGAATTGGCGCCTGGCATCAAACGCAAAAACACAATCTTGCCAAATTTTATTCCCGGTAAGCGGCGGGTAAAAATTCGTCGCGCTGCGGCGAATTTTCAGATTTCTTAGAGCATCAAGCTTTTAGCTTGATGCTCTAGGTTTTGTTTTAGCGAGCAATTTCATGTGTTTGTCTTGACGCTGGCGCGTCAACCTAAACACATATTGCTCTAAATCCCGTCCGTCACTCCACCGTGACGGATTTCGCCAGGTTGCGCGGCTGGTCCACATCGGTGCCTTTCAGCACCGCGACATGATAGGCCAGCATCTGCACCGGAATCGCGTGCAGGATCGGCGCCGCGAACGGGTCGATGGGCGGGAGCAAGATCGTCTCCGCCGCGATTGGCGCCAGCTTGGAGGCGCCGGCCGCATCGGAGAACACCACGATCTGCCCGCCGCGCGCCGCTGCCTCCTGCAAATTCGAGGCGGTCTTCTCGAAGAGCGGCCCGGAGGGGCAGATGGCGATCACCGGCACGGATTTATCGATCAGCGCGATCGGCCCGTGCTTCATCTCGCCGGCGGCATAGCCCTCGGCATGGATATAGGAGATTTCCTTGAGCTTCAGCGCGCCTTCCAGGGCGATGGGGAAGCACCCGCCGCGGCCGAGATAGAGCACATCCCGCGCCTCGGCGATGCGCGCCGCCAGCTTCTGGATCGGCGCCTCATTGGCGAGGATTTCGGCGGCTTTCGCCGGCACTTCCAGCAAGGCGGCGGCCAGCCGGGCAATCTCGGCCTCGCCCCGCGTGCCCTTGGCCCGGGCCAGGGCCAGGGCGAACACCGCCAGCGTCGTCATCTGCGCGGTGAAAGCCTTGGTGCTGGCCACCCCGATCTCCGGCCCGGCGATGGTCTCCAAAATCGCGTCGCTCTCGCGCGCCATGGTGCTCTCGGGCACGTTCAGCACCGAGAGGATCTTTTGCCCCTCGGCCTTCATATAGCGCAACGCCGCCAGCGTATCGGCGGTCTCGCCGCTCTGGCTGACCAGCAGCCCCAGCCCGCCCGGCTCCATCGGCGGGGCGCGGTAGCGGAATTCGCTGGCCACATCCGCCTCCACCGGCACCCGGGCGAGGTTTTCCAGCCAGAATTTGGCGGTGAGCCCGGCATAGAAGGCAGAGCCGCAGGCGCTCATGGTGATGCGCTTGATGCCGGCGAGGTCGAAGGGCAAAGGCGGCAGGCGCGGGGCCTCGCCCTCCAGCATGCGGTGCAGCACATCGCCGATCACCACCGGATGCTCATGCAGCTCCTTTTCCATGAAGTGCCGGAAATTACCCTTGCCGATGGCCGCCCCGGTCAGCGCCGTCAGCTTCTTCTGGCGCAGCACGACATGGTTATGCTCGTCATGGAAGGTGGCGCCCTTGGCGGTCACCACCACCCAGTCGCCATCCTCCAGATAAGCGATCTCGCGGGTCAGCGGCGCCAGGGCCAGAGCGTCGGAGCCGAGATACATCTCCTCCGCCCCGAACCCCACCGCCAGCGGCGCGCCGCGCTGCGCGCCGATCACCAGATCCTGATGCCCGGCGAAAATCAGCGCCAGCGCATAGGCGCCCTCCAGCCGGGCGAAGGTCTGGGAGGCCGCCTCGATGGGGGGCAAGCCGGTCTGCAGCAGGTAATCCACCAGCTGCGCCACCACTTCGGTATCGGTCTCGGTGACGAAGCTCTGGCCCTTGCCCTCCAGCTCCGTGCGCAGCGCGGCATGGTTTTCGATGATGCCGTTATGCACCACGGCCACCCGGGCGGTGGCGTGCGGGTGCGCGTTGCCGACGGTGGGCGCGCCATGGGTGGCCCAGCGCGTATGGCCGATGCCGGTGGTGCCCGCCAGCGGTTCCGCCTCCAGCACCCCGGCCAGGTTCTTCAGCTTGCCCTCGGCCCGGCGCCGGTCGATATGGCCGTTGACCAGGGTCGCGATGCCCGCGGAATCATAACCGCGATATTCCAGGCGCTGCAGCCCGCCCAGCAGCAGGGGGGCGGCTTCGGCATGACCCACAACACCAACGATTCCGCACATGCGCCTGTAACCTCTCTGTGATCTCGCATCTGCGGTAGCCCTGGCGGGCGGTTTATGTCAAAGGACAGGAGAATCAAATAATACGACGGAGTATTTCATGCGCGCGGTGATCTTCGATCTGGATGGCACCTTGATCGACGCGGCGCCGGACATTGCCGCCAAGCTGAACGTCGTCATCACCGAGGCCGGCCACCCGGCTCTGAGCCTGGGGACGGTGCATGGCATGATCGGCGACGGCGCCAAGGTGCTGGTCGAGCGCGCTTTTGCCTTTTATGGGCAACAGGCCCAGCCCGCCCAGCAGGAGCGCTTCATGGCGCTTTATGGCGTCGATCCGGTGAAGCATACCGTGATCTATGACGGCATCATCCCGGCCCTGGAGGCGCTGCGGGCGCAGGGCCGGCCGCTTGGCGTGTGCACCAACAAGCCGATGCATGCCACCCGCGAGGTTTTGGCCGCGCTCGACCTCAACCGCTTCTTCGGCGCCGTGCTGGGCGGGGATTCCACCCCCTACCGCAAGCCGGACCCGCGCCATCTGGCCGCCGTGCTCTCGGCCCTGGAGGTGACGGATGCGATCATGGTCGGCGACCACGCCAACGACATGAAAGCCGCCGCCGGGCTGGGCCTGCCGGCGATCTTCTGCCCCTGGGGCTATGGCGAGGGCCAGGGCGATGCCCGGGCCGAACACCCCTCCGACCTGCCGGGGATCATCGACCGGCTGGGCTGAACCGCGCGGCTTTACATGCAGCGCAACATTGCGTAACCGGCGCTTGACGCTGCGCCCGACTTGCCCCAATTGGGAAACAGGACTGGAATTGTCCTGTTTGACGGGGTTGCCATGCTGAAACTCTCACGCCTGACCGATTATGCGGTGGCCGCGCTGGTGCGCTTGGGCACGGCCGAGGGCGTGGAGACGTCTCCCGGCATCGCCGCCGGCACCGGCATACCGGAGCCCACCATCGCCAAGGTTTTGAAGGTTTTGGCGGGGCAGGGGCTGGTGATTTCCACCCGCGGCGCGCGTGGCGGCTACCGGCTTGGCCGGCCGCTGGCGGAGATTTCGGTCTCCGAGGTGATTTTCGCCATCGACGGCCCCATCGCGCTCACCTCCTGCGTGGAGGGGGCCAGCGGCCAGTGCGACAGCCAGTCGCTCTGCCCGGTGGCTGGGCGCTGGGATCCGGTGAATGACGCCATTCGTGGCGCCCTGTCTCACATCTCCCTGGCCGACATGGCCGCGGCCTCCGTGCCGCGCGCCTTGCGTGTGCCAGGACCCGCGATCAATGAGGTTGTTTGAGCATGTCCAGCACGACCGATGCCGTCATCCAGGACCTGGCGGCGCAAAAATATAAATACGGGTTCACCACCGAGATCGAGATGGAGGAATTCCCGAAAGGGCTCTCTCCCGATATCGTAAGGATGATTTCCGCCAAGAAAGGCGAGCCCGCCTGGCTGCTGGAATGGCGGCTGAAGGCCTATGAGGCCTGGCTGAAGATGGAAGAGCCGAGCTGGGCGCGCATCCATCACGCGCCGATCGCGTATCAGGATCTCTATTATTACGCCGCCCCGGCCAAAGCCGCGCCGAAATCCCTCGATGAGGTCGATCCGGAGCTGCTGCGCACCTATGAGAAGCTGGGCATCCCGCTGAATGAGCGCGCCGCCCTGGCGGGTGTCGCCGTGGATGCGGTGTTCGACAGCGTCTCCGTTGCCACCACCTTCCGTGACACGCTGGCCAAGGCCGGGGTGATCTTCTGCCCGATTTCCGAGGCGGTGCGCGAGCATCCCGAGCTGGTGCGCAAATATCTCGGCTCCGTGGTGCCGGCGGGTGATAATTACTTCGCCGCGCTGAACTCCGCCGTGTTCTCCGATGGCAGCTTCGTCTTCATCCCCAAGGGGGTGAAATGCCCGATGGAGCTTTCCACCTATTTCCGCATCAATGCCCGCAATACCGGGCAGTTCGAGCGTACGCTGATCATCGCCGAGGATGGTGCCTCCGTCTCCTACCTCGAAGGTTGCACCGCGCCGATGCGCGACGAAAACCAGCTGCACGCCGCCGTGGTTGAGCTGGTGGCGATGGATGACGCCAAGATCAAATATTCCACCGTGCAGAACTGGTATCCTGGCGATGCCGACGGCAAGGGCGGGATCTACAACTTCGTGACCAAGCGCGGCGCCTGCCGGGGAAAGAATTCCAAAATCTCCTGGACCCAGGTGGAAACCGGCTCGGCGATCACCTGGAAATATCCATCCTGCATCCTGCAGGGCGAGGGCTCGGTGGGTGAGTTCTATTCGGTTGCCGTCACCAACGGGCATCAGCAGGCCGATACCGGCACCAAGATGATCCATATCGGCAAGAACACCAGCAGCACGATCATCTCCAAGGGCATTTCCGCCGGGAAATCCAACAACACCTATCGCGGCCAGGTGAAAATTCTGCCCGGCGCCTCCGGTGCGCGCAACTTCACCCAGTGCGATAGCTTGCTGATCGGCGATCAGTGCGGCGCGCATACGGTGCCCTATATCGAAAACCGCAATGCCTCGGCCAAGGTGGAGCATGAAGCGACCACCTCCAAGATCGCCGAGGACCAGCTCTTTTATTGCCGCTCGCGCGGACTCTCGGAAGAGGATGCGGTGGGGCTGATCGTCAATGGCTTCTGCAAGGATGTGCTGAAGGAATTGCCGATGGAATTCGCCGTTGAGGCACAAAAACTACTAGCTGTTTCTCTGGAAGGTTCGGTGGGCTGATGCTCGAGATCAAGAATTTGCATGCGCGGATCGGCGATGCGGAAATCCTCAAGGGCGTGACGCTCACCATCCCCGATGGCGAGATCCATGCCATCATGGGCCCGAACGGTGCCGGCAAATCCACGCTCTCCTACGTGCTCTCCGGCCGCGACGGCTATGAGGTGACGGAAGGTGAGGCGATTTATAACGGCCAGAACATCCTGGAGATGGAGCCCGAAGAGCGCGCCGCTGCCGGGCTGTTCCTGGCGTTCCAATATCCGGTGGAGCTGCCGGGTGTGGGCAATGCCAACTTCCTGCGCACCGCGCTGAACGCCATCCGCCGCAGCCGCGGTGAGGAAGAGCTGGATGCGGTGGCCTTCCTGAAGCAGGCCCGCGCCGCGGTGAAGCAGTTGGCGATGAAAGAGGATTTCCTCAAGCGCAACGTCAATGTCGGCTTCTCCGGCGGTGAGAAGAAGCGCAATGAGATGCTGCAGATGGCGCTGTTGAAGCCGGGCCTGGCGATCCTCGATGAGACCGATTCCGGGCTGGATATCGATGCGCTGAAGATCGTCGCGGAAGGCGTGAACGCGCTGCGCAGCGAAAAATTCTCCGCCCTGGTCATCACCCATTATCAGCGCCTGCTCGACCATATCGTGCCGGACGTGGTGCATGTGCTGGCGAACGGGAAGATCGTGCGTTCGGGCAATGCTGATCTGGCCAAGGAGCTGGAAGCCAGCGGCTATGTCGGGCTGGAAGCCGCCTGAGCATGACCGCCCTTCCCACCCGTAAGCTGGAGGCCTGGCGTTTTACCGATCTGCGCCAGATTTCCAGCACTGAATTCGGTGCCCCGCCGGCCATGGCGGCCGCTCCGGACCTGCCGGACCTGCCGTTTCCGCGCTTCGTCTTTCTCAACGGCACGCTGAACGCGGCGCTCTCCACCGCCTTTGCCTACGCGAAGCCATTCGCGCCGGTGCAGGAACAGGGCGCGCAGCCGATGGCGCTGATCAACGCGGCCAACGCCAAGGACGGCATCAACATCGAGGTGCCGGACGGGGTTGATGCCGGTGAAGTGCTGCTGATCTCGCAGGCTTCGGGTGCCACCCCCTTCGCCTTCCACCCGCGCCACCGCGTGACGCTGGGGCAGGGGGCGAAGCTGACGATCATCGAGATCGACAAGGGCGAAGGCGTGTACTGGCAGAATGCGCTGTTCGACATCGATGTCGCGCAAGGGGCGACCTTGCAGCATTTCCGCCTGCAGCAGGAAAGTGTTGAGGCGTTCAACATCACCTCGATCCGCGCGCGCATCGCGCAAGCCGCCGCCTACGAGCATTTCACCTTGACGCTCGGCGCAAAATTGTCGCGCACCGAGATCGAGGCGGATCTGGTTGGCGAGACGGCGCTGGCGCATCTCAACGCGGCCCAGCTGCTCGGCGGCGCCCAGCATGGCGATTTCACCACCATCATCCGCCACAAGGCGCCCAACTGTCCCTCCCGCCAGACGGTGAAATCCGTGCTGGCCGGCAAGGCCCGCGGTGTTTTCCAGGGCAAGATCGAGGTGGACCAGATCGCCCAGAAGACCGATGGCTATCAGATGAGCCAGGCGCTTCTGCTCTCCCCGGATGCGGAGATGGACATCAAGCCCGAGCTGCAGATTTTCGCGGATGACGTGAAATGCTCGCACGGTGCCACCATCGGCGCGCTGGATGAGGAGCAGGTCTTCTATCTGCGCTCGCGCGGCATCCCTGAGGCGGACGCACGGCAGATCCTGATCCGCGCCTTCCTTGAGGAAGCGCTGGAGCCGGTGACGCATGACGCCTCCCGGGCGATCTTCGAGGATGCGCTGGAAAGCTGGTGGGGCAAGCAATGAGCCTGGCCACCCAGCCCTTGGATGTGCACAAGCTGCGTGAGGATTTCCCCATCCTCTCGCAGAAAGTGCATGGCAAGCCTTTCGTGTTTCTGGATTCCGGCGCCTCCGCACAGAAGCCGAAACAGGTGATCGAGGCGATGCGCTTCGTGATGGAAGCGCAATATGCCAACGTCCATCGCGGCCTGCATTATATGTCCGAGAAAGCCTCGGATGCGTATGAGGCGGTGCGCGACAAGGTGGCGGAGCTGATCAATGCCGGCTCGCGCGATGAGATTGTTTTCACCCGCAACGCCACCGAAAGTGTGAACCTCGTCGCCTACACATGGGGACGCAGCGCGCTGCAGCCCGGCGATGCGGTGGCGGTCTCCGAGATGGAGCATCACGCCAATCTCGTTCCCTGGCAGATGCTGCGCGATGCCCACGGCACCGCGCTGCGCATCGTCAAAATCACCGAGTCCGGTGAGCTGGACTGGGACTCGCTGGAGCAGGTGTTCGCGGACGGCAAGGTGAAGCTGCTCTCGCTCACCCATATGTCCAACGTGCTGGGCACCTACACGCCGGTGGAGCGTCTGGCGGCCTTCGCGCATGAGCGCGGGGCGAAAATCATGCTGGATGGCGCGCAGGCGATCGTGCATCGCGCTGTCGATGTCCGCGCCATCGATGCGGATTTCTACGTGTTTTCCGGCCATAAGCTCTACGGCCCCACCGGCATTGGCGTGCTCTACGCCAAGGCGGAGATTCTGGAGCAGATGCCGCCTTTCATGGGCGGTGGCGACATGATCGCCAGCGTCGGCTACCAGAAATCGACCTGGGCGAAGCCGCCGCACCGCTTCGAGGCCGGCACCCCGGCGATCATCGAGACCATCGGGCTGGGGGCCGCCATTGATTATGTTCGCGCTGTCGGGTTCGATGCGATTGCCGAGCATGAGCGTCACCTCACCGAACATGCGCTCGGCGTCCTGAGCCAGATCGAGGGGCTGCGTATCCTTGGCAGCGCGCAGGATCGCGGCGGGGTGATCTCCTTCGTGATGAAGGATGCGCATGCGCATGACATCGCCACGCTGCTGGACCGCCAGGGCATTGCCGTGCGCGCCGGGCATCATTGCGCCGAGCCGCTGATGGGCCGGCTGGGTGTCACCAGCACCGCGCGCGCCAGCTTCGGGCTATACACGCTGCCCGAGGAGATCGACGCGCTGGCAACCGGGCTTGAGCGGGTGCGCAAGATTTTCGCATGAACGAGGCGCTCTACGACTCCATCGTGCTCGACCGCGCCCGCCACCCGCGCCATGCGGGCCGGCCGGCTGCGTTCGATGCGATGGGGGCGGGAGAGAACCGCATGTGCGGAGACCAGGTCAGCATCTTCCGCGTTGGCTCCGCCTACCGGCATGAGGCGGTCGGCTGCGCCATCCTTGCCGCCAGCGCGGAGCTGATGTGCGATGCGGCCACCGGCAAAAATGCCGGCGAGATCGCCATATTGGCAGAGAGTTTCGAGCAACTTGTAAGGACCGGGCAGGAAAACCCGGATTTGGGAGATCTGAATGCGCTTGCAGGCATTGCGCAATATCCTTCCCGGCTTCGGTGCGCGACCCTCCCCTGGAGCGCCCTCAGAGCCAGCCTCGCCGGAGATCCCGGCGCAGGAGATAGAGACCATGACTGAAGACAAGCACGAACCCGAGCGGATGCAGCCGGTGACCAGCTGGACGCCCGACGGCGAAAGCCCGCCGCGCGTTTCCGAGGAAGCGGTGATCGGCGCGATCTGTACCGTGTATGATCCGGAAATCCCGGTGAATATCTACGAGCTGGGGCTGATTTACGCCATCGAGATTGCCGATAATGGCAATGTGAAAATCGAGATGACGCTGACCGCCCCTGGCTGCCCCTCCGCCCAGGAGCTGCCGGAGATGGTGCGCGATGCCATCGCGCAGATCGACGGGGTTGGCGATATCACGGTCGACACCGTCTGGGACCCGGCCTGGGACCAGAGCCGCATGAGCGAGGAAGCCCGGCTCATGCTGAACATGTTTTGAGGTGAAGCCATGGATGTAACCTACACCACCGCGCCGAAAAAACGCGAGCTGCCGCCTTTGATGTCACTCAGCGACGCCGCCGCTTCCCGGCTGCGCAAGCTCTATGATGGCGCCGAGAAGGGCAAGCTTTTGCGCATCTCCGTCGGCACCAAGGGCTGCTCGGGCATGTCCTACGAGATGGACTGGGTGGAAGCACCCGCCGCCACCGATGAGGTGGTGAAGAGCCAGGATCTGACCGTGCTGGTGGACCGCAAGGCCACCTTGTTCCTGATCGGCACCGTGATGGATTATAAGGAAGACAAGCTGACGCGCGGCTTCACCTTTGAGAACCCGAACGAGAAAGGCCGCTGCGGTTGTGGCGAGAGCTTTCACGTTTAAGGAAGAAATGGGGCGTTTTTGAAAAAACGCCCCACACCCCCAAAAACTTTTATGACTCCAGGATCACTGACACTGGGACATGGTCGCTGGGCTGGGTTTTTCCCCGCTCATCCTTGTGAATAATCACATGCTGCAACCGCTCCGCCAGCCTGGGCGAGAGCAAAGCATGGTCGATCCGCAGCCCGATATTCCGGTCCCACGCCCCGCCCTGATAATCCCAAAACGTATAAAGCGTGTCCTTGGGATGCAGGGCCCGCACCGCCTCGGTCAGCCCGGTATGCAGCAGCGCATGGAAGGCGGCCCGGGTTTCCGGGCGGATCAGCGCATCATTCGCCGGCAGGGCGCGCGGCGCGAAATCCGCGTCGGTCGGGCAGACATTATAATCCCCGGCCAGGATGAAATCCTCATCCGCCGCCATCAGCGCCGTTGCATGTTCGCGCAGTGCCGCCATCCAGTGCAGCTTATACTGGTAGCCCGCCTCGCCGCCGGAATTGCCATTGGGCAGATACAGCCCGCCAATGCGCATGCCCGCCGCCTTCACTTCGACAAAGCGTGAATGCGCATCCGCCTCGCCCATGCCGGGCAGGCGGCGATGCGTCACCTCCACCCCCCCCTTATGCAGGATGGCGACACCATTATAGGATTTCTGGCCGACAATCTCCGCCTCATAGCCAAGGGCAGAGAAGGCCATGCCGGGGAACTGGTGCGCCTCGCATTTGATCTCCTGCAGCAGCAGGAAATCCGGCTGTTCGCGTTCCAGAAATGAGGCGACATGCGCCTCGCGCGTGCGCACGGAATTCACATTCCAGGTGGTGATTTTCAGCACGGGGAGGGGTCAGTCGACCGAAAAGGAGGTGCCGCAGCCGCAGGAGGCGGTGGCATTCGGGTTCTTCACCAGGAAATGCGCGCCCATCAGGCTGTCCTTGAAATCCAGCTCGGCCCCGGCCAGGAAATCCAGGCTCACCGGGTCCACCAACACTTTCGCGCCGTCGCGCTCCAACACCAGATCATCCGGCGCGCTGGCGGCGGTGAGGTCGAATTTATATTGCAGGCCGGAGCAGCCGCCGGCCAGAACCTCAACCCGCAGCGCCTGGGCGCTGGGGTCGTCAGCCAGGATTTCCGCCACCCGGGCGGCGGCGGCGGCGGAAATGGCGAAAGGGGCAATCACGTCGCTCATGGCGCTTATATAGCGTGTCGCCCCCTTGGAGGTAAGGCCACGCTGTTCTAAAGCCCTGCCTATGGAGAAAGCCCCCTATGCCGTGCAGGAAGGCGAAAGCCGCGGCCGCGTGCATGACCAGGCGCGCTCGGACGAGCGCAGCCCCTTCCAGCGCGACCGCGACCGCGTGGTGCACAGCTCGGCCTTTCGCAAGCTGCAATATAAAACCCAGGTCTTCATCAACCGCGAGGGGGATTTCTACCGCACGCGGCTGACCCACAGCCTGGAAGTGGCGCAGATCGCCCGCGCCATCGCCCGCGCCTTGCGCTTCGATGAAGACCTCACCGAATGCCTGGCTTTGGCGCATGATCTCGGCCATCCGCCCTTCGGCCATGCCGGCGAGACCGGGCTGGACGAGGCGCTGAAGGAGTTTGGCGGCTTCGACCATAATGACCAGAGCTTCCGTGTCGTCACCCAGCTTGAGCAGCGCTACGCGGCCTTTGACGGGCTGAACCTGACCTGGGAGAGCCTGGAGGGGCTGGCCAAACATAATGGCCCGCTGAAAAACCCGCCGCCCACCATCGCGGCCTTCAACGAAGCGCATGATCTCGACCTCGCCCGGCAGACCTCCGGCGAGGCGCAGATCGCCGCCTTCTCCGACGATATCGCCTATAACACCCACGACCTGGATGATGGGCTGCGCGCCGGGCTGTTCGCCTTCGAGGATATTCTGGAACTGCCGGTGATCGGCGATCTGCTGCGCGATGCCCGCAAGCTCACCGACCAGCCCCAGCGCATCCGCGCCGAGCTGAGCCGCCGGGTGATCAATTGCCTGGTGCATGACACGCTGGCCGAAAGCGGGCGCCGCTTGGCCGCGCTGGCCCCCACTTCCTGCGCGGATATCCGCGCCCATGCGGGGGCGGTGATCGGCTTCTCCGAGGAAATCCGCCAGGCCAATATCGCGCTGAAGCGCTTCCTGATGGCCCGCATGTACCGGCATTGGAAGCTGAACCGGATGAATTATAAATGCAGCCATGTCACCCGCACGCTGGGCAGCCTGCTGCTGAAGCGCCCGGAGCTGCTGCCCGATGATTGGCGCGCCCGCGCCGGCAAGCCCGAAACCCCGCAAGCCGCCGCCGCCGTGCGCGATTATGTGGCCGGCATGACCGACCGCTACGCCCAGGACGAATTTTCCCGTTTGACCGATCCCTCGGTTCCCGCTTGAGAGACAAGATGCAAGACGAAAATCTGTTTGCCGTGCTGCGCGGCAAGGTGCTGGCCGCCCTTGAAACACTGGCCCCGGGCCTCGCCCCGGAAATCCTGGCACGGGTGGAGGTCACCCCCACCAAGGATGCCGCGCATGGCGATATGGCGACCAACGCCGCGATGATCGCCGCCAAGCCGGCCGGCAAAAACCCGCGTGAGCTGGCGGTCGGGCTGGTGGAAGCACTGTCCGGCCAGCACGGCATCGAAAAGGCTGAGGCGGCGGGGCCGGGCTTCGTCAACCTCACCCTCTCGCCCGCCTTGCTGCTGGCCCAGCTCCCGGTGATCCTCACCGCCCAGGAAGCCTATGGCCAGGGCGCGGCGCGGCCGGGCAAGATCAACGTTGAATACGTCTCCGCCAACCCCACCGGGCCGCTGCATGTCGGCCATTGCCGGGGGGCGGTGGTGGGCGATGCGCTGGCCAATCTGCTGCGCAAGGCCGGGCATGACGTGGTCAAGGAATATTACGTCAACGATGCCGGGGCCCAGGTGCAGGCTTTGGCCCGCTCCAGCTATGTCCGGTATCTCGAGGCGCTCGGCCGGTCGACTGCCGCCTATATCGAGAGCGTGCAAGGCGGCATGCAATATGGCGGCGCCTATCTCATCCCCATCGGCCAGGCGCTGGCGGAAAAATACGGCGACAAGTACGCCGAGACTCCGGAAGCCGCATGGCTGGATCTGTTCCGGGATTTCGCCATCGAGCACATGATGGGCATGATCCGTGAGGATCTGGCCGCCTTGGGCGTGCATCACGACGTCTTCTCCTCCGAGCGCGCGCTGGTGGAAAATGGCGGGGTGGAGCGCGGGCTGGATGCGCTGCGCGAAAAAGGCCTGATCTATCGCGGCATTCTGGAGCCGCCCAAGGGCAAAACCCCGGAAGACTGGGAGCCGCGCGAGCAGGAGCTGTTCCGCTCCACCGAATATGGCGACGACGTGGACCGTCCCGTCTCCAAATCCGACGGCAGCTACACCTATTTCGCCAACGACATCGCCTATCATAACGACAAGATCATCCGCGGCCCCCAGGCCGATCTGATCGACGTGCTGGGCGCCGACCATGGCGGCTATGTGAAGCGCATGCAGGCGGCGGTGAAGGCGCTCTCCGGCGGCCGGCTGGATGTGGTGCTCTGCCAGATCGTCAAGGTGATGAAGGATGGCGAGCCGGTCAAAATGTCCAAGCGCGCCGGCACCTTCGTCGAGCTGCGGGATCTGATCGACGAGGTCGGGCCGAATGCGGTGCGTTTCCTGATGCTGATGCGCAAATCCGACGCGCAGATGGAGTTCGACCTCAACGCCGCCGTGGCGCAGACCCGCGAAAACCCGGTTTTCTATGTGCAATACGCGCATGCGCGGGCGCGCTCGGTGTTGCGCGCCGCCCCCGCGCCTTCCGCCGAGGCGGATTTCTCCACCCTCACCGCGCCGGAAGAGATGGCGCTGCTGCGCCGGCTGCTCACCTGGCCGCGTCTGGTCGAGCAGGCGGCGGAGGCGCGCGAGCCGCATCGCGTGGCGTTTTTCCTGTATGATCTGGCTTCGGATTTCCATGCGCTGTGGAATGCCGGGCGCGATAACGCCGCCCTGCGCTTCCTGCAGGAGGACAAGCCTGCGGAGACCGCAGCGCGGATCGGGCTTGTGGCGGCGACCGCCATCGTGCTTCGCTCGGCACTGGCCGTGCTCGGCGTCACGCCGGTTGAGGAAATGAGGTAAGGATTTGCAGGAAGACGACGATGATTTCCTGTATCGGCCGCATCGCGCCAAGGGCCAGCGGCTGGACCCGGCGATCCAGCGCATGGCGATCGCCGCGGGCGGGGTTTCGGTGCTGGTCATCGTCGTCGCCTGGGTCTGGAGCGGCATCCATCCTTACACCTTCGGGCCGCCGCCGGTGGTCGAGCCGCCGGCGACACCCTTGCGCGTGGTCCCGGCCGATCCTGGCGGGCTGGTGGTGCCGGGTGCCAATATTCCCATCATGTCCGGTGAGATGAGCGACAAGGCGCCGCGTCTGGCCGCCCCTGGCCAGGCGCCGGATATCGCGGCGCTGGACCAGGCGGCGGGGCTGAACCAGCCGCCCGCCCAGATGGCGCAGGCCGCCCCGCCGGCCGCACCGGGGACAAGCCCGGATGACGCGCCGGCGCCGGCCAACGCCACCCCGGCCACCACCGATAAGCCGCAGAACATCACCCCCGCCGCCTCGCAGACGCCGCGCCCCGGCTCCACCGCCAGCAGTGCGGCCCAGGCCGAGGGGATGAGCGCGGTGCAGCTTGCGGCCACAGGGGATGAAAGCGGCGCGCTCGCCACCTGGACCAAGCTGCAGAAGCAGTTCCCGGACCTGCTCTCCGGGCGCACGCCCGAGATCATCCCGGCGATCGTCAACGGGCAGAGCGTCTGGCGGCTGCGCATTGGCGGCTTCCCCTCCGGCGCGGCGGCGAAAGCCTTCTGTGACAATCTCACCTCCAAGGGCGCGGCTTGTGCCGTGGCGGCATTTTGAAACCAGCGATTCTGGGGATTTCCGGCCTCTCCCTCACGGGTGAGGAACGGGCTTTGTTCCGTGACCACGCGCCGCGCGGGGCGATTTTGTTCAAGCGCAACATCGCCGATCCGGCGCAGCTGGCTGACCTCACGGCGGAACTGAAAGCCCTTCTGCCACCGGGCGCGGTGCTGATGGTGGACCAGGAGGGCGGGCGCGTCGCCCGGCTGCGCAGCCCCCATTGGCCCGAGCTGCCCGCCGCCGGCACGCTGAAGACCGAGGCGGAGGCCTACGCCCACGGCCAGGCGCTCGGCGAAATGGTGCGCGAAGCCGGCTTCACCTGCACCGCCGCCCCGGTGCTGGATATCCGCATCCCCGGCGCCTCGGACGTTGTGGGGGACCGGGCGATTACCGGCGATGCCGCGATGGTCGGCCGGCTGGGCGGGGCAATCGCGCGCGGCATCGTTGCCGCCGGCATTCTGCCGGTAATGAAGCACCTGCCCGGCCATGGGCGGGCTCTGGTCGATTCGCACGTGGCGCTGCCGGTGGTGCCCGAGCTGACGCGGGATGATCTGATCCCCTTCATCGCCAACAAGAATCTGCCCTGGGCGATGACGGCGCATGTGGTCTATGAGCAATATGACCGCTTCAATCCGGGCACCTTGTCCGAGATCGTGATCCGCGATCTGATTCGCGGTGAGATCGGGTTCCAGGGCGTGCTGGTTTCGGATGATCTGGCCATGGGCGCGCTCTCCAGCGATCCGAACCCGGCCTCGCGGGCGCGCCGGGCGCTGGCGGCGGGGTGCGATATCGCGCTTTATTGCCCGGGCGATTTCGCCGGCAACCGGGCCGTGCTGGAGGCGCTATAGATGATGCATTTTCTTAGCATCCTGATCGGGCTGGGCATCGCCATCATCCTGCATGAGCTGGCGCATGGCGTGGTCGCCTATTGGATGGGCGACAAGACCGCGCAACTGGCCGGGCGGTTGACGCTGAATCCGGTTCGACATCTGGACAAGATGGGCTCTTTCATCCTGCCGCTGATTCTGGCGGTGGGGCAGCTCGCCACGCTCGGCCATATCGCCTTTCTCTATGGCTGGGCGAAGCCGGTGCCGGTCACCCCCTTCAATCTGCATCTCGGCACCTATCGCGAGCCGCGCCGGCTGATGGCGATCGTCGCCCTGGCCGGGCCGGTGATGAATTTCATCCTGGCGCTGGGGGGCGGCGTGGTGATGCATGCGGCGGTGGCGGCGCAATCCATCCCCTGGCTGGATTTCCTGGCCTATTTCATCGAAATCAACCTGCTGCTCGGGCTGTTCAACCTGATCCCGCTGCCGCCCATGGATGGCGGGCGGATCGCGGTGGGCATTCTGCCGCTACCGCTGGCGATGCGGCTGGCGCGGGCGGAAAATCTCGGCATCGCCGCGGTGCTGCTGGTTTTGTTCGTGCTGCCGGTGACGCTGCAACAATTCGGCGTGCATTTCGACCCGTTCCGTGACGTGATGGGGTTTCTGCTGCCGGCCGCCGAGCGGCTGGTGCTGGGGCTGACGGGAAATGGCTTTGGAGACAACTGAGACCCTGGTTCTGTCGCTGGAGGGGTTCGAGGGGCCGCTAGACCTGCTGCTCGAACTCGCCCGCACCCAGAAGGTGGATCTGGCGAAAATCTCCATCCTGCAGCTGGTCGAGCAATTCCTGGCGGTGATCGAAGGGGCGCGGCGGGTGCGTCTGGAGCTGGCGGCGGACTGGCTGGTGATGGCGGCCTGGCTGACCTGGCTGAAATCGCGTTTGCTGGTACCCCAGCTGGGTGAGCCGGAGGATGCGGAGCTCGCCGCCGAGATTTTGCAATCCCGGCTGATGCAGCTGCAGGCGATGCGGGTGGCCGCCGCCTGGATGGGGCAACGTCCGCAGCTGAACTGGGACGTGTTCGAGCGCGGCCTGCCGGAAGACCTCACCGAGCTGGACCGCTCGCGCCTGAAGCTGGACATGACCAGCCTGCTCTCGGCTTATCTGGCGGCCCGCCGCCGGGCGGGCGCCAAGCAGCGCTACCGGCCCCGGCCGATGGTGTATTTCTCGGTGCAGGATGCGTTGCAGCGTGTCGGCCGGATGCTGGGCTCGCTGCCCGATTGGGCGAGCCTGGAGCAGTTTCTCCCCGAGGGGCTGCAGGATGGCATTCCGCGCCGGGCAGCCATCTCCTCAACCCTCATCGCGGGGCTGGAAATGGCCAAGCATGGGCAGCTAGACTTGAAACAGGATGAGCGGTTCGGGCCGATTCTGATGCGACGGAAGAAGGAGAGCGACGGATCTGATGGCTGAAGCCTTTACGCTGCCGATGCGCCTGGCCGAAGCGGCGATTTTCGCCGCCACCCAGCCAGTGACGGCCAGGATGCTGGCCAATCTGCTGCCGGTGGATACGGATGTGGATGCGGTGATGAGCGATCTGGTCACCGCTTATGCCTCGCGCGGGGTGAATATCGTCATGGTCGGCGGCGGCTGGCAGTTGCGCACCGCACCGGACCTTGCCCCGGCGCTGCGCAAGGTGGTGGAGCTGCCCCGCCGGCTGCCGCGCGTGGCGATGGAGAGCCTGGCCATCATCGCCTATCACCAGCCGGTCACCCGCACCGAGATCGAGGAAATCCGCGGCGCCGCGCTCTCGCAGACCATGCTGGATCTGCTGCTGGAAAACGGGCTGATCACGCCCAAGGGCCGCAAGGAGACCCCCGGCCGGCCGACCCTCTGGGGCACCACGCCAAATTTCCTCGCCCAGTTCGGGCTGAATGATCTGCGCGAGATGCCCAAGCGCGAGGAGCTGCTGATCGATGCGAACGGACCGGCCCTTGCCGCGCCGCCAGCCGAGGCCGATGCGCAGCCCCAGGAGGCGGGGCAGCCGGATGAGGCGGCGGGGGTGGAAGACGCGAAACCCGAATGAGCCCGCTGCGCATCACCCGTGAGACGCTGATGGACGGCACTTTGCGTGCCCGCCAGCGCGAATATGCCGCCGCCCATCCGGACATGCGCTGGCGCACCGAAGCGGAGATGAAGCAGATTTTCGATGAGATCCTGGCCGCGCATCCGGCGGACGAAGATCTCTGGGTGTTCGGCTATGGCTCGCTGATCTGGAATCCGGCCTTCGATTACGAGGCGAAGAGCTGCGCCCTGCTGCGCGGCTGGCATCGGCGTTTCTGCCTGCGCATGTTCATCGGGCGCGGCACGCCGGAGACGCCGGGTGTGATGCTGGCGCTCGACCGCGGCGGGGCCTGCCGGGGGGTGGCGTTCCGAATCGCGGCTGAGAAAATCCGCCAGGAGCTGTGGCTGCTCTGGCAGCGGGAAATGTATGGCGGCGCCTATAATGCCCGCTGGGTGCGGCTTGAGGCCGGGGGCAAGCCGGTGCGGGCGATCACCTTCGTCATCAATCCCGACCATCCGCGCTATATCAAGGAGCTTTCGGTGGAGCAGACGGCGGCGCTGATCGCCTCCGGAAGGGGGGATCTCGGCACCTGCCGGGAATATTTCGAAAACACCGTCGAGCATCTGCGCGCGCTGGGGGTGAAGGATGCGGCGCTGGCGCGGATTGCCGCGTCTTTGCCATCCGCGTGAGGGCCTGCTAGCAAGCCTGCGCGATGTTTGGATTGTCATGGGGTGAAATCGGGCTGATCATGGCGGTGGCATTGATTGCCATTGGGCCAAAGGATCTGCCTGTCGCGATCAGGACCGTCACCGGGCTGATCAAGAAGGCGCGCGGCATGGCCTCGGAATTCCAGGGCCATCTGGACGAGATGATGCGCGAGGCGAATCTCTCGGACGTGAAGGGCGAGATCGACAAGCTCCGCCGATTCGATTTCCGCACCGCCGCCGAAACCGCTTTGGACCCGGATGGCAGCCTGCGCGCCACCGCCAAGGAGGTGAATGACAGCGTCGAGACGCAGACCGTCACCGCCTACAAACCGCCGGCCGTGGTCGAGGAGGCGCCGCCCGATGCCCCTGCCGTCATCCCGCCCGAGGCCGCGCGCAAGGCGCCCACACCCGCTTTCATTCCGCCTGGCACCAGGCGCTGGGGTTTTTAAATGACAACCGCCGATGAAGACCAGATCGACGACAAGGAAATGCCGCTGCTCGAGCATCTTGCGGAGCTGCGCAAACGGCTGATCTGGTCGGCCGCCGCTTTCCTGATCGCGTTTCTGGTCTGCTATCATTTTTCCGCGAAGATTTACGACTTCCTGGCCGCCCCGCTGGCGCACGCGCTGGTGGCGCAGGGGCAGAAGCCGGAGCTGGTCTATACCGCGCTTTATGAGGCGTTCTTTACCGACGTGAAGGTGGCGGTGTTCGGTGCCGCCTTCATCTCCTTCCCGGTCCTGGCGACGCAGATCTGGCTGTTCGTCGCACCCGGGCTGTACCGGCGCGAGAAGCGGGCCTTGCTGCCCTTTCTCATCGTCACCCCCATCCTGTTCTTCGCCGGCGGCGCGCTGGCCTATTACGTGTTCTTCCCGATCGCCTGGAAATTCTTCCTCTCCTTCCAGCAAAGCGGGCAGGGGGTGGATATCTCGCTGCTGCCCAAGGTCTCGGATTATCTGAACATCGTGATGAAGCTGCTCTTCGCCTTCGGGCTCAGCTTCGAGCTGCCGGTGCTGCTCACGCTGCTGGGCAAGGTTGGCATCGTCACCCATGCGACGCTGAAGCGCTATCGCCGCTACGCCTATGTCGGCTGCTTCATCGTCGCCGCCATCATGGCGCCGCCGGACGTGCCCAGCCAGTGCATCATGGCGGCGTTGCTGCTGTTCCTGTTCGAGATTTCGCTGTTCTTCGTGAAGCTCGTCGAGCCGAAATATGAGGACGAGGCCGAAGAGGCCGCCACCGCTGAGCAAAAAGACCAAGAGAATGCATGATATCAAGCTGATCCGCGAGGATGCCGAGGGGTTTGACGCGGGCCTCGCGCGCCGGGGCATCGCGCCGCTGTCGCGCGAAATCCTGGAGCTGGACGAGCAGCGCCGCGCCGCCCTGGCCCGCCAGCAGGAGCTGCAGGCCGAGCGCAATGCGGTCTCCAAGAAGATCGGTGAGGCCAAGCGTGCCAAGGCGGATAGTGCCGAATTGGAAGCGCAGGGCATGCGCATCCGCGAGGAGATCGCCAAGCTGGACGCCGAAGGGCCGCGCCTGGATGCGCTGCTGCGCGACACGCTGGGCAAGATCCCGAATTTGCTGGACGCGGCGGTGCCCGAGGGCAAGGACGAGGCGGATAACAAGGTCGAAAAAACCTGGGGCGCGCCGCGCAATTTCGACTTCACGCCGAAGGAGCATCACGAGCTCGGCGAAGCGCTGGGGATGATGGATTTCGCCGGGGCGGCGAAGCTGGCCGGGGCGCGCTTTACCGTGCTGAAGGGTAAGCTCGCCCGGCTGGAACGCGCTCTGGGCCAGTTCATGCTGGATATGCACACCAGCGAGCATGGCTATGCCGAGACGGTGGTGCCGCTTTTGGTGAACGATGCCACCATGTACGGCACCGGCCAGCTGCCGAAATTCGCCGAGGATCTGTTCGCCACCACCGATGGGCGCTGGTTGATTCCAACCGCCGAGGTGCCGCTGACCAATCTGGTCGCTGGTGAGATCACCCCGGCGGCGCAGCTGCCGCTGCGGATGACCGCGCTTTCTTATTGTTTCCGCTCCGAGGCCGGCTCCGCCGGGCGGGATGTGCGCGGCATGCTGCGCCAGCATCAGTTCACCAAGGTCGAGCTGGTAAGCATCACCACGCCCGAGCAAAGCGCGGAGGAGCATGAGCGCATGACCCGCGCCGCCGAAACCGTGCTGGAGCGGCTGGAGCTGCCTTATCGGCGGATGCTGCTCTGCGCCGGGGATACCGGCTTCTCTGCCGCCAAGACCTATGACCTCGAGGTCTGGGTGCCGGGGCAGGGGAAATACCGGGAAATCTCTTCCTGTTCCAACACGCTCGCCTTCCAGGCGCGGCGGATGAATGCGCGCTTCCGGGTGGGCGATGGCAGGCCTGACTTCGTGCATACGCTGAACGGCTCGGGCACCGCTGTCGGCCGGGCGCTGATCGCGGTGATGGAGAATTATCAGAATGAGGATGGCTCGATCACCGTGCCATCCGTGCTGCGGCCTTATATGGGCGGGCTGGAGATTATCGCCGCCTGAGGCGGGCTGGCCGATTGATGGGGCCGGCGGGCAGCCGCCTGGTCCGTTCTGTATTTTTTAGGGAATGAAGTTATGAGCACCGCGCTGAAAACCGCCATCGAAGCCGCCTGGGACGACCGGGCCAGCATCTCGCCCGCCACCAAAGGCGAGGTGCGCGATGCGATTGAGGCGGCGCTGGAGCTGCTGGATTCCGGCAAGGCCCGGGTGGCGCAGCCGGGCGAGGGTGGCTGGGTGGTCAATCAGTGGCTGAAGCAGGCGGTGCTGCTCTCCTTCCGCCTGTACCCGAACTATGTGCAGGGCAATGTCGGCGATGCGCCGGTGTTCGACAAGGTGGCGATCAAATTCGCCGGCTGGGATGAGGCGCGCTTTGCCGCCGCCGGCATGCGCGCGGTGCCCGGCGCCGTGGTTCGCCGCTCCGCCTTCATCGCCCCCGGCGTGGTGCTGATGCCGAGCTTCACCAATGTCGGCGCCTATGTCGGTGAGAACACCATGATCGACACCTGGTCGACCGTTGGCTCCTGCGCGCAGATCGGCAAGAACTGCCATATCTCCGGCGGTGTCGGGATTGGCGGGGTGCTGGAGCCGCTGCAGGCGAATCCGGTGATCATTGAGGATAATTGCTTCATCGGCGCGCGCTCCGAGGTGGCGGAAGGGGTGATCGTGGGTGAGGGCGCGGTGCTCTCGATGGGCGTGTTCCTGGGCGCCTCCACCAAGATCGTCGATCGCGAGACCGGCGAGATCATGTATGGCAAGGTGCCGCCTTACTCCGTCGTGGTGCCGGGCAGCCTGCCGGGCAAGACGCCCAGCTCGCCCAGCCTGGCGGCGGCGATCATCGTCAAGCGCGTGGATGCGCAGACCCGTTCCAAGACCTCGATCAACGAGCTGCTGCGCGCGTGATCTCCGCGCCCGCCCTGCTGCGCGATCTGCTGCGCTGCGCCTCGGTGACCCCCGCCGATGCGGGGGCGCAGGGCGTGCTGATCGTAGCGCTACGAAAGCTGGGGTTCGAGGTGACGAGGCTGCGTTTCGGCGAGATCGAGAATTTTTTCGCCGAGCGCAAAGGCCCTGGAAAGCATCTTTGCTTCGCCGGCCATACGGATGTGGTGCCGCCCGGCGAGGGCTGGTCCCACGGGCCGTTCGATGGGGAGGAGCAGGGCGGCGTGCTCTATGGGCGCGGGGCGGTGGACATGAAAGGTGGCATCGCCGCGTTCGTGGCGGCGGCCTCGCGGGTGCCGGGGCATGTCTCGCTGCTGATCACCGGGGATGAGGAAGGCGAGGCGGTGGATGGCACCGTGCGGGTGCTGGACTGGATGCAGGCGAACGGGAAAATCCCGGATTTCTGCGTGGTCGGCGAGCCGACCAGCAAGGCTGTGCTCGGCGATGTGGTGAAGGTGGGGCGGCGCGGCAGTTTGAATGCGGTGATCACCATGCAGGGCCGCCAGGGCCATGCCGCCTATCCGCATCTGGCCGATAATGCCGTGCATAAGCTGATCCCGGTGCTGGCGGAGCTGGCATCGCACAGGCTGGATGAGGGGTCGGAATTTTTCGAAGCTTCGACGCTGCAGATCACCTCGGTCGATGTCGGCAATCCCGCCCCCAACGTGATTCCCGGCGCGGCGGTGGCGAAGCTGAATATCCGCTTCAATGATCTGCATTCCGGCGCCTCGCTCACCGCCTGGTTGAAGGATGTGCTGGCCCGCCACGCGCCGGGGGCGATGTTGCAGGTGAAGATTTCCGGCGAATCCTTTCTCACCCAGCCGGGCGAGGCGATTGCCGCGCTGGTGGGGGCGATCGAGCGCGTCACCGGGGTAACGCCGGACCGCAATACCGGCGGCGGCACCTCGGATGCGCGTTTCATCGCGCGGTTTTGCCCGGTGGCGGAGTTCGGGCTGGTCGGCACCACCATGCATAAGGTGGATGAGGCGGTGCCGGTGGCCGAGCTGGACCAGCTGGCGGATGTGTATGCGGCGCTGATCGAAGGGTTTTGCGGATGATCATGCGCGGTCTGCTGCTGCTGGCGCGCGGCAATGCCAAAGGCATCGAGGAATTCGGCACCGGCGAGGACGCATTTGCCGCTTCGCTGGCGCCGTTGATCGCGTTTCCGCTGGTCGGCGCGCTGCTCAGCCTGGTCGCGGGCGATTGGAAAAGCGCGCTGCTGGGGCTGCTCTCGCGGCTTTGCACCGTGCTGGCGCTGCCTGTGATCACTTACGAATTCGCCCGGCTTTTCGGGCGCCGGGAGCTGTGGCTGCGCACCGCCACGGCGCTGAACTGGTGCTTCTGGCTGGTGCTGCCGGCGATCCTGGTCGCGGCCTTCATCGGCTCGATCCTGGTCCAGTTCGGGCTGAAGATGGACCAGGTGGAGATGGCGGTGCTGGGGCTGATCGGGCTCTATCTGCTGTGGAATCGCTGGTTCGTGTTCCGCAACGGGCTGCAGCTGAATATCTGGCGCGCCTTGCTGGTGCTGCTGGCCAGTATTGCCGTCACCGGCGCCTTCGCCGCCCTGCCTTGGGCCACTGGCCTGCCGCTCGCCTCCACCGAGATCACTTCGCTGCCCTGATCGGGTTACGATTTGTCATCCTGCCGTTAATGTTCGCGCGGGGACAAAGCAGAGCGGAGCCCTTATAGCAACGCACAGGATCTGGAGCAGGAGTGGGCTTTGGTGGCGGTACGCGAAGGGCAGCGCAAGCGCGGCAAGGGGCGGTATGTCATCGCCCTGGTGGTCATTCTCCTGGTGGCCTTCATCTGGTGGCGCCATAGCGGCCATAAGCAGGCCGGGTACCGCCCGGCCGCGCAATCGGTGGTCACCGCCAAGGCCGTCAGCGGGCCGATGCAGGTGACTTTGGATGAGCTGGGCACCGTCACCCCCACCGCCACGGTGACGCTGCTGCCGCAGATTTCCGGCTATATCACCCAGATCGGCTTCACCGAGGGGCAGATGGTCCAGAAGGGCCAGTTCCTGGTGCAGATCGACCCGCGGCCGTATCAGATCCAGCTTGAGCAATATCAGGCGGCGCTGGCCAAGGACCAGGCCAGCCTGGACCAGGCGCGCTCCGATTATGCGCGCTATCTGAAGCTGGAAGCGCAGAACAGCATTTCCGCGCAGACCGTCTCGGACCAGAAATTCACCGTGGCCCAGGATGCGGCGGCTGTGAAATCCGACCAGGCGAATATCGACACCGCCAAGCTCGATCTGGCCTATTGCCATATCACCTCGCCGGTGACCGGGCGGATCGGCCTGCGGCTGGTCGATCTGGGCAATTACGTCACCTCTGGCAGCTCCACCGGGCTGGCGGTGGTGACCACCATCAGCCCGACCACGGTGGAGTTTTCCGTCGCCCAGCAGGATCTGACGCAGATTCTGGAACAGCTCGAACAAGGCCGGACCCTGCAGGCCAGCGCCTATGAGAGCGACGATGTGACCAAGCTGGAGGATGGCACGCTCTCGGCTGTCGATAACCAGGTGAACACCTCCACCGGCATGGTGAAATTGCGCGCCGATTTCGCCAATACGGACAATAAGCTCTTCCCCAACCAGTTCGTGAATGTGCATCTGCTGGTGAAGACGCTGCAGAACGCGACCCTGGTGCCCAGCCCCGCGGTGCAGGAGGGCGCGCCTGGCGCCTATGTGTATGTGGTGCAGCCCGATAATACGGTGAAGATGGTGCCGGTGACCACCGGCCCGACCGATGGCATCAACACCGTCATCACCAAGGGGGTGAGTCCGGGCGATGAGGTGGTGGTGGATGGCGTCGACCGGCTGACCGATGGCAGCAAGATCACCCCCTCGGGCAGCGAAACGGTGACCACCAACGGGGCGCCGGAGGCCATCGCGCCCAGCCAGGCGCCATCCGGCAAGCCAGGTGGCTGGCATCATAAGAAACAGAACGGCCAGGCCGCCGGCCAGTGAACCCCTCCCGGCTTTTCATCCTTCGGCCGGTCGCGACATCGCTGCTGATGATCGCCTTCGTGCTGGTCGGGCTGGTGGCGTTCCAGTATCTGCCGGTCGCGGCCCTGCCGGATGTGAATTACCCCACCATCGAGGTGGAGACCTTCTATCCCGGCGCATCGCCGGATGTGGTGAGCACATCGATCACCGCGCCGCTGGAGCGCCAGCTGGGCCAGATGCAGGGGCTCAACCAGATGTCGAGCCAGAGCTCGGCCGAGGCCTCGGTGATCACGCTGCAATTCGATCTGTCGCTGAGCTTGGATGTGGCCGAGCAGGAGGTGCAGGCGGCGATCAACGCGGCGGGAAATTTGTTGCCGAGCGATCTGCCGGCGCCGCCGATCTATAACAAGGTCAACCCGGCCGACGCGCCGATCATGACGCTGGCGATCACCTCGAAGACGATGAACCTCATCGATGTGCAGCGTCTGGTGAATTCACGCCTGGCCTCGAAAATTTCCGAGATTTCGGGGGTCGGTCTGGTCAGCCTCGCGGGCGGCAATGAGCCGGCGATCCGCGTCGAGGTGAACCCGCAGGCGCTCGCCGCCTATGGCATTTCCATCGACAATGTCCGCACGGATATCGCCAATCTCAACGTCAATTCGCCGAAGGGCAGTTTCTCCGGCCCGGTGCAGAATTACACGATCAACGATAACGACCAGATCACCGACCCCGCGCAATATAACAAGCTGGTCATTGCCTATAAGAACGGCACGCCGGTTTTCCTGAAGGATGTCGCCAAGGTGGTCTCCGCGCCGGAAAATGCGGAGCTGGGCGCCTGGGTGAACAGGACGCCGGCGATCATCCTGAATGTGCAGCGCCAGCCGAACGCCAACGTGATCAAGACGGTGGATGCGATCAAGCGGGCCTTGCCGACACTCACCCAAGGGCTGCCGCCGGCGATGAATATTCAGGTGGTGAGCGACGGCACCATTTCCATCCGCGCCTCCGTGCGCGATGCCGAGTTCGAGCTGCTGCTTTCCATCTTCCTTGTCGTCGCCGTGATCTATCTGTTCCTGGGCAGTTTGCGCGCGACGGTGATCCCCTCGATCTCCGTGCCGGTCTCGCTGATCGGCACGCTGGCGGTGATGTATCTCTGCGGCTACTCGATCGATAATCTCTCGCTGATGGCGCTGATCGTCGCGACCGGCTTCGTGGTGGATGACAGCATCGTGATGATCGAGAATATCGCCCGCTATCTGGAGTTGGGCGAGAGCCCGATGCAGGCGGCGCTGAAGGGGGCGGGGCAGATGGGCTTTACCATCATCTCGCTGACCGTCTCGCTGATCGCGGTGCTGATCCCGCTTCTGTTCATGGGCGATGTCACCGGGCGGCTGTTCTCCGAATTCGCGGTGACGCTGGCGGTGACCATCGTGATTTCGGCGGTGGTGTCGCTGACTTTGGTGCCGATGCTGTGTTCGCGGATTCTGCATGAGCATGCGCAGGAAAAACCCGGGCGCATCGCGCTCTGGGCGGAGCGGCAATTCGCGCGTATCGTCGCCGCCTATGGGCGCGGGCTGAGCTGGGTGCTGGCGCATGCGCGCCTCACGCTGGCGCTGTTCATCGCCACGCTGGCGCTGACCGGCTTGATGTATGTGTTCATTCCGAAAAGCTTCTTTCCGGTGCAGGATACCGGGCAGATCCAGGGCATCAGCCAGGGGGCGCAGAGCACCTCTTACGCGGCGATGGCGCAGCACCAGCAGCAGCTGGCGGATGCCTTGCTGAAAGACCCGGATGTGGTCAGCCTGACCAGCTATATCGGCGTGGATGGCACCAACACCACGCTGAACCAGGGCCGCTTCCTGATCAATCTGAAACCCAAGAGCGAACGCAGCCTCTCCGCCAGCGCGCTGATCCCGCGCCTCAACCGCGCGGTGGCGGGTGTGCCGGGGATTTCGCTATACCTGCAGCCGGTGCAGAGCCTGACTTTGGATACCAGCGTCTCGCCGACACAGTACCAATTCGTGCTCGAGGACCCGAATAGCGGGGATTTCACCAGCTACGTGCCGAAGCTGTTGGCGGCGCTGCAAAGCCTGCCGCAGATCACCGGTGTCGCCAGCGGGCTGCAGGCTTCGGGCAACTCGGTTTATATCGACATCAACCGCGCCAATGCGGCGCGCTACGGCATCACCCCGGCGACGGTGGATAGCGCGCTCTATGATGCCTTCGGCCAGCGCATCATCTCCACCATTTTCACCCAGAGCAACCAGTTCCGCGTCATCATGGGCGTGCCGGCGGATAAGATGACCTCCATCGCGTCGCTGGGGAATATCTATCTGCCCTCCTCCTCTTCGACCGGCGGGATGGTGCCGCTTTCGGCCATCGCCAGCTTCAGCGTGCGCAAAGTGCCGCTGGTGGTGGAGCATCTGGGACAGTTCCCGGCGACCACCATCTCCTTCAACGTCGCGCAAGGGGCGACGCTGGGGGAGGCGGTGAATGCGATCAAGCGGGCGGAGACGCAGGTGAAGCTGCCGACCGCGATGCAGACCTCCTTCCAGGGGGCGGCGGCACAGTTCCAAAGCTCGCTCTCGAATGAGGTCTATCTGCTGATCGCGGCGATCATCGCGGTCTATATCGTGCTGGGCGTGCTCTATGAGAGCTTCGTGCATCCGGTGACCATTCTCTCGACACTGCCATCGGCGGGCATCGGCGCGCTGCTGTTCCTGTGGCTGGCCGGCGACGGGCTGGGGGTGATCGGGATTATCGGCATCGTGCTGCTGATCGGCATTGTGAAAAAGAACGCGATCATGATGATCGATTTCGCTTTGCAGGCGCAGCGCCATGAGGGCAAAGCACCGCGCGAGGCGATTTATGAGGCGGCCTTGCTGCGCTTCCGGCCGATTTTGATGACGACGCTGGCCGCCTTGCTGGCCGGGCTGCCGTTGATCTTTGGCGGCGGCATGGGCTCTGAGCTGCGGGCACCTTTGGGGCTGGCCATCGTCGGCGGTCTGCTGGTCAGCCAGGTGCTCACTTTGTTCACCACACCGGTGATCTATCTCGCCTTTGAGGCTTTGGCGGTGCGGCTGCGCGGGCAGCGCGCATGAATATCCCGGCGATCTTCATTCGCCGGCCGGTGGCCAGCATCTTGCTGACCATCGGCATCGCGCTCTCCGGCATGCTGGCCTTCACCCGCATGCCGGTGGCGCCGTTGCCGAAGATCGCCTTTCCGACCATCCAGGTCATGGCGCAGATGGCCGGCGCCAGCCCGGACACCATGGCCTCCACCGTGGCTGCACCGCTGGAGCGCCATCTCGGCGCGATTGCGGATGTGACGGAGATGACCAGCCAATCCGGCATTGGCAGCACGCGCATCACGCTGCAATTCGGGCTGGACCGCAACATCAACGGGGCGGCGCGCGATACCGAGGCGGCGATCCAGGCGGCGCGGGCGGATCTGCCGACCAGCCTGCGCGCCAACCCGACCTATCATGAGTTCAACCCGGCCGATATTCCGATCATGGTGCTCGCACTCACCTCGGATACGATGACGGCGGCGCAGCTCTATGATTCCGCCGATACCGTGCTGGAGCAGCAATTCTCCCAGGTTTCCGGCGTGGGCGAGGTGGAGCTGGGCGGCTCGGCGCTGCCGGCGGTGCGGGTGGAGCTGCAGCCGGGGAAGCTGGCGCAGTACGGCATCGGGCTGGAGGATGTGCGCGCCGCCCTCGCCGGCGCCAACGCGAATGCGCCAAAAGGCTATTTCGATGTCGGCCCCAACCGCTATCAGCTCTACACCAACGACCAGGCGACGACGGCGGCGCAATATCGCGGTCTGGTGATCGCCTATCGCAATGGCCAGGCGGTGAAGCTCTCCGATGTCGCGGATGTGCAGAACTCGGTCGAGAATACCCAGAATGCCGGCTATTATAACGGCAAGCATGCGGTGCTGGTGATTGTCCATGCCACGCCGGATGCGAACATCATCAACACCGTCGATGACATCAAGAAGCTGCTGCCGAGCTTGCGGGCGGCCTTGCCGCCTTCGGTGCATATCGGCGTGGCGATGGATCGCAGCCAGTCCATCCGCGCCGCCGTGGACGATACCGAGCGGACCTTGTTCATCGCCGTGCTGCTGGTGGTGGGGGTGGTGTTCCTGTTCCTGCGCTCGCCGCGCGCCACGCTGATCCCCGGGCTGGCGGTGCCGGTCTCGATCATCGGCACCTTCGGTCCGATGTATCTGCTGGGTTTTTCCATCGATAATCTCTCGCTGATGGCGCTGACCATCGCCACCGGCTTCGTGGTGGATGACGCGGTGGTGGTGGTGGAAAACACCATGCGGCATCTGGAAGACGGGATGAGCCCGCTGGATGCGGCGCTGAAAGGCGGCGCCGAGGTCGGTTTCACCGTGCTCTCGATGAGCCTCTCCTTGATCGCGGTGTTCGTGCCGATCCTGCTGATGCCGGGGCTGCTTGGCATGTTGTTCAGGGAGTTCGCGGTGACGCTGTCGCTGGCGATCATCATCTCGCTGATCGTCTCGCTGACCATCACCCCGATGCTCTGCGCGCTGCTGCTGAAGCCGCCTTCACATGAACCAGGGCGCAAGCGGCGGGTGCTGGATGCGATGGAGCGCGGCTTCACCGCCGCGCGCGATGGCTATGAGCGCTCGCTGCGCTGGGCGCTGCGCCATGCGCGGCTGGTCGGGTTCGGCTTCCTGGTCACCATCATCCTCAACCTGGTGTTGTTCGTGCTGGTGCCGAAAGGCTTCTTCCCCGAGCAGGATACCGGGATGATCATCGGCAATATTCAGGCCGATCAATCCACCAGCTTCGCGGCGATGTCGGCGAAGCTCAAGACGGCGCAGGCGATCATCCAGAAGGACCCGGCGGTGGCCTCGGCGGCGGGGTTTACCGGCGGGCGCTCGACCAATACGGCGATGATGTTCATCACGCTGAAGCCGCTCAGCGAACGTCATCTCTCGGCCACCGCCATCGTCGCCCGGCTGCGCCCGCAGCTGGCGAAAATTCCCGGCGCGCAGACTTTCCTGGTGCCGGCACAGGATTTGCGCGTTGGCGGGCGGCAGAGCAACGCCGAATATCAATACACATTGACCAGCGATGATGCCGCGACGCTGCAGAGCTGGGTGCCGAAGATCGTCGCCGCGCTGAAGCAGGACAAGGCGCTGCTGGATGTGAATTCGGATATGCAGACTGGCGGGCTGGAGACCGACATCAAGATCGATCGCGCCCAGGCCTCGCGGCTGGGGCTGACGCCGCAGCAGATCGACGCGACCTTGTACGACGCATTCGGCCAGCGGACGGTCTCCACCATCTATAACGAGCTGAACCAGTATGAGGTGGTGATGGAATTCGCCCCGCAATACCAGCAGACGCCGAATGATCTGAAGCGCATCTATGTGAGCACCTCAGGCGGCAGCGCCAGCGGCACCAGCGCCACCCAGCTCGCCGCCGGGGCGGTGAGTGCCAGCACCACCAGCACCAGCGCGAGCAGCCGCACCAGCAGCGTGGCGCTGGACAGCGCCACCAATGCCGCCATCAATTCGATTTCCGGCAGCAAGAGCGCCTCCTCCGGCACCGCGGTGAGCACCAACAAGGAAACCATGGTGCCGCTTTCGGCCTTCGCCACGGTGACGCCGGGAACCACACCGATCTCGGTCAATCATCAGGGCGGGCAGCTGGCGGCGACGATCTCCTTCTCGCTGCCCGGCGGCACGGCGCTGGGCAGCGCGGCGGCGGAGATCCAGAAGACGATGAGCAATCTCGATGTGCCGCTGAGCATCAAGGGCAGTTTCGCCGGCACCGCGGCGGCGTTCAAATCCTCGCAATCCTCCGAGCCGCTGATCATTCTGGCGGCGCTGGCGGCGGTCTATATCGTGCTGGGCATTCTCTATGAGAGCACGATCCATCCGCTGACCATTCTCTCCACCATTCCCTCGGCCGGCATCGGGGCGACGTTGTTCCTGCTGATGTTGAACACGCCGCTGACCATCATCGCGCTGATCGGCGTGATTTTGCTGATCGGCATTGTGAAGAAGAACGCGATTTTGATGATCGATTTCGCCCTGGCGCTGCAGCGTGGCGAGGGGATTGCGCCGGAGGAGGCGATTTTCCGCGCCGCCTTGCTGCGCTTCCGGCCGATTTTGATGACCACCTTCGCCGCCGTGCTGGGGGCGTTGCCGCTGGCCATCGGCATCGGCCAGGGGGCGAGTTTGCGCCAGCCGCTGGGGCTGACCATCATTGGCGGGCTGCTGGTGAGCCAGGCGCTGACACTTTACACCACGCCGGTTCTGTATCTCTGGCTGGAACGGCTGGGCACGACATTGCGCGGCGGGCGGGACAAGGCCGCGCCGCGTTCAGGTAGCATTGTGGAGGCGCCATGAGGCGGATTGCGTTCATCGGCCTGTTTGCCCTCTCGGGCTGCATGGTTGGGCCGAATTACCAGAAGCCGAAGCTGGCGGTGCCCGCCGGCTACAAGACCGCGCCGGGCTGGGTGCGGGCGCAGCCGGCGGATGGCGCGCCAAAAGGCCAATGGTGGCGGAATTTCCAGGACCCGACGCTGGACAAGCTCGAAGCCCAGGTGGCGGTGAACAACGCCGCGCTGGCGGCGGATTTCTACGCCTACCAGCAGGCGGTGGCGCTGGCGCAGGAAGCGCGCGGCAGCCTGTTCCCGACGCTAGCACTCACCGGCAGCGCCACGCGCAGCGGGCAGGGGGGCAGCTCCGGCGGTGCCGGGCTTTCCAGTGGGCCGAAAACCTCCGGCACCTTCGAGGGGCAGGCGAGCTGGACGCCGGATATCTGGGGCAAGATCCGCCGCCAGGTGCAGAGCAATGTCGCCGCCGCGCAGGTGAGCGCGGCCGACCTCGCCAATGCCACGCTGAGCGCCCAGGCCAGCTTGGCGCAGGATTACGTGTATCTGCGCACGGCGGATGCGAATATCGCGCTGCTGAACCAGACCATCGCCGCCTACCAGGATAGTCTGCGGATCACCCAGAACAAATATAACGCCGGCACGGTCTCGCAAGCCGACGTGCTGACGGCGCAAACGGAGCTGGATGGCGCGCAGTCCAGCCTGATCTCCGAGCAGGCGACGCGGGCGCAATATGAGCACGCCATCGCGCTGCTGACCGGGCATGCGCCTTCGGATATCTCCATCCCGGACGGGCAGCAGATCGCCAGCGTGCCGGTGGCGCCGCCGCAGGTGCCGAGCACGCTGCTGGAGCGCCGGCCCGATATCGCCGCCGCCGAGCGTGCCATGGCCGAGCAGAATGCCAATATCGGCGTGGCGGTGGGGGCGTATTACCCGGATCTCAGCCTCTCGGCGCTGGGCGGGTTTTCGGCGACGCCGATCGGCGCGCTGTTCAGCGCCTCCAACGCGCTGTGGTCGCTGGGCGCCTCGGCGACCGGGGATTTGTTCGAGGGCGGGACGCGCGCGCAGGCAGTGGCGGCGGCGAAGGCGGGCTATCTGGAGAGTGTCGAGACCTACCGGCAGACGGTGCTGAGCGCCTTCCAGGCGGTGGAGACGGATCTCTCCAATCTGCAGATCTATGCGGCGCAGGCGCAGGTGCAGGCGCGGGCGGTGGCGGAAGCGCAGCGTGCCGCGCAGATCGCGCTGAATGAGTATCGCGCCGGAACGGTTGATTACACCACGGTGGTCACGGCGCAGGTGACGCTGCTCTCCGACCAGCAGACGGCCCTGTCGATCCAGCAAAGCCGGCTGCTGGCCAGCATCGCGCTATATGCGGATCTGGGCGGCGGGTTCGAGGCCAAGGACCTGCCGAGCGCGGCGACGATTCAGAGCGGGCTGCCGTTTGCGCCGTGAATAAAAACGGGCCGGGAAGGATGTCCCCGACCCGTTCTGTTTAGGGCTGAATCATTCCCACTCGATTGTAAACATGCCAAAATAACTTTTGTTTTTCAACATATTGCAAATCGCCCCGCACAAACTACCACGAAAAATACCACGCTTACAATCTGAAGCGCCAAGCCGGGCGACACGACGATGTTACGGCGCAAGCGCATGTCGAACTGGCATAATGGCAGCCTATTTCAGCAGCGCATTAAGGTGCTTGAAGGCGGCCTCGAAGCGGTCCTTTGTGGCATCTGAAACATCCTTCCAGAGCATGGCCACGTTCTCCGAAAAATAGCGGGCGGGGCGGTAGTGGCCGAACGCGCCAGCTTTAAACGGATTGGCTTGGAGATAGGTTTCGATGGCGCGCAACGTGCGTGGCTCCTTGGCGTTCAATGCTGTGGATGGAATCGGCGAATTCAATTCCTTGACGAACTCGGCATTGACAAGGCGCACATAGAAATCTCGCTCGAACATATCTTCCACGTCCGCCTCATTGGTCCTGGCAAAGTCAGCGTAAGTGGCTACCTGCTTCTTCTTGAGTAGCTTTTTCTTATAGAGGTCTTCGATCAACGCGCGGTCACTGTTCTGGATATCGAGTAGCGTGGCAACGTTCATTCCCTTCTGTGGGGCGAGCAGCGAAACGAAAGCTGGAACCTTGCCGCTGCCACCCGTGGGTGTAATCACCCAATCCTCGGAGAGACCCGTGCGGCCCTCGCGCTCAAGCTGGGCGGACATGGCCCGCAAGAACAACATGTCGGCTGGGCCTTCGACCACAAGCGAATTAGGGCCAATGAACAGCGTCTGCTGAATCTCGTAACCGAGCGCACCTTGCAGCGGAAACAGGCTGTCGTCGGTGGCGTCGAATATGTTGGTAAGAACCTTCGTGCCGTCCTGATCCTTGGGTAGCGGCTCCTTCGCGTCGATGCCCAAATCTTGTACGATCCGCACCCGCTCGAATTTTGTGGGATCGATCATAAAGGGCGAATGGGTGGTGTAGATCAGTTGGTGGGCGGACAACTCCGCCTCAAAGTACTTGAGAAGGTCGGCCTGCGCTCGCCCATGCAGCGAAAGCCCAGGCTCATCGAGCAACAGAATAACGTTCTGTTTCTGACGTTTAATATCCTCGTACCAAGCGAGAAATGAGAAGAACCAGACAAAGCCGCGCGAACGTGTGCGCAGTGGAGTATGCGCCCAATGCACGGTGTCATACACTTCTCCCCAGACATTAATACCTTGCCGCATGTTTTCTGGGTCTTCGGGTTTGGCATCGCGCACGTCGAACCGCATTTGGATGTGGCGATTCTGGGACCAGTATTTGACGATCCGGTTAGTAAGGTGGTTTCCGGCTCCTTCAAGCTTGTTTTTCAGTTTGGTGGTGTTCTTCGTTTCGACAAGCTTCCTGTGATCGAGGCGCGCAAGATTGATCAACCCCAGCAGCGGATAATCAGAATCCTCAAGATTCTTGGCGTTCTCACGAGCGATCAGGGCGTTGAGATTGGCTTGTCCCTCCATCTGATAGTATTCGTCGAAGTACAAAAACTTTGGCGCGCGAGGCCAAATCAACGAATTGAAGATATAGTGACTAAGGCCATTTTGGCGGACCTTAGCCACAAGCTCCTTCAGCCCATTGACAGCGCCGGTAGCTTCCGCCGCATCAAGCGCAGCAGCAAATGTATTCCAGTCGGCGGCCCCGGCGAGCGCAGTCTTGAGGTCGTCCGGCAACGCCGGATTGTCAGCAAGGTGTTTACGCGCAGCAGAGTCGTCCGTTACCAAGCAGAATCTGCTGTTGGCTTTGCCGTAATAGGTTTTGCGGGTGAAGGTGTTGCCTTGGAGAACCTGGGGCCCGAAAATCGAAGTGACGGCCTCCGCATCCTCCGCATCAAGTTCATAAAGGCACTCAACGACAACCGCCGCGTCGCGGTCCTCGTTCTCGACGGCAAAGCGGTAATCCTCGACCTCGCGCTTGGGATAGTCATAGGTCTCATCGAACACCGCATCGGCAGGAATAATGGGATTCGTGCGGTAAAGCGCCGTCAGAAGGGTTGTCTTTCCGGCCTCGTTCTTGCCGACAAGACAAGTGGTCTGGCCGTCCACCCTTATCGGTCCGGAATCCCATATGCTTCGAAACTCCCGGACAGTATATTCGCTCAGCTTCATCCATCCCCCCTTGTGTTATCAGCCCAACCGTGCCGCCTCTGCTGCGACGTGACCGGCCAAAGCAGCTACAAACGTCTTGAGGCTGGTCATAGATGACATTTCAGTGAAATGCCCGGTATTCACTGCGCTGCGCTCCGCAGCAATGACGGCGGCAGTAGTGTACAACTGCTCCTGTACCAATCGTTGACACAGCAGATCGTACCGCTTGAGATAGGATGCACCCTTGAACTCCTCGAACACTGGAAAGTGTGGCGAAGAGTCCTTTACAGCCCTGCGGGATTCTGGCGCATCCTCGACCATCATTAGCCACCCAACGAAGGGACGTGGTTGCTTGCCGAATGCCTCCTCCCGGAACGCCGTCCAGAGGTCATGTGCAGTTCCAATGGCTTCCTCGGTTCGGTTGTTGAAGTTGTTGCCGAACGATGGACCCACATGGCTTTTCAACTCAACGGCGGCAATCAACTCGTTCTTGTAGATCACCAAGAGGTCCCACAACTTGGTCGGTCGGAAATAGCCAGGCAGGGTCAGCATTGCGCGGTTTTGATAAAACTCGGCATGGGCTAGCCCGTTGGCTTTGATAATATCCAGCACCAACGCCAAGAATCCATCCATGTTCTTACCGGCAGTGACGCCTGCGCGTTCACCTTGATCGGCCTTACCCGACTCAATTTGCTTTTGCCTTGCTGCTTCGCGATTGCCCCAGAATGCTTTCACGGCCTCGCTGGATTTCCGTTCATAGTTGACAAGGTCGAGTGCCATTTATTCTCCATTGCCTCCGAGAGCGGAGCGTTCGTCGTGGCTGAGGCCATAAAGCTTGAACACCGCTCGGTTGCATGCTTGCATGTCCCGCTTGATGGCAGCCTCGGTCAGTTCACGGCGCAGGGGTTTGGATACATCAGCCCATAAAGGTATGCGAATACGACGCAAGTACTGCGCTTGGAAGCGCAAGAACCCACCACGCATTTTTGTTGAATATGTCGCAACGAACAAACGAGAGACGGCAGATAGCAGCACCGCCTGTAGTGCCCGCAAATTCCAGTCATCCGATATGACGTAGTAGAGGTTGTGGTGGGGATAGAGCGTGCCATTTTCGAAGACGACATTCGCCTTACCCTTGATGTCAGGGATCAGAAGCTTTGGCCTCGCGGCTAATGCAGGCGTGATACGGTCAATCGTGCGATACCAATTAGCTGGAATTTTTTGAGCGCAGTGACGTCCGGCAATCGCTTCTCGCCGCGCCTCAAGGTAACGGCGCAGGCGTGGATACTCACGTAAATCAACCAGCCCGCCCGGTTCTGCAAATGGGTTTATGACTCCCTGACCGCGCCACTTTACTTCTCCAGTCATGATGTCCTTGGTTGTCACCAAAGGCAGCTTTCGATCTGGCTCTACGTCGAGTGCCTCGAAATCCCCTATGAAGGCTTTATCAGCGCCGGTCGCGACACCGATCCCGACTTTTGCGCCTGCCTCTTCTAGCGAGGGGAAAGCACCTTCCAACCGGCGAATGAGAGCCATTTGGTCCGCCGACTCCAACAGCCACGGCTCAGAACCATTAGCGACACCCGCAAGCTCGCGCACCGAACCACTTTCTTTGGGCAACTCAGCGACGGTAAGCAAACTAGCCAGCGTGGTCAGCGTTGCGCGGTCGATGGCCGGACGGTGAGCGATGCGCGTTGCCCCCGGCGCCTCGCGGCTGATGATGGTAATAGCCGGGTATGCAACTACATCGGAATGAAAGGCTGGTGTATCCACCATATCCACATAAGCCTTCATGTGGAATTTGTTGGCGACGAGACTGCGCAGTGGCCCACCATAGCGGTTTTTCATCCAGCGATCCGCGCAAATGAAGCCCAAGGTGCCTCCATCTGACAAGACTGACAGTGACCGTTCAATGAAGGGAATATAGATATCGGCCCGATCATACATCGTCGTATAACGGTTGCGGTATTCGGCAAGAAGTGGTGCTGGTATCAGTTCCTGCCGAACATAGGGCGGGTTGCCCACGACAAAGTCGAATTGTCCGTCCAACGGCGCTCGCAAGAAATCGCCCTGCGACAACCAGAAATTTGCCAGCGCAGTGGCGGCATTCGCAGCAATACCATTCTGCCTGAGGGCTGCGATAACGGCAGTTCGAGTGCGGTGAAAAGTGCTGTGATGTAGTTCTACCGCCCGGATCGCATTAGCCAGATCATCCAGCGCCGAGCTGTGTGGCCTTACTGCTCGCCATGCAGCCAATAGTCTCTTGATAATCGGCAGCAAGAAGTCGCCACCACCAAATGACGGCTCCAAAAGTCGCTTTTCGTGAAGTGGTTGATCCTCTGTGTAGCCAGCTAGATCGAGAATAAAATCAACCACCTCAGCGCGCGTGAAAATGGCCCCGCGTGCATCTCCCTCGCTTTCTGTCGCCAACGCTTCAGTTGCCGCCGTAACAGGACACACAGACGCCACAAGTGACGTAGGAGCAATTTGAATAGGCGCGTTTTCGATGACTCGTTCTAGCTGTCGTCTCATTCTAAGTTCCTAGTGGCGTGCCGTTATGACACCGACGTGCTTGTAAAGGGTGGTCCGGGACACGCCATAGCGGCGAGCCACGTCAGCAACCTGAATATCAGGATCGCGCAGCAACGCCTTAATCTCACGCACCTGCTGATCGTCCAGTTTTGGTTTCCGACCGCCAACCCTGCCTCTAGCTCGCGCGGAAGCAAGACCGGCCTTGGTGCGCTCTCGGATCAAGCCTCGCTCGAACTCAGCCAGCGCAGCAAAAACGTGGAAGACCAACTTGCCCGCTGCACTGCCTGTCTCGATCTTCTCCGCCAAACTCTCGAAGCCCACACCTTGCTGCTCAAGCTCGGCCACGATCTGAACGAGATCGGGCAAACTGCGGCCAAGCCGATCCAGCCTCCAGACGACAAGGGTATCCCCAGCCCGCAGCGCCTTCCGGCACTGCTCAAGCTCCGGGCGGGCGGCGTTCTTCCCGCTGGCCGCTTCCTCATAAATCACGCCGCACCCAGCCTGCGTGAGAGCATCCCGTTGCAGGTCGAGGTGCTGATCATCTGTGGACACCCGAGCGTATCCTATGCGTTGATTCATTGACGCAACCAGAACATTGAAAACTTGACGAGTATGTTAACACCTATGGGCCGATTCGGGTAACCCCAGTAGGCTATTCTAGTAGTGTCCAAAAAACCACCGTTTTCTGGACGCTGGACCAAGCGGCTCACCGCCGATACCTTGCCTCAGGCGAATGGAATACCAGCAGATGAAAACCGTGGAGCCGAACAGTATGGACGACGCCAACGATGAGCTTTGGCATGACCTCTTGCACGCGCTTCAGCATGACGATGGAGCCGCCGCCAAGGAACACCTACAGGCCGGATTCCCGATCTACTACGTCAAGGACGACACCCCGGCGGGCTTGCTCATCAAAGAGCATCCGAACGGTCGGCGTGAACTGGTGCGGTTCAATAGGGCCGGAGATGAAGTCATCCGGGCGCTATGAGCCGCCCGCAGCTTTGGGTTATCGCCGGGCCGAATGGCGCGGGAATTGTATTGTGCAATCCAAAAGCATGTTCGTGGTTTCACACACGGCCGTTTCAGGGACAAAATCTACCCTATACGCCGTATCGAATGTACGCATCTTTCTGATTTTATTATGAAAATCTCTTGGCTTTGATGGCCGTGTGTGAAACCACGAATTACCGTGGGTAAAACCACGAAGGACGCGAAGACGTGCCACTCGGACGTTGCCCCCCCTCGGAAGGTCAGTGAGGCGACTATTTGACGGCTCGCCCCATAATTCCCGATAGCTCAGCCTGCATGGTCCGAAACTCGGTCATCATCTGGTCAACCTAGAACCGCCGGGCACCTTGTCCCGGCTTCTCGGCTAGCCAGAGTTTCAGCAGACCAGCCACCCGGCCAAGGTCGCCATTCACCCGCACAAGGTCGCCGACTGCCTGTAGGTCATAGACGGACTTGATGCGGTGATTCAGGCCCGCCGCCCGCATGTAGGCGGACAGGGACAGGCCCGCCCGCTCGGCCCGGTCGGCGATCTCGGCCCGTTCCTCCGGCGTCACCCATACCTCTATCCGCGCCCCTCGCGGGCGGCCTCCGCGCCTCTCTTTGGTGTCCTCGGTCATGCGCTTGCGCGTCCTCCTTTCGTGTCTGTCGCGGCAGCGACCGTGAGCCTCGCAGAGCAGGATTCCGTCGAGCCGCAGGCGAGTAAGGCCGGTGGTGGGCCGGTGCGTGCGTCAGCGCGTACCGGTACAACACACATCCTGCCATCCTACTTTGGTGCGACTTTAGACGACTTCTTAGTTCTCTGCGCATGTCTATGTTCAAAAAATTATTTTCATCAGAAAATCGCGCTAAGTCGCCTTAAGTCGCCTTAAATCTCCTTGATTCTCTCAAAGTCGCCCTAAGTCGCCTTTACTTTGTATTGACTGTGTTCTCTCATCATTTTCGTCCGTTGAAATCGATCCAGATTGGCCGATAATTCTCGTTATTGAAGACACCAAAACGAGGAATACTTGATGGCTCGAAAGACCCTCAACGCTCGGCGGATCGAAGCACAAAGAGAACTTGAAGAAGCTCAGGCAAGACTCACCAAACTTCAGAATGAGGCTGCCACCCGGATTGGCCGGATCGCCGTAAAAACAGGGTTAGCCGATCTTGGCCTATCCGATGATGAAATCAAATTGGAATTTGAAAAGATCATCTCAGGGATAAAACAAGGAGAACGATCATGAGTGTACGGCGCAAATTATCAGTTTTGCGAGATAGTCTTTCTCACATGCAGCGTGAATTGAGCAAAGGCCATGTTGACCTTGCCCAGCTTATTGCCGCCTCTATCGAGAATGAAATTGAAGATTGGTATTTAGACAGTCTTCGTATCCATCACAATGATCGCCACAAATACAGATTGCCTAATGCACATTGCCCTTCTTTTTGGTCGCAACAGGAGGCAGCGAAATGACCTATCTCGCGGGTAAGTCCGTGCGCCGCTTAGTGTTGGTTTTGGCTGCTAGCGCCGCTTCTACGTTTGCGCCACGTCCAGCATCTGCCTTCATCGTTTACTGCACAAACTGCTCAACCGTCTTTTCGCAGGTCATGCAGTATGCCCAGCAAGTCGAAACGGCGGCCAACACGGCGCAGCAACTTGAGACGCAGATTCAGCAATATCAGAACATGCTTTTGCAGGGGCTTTCTCTGCCGACAAGCGCGTTTCAGCAGCTAACCAGCAACATTACCCAAATCCAAAGCCTCTACAACAAAAGCACAGGGCTGGCCGGAAATTTGGCGAACTTCGATAGCAATTTTCAGTCGAAATTTCCGGGATATAGCACCTACCTAAATAAGATCGGCACTAATCCCAGCTACGTGCAGAGCTTCTATAACCAGTGGACACAAAACGGTCTGGACTCCAACAAAACCGCCATGGCGGTTGCCGGTGACAATGTAAACCAGATTCCGGCAGAGGACCAAACGCTTGCCGGTCTGGTCAATCAATCACAGTCCGCGCAAGGCCGATTGCAAGCCATTCAGGCCGGAAACCAGATTGCCGCTCAACAGGTCCAGCAAATGCAAAAGCTGCGCGAGATAATGAACGCGCAGATTCAGAACGAAAGCATGTACTACGCCCAAAATATACAACGCCAAGCGGTAGATAACGCTTTCACGCAAACCTACCAAAGCGGTGTCGTCGCAAATGACACCCCTCGGTCGTTCTAGGGAGGCCACTATGGTCACGATCTCGAAGTATGTAATGGGGCTTCTCTGCCTTGTATTTTTTGCGGCGGGAGTAGCTGCCACATCTTTCGTGGAACACAATCGTTCACGTCAGCCATGCACGTCATCCGCCGTCAAGCAATTCCAAAAAGGGGTTGTTGCACACGATAAGCCTCAGAGCTTTTGAGGATATTCCGCTATGGATACCCGAAAGATATTTGCACCAAAGTACGTTTTTCCAGTCCTTGCCGTAGTATGTACGCTGCTGGCTGCTCCCGATGCTTTTGCGCAAACTGTAACCCATTCCGGCGTTCAATTTGACGGCTTGCTGAAATTGATTCAGCAGAATTCGGCCCTTTGGAATGGCCGCCTTCTTGGTTATGCTGAAAAGCTGTTTTGGTCGCTGGCCGCGATACAGCTTGTCATGACGTTCATGCCCTTAGCGATCCGGCAAGCTGATATTGGTGAAATCGTTCACGAACTCATCAAGTACTCGCTTGTGATCGGTTTCTTTTATGAAATTCTCACACGATCAACCTATTGGGCCAACGCGGTTGTTCAGTCATTTCGAGACGCGGGCGGCATCGCAATTGGTCAATCGTCCGCCTTGCAGCCCAGCGACGTGTTCATGTTAGCTGTTAAATTTGCCAATACCATAGGCAACGTAAACACGCTGAATCCTCTGGTCGGCGTTTCAATCGGTCTGGCAAGCATATGCGTCCTTCTTTGCTTTGCTTTCATTGCAGCATTTATGGCTGTGACCCTCATAGAGTCCTACATCGTCGTCAACGCATCGGTACTTCTTCTGGGTTTTGGTGGGAGTCAGTGGACCCGCGAATACGCTATGGCAATGCCCCGCTATGCGGTGGCAGTTGGAGCAAAGCTCTTTGTGCTGACGCTGCTTGTTGGATTGATCTCCCAATCCGCGACCGCTTGGGAAAAAGCCTATACGCACACTGATAACGCTTCGATGTGGACGATGGTGGGTTTAGCCTTCACGTGCGCCTACCTCACCAAGACTATTCCCGATCTTATTCAGGGACTGATTTCCGGGATCTCCGTTGGTGGCGGCGGGACGATTGGCGGTATGGCTGCGGGCGCGGCTGCCGGAGCGGCCATTGCCACGGGTGGCGTCGGTGGCATCGCCGCCGGGGTTGCCAACGTCGCTGGCGGGGCCGCTGGCTCGGCGGGTGGGGCTGCTGCGGGCGGCGGTCTCGCGGGCCTGATTGATTCCGCCGTTATGGGTGGCACCAAAGCCGCCGGGGCGATGGGTGGCAGCTCCGGTGGCCCGAGTGCGGCCAGCACGATTGCGCCGCGCGTGGGTGGGGCGGCCAGCGCCGCCAAGCCGATGAACGGCACGGCCAGCACCGGGGCATCGTCGTCGGTTGGCAGGGCCTCGACCGGGGGCGCGCAAGCCAACGCGACGGCTCCGGCGCAAAGCGCCCCCGCTGGCACGCCCTCCGGCGCGTCTGACGCCGCAGCAGGGGAAGGGCGACCAGCAGCCCCAGCGGGCCGGAAAGGGCCTCCACGGCACCAGGCGGGGCCGCTGGTGGTGCACCTGCCAGCGGCTCCGATCTACAGCCAGGTCAAACGGCTTCATTGACGCCGGGCCGTGCCACACACATGGGCTTGGCGGGGGCTGTACGGACGGCAGGCGTTCTTGCCTCAATCTCCGTGCCGGGCATGGAAGGCGCGCATGGCATATCTCTTGGCACCCCGCCTACGGTGCCCTCGGATGACCCGGAGGACGACCCTACTAAAGGGCCGGACATTGAAAACGTGATCCAACCAGCCAAGGACAAGCCATGATTAATCTTCTCCAATACCTGCAAACCATGTTTGTTTTTACCCTTCTTTGCGCGGCCTTCGTGTTCGGGGCCTACTGGTTGTGTCAGCGGCTGCGCGCGCGGGGGCATGGCTCGAAACTGGACGCCCTTGCCGGGTGGCATAGCCGTATGTCCTACAAAGGGGCGCTTCATTCTTTGGAGGCGTTGCGGGCATTCCATAGCTTGCCGCTCTACGGCTCACGGCAACAGCGTGAAACCATCGACATGCTGATTGTGAGGGTGCAGCGGCATGGCGACTCCGAACGGTAACACTTCCTAGAAAACCACGAGAAGCCCGCTCAGCGGGCTTTTCTTTTGGCCGGACATCCTAAGAGGAGAAGGCCCCAAGGTCACCCCTGAGCCTCTCAATGACATTAGGTGGCTATGTTGTCCAACCCTTCCCATTTTGGTGCCTTTTAAACTGAGGCCGAAGGCCGATCCGCGAGCGATGGGCTGCGCCTTCAAGGCGCGGCGCTTCGCGCGCATTATGGATTTTCTATGGAAAATCATGGATCGGTTTTCCAAATAGGCCGCAAAGCCAAGCTCTGCCTAGCTTTTTTGGATTAGGCCGGGGAAAGATACCGTGGGGGTTGGGGAAAGATACCGTGGGCATCGGGGAGAGTTACCGTGGGGGGAGGCCGCCTAATTTCCCATTTCCCCTTGGCGTACTCATCCACTTTCCATCCCACGGCGACAAGCTCGGCCAGCGCCCTGCGGGCCGTCTGACGACGCTTCTTCATGGCCTCGGCGCTGGCATCATCCGGCCAGACGTAACTACAAAGCGTGTCCAGTTCCACACGCCGTGCTTTGCCGGGGTCGATCCAACCGCATAGGCGTTGATGAATTAGGCGGGCTGGGTCGGTCTGCAACGCCCGAACTTCGTTCATATTGATGCGGACATGCTGCCTACCACCCATGACGGCTTGGGCAATCAATGGGTTCAGAGCCACGTACAGTTTGCCGTCCTGCTCGTCGCTCGCATACTGAGATAGCAAATGAAAACCCTGACGCTTTTTGCCGTGCTGGACGATGATAGAAACCTTCCAGAGGCGTTCGATGCAATCGCGCACAGGCTTGGTGTCGTCGATGTTGGCATAGCCAATTTCACGGCTCAACGCCCGATAGCTGCCTTTAACAACCATAGCATTCTGTTGGACAGCTTCCCACTTTGGCTCAAGGAGTAGCCGAAGCTGTTGCCCGTCGTCGGTCCGAGGCTCAGGGGATAAAACAAGGCCCGATGGGCCAGCCATTGCCACCAGACCTTGCAAAATACGCAAATCGTCCGCACCCAGTGGCTCTGGTCCGCTGAACTCAATGCGCTTACCATCGCCGTAGTCATACACCACATCCAGCTTTCCGCGCTTGCGCTCACCCCGCTTAAGACTGCGGAACAATCCGGGCGCTAGACAATGACCGGGGTCATGGCGTGCGTGGGTCAGTTCATGCGCACCCACGCCACGCCTTCCTGTTGCTCTCTTGTTCGGCCTCCACAAGTTCAACGGGCAACAGCACACCGCCGGCTTGCCGCGAGTACCAGCGATCAAGCGGCGTAGCGTCATAGTTCTGCTTGGACACCCCGAACCGCACAAAATGGCCGCGGCGTTCATTGCCTATAGGCCGTCGGTCATAGGAGCGGTCGCTCCGCTCTTCGGCCTCTTTCTCGGTCATCTTTGCAACGAAACCGCACCAGCGGGCATTGTCGATCAGCGCGGAGGCGCCCCGCGCTGCCTGCTGCTGGTCGGTTTGGCCCTCGCGGGCGCTACCCTTACTGACGTGGTGCAGGTAAAGGACGGACGCCCCAGTGCTGGCAGCGACGTACTCCAGCGTGGCGACAAGCCGCGCCATGTCGCCGTTGCTGTTCTCGTCCAAGCTGTGAATCCGGCTCAAGGTATCCAGCACGATCAGCCGGGCGTCGGCGCAGAACGCAATGATCCGGGCTAGGTGCTGGTCGTTCATCACGTCCAAGCGCTTGCCCATGATAGGCTCAAGGGTCAGGTTTTCCGCGACGGCCTCACGTGCCTGCTGATTCAGGTGCTGGCCAATAGCGTGAACCCGGCAAACAAGCGCAGGCGGCGGGTCTTCTCCGGCCAGATATACTACGCGGCCAGAATGCGCAGGGGTGAGCCCCACAAGATCGCCACCGGCAACGCTGCACGCGATCGACATTGAGGCTTCCAATGCCCAAAAGCTCTTGCCCGTGGCTCCGGGAGCTACAAGCGCCCCGACTGTTCCTGCGAGAAAGCCGGGCCATATGAAGTCCAGTACAGGCGGGTCGCTCTCGAACGCCTCCCGTAAGTCAATCGCCATGGTTCACGCCCTTGAGCCGGGGCAAAAGGCTTGAATGTTCGACGCCTTGCGGGCTTCAATCCAGTCCTCAACCTCGGCCAAATCCCACGCTACATTTCGGCTGGTGAGCACAATCCGGCGAGGAAATTCCCCTCGTTGTTCCATGTTAAAAATCGTGCGCTCAGCCAACGGGATCATCGCATGAAGCTGGCGGCGATTGATGAGAGTTCTGTTCGTCGGTACGTGCATACTTTGGCCTCCTTCAGCATTTGCGAACTTATGCTTGATGGTGCCCTTCGATGCCGATTGCATCGACCGATTGATTGGCTAAAATGGTTGACATGAAGAATTTTCCCGTCATCCGAATCTGGGAGGGGTGTGATCCAACTGTCGCGGAAGCCATCAGGCAGTTTCAGGATCGCTGGCGACCGTACTCCGGAGCCTCGCGGGGCAAACGCATCGACCGTCTGATACAGGAACTCATTGATCCTGCTGTTGCCAGATACACAGCATCGCTTCCGCAACAGTATTTGAGCTACATGCCCGGCGCTGGCGGCGTCGTGACCCTCAGTGACATCGTTCGCTTAGTAGGACTTAATTCGATGGCTCGCCTGCAACGCCAGTTGCTGCGAGCGTTCGTCTCGACACGGGCCGAAGAAACCGCCAGAGATCAACGATTTGTTGCGACACTCGAAACATTGCTGGACTTGATTCGTGCTTGTGCCCGCAAGCCGCCCTTGAAGGCCAAATTACGCGACACCCGCTTGAACGGCAGACGCGCTCAAGAATTCTGCCGCCTTTGTGGTGCACCCGCTGAACTGACTGCTTTTGCAGTTGGGAACGACAACACCAAGCGAGATGATCCGGACGATGTGCTGCGCCTAAGCAGTGTGTACTGCACTGACCATCGCCCCCAATTGCCGAACGGCGACTGGAATCCTGCTTATCGAAAGGCAAAGCGGTCACTCGCGCAATTCGACATGGAGTTAGCTAGACTCACCAAACAATCGGGGAAC
>NZ_JH976207.1:800899-801878 GCF_000306035.1 Acidocella sp. MX-AZ02
TTTCTATAACCCACGACGCAGGCATTCGAAATTGGGCTATCTCAGCCCCATGGAGTTCGAGGCCAAGGCCGTGCTAGCTTAACTCGCTGTCCACCAAACCGGCAGCAGCTCAACTGGAAAAAAGTCGAAGCGCAGTCGGGCGATCCACTAGTTGATAGCTACATCTACCACTTTATCCGCAAACATCATCTCCGACCCGGAGATGAGGCAGAGCTTCGCGACCATGCGCGAAGGATGGCAGACGGAAAGCTGTCGGATCGCAAAAAGCAAATGGTCATGCTGGAACGATATGGCGTTAGCCAATCGGACGCCGCACGAAGGCTGGGCGTCGAGCGCCAAGCCGTATCCAAGGCTCTGGCCGCGCTCCCATCCGAATTCCGACAACTGCCCAACCTCCTAGGTTTCCCTGCCTATTTTTTGGTGTCAACCAAAGAGGCCAATTAGATCGATCACGCCCCTGTCCGTGGCCGCTTCGTCCACTCGTCGATCATGTCCGCCCAGTCTTGAAGCATTGCGGTGCGTTGCTCGCGGTACTCGGCCTTGTTGTAGACAGCCCTTACGCCCCGCTGCTCATGTGCAAGGCACTTCTCGATCCAGTCGGTGTTGTAGCCTGCTTCGTGCAGCAATGTGCTGGCCGTTCGGCGCAGGTCATGAGGCCCGAATTTAGCGAGGGGTTTCCCCTCTTTCTGAGCTAGCCGGTACGTCAGTGTCAGCACTTGATTGAGCGTGGCGCTGCTCATCGGTAGGTCCGAGTCGTACCGAGACGGCAGCACATACTCCGAACCGCCCGCGAAGGTTTTCAGGGCAATGAAAATATCCAGCGCCTGCCTCGACAGGAACACCAGATGCGGGTTGCGGCGCTTCATTCGTTCCTTTGGAATGGTCCAAAGGGCATCGCTGAAGTTGATCTCTCCCCACGTCGCATTGGTCAATTCGCTCTTGCGGACCATTGTGAGCAGCAACAACTTGGCCGCTGCCC
>NZ_JH976207.1:801978-828498 GCF_000306035.1 Acidocella sp. MX-AZ02
GCTGCCCGGATAGATGGTGTCGTGCCGATGCGTTCCATGTACTGGTACATCAGCCCGATTTCGTCGGGCGTCAGCGCCCGGTCGCGCGGCTCGAATTTGGCAATGGTTGTCGGGCGCACCAGTTCCGCCGGGTTCTCGACCTTCTGGCCGCGCTCGATGGCCCATCGATAGACCTGTAATACCACCTCGCGAGCGTGCACGGCCGTTGCGGGGGCACCCCGCTCCACAATGGCATCGGTCAGCGCACGTAAGTCCTCGTGAGTAATTTCGACCAGCTTTTGGTTGCCGAATTTCGGCTTCAGCTCGCGCTCCAACACTAAGCGGCGCATGTCGCGGGTTGAGTCGGCCATCTGGTAGCCGCGCAACCATTTTTCCGCCCAAGCGCCGAACGTCTCCGCATCCTTGATGCGGACCTTGTCCCGCGCCTTTTCCTTCGCTGGCGACTTCCCGGCGGCGATCATCTTCTTGGCTTCGTTTAGCCGTTCACGGGCTTCCGCGAGGGTGATGCCGCCAACGCCGTAGCGACCAAAGGTGACGGTCTCTTGCCTGCCGTGGATCGCGTAGTTGTAGCGGAATGAGATCGACCCGGCAGGCGTGACGGCCACATAGAGGCCGTCACGGTCATTCACCTTGTACAGCTTATCCTGCGGCTTGAGATTGCGCAGCTTGGTATCGGTCAGCACGACTCGTCCCCTTATTCAGCCCCAAATACCATGATTTCATCACCCGCCGTCTTGCAGATAAAACTCAATACAATCATTGTGTTACGGCATTTTTATACCATGAGCGCCCGTGTAGGCCCTCATGGTATCAATGTCATTCCATGGTATCCAAAGCCATTGATACCATCGATTGTGCCATAAAAAAACAGTGCTTGGCGCTGCCAACGGGTGCCAGACGATGCGGGGTATAGGTACAAAAAAGCCCCTTTTTACAGGGGCTTATTGTTGATTTTGTGCCGGTTGGTGCCAGCCTATGCCAGACGCGGGATCATTCCCACTCAATCGTCCCCGGCGGCTTTGAGGTGATGTCGTAGGTCACGCGGTTAATGCCGCGGACTTCGTTGACGATGCGTCCGGCCACACGGGAGAGGAAGTTGATGTCGAACGGGTAGACATCGGCGGTCATGCCGTCCGTGCTGGTGACGGCGCGCAGGGCGCAGACCTGGTCGTAGGTGCGGCCATCGCCCATCACGCCCACGGATTTCACCGGCAGCAGCACCGCGAAAGCCTGCCAGATCGCGTCATAGAGCCCGGCGGCGCGGATTTCTTCCAGATAGATCGCATCCGCCTTCTGCAGAATGGCGACCGATTCGCGGCTGACCGCGCCCAGCACGCGGATGGCCAGGCCCGGGCCGGGGAAGGGGTGGCGGCCGACGATGGTCTCGGGCAGGCCGAGCTCACGGCCGAGCGCGCGGACCTCGTCCTTGAACAGCTCACGCAGCGGCTCCACCAGCTTCAGCTTCATATAGTCAGGCAGGCCGCCGACATTATGGTGGGATTTGATGGTGACGGAGGGGCCGCCAAGGGCGGAGACGCTCTCGATCACGTCCGGATAGAGCGTGCCCTGGGCCAGGAATTCCGCGCCGCCGATCTTGGTGGCTTCCTCATCGAACACGTCGATGAACAGCTTGCCGATGATCTTGCGCTTGCGCTCCGGGTCGGTGACACCGGCCAGCTCGCCCAGGAACAGATCCGAGGCATCGCGGTGGATCAGCTTGATGTTGAACTGGTCCCGGAAGACCTTCACCACCTCATCCGCTTCACCGGCGCGCAGCAGCCCGTGATCGACGAAGATGCAGGTGAGCTGGTCGCCGATCGCCTCATGGATCAACGCGGCGGCGACCGAACTGTCGACGCCGCCGGAGAGGCCGCAAATGACCCGGCCGGTGCCGACCTGGGCGCGGATTTTCTCGATCTCCGCCTCGCGAAAGCGGGCCATCGTCCAGTCGCCGGAGAGGCCGCAGACCTTGTGGGTGAAGTTCTTGATCAGCTGGGCGCCATGCGGCGTGTGCACCACTTCCGGGTGGAACATCATGCCGTAATATTTGCGCTCGTCATTGGCGATCAGCGCATAAGGCGCGCCTTCGGAGACGGCGACGGTCTTGAAGCCGGGCGGCGGGGCAGAGATATGGTCGCCATGGCTCATCCAGACCTGCTCGCGCGCGCCGACGGCCCAGGTGCCCTCAAACAGCTCGCAATCGGCGACGACATCGATATGGGCGCGGCCGAATTCGCGGATCTCGGCCCCCTTGGCCTCGCCGCCCAGCTGCACGCACATGGTCATCTGGCCATAGCAGATGCCCAGCACAGGCAGGCCACTCTCGAACACCCAGTCCGGCGCGCGGGGGCTGCCCTCGTCGGCCACGCTGGCCGGGCCGCCGGAGAGGATGATGCCGGCGGCGCCGAAATCGCGCATACGCTGCACATCCGCGTTGAAGGGGAGGATCTCGCAATACACGCCGCTCTCGCGCACGCGCCGGGCGATCAGCTGGGTGACCTGGCTGCCGAAGTCCAGGATCAGGATTTTTTGCTGGCTCATGCGCCCAACTAGAGGAGGGCGCTTGGCTTTGCAACAGAGGGAAAGCGCGGTTCAGGCATTTACGTCGAGCAGGGTCTCGATCGGGTCCCAGGCAAAGGCGATCTGGGGGATTTCCTCGCCGCCAACCCAGGTGGTGCCAGAGGCGATCTGCTTGCCGCCGAGATGCTGGTAGAAATAGCGGGACGGATTCTCACTCAGCACCCAGGCATAGACCGAGCGGCAGCCGAGCCGGGCCAGATGCTTGGCCGAGCTGCGCAGCAACTGCCCGCCCAGCCCGCGGTCGCGGTAATCCTCATGCATATAGAGGGTCTCGATCTCGCCATCACCGAGGGTTTTTTCCCGGCAGCGGGCGGCGCTGGAGAAGCCGAGAATCGGCGGGGCGCCGGGCTCGCCATAGCAGGAGATCACATGCAGCCCGCCGCCGACGCGGATGGAATGCTCATAATAGGCACAAAGCCGGTTGAGGGAGAGATTGGCGAGATAATCATCAGGCAGCAGATTGGCATAGGCGCTGCGCCAGGTGGCCACATGCACGGCGGCAATGCCACTGGCATCGGACAACCGGGCGCGGCGTATGGAAATCAACTGGCACGCACCATGATGGCGGCGAAGAACCCGTCTGTGCCGTTGCGGGCGGGGGAGAGGCGCAGATGCGCGGAACCTTTGAGCGCCTCGGGCGCTTCCAGGGGCAGGACGGAGAATTCAGGATGACGCGCCATGAACGCCTCGATTTGTGCCTCGTTCTCATCTTGCAGCACGGAGCAGGTGGCGTAAACCAGTCTTCCACCCGGCTTCACCAGTTTTTGCGCGCGGTCGAGAATATCGGCCTGTTTCACCGTCAGCTCGGCCAGATCGGTCTCGGTGAGGCGGGTGCGGGCGTCCGGGTTGCGGCGCCAGGTGCCGGTGCCGGTGCAGGGGGCGTCCACCAGCACGCGGTCGAATTTTTTCTCCTGGCGCTTCACCCACTTGTCGCCGGGCTCCAGCAGATGGCGCTCGGCATTGTGCACTCCGGCGCGGCGCAGGCGCTTGATGGCGCCCTCCAGCCGGGGCGCGGACACGTCACAGGCGATGATATGGCCCTTATTGGCCATGCCCATGGCAATCGCCAGCGTCTTGCCGCCAGCGCCGGCGCAGAAATCCGCGACGCGCATGCCCGGCTTGGCATCCACCGCCAGGGCGATGAGCTGGCTGCCTTCGTCCTGGATCTCCACCAGCCCCTCCTGGAAGGCTTTGCCGGTGGTGACGGACTGGCGGTTGCGCAGGCGCAGGCCCCAGGGGGAATATTCGGTCAGCTCGGCGCGCAAGCCCTCGGCGGCCAGGGCCATGCGGGCGCCGTCGCGGTCGGTTTTCAGCAGATTGACGCGCAGATCCAGCGTTGCCGGCTCGTTCATCGCCGCCATTTCGGCGGCGAGGGTGGGGCCGAACTGGGCGCGCAGCTTGGGCAGGATCCAGTCCGGGATCTCGAATTTCACCGCTTCGGGCATGTCCGGATGTTCCAGCGTGCGGGTGGAGAGCTTCTCCAGCAGCGCCATTTCCTCAGGCTGCAGCGGTGGCGGGCCGTAGCGGCCGGAGACGAAGGCCATGGCGATCTTGTTCACCGTCTGGCCGGAAAACAGCGCCTGGGCCGCCAGCAGCAGCCGCGGGGTGTGCGGGGCGCGGTGATAATCCAGCCACCAGCCCAGATGCCGGCGGGTGCGCAGAACGCCCCAGACCAGGGCCGAGACGGCGCGCCTGTCCCCGCCGCCGATGAAGCGGCGGGTGCGGAAGAAATGATTGGCCACCGCATCGGCGGGGCGGGGATCGGCCTCAATGAGGCCGAGAAGGTCGATGGCGGCGGCGAGTTGTCCGGCGGGTGTCATGGCGCACCCGTCGCGGATGCGGGGCAGGGCGTCAAGTCAAATCCGCCAAATGGGGGCGGATAGGGGGTTTGCAGGGGCTAAAGCGAGAACCCGCCGAGGGTTTGCAGCCCAACACCGCGTTCCATCCACCCAAGCCGCGCCACCCACGGCAGGCCGGAGGCGGGCGCCGCCCGGTTCAATTAGCGCCTTCTGAACGCGGGCCAGCGCCAGCCCTTGAACAGGCTGCGGCGGCTCAGCGGCTCGAAGATTTCGTCGGGCCCTTCCGGGTCGAGGATTTCATTGTCGGCCAGCCACTCTTTCACGCCGCCCAGATCCGGCAATTGGTAGGGCGTGAGGCTGCGGCCGGTGGCAGCTTCGCGCAATGTTTCGATGGTACCGATCAGCGAGCCGCATTGCGCGAACAAAGCGGCGATCTCGTCGGCGGTGCGATCGAAATGCTCCGCGAGGAGATCGTGCAGCAACGGCATGAAATGAAGCTCGCCGTCTTGGTTGTCCGCCTCATGGGCCGGCAGGATGACATCGCATTCAGTATCAAGCCGCAGCGAACGGTTGTTGAAGTTGGAGGAGCCGAGCCGCAGATACACGCCATCGACAATGGTGATCTTGGCATGCACATAGATATCGTTGCCGCCTTTGGTCAGCGGGTGATAGAGCCGAAACCGGCCCTGATGGTCGATCCGCCGCAGCGCCTCGACAAGGCGGGCGCGGGCGGAGTCCATGGCGATGGGCTCGATCCAGCCTTCGGCGCTGACCGGGTTGAGGATGACGATTTCCGGACCATCACGCTCGGCCAACCGCTTGGCGATGGCCTGCGCCACCCGCCGCGAGGCGAAATATTGGCTTTCCGCGTAGATCCATTTTTTCGCCCGCGCGATGAGGTCGAGATAGATTTGCTCGATCTCGGCAACCGGTTTGCGGTCCGGCATTTTGGGTATGGTGCGGGCAATGGCCAGGCGGATATTATGAAAATTGGGACGTAGCGCGGCTGGCCAACAATCATGCGTGGCGGTTTCCGGGGTGAGCACTTCCCCTGTTGCCGCCCGCCAGCGTTGACGCGCGAGATCTCCCATGGCCCGGGCCAGGGGGCCATCGAAGGCGCTGGTGGCATCATGCCAAGGCTTTAGTTTTTCGCCGTTGGGGCCGACACGTTGTGGATCGTCGTCAAGATGACGGCGCGTGTCCCACCGCCCGAGAGTCATATCAATGCCGCCGCAAAACGCGATTCGATCGTCAATGACAACGATTTTTTGATGATGTGAGCCCGCCAGCGGATGTTCGCCATCAAGCTTGAGGCGAATCTGCTTATTCAGCTTCCAGCGGATAATTGAGAAAATTGTGCCGCCGCGAAATATTGCCTTGAAGGCGCCGGTGTCCCATCGCAACAACCTGATATTCAGGGATGGCGTGCGCCGCGCCAGCCAAAGGATGAAATCGCCGAGTGCGACAGGCCCGCCATCGCCCCCATCTCCCAAGCGGATACGCGCGTCAAAATCCCAGCCGATGAGATAGATGCTGTGTTTGGCCGCCAACATCGCCTGGCGGACGGCAATGAAATAATCGGCCGCGTCGATGATGACGGCGAAGCGCTCCGCCTGTTCAATGCGCCAGCAATTATGGCCGGGCTGCAAAAGCGCTTCAGCGCGCGGTCCAGGGGAGGGGGGCGTGATGTCGTTGGCTATCGACATAAACCTGCCCAGCCCGGCATTTTCCGCCTCCCTCATCCGCAGTTTTGAGAGCCAGATATGGGATGGCTGAAAGCGAAAACAATTGGCGGGGAGGTTGGTCGCATTCGGGGCAAGCGATTGATCATGCGGCGACGGAGTACGATGATATGCTTCATGAGAATGAATTTTTAGTTATGTTCGGGTGCAAATTTATGGATCAGTCCTGTGCGGCGTACTGATCCATATTCTCTTTGGCAGCGTAAGTCATTCTGATGAAGTCCTTTAATTTTTTGTTATCAATAAGTAACGATGAGGATGGTCAGCTGCCATGAGTAGGCTCGGTGATCGCGCGGTTATATTCGGGGCAAGCGGTGCCATTGGCGGCGCTTTGGTTGACGCGTTGAGGCGACGCGGCGTGGGGGAGGTGCATGCGCTCTCGCGCCAGCCGGTTGCCGCCGCGCCCGGAATCTATCCCGCGCAGGTCGATCTGTTGGATGAAGCCAGCCTCAGCTTCCATGCGGCGCGGCTGGGGGCTGACGGGGTGTTGGATACGATCATCGTCGCAACCGGGCTCCTGCATGCGCCCAATATGCTGCCGGAGAAGGCGTTGCGTGATCTGCGGGCCGACGCGCTCGCCATGTCGTTCGCGGTAAATTGTATCGGCCCGAGCCTGGTGATGAAGCATTTTCTGGGGCTGTTGCCGCGCGACCGTGCTTCCAGGTTCGCGGCCCTTTCGGCCCGCATCGGAAGCATTTCCGATAATCAAAAAGGTGGCTGGTACGGTTATCGCGCGGCGAAGGCGGGGCTCAACATGATGCTGCGCAGTGCCGCGATCGAAACCGCCCGGCGCGCGCCGCACGCGGTTATCATGGGCCTTCACCCTGGCACCGTCGATAGTGCATTGTCGCGTCCATTCCAGAAACTGGTTCCGCCTGGGCAGTTGCGCAAGCCCGAGGATGCGGCCGAGCAAATGCTGGATGTGCTGGAGGCGGCCACGCCGGCGCAATCCGGCAAACTATTCGCTTATGACGGCACGGAGATTTTGCCATGACCTCATCATCCGTCGCCGTGATCGGTGCGGGCACGGCAGGGCTTGCGGCGGCGCGCGCTCTCTCGCGCCATTTTTCGGTGCGCGTTTTTGAAAAAGCGCGTGGGCCGGGCGGGCGGCTGGCGCATCGCCGCCGGGAGGGGTTCGCGTTTGATTTCGGCGCGCAATATTTCACCGCGCGCGATCCCCGTTTTGTCGCGGAGGTTGCGGCGCTGCGCAGCGCCGGCATCGTCTCCCCATGGCGCTGCCGGTTTTCGAAAATTGAAAATGGGTGTGAGATAAGTCGCCAGCTCTGGAATGATGACACGGCGCATTATGTCGGGACGGGCCGCATGAGCGCGCTCTCCGCTTATTGGGCGCGCGGCTTGGATGTGAAATTGCAAACCAGGATCACGCAGTTGCGTGAAGCCGGAACCGGCTGGCGCCTGCAGAGTGACAGCGGGGAGGTGTTCGGCCCGTTTGCCTTCGTGGTCATCGCCTTGCCGGCGTTGCAGGCGGCCGCTTTGTTGCCCGATCAGTCAGCCTTGCGTGTCAATGCCCAGGCCGCGCGCATGTCGGGCTGTTTTGCATTGATGCTGGGGCTGGAGGCGCCTGCGGAATTGGCGTTCGATGCCGCGGAAATTATCAGCGGGCCGCTCAGTTGGCTGGCGGTTTGTGAATCCAGGCCAGGGCATGAAGCCGGGCCAGGGTTGGTGGTGCTGTCCAATAATCTTTGGGCGGATGTTCATATGGAAGACCCCCCGTCTCTGGTTGAGGCGGTGATGCGCGCGGAACTCGATCGTCTGATCGAGGGGAAATTGCGGGTGCAGCACGCGGATCTGCATCGTTGGCGCTATGCGAATTGTCCGCCGGTCCAGGATGGTTTGCCGATGCTCGATGCCGAGAATCGTCTAGCGCTGTGCGGGGACTGGACGGATCACGGACGCGTCGAGGCGGCGTATCTCTCCGGTGTGCGGATCGCGGAGCAGGTCCGCAAGGCGCTTACGGCTTAGCGTGAAAAAGTCATCGCACGCATCAACAGATCGAATTATCCTCCATAAAATACTTGTCATTTGTTAAATCTCCCAGGATAGTGTGGCACTCGGCGGCTCGGCGCGTTTGTGCCGTCGTTCGCCGTGCTCGCAAAAATATCCAATAATCGCGTGTAATTTTCTTGGAGAGTATTCATGGATTGGCTTAATCCCCCGGCCCTGGCCGGCGCCATGCTGGAAGCCGGCACAAAGAAGGCAAATCTTCCGGCAAAGACCATCTTACTGACCGGCATTCTCTCGGGCATGTTTTTGGGTTTCACCACCACCTTGTTCGTGAGTGCGCTTGTGGCCACCGGCAATATCGTGGTTTCGGCCTTGTTCTTCCCGGTCGGGTTCATTCTGCTTGTCCTGCTCGGACTTGAACTTTTCACCGGCAATGCCGCGCTGCTGCCTTACGCGCAGATGGGCGGGCGGATTTCCGGCGGCCAGGTCGTCTCCGGCCTGGTCTTGGTCTATATCGGCAATCTCATTGGAAGCGTGATTTACGCTTTGCTCTTCGCCGCCATCGATACGAAGTTTTTCACCGACGCGCCGTCCCCGATTGGGGCGAAAATTATCGCGATCGCCACCTTGAAAGTGGTTCCCTATATGAGCGCGGGCGCGGCCGGTTGGGGCACGGCGCTGCTCAAAGGTGTGATCTGCAACTGGATGGTCAGCCTCGGCGCGGTGATGGCGCTGGTCACGCGCTCGACCATTGGCAAAATCTTCGCGATGTATCTGCCGATCATGGCCTTCGTCGCGCAAGGGTTTGAGCACTGCGTGGTGAACATGTTCGTGATTCCCTGCGGCATCATGCTCGGTGCGAAGGTGAGTGTGGCGCAGTGGTTGATCTGGAACGAGATCCCGGTGACGATCGGGAACATCATCGGTGCGGTCATCATCACGGCGGCTGGGCTGTATCTGTCTTTCGGCAGGTCCGCTACCCCGGTGGCTGAGCAAGGCTCGATACCGGTGCAGGGGTAAATAAAAAGGGAGGGGAATTTCCCCTCCCTTTTTTTTGATGTCTGGAAAATTTCAGTTTCGTTCCTGGTGCAGTTGAGACAAGGCTTTATGAACACGCTCATTTAGCCCGCTGCCCCCCTGCTCCAGATGCGCGAAGATATTCGCGAGCATGCGTTTTTCCCAGAAGCTCTTGAGGTGGCCGGCGATTTCTCGCACGGCCACGTCCTCTTTTTCATGGTTGAAGAAAGTGCCGATCTGGTTGGCCATGTAGACGAGTTTCTCGGTCTTCATTCCGCGGCCTCCTGAGGCGCGATCTGACGGGCCTTCTCGCTATGTGCCTGGTAGCGCTCCTGCCATTCGGTCGGGCCGTTGGAGAGCGAGACCTGCACCGCCGTCACCTTGTATTCCGGGCAATTCGTCGCCCAGTCCGAATAGTCGGAGGTGATGACATTGGCCTGCGTCATCGGGTGGTGGAAGGTGGTATAGACCACGCCCGGCGCAACGCGATCAGTGATCTTCGCGCGCAGCGAGGTTTCACCGGAGCGGCTGGCGAGCTTCACCCAGGCCCCGTCCTTCACCCCGCGCTGCTCGGCATCATGCGGATGGATTTCCAGAAGATCCTCTTCATGCCAAGCGACATTCGCGGTCCGCCGCGTTTGCGCGCCGACATTATATTGCGAGAGGATGCGCCCGGTGGTGAGCAACAGCGGGAAGCGCGGGCCGGTTTTCTCGTCCGTCGGCACATAGTCGGTGACGACGAACTTGCCCTTGCCGCGGACGAAATGGCCGATATGCATGATCGGCGTGCCCTCGGGCGCGGCGTCGTTGCAGGGCCATTGGATCGAGCCTTTCTCCTCCAGCGCCGCGTAGGAGACATTGGCGAAAGACGGTGTGGTGCGCGCGATCTCGTCCATGATCTCGCTGGGGTGGGTGTAGTCGAGCGCCATCCCCATCGCCTTGGCCAGCATCAGCGTCACTTCCCAATCCGCATAGCCGTTGCGCGGCGCCATCACCTTGCGCACGCGCTGAATGCGCCGCTCCGCGTTGGTGAAAGTGCCGTCCTTCTCCAGGAAGGTCGAGCCGGGCAGGAACACATGCGCGTAGTTCGAGGTCTCGTTGAGGAACAGATCCTGCACCACAACGCATTCCATGGCGCTGAGGCCGTTGGTGATGTGGGTCGTGTCCGGATCGGACTGTGCGATATCCTCGCCCTGGATGTAGAGCCCCTTGAAGCTGCCATCCATCGCCGCATCGAGCATGTTGGGAATGCGCAGCCCCGGCTCGTTGGAGAGCGGCACGTTCCATTCCGCCTCGAAAATATGCCGGACATTGTCATCCGCCACATGCCGGTAGCCGGGGAATTCATGCGGGAAGCTGCCCATATCGCAACTGCCCTGCACGTTGTTCTGGCCGCGCAGCGGGTTGATGCCGACACCGCGCCGGCCGACATTGCCGGTGACCATGGCGAGATTGGCGATGGCGATGACGGTGGTGGAGCCCTGGCTGTGCTCGGTCACGCCCAGACCGTAATAGATGGCGCCATTGCCGCCGGTGGCGTAAAGCCGCGCCGCCTCGCGGATGGTTTGCGCTGGCACGCCGGAGACCTCCTCCACCGCTTCCGGGCTGTTCTTCGGGTCCAGAATGAAGGCCGCCCATTCGGAGAACTCATCCCAATCGCAACGCTCGCGCACATAGGCTTCGTTCACCAGCCCTTCCGCGACGATGACATGCGAGAGCGCATTCACCACTGCGACATTGGTGCCAGGACGCAGCGCCAGATGGTATGCGGCCTCGACATGCGGGGTGCGGACAATGTCGGTGCGGCGCGGATCGATGACGATCAGCTTCGCCCCCTGGCGCAGACGCTGTTTCATGCGCGAGCCGAACACGGGATGCCCGTCCGTCGGGTTGGCGCCGATGACCATGATGACATCGGACTCCATCACGCTGTCGAAATCCTGGGTGCCGGCAGAGGTGCCCAAGGTCGTCTTCAGCCCGTAGCCGGTGGGGGAGTGACAGACGCGGGCACAGGTATCGACATTGTTATTGCCAAAGCCGGCACGGATCAGCTTCTGCACCAGGAAGGTTTCCTCATTGGTGCAGCGCGAGGAGGTGATGCCGCCGATCGCATCCTTGCCATATTGCGTCTGGATGCGCTTGAATTCGGCGGCGACATGCGAAATTGCCTGCTCCCAGCTCACCTCCTGCCAAGGATCGGTGATTTTGGCGCGGATCATCGGCTTGGTGATGCGGTCCTTGTGGGTGGCATAGCCCCAGGCGAAGCGGCCCTTCACGCAGGAATGGCCGTGATTGGCCTGGCCATCCTTGTAGGGAACCATGCGCACCAGCTCCTCGCCGCGCATCTCCGCCTTGAAGGCGCAGCCCACACCGCAATAGGCGCAGGTGGTAACAGCGGAATGCTCCGGCTGGCCCTGTTCGAGCACGCTGGTTTCAATCAGCGTCGCGGTCGGGCAGGCCTGCACGCAGGCGCCGCAGGAGACGCATTCCGAGCCCAGGAACATCTCGCCGATGCCCGGCGAGACTTTCGAGTTAAAGCCGGAGCCGGCGATGGTCAGCGCGAAGGTGCCCTGGATTTCCTCGCAGGCGCGCACGCAGCGCGAGCAGACGATACATTTCGAGGGGTCGAACTGGAAATAGGGATTGGAGGTGTCTTTGGCCTGGCCGAGATGGGTTTCGATCTCGTTGCCATAGCGCACATCGCGCAGCCCGACAGCGCCGGCCATGTCCTGCAATTCGCAATCGCCATTGGCGCCGCAGGTCAGGCAGTCCAGCGGATGGTCGGAGATATAGAGCTCCATCACCCCGCGGCGCAGCTTCGCCAGCTTGGCATTCTGCGTGTGCACCACCATGCCTTCGGCCACCGGCGTGGTGCAGGAGGCCGGGGTGCCGGCGCGGCCTTCGATTTCCACCAGGCAGAGCCGGCAGGAGCCGAAACTATCCAGCGTATCGGTGGCGCAGAGTTTGGGGATTTGCGTGCCCAGCTCCATCGCCGCGCGCATCACCGAGGTGCCGTCCGGCACGGTGATGCTCTGGCCATCGATGGTGAGGCTCACCAGCTTGGTGGCGTTGCTCGGCTTGGTGCCGTAATCGACTTCGTGGATCAGACCCATGTTGGACTCCTATTCCGCCGCCAAAGGCAGCGCGGCGCCGCCAAAATCTTCAGGAAAATGCGTGATCGCGCTCAGCACGGGGTAGGGGGTGAAACCGCCCAGGGCGCAGAGCGAGCCGAATTTCATCGTCTCGCAAAGATCCTTGACCAGATCGAGATCCCCCGGTCGGGACGCGCCGGCCACCACCCGGTCCAGAATCTCCGCGCCGCGCGTCGAGCCGATGCGGCAGGGCGTGCATTTGCCGCAGGATTCATGGGCGCAGAATTCCATCGCGAAGCGCGCCATCGCGGCCATGTTGGCGGTGTCGTCAAACACCACCAGCCCGCCATGGCCGATCAGCCCGTTGCGCGCGGCGAAGGCTTCGTAATCATAGGGCGTCTCGAATTGCGCCGGGGCGAAATAGGCGCCGAGCGGCCCGCCCGCCTGCACCGCGCGCACCGGCCGGCCGGAGGCGGTGCCGCCGCCGATCTCGTTCACCAGCTCGCCCAGCGTGATGCCAAAGGCGGTCTCGAACAGCCCGCCATGCTTGATGTTACCGGCCAGCTGCACCGGCATGGTGCCGCGCGAGCGCCCCATGCCGAAACTCGCATAAGCCTCCGCGCCCTGTGCCATGATGTAGGGAATGGTCGCCAGCGAGATCAGGTTGTTGATCACCGTCGGCTGGCCGAACAGGCCGCGCAGCGCCGGGATGGGCGGCTTGGCGCGGACCATGCCGCGCTTGCCCTCCAGACTCTCCAACAGCGCCGTCTCCTCGCCGCAGACATAGGCGCCGGCGCCGACCCGCAGCTCCAGCGCGAAGCCGTCGAGCAGGCCGGTTTCCTGCGCGATCGCCAGCGCTTCGTTGAAGATTTTGATGCCGTTGGGATATTCCGAGCGGCAATAGACATAGCCCTGGCTGGCGCCCACCGCCCGCCCCGCAATCGCCATGCCCTCGATCAGGCAGAACGGATCCGCCTCCAGGATCATGCGGTCCGCGAAGGTGCCGGAATCGCCTTCATCGGCATTGCAGACAATGTATTTCTGCGGCGCCTCGGCCTTGCGCACCGTCTCCCATTTCACCCCGGTGGGAAAGCCGGCGCCGCCACGGCCGCGCAGGCCGGATTTGGTGATCTCGGCGCAGATCGCCTCGGCGCTCATCCCGCGCGCCCGCTCCAGCCCGGCGAGGCCGCCATGGGCGCGATAATCCGCCAGGCTCAGCGGGTCGATGATGCCGCAGCGCGCGAAGGTCAGGCGCTGCTGCTTGGCGAGGAAGGGCAGGGCCTCGACCAGCCCCAGTGCCTTGGGGTGGGAGGCGGGATCGGCGAACAATCCGGCCACATCCGCCAATGTCATCGGGCCAAAGCCGGTGCGCCCTTCGGGGGTCTCGATTTCGACCAGCGGTTCCAGCCAGAACATGCCGCGTGAGCCATTGCGAATGATCTTGGCTGCAACGCCGCGCCTGGCGGCTTCGGCGGCGATGGCGTTGGCCAGAAGGTCAGCCCCCAGAGCCAGGGAAACCGCATCGCGGGGGACGAAAATACGCATCAGGCGGCCTCCTCGGCGAGGGCGTGCAGGGCTTGCGCATCCAGCCGGGCGCGGGGCTCGCCATCCAGCATCGCGTTGGGGCCGCAGGCGCACAGCCCGAGGCAATAAACCGGCTCCACCGTCAGCCGCCCATCCGGCGTGGTCTCGCCCCATTCCAGCCCGAGGCTTTGCAGCAAGGCGTTGGCATGGGCTTCGCCGCCGACCGACTGGCAGGCTTCCGCCCGGCAGATTTTCAGCACATGCCGGCCCGCCGGGGCCTGGCGGAAATCATGATAGAACGACACCACGCCATAGACTTCGGCGCGGGTGACATTGAGGCTCTGCGCCACCAGGCGCATTGCCTCGTCACTGATAAACCCGAACTCCTCCTGGAGCGCGTGCAGGATTGGCAGCATCGGGCCTTTGATAGGCAGATACTTATTAACAATCTCTTGCGCGCGTGACGCATCCCAGCTGGCGGACATGGATCGCTTCACCTTCTTGCTCTTAATGGCCGGAAGATGCGCGAACGTAAGGTGAATTTCAATCCGGGTAATTCAGTGCTGCGATAGCACAAAACTATAAAACCAGCCCGCCCTCCATGACCAGGGTGAACATCGCCTGGGCCAGCGGCGGCATCGGGCTGCGGTCGCTCGCCAACAGCCCGACAATATGCGCCTCCTCGGGGTCATTGATCGGGATCGAGCGAAACCCCGGCCCCAGCCCGAAAATCTCCACCAGCTTCTCCGGCAGCACGCAGGACCAGTTGCCGGTGCGCACATGCGAGAGCAGCACCATGATCGAGTTCGATTCCACCGCCGGCGGCAAATGCGCGCCGGATCGGCTCAGCAGCCGGTCGATGATGCGCCGGTTCTGCATATCCGGCGTCAGCAGGCAAAGCGGCGTCTGCGCGACCTCGGCCCAGCTCACCGCGTCGCGCTCGCCAAAGGCGGAGAGGGCGCTGGTCACCAGCCGGTAATGCTCTCTGTAAAGCGGCGTGAAGCGGAATTTGCCGATCGGCTCGTTATCCAGATAGGTGACGCCGACATCGATTTCAGCGTTCTGCAGCTGCCGCAATATCTCTCCGGAATTGGCGGATTCCACGCTGAAGCGCACATTCGGGTGGCGGGCGCGGAAGGGCGAGGTGAGCCCGGCGACCACCGCCAGCGCCGTCGGGATCACCGAAATCCGCAACAGCCCGGCGAGGCCGCCGCTGGCGGTGGCCAGCTCCAGCCGCATCGAGCGCAGATCGGTGGCGATGCGCCGTGCCCAGCCCAGCACGATCTCGCCTTCCGGGGTGAAGCCCTGAAAGCGCGAGCTGCGAATGACCAGAGGCAAGCCCACCTGCTCCTCCAGCGCGCGGATGCCGGCCGAGAAGCTGGGCTGCGTGACGCCACAGGCCTGCGCGGCGCGGCCGAAATTCTTCTCCCGCGCCAGGGCGATGAGATATTCGAATTTGGTGAGTATGAGGACGCTCCCGGGCTGCTGGCGCAGAGTATCGGGGGGTGGCGCGGGCTGTCAAAGCCCAGATCTGCCGGCTTTGCGCATTGCCGTTTGCCGGCTTCGCCGCCATGTTATCACAACCCGGTCTGAACGAGGCCGGGAGAGGCGGCCGGCCGCCATCCTCCTGGCGCAAGACCGGCGATGGGAGGAAAACAGGGCCATGAGCTTGTCCACATCCGAGCGCGAGGTCGAATCCGGCGCGGCGTTTGATGATCCAGAGCGGACGCCGATGGATGGGGGGCCGGTGCGCGCGCTCAATTTGCTCTCCTTGTCGCTGATCGCGCTGGGGCTGGGGATTTTCACCGGCGCCGGCGCGGCCTTGTTCCGGGCGCTGATCGGGCTGATCCATAATCTCGGCTTCCTGGGGCAGCTCTCCTGGCATTACGACGCGAATCACTTCACCGCCGGCTCGCCCTGGGGCGCGCTCATCATTTTCGTGCCGGTCATTGGCGGGCTGGTGGTGACGTTTCTGGTGGTGAATTTCGCCCCGGAGGCGCGCGGCCATGGCGTGCCGGAGGTGATGGACGCGATCTTCTATAAAAGCGGCGTCATTCGTCCGGTGGTGGCGGTGGTGAAATCCTTGGCTTCGGCGGTGGCCATCGGCACCGGGGCGGCGGTCGGCCGGGAAGGGCCGATCATCCAGATCGGTTCGGCGCTGGGCTCGACGCTGGGGCAACTCATCCGCATGCCGGCGGATCAGCGGATCATTCTGGTCGCCTCCGGGGCCGGGGCCGGCATCGCGGCGACCTTCAACACCCCCATCGGCGGGGTGATGTTCGCCATCGAGCTGATGATGCCCGAAATCGGCGTGACGGCGTTTTTGCCGGTGGCGCTGGCGACGGGGGCGGCCACCTTCATCGGGCGTGCCTTTTTTGGCGACCAGCCGGCGTTCTTCGTGCCGCCCTTGCCGTCGCTGGGCACCGGACCGGACGCCGCCGCGACCTTGCTGCTGTTCGCCGTGCTGGGCGGGCTGATCGGCGTCGCCGCCTGGGGCTTCATTCGGGGGCTGCATTTGGCGGAGGATGCGTTCGAGCGGATCCCGAATCGCTATCTGCGCCACGCGCTGGGCATGGCGATGGTCGGGCTGCTGTTCTACCTGCTCTATCGTACGCTTGGGCATTATTATGTCGATGGCGTCGGTTATGCGACGATCGAGGCGATCCTCACCGGCCAGCTCGGCACCAGCCTGCCGATGCTCGGAGCCTTGCTGCTGTTCCTGTTCGTGGCCAAGCTGTTCGCCACCTCGGTCAGCCTCGGCTCCGGTTCCTCGGGCGGCATTTTCTCACCCTCGCTGTTCATGGGGGCGGCGATCGGCGGCGCCTTCGCGGCTTTGCTAAAGGCGCTGCATGTGCCGTTGCCGATCGACGTGGCGAGCTTCGCCATGGTCGGCATGGCGGCGATGGTGGGCGGCGGCACCGGCGCGGTGATGACGGCGGTGGCGATGATCTTCGAGATGACGCGCGATTACGGCATCGTCATGCCGATGATCGTCGCGGTCGCGGTGGCGGTCGGGGTGCGCCGGCTGCTCTCGCCGGAGAATATCTATACGGTCAAGCTGGTCGGGCGCGGCCACAGCATTCCCCGGGCGCGGCATGCCAACATGTTCCTGGTCCGCCGGGCGCGCGACATCATGGTGCGGAGCGTGACCATCCTGCCCGCCGAGACCAGCTTCGAGGCGTTCCTGAGCGCTGAGGAGGAGACGGGGCGGATGCGCCATGTGGTGGTGACGCAAGCCGGGCAGATCCGCGGCGTGCTGCGGGTGAATATGGCGCTGCGGCGAGGGCTGGCGGAAGATGAGCGCGGGATCACGCTCGGCGATCTGGCCAGCCGGGATTTCACCATCGTGCGCGAAAACACCATGGCTTTCGATGTCATCCGCCGGCTCTGGGGAAAACAGGCGATCATGGCGGTGGTGGTGGGCGATGGCGTCGGCGCCCCGCGCGCCGAGGATGTGCGCGGCGTGATTACCAAGGAGCATGTGGCGGACAGCGTCGCCGCGAATGTCGCCGATTACAGGAATGACTGAGCCGGGGTGAGCTTCAGGGCCGCTCGCGCCCGGTGGTGGAGCCGCGCGTCAGGCAGCGCCCGCCGAGAACCATTTTGCGCAGTGGCGCGTCTGGCTCCTCCAGCCGCTCCAGCAGGAGCTGCATGGCGGTGCGGCCCATCGTCGCCACCGGCTGCTCGATCACCGTCAGCCCGGGGCCGATCAGATCGGTCCAGCTCTCATTGTCGAAACCCGCCACCGCGAGATCGTCCGGCATCGATTTGCCGGCGGCGCGCAGGGCCCGCACCACCCCCATCAGCAGCAGCCCGTTGGAGGCGATGACCGCTTCCGGCGCGGGGCCGCGTTTGAACCAGCCCGCCACCTCCTCCTCCGCCGCCTTGATGCTGGGGGGGATGAAGCGCGCCGAGGGGGTGAGGCCGAAGCGGCGCATCGCCTCCTCATAGCCCAGGCGGCGTTCGACGCCGGTGGTGGAGGCGTTGCCGAACAGCCCCTCGATGCGCCGGTAGCCACGGTCGCGCAGATGCTCGACCAGCAGGGCCGCGGCGCCAGCATTGTCCAGCACCACCGCGTCCTGGCCGCTGCCGGGTTCGGCGCGGTCGATCAGCACCATCGGGAAATTGAACTGGCGTTTGGCGAGTTTGCCCACCGTGGCGCGGGTAGGAGCGAAGATGACGCCGGTGACGCGCTCCTCCTCCATCAGTTGCAGGTAAAGCGCCTCCTTCTCTGGGTTCTCGTCGGTATTGCACAGGATCACCCGCAGCCCGGCCTTGTAGGCTTCATCCTCCACGGCGCGGGCCACGGCGGTGAAGAACGGGTTGGAGATATCCGCCACGATCAGCCCGATGGTCTGCGACTCCTGCGAGCGCAGCCGCCGCGCCGAGAGGTTGGGGCGGTAGCCGGTGGCTTTCACCGCCTCCTCGACCTTGGCGCGCAAGGCGGCACTCACCTGCCCGCCGGCCAAGGCGCGGGATACGGTGGCGGGGGACACATTCGCCCTGGCTGCAACGTCTTTGATGCTTACGCTCATGCTTCCTCCGGTTTCGCCTAAAAGCACGAAATCGTTCTCAGTCAAATGAGCGCTGAATCGCCGGAAAAAGCAAGAGACAAGCATGATGTTGCGTCTTGATGGCCTTGCGATGCTGGATAATGCTTGACATGGAAACTGAAAACGATTTCAGTTGACCTCAAATATGTCTGAGGAAATGCCATGTCGATGACACCGCCAGATCACCTGCTGGGCCGGGAATTTGTCCGGCTGAACGCCACGCCCGCCAGCAAGGAGGAGGCGATCGCGCAAGCCTGCCAGCTGTTGGTGGCGGCGGGCTGCGTGGCGCCGGCTTTCGGGGAGTCGATGCTGCGGCGCGAGGCGGTGGCGAATACCTTCCTTGGCCATGGCGTGGCGATTCCGCACGGGCTGGGCGAGGATAAAGGGCTGATCCAGCGCGACGGCATCGCGGTGCTGCAGGTGCCGGCCGGGGTGGAATGGAATGCCGGGCAGCGCGCGCATCTGGTGGTGGCGATTGCCGCCCAGGGCGATGCGCATATCACCATCCTGCGCCGCCTGACCCGCTTGATCCAGGACGATGCCAGGCTGCAGGCTTTGTTCTCCACCGCCGATGCGGATGCCATCCTGCACGCCCTGGCCAGTGACGGGCCGCGCCAGGAGGCGCCGTCGGCAAAGGATTTCAGCCAGGCTTTTGAATGGGTTGTGGATTACCCCGCCGGGCTGCATGCGCGCCCGGCCAGTGCCTGGGTGGATGTGGTGCGCGCCCATGGCGTGCCAATTCGGGTGCGCCATGGCCAGGAGATGGCGGATGCGCGCAACCTGGTTTCGCTGCTGCAGCTCGGGCTGCGGCGGGGCGATACGGTGACGGTGTCCGCAGAAGGTGAGGGCGCCGAGGCGGCCCTGGCGGCGTTGCGCGCCAAGATCACCGGGCTGACCGCGCAGGAGGTGGCGGATGCCGCCGCCGCTGCCGCCAAGCAGGCCGCCGCCCCGGTACGCGGCTGGACCCCGCCCGGCAATCCCTTGACGATTTCCGCCATCGCCGCCAGCCCGGGCCTGGCCATCGGCAGGCTGCATGTGCTGCGGGGCGACGCGCTGGAGATCCCGGACCAGCCGGTGGCGCTCGCGCAAGGCGGGCAGTTGCTGCATGAGGCCCTCACCAACACCCGCCAGCAGCTGGTGGCGCTGGCGGATGCCACCGCCCGCCGCCTGGGCGCCCAGGATGCGCAGATTTTCAAGGCGCAGGCCGAGCTTTTGAACGACTCGGACCTGATCACGCTGAGCTGCCAGCTGATGGTGGAAGGCCATGGCCCGGCCTTTGCCTGGAATGAGGCGGTGAACCGCATGGCCGCCCGGCTCGGCGCGCTGGGCAACCCGGTGCTCGCCGCCCGGGCGGCGGATCTGCGCGATGTCGGGCGGCGGGTGCTCTCCTGGCTTGACCCGTCGATCGCCTCGGGCTCGCTCACCGAACTGCCGGAGGCGCCCTGCATTCTGGTGGCGCAGGATCTCTCCCCCTCCGATACGGCGGGGCTGGATATCAACCGCGTGCTGGGGCTGGCGATGATCCAGGGCGGGCCGACCGCGCATAGCGCGATTCTGGCCCGCACTTTGGGTCTGCCCGCCATCGTCGCCGGCGGCGAGGCCTTGGCGCAGGAGGCGCTTTCCGGCCAGCTCGCCATCGTCGATGGCCAGACCGGGCGGCTTTATCTCAACCCTTCGCCGGAGGATGTGGCCTCGGCGGAAAACTGGGCGGCGGGCTTGCGCGCCACCCGGGAGCGTGAGGAGGCTGAGCGCGCCCGCCCGGCCACCACCACAGATGGCGTGCCTATCGAGGTGGCGGCGAATGTGAACCGGCCGGACCAGGTGCCGATGGCGCTGGCCGAAGGCGCCGAGGGGGTCGGGCTGATGCGCACCGAATTCTTGTTTCTGGAAAGCGGCGCCACGCCCAGCGAGGATGAGCAGCTGGCGATCTATCGCGGCATGATCGAGGCGCTGGAGGACCGGCCGCTGATCATCCGCGCCCTGGATATTGGCGGCGACAAGCAGGTGGCGCATCTGCATCTGCCGCGCGAGGAAAATCCCTTCCTGGGCGTGCGCGGCGCCCGGCTGCTGTTGCGCCGGCAGGATCTGCTGCTGCCGCAGCTGCGCGCCATCTACCGCGCGGCGGGGCAGGGCGGGAACGTGTCGATCATGTTCCCGATGGTGACCTCGGTGGCCGAGATCATCCGGCTGCGCGAGATCTGCGAGGAGGTTCGCGCCGCGGTGAACGGGCCGGCGCTGCCGATCGGCATCATGATCGAGGTGCCCGCCGCCGCCATCCAGGCCGACAGCCTGGCCGCGCATTGCGATTTCTTCTCCATCGGCACCAATGATCTGACGCAATATACGCTGGCGATCGACCGGCAGAACCCGGAGCTGGCGGCGGAGGCGGACAGCCTGCACCCCGCCGTGCTGCGGCTGATCGCGCAGACCGTGCAGGGGGCGCGGGCGCATGGGCGCTGGGTGGGCGTGTGCGGCGGCATCGCCGGCGATGCGCTGGGCGCGGCCTTGCTGGCTGGGCTTGGGGTGAGCGAGCTTTCGATGACCCCGCGCGACATTCCCGCGGTGAAGGCCAAGCTGCGCGGCGTTGCCTTCAGCGCCCTGAAGGCGCTGGCCGAGCAGGCGCTGGAGGCCGCGAGCGCCGCCGAGGTGCGGGCGTTGGAGCTGCCGTGAGCGCGCCGGTTTTAACCGTCACCCTGAACCCGGCGCTGGACCAGACAGTGCTGCTGGACGGGCTGCACCCCGGCCAGGTGCATCGCGCCAGCGCGGCGTTCGTGCATGCCGGGGGCAAGGGGGTGAATGTCGCCGCCTGCCTCGCGGATTGGGGCGGCGGCCCGGTTGCCGCCAGCGGGCTGTTGGGGGCGGATAACCAGGCTTCCTTCACCGCTTTGTTCGCCGCCAAGGGGATCGAGGACGGGTTTCTGCGCCTCCCCGGCGAAACCCGCACCAACATCAAGCTCAGCCATGATGGCGACACTACCGACATCAACCTGCCCGGCCTCATTGTGCCGGCCGGGATGGAGGCTGCCCTGGCGGACCGTCTGGAGAGCTTGGCGGTGCCTGGCGGCGTGGTGCTGCTGGCCGGCAGCCTGCCAGCCGGGATCGCGCCCGGTTTCTACGCCAGTCTGATCGCCCGGCTGGCCGCGCGCGGGGTAAGGGTGTTGCTGGATAGCTCGGGCGCGCCGCTGAAGGCCGGGCTGGGCAGCGCGGTGAAGCCTTTCGCCATCAAGCCCAACCGGGCGGAGCTGGAAGAGTTGGCCGGCCGGGTCTTGCCTGACGACGCGGCGCTGCTGGCGGCGGCGGCCGAATTGAATGCCGGCGGTGTCGAGCTGGTCGTCGTCTCGCTCGGCGCCGAGGGCGCCGTCTTCGTCACCGCCCGGCAGGCCGTGCACGCCGGCTTGCCGCCCTTGCGGGTGGTCAGCAGCGTCGGCGCCGGGGATGCGATGATGGCGGGGATCATCGCGGCGCTGCGCGACGGGGCGGGGCTGGAGCGGATCGCCCGGCTGGGCACCGCTTTCGCGGCGGGCAAGCTCGGGCGCGCGGGGGCCAATCTGCCGCCGCGCGAGGAGATCGAGGCGCTGGCAAACCAAGTGGTTGTGAAAAACCTGACAAAAATGGAAGCGGAAGGGATGAGCGTATGACGGAGATTATCGCGTCGGTTGCCGCGGGCAAGGCGGTTGTGCAGGGCGTGCTGGCGGCGGAGGCCTTGCGCAAGGCGGCCAAGCTGCAGGGAAGCAGCATCGAGGTGGAGGTGCATACCTCCGAAGGCGTGCTGAACAAGCTCAGCGCCGCGCAGATGCAGCAGGCCAGCCTGGTGCTGCTGGTGGGCGAGGGCGCGGCGCTGCCCGAGGCCACGGCGCCGCGTGTCACCGCGAGCATCGAACAGGTGCTGGCCGATCCCGCCGCCTTGCTGGGCGGGCCGAAGCAGGTGGTGAAGCGGATCGTCGCCGTCACCTCCTGCCCCACCGGCATCGCGCACACTTTCATGGCCGCCGAGGGGCTGCTGCAGGCCGCCGCCGCGCTGGGCCACGAGATCCGGGTTGAAACCCAAGGCTCCGTCGGCGCGCAGACGCCTTTGACGCCGGAGGAGATCGCTGCGGCGGATCTGGTGATCATCGCCGCCGACCGGCAGGTGGATCTCTCCCGCTTCGCCGGCAAGCGGCTGTTCGAATCCGGCGCCAAAGCCGCGATCAATGATGGGCAAAATCTGATCCGCCGCGCCTTCGAGCAGGCATCGCTGCAGGGCGGCGCCACGAGCACGGCGACGCCGCAGAAGGCGGCGGGGGTGAAAACCGGCCCCTACCGGCATCTGATGACCGGCGTCTCCTACATGATCCCGTTCGTGACGGCGGGCGGGCTGTTGATCGCGCTGGCCTTCGCCTTTGGCGGCATCTACGCCACCGAGCCGAGCCACGCCCACAGCTTCGCCGGGGCGTTGTTTGAGATCGGCGCGAAATCCGCCTTCACCCTGTTCGTGCCCATCCTGGGCGGGTTCATCGCCTATTCCATCGCGGATAGGCCAGGGCTGGCGCCGGGCATGATCGGCGGGTTGCTCTCCTCACTGCTGGGGGCGGGGTTTCTGGGCGCCATCGCGGCTGGGTTCCTGGCCGGGTATTTCACCTCCTGGTTCAACAAAACCCTGAAGCTGCCGCGCGCGCTGGAAGGGCTGAAGCCGGTGCTGATCCTGCCGCTGGCGGGTACGCTGGTGACGGGGCTGGCGATGGTCTACGTGATCGGCACCCCGATTGCCGACATCATGAATTTCATGACCAATGTGCTGAAATCCATGCAGGGCTCCTCGGCCGTGATTCTCGGGCTGCTGCTCGGCGCGATGATGGCGTTCGACATGGGCGGGCCGGTGAACAAGGCGGCCTACGCCTTCGCGGTCGGGCTGCTCTCCGCGCAGATCTACACACCGATGGCCGCCGTGATGGCCGCGGGCATGACGCCGCCTTTGGGCATCGCGCTGGCGACCTATCTGTTCCCCAGCCGCTTCACCCTGGATGAACGCGAATCCGCCCTCTCCACCGGCGCGCTGGGTCTGTCCTTCATCACCGAGGGCGCGATTCCCTTCGCGGCGCGCGATCCGTTCCGGGTGATCCCCTGCAACATGGCCGGTTCGGCCCTGGCCGGGGCGATTTCGATGGCGATGGGCGTACAGTTGAAGGTGCCGCATGGCGGGATTTTCGTGCTGCCGATCCCAAATGCGGTGACGCATCTGGGGGTCTATGCCATCGCGATCATCGCCGGCAGCGTCGCCACGGCGCTGGCGCTGGGGCTGGCCAAGCGCAACGCCGCCATTCTGGCCTGAGGCATGGGGGCTGGACGCTCCCGTTAGAAGACTCTCGGATCATTGCACACGAAACAGGCCGGTGGGCATCCACCGGCCTGTTTCGCGTTTTGGGCCTGGCTGGCGGGGGCGCGCTCTGGCGGGTTTTCTTGAGACAGCCTTTCTGGTAAGGAGTCCTGCCGTTAATCGATCAGTCTGACCGATAAACGGTCAGATTCAACATCAACAAAGCTGCGTCCACCCGTCTTCGGGGAACGACAACGTCAGGGAGCGAGACATTGCAACCGCATCAACAAACAGCCGCGTCGGGGCCGGGTGGTCATCACGGCGTGATCGGCAAAATCGTATATGTGTTCGAGCGGGTGCTGCCGGACCCGTTTGTGCTCTCGATCTGGCTGACCGTTCTGGTCGGGCTGCTCGCCATTGCCTTCGCCCCGCATGCGAGCGCGACGACATTGCTGAACAGCTGGTATGGCGGGGCCTTCAAGATCCTGCAATTTGCCTTTCAGATGGTGCTGATCCTGGCCACCGGCTTTGCCGTGGCGGATGCGCCGGTGGTGCGCGCCCTGCTGGAGCGCCTCGCGCGCGGCGCGACCTCCCCAGGCCGCGCCGCCGCCTTGGTGTTCCCGATTGTCGGGCTCGCCGCCTGGGCGAATTGGGGGCTGGGTCTGGTGGTGGCGGCCTTCCTCTCGCGTGCCATCGCCCGCAATACGCGGATCGATTTTGGCTGGCTGGTCGCCGCCTGCTATTCCGCCTGGTCGGTCTGCAATAACGGGCTGTCCAGCTCGATTGCACTGTCCCAGGCGAGCCACGGCAATGAGATGAATTTCATCGAAAAGGCCACCGGGCAGTTGATCCCGCTCTCCGCGACGATTTTCGCGCCCTTCGTGCTGTTGCCCAGCCTCGCGGTGCTGGTGGTGATGGGGTTTGTGTTCGTGCGCATGTATCCCGTCGGCGACGTGCAGCCTTTGGTGCCGGACGCGGAGGCGCCAGAGCAGGACAGCCATAGCCGCAGCGCCATCGCGCCGGACTCTTTCGCAGCCCGGCTGGAGCGCTCGCCGATCGGCACGCTGATCCTGCTGGCGATCGGGCTTGGGGTGATTTTCATCGCGGTGCAGGCGCATAAATTCGCGCTGGACATCAACACGACCATCCTGATCTTCCTGCTCGTCGGGCTGGCGCTGCAGGGGCGGCCGATCGCCTATGCCAACGCCATCCGCGCCGCGGTGACGCAATGCGGCGCGATGGTGCTGCAATATCCGATGTATGGCGGGATCATGGGCATCATGGCCGGCACCGGGCTGGCGGCGGCGATCGCCAAGGGCTTTGTCGCCTTCGCCTCGGCCGGCACGCTGCCCTTCTGGAGCTATTGCAGCTCGCTGATCATCACGCTGCTGGTGCCGAGTGCAGGCGGGCATTGGGCCGTGCAAGGGCCTTTCGTGGTGCCGGCCGCGGTGGCGCTGCATGCGGATGCCGCGCGCACCGCGATGGGCGTGGCGATGGCGGAGAATGTCTCCAACATGCTGCAGCCCTTCTGGGCGGTGCCGATGGTGGCAATGGCGGGCATCCGCATCCAGAAAGTGATGGGCTACACCGCCATCACCTTTCTGGTCTCGCTGGTGATCTATGCCGCGGCGCTGCTGCTGATCCCGTAGGCGGCGATGACGGCGCTGATATCGGTAAGGTTATCAGTCGCCTGTCATAGATTATTTTTACTGTGCGACGTAGGTTGATACGATATGGCGCTTTTTGAAAGGAAGCGCCATGAAAAACATAAAAATCAAATCGACAAAGCAAATGGCCGGAATTGCCGTTCTGGCCGCGATCGCCGGTGTGGGAACGGCACATGCGGATAGCGTGACCCATGACAGTTTCGGCACATTGGCCAACGGCCAGAGCGTGGAGCAATACACGCTGACCAACGCGCATGGCATGGTGGTGAAATTCATCACGCTGGGCGGCTGCATCACCGCCATCGATGTGCCGGACCGCGACAACAAGCTCGGCAATGTCGTGCTCGGCTTCAAGGACCTCAACGGCTACGCGGTGAAGAACTCCACCTATTTCGGCGCGATTGTCGGGCGATATGCCAACCGCATCGCCAAGGGCGCGTTCACGCTGAACGGCAAGACCTACCATCTGCCGATCAATAACGGCGTGAACTCGCTGCATGGCGGCACCACGGGCTTTAATCTGCAGCTCTGGAAGGTTGCGACCAAGACCGTCAATGACGGCGTCGCCGCCGTGCTCACCTATACCAGCCCGGACGGGCAGGATGGCTATCCCGGCACGATGAAGGTGACCGTCACCTACACGTTGGAGGATTCCAACGCGCTGCGGATCGATTACGAGGCGACGACCGACAAGCCGACGGTGATCAACCTCACCAGCCATGATTATTTCAACCTGGATGGTAACGGCTCCGGCTCCGCCCTCGGGCAGCTGGTGCAGATCAACGCCGACAGCTACACGCCGACCGACGCCACCCAGATCCCCACCGGCGAGATTGCGCCCGTGGCCGGCACGCCCATGGATTTCCGCACGCTACGGCCGATCGATTCGCAGATTTATACCGATTTCCAGCAGCTGATCATGGCGCATGGCTACGACCATAACTGGGTGCTGAACAAACCGCAGCCCGATGCGCTCAGCTTCGCCGCGGAAGCCTACGCGCCAAAGACCGGGCGGATCATGAAGGTCTACACGACCGAACCCGGCGTGCAGTTCTATACCGGCAACTATCTCGATGGCACCACGGTCGGATCCGACGATAAGCTTTACCGCCAGGGCGAGGGCTATACCTTCGAGACCCAGCACTATCCTGACTCGCCGAACGAGCCGAAATTCCCGAGCACCGTGCTGAATCCGGGGCAGACCTTCAAATCCACCACGGTCTTTAAGTTCTCGACCGACTGAAACTGAAAACGCCGGCCTCGCGGCCGGCGTTCCTTTCTCTTAGAG
>NZ_JH976207.1:828598-862241 GCF_000306035.1 Acidocella sp. MX-AZ02
GAAAGAGACTCTAGCGCATCAAGCTTTTAGCTTGATGCGCTAGTTTTTGTTTTAGCGGGAAACTTTGTGACCCTGAATGATTCCAGTCAGGGTCATGTCAATTTAGAGCCTCAAGCTTTTAGCTTGATGCTCTAAATTTGGTATTGGCGAGCAATTTCATTTGTTTATCTAGACGCTGGAGCGTTAAGATAAACAAATATTGCTCTAATGGCTGTCGCGGGGGATGCCCTTGGTTTGGGCGATGCGCTGGTAGGCGATGGCGGGTTCCAGCACCGCGCCGGTATCCATCTGGCCGACGACGGCGCGTTGCATTTCCTGCCAGGGCGTCTGGTGCGCGGGATATTGATAGCCCCCGGCTGCTTCCAGTGCCGCACGGCGCGCAGCCAGTTCCGCTTCCGGCACCAGCATGTCGGCCCGGCCATTCTTGAGATCGATCCTGACCTGGTCGCCGGTTTTCAACAGCGCCAAGCCGCCGCCAACGGCCGCTTCGGGAGAGGCGTTGAGGATGGAGGGTGAGCCGGAGGTGCCCGATTGCCGGCCATCACCGACGCAAGGCAGCGAGGTGATGCCGGCCTTGATCAGGTAATTCGGCGCGCGCATGTTCACCACCTCCGCGGTGCCGGGATAGCCGATCGGCCCGGCGCCGCGCATGAACAGGATGCAATTGGCATCGATGTTCAGCGCCGGATCGTCGATGCGCGCATGATATTCCTCCGGCCCGTCGAACACGATGGCACGGCCTTCGAACGCCTCCTCGTCATGCGGGTTGGAGAGGTAGCGGGCGCGGAATTCTTCTGAAATCACGCTGGTTTTCATGATCGCGGAGGTGAAGAGATTGCCGCGCAGAACCCGGAAACCCGCACGCTGTTTCAACGGGGTTTCAAAAGGCCGGATCACCGCCTCGGCCATGATCTCCGCCCCCCGGCAATTCTCGCCAAGGGTTCGGCCATTCACCGTCAGCGCCTCCTCATGGATCAAACCATGGCGCATCAGCTGGTTGACCACGGCCGGCACGCCGCCGGCGTGATAATAATCCTCGCCGAGATACTCCCCCGCCGGCTGCAGATTGACGAGCAGCGGGATCTCTTCGCCATAGGTCTGCCAATCATCGATGCTGAGCTCCACGCCGATATGGCGCGCTAGCGCGTTCAGATGAATGGGCGCGTTGGTCGAACCGCCAATGGCGGAATTGACGCGGATCGCGTTGATGAAGGCTTCGCGCTTGAGAATATCGGAGGGTTTCAGATCCTCATGCACCATCTCGACGATCCGCAGCCCGGTCAGGTAGGCCATTTCCTGCCGGTCCCGGTAGGGGGCGGGGATGGCGGCGGAGCCGGGCAATTGCATGCCCAAAGCTTCCGCCAGGGAGTTCATCGTCGTGGCGGTGCCCATCGTGTTGCAATAGCCGGTGGAAGGCGCTGAGGAGGCGACCAGCTTGATGAAGCCCGCCTCGTCGATCTCGCCCTTGGCCAGCAATTCCCGCGCCTTCCAGACGATGGTTCCCGATCCTGTCCGCTCGCCGCGAAACCAGCCATTCAGCATCGGGCCTACGGAGAGGGCGATCGCGGGAATATTCACCGTCGCCGCCGCCATCAGGCAGGCCGGCGTGGTCTTGTCACAGCCGATGGTGAGCACCACCCCGTCCAGCGGATAGCCGTAGAGCAGTTCCACCAGCCCGAGATAAGCCAGATTGCGATCCAGCCCCGGTGCCGGGCGCTTGCCGGTTTCTTGGATCGGGTGCACGGGAAATTCCAGAGGAATACCGCCAGCTTCGCGAATCCCTTCCTTCACCCGGGTGGCGAGTTCAAGATGATGCCGGTTGCAAGGGGAAAGATCGGAACCGGTCTGGGCGATGCCGATGATCGGCCGCCCATCCTGGAGTTCCTTCTGGCTGATGCCGAAATTCATGTAGCGTTCGATGTGCAGCGCCGTCATGTCCGGGTTGGCGGGATCGTCGAACCAGGCGCGGGAACGTAGTTTTGGAGGTGTCGTCGTCATGGGCAACTCTTTTCAAAAAGAGGCAGATGGAGGCTGGCGGCGGTTCATGTCCCCCAGCGCAGCACAAGCGGATCGAGCGGGCGGGCGAGGGCGAGCAGCCCTTCGCGTTCGGCGGGATGAACCGGCGCGATCGGGTGGCGCAGCCCATCATGCGCGATTACACCGCCCGCGCGCATCAGGATTTTTGCCGTGGCAAAGCCGCATTGGCGGTTTTCCCAGTTGATCAAGGGCAGCCAGCGCATATAAGCCTGCGTCGCTTCTTCCCGGTTGCCGGCAAACCAGGGATCGATGATCTGCCGGATGCCATCCGGAAAGCCGCCGCCGGTCATGGCGCCGGTGGCGCCAGCGGCGAGATCCGCCATCAGCGTGATCGCCTCCTCGCCATCCCACGGCCCCAGCACTGCGTCCCCGCCTGCCTCGATCAAGGCGCGCAATTTCGACGCGGCGCGCGGTACTTCGATTTTGAAGTAGGCAAGATTGCCGATCTCTTTCGCCATGCGGGCCAGCAGCGCCACACTGAGCGGCGTGCCGGCGACCGGCGCGTCCTGCACCATCACCGGAATCGTGATCGCCCCGGCGACGCGCTGGTAAAATTCATAAATCTCCGCCTCGCCGACGCGAATGGTGGCGCCATGGTAGGGCGGCATCACCATCACCATCGCCGCCCCCGCCGCTTCGGCGCGGCGCGAGCGGGCGGCGCAGACGGCGCTGCTGAAATGGCTGGTGGTGACGATGACCGGGACGCGCCCCGCGACATGCGCGAGGCAATCCAGCATCAAAATCTCACGTTCTTCATCACTGAGCGCGAATTGTTCGGAGAAGTTCGCGAGAATACAGATTCCGTGTGAACCGGCGTCGATCATGAAGTCCAGCGCGCGTCTCTGCCCCGCCAGATCCAGCTCGCCATGTTCATTAAAGATCGTTGGGGCGACGGGAAAGACGCCGCGATAGACCGGGCCGCTCATTGCGCCGCCGCCCGGTATTCCCGCTTGACGATGTCCAGCAATTCCATCACCGAGGTTTCGGCGGAGCGGCCCTCGAAGGTGCAGGTGCCGCGCTGGACCATCATCACCTTGTCGGCGACATCCAGCGTTTGCGCGTAATTATGCGCGATCATGATCAGCGAGACATCGCCGCGCGCCTTCAAGCGTTCGATCAGCGCGATGATCATGCCCGCCTCGCGCGCGCCCATGGCGGCCAGCGGCTCATCGAGCAGCAGCACCCGGGCATTGGAAGACACCGCACGGGCAATGGCGATGGCTTGGCGCTGGCCGCCGGAGAGCATGCCAACCTCCTCATCGACGGAGGGCACATTCACCCCGATATCGGCGAGGGCCGCCGCGGCGCGCTCGCGCATCGCCTTGTGATCGAGAAATGGCGTGCCCGGCTTGCGCAGCTCGCGGTTCAAAAACATGTTGTGATAGACAGAGAGCGTGTTGACCAGGGCGAGATCCTGATAAACGCATTCAATGCCGTGGCTGCGCGCATGATCAACCGATTCAAACGCCACCTGTTGCCCATTGACCAGTAGCTCGCCGCTGCTGGGGGCATGAAACCCTGAGAGGATTTTCATCAGCGTCGATTTGCCGGCGCCGTTATCACCCAATATGCCCAGCATTTCGCCTGGTTTCAGGTTCAGGGAAATGCCATGCAGGGCCTGCACCCGGCCGAAGCGTTTGGTGATGTTGCGCGCTTCCAGCGCGTAGGTTGTGTCGCTCATGTCAGGTCCGGCTCCGGCGGCGCCAGGCCGCGAATTGCACGTTGGAGATCATGGTGATGAGAATCGCAGCACCGGTGATGATGTCGAAGGTGAAGGCGTTGATGCCCAACAAAGTGAAGCCATCCTGCAGAATGCCCAGCACCGCGGCGCCGATCAGCCCGCCCAGAATGGTGCCCGAGCCGCCCATCAGCGAGGTGCCGCCGATCACCGCCGAGGCGATGGCGAGGAACATCACATTCGCGCCGCCGGCATTGGGGTCGATGGAGGTGACATGAAACGCGTTGAGAATTCCAGCGAACCCGCCCAGCAGGCTGCAGAGCATGAAGTTGCCGATCTTGATCCGCCGGATATGGATGCCGGCCTCCGCCGCCCCGGTGGGGTTGCCACCGACGGCCACGGTATGCAGCCCCCAACGCGTATGCCGCAGCATGACATGCATGCCCAAAGCAATCACGACCGCCCAGAGGATTTCACTATAATCCCAACCGCCGAGCACGAAGCCGGTGGCGCCGGCCGGGGTGTCGATCGGAAAGCCGCCGCTGATCGTCAGGGTCAAGCCGTTGAAGAGCAGCATCGCGCCGAGCGTGGTGATGAAGGAGGGCACGCCAAAGCGCACCGTGATCACGCCGATGAACAGGCCGAGCAAGGCTGAAACCAGCAGCGCCACGATCACGCCCAGGATCACCGGCAGCCCGGCGAGCATGGCGAAATGCATGATGAACGGGGCCAGGGCGAAGACCTGGCCGACCGAAAGATCAACCTCGCCGGCGATGAGCAGCATGATCTCACCGCAGGCGATCAGCGTCCAGGGCGCGAAAAACTGGCTCACCGTCTGCAGATTCGCGTCGGTAAAGAAATTAGGCGTCAAAATCTGGAAGACGATGACCAGCACGATGCCAGCCAGCAGGATACTCGCCTCGGGTTTGCGCAATAATAGCGTCGGCAGAGTGGCTTTTGTCTTATTCACGTTCGTTTCATCCCAAATGCAAGAATGCTGGCTGGCGCGCGATTATGCCGAAATCGGGCCGGTGCGCGGCACGATCTGTTGTTTCGCGCTGTTGCCCTCATAGCGGGTGGAGGTGTTCAGGTAGGGGCCGACATTGTCCTTGGTCACGAATTTCAGGCCGGTATTGATATCCGCCGGGCCAACCAGACCGCCGGAGGCGAGATACATGACCATCTCCATCACCGTGTAGAAGCCCTGCAGATAAGGCTGCTGGTCGATGGTGAAATCCAGCACGCCGGCATGAATGGCTTCCAGTGTGCGGGGCACGAGATCGAAGCCGCCGCCATGCACGCCCTTCTTGTCGAGATTGAATTCCTGCATGACCTGGCCGATGGACTGGGTCGAGCCGGCATCCACCGCGAACATGCCCTTCACATCCTGATGCCCGAGATAATAGGCTTTGATCTTGGGCAGTTCTTCATCGATGGTGGCGCCGGTGGCGATTTCCTCGTAGGTGATCGGCTTGCCCGAGGCCTTGATCGCCGCCGCCGCGCCGTCGATCCGCGGCTGGATGTTCAGCTGGCCAGGGGTGGCGATGAACAGCCCGACATGGCCGCTGCCGACCAGATCGACAATTTTCTGGCCCATCTGAAAGCCGGATTTGTAGAGATCCTGCCCGATATAGGCGAGGCGCTTATTGTCGCTGTTGGCCGGCGCGTCGGCATTGTAGGAAAATACCGGAATGCCGGCCTGCAAGGCGGCGTCGGTCGGGCCGTTGAAGGCTTTGGGGTCGACGATGGCGACGGCGATGGCATCGGCCTTGCCGGCGATGGCGGCGTTCATCGCGTTCACCATCTCGCCGACCACGGCGGTCTCCGAGCCGGTCCATTGGTAATCGCAACCGAAATAGGCGCACGCGTCCTGGATGCCATATTGCGTCGGCACGAAGAACGGGTTGGTGGTGACGTGATTCACGAACACCAGCTTCCAGCGCTTATGCTTGGGCAGGGGGCCAGATTCCGCCGCCTGGGCGGTCTTTGACATCGCCGCCATGCCGGCCGCCGCGGCCAGCAAGGCAGGGCCGCCTTGCACCATCATGCGCCGCTTCAGATTGAGCAAACCTTTGGATTTTTCAGTATCGTCCATTTTGGTTGGTTCCTCGGAGGTTATTGTTGCTTACGGAATGAAAAATATCTTAGGCGTTGAGCGATAGCAGTCAAATGCTTAATAGCGGGCATTTGATATCTTATTTATTATCGATTTCGCAGGCGATCAGCCGGCGAAATCCGGGCAAGGCAGGCCGGCAAGCCCCGGCTGCAGCGCGAACAAGCCACCCGCCATGGGTTCGCGGGCGCGCTGCGCGGGGTTCAGCCCAATCGCGGCGGTGGTCACGTAAAGCGTCTCCAGCCGCTCACCGCCGAAGCAGCAGCTGGTAACTTGTGAAACCGGTAAGGCGATGGCGCGGTCCAGCCGGCCATCCGGGGCGAAGCGGCTGACGCGTGCGCCACCCCAATGCGCCACCCACAGCCCGCCTTGTGAATCCAGCGTCATGCCATCCGGATAGCCATCCGCTTCGGTGAAGCGGATGAAAGGTTGGCGCGGTGCCAGCGTACCATCCGTTTGGCGGGCGTAGCGATAGATCGTGCGCGCGGCTGAATCCGTGTGATAGATGCAGCTGCCATCGGGCGCGATGGCCGGACCATTGGCGATGGTGTAGCCGCGATCCACCAGGCTGGCGGAAAAATCCGGGCGCAGATGGTAGAAACCGCCGCTGGCATGGGTCTCGCCATCATCCATGCTGCCAAACCACAGGCTGCCATCATGATCGGTTTTCGCATCATTGAGCCTGTTGCCAGGAAACTCCGCTTCCACCGCGAGGCGCGGCGTGAAATGCGGATGCGGCTCAAGCTGCAAAATGCCGATCTCGTGCGGAAAGCCGGCGACAAAACCGCCCTCCCTACGCGGCAACAGCCAGGCCAGCCGGTCGTGCATCTCCCAATGCTGGGAGCTGCCGTCCGACGGGCGATAGCGATGCAGCCTCAGACCTTTGATATCCACCCAATAGAGCGCCTGCTCGCGCAGGTGCCAGACCGGGCCTTCGCCCAGTAAGGCACCGGGTTCGCCGCAAGGGCGGATGTCAGATCCAGCCGCCATCGACCGTGAATTCCTGGGCGGTGCAGGCGGCGCTATCATCGGCGGCGAGGAACAAGGCCATGGCGGTGACATGGTCGGGCATCACCCGTTCCGGCAGGCATTGCTGGCGGGCGCGCTCGGCATCGGCCTCTGGCGTCAGCCAGAGCTGCAGCTGGCGCTCGGTGATGATCCAGCCCGGGACGATGGTGTTGACGCGCACATGGGAGGGCCCGAGATCGCGCGCCAGGCCACGGGTGAGGCCGTGGATCGCCGCCTTCGCCGCGGTGTAGGCCGGCATGCCGCCCTGGCCTTTCTTCCAGGAGGAAGAGCCGAAATTGATGATGCTGCCGGATTGGCGCGCCTGCATGCCCGGCGCCACGGCCTGGGCGGCGAAGAATTGCGGGCGCAGATTCACCGCCATCCGCTCATCCCAGAATTCCGGCGTTACGTCCTCGATCTTGTGGCGCTGGTCGTTGGCGGCGTTGTTGACCAGCACGTCGATATCGCCAAGCGCCTCCTGCGCCTGGGCGATGCTGGCGCGCAGGGCCGCGATGTCGCGAATGTCGCAAGGGATGAAGAGCGGCGTGCGCCCGGTCTCTGCGCCGAGCCGCGTGGCCAAAGCGCGGCTGGGCTCTTCGGCGATGTCGATGAATGCCACCTTGGCGCCCTGCGCGGCGAAGCCGGCGGTCAGAGAGGCGCCGATGCCGGTTCCGCCACCGGTGATGAAGACCACGCGGTCCTTCAGGCTGGGGTAGGAGGCGGTTAGAATCTTTGTCATTTTTTCTCCTTGGACTGGCTTTGCGGCAGGCGCCGCGCGGCGCCTGGATTCGCCGCGACGCGCGAATTTGGGTAGGGCATGGGCAGAATAGCGGTCAAATGCGAAAATGCGGGCGTTCGATAATTTTTTGAATATCGTTCAGCCGGTGGTGCGGAATTTCTCAGGGTAACGGCGGGCCGCAAGCCCCAGGATCGCATCATGCATCACCCGTGCCCCTGGTGAGAGCGGCCGCTCCGCCAGGCGCAGCACCCCATAAGGCTGCAGGAACACGCGCTCGGGAAATTCCAGAATCCGCAGCCGGCTCATATCGGACATCAGCTTCGCGACATTCCATTCCAGCGAGGTGATCGCATCGGACTGGTTGACCATGATCAGCGACATCACCGCCGAGGTGGAGTTGACGATGGAGGAGGGCATCGGCACGCCGGCGGTGAGGAAAAGCTGCTCGACCTTCTGGCGCAACGGCGCGCCACGCGGTTGTAGCACGAAGGGAAATTCCGCCAGCTCGGCCAGGCTGACATTCTTGCGGCCGGCAAGAGGATGTGTTTCCCGGCAAAGCAGATGCAGCTCCTCACCCCATAATTCCTGGTAGGCGAACTGCTTCGGATCCATGTCGCTGGGAATGCGCGCCAGGGCGAAATCGATCTCACCATCCAGCAGCTTTGTCGCCAGCACGTCGCTGATATTATGCTCGACGGTGATTTGCAGCCCAGGATGATGGCCACGCACCTCCTCGATCGCATCGACCAGCAGCTCGATCATCGGCGCCATCACCGTGCCGATGCAGACCATGCCGGTCTGGCCCTTGGTGAAGGCGTTCATCTCCATCGCCGCCTGGGTCAGGGTGCGCAGCGCCATGGCGCCATTGCGGATCAGGATCTCGCCCTGCACCGTCGGCAGCAGGCCGCGCGGATGCCGCTCGAACAAAGGCTGGCCGAAAATCGCCTCGACCTCCGCCAGCAATTTCGAGGCGGCGGGCTGGGCGATATTCATGTGCTCGGCGGCGCGGTGCAGATTGCGCTGCTCGTCGATCGCCAGCAGCAATTGCAGGTGCCGCAGCTTCAGGCGTGAGCGCAGGAACCAGTCTGGTGCGAGACCGTGCGGCATGCGCTCAGCCCAGGCCCGGCCGATGGCGCCAGATGCGTCGCATGAGCGCTTCGAACTCCCTTTGCCGTGGTTGATTATGGCCGGATCATTATCACGCATGGGTTGTGCCGTATATGCTGATTATGACCGGCCGGCGGGCAGGGCGTCGTAGGCCGCAATCACGCGCCGGGCGCGCTTGGCCACCTCGTCCGGATGGTCGCCGGGCCGGTAGAGGCTGGTGCCAAGGCCGAAGATACGCACCCCGGCCTGCCAGAAGGCGGGAAAGTCCGGCTCCGCCACGCCGCCGACGGCGCCGGTGAGCGTGCCGGGCGGCAGAATGGCGCGGATGGCCCCCAGCCCCGCCGCGCCCAGCACATTGGCGGGGAAGAATTTCAACCCGGAGGCCCCGTAACGCAGCGCCGCCAGCGCCTCGGTGGGGGTGAACACGCCGGGCATGCTCACCAGCCCCCGCCTGGCGGCTTCCACGAGCACCTCCGCCTCGACATTCGGTGAGACGATCAGCCGCCCGCCGGCGGCGGCGACATCCGCCACCGCGCTTGCGGACAGCACGGTGCCGGCGCCGATCAGCAGGCGATCTCCCCATGCTTTCGCCAGGATCTCAACCGAACGCAGCGGCTGGGGCGAGTTGAGCGGCACCTCAATTGCCTCAAAGCCGGCCTCGGCCAGGATCGTGCCAATCGGTTCGGCTTCGTCCGGTGTCAGTCCGCGTAAAATCGCCACGAGTCCGCGTTTGAAGGACGGGAAGGGCGCTGAGGATGAAAATTCTTGCATGGGTCAACCTTGGAAAAATGCCGGGAAGAGATGGCGTGCCGCCTGTTCCAGTCCGGCCAGGGTCAGCGGTTCGGCCTCCAGCAGGCGGCAGGCGCGGCCGGTTCGGGCGAGGGCCTGGGCATAAAGCGGCGCCAGCTTCCCGGAGGCCAGCAGCACCATCTCTTGCACCGCCTCGCCCTCCAGCGCCGCGGCCAGCTCCGCGCCGATCAACAGGCCCGAGAGCCGTGCCGCCGCCGCGGCGCCTTTTTCTCCGGCCAGCAAACCGGCGGCGCGGACGGGAAACAAAGCCAGCGGCCAGCGCGCCGGGTGCGCCAGCGCCGCCTCCACCCCGGCGGCGAATGCCGGATGATCCGGCGCAAACCCTGACGCATCGCCGATCACATGGCGCAGGACCGAGTGGTGGGCGAGCAAGGCGAATAATTCACCAGTCATCGCGGTGTGGAAATGCATCACCCGTCCGGCCTGCAGCTTCACCCATTTATTATGCGTACCGGGCAGGCAGAGCAGGCCGGAAAATGCCGGTTCGGTGGCGAGGAAGCCGAGCAGCTGCGTCTCCTCGCCGCGCATCACATCCGGCCGGTCTGCATCCTCGAAGGCTAGGCCAGGCAGGATGCGCACATGCAGCCCGGCCTCGGTAAAGGCGCTGGCGGCATCTAGACAGGCGGCGGGCGCCGCGGGAACGCGCGCATAACCGGCCTCGCGCCAGCCGCGCCAGGCGCCCGCCATGCCGCAGATAACCACCGGCAGGTCGTTGCTCTCGGCGAGTCCCATGGCGTGCAGCCGGGCCCGCAGCAGCGGCGCATAATCCGGCGGGGTGAGGCCGTCCGCGCCATCGGGGCTGGCGGCGTGGGCGCAGACCTGACCACCCGCATCCAGCACCCAGAGGCGCAGATTGCTGGTGCCCCAATCGGCCAGCACGAGTCTGTCGCTCATCGGCCTCACCGTGCGGCGCTCACCACAATGCGGCGCTGGGCCGGGTATGGCATGGTTTCACTCCTTGCCAGCGATTTCATATGCTGGTCGATCGGCGCGCAGGTTGCTCCCGAGCGCTTGTCGCTCAGTGGTAAGGCGATGGTTTGATAATTGTCAAATCGAATTTTTCGCATGATTGATACCAAAAACAATATCAAAACGAGAAAAACGAGATGCCTTTTTGATGATCGATCATGGCTTTATCGATATTTGACGCGATCTCGTGCGCAGCCGATCATCGGCGCCTTCCAGCGTCCATGAACTTAAAAAAGGATGAACCATGAAAAAGGATGAACCATGAGGCTGAAAGGCAAGACCGCTCTCATCACGGCGGCGGGGCAGGGCATAGGGCGTGCCACGGCGCTCGCCTTTGCCGCGGAGGGCGCCAATGTGCTCGCCACCGACATCAACAAAGCCGCGCTAAACCAACTTTCCGGGCTGCGGACCGCGACATTGGACGTCACCGACGCCGCCGCGATCCAGGCGCTGGTGGCCGAACATGGCCCCTTCGACATCCTGTTCAACTGCGCGGGCTATGTCGATGCCGGCAGCATCCTGGAAACTGAAGAAAAATCCTGGGCATTTTCCTGGTCCCTGAATGTCACCTCGATGTTTCATACCATCCGCGCGGTGCTGCCGGGCATGCTGGCGGCGGGCGGCGGCGCCATCATCAACATGGCCTCCGTTGCCTCCAGCCTGAAGGCGGTGCCGAATCGCTGCGCCTACAGCGTCACCAAGGCGGCGGTGATCGGGCTGACGAAATCCGTCGCGGCGGATTATATCGGGCAAGGGATACGTTGTAACGCGATCTGCCCGGGCACGGTGCAATCGCCATCGCTGGATGAGCGGATCGTGGCCCAGGCCAAAGCCCAGGCGCGCGACGCCGAGCAGATCCGGCGCGATTTCATCGCGCGCCAACCGATGGGGCGTTTGGCCACCGCCGAGGAGATCGCCGCCTTGGCCGTCTATCTCGGCAGCGAAGAGGCCGGCTTCACCACTGGCACGGCGCAGATCATCGATGGCGGCTGGTCGATGTAGCCTGCGCATCTGATCGCCGCCGGACGGCGTCGGGCCGGGCCTGCTGGTCTCTTGCGGACCGCCTGCGTCTGACGTTGGTCCTGGCGCGTTGCTTTCGCAAACAACCTTGAAAAGAGTTGGGAGATTTCAAAATCCCCCAACTCTCCCGTCTAAAACGGAATTTCCCGCGAAAATTTTCAATAAGTCATCCGGACGATCCCAGGTATCTCTTAGATGAGAGGCCTGTGGCGGCCATAATAATCATCGATCTGGCCGCGATAACCCGGCTGGGACCAATCAGGCGCATCAGCCGCCCCATAAGCCGGCGCGCCTTCAAGAACATCGCGGCTGAGATTGATGATATAGCCGCCATGTTGTTCGCTATATTTCAACTGATTCCAGGGCAGGGGGTGATATTTCTCGCCAAAGCCCAGAAACCCGCCGAAGGACAGAATCGCGTAAGCGACACGGCCGGACATTTTGTCGATCATCACATCATAGATCGAGCCGATTTTCTCGCCATCGACGCCATAGACATTTGTGAAATTCACTTTGCTTGCCGCAATCAGCGACATTGTTTCAAGCGCGCCATCGGTGAGCGGGCGGTTTTGATTCGTGTAGCTCATCTTGTCCTCCATTAAGCGTTTTGTTCAGGGTGCCGAGGAGGAGATGTGGGGTGAGGCGCGCCGTCTGATTATGGGCGGGGAAATTACAAATACGGACAGCTTGCCGCGTCTTGAATGCCTTGAGCAGGTGGGTTTATAGCCACGCGTCCTAGATCAGCGGGCTCAGGCTGACGCGCGCCTGCCGGCGCAGCATGGTCTTGAAATCCTCCAGCGCCGCGCCGCGCAGCTCCTGCCAGCCGAGCCAGGGGAATAGATCGTCGCGATTGTGATGCAGGACGATCAGCATGCCCATCGCCGCGAAGGCGCGCAGCCTGGTGTTGATATCCTCCGGCGCCTGGCCGGTGGCGATCCCCGCCAGGGCGAAGAGATGGCCGAACAGTTTGTTGGTGAAGCGCTGCTTGTCCTCCGACTGATAAGGGCCGCACCCGTCCTTGGCCTTGATCCGCGCGGCAAAGAGGCGCCAGCCTTTCACCTCCGAGGTCTCGAACAGAAACTCCGCCATCACCGCCAGCGTGTCGCCGAAAATCTCCGTCGCCGCGTCGCGATCGGTCGGCTGCAACGCTGTGGCCCGGGCAAACACGTCCTCCAAAGCCACGCTGAAATGCTCGCGGATATAAGTGAGGCAGGCGGCGTAGAGCCCTTCCTTGCTGTCAAAATAATATTGCAGGGCCGGCGGATTCACCCCGGCCTCCTGGGCGATCTGCCGGGTGGAGGTGCCCTCGTACCCGTCCTCGCCGAAGCGGCGCAGGGCGGCCTCGATGATTTTCAGCCGCTTTTCCTCGCCGCGCGCATAGCCGCCGCTTTTGGGGCTGCGGCGGGGGCCGTCCTGCTTCTGTGGATCATCCACGAGGTGGGTTAAATTTGTACCAGTTGACATACATTTGCGCCGGGTTACATTTGTAGCATCCGGCATACATTGAAAGTCGCCCCTTGTCAGCTTCGTCCTTATCTCCCGGAGCGAGCACCTCTGCCGCGCCCGCGAAAACGCCTCTGCTCAAGCGCCCCGTCACCTGGGCGGTACTGTTCCTGCTGCTGCTGATCCTTTGCATCTGGGGGCTGTATTGGCTGCTGGTGGCCCGGTTCTATGTCAGCACCGACGATGCCTATCTGAACGCCGACCAGGTGGCGATGGCGCCGCGCATCTCCGGCTATGTCGGCCAGGTGCTGGTGCATGACAATCAGCACGTGACCCAGGGGCAGCTGCTGGTGAAGATCGACGCGGCGAATTACCAGGCCAGCCTCGCCCAGCAACAGGCCACCGCCCAGGCGCGGCAAATGGATGTGACCATCGCCCAGGGACAGCTCTCCCAGCAACAGGCGGATCTGGCCCAGGCCCAGGCCAGGCTGGCCGGGGACGAGGCCAACCAGCGTTACGCCGCCGGGCAGGTGGCGCGCTATCACAGCCTGGCGCAGAGTGGGGCGGAAGCGCCGCAAACCTACGCGCGGCTGGTAAGCCAGCGCGACCAGGCGGATGCGGCGGTGAAGGCGGATGCCGCCGGGGTGCGCGCCGCCCAGGCGCAGCTGGAGACTGCCCAGGAAAAGATCGGCCAGGCACAGGCGGAGGCGAAGGCCGCGCAGGCGGCCCTGGCCAGCGCCCAGCTCGATATCGACCATACCGAGATCCGCGCCGGCATTTCCGGCGTGGTGGGAGACAAGACGGTGCAAGTCGGCCAGTTCGTGCAGCCCGGCACCAGGCTGCTCACTTTGGTGCCGGTGCAGAATATCTATGTGACCGCGAATTTCCAGGAAACCCAGCTCGCCCATATGCGCATCGGCCAGCATGCCATGGTGGCGGTGGATGCGCTGGATGGGCGCAAGTTGGATGCGGTGGTGCAGAGTTTTTCACCTGGCACCGGGGCGCAATTCGCGCTGCTGCCGCCAGAGAATGCCACCGGGAATTTCACCAAGATCGTCCAGCGCGTGCCGGTGCGGCTGCGTCTGCAGGCTGACGCGGCCACCTTGGCCCGGCTGGTGCCGGGTCTCTCCGTTACGGTAACGGTGGATACGCACGCCAAAGGCACCGCTCAGGGCGCCGGCTGATGGCGCCCGATCCGCACGCGAAAGCGAGCATGACCGACTGGCTGGCGGTGCTGGCCGGGGCGCTGGGCGCGCTGTTGGCGACGCTGGATACTTCCATCGTCAATTCCGCCTTGCCGACCATCCAGGGTGAGATCGGCGCCACCGGGACCGAGGGCACCTGGATGTCCACCGGCTATCTGGTCTCCGAGATCGTCATCATCCCGCTCACCGCCTGGCTCACCCGGCTGCTCGGGCTGCGCACCTTGCTGCTCGGCACGGTGGTGATGTTCAGCCTATTCTCGGCCCTGTGCGGGCTCTCCTCGGGCCTGACCATGCTGATCCTGGGCCGGGTAGGGCAGGGGTTTTTCGGCGGGGCGCTGATCCCCACCGCGCAGACCATCGTGCGCACCCGGCTGCCGGAGAGCCAGCAGCCTTTGGGGATGAGCCTGTTCGGGCTGATCGTGATCATGGGGCCGCTGGTGGGGCCGGTCCTGGGCGGCTGGCTGACCGAGACGGTAAGCTGGCGCTGGTGCTTCTTCCTCAACATGCCGGTGACGGTGGCGTTGGTGACGCTGCTGCTTTTGGGGCTGAAGCACGAACCCGCCCGGCCGGAACTGCTGGCCCGCGCCGACTGGGCCGGGATTTTCGGGCTAACACTCTTTCTCAGCTCGCTCACCGTGGTGCTGGAAGAAGGCCAGCGCGACCGCTGGTTCGACTCCAACCTGATCTGCTGGCTGACCGCGACCACCATTCTCGGCTTCGTGACGCTGATGCTCTCCCAGCTCACCGTGGCGGACCCGGTGGTGAAATTGCGGCTGCTGCTCAACCGCTCTTATGCCAGCGTCATCATCATGGTGGTCGCGGTCGGTTCCGGCCTGTACGGGCTCACCTATCTGCTGCCGCAATTCCTCGCCAATATCGCCGGCTATAATGCCGAGCAATCGGGACGGGTGCTGGTGCTCTCCGGCATTCCGGCGTTCCTGCTGATGCCGATCCTGCCGCGGCTGCTGGGACGGGTGGATCTGCGGATCATGGTGACGATCGGGCTGCTTTGTTTCGGCGGGGCCTGCATGCTGAATATCGGCCTGACCTCGCAGGAAAATGGCAGCGCCTTCGTCGCCTCGCAGCTGCTCACCGGGACCGGCATGCTGATGGCGATGATGCCGCTGAACCAGGCCTCGGTGGGGGCGGTGGGGCGCGAGTTTGCGGCCGATGCGGCCGGGCTCTACAGCATGGCGCGCAATCTCGGCGGCTCCTCCGGCATTGCCATACTCGGTATTTTCATCGACCGGCGCACGGAGTTTCACGCCGACACCATCCGCGCCAGCCTGGATGCGAATTCGCCTTTGGTGCAGAGCCGGGTGGCGGGGATGGCGGCAAGCTTCATGCAGAACGGCACCGATACCGCCTACGCGCGGATGCAGGCGTTGAGCCAGCTGGCGGCACAGATTCATATTCAGGCTCTGGTGATGACCTATTCCGATTGCTTCTATCTCTCCGGCGCCATGCTGCTGGGCATTATTCCGCTGGTGGCCCTGCTGCGCCCGCCGCCGCGCCGGGCGCGCCCCGCCCCGGGAGGGCGTTGAGATGCGCAGAACCTCCAGCCTCTCTCTGGCCTGCCTGCTGCTCTCCGGCTGCATGCTGGGGCCGAATTATAAAGGCCCGCCAAAGATGCTGCCGCCCGGCCAGGGCTTCGCCCGCGCGGCGGATGCCGGCGCTGTCCCCGGCCCGCCTCTCGCGCAATGGTGGACCGAGCTGAACGATGCCGCGCTGAACAAGCTGGAAGCCCAGGCGCTGTCCGCCAGCCCGGATCTGGCGGCGGCGCGCGCGCGTCTGCGCGAATCCCGCGCCGAGTTGCATGCGGACCAGGCGCAGCTTTTGCCGACAACCGGAGCGAGCGGCCTCTATCTGCACAGCCATAGCGGCGATGGGCTGCTGAACGGGCTGGTCGGCGGCAGCTCTGGCGGCGGCGCCCAGGATTTGAATTTCTACAGCACCGGCTTCGATGCGAGCTGGGAGCTGGATCTGTTCGGGGCGAAGCGACGCACCGCGGAAGGCGCGGCGGCACAGGCGCAGGCGCGCATCGCGGATCTGGCGGATACCCAGGTGAGCCTGACCGCCAATCTCGCCCGCGCCTATGTGGATCTGCGTGCCGACCAGCAGCGTGTGGCACTCGCCCAGGCCAGTCTGGGGCTGCACCAGCAGATGCTGGGGTTGGAACGGCAGCGCGCGGCCGCCGGGACGGTGTCCCAGGATGATCTGCTGCAGCTGGCCGAGCAGGTACAGCAGGACCAGGCCAATCTGGCGCCGCTGCGCGCGGAGATTTCCGTGCAGCTGGACCAGCTCGCCATCCTCACCGGCCAGCTGCCGGGGGCCTTGGATGCGGAACTGGCCACCCCGGCGCCGGTGCCGATGCCGCCGGCGCAAGTCGCGGTGGGCAACCCCGCTTTGCTGCTGCGCCAGCGCCCGGATATTCGCGCGGCGGAGCGCAACATTGCAGCGCGGAATGCCGCCATCGGCCAGCATCTGGCGGATTATTTTCCGAAAGTGACGCTGCTCGGCGATATCGGGTTTTCCTCAACCAACATCTCGCAGCTCTTCAACGGCAATGCCTTCTCCGTACTGGCGGCGCCGGTGATCTCCTGGACGCCGTTTGATTTCGGCCGCACCGCCGCCGCCGTCTCGCAGGCCCGGGCGGGGCGCGATGAGGCGGTGGCGAATTATCAGAGCACGGTGTTGAAGGCCTTGCAGGATGCGGAGGATTCGCTGGCGCGTTACGGCGCGCAGCGGCAGAATTCGCAGGCGCTGGCGCAGGCTTACGGGCTGGCGCAACGCAGCGCGGGATTTGCCCGGGAGCGTGCCACGCAAGGAACCATATCGAATCTGCAATGGATGAGCGCGCAGCGTGATCTGGACAGCGCGCAGGATCGTTTCATCCAGGCTCAGGCGCGAACCACCGAGGATTACATCGCCTTGCAAAAGAGCCTGGGCCTGGGCTGGCAGGCGCCGGGCCAGGTGTAGGCAACAGCCGCCTGGCATTCCCGTTGTGAAACTGAAGAAAGCAGCGGATTTGGCAGTTGTCGGTAGTGCTGTGCGGCTTGCCTCTGCCGGACTTTCAAGGCCAGCTCTCGGACCATGAAATTGGTTTGTTTTGACCCGAATTTTAGGATCGAAAACAGCGAAACGCTCGACCAAAAATGCAAAGGCATCCCATTTGCGGCTGAGGCGGCGCAGGGCCCGTGATGCGCCGTCAGCCGCCGTCGCTGCTCAGCTCGTGCGGGGGCGACGAAATTAATCCTCACCTTACCCTGAAACCATCCTGATATACTGAGACTTTAGGGATGTCAGGAACTCTGCGGACATGAAGCTCGTCGAGGCGCGTTCTTGTTGACTCCGCCACTCAGTTGTCTGCTTCCCGGCTGATGCTGACAATCAGATCATCCATGGCTTGTCTTTTATAACGGGCTTTTTGCAAATTCGGTCTTGATTTCCTGCCTCTCGAAAATCCCGCCCGTTGCGGCTAATAATTTTTCAACTTCACCTGCCGGCGATCGCGCCAGATCAACCAGCCTACATGCGCGGCGCAGAGCAGCATATATCCAACGGCCCCGTCCATCACCGCCTGGTTAAGCGTGCTTTCAGCGGGCATATCCTGCAGCAGCCAAGCCGGCAGAAAAAGTTGCACCACCGCGACCGCACTGCCCAGCGCAAGCATGGTGAACATGAACGCCCCTTTGTGCAGTCGATTGGGTAATGTGCTGAACCACCAGAATGGCCGGGTGAACCAACTCTGCCAGGACCTCACCATGGCCAGAAGCCCCAGCGCGTCCAGATCCGTCGCATTGCGGGATAAGGCCCAGAGCGCCATGTCCCGTGCTGTCGCGATATCGTTCAGCCGGAATGCGATCTGCCCCTTCAATAACATCAGTTCCGGCGTTTCGGGGGCGCAGCGCAAGGCGCGGTCGGCGAAGACTTGCGCCTGTTTAAAATGGCGCTGCGCCTTATGCAGCTGCGCATAACCCTCCCAGACCGATGCTGAATCCGGAGCCAGGCGTTGCGCCTGTGCCAGTGCCGCCTCGGCCGGTTTAAAGCGGCCAAGCGCGCGCAGGACGGTGCTTAGAACAATGTGGTTCTCCTCGGATTCCGGCGCGATGGCGACGGCCTCTTGCGCGGTGCCCAGAGCCTCACGCTTGCGCCGCAATTGCAGCAGCGTGAGCGCCCGCACACGCAAGCCATAGGCGCGCTCCGTCTCGTCGCAGGGCAATCCCAGCCCGGTCTCCAGCAAGGCCAGGGCCTGCTTGTAACGGCCGAAGCCATATTGCAGATTGCCCGCGTGCAGATAGGCTTCGGCCGCGCCAGGGGCGAGGTAAATGGCCCTCTCATAATGCAGCAAAGCCGCCGTCAGATTGCCCGCCCGCCAAGCGGCTTCGCCCTGCTTGAGCACGGTTTGCAACTGAGTATCCGTCACTTCTGATACCGCTCGAGAAAGGCCAGCAACTCTCCATATAATCCGGGCTCGGGCGCGTATTTCGCGTAATTGCGCGCGGTGGAGAGCCATTCCAATGTCGTCGGGCGGGTTTCCTCCAGGGCCGCGTCCATGTGCAGACGCGAAATCTGCGTGCTCTCGCGCCCCTGCATCTCCTGCTCGATGGCGAGATCGATCGCGGTTTCAACGAGGTTGGTAAGATCGGCGCCGGAATAGCCGCTGGTCAGCGTGGCATAGCGCGCAATATCCAGCCCTGGCACAATCGGACGGTTGAGCAGCAGCCGGCGCAATATGGTCAGCCGGGCCGCCTGGTCCGGCGGCGGAACGAAGATGACGCGGTCGAACCGTCCTGGGCGACGAAAGGCGCTGTCCACCGCCCAGGGCACGTTGGTGGCGGCCAGCACCAGAATGCCGTCATTGCGGCTATCAAGCCCGTCAAACGTGCTCAGAAAGGTAGAGACCAGCGAGGTGTCCAAGCCGGATTTGCGCCGCGCCGCCAGGGCCTCAATCTCATCAAAAAACAGAATGGCGGGCTTGCGCTGCCGTGCCTCGGTGAATGCGGCGACGAGCTTTTTTTCCGCCTGGCCGCTATAGCAGTCCAGTATCTCCGCAATGCCGACCTCGATAAAACTTGTACGCGCCTCGCCGGCGGCGGCGCGGGCCAGCAGCGTCTTGCCGCAACCGGGCGGGCCGTAAAGGAGAATGCCGCCTCCGGCACGCCGGCCGAAGCGCTCGAACAATTTTGGCTTCTCACGCGGTGCGATGATGCGGCGATGGATCTGGCGCTTCACCTCCTCCAACCCGCCTACATCGGCGAAGCTCATCGGCGCGGCCTGCAACGCTGGCGGCACCGAAACCGGACGATGTTCGTTTAGCTGCACCAGCACAGGCTGCTGACTCCAACGTGCCGCTTCGCCAGGCTCGCCGAGCTCCAGGAGAAACGCTCTGATCTCCCGGCAAAGCGTTTCGTCGGTGATCGCGGCGGGATCAAGTGTCGAAATAAAAGCCGCGGCGTCGGCAAGCTTTCCCGTCTGGGTTGCCAGTGACAGCAAGGCCCGCAGCAAAATACCTGACTCAGGATGCTCCGTGCAGGAGGCCAGCAACGCGTTAAACTCGTGATCCAACGTACCAGACATATGCCAACGCAGCTCCATCTTGTGATCAGCCGACATTACCCATTTGAGCTGCCCATCCGCCCTTGATGGAGGACAGGATAGCCCGATCCTGGCTCTAGGAGAAGGCGGAATGGTGTGGTGATAACCTCCATTCCATTCGCAATCATTGCCCGACAGACATGGTTGAGCTATGCCTGTACGCCATATCCATGGGGTTAGCATGACGAAAGCCATTATTTTTCGCCACGCCCAGCCGCTTGCCGGTGCCCTTCTGCTGTTTTGCTCTTTGGCATCATCTGCCCGGCCTGCCGTCGCGGCGGATATCTCTCTTTCAGACCCTCCGGCATGGGATGTTAATTGGAGCCCGGATGGCAAAAATCTTGCCTATTGCGGGACCCAAAGCTGCCATGTCCTCAATGAAGCGACAGGCAAGACCATCACCAATCTGCCCGACGGGCTGGCAGGGCAGATCATCCATTTTTTTCCTGGTGCCGAAACACTCGTCACGGACGCACCGGGTAACATCCCCGGCCAGGTGCTGACCGTTTGGGAAGCAAAGAGTGGCAAGCTGCAGACCGCGCTGCCTTGGCCGCATGACCCGCATTTCCGGTTTGGTGAGCGCATTGCGGCGTTCTCAGCCAATGGCGCAAGGCTGGCTGTTACGCAGTTGCAGGCACCGGGCCAGCCCGCGCAGCTCTACATGCCACCGGCCTACAAACCTGGCCCGGCCTTTATGCCGCCCGGTAAGTTAGGGGCGCTGGCGCTGGCGCTTTCGCCGGATGGCAACACGCTGGCCATGGCGGTCGATAATGGCCGGATTATCCTCCAGCCGCTTGATTCCGCGACCAGTCCCGTTGTGTTGCATTACCAGTTACCGCCCGGCAGCGTTGCGGTTCTCACTCAGCTTGCCTTCAACCCAGACGGTAACGCCCTGGCCGCGTCCTTCAGCTCTGTGGGGAATGGCTCTCCCGGTTGGCCGCGCCCGCCTTTGTTGCTCTGGCATTTGGCACAGCCTGGCCCGCCACAGCCGCTTTGTGGGGCGCAGCCCTCCGGTGCCTCTCGCCTCTCCTGGCGTCCTGACGGAGACAGCATTGCTATAGCCAACGGCGAAGGCGCGGTGGAAATCTGCCCGGCAGGTGGAGGTGCGCCGCGTATCATCCACGTACCGGATGGCTGGGCCATTCCGGCATTCAGCCCTGATGGGCAGCAGCTCGCTGTTGCCATAGATTCCGAAATATTGCTCTTCAAACCTGATACTTAAAAGGTTCCACATGCCGGGCGTGGATAATCAAACCTATATTCATGCATCCCGCTTGGCCTATATCGACAAAGCGGGGGATTACGTCAAAACTGTGCTACCCGGCTACAAGCTGGAATCCATGATAGGAACGGACAAGCCGGATGGCTTCCGGGCCCTTGTACTCAGCGGCGCAGGTGGGGTGATTGTTGCCTTCCGTGGGACGGTCCTCGATTTTCACAAACTCTCAGACCGTGCTTTGAGGCTTTTGAGCTGCCTATCCACCCTTGATTGAGGGCAGGATAGCCCCCTGGCCCTAAGAAAAGGCGGAATGGTGTGGTGGTAGCTTCCTCTGAGGTGGCTGGTTTAAGGAGTGCCTGCCCAAGGCGGTGATTGCGGGAGCTATATGTTCAGTTTTGCCGTAAGCGTGGCGGGTGCCTGAATTACCCCTTCGCAGGCAGCCGGATGTTGCGGGAGGCTGCGTTGTTGCGCGCCGGTGATGCCGGCATATGACGCATCTGTTTCAGGCGGCTGTGCGCCCTGAGTTTCGCAAAGAGAGGTGTGTCGTGCATAATGCCTATCGGTCTGTGTCTTTCAGCGGCGGCGAGATGTCCGTCCCGGATGATTGGCCGGGCGAATCATCCGGCGATGGCCTGCAAAATTTTATAGGGTCACCGGATGATACGTTGATGATAACCCTCTCGGTTTATTATTTTACCACTGACGGCTCCGCCGAGGACGCCCAGCATGTTTTTGACCGGTTTCTCCAGATTCGCCGGGATTCGGAGTTCAGCGCCGCGCCGGACGCGGATATTACCATCGGCGTCGCAGATGTTCTGCAACATGAGGATGGAACCCTGTCCGCCACCTATGAGGGGCAAGAGGCAGATGAGCGTCGTTTTGCCGCGAAGCTGGCGATGAAGGGCGGTACGCTGGCGGTGGTCTATCTCGAAGCGGTCGGGGAGGATTTGGCGGCCGTCGAGGAAATCGCACCAGCGATATTCCAAAGCCTCGTCGTCAGAGCTGTTTGATCCCCGGCTTTAATAGCGCATTATTTACCGGCCGAACCCGGCCCGGGCCTGGCTAGCGTCCTTGGGGAGGCCGTAAAGATCACGCGGCATCCTCCATCTGCATCTTCGTCGGCTCTTTGCCCCGGCGCCGCGTGCGGCCGATCAGCGCGGCGGCCGATGGCTGTCCCTCCAAACACGATATCCGCCCAGATCTGCGCCAGCTCCCGGCGTTCCTCCAGATATTTCTCCCGGCCCTAAGCGCTGGCGACTTCGTCGGACGGGGGCAGCATCAGCTCGATAACATAAGAATCCATACGGTTGCGCTTCTTCATGATGAAGGAAAAGCAGCTCCTGAGTCCGTACGCGCTCTGGCCCCCTTCATAGCCGGCTCGTTTAATGAGGCTGTTGACGGCGTTGCCGCTGATGACGCTCACCCTCTGGAAAGACGGAAAGACCCACTCCGAATCCCCGCTCATGTCCCGCACCTGCAGCAGCAACGCCACCACCTGCCGTGAAAGCGGCATCTTATGATCTGGTGGCACGTGGGGGGCTTCCCCTTCATCCGATGCCCCGGGATGATTCAGACCGGCGCCTCTCCCGCCAGATCGTGGAACTCTTTCCAGACGGCGAACCGGATTTCGCTCTGGCGTGAGGCGGTCAGCAGCGTCATCCGGGTTTCACCCCTGCATAATGCGTTGGTGTGCAGAGCTTTTCCTGGCGCTTCAGCCCGCGCGTCGCAGCTTCGGCAAAGATCGCCGGCCGCCGCCGGCTTGTCCTGTGCAGAATGGGCTCGCCGGCGCGTGCCTGCATGCGCAGCGGGTCCCGCGCATCTCGGGCCTGGCGCAAGGTCATGTAAGGGTAATCGCCGAGGGTTATCGTGGTTGGTCGTTTGCCGAGGCGTAGCTGATACTGCCAGACCCAACAGCCTGAGGTCCCGGCCCGCAAAAACAGCCTGTCACGGTCATACGATATATATTGCTTTCGGGCCGGCTTGAGCGGCACCTAATTTCGCATTCGTTAAAGGCACCACCTGCGACCTTCTGAAAAGTGATGCTAAGCGTTACGTGACATCACTTATGGCGACAAGCGGGCTGAACACTTATGGAACAACAAGACAAGTTATCACCCTAAAAAACACAAAAAACGTTTGATTTCATGTGGTTCGCTGTCGGCGCAATAGTGCCGTGTGGGTTTTGGAAGATCTGGCGCCCCCGGCAGGACTCGAACCTGCATAAACGAACTTAGAAGGATCGGAGCTTATCCAATTAGCCAACGGGGGCGCGGCGCCCGGCTCATATCATGATGCTGCGAAACTGCCAAAATCCGGGCCAACCCGACGATTCACTACAATTTTGCGTGACATAGCTATCAAAATGACCCGTTAATGCGCTAGGATCGAGTTGGTTTAGCGCGCTGATCGGTAATATCTTTGAATGCCAGCCCTAGGGTGAATGAACTGATGATGTTGAGGGGCTTAGGTCAAAATATGGTCGTAAGACTGGCGGTTTTTCTGCGCGATCGCCGTGCTGTTACGTCTGTGGAATATGGCGTGATCGCATTGATCGTTATCTTGGCTATCGTCGGAGGTTTAACGCGGATCGGCACAGAAGTCGCGGTGCCGTTCAATCAGGTGGCCTCGGAACTCTGACAGGGAAAAAATCGCCTATCCGTGCCTGCTGGCGAGCTGTCCCTATTTAAGATGTTGCTTGTCTCATAAAGGTAGGTTGTCATAAAAAATTAAACAAATCCTGTCGCTGTGCGGCTTGGTGACCAAATCGTTAGGGTTGCCGCCGGTCGAGCGTGAGTTTTTTTGACAAAAAAGTCACGCTCACGGATTTTTGTTTAGTTCGTGCGCAAACTTCGTTTGACAGAAATGGCTGATTTTTATGTATTGAACACCAGCCTCGACAGGTTGATGACAAGGTGGGCAGATGGCGTGGCAGTTCCGCGTGAGACGCTTTCTCTGTTATCAGGTTTCGGTCTCGAATTAATTTTTTGAAAGGGTCTTCTTTCATGCTCGCAAACTACATCCGCGCCGCCATGACCACCAAGCTGGCGCAGCTCAATGTCGACAAGCGTGCCGTCACCGCCATTGAGTACGGCCTGATTGCTGCGCTGATCGCGGTTGTGATCATCGCCGCCGTGTCCAGCCTCGGCACTCACATCTCCAGCACCTTCAACGCAGTGGCGTCCGAGCTCTAAGCTCAGCCCCGCGATGTCTGCGCTGCGGCCGATCGGGTTCCCGGTCGGCCGTTTTTTTGTGGTGCGACGCGCAGCTTAAAAGCCCTTGTAATTTTTCAATTTTGTACGGTAAAATCGGAGTCTGTACGGTGTAGGTTGTGTTGAAAATGTCACGCCGAGACCGTACTTCGATGGATTTTCGTTAACCTGATCGCTTTTTTTAAGCAGACTCGGATAAAGGCCTATTTATGGGGCGTTAAAGGGCGGAGCGGATGACGATCCTGGGGCGTATATTGATGAGGCGGACATGATCACCGCCCTTTTCGGCTTGGGGCTGGCTCTGCTTGTCTATGCTGCGGTGCACGACGTCGCTGTGCGAACGGTGCCCAATTCCGTTTCAGCTTTGGTTCTTCTCACCGGTTTCGGGCTGCGGCTGCTTGAGCATGATCTGCTCCCCGCCTTGCTGGCCGCTTTGCTGGTGTTTATCGCCCTGTTCGGCATTTGGGCTCTGGGTTTGATGGGCGGCGGCGATGTGAAGCTCTGGGCCGCGACCACGCTGCTGGTGCCCCCGGGCTGGCTCCCGCAATTGATGTTTCTGGCCGATGTCATGCTGCTCGGCGGCATTCTCGGGCTTCTTTACCTTTTCTTATCCCTCGTCGTGGGAAAACCGGCCGCTTCACGCGAAGGCTCGCGCCTGACGCGTGCCCTGCGCACGGAGCGGTGGCGAATCCGTCGCCGGGGCGCGCTTCCCTATGCCTGCGCCATTGCCGGTGGCGCTCTCGTGGCAATCCTGCCACGCTTTTTTGAAACATAAGGTGGCCAATGGTCTTTCGCCTCGGCATATTCGCTGTCCTGATCGCCGCGCTGGCCGCTGTCCTCATTTTTGGATATTCGATCCTCAATCAGGGCCATAAAGCCCCGGTGGCCGCGGCCCCGCCGCCGACCGAACAAATTCTGGTGGCGGGGGTGCCGCTCTCCGGCGGCGCGCTGATCCAGCCCGGCAACATTACCAGCAGCTCGATGCTGATCAGCGCCGTGCCGCCCGATGCGCTGATCGACACCCCCGGCAACCGCAGTTCCCTGACGGGCGCGATGGTGAAATCGCCGATCGCCCAGGGCGCGGTCATTCTAAACAGCGGGGTCATCCATCCTGGCGATCACGGCTTCCTGGCCGCAGTGCTCGCACCCGGTATGCGGGCGGTGACGGTGGCGGTCGATAACGTCACCGGCGCGGACGGGCTGATCTGGCCGGGCGATAAGGTGGATATATTGCTGACCCAGAGCATTGCCGGCGCGCCGGATGGCAAAAGCATCGCCGCCGAGACGGTACTGAGCGATGTCCGGGTGATCGCCACGGGTCAGGAACTGATCAAGAATGCCAGCAATGGCAGCGGCGGCCCGAACAACCAGCCAGCCTCGACGGTGACGCTCGAGGTCACACCCGAGCAGGCGGCGCGCTGCCTGGTCGCGGTCAATCTCGGCAAATTGTCCCTGATCGTGCATTCCGCCGCGAGCTCGACCACGGCGTCGGTGCCGCAGCAGACGCCCGGCCCGGTCTGGGCCGGTCAGGTTTCGCCGGCCCTTTCCGCCGCGCAGCCGGCGCAGCAGACCGTCACCACAGTCAATGTGATTTCTTCAGGCACTACAGGGGAGTTCAAGTTCTGATGCGCGGTTTGTTCACGGCGTCAGTGCTGGCGCTTTCTACCCTTGCGCCAGCCGCCCTGGCGCAAACCGCAACCGGCAGCGGCGCCGCGGCGCAACAGGCGCAGGTTGTGCCGCCCGCTTATTATGGCGGCATTACGCTGGCGAAAGGGCAGGGCAAGCTGATCAAGCTGCCGCGCCCGGTCGCCAATCTGTTCGTCGCCGATGACAGCGTCGCTTCGGTGCGCCCGGCCAGCCCCGGCGCGATGTTCGTGTTCGGCAAGGCGGCGGGCGAGACCGATGTCGTCGCCACAGACGCCGCCGGCAATCGAATCGCGCAATATTCGGTCACCGTGAACCAGTCCGGCTATGCGGGCCAGCGCATCGAAACCCAGTCCCAGGCGGTGGCGCCGGGCAGCGGCGTCACCGCCGAATCGGAGCAGGGCGGCATGGTCGTGCGCGGCACGGTGCAGAGCCCCGAGGATGCCGACAAGGTGATGAGCCAGGCCAAGCTGATCTCGCCGAGCGGCAAGGTCACCAATGACCTCACCGTGGCGCAGCCGATCCAGGTGGAGCTGAAAGTGCGCATCGCCCAGATGTCGCGGCAAGTGACGCGCGAGCTTGGCATCAATTGGAGCAATGTCGGCTCCTCGGCGATTTCCATCGGCAAATTCGCGCTGACCGGCAGCACCGCCTCGGCCGCCAGCTCGCTCGCCTCGACCACGGCCGGTGGTATCGGCGTCACCTTCCCCGGCGGCACGTTCGAAGGTGTCATCGACGCGCTGGCCACCGATAATCTCGCCCATATTCTGGCCGAGCCGACCTTGACCACGCTCTCCGGCACCCAGGCGAATTTCCAGGTGGGCGGGCAGTTCCCGATTCCGGTGTCCTCCGGCGGCACCGGCGGCAGCTCGACGGTGACGGTCAGCTTCAAGAATTACGGCGTGCTGCTCTCCTTCATCCCGACGGTATTTTCCGATGGGCGGATCGCCCTGCAGGTATCACCGCAGATCAGCACCATCGACAGCTCCAACGCCTCCACCATCAGCACCGGTGGCAGCTCGCAAGTCTTCTCGGTGCCCTCGCTGACGGTGACCGCCGCGTCCTCCACCGTCGTGCTCGGTTCGGGCCAGGGCATGGCGATCGCGGGTTTGCTCGAAGATACCACCAATCAGGTCAGCAATGGTCTGCCCGGCCTCTCCGAGATTCCGATCCTGGGCGCCTTGTTCCGCGGCAATGCCTTCCAGCGCGAGCAGCAGGAGCTGGTGATCACGGTGACACCTTATATCGTCAATCCGGTCAACCATCCCAACAGCATCGCCTCGCCGGACGATGGCTGGTCGCCGCCGAACGATCTGCAGCGCATTCTTTTGCTGCGCAATAATGGCACCGATCAGGCCAGCACCAGCATCCCCGGCAATGCCGGCTTCATGGTGCAATGATGGAGCGCCCCGCCATGACCAAACCCGTGTCGCTGTTTTGTCTGTTGGCGCTGCTGACGCTGGCCGGCTGCCAGGGGGCGTTCAACCCGTTCAACCGCCCCGGTAATTGGTCCCTGACCGGCGCCTCGAATGAGGCGACGGCGCAGCAGGTGGCGAACAAGGCCGATTTGATCAGCGGCCATGGCGAGCCGGGCAGCAGCGGTATCCTCGCCGTCGGCGGCGTCCAGCGTGCGACCACGAATGGCACCGGCACCGGCATTCAGACGCAGATCCAGGCGACCTCGCCGGCCACGTCGATCAATAGCGGCAGCTAGGAGACGGGCATGCACAGGACGGAAGGGGCAATGATATGAGCACCCAGGGCGCGATTGGCGGGCTTGCCGAGTCTGGCAGGATGACCAGCCGCACGGACCGGCTGACCGTGCTTGCCTTTATCAACGATACCGTCAGTGAACAGGTTCTGCGCGATACGCTGATCACCGCGGCTGGCGGCGGCATGGATGTGCGCCGCGGCACGGTGCGCACCGCCATCGCCGCCATGTCCAAACTGCCGACCCCGGAAGTGCTGATCGTCGACATCGCCGGTGAGGAGCAGCCGCTGCAGGCGCTGGGCGAATTGTCCGATGTGGTGGAGCCGGGCGTGCGCGTGCTGGTGGTCGGCGATATTCAGGAGGTGGATTTCTACCGCCACATTACCCGCGGCATGGGGGTGATGGAATATCTGTTCAAGCCGATCACCCGCGAAGCCGTGGCCCGGCATTTCGCGCCGCTGATCACCCGCAAATCCATCGGCGACGACGCCACACGCGGCGGGCGCGTGGTGGCGGTGATGGGCGCGCGGGGCGGGGTAGGGGCGACCACCATTGCCGGCAATCTCGCCTGGCTGCTGGGCGTGGTCGAAAAACGCCATACCGTGTTCCTGGAATCCGATATCCATATGGGCTCCGGCGCGTTGCTGCTGGGCGCCAAGACTGGCCCTGGCCTGCGTATGGCGCTGGAAACGCCGGACCGGATCGATCCGCTGTTCGTCGAGCGCGCCGCCCAGCCGGTGGCGGAGCGCCTGCATGTGCTGGCCTCCGAGGAAAAGCTGGCGGAGCCGATGAATTATACCCCCGGCGCCGCCCGCCGGCTGATCGAGGCGCTGCGCATCCGCTATAATTTCATCTTCATGGATGTGCCTTTCCTGCCGATGGCCTGTAATCGCGAGCTGATCGAATTCGCGCATCACCGGGTCATCGTCATGGACCCGTCTCTGGCCTCGGTACGCGATACGATCCGGCTGCTGGCGCTGCCCAACGGTCCCTGGCAGCCGCAGAGCCCGACCGTGGTGCTGAACCGGCTCGGCCGGCCGGGCGGGCTGTCGCGCAAGCAGATCGAGGAGGCGCTGGAGCTGAAGATTCATATCACCATTCCGGACATCCCCAAGCAGCTGAATGAGAGTGCCAGTTTCGGCGAGCCGGCGGTGACCAATAAGGGGCCGTTCCGCCAGGCGGTTCTGGATCTGGCGCGTGAAATCGGCTTCGTGGGGAATCGCGACGAGATCGAGGGCAGCTTGGCCTTGCCCGGCCGCGGTGGCGGCGGCTTGTTCAAAATGCTCGGCTTCAGCAAGGGATAACCGGCAATGTCTGACAGCATGCCGGTATTTGGCCGCCGCCGCAGGGAAGAGCTGGAAGCCGCGGCCGCCATGCCGGCCTTGGCCGCCGCCGCGCCCGCCGCGCCGAATCCAGATGTCAGCCGGTTTCCGGCCGATACCAGCACCTCAGTGCGGGCCGAAATCGCCGAGCTGCGCAATATGTGCCTGGCGCGCATGGACGCCACCGCCGTCGCCGCCTTGCCGCCGGAACGGCTGCTGATCGAAGTCGAACGGCTGATCTCCGATCTCGCCACCGATAAGCGCGTGCAGCTGAATGCCCGCGAGCAGCGCGCCTTGGCGACCGAGCTGGTGGACGACATGCTCGGGCTGGGGCCCTTGGAGCCCTTGCTTCTGGATGAGAGCATCAACGACATCATGGTCAACGGCCCGGACCATGTGTTTGTCGAGCGCTCGGGAAAATTGCTGCAGGTGCCGGTGCGGTTTCGCGACTGGGCGCATCTGACCAATATTTGCCAGCGCATCGCCGCCTCGGTCGGGCGGCGTGTGGATGAAGCCAGCCCGATGTGCGATGCGCGCCTGAAGGATGGCTCGCGCGTGAATATCGTGCTGCCGCCGCTGGCGATCGACGGGCCGTCGATCTCGATCCGTAAATTCTCCAAGAAACCGATCGATTTCAAGAAGCTGATCGAATTCGGCGCGATGACGCCGCCGATCGCCCGGGTGCTGGAAATCGCCGCGCGCTGCCGGCTCAACATCATCGTCTCCGGCGGGACCGGCTCGGGCAAGACGACGATGATGAACGCGCTCTCGCGCTTCATCGACGCCACAGAGCGTATCGTCACCATCGAGGATGCGGCGGAGCTGCAGCTGCAGCAGCCGCATGTGGTGCGGCTGGAAACCCGCCCCGCCAGCCTTGAAGGCAAGGGCGAGGTCACGGCGCGCGATCTGGTGCGTAACGCGCTGCGTATGCGCCCGGACCGCGTCATCATCGGCGAAACCCGTGGCGCCGAAGCCTTCGACATGCTGCAGGCGATGAACACCGGCCATGATGGCTCGATGTCCACCATCCACGCCAACAACACCCGCGACGCGCTCTCGCGTATCGAAAACATGGTGCAGATGTCCTCGATGGGCCTCACCCCGCGCGCCATCCGCCAGCAGGTCTGCGCCGCGGTCAATCTGATCATCCAGGTCGAGCGCCAGCGCGATGGCGGTCGTCGCGTCACCCAGGTCACCGAGATCGCCGGGATCGAGGGCGAAACCCAGCTGCTCAACGATATCTTCAAGCTGGAAATCACCGGCGAGACGCCGAATGGCCGGTTGATCGGGCGCTACGAGGTCAGCCGCATCCGCTCCTCCTTCCAGGAACGGCTGCAATATTACGGGCTGGACCGGGCCTGGATGGCGGCGCTGGAGGAAACCTGATGCTGCATCAGCTGCTGATCCTACTTGTGCTGGTCATCATCCTCGCGGTCGCGACGGTGGCGGTCACGCTCAATCTGGTGGGGGCGCATGAGCGCGAGGAGCGGCTGAAACGCCGGCTCACGGCGGCCACCACCTCCACCTCCGCCCCGATCACCACGGTCGATGAAGAATTGCGCCTGGTGCGTCAGGTTTCGCGGGCGGATCAGATCAAGGAAAAAGCCGCCGAGCTGATCGGCGTCGATCTGCAGCAGGCGGAAACCTACCCGATCAAATGGTGGCTGGTGCCGCCGATCGCCGCGGTCATCACCCTGGTGATCATCTGGCTCGCCTCGCACCCGCTGGGCAAATATCCCAGCATCTGGCTGCTGGTGAAATATGTCGGCACGCCGGTGTTCTGGTATCTGATCGACCGTTTCATCTTCAACTGGCTGAAGAATCGCCGCAACGCCAAGCTGATCGAGCAATTTCCCGACGCGCTGAACATCATCGTGCGCTGCGTGCGTGTCGGTATCCCCATCGGTGAGGCGCTGCGCACGGTGGCGCAGGATTCGATGGAGCCGACCAAGCGCGAATTCACCATTTTGGCCGACAAGGTGAGCATCGGCATTCCGCTGGATGTTTCGTTGCGTGAGCTCTCCGAGCGGGTGAAGCTGACCGAGTATCAATTCTTCGCCACCGCCATCACGCTGCAGGCCCGCTCCGGTGGCGGCATCACCCAGACTCTGGAGACGCTGGCGGATGTGATCCGCAAGCGCGTGGCGCTGAAATCGCGCGGCTACGCGCTGACCGCCGAAGCCCGCATGGGCTCCATGGTGCTCACCGTGCTGCCCTTCCTGGCCGGTGCCGGGCTGTTCTGGCTGCAGCCCAATTATATCCGCATTCTCTTCACCACCGATGGCGGCGAGGCCATTCTTGGCGCGGCGATCCTGCTGCTGGCCGCCGGCATGGGCGTCATTCAATTCATGATCAGCAATGTTCTCAAATAGCTCCATTCCCCCCGTGGTCCTGCTGGCCGGCATGGTGCTCGCTTTGCTGGTGCTGGCGGCTGGCGTTTTCTATCTGAACCATACGATGACCCGTTCGCAGAAGCTCGGCAAACGGATCGATCTCGCCATCCATGGCCGCAATGCGGCTCTGCTGGAGGAGGCCAAGCCGGAAGGCTCGGCGCTGGTGCGTCTGGTCTCGGCCTTTGGCATGTCCGTCGCCCGGTCCGGCCTGTTGTCGCGCAAAACCCTCGCGGAGATGACCGCGACGCTGGAAGGGGCGGGGTTTCGCGGCGGCCGCGGCATTGGCCTGTTCGTCGGCGCCAAGGTGCTGGGTCTGTTCCTGCTGCCGGTGCTGCTCTATTTCGCCTTCCATAATATTTTCGTCTCCACCATCGGGCTGGTGCTGAAGATTGGCGGCGGCGCGGTGGTCGGCATGTTGCTGCCGGATATGATGGCGAAGAATATCCGCACCCGGCATCTCGAACAGGTTGAACGCGGCGTGCCGGATGCGCTGGATATGCTGGTGATCTGCGCCGATGCCGGTCTGGCGCTGGAGGCGGGCATCGCCCGCGTCGCCCAGGAAATTTCGCAGCTCAACCCGGATCTGGCGCAGGAGCTGACCCAGACCTCGCGCGAATTGCAGATCGGCGCGGATATGCGCAGCGTGATGTTTTCGCTGGGCCAGCGCACCGGGCTGGAAGTGCTCAAGCGGCTCGCCACCACGCTGAGCCAGTCGCTGCAATATGGCACGCCGCTGACGGCGGCGCTGCGCACCCTCTCCGCGGAATTGCGCGCCGAGGCGCTGATCCGCTTCGAGGATCGGGCCGGCAAGCTGCCCACCTTGATGACGCTGCCGATGATCGTCTTCATCCTGCCCTGCGTCTTCCTCATCGTTGGCGGGCCGGCGGTGATCCAGGTCATGGCCGTGCTGGCCCATCACTGAACATGAACCCTTGCACCGAAGAAGAGACATGATGATCCCCTGCGCCTTCGCTCGATCAGGCTATCCCCTGCGCCGCCTGCTGCGTGGTTCCGCCGCGGCGACGATGGTTCTCGGTCTTGCCGCGTGCAGCCAGCCAGAATCGCAGACGGCCGCGAACGCGCCCACCGGGTCCGTCGGGCCGAACACGCTGAATGTCGCGGATGCGGCCATCGCCGGCGGCGATCCGAACATGGCGTTGTCGATCTCGCAATCGATCCTCAAGGACGATCCGGACAATGTCGACGCGCTGGTGCATGAGGGCGATGCCTATTACGCGCTGGATCGCTGTTTGCCGGCGCAGGCGGCCTATTCCGTCGCGTTGAAATATGACGCCAAATCCAGCCCGGCGGAAACCGGCCTCGGGCGCTGTTTGCTGAAGAGCGATCCGGCGGCGGCCGAGCAGGCTTTCATCGCGGCGGTGAATGACGACCCGGGCAATGCCGCGGCCTGGAGCGATCTGGGCATCGCGCGCGACCTGCAAGGCAATTTCGCCGGCGCGGTCGAGCCTTATCAGAAATCGCTGCTGGCCAATCCCGGCAGCATGGCAACCGAGGTCAATCTCGGCCTCTCCCTGGCGCTCTCCGGACACGGCCCGCAGGCTCTGGCCTATCTTGGCCCGCTGGCCAGCGGCCAGAGCGCCACGCCGAAAATCCGCGAGGATTACGCGGCGGCGCTGATCGCGTCGGGGCGGGATGAGGAGGCGCGGCAGGTGCTCGCGATCGATCTGCCCCCCGAACAGGTGCAGCAGGCGATGGATGGTTTCTCGGCACTGATCGCCAGCTCGATCCAGACACCGCCGCCGCCACCGCCGCCGGCACCGACCCAGCCGGTGGTGACGACAACCCAGGTGACCACACAAACCACTAGCGTGGCGCCGACGCCGCTTGCGCCGCCGGTGCCGGTGGCGCCCGTGCCGGCTCCGGCTCCGGCTCCGGCTCCGGTGCCAAAGCCAGCGGCGGCCATTCCGACCAGCGGCGACCCCAACGCAGCCTATTCCGGCCCATCGCCGATCCCAGGCGCGATATCCTCCTCGACACCCGGCCCGGTGGCGACGCCGCCAATGCCAGCCGCAACCCCGGGCCCAAAGCCGGTGGCAATGCGCTACACACCGCCCGCCGCGCCCCCGGCGCCGGTGCATACCAGCCCCGGCGGGCCGGCGGCGGTGCAGCTCGGCGCGCTGCCGAGCCAGGAGGCAGCGCAGCATCAATGGAACAAGGTGCGCGCCGCGGCACCGTCTTTGTTTGCCGGAAAATCGCCCGACATCGTCGAGGCGAATGTGAAGGGCGTTACCTATTACCGCCTGCGCGTCACCGGCTTTTCCAGCCAGCTCGATGCGGCGCGGTTCTGCGGCGAGGTCTCCTCCGCCGGCTATGCCTGCACGGTGGCGAATTTTTGAAAATGAATAGGTTATAAAAGTTTTTTGGTGCCGCTTTTTTACAAAAAAGCGGCGTCAAGAC
>NZ_JH976207.1:862341-867229 GCF_000306035.1 Acidocella sp. MX-AZ02
TTTTTACAAAAAAAGCGGCGTCAAGACAAAAGGCCGGACGTCCCCTCAAGGGGCGATCCGGCCTTTTGTCACGTAGGGGCGTTTTTGAAAAAACGCCCCTACAATCCCCAAAAACTTCCGCGCCTTCAGGCCAAAGCCTTTTACTGGCTATTGCCCGTGGTCCCCATGCCGGTGGTGGATTTGCTGCCGGTCATGTTGCTGGCGCCGGAGCCATTGGTGCCGCTCTTCATCGCGTTGGAGGACGAGCTGCCGCCGGCCGTTCCCATCGACATGCTGGAGCCGCCGGAGCCCATGCCCGCGGTGGAATGGCTGCCGGCCATGTTGTTGGAGCCGGTGCCGGCGGTGCCGGCCTTCATGCCGCTGCCATTGCCGCCGGAGGGGGCCATGCCGGCCCCGGTGGTGCCCATGCCGGCGGTGGAGTGGCTACCGATGGTGTTGGTCGAGCCGCTGCTGCCGGTGGCGGAGCTCTGTGCCAGGGCCGGGGTGACGGCGCCGATGGCCAGAAGACACGTCGCGGTGGTGAAAAAGCGTTTCATTGCAAACTCCCGTTTTTAGTTGGCCGGGTCGTCCCGGCTCACAACCCGATGTGGGGGGCGGCCGGGATGTTTGCATGAACATGAGCTGAACGATGAGACGGATTACCCCTCAGGCGGCAACCGCCCGGATGCGCGCCAACGCCTCGGCCTTGCCGAGCGCGATCAGCGTCGCGTCGATCCCCGGGCTCATCGTGCTGCCGGTCAGCGCGGCGCGCAGCGGCTGCGCCACCTGGCCGAGCTTGCGGCCCTCCGCTTCGGCAAAAGCGCGCAACGCCGCGTCGATCGCCTCGGCGGTGAAATCCGTGCCCTCCAGCAGGCCGGCCAGACGCGCCAGCATCTCGCGGTTTTCCAGGGTCAGCAGCGCCTCGGCCTTCGGTTCGAAGGGCAGGGGAATTTCGCGGGCGAGGAAGGCGGAAGAGTTGCTCAGCTCCTCCAGCGTCTTGGCGCGCTCCTTCAAGCCCGGCATCAGCGCCAGAATGCGCTGCATGGCGGCGGTGCCGACGGTGATGTCGGCCTTGGCCAGGCGCTCCACCACATCGTCACGCAGCCGCGCATCCTCGGCCTGGCGCAGCCACATGCCGTTGAGATGGGTGAGCTTGGCATAATCCATGCGGCTGGCCGCCCGGCCGACACCCTCCAGGGTGAACAGCGCGATCTGCTCGTCGCGGCCAAGGAACTCGGCATCGCCATGGCCCCAGCCCAGACGCAGCAGGTAGTTGCACAACGCCTCCGGCAGGAAGCCCTGCTCGCGGAATTCCAGAATGCTCACCGCGCCATGGCGCTTGGAGAGCTTCGCCCCGTCCGCGCCATGGATCAGCGGAATATGCGCGAAGGCGGGCGTCTCCCAGCCCATCGCGTCATAAATCTGGATCTGCCGGAAGGTGTTGGTGAGATGATCGTCGCCGCGAATCACATGGGTGATCGCCATGTCATGGTCATCCACCACCACCGCGTGCAGATAGGTCGGCGTGCCGTCCGAGCGCAGGATGATCATGTCATCCATCTCGGCATTCTTCACCCGCACCTCGCCCTGCACCAGATCATTCAGCACCACCTCGCCCTCGCGTGGGGCTTTCAGGCGGATGGCGGGCTTCACCCCCGCCGGCGCTTCGGACGGGTCACGGTCGCGCCAACGGCCATCGTAACGCGGCGGGCGCTTCTCGGCCATCGCGGTCTCGCGCATCTGCGCCAGCTCTTCCGGGGTGCAATAGCAGCGATAAGCCTTGCCCTGCGCCAGCAGCGCCATCGCCACCTCGACATGCCTTGCCTCGCGGCTGCTCTGGAACACCGGGGGCTCGTCAGCCTTCAGATCGAGCCAGTCCAGCCCGTCCAGGATCACCTGCACCGCTTCCTGGGTGGAGCGGGCCTTGTCCGTATCCTCGATGCGCAACACGAACTCGCCGCCATGATGTTTGGCGAAGAGATAGTTGAAGAGGGCGGTGCGGGCGCCGCCAATATGCAGCAGGCCGGTGGGAGAGGGCGCGAAGCGGGTACGGACTTTCATGGGCTGGCTGTTACTCTTTTGCGCCGATTTGTGCCAGCCGGGCGAAAAAGTTAATCATCCGGAACAATCGGAGGTGGTATTGGCCCGGGACTGGTTCGCGCGCTGGGTGGAGGCGGAGCGGGGGCATTTCATCCTGCTGCTGCCGGTCGCCATGGGGGCCGCCATCCTGGTCTATTTCGCGCTGCCTTCGGAGCCGCCGCTCTGGCTGGCGGCGGCCCTTCCGGTGGGCGCGCTGCTGGCGCTGGGGGCGAGCTGGCGGTTTCCTTATGCGCGGTTTCTGGCCTGGCTGCTGCTGGCGGGGGCCATCGGCTTCGCCCGGGCCGAATATCGCAGCGCTACGATGCCGCCGATGCCGCCCATCCCGTCCGGCGTGGTCAGCGTCAGCGGCTTCGTCGCGCGGGTGGAGATGCTGCCCAACACCGCCCGCGTGGTGCTGCGCGCCCCGCGGATCGATCACGGCCCGACGCTGCGCCGTCTGGTCCGGCTGAAGCTACGCCCCGGCGATGCGCCGCCCGACCCGGGGGCGCTGGTGAAAGCCTATGCGCTGCTGTTCGGCCCGGACCCGCCGGCCTATCCGGGCGGCTGGCAGCAGGGGCGGGATGAATATTTCGCCAATCTCGCCGCTGTCGGGGTGGCGCTGACACCGCTAAAGCAGCTGCGCCCGGCGCCACCCAGCCAGTGGCGCGATGCGCTGCAGGCGTTGCGGCTGGAGATCGCCACGCAGATCCTGCGCGCGCTGCCGCTCTCCACCGGCGCCATCGCGGTCACACTCCTGACCGGCGATGAGCAGATCATCCCCGCCGATGAGCGGCAGGGCTTCATCCTCTCCGGCCTCGCCCATATTCTCGCGGTGGCGGGGCTGCATGTCGGCATCGTCATGGGCATCGTGTTTGTGCTGGCGCGATGGGGGCTCTCGCGCAGCGCCTGGATGGCACTGCACTGGCCGGGCAAACCCATTGCCGCCGTGCTGGCGCTGGCGGGCGGGGCGGGGTACGCGGTGCTCACCGGGGCGCATCTGCCGATCCTGCGCAGCCTGGCGATGGCCAGCCTGGTCACACTCGGCGTGCTGCTGGGGCGGCGCGCGGTCTCGCTGCGCGGGCTGGCCCTGGCGGCGATGATCCTGCTGCTGGCCACCCCCGAGGCGATTCTCTCCGCCAGCTTTCAGATGAGCTTCTCCGCCGTCGCCGCCCTCATCGCCGGCTATGAAGCGGTGCATCCGATCTGGCGGCGCTTCCATGCCGGGCGCAGCATGCTGGGGGCGGGGCTGATGCATGTGGCCGAGCTCGCCTTCACCAGCCTGCTCGCCGGCGGCGCCTCGATGCCGTTTTCCGCCTATCAGTTCCAGCAGATCGAACCTTACTGGATCCCGGCCAATCTGGTCGCGGTGCCGCTCACCGCGCTCTGGATCATGCCCTGGGGCTTGGCCGGGTTGGCGCTGCTGAAGCTGCATCTGGCCTGGCTCGCCTTCAAGCCGATGGGCTGGGGCATCGCCATCATCGTCTGGATGACCGCCCATATCGCCACCTGGCCGGATGCGCTGCTGAAGGTGGCGCCGATGCCGGGTGCCGCCATCCTGCTGATCGCGGCGGGGCTGGCCTGGCTGTGCCTCTGGCGCTCGGCCGCGCGACTGGCGGGGGCGGGGTTGATCGCGGCCGGGCTGGTGGCAGCGCTGCTGGCCCGCCCGCCGGACGTGCTGGTCTCCGCCGATGCCAGGCTGATCGGTATCCGCCAGGGCGGGCAGGTGCTGCTGGTGGAAATGCCCAAGGCCAGCAGCTTCACGCTGGAGCAATGGCGCGCGGTCTGGGGCGGGGCGCGTTTGGTGCCATCCGCCTGCAGTGCTGCCACCTGCCGCATCGGCGCGGTGCTCTATGCCGCTACCCCGGTAACCGACTGCCAGGGGGCGCGGTTGCTGGTCTCGCCAGTGTCGCAACCGGGCTGCGCCGGCGCGGTGATCCTGGATGCCAGCCGCGCCGCGCGGGATGGCGCGCTGGCCGCCTGGGTGAGCCCGGCGCGGATCCGCCTGATCACGGACCGCGCCTGGGAGGGGGCGCGCCCCTGGGTGCCGAATCTGTCGCAACCATAGATTGTTTTCGCTCGCTGTTTTCGTTAATCTATCGTTATGAGTGTCGCGCTCCCGCCTCTGGCTGTCGCCGCCCCGCCCTCGCTGGCCGACCAGTTGCAGGGGCTGGGGCGGCGATGGCGGATTTTGCTGCTCTCCACCATGCTGGCCCCGGCGCTGGCCGGCTTGTTGCTGGCGCTCAGCCCCTCGCATTATGAAGCCACCGGCATTCTGCTCTATGATCCCGAAGCGGCGCGCCTGCCCGGCGCCAATGCCGCCGGCCCCGCGACAGAGCTGAACCAGGATGCGGTGATGGCGAGCCAGAGCGCCATCGTCCTCGCTTTGCCGGCGGCGGCGGCGATCGCGACGCGGCTGCATCTGGACCAGCTGCCGGAATTCAACCCGGCTTTGCGCAAGCGCATCTTCCCGCTCTCGCTGTTGCCTGCCCCCGCCGCGCCGGATGCGGCGACGCTGGCGCAAATCGTGCAGACCCATCTCGCCGTTTCGGTGCAGCCAGGGGCGCGGGTGATCGCGGTGCATTTCTCGGCCCGCAGCCCGGACCTCGCCGCCGCCGGGGCCAATCTCGCGATGCAGCTTTATCTGGACCAGGGGCGCGATGTCGCCTTCCAGGCCCTCAATGACGCGCAAAGCTGGCTGGAGACCCATTCCGCCCAGGTGCAGCAGCAGCTGGACGAGACCGAGACGCAGCTGGCGAAAGCCAGGGCCGGGGCAGGGGTGGTGGCGGCAACGCAAGGCAGCACCTTGACCGGCGAGACCGCGAGCCGGCTC
>NZ_JH976207.1:867329-888615 GCF_000306035.1 Acidocella sp. MX-AZ02
GGCTGGGGCTGGGCGAGCCGGGACGGCAGATTCTGGCGGTGACGGCGGCGCGCCCGGCGGAAGGCAAGACCACGCTCTGCGTCTCGCTGGCGCGGATGCTGGCCGCCTCCGGGCTGCGGGTGCTGGCCATTGACGGCGATGTGCGCTGCCCCGGCTTCGGGCGGGTGTTCGGCCTGGAGGAGCGCCCCGGCCTGGCGGAGCTGCTCCGCGGCACGGCGCAACTGCCCGACGCGCTGGGCCGGGACAAGCTGACCAGCCTGAGCCTGCTCTGCGCTGGCGGCGAGCGGGCCAGCGCACTGGATCTGTTTCTCTCCCCTGCCTTGCCGGCCTTGCTGGCCGCCTTGCGGGAGCATTACGACATCATCCTGCTCGACGTGCCCCCGGCCTTTGCCCTGGCGGAGGCGCGGGTGCTCTGCCGGATGGCGGATCTGACCCTGCTATGCATCCGCTGGGGCAGCACCCCGCGCCGGCTGGCGCGCGAGGCGCTGAATTTGCTGCGCGAGGCCGGCGCCGATGTGGCCGGCACCGCGCTCACCCGCGTCAACCCCGCCGCCCATGCCCGCTCTTTCCATGCCGACGCCGAATTCTACGCCCCGCGCTATGGCGGGTATGTGACGAAATAGCCGGGCGACGTACTGCTCCTTTCAGCTGTGGTGCTCGTGGCTGTGGCGCATGCGCGGCGGCAGGGGCGGCCAACCATGGTCCTGGATGAGCAGCCACGCTGCCCGGCATAAGATCGGCCCGAACAATCCCGCCGCCATCAGCGCCGGGGCGAAGAGCAGGAAATGCGGGCCGTTCCAGGAGCCCAGCCGCAGCATCATGCCCTTGGCGAGCCCGATGCAGATGGTGTTGCCGAGATAGATGGCAAAGCTGGCCCGCCCGAGGACGAGCAGCGCGGCGCGCGCCCTCTGCGCCCGCAAGGCCCGCATCGCGCCATGCAGGGCCGGCATCGAGATCACGCCGAGCGGCAGCATGTAGAAAGGCTGCGGCCAGTCCTGCCCGCATAGCGCGACGACACTCAGCCCCGCCATCAGGCAGAGCAAAGCCGGCCGCCAGAGGCGGGTGAGGCAGCGCTCCCAGCTCGCCCGGGCAAACCCCGCCAGCGCCCCCAGCAGAAAGAACGGCGCGTAGCCGGTCAGCCGGTCGGCATAGAGATAGCCCGGCACCGGCAGCCAATAGGCCAGCAGCGCCAGCGCCAGCAGATTCGCCAGCCGTTCGATCTGCCCATCCAGCGCCCAGCGCGTCGCCAGCACCAGCACGAACAGGACGAACAGATACCACACACTCAGCGCTGGGCTGGCCTCGGTGTGCCAGAACAGCCCGGTCAGCCCGGCGGTGAGGCTGGGTGGCGTATTGTCCACGGCGATGAAGCGCGCCGCCACCAGCTTGCCGGCGAGAATGAGCAGCCCCAGCGCGAAAAACGGCAGCAGCAAACGTTGCGCGCGCTCCTGCAACGCCGCGCCAAAGCCCGCCCGCCCGCGCACGAGAAAGCCCGAGGAGGCCGCCACGAAGCCGCTCAGATACAGGAAGAACGGCATATGAAACGCATAGATCGCCCGGCGCAGGGGCTCGTACCAGTGCACCTGGGCGGGGTCCTGGCGCGCCACGATATGGCCGAACACCACCAGGGTGATGGCGAGGCCCTTGGCCATGTCGATATCCTGGCGGCGTGCGGAAATCTCAGCGTTCATTTGTTTTGCTATTAACATTATTCCACTTAGAGTGGTATCAGAAACCGTGTCGCGTGATCTCGCATCCTGGTTGTGCCTGGTTCTGCTCTGCTGGCCCGCCGGCGCCGGCGCGCAGATGCTGGATGATCTGTTGCCCGTCACCATCCCCGGCTTTGCGCCGGGTGCGCCCGCTCTCACCCCCCGGCAGGGGCGGGCGCTTGGCGCCACCGGCTGGCGGTTCGGCACGCTCAGCCTCAGCCCCACATTGAGTGCCACCAGCGGGTATGACAGCGCGCCGAATGGTGCCGCCGGCTCGATGCTGGTACAGCTTTCGCCGAGCCTGGCGGTGAGCGACCCGGTGGCGGGGTTCGGCGCCTATGCGCTGGTCAGCCCCAGCCTTTATCCGCAGGACCAGCCGCAATCCTCCACCATGGCGGCGCTGGCGGTGGGGCAGGGCTTCACCATGGCGCGCCAGACCCTCACCCTGGCGGGCGGCTTCGTGCGGGGGGCGGAGACCGGCTTTGCCATCGGGGGCGGCAGCCTCGCCCGCCCGCTGCCCTTCAACATGTCACAGATCCGGCTGAGCGATGCCATCACCCAGGCGGCGCTGACCATCACCCCGGAAATCTCCGCCAGCCTGCTGGGCTTCCCCGACGCCCCGGCGCAGGACCGCAGCGACCTGCGCCCGGCCTTGCGGCTTGCCTATAATGACGGCGCGCCGCTGAGCTATGTGCTGGAGCTGCGCGGGGATCTCTCGGATGGGCGGATCGTGGCGCAGGATGCCACCAACATCGCCCTGCTCGGCGGGGTGCGTGAGCAGGCGAACGGGCTCTGGTCGGTCTCGGTGCTGGCCGGCGGGGCCGGGCGGCTGCCACGCCAGGGGGCGGCACTGCTCACCCCGGCGCTGGAAATCCGCCTGGATTGGGCGCCCGACCGGCTGGACGAGCTGCGGCTGAATCTGGTCCGCGAGCTGGACGATCCGGACCGCGTCAGCGCGCTGCCCTACACGCTCAGCGCCGCCAAATTCACCTTGCTGCGCGCCGGGCTGCAACAGCTCTCGTTCAAGGCGCAAGGGGAGGTCTCGCAGGCCGATTATCTGCATGGGGATCTGCGGGAAACCCTGGTCAATCTCGGCGCCACGGTCGCCTGGCAGCTCAGCCCCTTCCTCGCGCTGGAGCTGCGCTATGGCTTCAATGACCGGCAATCGCCCCAGCTTGGCGCCGCCAATGAGCATGTGATGACGATGGGGGTGAGCTGGACGCCATGAAACGCTTCGGGCTGCGCTTTGCGACAGAAGATATGAGGATGACCGCCACCGCCATTCTGGCCCAGGCGGAGGCGGCGGATTTCAGTTACGTCGTCACCCCGAATGTCGATCATCTGGAACGGCTGCGCCGCCAGCCGGGGCTGCGGCCGCTCTACCAGGAGGCCTGGCTCTGTTTGTTCGATTCGCGCTGCCTCGCCCGGCTGCTCGGGCTGTTTGGCCGCGCCACCCCGCCAGTGGTCACCGGCGCGGACCTCACCGCGGATCTGCTGCCGCGCCTGGCGGGGATGCGGGTTGCGGTGATCGGCATGGCGGATGCTGATTTCGCAGCGCTACGATTACGCTACCCGGCAATCCTGTTTCACCGCCACGCGCCGCCGATGGGGCTGCTCACCAATCTCGCCGCGCAGGAGGATGTGCTGGCTTTCCTGCGCCAGCTGCAACCGCAGGTCAGCTTCTTCGCGGTCGGCTCGCCGGTGCAGGAGATCCTCGCCCACCGGCTCTGGCGCGAGGGCGGGGGCAGCGGGGTGGGGCTGTGCATCGGCACGGCGCTCGCCTTTGCCGCCGGCACGGCGCGGCGCGCCCCGCTCTGGATGCGCCGGGCCGGGCTGGAATGGCTGCATCGGCTCATCCGGGAGCCGCGCCGGCTGGCACGGCGCTATCTGCTGGCTGGGCCGCGTTTGCTGCTGGCTTTGGGGCTGGCTGAAATTCGGTCTGGCCATCGCGCGCGAGAGGGCGGATAACAACGCATCCCTCAAGCCTCCAGCAGGAGACCGGATTTGGAGTCACTTCCTCCCGAAAAGCGCCGGGGCGGCGAAGATTCGCTCTGGGCCGTGGTCGCCGTGATCGGCCGGGTGATCCGCATCGCCGAGATCTTCCCCAACCGCGCCCAGGCGCTGCGCGATCAGGCGTGGCGCGAAGCCCAGGTGCGCGCTTATGCCAGCTTCCTTGAAAGAACCGACCAGCCAGCCCCACGTTACATGATAAGGCCGATCCGCCGCACGGATCTGCCCCGCCGGTGGAAACCTCTCCCGGCCCTCGGGTTTTTGCATGGGAATTGGTGATGGCCACAACACGGATTGAACATGACGCGCTGGGCGACGTGGCGGTACAAGCCGACCGGCTCTGGGGCGCGCAGACCGAGCGCAGCCTGGAGAATTTCAAGATCGGCCGGTCGCGTTACGTGTGGGGGCGCGAGGTCATTCGCGGCTTTGGCATCCTGAAAAAAGCCTGCGCGCTGGCCAACCAGGCGCTGGGGCAGATGCCGGAGGAGAAAGCGCGGCTGATCGTGCAGGCGGCGCAGGAGGTGATCGACGGCAAATGGGATGAGGAATTCCCGCTGGTGGTGTTCCAGACCGGCTCCGGCACCCAGAGCAACATGAACGCCAATGAGGTGATCTCCAACCGCGCCATTCAGATCGCTGGCGGGGTGGTCGGCAGCAAAAAGCCGATCCACCCGAATGATGATGTCAATCACAGCCAGTCCTCCAACGACACTTTCCCGACCGTGATGCATATCGCCGCGGTGGAGGCCACCAAGGCGAAGCTGTTGCCGGCCATCGCCCGGCTCTCGGATGTCTTCCGCGCCAAGGCCCTGGCCTATGGCGATGTGGTGATGACCGGGCGCACCCATCTGCAGGATGCGACCCCGGTGACGCTGGGCCAGGTGATTTCCGGCTGGCAGGCGCAGCTGGATCAGGCCGCGGAGGGGATCGATCTCTCGCTCGCCGGGCTGTATGAGCTGGCGGTGGGCGGCACCGCGGTGGGCACCGGGCTGAACGCGCATCCGAATTTCGGCGCCACCGCGGCCGCGTTCATCGCCGAGGAAACCGGCCACCCCTTCATCACCGCGCCCAACAAATTCGCGGCCCTTTCGGCGCATGACGCGCTGGTGGCAGCCTCCGGCGCGGTGCGCGTACTGGCCGGGGCCGCGATGAAGATCGCCAATGATGTGCGCTGGTATGCCTCCGGCCCACGCACCGGCATCGGCGAGCTGCTGATCCCGGAAAACGAGCCCGGCTCCTCGATCATGCCCGGCAAGATCAACCCGACCCAGTGCGAGGCGCTGACCATGGTGGCGGTGCAGGTGTTCGGCAATGACCATGCGGTGGCCTTTGGCGGCTCGCAGGGGAATTTCCAGCTCAATGTCTATAAGCCGGTGATGCTCAGCAATTATCTCGACAGCGTGAATTTGCTGGCCGACGCGCTGGAGAGTTTTTGCGCCCATTGCGCCGAAGGCATCGAACCGGCGCGGGGTAAAATTGCGGAGAATTTGGCTGCCAATCTGATGCTGGTGACGGCGTTGAACCCGCATATCGGCTACTCGAAATCGGCCGAGATCGCGCTGAAGGCGCATCGGGAAGGGCTGACCTTGCGTGAGGCCGCCCTGGCCAGCGGAGCGCTGAGCGGCGCGCAGTTCGATGAATGGGTGAAACCCCAGGCGATGACCGCGCCGCTGAGCGTTTAGAACAACATGACCCTGACTGGACCCAGTCAGGGTCATGTTGCTTGCCAAAACACAGAGCTAGAGTGCGCTGAGCGTTTCCGGTCAGCCTGAAAGCGCTTTAAGCGTGAATTTTGCGGCGCGCGGGCGAGATGTGCTAGCAACCTTGCCCTGACCAATCGAGGATATTTGCTTATGGATGGCGGTGCAGATTCACGCCGGATCACGATCTACAAACCGGAGGATTTCGCGCCGATGCGCGCGGCGGGCAAGCTCGCCGCCGAGACGCTGGATATGATCACCGAACATGTCGCCCCCGGCGTCACCACCGAGCATCTGAACACGCTGTGCCATGAGTTCATCCTCGCCCATAATGCGGTGCCGGCGCCGTTGAATTATCGCGGCTATCCGAAATCCATCTGCACCTCGATCAATCATGTCGTCTGTCACGGCATTCCGGGCGACCGGAAGCTGCTGGACGGGGATGTGCTGAATATCGATGTGACGGTGATCCTGGATGGCTGGTACGGCGATTCCAGCCGGATGTATGTGGCCGGCAATGCCAATACCCGCGCCAAACGCTTGATCGACGTGACCTATGAGGCGCTGATGCGCGGCATCGCGGCGGTGAAGCCGGGGGCGACCTTTGGCGATATCGGCTATGTGATCCAGCAATATGTCGAGGCGCAGCGTTTCTCGGTGGTGCGGGATTTCTGCGGCCATGGCATTGGCCAGCGCTTCCACGAGCCGCCGAATGTGCTGCATTTCGGCAAGCGCGGGGAAGGGGCGGTGCTGAAGCCGGGCATGTTCTTCACGATCGAGCCGATGGTGAATATCGGCCGCCCGGATGTGAAGATCCTGGATGATGGCTGGACGGCGGTGACGCGCGACCGCTCGCTTTCGGCGCAGTTCGAACACATGATCGGCGTCACCGAAACCGGCGCCGAAATCTTCACGGTCTCGCCAAAAGGCTACACCCGCCCGCCCTACGAGGCCTAAAAGAGCAAAAGTTTTTGGGTGGCGGAGGCGCCCAAGGTTCCAACGTCGCGCAGCGGCGTTGGAATGGCGCCGGAGGGGTGGGGGTGTTTTTCCAAAAACACCCCCACCTCTTACCCCTTAACCATTCGGATCAATCCACCCAACATGGCCATCCCCGCGTCGATAAACGACGTTGAGCCCGCCAGTCTTGGAATTGCGGAACATCATCACCGGCTGAAAGGCCAGATCCATCTTCATCACCGCATCGCGCACGGTCAGCGTCTCGATGGTGGTGGTGTCCTCGGCGATGACGGTGGCGTGCAGCTCCATCGGCACCGCATCATGGCCGTTGGCATGGCCGTTGGGGGGCGCCTCATGCTCCTCCTCATCGTCCGGCTCATGCGCCAGCACATAGGCGCGGGCCATTTCCGGCTTGATCTTGCCGAGGTCGCGCTGATGCGCGGAGACCCGGCGCCGGTAGCGGCGCAGCCGCTTGGCGATATGCTCGGCCGCGTCCTCAAAGGCGGCGCGCGCATCCGCCGCCTCGCCCTCGCCGCGCACCGTGATGCCGCGGCCGGCATGAAGGTTGATGTCGCAAGTAAAGAAACTTCGGGCCTTGCTGAAGGTCACCTGTGCCTCAAGCGCGTGATCGAAATATTTGGCGGTAATCGTGCCGAGTTGCTTGTCCACATGCACACGCAAAGCGTCGGACAGTTCAACTTGCTTGCCAGAGACCGTTAACTGCATGGTCTTCTCCCGAACACAAACCGGCTCTGATTTCAGGCTGCCTGGCGCCACTCTCTTTCGCGCCAGGACTAGGCGGGCATTTTCTCCCGCTTACGCTGCGCCGAGCCGGGAATACGCAGCGCTTCCCTGTATTTGGCCACGGTCCTCCGTGCTATGTCTATGCCTTCTTTCTGTAATATTGATGCGACGGCGTCATCCGACAAAATATTTTTCGGACTCTCCTGGCCGATGATCTGCGCAACTCGATAACGAACGGTTTCCGCCGAGTGGGTTTCTCCATTCGCCCCCGCCAAAGCGGTGGTGAAAAAGAATTTCAGCTCGAAAATCCCGCGCGGGGTGGCGATGGATTTGTTGGAGGTGACGCGCGAGACGGTGCTTTCATGCAACCCCAGCTCCACGGCGATGTCGCGCAGGGTCAAGGGGCGCAGATGCGAGATGCCGTGATGGAAAAACCCGTCCTGCCGGCGCACGATCTCGGCGGCGACGCGCAGGATGGTCTGGGCGCGGGATTCCAGCGCCTTCACCAGCCAGGTCGCCCCTTGCAGCTGCTCGGAGAGGAAGCTCTTGGTCTCCTTGTTGGCGGAGGCCAGAATGCGGGCATGAAAGCCGCGGCGGATGAGCAGGCGCGGCATCGTCTCCGGGTTGATTTCCAGCAGCCAGTCGCTGCCCTCCTCGTCGCGTACCGGGGCGGGGCGCATCAGCACGTCGGGGATCAGCGGGCGCAGCGGCTCGGACTCAAAGCGCGCGCCGGGTTTGGGGTCGAGGCGCTTCAGCTCGGCCACCATATCGGCGAGATCCGCCGCATCCACCCCGCACAGCTCCTGCAGGGCGCGCATCTCACGCTTTGCCAGCAGCGGCAGATGGTCGAGCAGCGCCTGCATCGCCGGGTCCAGCCGGTTCAGCTCGGCCAGCTGTGCGGCGAGACATTCCGCCAGGCTGGTGGCGAAGACGCCGACCGGGTCGAAATGCATCATCACGGCGCGCACCGCTTCGAACCGGGACAGCTCCACCCCCAGCGCGCCGGCCAGAGCCTCCGGCGTGTCGCCCAGCCGGCCAGCGGGATCGAGGGTCGCGATCATCATGCTGGCGATCAGCCGCTCCCCGCGGCCAGCGAAGGCCAGACGCGCCTGCTGCTCAAGATGTTCGCGCAGGCAGGGGCGTTGCGCCCCCAACGCGTCCACGGCATTCCAGTCCTCATCCGCGTCGCCGCCCAGGCCGCCGGTGCTGTAGCCATCGGCGTTGGTGCCTGCGTCATAGACATTGCTGCTATCCATATCCAGCGGCGCCGATCCCGCTTCAGGCAGCATTCCGGCCAGTGTCAGGCTTGCTGTATCTTCCGGTAAATCGGCCGCTTGCGCTGCGGTGGGGGGCTCCAAGGCGGTGACCGTCTCGCCGCCATCATCTTGCTCAAGTAGCGGATTTTTAAGGAGTTCTTCCTCGATATAGGCGCTGACCTCGAGGTTGGTGAACTGCAGCAGCTGGATCGCCTGGCGCAATTGCGGGGTCATCACCAGCGACTGAGACTGGCGTAAATCCAACCGCGGCGCGAAGGACGGAGCAAAAGCCATGCCAGAAACCTAGCGCGGTTTTCATCTTTGTCAAAGGGCGTTTGGCGCGAAACCTGCATGGTGCCGCGCAGCATTTCGGCGGCGAATTTGGCGCATGAAAAAGGGGGCCTGCGCCCCCTTTAAGCCAGCCTACAGGCTGAATTTCTCGCCAAGATAGACCCGCCGCACATCCTCATGCGCCACCACCTGGTCGGGCGTGCCTTCCATCAGCACCTGGCCGTCATAGAGAATATAAGCGCGGTCGATGATCTCCAGCGTCTCGCGGACATTATGGTCGGTGATCAGCACGCCCAAGCCACGATGCTTCAGATGCGCGACCAGATCGCGGATCTCGCCCACCGCGATCGGGTCGATGCCGGCCAGCGGCTCATCGAGCAGGATATAGCTGGGGCCGGTGGCCAAAGCGCGGGCGATTTCCACGCGCCGGCGCTCACCGCCGGAGAGGGCCAGCGCCGGGGTGCGGCGCAGATGCGAGATGGAGAACTCCGCCAGCAGCTCGGTCAGCATCTCCTCGCGCTTGTCGGCATCCTGCTCGACCATGTCGAGCGCGGCCATGATGTTCTGCTCGACATTCAGCCCGCGAAACACGCTGGCCTCCTGCGGCAGATAGCCGATGCCAAGGCGCGCGCGGCGATACATCGGCAAGCCGCCGATCTCGGCGCCATCCAGCGAGATGGTGCCGCTATCCGGGCCGATCAGCCCGACGATCATGTAGAAAGTGGTGGTCTTGCCCGCACCGTTGGGGCCGAGCAGCCCCACCGCCTCGCCGCGTTTCACCGACAGCGAGACATTGCGTACCACCGGGCGTTTCTTGAAGCGCTTGCCGAGGCCCTGCGCCACCAGCCCGGTTTGCTCGCCCAGCGGGCCGGTTTGGCTCATCAAAGCCGTGTCGATCGTCATGCTCATTTGGTCTTGCCGGAATTGGGCAGCACCACGCCGGAGACATGCCCGCCCGGGCCGGCCAGCAAGGTGGCCACGCCGGTCTTCATGTTCACCAGGGCGTCCGCGCCCTCCAGCTCGTTCGGCCCATGGATGATATGCACATTGCCGCCCAGCCGCGCCTGCCCGGTGGGGGGCAGGTAAATACCGCGATCGCCGGTGGCGGTATCGGTGGTGGTCTTGATCACCACATGCCCGAAGGCTTCCACCTTCTGCAGATTGCCGGCCTGGCCCAGCGCATCCGGGCTGCTGGCTGCGACGGGTTTGGTGCCCGGCTTGGCGTTATCCGCCTGCGCCGCGAAATAGCCGACAATGACATCGGCGGCGATGGAGCGGCCGTCATCGGCGACGATCAGCGCGTTGCCGCGCGCAATCGCCTTATGCTCGCCGGCGTAATATTCGATCGAATCCTTGGCGGTGACGGTGTCGTGCTGGGTGGTCAGTTTCAGATGCTGGCCGGTGAGCACCAGCACCTGCTGGGCCATGGAATAAACCGCGTGATCGCCCCAGGCATTATCGGTGGGGGTATAGATATGGACGTTGCCAATCGCATCCAGCTCGGTCAGCTGGGCATTGCCCTGGTCCAGCCCGTCGGTGCCGCCATTGGCGCTGGTGGGCTGGGAAGCGGCGGCGGCTTGCGCCGGCGTGCCGGCCGGGGCAGGGGTGCCGCTCGCGGCCTTTTTCACATAATGCGCCACCAGCTGGTCGGCGGTGACGGTGACATCCCCGCGCACCGCCTTGGCATCGCCATTGGCGGTGACGGTCTGCGCATCCTGTGACCAGGTGATGCCCTGCTGGGCGGTGATCTGAATCGGCACCGGCGCTGCCCCGGGTTGGCCGCCCAGATTCAAATCCTGCGCATGGGCCGGCGCGGCGGCGAGGGCCGCGGCCGGCAGGAGATAAATGAATTTCATTGAACCTGTGTGAGTGTCAGCGTCGCGGGACCATTGAAGGTGATTTTGCTGCCTCGCCCGGTCAAGGTAAAGCCCTTCTGCGCGTTCAGCGTGCCGAAAGGCCCGGTCACCTGCACCGGATCGGTGCTGGTTGCATCGCCGGCGTGCAGATCGATGGCGCTGCGCTGGGTGGTCACCACGGTACCGTCATTGCGATACAGCGTCACACCGCCGCCCAGCTCCAGCCTGTCGCTTTTCTGGTGATAATCACCATTCGCCGATTTCAGCGACAGCCAGGAGCCGGATTTCAAGGTGATGTCCCCCTGCGGGGCGACGAGGGCGACATTATCGTCGCCCTGCTGCACGGCGCTGCTGGCGGTGACGGTGTAAGGCTGGCCCTGCTGGTCGCGGCCATGATAGGTCGCGCCTTGCATACGCGAGGCCTGGGTGCTGGCGCCGGCGGTCACATGATAAGTGACGCGGTTGGCGCTGGAATGCCAGGAGGGCGCCAAGGCCAGCGCCACCAGCAACAGCAGAGCCGCCGCCGGCAAGGCGCGTTTGAGCAGCGTCACCCGCAGGCTGCGCTTGGTCAGTTTATCGGCGGCCGGTTGGCGCTGCCGGCGGATTTCATCCAGCACGGAATTGCGGGGCGCCTGCGGAATGTGATTCATGCGGTCTCCTTGCGCGAAGGAACCATGAAAACCATAAAGCGAGCCATGTCTCGATCCTGCCGCTCAAATAAGGCGGGAGCGGGGCAAATCTGCGCCCCGGCGATGCCCTTTGGCAAGGGCGTCGTGCATGCGTCGCCGCGAGGCCCGAAAATCGATCTCATTCTCTACGGTATGAACAGCGTCTCAACACCGGTCAACACGCGTTACGCAACTCTGTGTAACCTAACGTTAATGGCTGAAGAGATCGGGCTCCTGATAGCCCAGCAGGTCCAGCTGGGCCCGCGTCGGCAGGAAGCGATAGGCCGATTCGGCGAGGGCGAGGCGATTTTCGCGCACCAGCAGCGCGCGCAGCTTCTCCCAGACCAGGTGCAGATACAGCACGTCCGAGGCGGCATAGGTGAGCTGCTCGGCGGTCAGGCTGGTACTCCCCCAATCGCTGCTCTGCTGCTGCTTGGAAATATCCACCCCGGCCAGGTCCCGGCACAGCTCTTTCAGCCCATGCCGGTCGGTATAGGTGCGGACCAGCTTGGAGGCGATCTTGGTGCAGATCACCGGGGCGGTGAGCACGCCAAACGCATTATAAAGGGCAGCGATATCGAACCGCCCGTAATGGAACAGCTTGGTGACCTCAGGATCGGCCAGCAAGGCTTTGAGATTGGGGCAATTCGCGCCTTGGCCGCCGAGCGATTCGGGGATGATCTGCACCAGATGCGCAATGCCGTCCCCGGCGCACAGCTGCACCAGGCAGAGTCGGTCGCGATGCGGGTTGAGCCCCATCGTCTCGGTATCGATGGCAACGAGCGGGCCAAGCGACAACCCGTCCGGCAGATCATGCTGGTGAAGCTGAATGCTGCTCGTCATCGTCTTAACTTTGGTTTTCAATGTTTTGGAAAATCAGGAAAAAATGGTGCCCAGGAGAGGACTCGAACCTCCACGCCCTTGCGAGCGCTAGCACCTGAAGCTAGTGCGTCTACCAATTCCGCCACCTGGGCTTGACCATTTTTTCAGGCTCGCTTCGCTTTCGTTCAGCGTGCCGTCCCGACACCGTGGCGTCGTGGGACGGGCGTTTAACTGTCCCGTCACATCACGTCAACTCGACTTGAGAGATTTTTTTCAAGCCTTACATTTGCAAGCAACTCAACAAGGGGGATTTCATGGGCGCGGCGCACGGAATTGCTACGGTTTTCGGGGCTTCAGGCTTTTTGGGCCGGCATATTGTGCAACGCCTGGCCGAGGCCGGGTACCGGGTGCGGGCGGCGGTGCGCGATGTTGAAGGCGCGAAATTCCTGAAACCGATGGGCGATGTCGGCCAGGTGGTGCCGCTTTACGCGCCAGTGAGCGACGAGGCCGCCTGCATGCGGGCGATCGAGGGCGCGCAGATCGTCATCAATCTCGCCGGCATATTAGCCGAATCGCGGACGGGCGATTTTGGCCGCACCCATGCGCAAGGGGCCGGGCGGGTGGCGCGGCTGGCTTATGCGGCCGGGGCGCGGCTGGTGCATGTCTCGGCCATCGGGGCGAATCCGGCCAGCGCTTCCTCTTATGCGCGCAGCAAGGGCGAAGGCGAGCAGGCGGTGCGCGCCGCGCATCCGCGCGCGGCGATTTTGCGCCCTTCCATCGTGTTCGGGCCGCAGGATGAGTTCTTCAACCGCTTCGCCAAGATGGCGGTGGTCTCGCCGATCCTGCCTGTCGTCTATGGGGAGACGAAATTCCAGCCGGTTTTTGTCGGCGATGTCGCGGATGCGGCGATGCTCGCCCTCTACCCCCAGGCCGAGGGGCAGATTTTCGAGCTGGGCGGGCCGGAGCAGAAGAGCTTCCGGGCGCTGATGCGCCAGATGCTGGATATCATCGACCGTGATTGCTGGATCTGGGACATGCCGGTGGGGTTGGCCCGGCTGATCGCCAGCCTGCCGATGGCCGGGCTGACCGGGGATCAGATCATTTTGCTCGCCAGCGATAATGTCGTCGCTCCCGGGGCGCTTGGGTTCGAGACGCTGGGCATCGCGCCCAAGCGGCTGGATCTGATCCTGCCTGGCTATCTGCAACGATATCGCGCCACAGGCCGCCGCCACGCTGATATTTTCAATTATTAGGTCCGAATAGATACCTAATATGAGAAAATTTCCCACGCGCCCTCGTGCTCTATGAAGGGTTTTTGCGAAATTAGGTATTAAACTGCGACCTAATTCAAAAAAACCCTTGGCGTTCCGCGAAAAACTTCGTTAAGGGTGTCTGCAACGCACGCTTCCAGGCGCGGCGCCGCTTGCGGTGTCGCGCTTTGTTGACGGGCGAACCCGACGACGATCCCAGACGAACGAGGCGAAACATGGCCGAGCGCATGCTGAAATTCATCAATCTGCCGCAGCAGACCCCGGAGAAACGTCCGGCCACGCTGCGCCGCGAGGATTTCAACGAGATTTACGACAAGTTCGTGCCGGAAAAAGCCGCCGAGCAGGCCAGCCGCTGCTCGCAATGCGGGATCCCGTTCTGCTCGGTGCATTGCCCGCTCTCCAATAATATCCCGGACTGGCTGAAGCTCACCGCCGAGGGGCGGCTTGAGGAAGCGTATGAGCTTTCCTCCGCAACCAACACATTTCCCGAGATTTGTGGCCGCATCTGCCCGCAGGACCGGCTGTGCGAGGGTAATTGCGTGATCGAAAAAGGCTTCGAATCGGTCACAATCGGCGCGGTCGAGCGCTATATCACCGATACCGCTTTCGAGAATGATTGGGTGAAGCCGATTTCCCCCATCGCCGAGCGGCCGCAGAGTGTCGGCATCATCGGTGCCGGACCGGCCGGGCTGGCGGCGGCGGAGCGGCTGCGCGCCCAGGGCTATCAGGTGACCGTGTATGACCGGCATGACCGCGTCGGCGGGCTGCTGATCTATGGCATTCCCGGCTTCAAGCTGGAGAAGGAGATCGTGCTGCGCCGCTGGAAATGGCTGGAAGAGGGCGGGGTGAAGTTCGTGCTCAATGCCGATATCGGCGGCGCGATCCCGTTCGCGCAGCTGCGTCAGGATCATGACGCGGTGCTGATCGCCACCGGTGTTTACAAGGCGCGCGAGATTGGCGGACCCGGTGCCGGCCTGCCCGGGATCGTCAAGGCGCTGGATTATCTGATCACCTCCAACCGCAAGAGCCTGGGCGATGCGGTGCCGGATTACGAGTCCGGGCTGCTGAACGCCGCCGGCAAGGATGTGGTGGTGATCGGCGGCGGCGATACCGCGATGGATTGCGTGCGCACCGCCATCCGCCAGGACGCCAAATCCGTCACCTGCCTGTATCGTCGCGACAAGCAGAACATGCCGGGCAGCTTGCGCGAGGTGAAGAACGCCGAAGAGGAAGGTGTCACCTTCACCTGGCTCTCCGCTCCGGAAGCCTTCCTGGGCGACGACAAGATCACCGGCGTGCGCGCCGTGCGCATGCATCTGGGCATGCCTGACGCCTCCGGCCGCCAGTCGGTCGAGCCGATCGAGGGTTCGTCCTTTACCGTTAAGGCGGATCTGGTGATCAAGGCGCTGGGTTATGACCCGGAAGAGCTGCCGGGCGCTTTCAATGAGCCGGCGCTGAAGCTCACCGGCTGGGGCACGCTGAAGGTCGATTCGAAGACTTTCGAAACCTCGCTGCCCGGCGTTTATGCCGCCGGTGACATTGTGCGTGGCGCCTCGCTGGTCGTCTGGGCCATTCGCGATGGCCGTGACGCCGCCGCCGCCATCCATCGTTCCATCCAAGCCGCACACATCGCGCAGGCCGCGGAGTAATCCCAAGATGAATCACGAAACCGCACCCGAATTCCTCGCCGCCTGGGACGCTAACGTCCAGGCCCTGGAACACACCTATTCGCGCGACATGGAACATGATGCCTGCGGCGTCGGCCTTGTCGCCGCCTTGGATGGCAAGAAGCGCCGGGACATCGTGCAGGCCGGCATCGACGCGCTGAAGGCCGTCTGGCATCGCGGCGCCGTCGATGCCGATGGCAAGACCGGCGATGGTGCTGGCATCCATATCGAAATCCCGCAAGATTTCTTCGCCGACGAGGTCAAGCGCGGCGGCGACCGGCTGCATGGCGGGCCGATCGCGGTGGGCATGGTGTTCCTGCCGAAGACCGATCTCTCAGCCCAGGAGCGCTGCCGCCAGATCGTCGAGACCGAGATTCTGAGCTTCGGCTATCGCATCTATGGTTGGCGCCAGGTGCCGATCAATGTCGCCTGCATCGGCGAGAAGGCGAATGCCACCCGCCCCGAGATCGAGCAGATCATGCTCTGGAATGCCCGCGGCATTTCCGAGGATGAGTTCGAACGCGAGCTCTACATTATCCGCCGCAAGATCGAGAAGGCGGCGATCGAGGCGCAGGTGCCCGAGCTGTATCTCTGCTCGCTCTCCTGCCGCTCGATTGTTTATAAGGGTATGTTCCTGGCCGAGAGCCTGACGGAATTCTACCCGGATCTGCTGGATGAGCGCTTTGTCTCGCGCTTTGCCATCTATCACCAGCGCTATTCCACCAACACCTTCCCGACCTGGAAGCTGGCCCAGCCTTTCCGGATGCTGGCGCATAATGGCGAGATCAACACCGTCGCCGGCAATATCAACTGGATGAAGAGCCACGAAACCCGACTGGGCGCCGAAGGGCTCGACGAGTTCCTGGATTATGTGAAGCCGGTGGTGCAGGCGCATGGCTCCGACACGGCGGCCTTGGACAATGTCTTCGAGCTGCTGGTGCGCGCCGGGCGCGACGCGCCGATGGCCAAGGCGCTGATGATCCCGCCCTCGCTCAGCTCCGACGCGACGATGCCGCAGGCCCATAAGGATCTGTTCTCCTATTGCGCCGCGGTGATGGAACCGTGGGACGGCCCGGCCGCCGTCTGCGCCACCGATGGCCGCTTCGTCATCGCCGGGCTCGACCGTAACGGGCTGCGTCCGCTACGCTACTCGATCACCCGCCATAATATGCTGGTGGTCGGCTCCGAGACCGGCATGGTGAAGTTCGATGAGGAAGACATCATCGAGAAAGGCGCGGTCGGCCCGGGCCAGACCATCGCCGTCGATCTTCAGGAGACGAAATTCTATCATGATGGCGAGCTGAAGGACATGCTGGCGGCGCGACAGGATTTCGCCGCCTGGACCAAGCGCATCACCGTCATCGACCATATCGTGAAGACCGACGCGCCGGAGCCGGTGCGCCTGGATGCCGAGGGGCTGCGCCGCCGCCAGCTCGCCGTCGGCTTCTCGTTGGAAGATATGGAGCTGATCCTGCACCCGATGGTGGAAACCGCGCAGGAGGCCATCGGCTCGATGGGCGATGACGCGCCGATCGCGGTGCTCTCCGACAAATATCGCGGCATGCATCATTTCTTCCGCCAGAGCTTCAGCCAGGTGACCAACCCGGCCATCGACAGCTTGCGCGAAACCCGGGTGATGTCGCTGAAAACCCGCCTGGGCAATCTCGGCAATGTTCTCGATGAGAACGAGGAGCAGTGCGACCTGCTGCAGCTGGAGAGCCCGGTGCTGTCCTCGGCCGAGTTCGAGGCGATGCGCCGCACCATGGGCGATAGCGCCTGCGTGGTGGATGCCACCTTCAAGATCGCGAACGGGGAGGGTGGGTTGCGCCGCGCTTTGGAGCGCATCCGCCGCGAGGCCGAGGAAGGGGTGCGCGCCGGCTGCACGCACGTGATCCTCACCGATGAGGCGATGAGCCCCGAGCGCGCGCCGATCTCGATGATCCTCGCCACCGGGGCGGTGCATACGCATCTGGTCCGCCAGTCCCTGCGGACCTTCACCTCGCTCAATGTCCGCTCCAGCGAATGCCTGGATGTGCATTATTTCGCGGTGCTGGTCGGTGTGGGGGCGACCTCGGTGAATGCCTATCTGGCGCAGGAATGCATTGCGGACCGCCATGCGCGCGGGCTGTTCGGCGCGCTCTCGCTGAAGGAATGCGTCGCCCGCTACAAGAAGGCGGTGGATAAGGGGCTGTTGAAGGTGATGTCCAAGATGGGCATTTCCGTCATCTCCTCCTATCGCGGCGGCTATAATTTCGAGGCCATCGGGCTTTCCCGCGCTTTGGTGGGTGAGTTCTTCCCCGGCATGCCCTCGCGCATTTCCGGCATCGGCCTGCCCGGCATCGCGCAGAAAGTGCTGGAGCTGCATGAGAAGGCGTGGAGCGGCAATGTGGTCACGCTCGATGTCGGCGGGCAATACCGCCTGCGCCGCTCCGGCGAGGCGCATGCCTTCGACAATAATGCCATCCATCTGCTGCAAACCGCCGTCGGCACCGGCTCCTACCGGATGTTCAAGAAATATTCGGACATGGTGCGCAAGCAGAAGCCGGTGGCGCTGCGCGATTTGCTGGATTTCCGTACGGAAGGCCGGGCCGCGATTTCGGTGGACGAGGTGGAGAGCATCACCGAAATCCGCAAGCGGCTGCTGGCGCCTGGCATCTCGCTGGGCGCGCTGAGCCCCGAGGCGCATGAGACGCTGTCGATCGCGATGAACCGCATCGGCGCGCGCTCGGATTCCGGTGAGGGCGGCGAGGATCCGGCCCGCGCCGAGCCGCGCCCGAATGGCGATAATGCCTCCTCCGCGATCAAGCAGATCGCCTCGGGGCGCTTCGGCGTCACCGCGGAATATCTGAATGATTGCAAGGAGATCGAGATCAAGGTGGCGCAGGGTGCGAAGCCCGGCGAGGGCGGGCAGCTGCCCGGCTTCAAGGTCACCGGGCTGATCGCCAAGCTGCGCCATGCCACACCGGGGGTGACGCTGATCTCGCCGCCGCCGCATCACGATATCTACTCGATCGAGGATCTGGCGCAGCTGATCTATGATCTCAAGCAGATCAACCCGCGCGCCACGGTGTGCGTGAAGCTGGTGGCGCGCTCGGGCATCGGCACCATCGCCGCCGGTGTGGCGAAGGCGAAGGCGGATGCGATCCTGGTCTCCGGCCATGTCGGCGGCACCGGCGCCTCCCCGCAAAGCTCGGTGAAATATGCCGGCATGCCCTGGGAGATGGGGCTTTCGGAGGCGCATCAGGTGCTGATGCTCAACCGGCTGCGCCATCATGTGGTGCTGCGCACCGATGGCGGCTTGAAGACCGGCCGTGACGTGGTGATCGCGGCGATGCTGGGTGCTGAGGAATTCGGCATCGGCACCGCCTCGCTCGTCGCCATGGGCTGCATCATGGTCCGCCAGTGCCATTCCAACACCTGCCCGGTCGGCGTCTGCACCCAGGATGAGGAGCTGCGCAAGAAGTTCGAGGGCACGCCGGAGAAGGTGATCAATTTGTTCTCCTTCGTGGCTGAGGAAGTGCGCGAAATCCTGGCCCAGCTCGGCTTCCGCAGCCTGCATGAGGTGATCGGCCGCACCGATCTCTTGCACCAGGTCTCGCGCGGCGCGGATTATCTGGACGATCTGGATCTCAACCCGATCCTGGCCCAGGCCGACCCCGGCCCCTATGCCCGCTTCTGCACACGCGAGGGCCGCAACGAGGTGCCGGAGACGCTGGATGCGCAGATGATCAAGGATGCCGAGCCCTTCTTCAAGAGCGGCGAGAAGATGCAGTTGCAGTACAATATCCGCAACACCCATCGCGCCATCGGCACCAAGTTCAGCTCGCAGATCGTCGCCAAATACCGCAAGGTGAAGCTACAGCCGGACCACGTGACCGTGCGGCTGCGCGGCTCCGCCGGGCAAAGTCTTGGCGCCTTCGCGGTGAACGGGCTGAAGCTGGAAGTGGTGGGCGATGCCAATGACTATGTCGGCAAGGGCCTCTCCGGCGGCACCGTCGTGGTGCGCACCGGCCCGTCCTCCAAGCTCAAGACCAACGAGAACACCATCATCGGCAACACCTGCCTCTATGGTGCCACCGGTGGCGCTCTGTTCGCGGCGGGTCTGGCGGGTGAGCGCTTCGCGGTGCGCAACTCCGGCGCCAATGCGGTGATTGAAGGTGCGGGCTCCAATGCCTGCGAATATATGACCGGCGGCACGGTGGTGATCCTGGGCGAGGTTGGCGACAATTTCGGCGCCGGCTTCACCGGCGGCGTGGCCTTTGTCTATGACCGTGCGAATATCTTCGAGAAGCGCATGAACAAGGAGACGCTGCACTGGCAGCGGGTGAATTCCAGCCACTGGGCCGGCGTGCTCAAGAGCCTGGTGGAGCGCCATGTCGCCGAGACCGAAAGCCGCTACGCCGCGACGCTGCTGAATGACTGGGAGCGCGAGGCCCCGCATTTCTGGCAGATCGTGCCGAAGGAGTTCGTGAAATATCTGGCGGCGCCGTTGGATGAGACGGAGCAGGCGCAGTCGGCGTGAAGTCGTGGGGGCTTTTTGAAAAAAGCCCCCACCCCTCCGGCGGCTTTCCATCGCCGCGATGCGGCGATGGAACCTTGGCTGCCTACGCCCCCCAAAAACTTTTGCAAATTTTGGCTCTGGGGGGCAGTTTTTCCACCCATAACGGTGCGAGTGGCTTTGGCCCTCGCGCCGTTTTCATGCGCGCCGCGTTCATGTGTCCCATGCGCGAAAAATCTCGGCGGGGCCGCTTTTGTTAAAAAATGCCCCCTGCCATAAGAGGCGCCATGCGAATCCTCTATCACCTGCCGCTCTCACCTTATTCGCGCAAAGTCCGCATGGTGCTGGCGGAAAAACGTCTGCCCTTCGAGCTGCGGGCCGAGAAAATCTGGGAACGCCAGGACAGCTATCTGGAGCTGAACCCGGCCTGCACCGTGCCGACGCTGATCGAGGATAACGGGCTGGTCATCCCCGATTCGCGGGTGATCTGCGAATATCTCGAAGAAGCCTACCCGGACACGGCGCTGATCAGCCGCGCCCAGCCCGAGCGTGTGGAAACCCGCCGCCTCGTCGCCTGGTTCGATGAGAAATTCTACCAGGAAGCAACCCGCAACCTGTATTGGGAAAAGCAGCTGAAGCCGGCGCTGAAGCTGGGCTCGCCGGATGCCAACGCGCTGCGCGCCGGTTATGCGAATCTGAAGCAGCATCTGCTCTATATCGGCTGGCTGGCGGAGCATCGCCGCTGGCTCGCGGGCTCGGGCCTCTCGGTCGCGGATTTCGCCGCCGCCGCCCAGCTTTCCACGCTGGATTTCATGGGCGATGTCGATTGGTCGGTCTCGCCCGCGGCCAAGGAATGGTATGCGCGGATCAAATCCCGCCCGAGCTTCCGTGCCATCCTGTCGGACCGCGTCAACGGCATGACCCCGCCGCCGCATTACACCGATCTGGATTTCTGAGTCTGGCCATGCAGCTTTCCGATTTCCCGCTGAAATCCCACGACAAGATCCGCTATAGCGATGTGGACCGGCAGGGCCATGTGAATAACGCCGTCTTCGTCACCTATCTGGAGACGGCGCGGACGGATTTGCTGGAGCAGATCGTCCCCGGCTTCTGGGACTCGGCATACGGCATTGTCGCGGCGCGGCTGGAGCTGGATTATCGGGCGGAATTATTCTGGCCCGGCATTGTCGAGACCGGCACCGCCCTGGCCTCGATCGGCCGGACCTCGATGGTGATCGAGCAGGCGATGTTCCAGGAGGGGCGGCTGGTGGCGCAGGCGAAGACGGTGCTGGTGCTGATCGACGCCAAGACCCACAAGCCGGTTCCGGTGCCGGACGATCTGCGCGCCAAGCTTATGGCGTTTGTACGACCTTCCGCATGAGCCGGTGCGGGATGCCGGCATCGAGATAGACCGGCCCTTCCGCGACATAGCCGAGCGCCTCGTAGAACCCGATCGCATGGGTCTGGGCTTCCAGCATGAAAATGCGGGCAGGGCAGGCGGCCTCGATGCCCTGCATCACCGCCTTGCCCAGCCTGAATTTGCGAAACGGGGCGGCGACGGCGACCCGGCCGATTTTCCACACACCTGGCGCTTTTTCCACCGCCCGCGCCGTGGCGGCGGGCTGGCCCTCATGGCGCAGCAGCACATGGGTGGCGCTGGCGTCCAGCGCGTCCAGCTCTTCCTCCGGCGGCACTTTCTGCTCCTGCACGAACACCGCCATGCGGATGGCAAAACACGCCTCCAGCTCCGGCGAGCCGGGCAAAGCGCGCAGGATCTCGGCCATTATTGCGTGACCAGCCCGATGATCGTTGTCTGCGGCGGCATGTTGGGCTGCAA
>NZ_JH976207.1:888715-902351 GCF_000306035.1 Acidocella sp. MX-AZ02
GAATATAAAGCGGGTTCAGCGCATCCAGTTCTACCACCCAGCCATAGCGCGCGCCCTGGCCCGGGTCGCCATAGCCAAAGCCCAGGCCGGAGAGGCGGTTGAGCCAGGGGCCGGCATCGCCCTCGGCCAGCAGCACATTGCCCCAGGGCGTGGCGCTGCCGGCCTGCACCGCCAGCACGCCTTGCACAGTGCTCCCCACCTGCGCGGCGGCTGGGCCGGAGAGCTGGCAGAGCGTGCCATCGGAGAGGCGGCGGGTCTGATAGCCGCCCACCACTGTCACCCAGCGCCCGGCCTGATATTGCAGATTGACCACCGTCACACCCTGCTCGCGCCCGGCGATGGCGGGGCGGTCCATCCCGCCGGGAAACAGCATATTGGCCGGGGCGGTCGGGTTGGCCGTCACCAGCACCAGGCGCGGGATATTATCCTGCGCCGGCGGCGGGGCGATCAGCGCCGCGATCACCGCATCATAAGGAAACTGGTTATCCGCCTGCGCCAGGCTCAGCGCATCGGGGGTGAAAGGCGGCGCATCCGGCTGCAGCAGATCGCCCCAGCGGGCGATCACCAGCCGTGAGAAGCCGGGGCCGATCTTGTCGCCCAGCCCCGGCGCCTGCGGGTTGGCCGGGTTGTAGCCGAGATAATAAGGCGGGGTCGCCGCCATCTGCGCGCCAGCCCCGCCGGCGGCGAGGCTGGCAATGCCGGAGAGCAGCAGCGTGCGCCGGCGCATCGGCTAGAAGCTGCTGCCGGAGCTGCCGCCGCCGATATCGCCGGAGCTGCCGCCCAGGGAAGCGGCACCGCCAGCGCTGCTGTCGGAGGCCGTGCCCAGCGGGTTATAGCTGCCGACACCGCCGATCAGCTGCTGCAGGAAGCCGGCGGAACCGCCCGGAACCGGCGTCTGCTTGCCGTCCATATCGACGCGGATACCGTCCTTGAGATCCTTGCGGACATAGGATTCATAGGTGCCGTTGCCATTGAACGTGACGACCACGACGCTCTGCTTCTTCACGCCCTCGGTCTGGCCGATCCGCATCTTGGTGATCTGCGAGACATAGACCCAGTTATTCGGGTCATATTGCTCCACGAAGGTCGGCGGGCCGATCAGCGCCTGCACATCCGCCTGCTGCGACACGCCCGGGGTGAGCTGCTTCAACTCATCATTCGTCACCGCAATGCCGCGATAATGCGGCGCGTCGGAGAAGATGGCGCAGCCGGACAGGCCCGTCAGGGCGCAGAGAAGCAGGCTTTGGGACAGCTTGGTCAGGCGCACGCGTCTATCCTTAAACATTGGGAGCGATCTCTCGCCCGGTTGGGTCTCATGGCAGGGGCTTACGTGTCAATGCGCAGCGTCTATATTGCACGAATGACGGAAGAATTCAGCTATCCGGTGAAGGCCGGGCAGATCAAGGACCAGAAGCTCGACTACAGCCTGAAGGCGGACGAGGCGCAGCGCGCGGCGCTGGCCAAACGCTTCGGGCTGGTGGCGCTGGCAAAGCTCGAAGGGCAGTTCACCCTTTGGCACGAACGCTCGGGTATCATCGCCGGCACGCTGAAAATGCGCGCGGCTTTGACCCAGACCTGCGTGGTCAGCCTGGAGCCCATCGATGCCAAGCTGAACGAGACCGCTGCGCTGCGCTTCGTGCCGGAGGCGCATATGGGCCAGGCGCCCCGGGTTGAGGATAGCGACGAGGATGAGGAGGACATCACCCCGGACTCCTTCGATTCGCCCGACGAAATCCCTTATGCCAATGATATCATCGACCTCGGCGCCGCCCTGGCCGAGCAGCTGGGGCTGGCGCTGGACCCGTATCCGCGCAAGCCGGGGGCAAGTTTGCCGGAAGAGGCCAGCGACCATAGCGCCAACCCTTTCGCCGCCTTGGCCGCGAGGCTGACCAAGCCCGAGGGCTAGTACCCTGTTTTCCAATATAATGAGCAGCTATGACTTGCGATGCGTTCAGGCCTCTGCTACGCGGCGCCTTCCATAATACTCAGACTGTTTTCTGTAAGGCGTTTTGTCATGGCTGTTCCTAAGCGAAAGACCTCTCCCTCCCGCGCCGGCATGCGCCGCAGCCACCAGGCGCTGACCGCCAACGCGCATGCCGAGTGCGCCAATTGCGGCGAGCTGAAGCGCCCCCACCATGTGTGCGCCCATTGCGGCCATTATGACGGCCGTGAAGTCGTCGGCGCCGGCAAGGAAGCCAAGGGCGTCGTTCGCGTCTAACCGCTATGGCGGTATGGCGTGAAATGGTGGTGTAACCCGAGACAGGGGCGAGATGAGCCAGAGCAGTAAACTGGCAGTGGATGCCATGGGTGGTGACCACGCGCCGGACGCGATTATTGCGGGGCTCGACATTGCCGCGGAACGCCATCCGCAAGCGCAATTCCTGATTTTCGGCGACGAGGTGCGGCTGCGTCCGGTCCTGGCCAAGTGCAAGCGCCTGGCCGGGCGGTACGAGCTGCGCCACGCCGCCGAAGTGATCACCGGTGACATGAAGCCGACGGTGGCGCTGCGCCTGCGCGATTCCTCGCTGCGCCGGGCCATCGATGCCGTGCTGGCCGGCGAGGCCGAAGGCGTGATCTCCGCCGGCAATACCGGCGCGCTGCTCGCCCTCTCCAAAATCGTTCTGAAAACGCTGAAGGGCATTGACCGCCCAGCCATGGCCGCCATCGCCCCGTCCGCCAAGGGCGATGTGGTGATGCTCGATCTCGGGCTCAACGTGGTTTATGATGCCCGTAATCTGGTCGAGTTCGCGCTGATGGGCACGGTGTTTGCCCGCATTGTGCTGGGGCTTCCCACCCCCACATTCGGCCTGCTGAATATTGGCTCCGAGGAAGGCAAGGGGGATGAAACCCTGCGCGCCGCCTCCAATACTTTGCGCGAAAGCCCGATCGCCGGGCAGTTCTACGGGTTCGTCGAAGGCCACGACATCGCCGCCGGCACCGTGGATGTGGTGGTGACCGACGGCTTCACCGGCAATGTCGCGCTGAAGACCGGCGAGGGCGCCTTGAAGCTGGTAGGCGACCTGCTGCGCCAGGTTTTCTCCGCCGGGCCGTTCGCGAAAATGGGCTATCTCTTCGCCCGTGGCGCGCTGAAGCGCCTGAAGGAAACCTTGGACCCCCGCCGCTATAATGGCGCGGTGCTGCTGGGGCTCAATGGCGTGGTGGTCAAATCCCATGGCGGCACCGATGCGCTGGGCTTCGCCCATGCGGTGGATGTGGCGCTGGACATGATCGCCAATGATTTCAACAGCCGCATCGCCGACGCCCTGACGGCGATGGACCACGCCATCCTCTCCGAAGCCCCGGTGCCGAACCAAAATGGTTGATGACAATCTGAGCTTTCGCCGCGCCGTGCTCACCGGCATCGGCGCCTATCTGCCTGCGCAAATCGTCACCAATGCCGATATGGCGGCACGGGTGGAGACCTCGGATGACTGGATCACCGAGCGCACCGGCATCAAGCAGCGCCATTTCGCCGCCCCGCATGAAACCGCCGCCTTCATGGGCGCCGAAGCCGGGCGCCAGGCGCTTCAGAAGGCCGGGCTGGCGCCGGAGGCGCTGGGCGCGATCATCGTCGGCACCTCCACCCCGGATCAGGCTTTTCCCTCCACCGCCGTGCATATCCAGGCGGCGTTGGGCGCGAAGAACGCTTTCGGCTTCGACCTCGCCGCCGCCTGCTCGGGCTTCATCTATGCGCTCTCGGTCGCGGATGCGATGCTGCGCGCCGGGCAGGTGCAGAGCGTGCTGGTGATCGGCTCCGAGGTTTATTCCCGGATCCTGAATTTCGAGGACCGTACCACCTGCGTGCTGTTCGGTGACGGTGCCGGCGCGGTGCTGCTGGAAGCCAAGAGCGTGACCAAGGATGGCCCTGGCGTGCTCTCCACCCATCTGCACGCCGATGGCAAGCTGGCGGATATTCTCTATGTGGATGGCGCTGTCGGCCAGCCCGACAAATCCGGCCATCTGGTGATGCATGGGCGCGAGGTGTTCCGCCATGCGGTGACGCTGCTGGCCGGCGCGGTGAATGAGGCGCTGACCGAGAACGGCCTCACCGCCGCCGATATTGATCTGCTGGTGCCGCACCAGGCCAATCGCCGTATCATTGACGGTGTCGGCAAGAAGCTCGGCCTGCCGGATGAGCGCGTTATCGTCACTGTCGACAAGCACGCCAACACCTCCGCCGCCTCCATCCCGCTGGCGCTGGCGGTGGCGATGGAAGAAGGCAGGGCAAAGCCCGGCCAGCTGGTGCTGCTGGAAGCCTTGGGCGGCGGCCTGACCTGGGGCTCGGCCCTGCTGCGGCTGTAAGCCAACTAAAAAGCGTTTAAGATCAGCACCTCGCCACGAGTCGCCACCATTTCACGCGAATCGGTCAAGAACTGATTGACCGCCAAGCCGCTCGTGCTAATCTTGCAAAATGAACACTTTGACGCGTGCACAGCTTACCGAGGCGATCTACGCGAGTGTCGGCTTGTCGCGGCACGAATCGGCGGATCTGCTTGAGCATGTCCTGAACCGGATCGCGGATGCGCTCGAGGTTGGAAAATCCGTTAAAATTAGTGGCTTTGGCACTTTTTCTGTCAGGCAGAAGGGGCGCCGTATTGGCCGGAATCCGAAAACCGGTGTTGAAGTCCCGATCCTGCCGCGGCGCGTTCTGGTGTTTCGCCCCAGCCAGATGTTGCGCGACGCGGTGAATGGCGGCCCGTCCGCCCCCAAAGACTGACTGAGCGAAGGATCGCATGGTGGATGAAGAATTTAACGCGGCGCTGGATGACGGCGTAGCGTCCGACCTGAACCATGAGGCCGGGCGTCCGCGTATCCGCAAGGCCGCCGATGCGTTCCGTACCATTTCCGAAGTCGCTGACGAGCTGCATGTGCCCCAGCATGTGCTGCGCTTCTGGGAGACGAAATTCCCGCAGGTGCGGCCGCTGAAGCGCGGCGGCGGGCGGCGCTATTACCGGCCCGAGGATGTGGCGCTGCTGCGCCGGGTCGCGGATCTGCTTTATACTCAGGGCTATACGATCAAGGGCGTGCAACGTCTGCTGCGCGATTCCGCGCCGAACCACGCCGCTGAGCCGGCCCGCCAGACCGCGGTGGAATTGCCGCTGGACCAGCCGCCCGTGCCGGTTCCCGTTCTGGTCCCGGTGATCGATGCCTCCGAGACCATGCTGGTTGAGGAGGTGGTGCAGACCGAGGCCGCGCTGGGCGACGACATAACGCCGCTTGAGGATGAGGCCGCGCCGTCAAGCCCGGAGCCGGTCCTGGTGGAGGATGCGCCGGCGCCCCGCCAGCCTCTGGCGCCCGAGGACGAGATCCTGCGCCTGCGCGCGCTGCTCACAGAAACTTTGGTGGCGTTGGAGGCGATGCGCGGGGTTCTGCGCTGATTGCCTGATAAGCCTCTCGCAACACAAACCGCCGCGCCCGCTGGGCCGGCGGTTTTGTTTTAGCCATCGGTTTTATCGCCTCTGCCCCTTGGCGGCGCGCGCCCATGCTGCTACAGCCTCGCCCCACGGCCGGAGCGTAGCGCAGCCTGGTAGCGCATCAGTCTGGGGGACTGGGGGTCGTGGGTTCGAATCCCGCCGCTCCGACCATTTTCCATCTCATAAATCCTTGTTCATCAACGCTTGAACCCCCAATTCAGCGATGATTTGGCGCGCCCCGTGGCGTACCGCGAACAGGATCAAACGCATGAAAATCGGATTTATCGGGCTGGGGCAGATGGGCCACGGCATGGCGGCGAACCTCATCAAGGCCGGGCATGAGGTCACGCTTTATAACCGCACCCGCGAGAAGGCGGTGGGGCTGGATGCGCCGATCGCCGCCACCCCCGGCCAGGCCGCCGCCGGCAAGGAAATCATATTCACCATGCTCGCCAATGATGCGGCGCTGGAGGCGGTGCTGCATGGGCCGGATGGGATTCTGGCGCATCTGCCCCAGGGGGGCTTGCATATTTCCTGCAGCACCATCGCGGTCGCCACCGCTGAGATGCTGGAAAAAACCCATGCCAAGGCCGGGCAGCGTTATCTCTCCGCGCCGGTCTTTGGCCGGCCGGATGCCGCCGCCGCCGCCAAGCTGTTCATCGCCGCCGCGGGGGCCAAGGCGGATATCGAGGCGGCGCAGCCGCTCTTCGATGTCATCGGCCAGCGCAGCTTCGTGCTCAGCGAAACCCCCTCCCATGCCAATCTGGTCAAGCTCAGCGGCAATTTCCTCATCGTCTCGGTGATCGAGGCGCTGGGTGAGGCGCTGGCGCTGGTCGGCAAGGGCGGGGTGGATAAGGCGGCTTATCTGGAGCTGCTCACCTCCACTCTGTTCAACGCGCCGGTTTATAAAATCTATGGCCAGATCCTGCTGGAGCAGAAATTCTCGCCGCCCGGCTTCGCCGCGCCGCTCGGCCAGAAGGATATTCGCCTGGTGCTGCAGGCTGCTGAGGCGCTCAACGTGCCGCTGCCGCTCGCCAGCCTGCTGCGCGACCGCTTCCTGACGCTGATGGCGAATGGTGGTGAAAATCTGGACTGGGCCGCCATCGGCGCGCTGGCGGCGAAGGATTCCGGCCAGGCTTGAGCCGGCGCCCCGTTCCTTTTAGAACAGAGGCACGGGGATGGAGTCCCCCCAAAACCGCTCCTTCGGGGAGCTGATGACTCCTGCACGGATCATGCGCTTTGCATGGAACGCTGCGGGAGTTTTGTGCCTGATTGGCATCTCCCGCGGCATTGAAGAAGGAGAGAGAGACCATGCTGCAAACCCTGGTTGTCGCGCTGGGCGGGGCCATCGGCTCGGTCGGGCGCTATTGGGTGGCCCTATTCTTCGCCTCGGTCAGCAAGAATCTGCCCGTTGGCACCATCATCATCAACATCATCGGCTCCTTCGCCATCGGGTTTTTCGGCTCGCTGACACTGAGCCATGGCAAATTCCCAGCACCCGAGCCGGTGCGGATCTTCTTCATGGTCGGAGTCTGCGGCGGTTTCACCACCTTCTCCTCCTTCAGCCTGCAGACGCTGGATCTGCTGCGCGGCGGGGCGCCGGGCCGGGCGTTCCTGAACATCTTCGTCTCCGTGCTGTTCTGCCTGGCGGCGGTGGCGGCGGGGTACGCTTTGGGCACGCATCTTGGCGGCACCAGTGCCCAGGTGGCGGAGGTGGCGCAGAATGCGATCGAGGAGGAAGCCTCCTGATGTTGCGCGTGCTCGCCCTGCTCACCGAAACCGCGACGGCGGATCAAATCCTCTCCGCCAGCGCCTGCCTGCTCGCCCAGGCTGGCCCCACCGCGATCACGCTGCTGCACCCGCTGGCGCAGAGCGACCCTGACTTCATGCCCACCGAAGAGGTCCACACCGCCCGCACCGATGCCCGCTTCGCCGCCGCCCAGCAGGCGCTGGCGGTGGAGCTGGCGCAGCGCGCCGATGCCTGGCGGCAGTCTGGCCTGCCCAGCCTGGAGATCCGCGCCGGCGCGCCTGAGCAGATCGTCACCGCGGCGGCGCGGGAGGCGGATCTGATCCTGCTCGCCGCCCCGCAGGGCGATGCCGATGCCCGGGCGCTGCTGGACCTGCTCTTGCTGCGCCTGGCCAAGCCGGTGCTGTTGCTGCCCCGGCAGATGCCGCACAGCTTCGCCCAGAGCATCGCCATCGCCTGGTCGGATGCCGACAATGCCGCCGCCCGGGCCATCGGCGCGGTGCAGGCGCTGCTGCGCGCCTGCCAGCGCGCCACCATCCTGCTGGGCACCGACAGCCCCCATGCTGCGCCGCCGCCGCAAGCTTTGCTGGACAGCCTGGAAGCCGCCGGCCGCCCGGCGCGGCTGCATGAATTCGCCCTTGCCGGGCGCCATGTCGGCACCGCCTTGCTGGCGGAGGCACATGCGGTCGGCGCGGATTTCCTGGTCATGGGGGCGTTTACCCATGGCAGGCTGCGCGAAATCCTGTTTGGCGGCGCCACCGCCGAGGTGCTGCGGCAGCTCGATCTGCCGGTATTGATGCAGCATTGACCAGGCTGGGTCGATTTTGCCCCGAAATCTCGCGACTCTCTTCCAAAGCACCTTATATCCCCTAGCGATATGAATGATTTCCTGACCTCGATGCTGAGCCTGCTGGTGGTGGCGACCCTGGTGGCGCTGATCGCCCATCGTTTGAAACTGCCCTACACGGTCGGGCTGGTGCTGGCCGGCATCGCCCTGGCGGTGAGCCCGTTCCAGGCCGGGCTGACCCTGACCCAGAGCATCATCTATGAAATCATCCTGCCGCCTCTGCTGTTCGAGGCCGCGATCAATATCCAATGGAAGGATCTGCGTCAGGATGCGCTGCCGATCCTCACCCTGGCGCTGCCCGGCACGCTGATCTCGGCCGCCTTCGTCACCGCCGCTTTGCATTTCGGCCTGGGCTGGCCGTTGCCCCCGGCCTTGATGTTCGGCGTGCTGATCGCCGCAACCGACCCTGTCGCGGTCATCGCCATGTTCAAGGATAATGGCGTGCGCGGCCGGCTGCGGCTGCTGGTGGAGAGCGAGAGCCTGTTGAATGACGGCGTTGCCGCCGTGCTGTTCGCGCTGGCGTTGGTCTGGGTGCAGGCGGCGGGGCAGGCGCATGTCGGCGTCGGGCAGATTGGCGGGCTGCTGCTGGTCACGGTCGGCGGCGGCATCCTGGCCGGGGCGCTCTGCGCCGGGGTGGCGATTCTGCTGGTGCGCGGCACCGAGGATCATCTGGTGGAGAGCACCGTCACCGCCGTGCTGGCCTATAGCGCCTTCCTGCTGGCTGAGCATTTCCACGGCTCGGGCGTGCTGGCCACGGTCACCGCCGGGCTGCTGCTGGGCAATCTCGGGCTGGCCGAGACCAAGACCCGCTTCACCGGCATGGTCAGCGTGAAGGGCAAGGAGTTCGCGCTGGAGATGTGGGATTTCGTCGCCTTCATCGCCAACTCCATGGTGTTTCTGCTCATCGGCATCACCGTGGCGGGGATTCCGTTTCATAGACTGGGAATTTGGGCGCTGGTCTTCATCATTCTGGCGGTGCTGGCCGGGCGGGCGCTGACGGTCTATCCGCTTTGCGCTTTGTTCGCGGGCTCACGCTGGCGCATCGAGCCGCCTTGTCAGCACGTGCTCTGGTGGGGAGGCTTGCGCGGGGCGCTGGGGCTGGCGCTGGCGCTGTCACTGCCGCTGGACATGCCGATGCATGACGAGGTGCTGGTGGCGACCTTCGGTGTGGTCGTGGTCTCGGTGGTGGGGCAGGGGCTGACGATGCCGTGGCTGCTGCGGCACTTCAAGATTGGTGGCGTGCGGGAATAGAAAACCAAGAGCGCAATCGGCGTTGAGGTTGACGCGCCAGCCTCAACCTCAACACAGATTGCTCTAAAAAAATCGACTCACTTAGCCTTGGATTTCGGCTTGGCCTTTGCCGCCGGCTTCGCCGCCGGGGCCTTCACAGGCTTCGCCGGCGCATCCGGCAGCAGCTTCGCCCCCACGATCTCCTCGATATAAGCCCGGTAGCGCGCGATATACGCATCCATGCCCAGATGCGCCTCGGCATAATCGCGCGCGCCCTTGCGCAGCTTCGCGGTCAGCTTGGCATCACCCAGCAGCCGCAGCACGTTCTCGGCCAGCTTGTCATGGTCCAGTGTCGGTGTGGAGATCCCGTTCACCCCGTCCTTGATGAACTCCGCCACCGTCACGCTGTCCGCCCCGATGATGGCGCAGCCGCAGCCCAGCGCCTCGCGCAGCGACCAGGAGGCGACGAACGGGTAGCTGAGATAAACATGCGCGTCCGAACGCTTCAGCAGGGTCAGATGGTCGCCATACGGCACCTTGCCCATGAAATGCACGCGCGAGATGTCGATCTGGCCTTCCAGCTCCTTCATCATCTTTTGCCGCCAATTGCCGCCCTCGGCGGGCATGGCGCCATAGCTGATATCGTCGCCGCCGACGAGCGAGACCACCACATCCGGCCGCGCCTTCAGGATCGCCGGCAAGGCGCGCATCATGGTGTGGAAGCCGCGATAGGGCTCCAGATTGCGCGAGACGAAGGTGATCAACTTCTGCTTCGGCGTGACGGTGAGCGGGCCGACCTTCACGGTTTTCTTGAACAGGCTGGGGTCCGGCGCGCAGAGTGACAGATCCACCCCTTCCTCGATGATCCGCATCTTGCCGCGGGCCCATGCGGGGTAGGTGTCGTACTGCCAGCGCGTCGGGGTCTGGCCCCATTGCTCCAGCGCCAGCGCCAGCAGATTGATCGTGTTCTTGCCGCGCACCGCGCCGTAATTGGTCACATGCATCGGGAATTCCGGGTCGAAATTCACGTCTGAATCATGGATGCGGTAATAGAACTCGAAATAGCCGAGGATCGGCACGCCGGGGAAGACATCGCACAGATTGAGCATCTCACCCCAGCCATGATGGCCGATGATGATATCCGGCTTGAAGCCGAGCGCCTTGATCTGGGCGAGGCCCTGATAGCCGGCCTGGGCGCGGATCGCCGCCTGCTCGAATTCCCGCGCCGCCGGAGTGAGGGATTTGGGCGGCGGCGGCGGCCTTGAGTAGGTGACCTTGCGGACCCCTTCCATGTAATTCTGGTTCGGCTCGGACATGAACACGATCTCGTGCGTGCCCGGCTCCGCCTGGTTATCGGCCAGCAGGCTGCGCAGAATATGCAGATACTGGCCGGGAAAGTTCTGATGGACGAAGAGGAAATTCACGCCAGGCCTCGCCGGGTTTTACTTGCGGGCCTTGGCCGGCTTTTTGCCGCGCGGAGTCAGGGTGATCTGGAAGGCCTCCAGCGGCGCCAGCCGCTCGGCCTCGCAGGTCTCGTCATTGCCGACCGGCCCGGCCGAGGCGCCGCCGATGAATTTCGCGGAATAGGAAATATCGTACTGCTCAGCGGCTTCGCCGGAGAGACGCACACGCAGCCCCAAGAGCGGCAGCGCCATCCCGCGCGAGCCGCAATATTGCCCGGCTTCCACCCAAGGCGAGAGCCAGCCACGGCCCAGCACCGCCTGATAGGTGAAGTCCGCCGGGGCAACGCCCGCCGGCGCCTTGATCGAGAAGCCCTCGACCCAGTTCTTGCTGCCAGCCTCGCCCAGCCAGTCCCCGAAGCCAGCGCCGACATCGCCACGGCTCTGGATATGCGCCATGAAATCCATCTCCTCGGCCGGGTTCATCGCGGCGCTGGCCGGGGCAGGGGCGGCTTCAGCGGCGGCGGGCTGGTTGGCGGCGATCTGCGCCTCGCCCAGCAGCTGGCGCACCTGCAGCTTCGGCGCCGCATCCGGCAGGTTGGCGTATTGATAGATGGTCACCAGCACCTGGCCCGGCTGGTTCTTCACCCGCACCAGCGCGGCATCGCCCTCGGCATTCAGCCAGCCATCGCCACGGAAGCTGGAAATCTCGACATTCTGTGCGCCCGAGGGCGGCGGGGAGACGCGCACGCCCGGCATGCCGTTATGAATGGCAGCCCCAGGGTTCAGCTCGTTAACGAAACAGAACAGGCCCGGCGGCAGTTGCATCAGATGTCCGGTCACCTTCAGCTCCTGCAGCTTGGCGCCGCCCTGGTTGGCGGCCTCCGGCTGGGGGGCGGGAGCGGGCGCTGCCGGCTTCTTGGGCGTGGCGGTGGCGGATTTGGCAGCGGCCATGGGGTGTCCTCGAAGTTAGAAATTCAAAAAGCAAGACAGCGTGGTTGCCCATATTGTTGCAGAACTTTCCACACAAGCAAGGCATGACACAGCTAACTTAACGAAGCCCGACTGGCCAGCCTGAGGGCGGCGCTGCGGGGTCAAAAATTGATCCCGAGCAGGGCGTTGTTGATCCGTTCCGCGGGCAGACCGAGCGGCAGCACGGCGCCGCGTTGGGTGGCCCGCACCCGCTCCGCCTGCGCGCCGAGATCGAACACCAGCGCATACAGCCCCGCCGCCCAGGCCTCGGTGAGGGTGAAGCACCAGGTTTCCGGGCAGATCGAGGGAATGAAGGCGAGGTCGGGCTGGATCTCCGCGATCAGGCTGTCCAGCTCCTCCGGCTTGTAGCCGCCGGTGATCTTGACCCCGGCTTCAAGCAAGGCGCCGTCCTCGGCGCTGGACCCGATGATGAAAAATTCCAAGGGCAGGGCGCGGACTTTGGCGTCCAGCGCGCAATCCAGCAGCACGTCATAGCCCTTGGTGGGGCCAATGCCGCCCAGCACCGCGATCCGCCTTGCCCCGGTGCGTGGCGGCCGCAAGGAGACCGGCTGGCTGTCATCATCCCAAGCGGTGATGCGGGGCTTCAGCCCGGGGAAATGCCGCGCCAGGCGGCGGGCCATGTCGCCGGAGGGCACGCGCACCTCCCTGGCGCCAGCGAATTCGGCGCGGGAGCGGGTGAGCAGGCGTTGCACCGGCAGCGTCTCGAACACGCCGCGCCGGTCCTGCTTCACGCAGGTTTCGCAGCCTTTCACATCCGGCTCGCCGCAATAGCGCAACGGCGCCTCCCGCGTCGGGCGGTTGAGCAGCGAGACGCGGGGGCAGAAGCTGGCATAATCATGCAGCACGATGTCCTGCCGTACCCCCAGCGCCGCCGCCAGCCCACGCAGCGCCTCATGCTGGCCCAGCATATGGTGCATCTCCACCCGCTCGACCCGGAAGCCGCGCAGCAGCGCCAGCAAGGCCTCGAACTGGCAGGCGAGGTCGAAGGTCAGGTTGGGGCTGGTCTGGGTATGGCCATCGCAGAGCAAGGCCGGCCAGGGATAGCGCGGGGCCTTCCGGGTGGTGGGAAATTTCGTTGTCAGCACCAGGGGGAATTTCCCCTGCGCGCGCAATGCGGCGCAGACGCGCTCGATCTGCCGGGCCACCCCGCCGCCATGGCCATGGCTGATCAGCAGCACGCTGCGGCGCCCGGCGCGGGCCGCCTGCAGCCGTGCCGCATCCAAGGCGGCGCGGGCGGGGGCGAGCGCATCCGCCGCGCTGGCCGCTTCGATCAGCGCCCGGTAGCCCGGAAAGAGCTGCTCCAGCACCGCCTGATTGCGCCGCATCAGCGCCTGGGTGGCGCCCCGGAAGGAGACGCCGCCGCGATGCGCGACATAGGCGCCCAGCGCGGCGACGCTGGCAAAGCCGAGATGGCGTGCCCGCAGGCAGAAATCATTCTCCTCGCCATAGCCCTGGGCGAACAGCGCGGTGCGCAAAGCCCCTGTCTGTTGCAGGCAATCATGCCGGATATAGAGGCAGAACCCGACCCCGGTGGGGATCTCCGCCCAGCCCAGCCCGTTGGTTTTATGGGCCAGCCGGTCCAGCCTGGTGGCGCCCGCCAGATCCGGCATCGCATTGCCGCCGGCGGGATCGGGATAGGAGCAGAGCGTCGCTTCGTTGGAGAGTGGGGTGACGGTGCCGATGCAGGGCGCCGCATAGGCGACCTCGCGCAGTGTCGCGAAGGCATCTTTCGGGACCAAAACGTCACTGTTGAGTAATATCACATCGTGATTTTTGGCCGCGTCCAGGCCGGTATTCACCGCGTCGCAGAAGCCCCGATTCGCTTCGTGCCGCAGCAGCTCGATCTGGCCGCGCTTTGCCGCCCGGTTCAACAGGGCGGCCAGGGCCGGCTCCGGGGTGGCGTCATCGACGACGATCAGCCTTGCGCCGGGCGGCAAGGCGCGGCGCGCACTGGCCAGGGCGGCCCTGGTCTCCTCCAACCCGCGATAGACCGGCATGATGATGG
>NZ_JH976207.1:902451-921998 GCF_000306035.1 Acidocella sp. MX-AZ02
CGAGGCGCCGGGCGGTGAGGCTAAACCGGTAGCGCGGCAGCAGCGGCGTGGCGTCGTCCGCCTGCAGCGCCGCGCCGCAGGTGAGGCTGAGCCGGGCGCCATTGCCGCCAGTAACGATGAGGCGCGGCTTCTGGTCCGGTGCGGCCGGGCGCACCGCCCAGCCGCGCAGCCCGCCGCGATGCGCCTCCACCACCCCTTCGATCCGGTTCAGCACCGCCTCGTCAGGTGGCGCCCCCAGAAAGGGCGGCTGGCCGTGCTGGATGCGTGTCCCTTGCGCATCCATTCCCTGAAACCCGCCATAGCCGGCATTCAGGCTGATATGCTGCAGGAACGCCGGCAGCTGCGGATCCTCCCCCAGACAATGACGGGCCAACAGCTCCTCGGCGGCGCGGGCGGCGGCGGCGGCATCGCCCTGGATCTGCGCGGCGATGGCCAGGCCAATCCAGGCGGTGGCGCTGTCATGCTTGGCCGCGATCTCGGCGAAACGCGCCGCCGCCCGCTTCGCACCGTCCGGCCCGGCCGCCAGCTCGCGCTGCGCCAGTTCGAGATCGATCCTGGGGTCTTTCGGCGCCAGCCGCTTGGCGCGCTGCAGCCAGAACAGCGCATCCTCGCCCGGACGCTGCGCCCGTAGATAGGCGGCGGTGGCGGTGCTGGGGTCTGCCGTGCCGGGCGTTTTGCTCAAGCGCGGATGCGGCTCATTCCGCCGCTGCCGCCGGTGGCAGGCCAGCGAGCGCGGCCTTGGCCTCGTCCAGCCCCGCCTCGGCGGCGAAGCTGAAGCATTGCCGTGCGGCTTCGAGATCGGGCGCGGTGGCGATGCCATCGCGCAGATACAGGCCGAGCATCAAGGCCGCGCGGGGATGCTGGCGCTGCGCCGCCTGGCGGTACCAGGCGAGGGATTTGGCGCGATCGGTCTCGATCTGATGGCCGCCGCCATAGAGCGCGCCGAGCGAGAACATCGCCTCCGCGCTCTCCTGTTCGCTGGCGCGCTCAAACAGCACCCGCGCCGCCTCATCGTCGCGCGGGCCGCCGAGGCCTTGCAGATGCAGCATGGCGAGATCCAGCAAGGCCGGCAGCAGATTGAAATCGGCGGCCTTCTGCAGCCAGAACCGCGCCTCCTCCAGATTCTGCTCCACCCCGCGCCCTTCGGCGAGGATGCGGCCATAGCGATACTGGGCATTGACGACATTGTCCGCCGCCTTGCGGAACCAATGCGCCGCCGCCGCGTCATCGCGCGCCACGCCGACCCCTTCGGCCAGGCAGACCGCGAAATTATAGGCGCCGATCGGATCGCCGGATTCGGCTGCCTTGGCGAACCAGTCCTGCACCGGCGGAATCTCCGCGACGCGCGGATTGACCTGACGCTTGACCACCATGCTGGCCAGATCCGTCTGGGCGCGCTGATCGCCCTGCTCGGCGGCCAGACGCAGCCATTTCGCCGCCTCGTCCGGGTTGCGCGGCACGGCGCCGATGCCGGTGAGGTTGAGCAGCCCGAGCGTGCGCGCCGCCCCGCGATGCCCGCCCTCGGCGGCCACCCGGAACCAGTTGGCGGCCTCGGCATAATTCGGCGGAAACCCGTCATCGCCCTTGGCGTAGATCTCGCCGACGCGCATCGCCGCCTCGGCATCGCCGGCCAGGGCGGCGCGGCGCAGCCAGGTTTCGCCCTCCACCTTGTTCTGCGCGATCACCTGGCCCTGATACAGCATGATGCCATAGCGGTGCTGGGCATCGCGGATGCCCTTCTCCGCCGCCAGCTTGTAATGCCTGGCGGCCTGTTCGAGATCCGCATGCACGCCGATGGCGCGCTCATGGATCAGCCCGAGATAGAAATGCCCGGTGGCCAGATCCGCCTCGGCCGCCTTGCGGATATGCGCGACGGCGGCAAAGGTTTTCTCGTCGTCATCGGCTTCCAGCAGCAGGATGGTGCCCAGCCCGAGATGGCCGTGCGGCAGGCCAGCGGCGGCGGCGCGGCCATACCAATGCTTGGCCTGCTCGATATTCTGCACCTCAGCCGGGCCGCGCGAATAGAGATAGCCTAGCTGGGTCTGCGCATTGGCTTCCCCGGCCTCGGCGGCAAGGGTCAGCCATTTCAGAGCCGCCTGAAGGTCCGGCGCGGTCTGCTCGGGCGTGTCGGCGCCTTGGTCCTGGGGGGCGAACAGGGCCTGGCTGTCATCATCGCGGTAGAGCCCATGGGCGTAGAGATTGCCCAGCTCCGCCTGCGCCTTGGCATCCCCCGCCTGGGCGGCCAGCAGCAGCCAGCGCGCCGCCTCCTTGGCGCTGCGAAAGCCGGTGGCGGCACCATTCAGGTAATAAAAGCCAAGCTCCCGCGCCGCGTCCGCCAGCCCGGCCTCGGCGGCGGTGGCGAAGAGCGGGAAGGCCCGCTCATGCGCGCCCTGGGCCGCCAGCTCGCGGGCGCGGGCCAGGGCCTTTTGCGGATTGCGCGCCGCCAGCTTGTCGGCAAGGGAGAATTTCACCGCCATGGCTCAGGGCTCGTGCAAGCTCTGATAGGCGACAGGCGCCATCTGCGAGAGGAAATAAGAGAGGATGGAATGCTTGCCGACGACGATATCCGCCTCCAGCGGCATCCCCGGCACCAGCCGGAAGCCGGGCGGCACATTATGCAGGTTCATCACATCCAAGGAGATCTGCGCCTTGTAATACAGCGTATGCGGCGCGGTGGGCAGCGGCGCGCCCATGGTCACGGCATTTTCCTGGTTCTGCGGGTTGATGCTCTCCGGGCTGACCGACTGCACGGTGCCCACGGCGCTGCCATAGCGGGTGGAATCCAGCGTGTTGAACTTGATGGTCACCTTGTCGCCCACCCGCACGAAGCCGGATTCATCGGCGGGAATATCGGCCTCGACGATGAAGGGGGCGTTGATCGGCGCCAGCTGCATCAGCTGCTGGCCGGCCTGCAGCACGGAGCCGACGGAAACCGGGGCCACGCTCTGCACGATCGCATCCTGCGGCGCCTGCAGCACCAGCAGCGCATGGTTGAGCTTCGCCTTCGCCAGCTCCTGCTGGGACTGGGCGAGATTATTCAGCGCGGTGGCGAGATCGGTCGAGATTTTCGCCCGGAACTCCTGCGCGAAGCTGTCGCGCTGGGCCTGCACCGCGGCGAGCTGGCGCTCATCCGCCTGCGCCTGGGACTGGGCCTGTGAGAGCTGCGCCTGGACATTCACCCGTTCATCGGTCGCGGCCTCTGAATCGAGCTGGCTGCCGACCTGCATCTGCTGCAGCTTCTTGCGCATCGCCTCGACATTGGTGGCGATCTTCAGGCGCTGGGCATAATAATCCGCCTGCTGCTGGTAGCCGGTGATCTGGGTTTTCAGCTGGTTGATCTGCTGGTCGTAATTCTCCAGCGTATAATGATACTGGCCCATCTGCTGGTTATAGGTCTGCAGCATCAGCGCCGAGGACGGGTTGTTGGGATCCGGCACATAGGGCTTGTCCTCTTCCTGCGCCTTCAGCTGCGCCACCTGGGCGGCGTAGTTCTGCTCCTGCTGGGTGAGGGAATCATAGTCCGCTGTCGCGTAGGTCGGGTCCAGCGAGGCCAGAACCTGGCCCTTATAGACGAGGTCGCCCGGGCGGACATTGATGTCGCGCACGATCGAGGCGGCGCTGAAGGCCTGCACGCTGATATCCGGCGTGGTGGCGTTCAGGATGCCGGTGGCGGTCACCAGCCGGTCCACCTTGAACACGGCGGCGATCAGCAGCACGATCGCCACCAGAGCGGTGATCGTATAGCCGGTCGAGCGCGCCAGCGGCGGCAGCGGTGTGGCGATGACGGCGGCGGTCGGGGACTGGAATTCCAGCGCCGCCATCGGCAGCGTGTCTTCCGCGCCGGTGGTCGCCAGCGCGCGCCGGGGGGATTTAGACAATAGCTGGCTGAGACGATTCATCGTCGAACCCTTCAGGCGCAAGGTGGCGGTTCTGCTGGAACCAGAGATGGCGATAGATGGCGCAACGCTGGACCAGCTCCTTATGCGGCCCGATATCCATGGTCTTGCCCTGATCGAGCACCATGATCAGGTCGCAATCCAGCAGCGAGGAGAGGCGGTGGGAGACGATGACCATCGTCCGCCCGGCGGCGATGCGCTGGATATTGGCATTCACCAGCGCCTCGCTTTCCGGGTCGAGCGCCGAGGTGGCTTCGTCCAGGATCAGCACGCGCGGGTCGGAGATCAGCGCGCGGGCGATGGCCAGGCGCTGCTTCTGCCCGCCGGAGAGGTTGGGCGAGCCTTCCTGGATGAAGGTGTCATAGCCATTGGGCAGACGCTCGATGAACTCCTCGGCCCCGGCCAGGCGCGCGGCGCGCACCGCATCCTCGAAGGACAGGCCCGGCCGCCCGGCGATGATATTATCCCGCACCGTGCCGCGAAACAGGAAGTTATCCTGCAGCACCATGCCGAAATTCTTGCGGATATGGCGCAGATTGATCTCGCGCATATCGGTGCCGTCGATGCGGATGGAACCGACATAGTCGCGGTTGATGCCCTGCAGCAGCCGGGTGATGGTGGATTTGCCCGAGCCCGAGCGCCCGACCAGCCCCAGCATGGTGCCGGCGGGGATCTTGAAATTCATCTTGTCCAGCGCCGGGGTCTTGGCCCCTTCATAGCGGAAGGTCACGTCCCGGAACTCGATCGCGCCCTCGAAGCGCGGCCGCAGCCCCGTGGTCAGCGCCTGGCGCTCATTTGGCCGGTTCAGCACATGGCCGACCTGATCGATCGAGGCGCGGGCCTGATGCACCTCGTCCAGCAGGCCGGCGAGGCTGACCAACGGGCCGGCGACGCGGCCGCCCAGCAGCATGAAGCCGAACAGGCTGGCGCTGTCGATCGAGTTCTGGGTGTGCAGCACGATGAAGGCGCCGACCAGAATGACGCCATAGCTGCAATAACGCTGCAGCGGCATGGTCAGCACCGCCGGCCAGTTGGCCATGCGCGCCTGCTCGACATTCAGCTCCGCCACCTCGGCGACGCTGGCATCCCATTGCGTGGCGCGGGGTATTCTCCAGCGCCAGCGCCTTGACGGTGCGGATGCCGAACACGGTTTCGATCAGGATCGAGCCCTTGGCCGATTCCGCCGCGATCACCTTGCCGATCAGGATGCCGATCGGGCGCAGGAACACGGCGATGATCGCCGCGATCAGGGCGGCGGCGATCAGGATGGTCCAGGCCAGCGGCGCGCTCATATAGAACAGGATCGGCAGCAGCAGGATCAGCATGAACACGTCGATGAAGGCGTTCATCAGCTTGCCGGTGAGGAAGTCCCGCACCCGGTTGACCTGGCTGATCTTGTAGGAAATCTGCCCGGCCTGCTCGCGTTCGAAAAATTCGATCGGCAGCGCCACCAGCCGGTCGAAGATCATCAGGTTGAGCTTCGCGTCCAGCTTCGCCGCGAGCACCACCTCCATCATCTTGCGGCTCCAGGTCATCATCGCCTCGAACAGCACCGCGACCAGCATCAGGATGATGACGAGATTGAGTGTCTGCGTGCTGTGGAACTGGATGACCACGCCGATGATGCGCATCACCACCAGGATCGGCACCAGGCTGAGCACGGTCAGCGTCACCGAGGTGATGGCGATATCGCGCAGGATCTTCGCATCGCCCCAGACGATCCGCGCGATCATGCCGAGATTGAAAGGCTGTTCCTCGAGCGCGCCATGGCGGCTGGAGCGGATCAGCAAGGTGGCGCCGCTCCAGACCTGCTTCAGCCGCAGCTCATCCACCAGCACCGGGGCGGCGGAGGTCGGCTGGCGCGGGTCACGCAGCACCAGCACGCCGCGTCCCCGGTCGCGCCCCACCAGCAAGGCGGCGCCGCCATCATCCAGCAGCAGGATGATGGGGGAGGGTGACTCCATATTCATGATCTGGCGGAAATTCATCTGCACGCCACGCGCCCACAGCCCGGCCTCCTTCAGCCAGACCACCAGCTCCGGCGGCGGCGGTGCGGCCTCGCTGCCGCGCAGGCGCAGCCCGTCCAGATCCATTTCGACGCCATGGAAGCGGGCGACGTTCAGCACCGCCGCCATCCGCGCCTCGCCAGCCTGGTTCAGCTGCAGCTTGGCATCGCTGAGGGCCGCCATGTCGGGATTGGCGGGACCTCTCGGCTCGTCGGCGCCCAATCCCGGGTTGCGCGGCGTGTCATTCATATGGTCTCAACCCTCACTCATGCGGCAGCATCCGGCGGCGCTAGGCACCGTGACGCACCCGCTTTATGCCCGGAAAACGGCGCGGAGCACAACGGTAAGACAGCGGGCCAGCGAAAGATAACCAATTCATAAAATACACAAAAATATAAAATTTTGTAAACTTCATGAAATGATTGTTGGTTTTCGGTCAGCTCGGGATTTGCCATCGCCGGGCGGGTTGCATTACCCAGAAGCGCAAATGACAGGCAGGCCCATGAAAATCAGACCCGCGACCACCGACGATTTGGCGCAGATGCAGGCGATCTACGCCTATCATGTGCTGCACGGCACTGGCTCTTTCGAGGATGTGCCGCCCTCTCTGGAGGAGTTGAGCCAGCGATTCGAGGCCAATCAGGCAGCCGGCTATGCCTGGCTGGTGGCCGAGGACGGGCCGAAAATCCTGGGCTATGGCTATTACGGCCCGTTCCGTACCCGCCCGGCCTATAAGCATACGGTCGAGGACAGCGTGTATGTGCGCGAGGATGTGCGCGGCCAGGGGGTCGGCAAGGCGCTGGTGCTCGGGCTGGTCGAAGCGGCGCAGGCGGCGGGCTATAAGCAGATGGTCTCGCTGATCGGGGATTCGGAGAACACCGCCTCGATCGGCGTGCATGCCAGCCTGGGCTTCCAGCATGCCGGCACGATGCGCAAGGTCGGCTTCAAGCTGGAGCGCTGGCTGGACGTGGTGATCATGCAGAAGGCGCTCTGAAGCGCCCGGCTTACATCCGCTCGAAAGAGCGGAATTTTTCCCAATCGGTGATTGCGGCGTTGAAGGCGTCCAGCTCCACCTTGGCCATATTGGCGTAGTGGGAGACCACCTCGGCGCCGAAGGCGGCGTGGGCGAAGGCGCTGGAGGCGAAATGCAGCGCCGCGTCGCCCAGGCTGGCTGGCACCCGGGGTAATGCCGCCTGATAGGCGTTGCCGGTGAAGGGCGCCACCGGCGCGTAATCCCCTTCGATCCCGGCGAGCCCCGCGGCGATCATCCCGGCCAGCGCCAAATACGGGTTCACATCCCCGCCCGGCAGCCGGTTTTCCACCCGCAGGCCCGGCCCATGCCCCACCACCCGGAAGGCGCAGGTGCGGTTATCCATGCCCCAGGCCAGGGCCGTCGGCGCGAAGCTGCTGGCGACATAGCGCTTATAGGAGTTGATGTTGGGGGCGTAGAATAAGGTCGTCTCCTCGGCATGGCGCAGCAGCCCGGCGATGAATTGCCGGAACAGCCGCGACGGGCCGTGCTGCTCGGCATCCAGAAACACAGCCTCGCCCGCCGCGTTGCGCAGCGAGAGATGGGCATGGCAGCTATTGCCCTCGCGCTCATTATATTTGGCCATGAAGGTCAGGGCCTGCCCTTCCTGCGCCGCGATCTCCTTGGCCGCTTCCTTGTAGATCACGTGCTTGTCGCAGCATTCCAGCGCCGGGCCGTAGCGGAAATTGATCTCGTGCTGGCCGAGATTGCACTCGCCCTTCGAGGTCTCGACCTGGATACCCGCCGCCTCCATGGCATTGCGGATGCGCCGCAGCAGCGGCTCCACCCGGGCGGTGCCGAGGATGGAATAGTCGTTATTATACTGGTTGGCCGGGGTGAGGCCGCGATAGCCCTTGTCCCACGCGGCCTCATAGCTGTCCTTGAACAGGATGAATTCCAGTTCGGTGGCGGCATAAGCGAACAGATCATGGCCGCGCAGCCGCTCCAACTGGCGCTTCAGGATGGTGCGCGGCGCCACCGCGGCCGGCTGATGGCCGGGCAGCTCGATATCGCACAGCACGATCGCCGCCCCCTCCTGCCAGGGGGCCAGGCGCAGCGTCGCGAGGTCCGGCCGGAAGACGAAATCCCCGAAGCCTTTTTCCCAGTTATTGATCGCATAGCCCTCGATCGGCTGGCATTCGATGTCGGTGGCCAGCAGATAGGCGCAGCCTTCCGCCTCGCCCTGCGCCACCATTTCCAGGAAATGGCGCGGCATCACCCGCTTGCCTTGCAGGCGGCCTTGCATGTCCGGGATGGCCATGATCACCACATCCAACGCGCCGCGTTCGGCCAGCGCCCGCAGCTCTGGCAGGGTCAATTGTGTATCGGCCATGTCCCGCACCTCGTCTTGTTGCTTGGCCTTTGATTATACGCGCTTGTTGGCGGCTTCATAGGCTGGGCGGCGAAGGGCAGGGGCATGAAAAAGGCCCCTTGCGGGGCCTTTTTCAACGCGCTCGATCAATTCTCTTCGAAGCTGGCGTCCGCCGGCGCCAGGGACTTGATCAGATCGAAGATCCGCTTGCGCATCGGGGCGTCGGGGATGCGGTAATAGGCCCGCACCAGCTCCAGCGTTTCGCGCTTGGTGAGCTGATCATCGATGCCGACGCTGAACGGCTCCTGCTGCTCGGCGAAGCCATAGGTGCGGCCGCGCGGGCCGGAAACCGGGCTCTCGGCCATGCCCTCGGGCATATCATCGAAGAAATAGGAGATGGGGACATCCAGGATCCGCGAAATATCGAACAGGCGCGAGGCGCCAACGCGGTTCATGCCGCGCTCATATTTCTGCACCTGCTGGAAAGTCAGCCCCAGCGCATCGCCGAGGCGTTCCTGGGACATGCCCAGCAAAGTCCGGCGGAGACGAATCCGCGACCCGACATGCACGTCGATGGGACTGGGACGGCTTTCACGTTCCGGACGCTCAGCGTTCTCTTCAGCCATAAATGTCTTACTCTCCAGCATCCGACGCGATTACGTCGAATTAAGATTTGACCGTTCCAGTCGACGCGCGCGTGCGCCACGTGAACGGCACATAGAATAACAAAAAGGCCAGGATATACTAGCCTAAGTTAAGTTAACAGGCGTTAACCGCAAAATCAATACAAAACTCATCAAATTGAATTATTAAATAGACACAACATTTATAACCCTATCAATTTTGCAACTTTTTGGTGTATCCTATGGCGAGACCGGCGATGAGCAGGGCCAATGATAGCATCAAGGGGATTTCAAGCCCCCAGCGCGCATAGAGAGTCGCGGGTTGGGCGGCCGGCAGCGGCGCGACGAGCACGCCCTGCGCATCCAGCGGCAATAAGGCGGTCACCCGTCCGAACGGATCGATGACCGCCGAAATCCCGGAATTTGCAGCGCGCACCAGCGGTAATCCCTCTTCCACGGCGCGCAAACGGACATCGGCGAAATGCTGGCGCGGCCCGGCCGAATCGCCGAACCAGGCATCGTCGGTGATGTTGACGATCCAGGAGGGGCGGTGCGCCTCGTCGATAATCTGGCCGCTGAAGATCGCCTCATAGCAGATGATCGGCGCGAAAGCCGGCAGGCCGGGGATGTCGGCGATGGTTTCCGGGCCGCTGCCGGGGGTGAAGCCGCCTTCGAGCAGGCTGGGGATGATCTTCAGCGGAATCCAATGCGGCATATATTCGCCGAACGGCACCAGCTTCCATTTATCATAGACGGCAAGCGGTGGTTGTGGCCCGTCCGTGACGATCAAGGAGTTGCGGTAATCCTTCGGCCCGGCGACTCGCAGGCTGCCGGCGATGATCGGGGTGGTGCCGGTGACGGCGGCAAGCTGGGCGCGGGCATTATCGTCGCTCTGCAGCAGCCAGGGGCTGGCGGCTTCGGGCCAGATCACCGTGGTCGCCCCGGCCTTGATCCCGGCCTGGCTCATCGCCAGCAGGCGCTGCCAGTTGGCGAGCAAAGCCGGGCGGGAGAAATCCGGCGGCTCCGGAAAATCCGGCTGCAGCAGGGCGACTTTCGTGTCGGTCTGGCCCTCGGGGGTGGCCAGCCGCACCCAGCCATAGCCGGCCCAAAGGGCCAGCACCGCCACCAGCGCCGCCAGCCCCTTGCGGCCGAAGAGCGGCATCGCGGCCAGGAAGACGGTGAGCAGCGTCAGCCCGTAAACTCCGAACAGGCTTGCCGGCTGCAGGAAGATATTGCCGAGCGTGCCAGGAATCGCCCAATCCGTGCCCCAGAAATTCCAGGGAAAGCCGGTGAAGAGGAATTGCTGGGCGAGGTTGGAGAGCCCCCAGACCCCGGTGAAGACCAGCACCCGGCCCAGCCCCGGCCGTACCAGCCGCGCCGCCAGCACTGGCGGGATGGTGTAGAACGCCACCGCAAAGGCCAGCGCCGGGGCGGCGAGCGGCACCAGCCACCAGAAGGTCTGCGCCTCGGTGAGGATGGGCTCGGTGATCCAGTACAGCCCGGCGAGCGCCAGGCCGAAGCCGTAGCACCAGCCGGTCAGCGCCGCGCGTTTTAAGTTCGGCGCCTGGTCCACCAGCCGCAGCAAGGCCGGCACGGAAAACAGCAGAACCGGAAGCAGATGCACCGGCGGCAGCGCCAGGGCGGCGGCGAGCCCCCACAAAAAAGCCCGCGCGAGCGGGGCTTTCTGCAGGCGCTCAGACAGCGCGCGGAAGAGGGCGACCGGCCGCTTATCCGCGGGGGAGGTGGTAAAATTCTGCGACATCTTTGAAATCCACCGCGTTTTTATGTTTGGCGCTGGGCCTGGTCTCATCCTGCGGGCGCACCAGCTGGCAGGTCGCCAGCCCCGCCGCCGCCGCCGCGTCCAACTCGGCTTCGACATCCGAGAGAAACAACGCCTCCTCCGGCGCCCCGCCGATCGCCCGGGCGATGGCCTGATAGCTGCCCGATTCGCGCTTTGGCCCGACGGTCGTATCGAAATAAGACTGAAACAGAGGCGTGAGGTCTCCCTCCGGCGTATGGCGGAACAGCAGCTTCTGGGCGGCCACGGAGCCCGAGGAATAGACGTAAAGCCGCAAGCCGGCGCGCATCCAGCGGCGCAAGGCAGGGGGCACGTCCGCGTAAATCTCCCCGGTCAGCTCGCCCTTGGCGTAGCCCTCGGCCCAGATCTCGCCCTGAATGCTCTTCAGCGCGGTGATCTTCTCATCCCGGTCCATCCAGCCCAGCAGCGTCTCCAGCTTCGGCTCCGCCACCTCGGCCAGCGCCGGGTGTTCCGGATGGGCGGCCAGGAAATCCGCCATCCGCGCCCGCGCATAAGGAAACAGCACCCGATGCACGAAGCTGATCGGCGTCGTGGTGCCCTCGATATCCGTGATGACCGAGAGAATCACGCGACCGGAAACCGCTTGGAAATCTCATCCCCGGTGAATTGCGCCACCCAGCCGGACGGGTCGGTAAACACCCGCAAGGCGGTAAAGCTCGGCGCCGGCCCGGCATCGAACCAATGCTTGATGCCGGTGGGCACGAAGATCAGATCGCCCTTTTCGCAGAGCGCGTCATAGACGCGGCCATTGGCGTGTAGCACGAAATGCCCGGCCCCCTCCACGAAGAACCGGATTTCCGGCTCGCTATGGGTATGCTCGGAGAGGAACTTCTCCCGCAGCGCGCCGGCCTGCGGATGATCCGGCGAGAGCTTGATCACATCCGCCGAGCCCGCCCCGGTCTCGCCCATCAGCGTGTCCAGATAAGGCCGGTAAGCCTCCAGAATCTCATCCGAGCTGGCTTCGGCGGAAAGCTGCACCGGGCTCTCCCAGCGCTCGAACCCGACCTCGATGGTCTTCAGCTCGGCGGCGACCGCCACCGGATCGGTGCTGTCGAACACCGGCGTGCCGGGGTTGGTGTCTTCATAAACGGTCAGACGGCTCATTTCAGCTTCCTCCGCTCCAGCTCACAGGCCAGCAGGAATTCCAGCGCCTCCAGGCGCCAATAGGCATGCTCGACATCTTTGCCCCAGGCATAGATGCCATGCCCGGCCAGCACATAGCCGATCGGCGTTTCCGCGATCAGATCGGGCTCGATCAAGGCCGCCAGCCGGCCGATATCCTGGTCGTTCTCATAAACCGGCAGGGTGATTTCCAGCTCATGGGTAGGAAAGCCGAAGGCTTTCAGCAGCTCATAATTGGCGAAGCTGATCGGCCCCTCCTTGGAGAGCACGGTGGCGGCCACGGAATGGCCGTGCAGTACCGCGCCCACGGGCGGGAACAGCCGGTAGAGCTGGCAATGCAGCAGCGTCTCCGCACTCGGCTTCTGGTTGGAGACCAGCGGCTTGCCGGCATAATCCACCGCGATGATGTCCTCATCCGGCTTCAGCCGGCCTTTATGGACACCGCTGCGGGTAATGGCGATGCTCTGCCCGTCCAGGCGCGAGGACAGGTTGCCGGCGGAGCCGGGAACCCAGCCGCGCGCATCCATTCGGCGCCCGATCTCCGCCAGCGCCGACGCCGCCTCAGATGGGACCATGTCAGCCCTGGTGGGTCGTCGTGGTCTTGACCTGCTGCTCCGGCAGCGGGGCGTTCAGCTCGCTCATCCGCGCGTCAGCCGCGGGCGCGGGCTTTTCAGCGGGCTTGTCTTCCTCGGCCATGCTCTGCTTGAAGCTCTTGATGCCCTTGCCGAGGTCACCCATCATCGAACTCACCCGGCCGCGGCCGCCCAGCAGAAGGAGGGCAACGACGAGAACAATCAGCCAATGCCAGATGCTTAAACCACCCATAACCTACACTCCAAAACCGCTATCGGCGGTTAGTGTACCGAATTCCCCTTCCCCTGCCAAATGCCCCATTATTGGCTAATGTAACAGCGGGGCGGCGAGCAACAGGCCGGTATTATAGGCGATGTGCAAGGCGATGCCGGGGCGAATGGAGCCCAGCCGCAGCCGCAAGCCGCAATTGATCAGCGCTAGCAGCGTCACATCCACGAAGCCCGGCGGGTAATGCAGCTTTTCGGGCGCATGCAGGGCCGCGAAGAGCAGGCTGGAGAGCAAGGCCGCCCAAACTGGGCCAAGCCGGCTGGCCAGCCCCGCGAACAGAATGCCGCGAAACAGAATCTCCTCGACAATCGGCGCCAGCACGCAGATGGCTAGCAGCAAGGCCGGCAGCGCCCAGAGCGGGCCGGAGAGCATCCGCGCCGAGGGCAGGGATTGCAGCTTCGCCGGATCCGGTGGCAGCAGATGAAAAATCCCCAGCACCAGCAGGATCACCGCCAGGGCCAGGATCAGCGCCAGCGCATAATCCTGGCCGCGCGCCGGGCGCCAGGCGAGGCCAGCGGGGCTGCCATCCTGCGCCAGAGCCGGGCCCAGCCGGCGCAGCGCGCCCACCAGCCAGAGTGCCACCGCCAGCTCGCCGCTAATGACGATCTCCATCAGGCTCAGCGGCTTGTGGAAATCCGGCAGATGTACCCGCCCGGTATGCAGGCTTTGCAACAGCCCGGCATCCAGCGGCAGCAGCACCGGCAGCAAAGTCGCCAGCCCCATCACCAGCCCGGCCAGGAGCAGCAGCCAGATTGCACGTAGCGGCCCGAGCCAGGCAGGCCCCGTGGCCCTTGTGCCGGGCAGCCCGCCAAAGCACAGCGCCAGCAGGCCCAGCGCCAGCCCCTCGGCCGCCCCCAGCCCGAGGAAATAAAGCTGCATTTTTAGGGGGTAATGCCCGGGATCGGCGGCGAGATCCCCGGCCGCGAAACATAAGACCGCGCCAATGGCCGCGAACAGCGCCGCCCAGCCGAGAGCTGCCAGTGCCCGCCTCATGCCGCGAATCCGTGCAGCAGCGTGTCCGGATGCACGCCCTCCGCCCGCAAGGCGCGCAGCGTCTGCGCCTTGTCGCGCTTGGCCAGCCTTTGCCCGTCCGGCCCCAGCAGCAGGCGATGGTGATGGTAGATCGGGGTTTCATAGCCCAGCAGCTTTTGCAGCAGCACCTGGATATGCGTCGCCTCACGCAGATCCTCGCCGCGGATCACATGAGTCACCCCCTGTAGCGCATCGTCATGCACCACGCAGAGATGATAGCTGGTTGGCGTGTCCTTGCGGGCCAGCACCACATCGCCCAGCCGGCGAGGCTGCGCCTCCACCCAGCCGGTCGCTTCCTCGAAGAACCGCAACGGCCCAGCCTCAGCGCAGGCGCGCATTGTATCCAGCCGCAGCGCGTAAGGCGCGCCGTTCTCCATCCGTGCCGTGCGTTCGGCGGCACTCAGATGCTTGCAGGTGCCTGGGTAGATGCCTTCCGCCGCATGCGGAGCGGATTGCGCCTTGGCGATTTCCGCGCGGCTGCAAAAGCACGGATAAAGCAGCCCGCGCCCCGCCAGCCCCTCCAAAGCCGCGCGATAATCGGCGAAATGCGCGGATTGGAGTCGCACCTCCCCCTCCCAGCGCAGCCCCAGCCAGGCCAGGTCTTCTTTGATCGCATCGGCGAATTCTGCCTTGCAGCGCGTGGTGTCGATATCCTCCAGCCGCAAAAACCACTGCGCCGCGCGGCTGCGCCCGAGCCAGGCGGAATAAGCGTGGCCCAGATGCAGATAGCCGGTGGGGCTGGGGGCGAAGCGGGAGATGATGCTCATATTGCCCCCTGATATAGCGCGCCGCCCTGGCTTCACGAACCGGCCTTGCAGATGACAAATGGGCGACAATCAAGCCCGATGCTTGCCGCCCATCGCGCCGCCTGTCATAAAGTCCACATGACTCGAACGGCCTACCATATGTGGCAGCGTTTCGTATCTGCCCCCCAAGATTTCGGCCTCAGCCCGGATAGGCGAGACTGATGCCCGACGGCGGTTTGCATTTTCCCGCCCTCGTCCTCAATGCGGATTTCCGTCCGCTTTCCTATTTTCCGTTATCGACCTGGACCTGGCAGGATGCCGTGAAAGCGGTGTTCCTGGACCGGGTTTCGGTGCTGTCGGAATATGAGCAAGAGGTGAGATCGCCCAGCTTCTCCATGCGCCTGCCCAGCGTGATCGCCTTGCGCGATTTCATTCCCTCGGCGCGCATGCCTGCCTTCACGCGGTTCAACGTGTTCCTGCGTGACGGGTTTTCCTGCCAATATTGCCTTGATCGTCGCGCCACCCAGGAGCTGACCTTCGACCATGTGATCCCGCGCGCCCGCGGCGGGCGGACCAGCTGGGAGAATGTCGTCACCGCCTGCGGCCCCTGCAATCTGCGCAAGGGCTCGAAAATGCCGCGCGAGTGCAATATGATCCCCCGACAGGAGCCGCGCCGGCCCACCGGCTATGAGCTGCAGGAGCGCGGGCGGCATTTTCCGCCCAACTATCTGCATGAGAGCTGGCGCGATTATCTGTATTGGGATTCGGAACTGGAAGGATAGACCATGGCGTTGACGCTGGAGACCGCGCAGAAAATCATCGCGGGGGCGCTGGCCCATGCCAAGAGCATCGAGACCAAGCCGCTGGCGGTGGTGGTGCTGGATGCGCGCGGCGCGCAGAAGGCGTTCGCGGCGCAGGATGGCACCTCGCTGAAGCGTGGCGAAATCGCGATGGGCAAGGCGCAAGGCGCGCTGGGGCTGGGCATGGGCTCGCGGGCGCTGATGAAGCGGGCCGAGCAGCAGCCTTATTTCATCGCCGCCGCCACCGCCGCCATTGGCGGTTCGCTGGTGCCGGTGCCAGGCGGGGTGTTGATCCGCCAGAACGGGGCGATCATCGGTGCGGTGGGCATTTCCGGCTGCACGTCGGACAATGACGAGGCCTGCGCCGTGGCCGGGATCTCCGGCGCTGGCCTGGACGCGGACGGCGGTTAGCAAAAGTTTTTTGGTGCCGCTTTTTTACAAAAAAGCGGCGAAAACGTTTGGGGCGTTGGCAACGAGGTTGCCAACGCCCCAAACGTTTTGCAGCCCTTTTTGAAAAAAGGGCTGCACCCCAAAAACTTCTGTTATCCTGGCGTAAACGCGTTGAACGCGGTCATCGTCGAAGTATCCCGAATCCCCGGCACCTTGTGCAGATGTTTGTTCACGAACAATCCCGGATCCTCGTCCTCCTCCAGATTGATGATCGCCATCAGATCATATGGCCCGGAAATCGAGTAGATATGGCAGGGGATCACATTGTCGATGATATAGGCCGCCACCTCATAGGCCTGGCCCAGCTCGCATTTGATCTGCACGATCAGCGTTTTCATGCGTATTCCTTCAATTCCTGCACGCCCTGGGATTCCACGGCGAAGTTTTTCAGCTGCTCGATGAACCAGCGCCCGGCCGGGCCCGGCGGCGCATCCTGCCGGTAGGCGGCGGACATGCTGATCTGCACCCGTGCTGGAATGTCCTGCAATTGCAATTCCCGCAAGCGCCCGGCATCGAGATCGTTCTGCACCATCTCCAGCGGCATACCGCCCCAGCCAAGACCTGCGAGCAGAAACGCATGTTTCGCGCCCAGATCCGCCAGCCGCCAGTTGCGCCTGGAATGCACGCTGAATTCCTGCCCGTCGGTCAGTTCCGTGCGGTCGGTCAGCACCAGCTGCACATGCTGCGCCACCTCGCATTCACCCAAAGGGGCGTTCTTCATCGCCAGCGGATGCGAGGGGGCGGCGACGTTTACCATCTCCACCGCCAGCAGCCGCTCGGTCATCAGCCCGGAAATGCTGATCGGCAGGTTGCACAAGATGCCGATCTGGCTTTGCTGCTGCAGCACATTCTTCGCCACCCCGCCCAGCGCCTCGACATAAAGCCGCAGCGGGGTGAGGGGGAAGCGCTTGCCGAACACCTCCGCCGTGCGGGTGAGCACGGACATCGGGAACATCACATCCACCGCCACGGACAGCTCCGATTCGATTCCCGCCGCCATGCCCCTGGCGCGGGATTTCATCAGCGCCATGCCGCCCAGCATCGCCTTCGCATCGGCCAGCAGCAGCTCGCCCCCCGGTGTGAGTTCCGGATAGCGTCCCTCGCGCCGGAACAGCTCCACCCCCAGCTGCTCCTCAAGATTGGCGATCGCCTGGCTGACCACGGATTGCGCCCGCCCCAGCCTGCGCCCCGCGGCGGAAAAGCTCTTCTCCTCCGCCGCGGCGGCGAAAATCCGCAACTGGTCGAATGTCACGCCCTCAATCATGCGAACCTATCGGCAAATAAGATGGTATCCATCTTTATATATAGGCTTCTGCGCCGAAAATCATCTCTTTAATAAGGCTCCGAACCGCGCCGCAGACCGGCGCCATAGTCAGGAGTGACATCATGAAGCTTTGGCATATCGATTCCAGCGTGCTCGGCGATAATTCCGCCTCCCGCAAGCTTACCGCCGAGATCGTGGCGCGCGAAAAAGCGAAGCATCCCGGCCTCGAGATCTCGTATCTGGACGTCGCCGCCACCCCGCTGGGTCATCTCTCTCCGGCCCATGTCGGCGCCATGTTCGGCCACCCGCCCACCGACGAGGCCACTTTGGCCGACATCGCCCGTGGCGCCGCCGCGATGGACGAGCTGTTCGCCGCCGATATCATCGTCATCGGCGCGCCGATGTATAATTTCGGCATCCCCAGCCAGCTGAAGGCGCTGATCGACCGCCTGCTGGTCGCCGGCAAGAGCTTCAAATATGGCGATGGCGGCGTGCCGGTCGGGCTCGTCCCGGCGGGCAAGAAGGTCATCATCGCCTCCACCCGTGGCGGGCTCTACACCCCGGGCAACCCGGCGGCGGCGCTGGAGCATCAGGAGAGCCACCTGACCGCGCTGCTGAATTTCATCGGCCTCACCGACATTGTGTTCGTGCGCGCCGAAGGCCTGGCGCTGCCTGATAACCGCGCCCCGTCGATGGCGAAGGCCGAGGCCGAGATCGCCAAACTGTAAAATCTTGGGGGCTTTTTGAAAAAAAGCCCCCAAACCCCCAAAAACTTTTGCCATTATTCATTGTGTTTCGCAGGGAGTTCTCATGAAGACCCAGGTTATCGCGCTTGCTGCTCTCGCTCTGCCCGCCTTCGCCATGGCGCAGACCGCCCCCAACCCGAACCCGGCGGACGTGAAGGCCGGCACCTACAGCGTCGAGCCCACCCATACCCGCATCCTGTTCGCGGTGGACCATATGGGCTTCACCACCTGGTACGGCGATTTCACCAACGCCGCCGGCACCCTCACGCTGGACCCGAAGAAGCTCTCCGCCTCCAGCTTCGACATCACCGTGCCGACCGACAGCGTCACCACCACCAACACCACGCTGGATGGCGAGCTGAAATCCCCCGAATGGTTCGATGCGGCGAAGTACCCGACCATCGAATTCAAGTCCGAGAAGATCGTGCGCACCGGCAAGGATACCGCTCTGGTCACCGGTGAGTTCACCTTCCATGGCGTCACCAAGCCGCTGACCCTCAGGGCGAAGTTCAATGCCGGCGGCATCAACCCGCTGAGCAAGCAATATACGATCGGCTTCAACCTCTCCGGCTCGCTGAAGCGCTCAGACTTCAACCAGAAAACCTACCTGCCGCTGATCGGCGACAATGTCGCCATCACCATCAGCGCCGCCTTCGTTCAGAAGTAATATGGCCGCGCGGTCGCGCTATGATCTGGTTGCGATCACCCTGCATTGGGTGATCGCGCTGGGGATGCTGTTCCAGATCGCGATGGGGCTGGCGATGGTGCATTGGGGCTTTCCCATCGGCACCAAATTCATGCTGTTCCAGCTGCATAAATCCATCGGCATCACCATTCTGGCGGCGGTGATTTTGCGGGTTCTCTGGCGCATCGGTCACAAACCGCCCGCCTTACCCGGCTCGATGACCAAGCTGGAGGTCAAGGCCGCGCATGGCACGCACCATCTGCTCTATCTGCTGATGCTGGAAATTCCGCTCAGCGGCTGGCTGGTCGCCTCGCTCTCGCCGCTGCATATCCCGACGGTTCTGTACAAAACCATCCCCTGGCCCGTGCTTCCCGTGCCGGCGGGCTGGGTGAGCCAGCTCGGCGAGCACCGCGCCGGCACGCTGCATGCCTGGAGCGCCTACATCATCCTGGCGGCGATCGGGGTGCATCTGCTGGCGGTGATCCGTCATCAATTTTTCAAACGCGACGGCGTGCTGGCCCGCATGCTGCCCTTCTCCCGGAGCGCCTGATGAAACCCTCACTTCTCCTGGCCGGCTTCCTGCTGGCCGGCTCCCCGGCTCTGGCGGCGGATTGGAGCATCCAGCCCGCCGCCTCCAGCCTCACCTTCACCGGCACCGAAACCGGCGCCTCCTTCACCGGCAGCTTCGGCAGCTGGGGCGGGCAGATCTCTTACGACCCAGCAAAGCCGCAGGAGGCGCATGTGCATCTCACCATCGCCCTGGCCAGCGCCAAATCCGGCGATGCCCAGCGCGACCAGGCGATGCCGGGCTCGGACTGGTTCGATGTCAGCGCCTTCCCGCAGGCGACTTTCGATGCCACCGGTTTCACCCCGCAGGGCGGTGACAAATTCATGGCCAATGGCACGCTGACGATTCGCGGCGTGAAGAAGCCGGTGTCGCTGCCGTTCACGCTCGAAGTCACCGGCAGCAAGGCGGTGGCGAAGGGCAAGATCACGCTCACCCGCACGGATTTCGGCGTGGGGCAGGGGGCCTGGAGCAGCGGCGATTATGTCGGGCTGAAGGTGGATGTCGCGTTCACGCTGACGGCGACCTCCTAAGAATCTGACTTAAGGGCGCAAAAGTGTGTGTCGTTCGTTACGTTACGTACGTAACGT
>NZ_JH976207.1:922098-939397 GCF_000306035.1 Acidocella sp. MX-AZ02
GGCCACGAAACGTTCGGGGGTGGTGGCAACGCCGGTACCACCACCCCAGACCTTCGTGGGAACTTTTTGAAAAAAGTTCCCACACCCTCAAAAACTTTTGCTCCTCTTTTATGCTGCTCCGCAGCATTCTTAAAAACTTTGAAAATCAAACGCTGGCATCTATAACTTACGCCATGGCTGTTGATCTGGGTGCGCGTCGTTTCATATCTCCGTCCATCCGCGCCCAGCTCAGGCGCCGGACAGGCGAGCTTGGCGCCATCATTATCGCGCTGGTCGCGCTCACCCTCGGCCTGGCGCTCGCCTCCTACAACCCGGCCGATCCCTCTTTCGACACGATCAGCGCCACCCCGGCCCACAACCTCGCCGGCACCACCGGCGCCGATATCGCGGATCTGATGTTGCAAGGCTTCGGCATCGCCGCCTTCATCCCCGTGGCGGTGCTGCTGGCCTGGGCTTATCGCATGGGTATTCGCGGCCAGGTGGGCCATTCCAAGACACGCATCATCCTCGCCTGCGCCGCCATGCCGCTCGCCGCCATGGCGCTGGCGATGGCGTTTCAGATCATCCCGGGCGGGCGGCTCGGCTGGCCGGTGCCGGCCGGGCTGGGCGGTGCCGCCGGGCAGGTGCTGGCGCATATGGTCACCGCGCTGGGCCATTCCGTGCTCGGCAAGCTGGGCGGCGGGTTGGTGATGATCCTCACAATGCTCCTGGCCCTCGGCAGTTTCGGCTTCGCGCTCGGCTTCACCCCTGGCGAATGGCGCTCCGGCGGCAGGCGGGCGGTGCAGGCCGCCTCGGGGGCCGCCAGCCATAGCCGCAAGAGCGCCGCCGTCGTCTCCTCCTGGCTCTCGCCCTTGCTGCAGACCGCCTCCGGCGGCGCGGCGGAGGCCACCGAACCCTCCCGCGCCTGGGTCCCCTCGCTGGGCGCCCCGGAGGATGACGAGGACGAGGCGCTGCCCGCCCCACGCAGCGAACCGGCCTTGCCGATGCGCGCCAAGCCGAACGTAAAGGCCGTCGCCACCACCCGTGCCGCGCCGCCGCAGCAGCAGCGTTTGCCGCTGGAGGAGCTGGGCTGGGAGCCGCCGGCGCTCGATCTGCTGCGCGCCGCTCCGGCCCGCGGCAATAGCGGCCCCTCCGAGGAGGCGCTGCAGAACAATGCCCGCCTGCTGGAGACGGTGCTGCAGGATTACGGCGTGCAGGGCAAAATCGTCGAAATCCGTCCCGGCCCGGTGGTCACGCTCTATGAGCTGGAACCCGCCCCGGGCATCCGCTCCGCCCGCGTCATCGGCCTCTCGGAAGATATCGCCCGCTCGCTCTCGGTGATGTCCGTGCGCATCGCCGTCGTCGCCGGGCGCAATGTCATCGGCATCGAGGTGCCGAACGCCAAGCGCGAGACGGTGTTCCTCTCCGAGCTGCTGGGGGCCGCCGATTGGGGCCGGCAGAACGGCGCGCTCTCCCTGGCGCTGGGCAAGGACATCTCCGGCGCCCCGATCATCGCCGATCTCGCCCGGATGCCGCATCTGCTGATCGCCGGCACCACCGGCTCGGGCAAATCCGTCGGCGTCAATGCGATGATCATGAGCCTGCTGTTCAAGCTCTCGCCCGAGCAATGCCGGCTGATCATGATCGACCCGAAGATTTTGGAATTGTCGGTCTATGACGGCATCCCGCATCTGCTCACCCCGGTGGTGACGGAGCCGCCCAAGGCGGTGGCGGCGCTGAAATGGGTGGTGCGCGAGATGGACCGCCGCTACCGCGCCATGAGCCAGCTCGCGGTGCGCAATATCAGCGGCTATAATGACCGGGTGAACGAGGCCCGCGGCCGCGGCGAGGTCGTCACCCGCCGGGTGCAGACGGGCTTTGACTCCGAAACCGGCAAGCCGGTGTTCGAGGAACAGCCGCTGGCGCTGGAGCCGCTGCCCTTCATCGTCGTCTTCATCGACGAAATGGCGGATCTGATGATGGTCGCCGGCAAGGAGATCGAAATCTGCGTACAACGCCTGGCGCAGAAGGCGCGCGCCGCCGGCATCCACGTGATCATGGCCACCCAGCGCCCCTCGGTGGACGTGATCACCGGCACCATCAAGGCCAATTTCCCCACCCGTATCTCCTTCCAGGTGATCTCGAAATTCGACAGCCGCACCATTCTGGGCGAGCAGGGGGCGGAGCAGCTGCTGGGCCAGGGCGATCTGCTCTACATGGCCGGCGGCGGGCGCATCACCCGCGTGCACGGCCCCTTCGTCTCGGACCAGGAGGTGGAGGCGGTGGTGGAATATCTGCGCGAGCAGGGCGAGCCGAATTATCTGGATGAGGTGACCGAGCCCGGCGAGGACGAGGAAGCCCCGGCCGGCGGTGGCGGGGCTATCGGCGGCAACACCACCGGCGAGAACGCGCTTTACGACCAGGCCGTGGCCATCGTGGCGCGGGACCGCAAGGCCAGCACCTCCTATCTGCAACGCTGCTTGACCATTGGCTATAACCGCGCCGCCAAGCTGATCGAGCAGATGGAAAAGGAAGGGGTGGTCTCACCCGCCAACCATGTCGGCAAGCGCGAGGTGCTGGTGCGCCCGGAACGGGATGAGGATTAAAAGTTTTTGGTGCCGCTTTTTTCAAAAAGCGGCGAAGAGGTTTGGGGGGTGACGGCGTCGTCGTCACCTCCCCAAACGCTTTGTGGCCCTTTTCGAAAAAACGGCCACACCCCAAAAACTTTTGTAAATTATTCATTTTTCTGCGTTTTTGCTGCACCGCAAAATAATTCTGGCGGTCCGCGCATGCTTTGTGGCAGGCTGAACGTTCAATTCCGCCCTGAGAAGGAAGCCGCTCATGCTCGATAAAGCGATTGTGAATCTCTTCTCCCACGTCAAACCCGCCGACACACCCTGGCGCGCCGACGGTCTGCGCAGCTTCTTCCTCTACAAGGATCTCGGGGTGGACGCCGCCACCGGCGGGCGCGTCATCGCCCAGCTGGTCAAAGCCAACCCGGACTTCCCGCCCGAGGCCGGCACTGGCTGGCACCAGCATGTCGCGGATTTCCACATCGTCTTCATGACCAAGGGCTGGGCCCGCTTCATGTATGGCGACAAGGAACATCTGGTCGAAGCCGGGGATTGCGTGCACCAGCAGCCCGGTATCACCCATTATCTCTTCGACTATTCGCCGGACATGGAATATCTCGAAATCACCTCGCCCGCCGCCTTCGGCACGGTGGACGCCCCCGGCCCCTGCGCCGTGCCCGACCCCACACCCTGGCCCGCCGCGTGAGGCTGGCCCGGTTTTAGGCGCAAATAAGCCGCCTTTCTGCCCGAGAAAGGCGGCTTATTGAATTTGCCATGATCCATCACGCCGCCCAGCCGGGGCGCGCTGGCGGTACGCCGGCGCCGCGCTCAGAAATCCAGATCCAGCTCGATGATCTCCTGCGGCTCCTCGCGCGCATCCGCGATCCATTCCTTCATCGGCGACCAGTTCAGGATGGTGTCACAATAATCCTGGCAGACCGAGCCGACCGTGACATCGTAGGAGAGAAACCGCGTCACCACCGGCGCGTACATGCAGTCGGCAATCGTCGGCTGACGCCCGAACAGGAACGGGCCTTTCCAGGTGGTCAGGCAATCATGCCAAATGGAGAGAATCCGGTCGATATCCGCCTGGGCGGAGGACCAGACGGTGAACCCCGGCTTGCGAAAGCGCAGATTCATCGGCAGCGAGGAGCGCAGTGCCGCGAAACCGGAATGCATCTCGCCCGAGATGGAGCGGCAGCGCGCCCGCGCCGCCGGATCGCGCGGCAGCATATTCGCCTCGGGGAAGGCTTCGTTGAGATATTCAGCGATGGCGATGGTGTCCCACACGCTGATTTCGCCATGGATGAGGCAGGGCACCAGAATCGAGGAGGTGCGCATCAGCAGCTCCTCCTTGGCGCGCGGATCATCCGGCGAAACCCGCTCCTCCTTGAAGGAAAGGCCGGAGAGCTTGGCGAGCAAAAAACCCCGGAGCGACCAGGAAGAATAATTCTTGCTGCTGATCAGCAGGGTCGCTTCCGTCATGTTCACCCTTTCCTTTTACCCAAAATGAAACCATGATTACTAAAACTCAAAAGCATCAACAATGCTATGTCGGTTTCGCGGGGCGTGCCCATTTTTGTAAGAGTCGTAGGCGCTGGGGATTAGTTTTTTAATGCTGTATCAAATCTATCAGGCGCAGTCTGACCTTGTCGATCCCCTTCGCCGGCTGGCGCGTGGCACCAGCTCCTGGCTGAGCAGCTTCACGCCTGCCAGCCCGTACGGGCTGGTGATGCGCCATTTTAACGCAGCCCTGCAGGTTTTCGGCTATTCCGGCACCACCCATCAGCGGCCCGATTACGGCATCAAGGAGGTGCAGGTCGGCAACAGCGCGGTGGCGGTGCGCGAGGAGGTGGTGTTTTCCACCCCCTTCGCCAATCTGCTGCATTTCAGGAAGGACAGCGACCGTGCCCAGCCGAAATTGCTGGTGGTCGCCCCGCTTTCCGGCCATTTCGCCACCCTGCTGCGCAACACGATCGAGGTGCTGCTGCGCGACCATGATGTCTATGTCACGGACTGGGCGAATGCGCGTGACGTGCCGGTGTCCGCCGGGCGCTTCGGCTTCGACGATTATGTCGAGCATGTGATCAAGTTTCTCGAAAAAATGGGCCCGCGCAGCCATGTCATCGGCGTCTGCCAGCCCACCGTCGCGGTGCTGGCGGCGGTTTCGGTGATGGCGCAGGATAATAACCCCGCCACACCGCGTTCGATGACGCTGATGGCCGGCCCCATCGATACCCGCCGCAACCCGACCAAGGTGAATGTGCTGGCGAAAACCAAGCCGATGTCCTGGTTCGAGGAAAAGATGATCGGCATCGTCCCCTGGCGTTATGCCGGGGCGGGCAGGCGGGTCTATCCTGGCTTCATGCAGCTCACCGCCTTCGTGTCGATGAATATGGACAAGCATATCAGCGCCCATATTCGCCAATACGGCAATCTGGTGAAGGAAGATGAGAACGCCACGGACACGCATCGGCGCTTCTATGATGAATATCTGGCGGTGATGGATTTGCCGGCGGAGTTTTTCCTTGAAACCGTCGATAAGATTTTCATGCAGCATCAGCTTGCCACAGGTGAGCTGACCTATCGCGGCCGCAAGGTGGAGCCTTCGGCAATTCGCAAAACCTTCCTGTTCACGGTGGAAGGCGAGCGGGACGATATTTGCGGCTTGGGGCAGACGGCGGCGGCGCTGGATCTGTGCAGTTCGCTGAAGCCGATGCTCAAGCGCCATTATGTGCAAACCGGCGTCGGCCATTACGGCGTGTTTTCCGGCCGGCGCTGGGAAAACGAAATCTACCCGCTGGTCCGCGAAGTCATTCAATTCTCGGTCTGAAGGAGCAAAAGTTTTTGGGGTGTGGCCCTTTTTTCAAAAAGGGCCACGAAACGCTCGGGGTGGTGACGACAGCGGTGCATACGCCCAAACGTTTTTCGCCGCTTTTTGAAAAAAGCGGCACCAAAAACTTTTGCAACTTAATCCTTGGGCGCGAGCAGATGCCCCATCGCGTGGCCGCCCAGAATATGCGCATGGAAATGCGGCACCATCTGCTGGCTGTCCGGCCCGGCATTGCAGACGATGCGAAACCCGCTCTCATCCACCCCGCATAATTTCGCCACATGCGAAACCGCCCGGTAAAACCCGGTAATCTCTTCCGCCGAGGCGCTGGCGCCGAAATCCAGCGCCGATACATAAGCCCCCTTCGGGATCACCAGCACATGCGTCGGCGCCTGCGGCGAGATATCCGGAAAAGCCAGCGCGAACTCATCCTCATAGATCACCTTGGCGGGGATCTCCTTGCGCAGGATTTTCGCGAAGATATTGTTCGGATCATACGCCATGCCGGCCTCCTTACGGGATCTTCTTGGTGGGAAAGCCAGGTAGCGCCTGCTTGCGCGCGGCCTTCTCGGCGATGCCGCTCATGCCCTCGCGCCGCATCAGCTCGGTCCAGACCTCTTCCGGGCGCAGCCCCGCATCCACCCACAGCACCATCAGATGATAGAGCACATCGGCACTCTCGCCGATCAGCGCGGTGCGGTTGCCCGCCACCGCCTCGATCACGCATTCCACCGCTTCCTCGCCGAATTTCTGCGCCACCTTGGCGGTGCCGCGCGAAAGCAGGCGGGCGGAATGGCTTTCATTCGGGCTGGCATCGGCACGGCTCAGCACCGTGCCCCAAAGCCGGTCCAGCACCCGCGCATCGGCGCCGGCCAGGGCAGGGGGCGGCACGGCGCTCACCTTGCGCTTCGGTGCGGCCTTCTTCTTGGCGGTGGCAACGGGGGCTTTTTCGGTCTTTTTGGCCATGACTCGCACGCGACTCCTAGGGATCGAGCGCTATATTGCCCGTGGCAGGCGCACCGGCAAGCCGGCAGCCCCCAGCGCCTCTTTCACCTGCGCCACGGTGAACTGGCCGAAATGAAACACGCTGGCGGCCAGCAACCCGGTGGCCCCGGCCTGCGCGCCCTCGACGAAATGCCGCAATTCGCCCACGCCGCCGGACGCCACCACCGGCAACCTCACCGCGCCGCATACCGCTTTCAGCAGCTCCAGGTCGAACCCCATGCCGGTGCCGTCGCGGTCCATCGATGTCAATAAAATTTCACCCGCCCCGCGCTCCTGCATCTGCCGGGCCCAGTCCAGCACGTCGATCCCCGTCGCTTTGCGCCCGCCATGGGAATAGACCTCCCATTTGCCGGGAGCACTCTGGCGCGCATCGATCGCCACCACCACGCATTGGCTGCCGAACTTCTCCGCCGCCTCGTTGATCAGCTCGGGGCGCGAGATCGCGGCGGAATTGACCGAGCATTTATCCGCCCCGGCCAGCAGCAGCCTGCGCATATCGGCCACCTGGCGGATGCCCCCGCCCACGGTCAGCGGCAGAAACACCTTCTCAGCGGTGCGATGCACCACATCCAGAATGGTGTCGCGATTATCGGAGCTGGCGGTGATGTCCAGAAAGGTCAGCTCATCCGCGCCGGCCTTGTCGTAAAGTGCTGCCTGCTCAACCGGATCCCCGGCATCGCGCAGCGAGACGAAATTCACACCCTTCACCACCCGTCCGTCCTTCACGTCCAGGCAGGGGATCACGCGCAATTTCAGCATGCGGCCAGCGCCTCCTTCGGGCTCAGGCTGCCATCATAGAGGGCGCGGCCCAGAATGGACCCGTTCAGATTGGGCTGCTGTGCGGCGGCGGCCTTCAACGCGATGATATCGGCCACCGAGGCCACCCCGCCAGAGGCGATCACCGGCACGCTCACCGCCTTGGCGAGCGCGATGGTCTCAGCCAGGTTCAGCCCGGTCTTCATCCCGTCGCGGGCGATGTCAGTATAGATGATGGCGGCAATGCCGGCATCCTCGAAACGCTGGGCCAGCTGGGTCGCCGGCAGGTCGGAGGTCTCGGCCCAGCCTTCGGTCGCCACCATGCCGCCCTTGGCGTCGATCCCAACCGCCACCCGGCCCGGAAAGGCCTTCGCCGCCTCGCGCACCAAAGCCGGGTTCTTCGCCGCCGCCGAGCCGAGAATGACGCGGCTGATGCCAGCCGCCAGCCAGGCCGCGATCCCGGCCATGTCCCGCAAGCCCCCGCCCAATTGCACCGGCACGGACACGGATTTCAGAATGCTTTCCACCGCTTCGCGGTTCTCGGTCTTGCCGGCAAAAGCGCCGTTAAGGTCCACCACATGCACCCAGCCGAACCCGGCCGCCTGCCAGGCCGCCGCCTGCGCCCCCGGATCGGTCCCGAACACCGTCGCCTGATCCATCTCGCCGCGCTGAAGCCGGACGCAATTGCCGTCCTTGAGGTCGATGGCGGGATAGAGGGTGAGTGTCATTTCAGCGCCTTGTAGAAATAATGCCCCTGGATGATCTGGCCCTTGACCCGCGCATAAACCGGATGCGTACCCCAAAGCTGATAGCCCTCGGCCTCATAAAGCGCGATGGCGCTGGTCTGGCTGGCCCGGACATCCAGATTGATCACGTGAAAGCCGAGCGCGCGCGCCCGCTCCTCGGCCTTGCGCAGAATCATCCGCGCCAGCCCGTGGCCGCGCGCATAAGGGGCGACGAAGAGATGCATCAGCTGCACCGCGAAGCTCTGTGCCTCGTTATTGCGGGAGGGTTTCTGCAATTGCGCCGCACCGTAGATGACACCATCCATCCGCCCGACGATCAGCTCGCGCTCCGGCACCAAAGGCACGCCGCGATAATATTGCACCACCGAGGCCGCGGTGGGCGGTTTCACCCAGCCAAAGCCGCCGCCATCGAGCACCGCCGCGGTGGCGGCTTCCGCCAGGGCATGGATGTCGGCCTCGTCGGTGAAGGCCTCGATCCGCTCGGCCGTGATGCTGGTGGGGGCGGGCAGGGTCGTACTCACGCCTGCCTCTTGGCGCGTTCGGGCGGGGTTATCAAGAGGGGCTGGGGCATCGTGGGGGCTTTTTGGAAAAAGCTCCCACCCCTGCGGCGCTTTTCCAACTTTGCTTCGCAAAGCCGGAACCTTGGGCGCCTTCGCCCTCCAAAAACTTTTGCGACTTAACGCCGGGGGCGTTTCTTGGTTACGGGGTCCAGGTGAGGAAATTGCCGAGGATGGTCAGGCCGACTTCCTGGCTTTTCTCGGCATGGAACTGGGTGCCGGCGCGGTTGCCGCTGGCCACCATCGCCACCACGTCCCCGGCATAATCGGTGGTGGCCAGGATCTCGTCCGGGCGTCCGCCGGACAGCGCGTAGGAATGCACGAAATAGGCATGGTCGCCCGGCGTCAGCCCGTCCAGCAGCTTGTGCGATCCGGGCTCGAAGCGCAGCTCGTTCCAGCCCATATGCGGCAGGCGCTCAGCCCCCACCTGCATCCTGGCGATCTCGCCCCGCACCCAGCCAAAGCCCGGCGTGCTGCCATATTCCAGCCCGCGCTGCGCCATCAGCTGCATGCCGACGCAGATGCCCAGGAACGGCGCGCCCTGCGCCACCCGCTCCTCCAGCGCCGCCTTCAGCCCGGAGATGCTCTCCAGCCCCTTGGCGCAATCCGCAAAGGCGCCCTGGCCGGGCAGCACGATCCGATCAGCCCGGCGCAGCTCATCCGGGTCGGCGGTGATGAACACCTCAACCTCCAGCCCCTGCCGCGTCGCCGCCAGGGCCAGCCCGCGCGCCGCCGAAGCCAGATTGCCGCTCTGATAATCGATAACAGCGACGCGCTGGCTCACAGCGCGCCTTTGGTCGAGGGGATCTGCCCGGCGATGCGCGGCTCCGGCGCGATCGCGGCGCGCAGCGCCCGGGCCACCGCCTTGAAGCAGGCCTCGGCCACGTGATGGGCATTATGCCCGGCCAGCTGGCGTACATGCAGGTTGAAAAACCCGTTCCCGGCGAAGGCGCGGAAGAATTCCTCCACCAGCTGGGTGTCCATCTCGCCCAGCATCGGCCGCTCGAAATTCACATTCCAGGCAACGAAGGCGCGGCCGGAGAGGTCGATCACCGCCTCCACCAGCGCCTCATCCATCGGCACCGCGGCCTGGCCGAAGCGCTGGATGCCGCGCTTGTCGCTCAGCGCGTTGGCGATGGCCTGGCCCAGCACGATGCCGACATCCTCGACCGTATGGTGCGAATCGATATGCACATCGCCCTTGGCGATGACGGAAATATCGATCAGCCCGTGTCGGGCGAAGGATTCCAGCATATGGTCGAAAAACCCAACCCCGGTATCGACATCCGCCTTGCCGGTGCCGTCCAGATTGACGGTGACGACGATGTCGGTTTCGTTGGTCTTGCGGCTCAGAGAATTGATGCGTGACATGGCGTTGACCTACACCGGTTCGGTGGCCGGAAAAAGGCAGAATCATTGCATGGCACGCCCCGGCGCAAACATTACAGCAATGCTGTCCCGCCGCTTTTCCCGGGCCGGTAATCTCTCTACTCAGGATCGGCCATGAACCGCGCCGTCACCCCAAAATTACCGTTCCTGCTGGGCGCGATCATCGCCATCGGCCCGGTCTCCACCGACATGTATCTGCCCGCCTTCCCGCAGCTGGCGCATGACATGCACGACCAGGCGGCGCCGCAATATTCCCTGGCCGCCTATTTCCTGGGGCTGGCCGTCGGCCAGATGACGCAGGGCGCGCTCTCGGATCGCCTGGGCCGGCGCGGGCCGCTTCTGGGCGGGCTGGTGCTGTTCATTCTGGCCTCGGCCGGCTGTGTCATCGCCTGGAACACCCCCTCGCTGGTGGTCTTCCGCTTCCTCACCGCGCTGGGCGCCTCCGCCGGGCTGGTGATCCCGCGCGCCATGGTGCGCGACCTGGCGGATGGTCCGGCGGCGGCGAAGATGCTCTCCAAGCTGATGCTGGCGATGGGGCTGGCGCCGATCTGCGCGCCGATGATCGGCGCCGTCTGTGTCATGTTCGCCAGCTGGCGTTTCATCTTCGGGCTCTGCACCGCCTACGGCGTCGTCGCGCTGCTTTGCGCCTGGTGGCTGATCCCGGATACGCTGCCGCCGGCCCGCCGCTCGCGCCTTGGCGTCGGCGCGGTGCTGGTGCGCTATGTCGAGATCTTCCGCGAGCGCGGCTTTCTCACCCATGCCATCATCAATGCCTGCGTCGCCGCCTGTCTGTTCGCTTATCTCAGCGGCACCCCGCAGATCTTCGAGGAAAGCTTCCACTGGTCGAGCACCGGTTACGCGCTGCTCTTCGGGGTCAATTCCCTGGCTTATATCGGCTATAGCCAGCTCAACCCGATCCTGGCGGCCCGATTCGGCATCGCCCCGGTGATCACGGTGATGACCATCTGGCAGCTCGTCTGCACGCTGCTGCTGGTGCTGCTTTCGATGTTGCCCTTTGGCGGGCTGCCCTTGGCCGGCGGGCTGCTGCTCACCGAGGGGGCGTTTGGCCTGCTGCTGCCCTGCTGCATGGTCGGCGCGCTCACCCGGCACCAGAACCATGCCGGCTCGGCCGCGGCCTTGCTCGGCACGCTGCAATATGCCGGCGGCGCGGTGGCGGGGCTGGGGGTGGGCGTGCTGGCGGACGGCACCGCCCGGCCGATGGCGCTGGTGATGCTCGGCTGCGCTGCAATCGCCGCGCTTGCCGCCACCAAGCGGCCGCGTTTAAGTTTCGGTGCAGCGGAGTGATTGATATGCAAACATCGATTCTGGTCGGCATCCCGGCCTGCACGAAACTGATCAACGGCTATATCCAGCACGCCACCCCGGCGCGCTACGGCCAGGCGCTGCTGGACGGCGCCGGCGCCATCCCGGTGCTGATCCCGCCCGAGGGTGAGGCGATGCTGCCGCTTTTGGACCGGGTGGACGGAATCATGTTCAACGGCTCCCCCTCCAATGTGATGCCGACGCGCTACGGCGCCGATTACGACGCCACGCCGGACGCGCATGACCCCGAGCGCGACGCCACCACCCTGCCGCTGATCCGCGCCGCGATCGAGCGTGGCATCCCCATCCTGGGCATCTGCCGCGGCATGCAGGAGCTGAATGTCGCCCTCGGCGGCACGCTGTTCCAGGAGGTGCACAAGGTGCCCGGCCGCGCCGACCACCGCTCCGGCGAGGGCGATAACGAGTTCCGCTTCCGCCTGCAGCACGAGGTCGCGCTCTCCGGCGAGCTGGCGCGGATTTCCGGCGCCACCTCCATCCAAGTGAACTCCCTGCATGGCCAGGCGATCGACCAGCTCGCCCCCGGGCTGGTGGTGGAAGCCACGGCGCCCGATGGCACCATCGAGGCGGTGCGGGTGGAAGCGGCGAAAGCCTTCGCCCTGGCGGTGCAATGGCATCCGGAATGGGAGGTGACGCATTTCCCCGACCGTCTGGCTTTGTTCCAGGCCTTCGGCGCCGCCTGCCAGGCCTATGCGGCGCAGCGCTCAGCCCGGCGCGCCGCGTAATTTAGTGCAACAATAGGGCCATCCGGGCCGGAGGTGGCTATAAAGCCGCCTCAATCGGATTATATCATCGTCGGTATCAAGGAGGGTCACATGGACATCCAAACCATCGACAACCAATACGACCAGTTGCAGAACCAGGCGCGCCAGACCGTGATGGAGCTGCAGAATTTGGCGGGCAAACTGCAAAATGCCGCCAATGCGGGCGACCAGAATGCCCGTGAATGGTTCCTGGACCTGAAGAGCATCGCGCTGGCCATCCAGGCGGAGCAGAATCAGGTCGCCAATCTGCTGCAGGCGCTGCACGGCTTTGTCGCCAACCAGGCGCAGCAGGGCTATGGCCAGCCAGCCTATCCGCAACAAGGTTATCCGCAACAGGGCTATGCGCAGCCGCAGCAGAGCGGCGGCATTCTTGGCGGCTTCCTGAATTCCGGCTTCGGCCGCGCCCTGGAAATGGGCGCGGGCTTTGGCATCGGCGAAGATATCATCAACAAGATTTTCTAAAAGTTTTTGGTGCAGCTTTTTTCAAAAAGCTGCGAAAAACCTTCGGGGTGTTGGCACGGCGTTGCCAGCCCCATGCCGTTCGTGGGGACTTTTTGTAAAAAGTCCCCACACCCCGAAAAACTTTTAGAACTTATACATCACCGCCAGCGAGACGCTCTCGTCATTCGGCGTCTGCGTGATCGGGCTGTCCGCGGCGTCGCCCATCAGCCGCTGATAGCCGCCGCTCAGATCCACCAGCACATGCGGCGTCACGAAATAAGTCGCCGAAATGCCGATCCCGGCCTGTTCAACCCCGCCATGCGCCTTGAAGAAATGATAGCGCGTGCTCGCCGCCTGGGTGTGGCTGACACCGAAATAGGTGGTCATGTAGCGCGTATCCGCCAGCGTCACGCTCGGCCCCATGAACCAGGCGAATTTCCGCGAGCTGCCCGGCATCGGCATATAGGCGCCGATATCCCCGACATAGCCGAAGGAGGCGCCCAGCTGCTTGCGCACATCCACCCGCAGCGTCAGCGGAAAGCTCTTGGAGAGCACGGTGGTGGCGAACAGCTTCACTTCGGGGGCCATATGGATGGTGCCCAGCCCGTTCAAATCCCGCCCATCCACATGCGGCGAGCGGCCGAGATCATAGGTCAGCGCCGTGCCCACCGAAATATGCCGGAAGCTGAACAGATTCACACCCAACCCCTCGCCGGTGGAGAGGAAAGCGATGTCCTTATAACGGATATCGATCGCCGGGCCGCCCTGCACGGTATAGCGGCGCAGACCATCGGCCGCCGGCCCGAACTGGGCACCGGCCCCCACCTCGACCTCCCAGGTCGGGACTTTCGGCTCGAACAGCCGTTGCAGCTGAACGCCCGATGAATATTGCCATTCGGCCATGGCGGACGCGCTCTGCGCGGCGGCCGGGTGCAGTCCAGCAAGGCTAAATGTGCCTATCGCGCCAACACCGCAGATCATCTCACGCCACGCCATCAAAACCCCATCCCGTCGTTGTTTGATGAGGCAGTATGACGAACTTGCCGCTTCAGCGCAGCAGGGCAGGCGGCAATTATGGCCATTTTTGCCCTGCGGTTTGATGAAATGACGGCAAGGCGGCGAAGGGGCCGCCTTGCCGCCTCACGCTCAGGCGTAATCCGCCGCCTCGGTCTCGTCTTTATGCCGGTCATTCGCCATGGCGTTCAGCGGGAAGCTGAGCACATAAGCGATGAGCGCATTCAGAATCACGGTGGCGAAGGCGATGTAGGCGGGCAAGGTGTAGCCCGCGACATGGAACGCCCAGACGCCGCCGAAATTATTATGCGCCACCAGCCAGGTGGCGGTGACGATGCCCACCGCCCAGCCAATCAGCAGCGCCCAGCCATTGAAGAACCGGGTGAACACCGAGAAGACGATGGCCGGGAAGGTCTGGATCACCCACATGCCGCCGAGCAGCTGCAGCTGCACCGCGAACTGGGTGGGGATGGCGACGATGAAGAACAACGCGCCGACCACCATCACCATCGCGAAGATCTTCGCCACCAGCGTCTCCGCACTGCCTTTGGAGCGGCTGATGAAGGGCTCGTAGATGTCGCGGGTGAAGATGTTGGCCGAGGCGATCGCCATGATCGCGGCGGGCACCAGCGCGCCGATGGCGATGGCCGCGAAGCCCACACCGACGAACCAGTCCGGAAACTCATACATGAACAAGGCCGGCACCGCGAAGCTCGCCTTGAAATGGGCAAAGCCGGCAGCGAATTGCGGCATCTTGTCCACGCCGGTGGCCACCGCCATGAAGCCCAGCATCGCCAGCAGGCTCAGCAGGATGGTGTAGGCCGGCAGCAAAGCGGCATTGCGGCGCAGCACACGCGGCCCGGCGGAGGAGAGAATGCCGGTGGTGGTGTGCGGATACAGGAACAGCGCCATCGCCGAGCCCAGAGCCAGCGTCGCATAGCCGCCATAGCTGCCCAGGCTGTGCGCCGGCGGAGCGGCCAGGATCAGCTTCGCCGGATTCACCTTGGCGAAGATATTGCCGAACCCGCCGAGCGACATCGGAATCGCGATGATGGCGACGATCACGGTCAGATAGATCAGCAGATCCTTGACGATGGAGATCATCGCAGGGGCGCGCAGGCCCGAGGTCCAGGTGAAGGCGGCCAGCACCACGAAGGCGGCGATCAGCGGCAGGTGGCCTGGAATGCCAAGCGCGCCGATGATCACCTGCATGCCGACCAGCTGCAGCGCGATATACGGCATGGTGGCGGCAATGCCGGTCACGCCCACGGCCAGCGCCAGCCAGCGATTGCCATAGCGTCCGCGCACGAATTCCGGCCCAGTGATGTAGCCGTATTTATGCGCCACCTTCCAGAGCTTGGGAAACACCATATAAAGAATCGGGTAGCACACCACCGTATAAGGCACGGCGAAGAAGCCCAGCGCCCCGGCCCCGTAGATCAAGGCCGGAATGGCGATGAAGGTATAGGCGGTATAGGCATCGCCCCCGATCAGGAACCAGGAAATCAGCGTGCCGAAGCGCCGCCCGCCCAGGCCCCATTCCTCGATATGGTCGAGATTGCCGCCCTTCCAGCGCCCGGCCATGAAGCCCATGATGATGACGGCGACGATGAGGACCACGAACACCGTGATCGCGACGATATGATTCATTTGTCGGCGCCTTCCTTGTCTTCAACCTTATAGACGATCCAGATCATCACCGAGGCGGCGATCACCACCAGCATCTGGAACCAATAGAAGAACGGAAAGCCGAACAGCGTCGGGTCGACCTTGTTATAAAGCGGCACCCAAAGCGCGATCACAAAGATGATCACGAAAAACAATAATCTGATCATTAGACCCCCCAGAACGTTGTTTATGCCAATGATCCGGCGGGAAAGATTTTGCAAGATTTCGCGGCGCTTTTTTGGAGGGCCTACCAATCGAGGCGGTTGAAGCCGGTCCTGTCCGGCGGGCCGGGGGCGAAACATTGTGTCGCAGGGCCGGTTTTCGGCAAATCCACCAGCAGCGCGCAGACCGTGCCGAAGCCATCGGCGGGGGCGGGAATATTCAGCTGCTCCTCGCGCGTGCCGCTGGCATCCGCCAGCAGGGTTTTCCAGTTTTCGCGAGGCTGCGCCTCGAAACGCGGCAAATGCCGGGCGATGCGCGGCAGTGCGCGCTCATTCGGCTCGCCGGAGGTGATCATGGTAACGCGCGCGGTGAGCGCCTGCGCGTCGATCAGCCCATCCCCCAGCCCGCGCAGCAGATAGGCCGCGCTGGCATCGGCGATCACCAGATTGAAGCTGCGATAGGCCTCGGCATCCTGCCCGGCCAATGCGGCGGCGGCCTTATCCGCGCTGTCATGCGCCAGCGCCAGCAGCGGCAATTCCCCCCGGCTGCGCTTGCCCGGGGCCGGCCCCAGCGTGCCGTGCCGGTTGAGCAGGGCGGCGAACACCCCGGCCCGGTTCAGCGCCGCCCAGCTGCCGCCGCCCAGCCGGTCCCGCCCGCCGCAAATGCCCGGCCAATATTCCGCCGGCGCGTCCCAGGGCCGGTTTTTCATCTCATCCCGGTTGGCGGCAATGAAAATGCCCGCCGCGTCCCGGTGCAGGATGATGCTACACATTCAGCGCATCCCGGATCATCTCCAGATGGTCCGGCACCGCCAGATTTTCGGGCTTCACCTCGGCGGCCGGTAGAATGCTCACCGCCGTGGCGTCGTCCCCGGCCTTGAAGGGAATATCCCGCAAATCTCCCGGCAATTTCACTCGAAAGGCGAGGCTGGAGACAGTGAACAGCTCATTCTTGCGCACCGGCGTGCCGGGCAGGTTGTTCCAGGCGCGGCGGATATCGAACGGGCGTATATGCCGGCGCGCCCCCAGCTGCGTCACCAGCGCGCGCGCCAGCAGCGCGGCGCTGATCCCGGTCTCCTCGCGCGCCTCTCGTAGCGCTGCGATTTCGGAGCGCTCCACCCCGCCCGGCGCCGCATCCAACAGCCCGCCCGGCAGCGCCTGTTTGCCACGTCCGGGGTTATGCAGCCTCGTGATAAGCAGCGTCTGGCCTAAATCATCCAGCAGCACCGCATCGGCGGCATGCACCAGCCAGACCCGCACATCAGACCCGTCCGGCAGGCGCAAAAGCCCCAGATCATTGGCGATGGCGCTGGGTTCATCGGGAAACTGGCCGGCAGCACAGCGCGCCATGATGTCGGCCTGCAGGCGCGGATCGGCCAGCATATGGTCCAGAAAAAGCTCATCCATGCCGGGAGTTTAGAGCAATATTGGTTTAAATCGAATCTCTATACTCGATTTAAGCCAATGAAATTGCTCGCCAAACAAAGTTAGGGGCGCAAGCAAAAAGCTTGATACCCGAACGCCCGGCGCAGCCCGTCAAACCGTCTGCAGCTGCTCGGCTTCGGCCTGCTTGGCCCGGCGCAGGCTGCGCTTGGCGCGGGGCGGGCGCGGCGGCGCATTGCGCGCCATGCCCAAAATGCCCGCCACCACCAGCCCCAGCGGCAGCAGCGCGAAGCTGCCCCCGAACAGAATCGCCATCAGCGTCCCCCGGCCGAGCAGCGAGGAGCCGGCCAAAGTGCGGAACGGGCTGCCATCCATCGCCATCGGCGCGATCCCGGCAAAGCCCAGCCCGAGAGCCAAAGCGATGAAGGCGGCGGCGAGAAGGGCGAGCAGGGTCAAGCGCATGCGCCTCCTAAACCGCACTCAGCCCGCCCGCGCCAGTCCTGTTTCGGCAAGGCTGCGTTGAGCCTCAGCTCCAATGCGCCGGCACCCACACCCAGGCGCCGCCGCGCAGCGCCCAATGCCCATGCACCCAATGCTGCCAGCCGGCCTGACGCACCACATAATGGCCACGCACCCAGACATAGCGCACCCCATTCCAATGCCAGTGGCCCGGCTGCCAGACATAGGCG
>NZ_JH976207.1:939497-945964 GCF_000306035.1 Acidocella sp. MX-AZ02
AGGGCGCCGGCGGCCAGGGTCAGGCGGGCGGTGATGCGTGGACTGATCATATTCGGTTTCCTTGTTGCTTAAGCCGCGTCCTTATTTTCGCGGCCCAACATCATACCCGAATCATGGCAGCGTTATGGCGGGTTTCAGCCGAACACGCGCTTGAAGATGGTATCCACATGGGCGTGGTGCATCTCGGCACTCATCGCCTTGTCGATCGCCTCCACCGGCACCCGGGCCGCCACCTCTTCATCCGCCAGCAGGTTCTCGCGGAAGCTCTTGGCGTCCGCCTGGCCCAGCCTGGTCCAGGTCGCCATCGCGTTGCGCTGGATGATTTTGTAGGAATCCTCGCGGGAGAAGCCGGCCTTGGTCAGCACCAGCAGCACCTCGCCGGAATGCACCACCCCGCCCAGGCTCTCGACATTGGCGGCCATCTGCTCGGGATAGATGGTCAGCTTGTCCATCATCCCGGCCAGGCGCACCAGGGCGAAATCCAGGGTCACGGTCGCATCCGGGCCGATGCCGCGCTCCACCGAGGAGTGCGAGATATCGCGCTCATGCCACAGCGCCACATTTTCCATCGCCGGGACCACCGCGGCGCGCACCAGCCGGGCCAGGCCGCAGAGATTCTCCGAAAGCACCGGGTTGCGCTTATGCGGCATCGCCGAGCTGCCCTTCTGCCCGGCATGAAAGAATTCCTCCGCCTCGCGCACTTCGGAGCGCTGCAGATGCCGCACCTCGGTCGCCAGACGCTCCACCGAGGAGGCGATGACGCCCAAAGTGGCGAAAAACGCCGCATGGCGGTCACGCGGGATCACCTGGGTGGAGACCGGCTCGGAGGCCAGCCCCAGCTTCTCGGCAACGTACTCTTCCACGCGCGGATCCACATGCGCGAAGGTGCCAACCGCGCCGGAGATTGCGCAGGTGGCGATCTCGGCGCGCGCCGCGATCAGACGCTGCTTGTTGCGGGCGAATTCGGCATAATGCCCGGCCAGCTTCAGGCCGAAGCTGGTCGGCTCGGCATGGATGCCGTGGCTGCGGCCGATGGTGAGCGTGTATTTATGCTCCTTGGCGCGCTTCTCCAGCGCGGCCAGCACCTTGTCCAGATCCGCCAGCAGCAGGTCGGCGGCTTGCGTCAGCTGCACCGCCAGGCAGGTATCCAGCACGTCCGAGGAGGTGAGGCCCTGATGCACGAAGCGGCTTTCCTCGCCGACGCGCTTGGCCAGCCAGGTCAGGAAGGCGATCACGTCATGGCGGGTGACGGCCTCGATCTCGTCGATCTCCTGGGTATCCGCCTCGGTGAAGGCGGCCATCGCCACATCGCCCTTCTCGCGGATCACCTTCGCCGCCTCGGCCGGGATCGCCCCCACCTGTGCCATCGCCTCGCAGGCATAAGCCTCGATCGCGAACCAGATCCGGTACTTGTTTTCCTGGGTCCAGATGGCGGCGGCCTCGGGGCGGGTATAGCGGGGGATCATCGGGCACTCCTGCGGCGAAACGGGGGAAATCTGCGCCTCGCCTAATCAGTTGCGTCCGCATTGACAAGACATGCCGGACTGAGACACCTCCCGCGCATGGATATACTCAGCCTTGCCGCCATCCTGGTGCAGATCCTGCTGATCGATCTGGTTCTGGCCGGGGATAATGCCATCGTCATCGGCATCGCCGTGGCGCGGCTGGCACCGGAGCAAAGGCGGGTGGCGATTCTGGCCGGGATTGGCGGCGCCACCATCATCCGAATCATCTTCGCGCTGCTGGCGCTGAAGCTGCTGGCGGTGATCGGGCTCACTTTGGCCGGCGGGCTGCTGCTGCTCTGGGTGGTGTGGAAATCCGCGCGCGAGCTTTACGCGCACCGGCATGCGCCAGAGGGACCAGGCGGCGCCGCGCCTGCCAGCCTGCGCGCCGCGATCTGGAAGATCGTCATCGCGGATCTCTCGATGAGCCTGGATAATGTACTGGCCGTGGCCGGGGCGGCGCATGACCATCCCTGGCTGCTGGCGGTGGGGCTCGTGGTCTCGGTGGCGCTGATGGGGGTGGCGGCCAGCTTCGTCGCCAGGATCATGCGGCGCTTCCCCTGGGTGGCCTGGGTCGGCATCGCCATCGTCGCCTATGTCGCCCTGGAGATGATCTGGGACGGCTGGCACCAGGTGGCGCCGCATCTGGCGCCACATCTGGCACATGTGCTGCACTGAGCCGCGCGTGACGCAGAGTTCATCGACGCGTTAACCGTAAGAGCCGCAATGCTTAAAATTCTCTTTGCAGAATGAAGCGGGTCGGTTCAGCTTTCTGACATAAGCCACGGCCCCGCCGCCGGCGCCGTGGCGCTCCGCTTTGAAGCAAAAATATTTGAAAAGGACAGCGCATGGGGACCGAACCCACCGAAACCATGAAGGTCGAGGACATGAATGCCGCGCAGAAGCGCGCCTGGCTGGACTCCCATGAGGAAGGCTACCACAAGGGGCTGAAACCAAGGCAGGTGCAGATGATCGCCATTGGCGGCGCCATCGGCACCGGCCTGTTCCTCGGCGCCGGCGGACGGCTGCAGCAGGCCGGCCCGTCTCTGGCGCTGGTCTATGCGGTGTGCGGCATCTTCTGCTTCTTCATCATGCGCGCTTTGGGCGAGCTGGTGATGCACCGCCCCACCTCCGGCAGCTTCGTCTCCTATGCGCGGGAATTCCTCGGCGAGCGCGGCTCCTTCATCGCCGGCTGGATGTATTACCTGAACTGGGCGATGACCGGCATCGTCGATACCACCGCCGCCGCTCTCTATATGAAATACTGGCATATGTTCGATGGCGTGCCGCAATGGCTGTTCGCCTTCATCGCCATGGCGATCATCGGGGCGATGAATCTGATGGCGGTGGGCTGGTTCGGCGAGATGGAATTCTGGTTCTCGCTGATCAAGGTCGGGGCGCTGGTGCTGTTCCTGATCATCGGCGTGGTGTTCCTCCTCATCGGCCATCCTGTCGCCGGGCAGGCGACCGGGCTGCATCTGATCGCCGATCATGGCGGCATCTTCCCGCATGGTCTGCTGCCGGCGGTGGTGCTGATGCAGGGCGTGGTCTTCGCTTATGCCGGCATCGAGCTGGTCGGCACCGCAGCGGGCGAGGCGCAGGATGTGAAGCGCATTCTGCCGAAGGCGATCAACGCGGTGATGTACCGGATCGGCATTTTCTATGTCGGCTCCGTGTTGCTGCTGGTGCTGCTGATGCCTTGGAGCAGCTACAAGGCCGGCACCAGCCCGTTCGTCACCTTCTTCGGCTCGCTCGGCGTGCCCGGCATCGGCACCATCATGAATCTGGTGGTGCTGACGGCGGCCCTCTCTTCGCTGAATTCCGGGCTCTATTCCACCGGGCGGGTGCTGCGCGCCCTCTCCATGGGCGGCTCGGCGCCGGATTTCGTCGGCAAGATGAACCGCTCGAAAGTGCCCTATGGCGGCATCGTGGTCACGCTGGTGATCTATTTCTTCGGGGTGATCCTGAATTATCTGGTGCCGAGTCAGGTGTTCGAGATCGTGCTGAACGTCGCCTCGCTGGGCATTCTCAGCACCTGGGCCTTCATCATCATCTGCCAGATGAAACTGCGCCAGGCCCAGGCCAAGGGCAGCGTGCCGAAGGTGGAGTTCCGCATGCCGGGCGCGCCGGTGACCTCCTGGGCGACACTCGCCTTCCTGCTGGCGGTGCTGGTGCTGATGGGCTTCGATTATCCGGACGGCACCTTCACCGTGGCGCTGATCCCGCTGGTGATCATCTGCCTGGCGGTGGGCTGGTTCGTGCTGAAGAAATCCGCGCTGTTCAGCCCCACCGCGCCCTCGGCGCTGCTGACCGAATTGCTCGGCGATACCGAAGTGAAGGACTGAACCTTCGCGGCCGAGACGATCCAGGCCCCTGCCAATGATGGTGGGGCCTGGCTGAGAGGGACAAAGTTTTTGGGAAGGATCTGAGGGGGATGGCGGCGTTGCATTCGCCCCGGCGTTTTTCGCAGCTTTTTGAAAAAAGCTGCACCAAAAACTTTTAGAGGCTGTTTCAAAAGTCGCTATGGTGAGTCGCCAAGTGGTGATTTGCGAGCACCGGAGCGGAGCGTACTTAAGGTACGTGAGCACCGGAGCACAGCAAATCGCCGCTTGGCGGCCGCCAGAGTGGCTTTTGAAACAGTCTCTTACCCTATCGGTGCCTCCGGGTAGGCCAGCTCATGCCGCGCCCGCCATTCGGGCGTCACGTAATTCACGATCAGCGTGCGCCTTACCCCGGTGATGCGGCGCGCCTCAAACCCGTGCCACGTATCCGTCCCCGGCACGAAGATCAGCCCGCGATTGCGCCCGGACGGCGCCGGGCCGAGGCAGGCTTCCGGGCTTGTATAGATATCCGTCCCCCAATTCTCCCCCGCCGGCGGATCATTCAGATAGATCAGCAGCGTGAAGAATTTCGCCCCGATATCGGTATGCGGCTCCAGCCAGAACCCATCGCGGTCCTGGCAATATTCGATGCGCAAAAAACTGCCGCGCAGCCTGGCGCCGGTCAGGGCCTGCAGCCGGTCAGTGACCTCCTGGCTTTGAAAGGCGCGGGCGAGGGCGGCGCAGGCCGGATAGTCCGCCCGTGCCGCGGTGCCGAAAAACAGCCGGGTGGAATTATGCGTCTCGCGCCGCCCCTGCGTGTCGTCAATGGCGGGCGGGGCGAGCGGCAGGGCACAGATTTCCTCAGGCAACGCCTCGGGCAGCACATGGCTGAGCAGCCAGTGCGGATAGGGCGCGCCCCGCGCCCGGGCCGCGCCCAGGCTGGCGAGGAGGGCGCTGGTAACCGGCAGCTCAAGCATAATTGAGCAGGCGCTTGGCCTGGGCGGAGAGGCGGTGGCGCATCAGCTCGCGCTGCGCGGAGAAGCCGCTGGCCATCCAGTTGATCATCACATAGCGCCGTACCCCGACGAAGGGTTCGTGCCCGTGAAAGGAATTATCGCTGCGCTGGAAGGCGACCAGCGTGCCCAGGCTGGGCGGCACCTCGGTGATGATGTCGTTGAGATCATCCGCCGTGCGCAGCAGCCGCAGCCGCCCGCCCTGGGATTGCCACTCCTCGTTGAAATAGAGCAAAGCGGTGATCAGCTTTGTCTCGCTGTCGGTATGGATGCGCCCATCCTTCTCCTGGGCGCGGCCGCGAATGGTCACCATGGTCGGGCGGTCCGTGAGGTCGATGCCGAATTTGCGCGAGACGGCCAGGGTCAGCGCCGGCCCGGTCAGCTCGTCGATCAAGGCGGTGAAGCTGGGGCCGGGGCGGGTGGCTTCCACCGGCAGCAGCCCGGCATGGTCGATGGCGGCGAAATCCCGCAGCACCGCCTGTTTCTGATCAGCGGCGATGAAATCGCTCACCACCATATGCTTGAACGGGGCGGTGGTCAGCTTGGTCCGGGCGAACCGGTCGAGATCGAGAATCGGCATGGGAGATCCAGTCTGGGGATAGGCCGGAGCTAGGCGCGTTGCGCGCCTATCTCATTGACCTGGATCAAGCCTGGCCGGCGGCATTTGGCCTTTATTAAGCTTTTCCCCGCATCCTGGCTGAAGCGAAGATTGGACCACAGGCCTTCCCAGATGTTTTCCGGCAAATCCCCCAGCCCGTTCGATAGCGCCGCCTTCAGCAAGGCGCTGCTGGCGGAACGCCGCGTGGCGCCGCGATTCGGCGTGATCAAAAGCGCCAAGCTGCTGGTCGGGGAAGGCTATGCGCAGGGTGTCTATGATTGTCTGGTGCTGGATGAATCCGATACCGGCGCGCTGGTGGATCTCGGTACCGTGGTCAATCTGCCGGAGGAGATGGTGCTGCAGGTGGCCGGCGGCGCGCAACGCCGGGCGCGGCGCTGCTGGGCGGTGGGCAGCAAGGCCGGGCTGGAATTTCTCGGCGCGCCGCTGCGCTCCAGCGAGGTTGCGCGCGGCATGCAGGAGGTGGCGCGGCTGATCGAGACCAAGGGGCTGGCGGCTGGGATGATCGCGCTGCGCGGGCTGGCGTTTTTCGAAGAACCGGCGCTGCGCGAGGCGGCTTTGCAGGCCGAGGCCGCCTGCGCGAAATTGTCGGATTTATTGAAGGGGTAGATGCTCAGGGGCTGGGGCGCAGCAGGAACAGGTTTATGCCCGGGACATGCGCCCAGAGCCGGTAATGCGCGGCCAGGGCGGCGTGCAGTTCCGTATAGACATCCGGATTTGTTGTGGCCGGGTCGGGCGGCCAGCTATGGGTGGCGATGATCTGCGGGCGCTGCGCCAAAATCCGCGCCACTTCCTGCGCCGGATTGACCCGGGCGACGCCAGGCAGGGTCCGGCCGGTCAGCTCGGAGGGCAGCACGAACCGCGTCGGCGGCGTCCGCCCGGTCAGCGCGTAGAGAATGGGCTGCGAATCGAAGACATACAGGCTGCGCGGCGCGGCGGCGCGGATCAGCCGGGCGGCGGCGCGCACGCTGTCAGGCCCGGTGAAGGGGGCGAACGCGTGCCAGGCGGCGAGGCC
>NZ_JH976207.1:946064-949851 GCF_000306035.1 Acidocella sp. MX-AZ02
CGTCCCAGAGCAGCCCGAACCGTCCGGCGGCGAGATACAGTAAGGCGGCCGCCAGCGCGGGCAGCGCCGCGCCGAGCGTACCGGCCAGCGCCGCCCGCGCGCCGCGCAGCCGCCAGAGCAGTGCAAGCAACAGCAGCGCCTCCGGCGCGCAGACATATTTCACCATCACCCCGGCCCCAAGTCCAAGCCCCGCCAGCCAGGCCGGGCCGCCGCGCAGCACGCACAGCACCGCCAGCGCGATGCAGCAGGCCATGAAAGGTTCGGTATTGGCGGACAGCCCGTCATTGGAGAGCCCGGCCAGCAGCGCGATCCCGCCCACAACCCAGCCGGCCCAGGCCCGCCCGCCCAGCGCCATCACGATGCCCCGCACCGCCCAGCCCTCCAGCCCCAGGCAGAGCGCGCTGGCGATGCGGATGGCCGCGATGCCGGGGATGATCGCCTGAAAGACCGCGAAAATCGCATAAATGCCCGGTGGCTTGTTGTCCCAGATTTGGGTGTAGGGCAGGTGGCCGGCCAGCCAGTCCTGCGCCATCAGCACATACAGGCTCTCATCCCAGTCCAGCACCGAACGATGCAGCACCGGTAGCCGCAGCAGCACGGCCAGGAGCAGAAAACAGGCGACTGGCCAGGCGCGTCTCACCCGGAATTTGTCGCATGCGGGCTTGGCACCTGTCCATCGGGCGGGTGCTTGGCTTGTGTGCTTGCCTTGGGCGCGGGGCTTCGGCACATAGGGCAGCGCACGGAGGAGTGACATGAAGCTTTTCGCCTATTCTCTGGCTGCCTCGCTTTTGGCCGGGTCCATGGCCCTGGCGCAGCCGGCCACCGATGACCCCACCGGCCCGCAGCCCAAGCTGCCGACCCAGCCTCTGCAGATCAAAACCGCCGCCGGCAAGGTTTTCAACTTCACCGTCGAAATCCCGAAGACCCAGCAGCAGCAGGATACGGGCGAGATGTTCCGCACGGACATCCCCGCCGATAGCGGCATGCTGTTCATCTGGCCGCAGCCGCAGAGCACGGCCATGTGGATGAAGAACTGCCCGGTGCCGGAGGACATGGTGTTCATCGGCGCCGACGGGAAAATCGTCTCCATCGCCGAGATGACCGTGCCTTATTCGCTGAAGCCCATCGCCCCGCCGGCGCCGGTGAAGGCCGTGCTGGAGCTGCAAGGCGGGCTGACGGCGAAGGATGATATCAGTGTCGGCGACCAGGTGATTGCCAAGCCCTTCCCGGGGAGCTAAGTCCCCGGGGCAGTTCGGGGCGTGGCGCAGCCTGGTAGCGCGCTTGTTTTGGGTACAAGAGGCCCCCGGTTCGAATCCGGGCGCCCCGACCAGTCAGGAGTGATGTTGCATGCGGGCTCGTATCTTTCTTCCTCCCAAATCGGCCATGCAGTCCGGTCTGGCGCGCACCCATCGTTGGGTGCTGCAATATGAGCCGGAGAAAGCCAAGATCCGCGACCCGTTGATGGGCTGGACCGGCTCCGACGATATGCGCCAGCAGATCCGCCTGAGCTTCGAGACCAAGGAAGCCGCCATCGCCTATGCCGAGGCGCAGGGCATCCCCTATGATGTCGAGATCCCGCCGGCGCGCGTGCATAAGCCGAAATCCTACGCCGATAATTTCCGCGCTGACCGCAAGGAAAACTGGACCCACTAAAAACCAACCCTCTTGGTTTTTGGGGGCGTAGGCGGCCAAGGTTCCGGCACCGCGCAGCGGTGGTGGAAAGCCGCCGGAGGGGTGGGGACTTTTTTCAAAAAGTCCCCACGAACGTTTGGGGTAGTGACGGCGGCGTAGTATACGCCCGGGCGGTTTTGCCGCTTTTTTGTAATAAAGCGGCACCAAAAAACTTTTATCACTTTATTCAGGATTCATGAACGACATGGCCAATCTGCCGGAGCCTATCCTCAATATTGGCGGGGTCCGCTTTGGCAATAACCTGCCGATGGCGCTGATCGCCGGGCCTTGCCAGATCGAAAGCGCCGCCCATGCCTTCGAATGCGCCAGCGCCCTCAAAGAGATCGCTGCACGCCTTGGCATCGGCCTCGTCTTCAAATCCTCCTTCGACAAAGCCAACCGTACCTCGCTGAAGGGCAAGCGCGGTGTCGGGCTGGATGCGGCCTTGCAGATTTTCGCCGACATCAAGGCCAAGCTCGGCTTGCCGCTGCTCACCGATGTGCATGAGCGCGAGCAATGCGCCCCGGTGGCGCAAATCGTCGATATTCTGCAGATCCCCGCCTTCCTCTGCCGCCAGACCGATCTGCTGATCGCCGCCGCCGAAACCGGCGCGGTGGTGAATGTGAAGAAGGGCCAGTTCCTCGCCCCCTGGGACATGAAGAATGTCGTGGAAAAGCTCACCGAATCCGGCAACCCCAAGGTGATGCTGACCGAGCGCGGCACCAGCTTCGGCTATAACACCCTGGTCTCGGATTTCCGCGGCCTGCCGGTGATGGCCGGCTACGGCGCGCCGGTGATTTTCGATGCCACCCATTCCGTGCAGCAGCCGGGCGGGCAGGGCGGCTCCTCCGGCGGGCAGCGCGAATTCGTGCCGGTGCTGGCCCGCGCCGCCGTGGCGGTGGGGGTGGCCGGTTTGTTCATCGAGACCCATCCGGACCCGGATAACGCCCCCTCCGACGGGCCGAACATGATCGCGCTGAAGGATTTCGAGGCGCTGGTGGCGCGGCTGATGGCGTTCGACGCGGTGGCCAAGGCGTGAGCGAGATCTCCGCGCGGGCGCGGATGCTGCGCACGCTCGATACCGAGATGGAGGGGCTGGCGGCGCTGCGCGCGGCTCTGGAGGGCGCGCTGGGCGATGCGTTTCTGGCGGCGGTGGAAGCCATCGAGCAGAGCGGCGGCTCCGTCATCGTCACCGGCATGGGCAAATCCGGCCATATCGGCAAGAAGATCGCGGCCACATTGGCCAGCACCGGCACCCATAGCCATTTCGTGCATCCGGCCGAGGCCAGCCATGGCGATCTCGGCATGGTCGCGCCCAATGATGTGGTGCTGGCGCTGTCCTGGTCCGGCGAGGCGCCGGAGTTGGCGAATATCATCAATTACGCCAAGCGCTTCGGCCATAAATTGATCGCCATCACCGCCCGGCCGGAGAGCGCCTTGGGGCGGGCGGCCGATATCGGGCTGTTTCTGCCCGCCGCCGAGGAAGCCTGCCCGAACGGCGTGGCACCGACCACCTCCACCACCATGACCCTGGTGGCCGGCGACGTGCTGGCGGTACTGCTGCTGGAGCGGCGTGGCTTCACCGCGACGGATTTCCGCCGTTTCCATCCTGGCGGCAAGCTTGGCGCCCAGCTGATCAGCGTGAGCCAGCTCATGCATAAAGGCGCGGAAATGCCGATCATCGGGCAGGATACCATGCTCTCGGCCGGGATTGTGGAGATGACCTCGAAGCGCTTCGGCATTGCCGGGGTGGTGGATGAGGCCGGCGCGCTGATCGGCGTGCTGACGGATGGCGATCTGCGCCGGGCCTTTCAGGGCGGGTTCAAGGATATGCCAGCGCGTGAGGCGATGGGGCGCCGGCATCCGCCGCAAACCATCACCCCGGACGCGATGGCCGCGCAGGCTTTGGCCCGGATGAGCGATACGCAGATTACCTGCATGTTCGTGGTGGAAGAGACCAAGCCCGTCGGGCTGCTGCATATTCACGATCTGCTGCGCGCCGGCGTGGTCTGAGGTTATAAACGGTTTTGGGCGGCTTCGGTTCCGCTGCCCAAATGTCGCTTGTCGCAAAAAAGCGGCATGGACGCGGCATGGTGCCTCAGGACGCTTTATCGAA
>NZ_JH976207.1:949951-963741 GCF_000306035.1 Acidocella sp. MX-AZ02
ATAACAGTCTGAGGAGCCTGGCTGCTCATGTTGGTCTACCTTTTCGGCGCCGCTCATTCGGCGCTGCTGGACGTGCCCGATATGGGAAAATTTAGCATCTGAATATGGTGGAAAAGGTTAAGATTCAGAGAACTGCGTAAACATCTTTGAATGTTCACGGCCGCCTCAGGCGCGATAGCCGAACCGCTCCATATAGCCCGGCAGCCGTGCGGCGATGTGGGCCGCCTGCGGCGGGTCGAGCTGCTGGCTCCAGCGCCCCACCACGCCGCTGCGGCCAGCATGGTGAGTATGCCATTGCGTATCCGTATCGACAAGGTCGCCATTTGCCGGGTTGCCAGCTTGTGGCCAGGGCTGGCAGCGCGGCGATGTGGGTTTCGATGACCTCCCGGCGGGAGGCGGCGAACAAAGCCGCCAGCGTCTCCGGGGCCAGTCGGCGCGCTGCGCGCATCCATTCCGGCAAGGCGGGCTCCATGTAGCGGGTCGGTCGCGCAAATGCTAAGAGCCGGGCCCATGACAGAGCAAGTGCAAATCGTTTCGATGACGGGTTTTTCCCGCGCCCAGGGCGAGCAGGGGGCGGCGAGCTTCGCCTGGGAGCTGCGCAGCGTGAACGGGCGCGGGCTGGACGTGAAATTGCGTCTGCCGCCGGGGCTGGAGGCGTTGGAGTTTCCGCTGCGCGAGGCGGTGGGCAAGGCGCTGAAGCGCGGCAATGTCTCGGGCACGCTGAGCCTGAAGCGCGACAGCGCGAATGAGGTGCAGCCGGATATGGCGGCGCTGGCGCGGATCAAGGCGCTGGCGATCGAGCTGGCGGATTCGATCCCCGGCGCCCTGCCGCCCCGCGCCGAGCTGCTGCTGGGCCTGCCGGGCGTGATGCGCTCCACCGCGCCGGAGGAGAGCGAGGCGCAGCGGGCTTCCTTGGTTGCCGCCGTGCAGACAGCCTTTGCCGATGCGCTGGCCGGGCTGGCGCGGGCCCGCGCCGATGAAGGCGAGAAGCTGGACGAGATTTTGCGTGCCAATCTGGCCGAGATCGAGACGCTGCATGCTCAGGCTTTGAGCCTGGCCGCCCAGCAGCCGGCGCTGCACCGCGCCCGGCTGAGCGCGCAGCTGGCGGAGCTGCTCGGCAATGCCACTGGTTTTCCGGAAGAGCGGCTGGCCCAGGAGATCGCTCTGCTGGCCACCAAATCCGATGTGCGCGAGGAGCTGGACCGGCTGACCGCGCATATCGCCTCCGCCCGCGCGCTGCTGGCCGAAGGCGGCGCGGTGGGGCGCAAGCTCGATTTCCTGATGCAGGAATTCAACCGCGAGGCGAACACGCTATGCAGCAAATCGGCGTCCACCGAGCTTACCAATCTTGGCCTCGCGCTGAAGGCTGCCATCGAGCAGCTGCGCGAGCAGGTGCAGAACGTTGAGTAGGCGCGGGCTTTGTCTGGTGCTGGCCGCCCCGTCCGGCGCCGGCAAGACCACGCTCTCGCGCGCGTTGCTGGAGATTGACGACCAGCTCTCGCTCTCGGTGAGTGTGACGACGCGCGAACGCCGCCCCGGCGAGAAGGAAGGCAAGCATTATTTCTTCATCACCCAGGACCGTTTTGACGAAATGGTGGAGCAGAGCGAGCTTCTGGAATATGCCCGGGTGTTCGGCCGCTCCTACGGCACGCCGCGCCAGCCGGTGGAAGCGGCGTTGCAAGAAGGCCGGGATGTGATGTTCGACATCGATTGGCAAGGCTTCCGCCAATTGCGCGCCTCGCTGGGGGAGGATGTGGTCGGCGTCTTCATCAAGCCGCCCTCGCTGGAGGTTTTGCATAACCGGCTGGTCAAGCGCGGCGACACGCCCGAGCAGGTGGCGCACCGCATGCAGCATGCCGAGGCCGAGATCAGCCATGCCGGGGAGTTCGACTATATCGTCGAAAATCACGATCTGGATGTGGCGCTGGCTGATATCCGCGCGATTCTGCGCGCCAGCCGGTTGCAGACGAAGCGCCAGACCCCTGGCTGATGCCAGGGGTCACGGATTTGTAAAGCCCCTGCGCGCATGCTATAAAACAGGCAGAATGCGGAAAATTTTTGCCTGTAAAATCAATATCTTCGTCCTGTCTGCCGGCACGGCAAACGGGCCCCACCGCGACTCTGCGCTGACATGAGCGAGATCACCGACGAGCCGGGCGCGGGGCCGCTGACGCCGCGCGGGCAGGAGCCGGTTTCCATCGAGCAGGAGATGCGTAAATCCTATCTGGATTACGCCATGTCCGTCATCGTCTCGCGCGCGCTCCCCGATGCGCGGGACGGGCTGAAGCCGGTTCATCGCCGTATTCTGTACGCGATGAACGAGGCGAACAACACGCCCGACAAGCCCTACCGCAAATCCGCCCGTATGACCGGCGACGTGCTCGGTAAATACCATCCGCATGGCGACCAGGCGGTGTATCTGGCCGGCGTGCGTCTGGCGCAGGATTTCTCCATGCGCCTGCCGCTGATCGACGGCCAGGGCAATTTCGGCTCCATCGACGGCGATAACCCCGCCGCCTCGCGTTATACCGAAATGCGTCTGGCCCCGCCGGCGATGCTGCTGCTGGCCGATATTGACAAGGACACTGTCGATTTCCAGGCCAACTACGATGAAAGCGAGCAGGAGCCGAAGGTTCTGCCCGCCGCTTTCCCGAATCTGCTGATCAATGGCGCCGGCGGCATCGCGGTGGGCATGGCGACCAATATCCCGCCGCACAACCCCACCGAGATCATGGATGCGGTGCTGGCGATGATTTCCAATCCGGAAATCACGCTGGAAGAGCTAATGAAAATCGTGCCGGGCCCGGATTTCCCGACTGCCGGCATCATTCTCGGCCGCTCCGGCATTCGCAATGCCTACGAGACCGGGCGCGGCTCCATCATCATGCGCTCGCGCGCGACGATCGAGCAGATCCGCAAGGATCGTGACGCAATCATCGTCACCGAGATTCCGTATCAGGTGAATAAATCGACGCTGCTGGAGCGCATCGCCGAGCTGGTGCGGGCCAAGGAGATCGAAGGCATCGCGGATCTACGCGATGAGTCGGATCGCGAAGGCATGCGCATCGTCATCGAGCTGAAGCGCGATGCCACCGGCGAGGTGGTGCTCAACCAGCTCTACCGCCTGACCTCGCTGCAGCAGAGCTTCGGCATCAATATGCTGGCCCTGGACCGCGGCAAGCCGCGGCAGATGGGGTTGCGCGAGTTGCTTCGCCTGTTCATCGAATTCCGCGAGGAGGTGATCCTGCGCCGGGCGCGCTTCGACCTCAACAAGGCGCGTGACCGCGCGCATCTGTTGATCGGGCTTGGCATCGCCGTGGCGAATATCGATGAGGTGATCCGCCTCATTCGCGCCGCGCCTGATTCCAACGCGGCGCGCGCGGCCTTGATGGCGCGGGACTGGCCGGCGGACGATGTGCTGCCGCTGCTCGCCCTGGTGGATGATTCCGGCAATGCGGTGGCGGACAACAACACCATCAAGCTGACCGAGGCGCAGGCGCGTGGCATTCTGGAGCTGCGTCTCGCCCGCCTCACCGGGCTGGAGCGTGAGAAAATCCAGGCCGAGCTTGCGGAAGTCTCCGAGAAGATCAAGGAGTTCCTGGACATCATCGGCAGCCGCATCCGTCGGCTGGAGGTGATGCAGCAGGAGATCGTCGCGGCGAAGGACAAGATCGGCAGCGCGCGCAAATCCTCGATCGAGGATCTGGATGCGGATCTGGATGATGAAAGCCTGATCGAGCCGGGGCAGATGGTGATTACGCTCACCCGCGACGGCTTCATCAAGCGCACCCCGCTGGAGGTGTTCCGCCAGCAGAATCGCGGCGGGCGCGGGCGTTCGGCGGCAGCGACGCGCGGGGATGACATCGTCACCCGCAGCTTCAACGCCCATACGCATCAATTCGTGCTGTTCTTCTCCTCCGGCGGCAAGGTCTATCGCGAGAAAATCTGGCGTCTGCCGGAGGCCGCCGCGAATACCAAAGGCCGGGCCTTGGTCAATCTGCTGCCGGAGCTGGGGGCTGATCAGATCACCACTGTGCTGCCGCTGCCGCAGGATGAGAGCCTGTGGGAAAATCTGCATCTGGTCTTCGCCACCTCCTCGGGCAATGTGCGCCGGAACAAGCTTTCGGATTTCCGCAATGTCCGCGCTTCCGGGCTGATTGCGATGAAGCTGGATGAGGGCGATCACTTGATCGGTGTCGCCACCTGCCGGGATGGGGATGACGTGTTCCTCGCCACCAAGCTGGGGCGCTGCATCCGCTTCCAGATCAGCGATGAGACGCTGCGTGTGTTCTCCGGGCGGGATTCCACCGGTGTGCGCGGCATCAGGCTGGGCAAGGATGACGAGGTGATGAGCCTGTGCGTGCTGCGCCATGTCGAGGCCAGCGTGGAAGAGCGCGCGGCCTATCTGAAGCAGCGCAATGCGGCGGCGGATGAAGAGGGCGCGGCGCCGGAAGAGAGCGACGAGGCGGTGGCTGAGATCGCGATTTCTGAAGAGAAGATCAAGGAGCTTGGCGAGGCGGAAGAAATTCTGCTCACCGTCACCGATTCCGGCTTTGGCAAGCGCTCTTCGGCCTACGAATATCGCGTCACCGGCCGTGGCGGCCAGGGTGTGGCCAACATCACGCTGAATGCCAAGCGCAACGGCACCGCCGTGGCGGCGAGCTTCGCGGTGCGCCCGGGCGATGATGTGATGCTGGTGACCAATGGCGGGCGGCTGATCCGCGTGCCGGCGGACCAGGTGCGCCTCACCGGCCGCACCGCGATGGGTGTGACCTTGTTCCGGCTCGATGATGATGAGCGCGTCACCTCCGTCTTCCCGGTGTTGGACGATGAGCAGGCGGAGCCTGGGGAAACCGCCGATGCCTGAACGCGTCGCCCTCTATCCGGGCACCTTCGATCCGATCACCAACGGGCATCTGGACATCATCACCCGCGCGGCGCGGCTGGTGGACAGGCTGGTGATCGGGGTGGCGGTGAATATCGGCAAGGGGCCGATTTTCAGCCTGGAGGAGCGCGTCGAACTGGTCCGCGCCGAGGTGGCGGGGATTGCGGAGAAGGTGGGGATTACGGTTGAGGTATATCCGTTTTCCTCCCTGCTGATCGATTTCGCCCGTGAGGTGGGAGCCGGCATGATTGTCCGGGGCCTGCGCGCGGTGTCCGATTTCGATTATGAGTTTCAGATGGCCGGGATGAATTACCGGCTGGATTCCAAGATCGAGACGGTGTTTCTGATGGCGAGCGAGACGCATCAGTTCATTTCCTCGCGGTTCGTGAAGGATATCGCCGCGTTCGGCGGCGATATTTCCAGCTTCGTGCCGAAGCAGACCTGCGAGGCCACCCAGGCAAAACTGAAGGGGAAAGCATGACCACCCGCCGCACCTTTATCACTGCCACAACCGCTACATTGCTGACGGGAGCTACCATGAGCGACGCGATGGCCGAGACCACGGCCTCTAACAACCTGAAGATGACGCTGAAATATGGCGACGTCACCATCACGCTGCGCCCGGACCTGGCGCCGCTTGCGGCTGAGCGGCTGCGCACGCTGACCGCGCAGGGTTTTTATGATGGCTGCAAATTCTTCCGCGTCATCGCCGGCTTCATGGCGCAGACCGGCGATCCGACCAACACCGGCACCGGCGGCAGCCAGTTGCCGAACCTGCCGGCGGAATTCACCCAGGATGCGAGCTTCCTCACCGGCACGGTGGGCATGGCGCGCACCCAGGATCCGAATTCGGCGAACAGCCAGTTCTTCATCTGCTTCGATCCGTGCAGCTGGCTGGATGGGCAGTACACCATCGTCGGCCAGGTGACGGCGGGCATGGATGCCGTGCAGCAGATCAAGAAGGGCTCGGGCTCTTCGGGCTCGGTGCAGGATCCGGATGCGATCATTAAGATGGTCGTAGCGTAAACGTTTTTGGGGGCGCCCTTTTTTCAAAAAGGGTGCAAACCAAAAACCCGGAGGGCTCGATGCCCTCCGGGTTTTTTAATGCCCGTGCCTTGGGGATTGATGGAGTGCGCGGCGAAGGCATTGACCTTCTCCGGCGGCCGGGCATGAAAAACCCCAAGGCGCGTTGAGCGCCTTGGGGTTTTGGGGACGCCGCTTTTTGAAAAAAGCGGCACCAAAAACTTTTTTACGCCAGTTTGGTTTCCTGACGCTCTTTCAGGAACGCCTTGAACTCCAGCCCCTCGCGCAGGCGGCGCACCAACATCTGCGGCGAGAGCGCCATTTCCTTCAGGATCGACAGGATCTTGGACGGGCGGAAATAGAATTCGCGATACAGCGTCTCCACCGAATCGAAAATCTCCTTGTGGGAGAGATGCGGATAATGCAGCGGCGCGATCTGCACGCCATGCTCGTCGATCAGCTCGGCATTCGCCACATCCAGCCAGCCTTCCTGCACCGCCTGATTATACAGGAAGGTGCCGGGATAAGGGGCGGCCAGCGACACCTGGATGGTGTGCGGGTTGATCTCCTTGGCGAATGCAATGGTTTCCTTCAGCGTCTCCTGCGTCTCGCCCGGCAGGCCGGCGATGAAGGTGCCGTGGATCTTGATGCCGAGCTTGTGGCAATCCGCGGTGAAGCGCTTGGCGACATCGACGCGCAAACCCTTCTTGATGTTGTGCAGAATCTGCTGGTTGCCGGATTCATACCCCACCAGCAGCAGGCGCAGACCGTTCTCCTTCAGCACTTTCAGCGTGCTGTAGGGCACATTGGCCTTGGCGTTGCAGGACCAGGAGATTTTCAGCTTGCCAAGCTCGCGGGCGATCTCCTCGGCGCGCGGCAGGTTATCCGTGAAGGTGTCGTCATCGAACATGATTTCCTGCACGTTCGGGAACAGCTCGATGGCGCGCTTGACCTCGGCGATCACGTTGCCCACGGAACGGGTGCGGTATTTATGCCCGCCCACCGTCTGCGGCCACAGGCAGAAGGTGCAATGGGATTTGCAGCCGCGGCCGGTATAGATCGATATGTAGGGGTGCTTCAGATAGCCGATGAAGTAATCCTCCATCCGCAGATGCTTCTTGTACACGTCGACGACGAAGGGCAGCTCGTCCATGTCCATCAGCAGCGGGCGGTCCTCGTTCTTCACGATCTCGCCATTGCCGTTGCGCCACCAGATGCCGAGCACCTCTGGCAGGGGCTTGCCCTCGGCGATTTCCTTGATGGTGAAATCGAACTCATTGCCGCAGACGAAATCCAGAACCGGGGCGCGCTCCAGGCTCTCGATCGGCTGCACCGCGACCTTCGCGCCGATGAAGCCGACCATCATCGCCGGGTTCAGCTTCTTGAACTCTTCCGCCACCTTCACGTCATTGGCGAAAGAAGGGGTAGAGGTGTGGATGATCAGCAGCTGGTGGGTGGTGGCGTGCGGGAGCACATCCGCCATGGTCAGCTTCGCCGGCGGGGCGTCGATCAGGGTGGAGTCCGGCAGCAGGGCCGCGGGCTGGGCCAGCCAGGTCGGGAACCAGAAGCTCTTGATCTCGCGCTTGGCCTGGTAGCGAGAGCCCGCGCCGCCATCGAAGCCATCGAAGGAGGGTGGCTGCAGAAACAGGGTTTTCATCGTCATTTTGTCACTCACTCTCTCGAACCAGGGGCTGGATGGCCCTTATCGGCGGCCATGGACTGGCCGCGCCAGACGACGCGGTTGCCCATGAAGCCGGCTATATAAATGATCGTGCTGAAGAAATCACGCAACAGATAAAGCCAGATCTCTCGCGTGCGGGCGATGCGCAGCGCCGCCTCGATCCGCCAGCCCAGCACCACCCGCGCCGCCCACACCAGCAGGAACAGCGCCAGGCTCCACAGCCCGAAGCCGGAGAAAACCAGAGTGAGGGCCGCCCAGAGCAGCGGGATCTGCAACACCGAGGCGGCAAAGCCCAGCGGCTCCAGCGCCCGGATGGTGCGGGCCCAGCGCAGCTCATGGCTGAACAGGCTGGCGAAGCTCTCTTCCGGCACGGTGGTGGCGGGGATGACCGGCGCCAGCGCCACGCGCTCGCCCGCCGCCAGCACCTTGCGGCCGAGCAGCTGATCGTCCGCCAGATGGTCGGCCAGCGCCTCCAGCCCGCCGATGCGGGTCAGCAGGCTCTTGCGGATGGCCATGGTCGCGCCCAGGCAATCCTGCCGCCCCAACTGGCGGGCCAGCAGCACGCCGGGCAGGAAACCCTGGTTGATCTGCATGGCGCCGAGCAGAGCCGGGAGGTCCCGGTTGCCGGGCAGGCCGGTATAGAGGCTGGTCACCAGCCCCACACCGGGCATCTCCAGCGTGGCGACGACATCCGAAAGGAAATGCGGCGGCACATGCACATCCGCATCCGAGATCACCAGCAGCTCATGCCGGGCGAGCGGGCGCATATTTATGAGGTTTGCGATCTTGCGATTGCGGCCATGCGGGGTGTCGTTGACCATCAGCGCCACGTCGCGCCCGGGATGGCGTTTGCGCAAGCGGCCGATCAGCGGCAACACCGGATCATCCTGGCTCTGCACCCCGAAGACCAGCTGGTAGTCCGGATAATCCTGCAAAAAGAAGGATTCCAGCGCCACTTCGCTGAGGATTTCATCGCCATGCAGCGGCTTCAGCACGGTGACACCCGGCCGCGCCGCGGAGTCGCGGCGGGGCCGGGGGGCACAGAAACGCTCGGTCAGACGCGCGCCCAGGAAAAGCTGCACCACCCCGACAAGGGCGAACAGAGCGGTGAGTAAAGCCAGAAATTGCAAAGGAGGCGCGTTTACCGAACAGAAGGGAAGGGAATTAGCTCGCTTGCAGGGCTTTGATCTTGGTCTTCAGCGCCGCGATCAGCTGCGAGGCGTCGCCGGATTTCACCAGCGAGGCGAAGTCCGAGGCGTGCACGGCGACCTGGCTGATGGTGCCATTCAGCAGCACATCCTCGATCTGCCAGCCATTCGCGCCTTGCGCCACCACATAATCGATCTCAACCCCGGTATCGCCGGGCGAGGCCAGCTTGGTTTCGACGATCTTCTTACCGCCCAGGCTCTTTTCCTCGGGCAGGATGGTGATGGTCTGGCCGCTATAGCCGTTGAACTCGGCGACATAGCTGGTGATGGTGAACTGGGTGAACAGCTCGATCAGCTCTTTCTGCTGGTCCGCCGGCAGGGTGGACCACAGGAAGCCGACGGAATTCTTCGTCACTTCCGGCAGGTTATAGGCTTTCTCCACCACCGGGGCGAGCGCCTGGTAGCGGGCCTGGAAGCCCTGGCTCTTTGCCGCCTTCATCGAGGCGATGAGCGCGGTGTCCAGCGTGGAGACGGGCGCGCTGGCGGCGGAACCGGCCGCGAAGGCGCAGGGGGGGAAAGCGAGGCTGGCGCTGAGCGCCAGCGCCGTGAAGCGGAGTGAATGTTTCATGCGCTTCATATAGGAGACCTATTGCGCCGGCATCGCGACAAAATCATGGAAAGATTGCAACCCGAGCGCGGTCAGCGCGTGGGTGGCGATATCCTGCGCCGTCAGCCCGGCTTCGATCATCTGCGCGGCCGGGCTGTTATGGTCGATCAACCGGTCCGGCAGCGTCATCGGGCGGAATTTAAGCCCTTTATCGAAGGCGCCGCTCCAGGCCAAGTGATGCGCCACCGCCGCGCCGAAGCCGCCGGCGGCCCCTTCCTCGATGGTGATCAGCACCTCATGATGGCGGGCGAGTTGGTCGATCAGATCGGTATCCAGCGGCTTCATGAAGCGCGCATCCGCGACTGTCGCGGGGAAGCCCTTGGCGGCGAGCTGGTCAGCGGCGTTCAGCGCGTCCTGCAGGCGGGTGCCGAGCACGAGTATGGCAACCTTGCCGCCCTCGCGCAGGATGCGGCCCTTGCCGATCTCCCACGGCGTGCCGCGCGCCGGCAGCTCGATGCCCAGACCCTCGCCGCGCGGATAGCGGAAGGCGGAGGGGCGGTCGTCGATGGCGGCGGCGGTGGCCACGGCATGCATCAGCTCGGCCTCGTCGGACGGGGCCATGATCACCATGCGCGGCATCGGGCCGAGGAAGGCGAGGTCATAGGCGCCGGCATGGGTGGCGCCGTCCGCGCCGACCAGGCCGGCGCGGTCCATGGCGAAGCGCACGGGCAGGCTCTGCAGCACCACGTCATGCACCAGCTGGTCGTAGCCGCGCTGCAGGAAGGTGGAATAGATCGCGCAGAACGGCTTCAGCCCTTCGGTCGCCATGCCGGCGGCGAAGGTGACCGCATGCTGCTCGGCGATGCCGACATCGAACATGCGGTCCGGGAATTTCGCCTCGAACTTGTCCAGCCCGGTGCCCGGCGACATCGCGGCGGTGACCGCAACCACGGCGGGATCCGCCTCGGCCTCGGCGATCAGCGCCTTGGCGAAAACGGAGGTATAGGTCGGCGGGCCGGGCGGCGCCTTTTTCTGCTCGCCGGTGACCACGTTGAATTTCTGCACGCCGTGATATTTGTCGGCGGCGGCCTCGGCCGGGGCGTAGCCCTTGCCCTTTTGCGTTACGATATGCAGCAGCACCGGCTCATTCGCTTCCGAATCGCGCAGATTGCGCAGCACCGGCATCAGATGCTCCATATTATGCCCATCGATCGGGCCGACATAATAGAAGCCCAGCTCCTCGAAGAGAGTGCCGCCGGTGAGGATGCCGCGGGCATATTCCTCGGCCTTGCGGGCGGTGCGCTCGATCGGGCGGGGGAAGCGCTTGGCCATCTTGGCGGCGAAATCCCGCAGGCTCATGAAGCTGCGCGAGGAGATCAGGGTGGAGAGATAGGCGCTCATCGCGCCGACCGGCGGGGCGATCGACATGTCATTGTCGTTCAGCACCACGATCAGGCGCGAGCGCATCGCCCCGGCATTATTCATCGCCTCATAGGCCATGCCGGCGGACATCGAGCCGTCGCCGATCACGGCGATGACGTTGCGCGGGTCCGCTTCCTTCTTCAGGTCGCGGGCCACGGCCATGCCGAGCCCGGCGGAGATCGAGGTGGAGGAATGGGCGGCGCCGAACGGGTCGTACTCGCTCTCGGAGCGGCGGGTGAAGCCGGACAGCCCGCCCGGCTGGCGCAGCGTGCGGATGCGATCGCGCCGGCCGGTGAGGATTTTATGCGGGTAGCATTGATGCCCGACATCCCAGATCAGCCGGTCGCGCGGGGTGTCGAACACGGCATGGATGGCGACGGTCAGCTCGACCACGCCGAGCGAGGAGCCCAGATGGCCACCGGTGACGGAGACGGTATCGATGGTCTCGGCGCGCAGCTCGTCCGCCAGCTGTTTCAGCTGCTCGATCGAGAAATTGCGCAGGTCTGCAGGCACATTCACCCGGTCGAGCAAGGGGGTTTTCGGGGGCATCAGCAACAAGCTCCGTTTTGCGTCCGCGCTGCTTTGCCCATGGTGGTCCCTGTCATACGCTCTAACCTATTCATAAACGCTCCACCCGATTCGCGGCGGGGCTATTATTTATACATCCCTCACACATAGGCGACCGGGCGCCGAAAAGCCAGAAGCCCCCAACCGAAACAGGAGGCTGCCATTCCGCAGCCGCCGCCTGAGATGCAAGCTTATACTATGTGCACGCTTGCGGATTGTGGAGGCAATGACTTATTGCTGTGCGAGAATGCGTTGCGGCGTGACGCGCGGGCAACAGCCAGCAGACAGGATTGAGAAAACATGGACGGTTCACAGCCCCCGAAAACATTGCGGGTCATTCTGGCGCAGCCCCGCGGCTTCTGCGCCGGGGTGGAGCGGGCGATCGACATTGTCGAACGGGCGCTGACCAAATTCGGCCCGCCGATCTATGTGCGCCACGAAATCGTGCATAACCGCCACGTCGTCGAGGATCTGCGCTCGCGCGGCGCGGTGTTCGTCGATGAGCTGGACGAGGTGCCGGAAGGCGCCTGGACCGTGTTTTCCGCCCATGGCGTCGCCCGCAAAGTGGTGCAGGCCGCCGCCGACCGCGAGCTGCCGGTGATCGACGCGACCTGCCCGCTGGTGGCCAAGGTGCATGCCGAAGGCCGCCGCTACGCCGCGCAAGGCCGTGAAATTGTGCTGATCGGCCATGCCGGGCACGCAGAGGTGGAAGGCACGATCGGCCAGATCGACGGCACCGTGTATCTGGTGCAGACGGTCGAGGATGCGGAGACGCTGGAGGTCAAGGATCCGGAAAAGCTCTCCTACATCACCCAGACCACGCTGTCCGTCGACGATACGCGCGGCATCATCGCCGCGCTCAGCGCGCGTTTCCCGGCGATTGTCGGCCCGGATGTCAAGGATATCTGCTATGCCACCCAGAACCGCCAGGAGGCGGTGCATCAGCTGGCCGAGCTGGTGGACTTGATTTTGGTGGTGGGCAGCAAAAATTCTTCCAACTCCAACCGCCTGCGTGAAATCGGCGCGGAGCTGGGCCGCCCGGCCTATCTCATCGACGATGCCGCCGCCCTGCAGCCGGAATGGTTCCATGGCGTGGCCAAGGTGGGGCTTACCGCCGGCGCCTCCGCGCCGGAGGTGCTGGTGCAAGGTGTGATCGACGGGATGCGCCGGTTCGGCCAGGTCGAAATCGAGCTGCTGGCCGGCACGCCGGAAGATGTGAAGTTTAAATTGCCCGCCGAAGTGGCTGAAGTTTAAGGATAACCAAATATGGGTGTACCGTTGAACCAGGCCGTCCGCGTTGGCGGCTATATTCTCAAGCAGCATCTCAAGGGCAATAAGCGCTATCCGCTGGTGCTGATGCTGGAGCCGCTGTTCCGCTGCAATCTGGCCTGCCAGGGCTGCGGCAAGATCGATTACCCGAACGAGATCCTCAACCAGCGCATCTCGCTGGAAGATGCGATCAAGGCGGCCGAGGAATGCCCGGCCCCGATCATCGCCATCGCCGGCGGTGAGCCGCTGCTGCACAAGGAAATGCCGCAGATCGTCGAGGCCTATCTGAAGATGGGCAAGTTCGTGATCCTGTGCACCAACGCGCTGCTGCTGGAGAAGAAGATCGACCAGTACAAGCCGCACAAGAATTTCTGCTGGGACATCCATCTGGACGGCGACAAGGAGATGCATGACCGCTCCGTCGACCAGGATGGCGTCTATGAGCGCGCGATCGACGCGCTGAAGCTCAGCAAATCCAAGGGCTTCCGCACCTCCATCAACTGCACATTGTTCGATGGCGCCGACCCGGACCGGGTTGCGGCGTTCTTCGACATGGTCGCGGATCTGGACATTGAAGGCGTGATGACCTCGCCGGGCTACGCCTATGAGCGCGCCCCGGACCAGGAGCATTTCCTCAACCGCCAGCGCACCAAGGAGCTGTTCCGCGCGGTGTTCCGCCGTGGCAAGGAGAGCAAGAAGCGCGGCAAGGTGTGGAAATTCACCCAGTCCCCGCTCTTCCTGGACTTCCTGGCCGGCAACCAGTCCTACGCCTGCACCCCCTGGGGCAACCCGACCCGCAACGTGTTCGGCTGGCAGCGCCCCTGCTACCTGCTCGGCGAAGGCTACGCCAAGACCTATCAGGAGCTGATGGACAGCACCGACTGGGATAAATACGGTGTGGGCAATTACGAGAAATGCTCCGACTGCATGGTGCATTCCGGTTTTGAGGCCACGGCGGTGATGGATTCCATCAAGCGCCCCTGGCAGATCGCCAAGGTCGCGCTGAAGGGCATCAAGACCGAGGGCGCCATGGCCAAGGATATTCCGCTGGATAAGGCCCGCAAGGCCGATTTCAACGTGTTTACCCGGCACGTGGACAGCAAGATGGCCGAGATCCATGCCGCCAAGGCGGCGCGCCAGGCGGCGGCGCAGCCGGCGGAGTGAGGTAAGGCTGGGGGATGTTTTTGG
>NZ_JH976207.1:963841-997934 GCF_000306035.1 Acidocella sp. MX-AZ02
TTTGGCCCGGGGCGCGTGAGCGTTTCGGGCTAGATTTTTTCGGGCAGGGTTTTGACCCAGTTTATCAGGGCTTTGCGGGCGGCGGCGGCGTCGCGGCCGACTTTGATCAGGCCTGGAATTTGCCGGGGCTGGCGCAGGATGGAGCGGGCCAGGGCCATGCCGTCCAACTTGCCATCGGCCTTCAGCGCGACCAAAGCGGCAGGCGGCAGATCGCGCTCCGCCGGATCGGCCACGGCGCGCAGCACCGCGAATGGCAGTTCCCGCTCCTTGGCCACCTCCGCCACCGCGCCGGATTCCAGATCCACCGCCGCAACGTGATAACGCTGGCTGAGCAACTGCTTTTCCTCGGCGCTGGTGACGATTTTGTGCCAGCCGAGAATCGGGCCGGCGAGCGGGCCGCCGAGGAACTCCAGCAGCCGGTAATCGCAAGGGAAGGTGAGCAGGCCGGCCTGAATCGCGGAGGGCACCAGGATGCGGCCGGGCTTGAGGCCCTTTTGCAGCCCGCCGGCCAGGCCGAAACTGAGCAGCCCCAGCACGCCTTGTTCATCCACCAGCGCCTCAGCGGCCTTGCGCGCGCCAAGCGGCGTGCCGCCGCCAATCATCACCGTGAATCCCGCATCGCGGAGCCATTGAGCTTCCGCCTGCAGGCCCGTCACGATGCCGATTTTGGCACGGTCCATTCAGAATTCCGAAATATGCCGCATTGAGATCCGCTTGGTGAGCCCGGTGGGGGTCGAACCCACGGCCGTCCGATTAAAAGTCGGATGCTCTACCACTGAGCTACAGGCTCTTACCAAGGTCCCGTGGGGCGGCGCCGCACGGTGAGGCGCAAAAACCATTTTTCGCCGTATGAAGTCAACCCATTGCCGGGCGAAAACGGCGCGCCTCGATGAAAGGCGCGCCGCGTTGGCTCAGGCCGCCTTCAGGCTCTTAATGTCGATGCAGAAGCGGTATTTCACGTCCGATTTCAGCATCCGCTCATAGGCTTCGTTGATCTGCTGGATATTGATCATCTCCACATCCGCGGTGATGTTGTGCTTGCCGCAGAAATCCAGCATCTCCTGGGTTTCCTTGATGCCGCCGATCATCGAGCCGGCGAAGCTGCGCCGGCGCATCAGCAGCGGGAACACCGAGATCGGCAGCGGATGCTCGGGCGCGCCCACCTGCACCATGGTCGCGTCACGCTTCAGCAGCCCGAAGAAGGGGCTGAGATCATGGCTGGCGGAAACGGTGTCGATGATCAGATCGAAGCTCTCGGCATGTTCGGCCATCTGCGCCTCATCCTTGGAGAGGATGACCAGGCTCGCCCCCAGGCGCTTGGCATCCGCAACCTTGCTGGCGGAGGTGGTGAACAGCGCGGTTTCAGCCCCCATCGCATGGGCCAGCTTCACACCCATATGGCCGAGCCCGCCGAGGCCGATGATGCCGACCTTCTTGCCCGGCCCGGCACCCCAATGGCGCAGCGGCGAATAGAGGGTGATGCCGGCGCAAAGCAGCGGCGCGGCGGCGGCCGGGTCGAGATTTTCCGGGATGCGCAGGACGAAATTCTCATCCACCACGATCTTGTCCGAATAGCCGCCCTTGGAGGGCTCGTTGATCACCTTGTCGGTGCCGCCATAGGTCTGGCCGGTCAGGCCCTCGGCGCAATATTGCTCCAGCCCTTCCTGGCAGGAGGGGCAGGTGCGGCAGCTATTGACCATGCAGCCGACGCCAACGCGCTCGCCGACTTTATATTTGGTGACACCCGGGCCAACACTCTTCACCCGGCCGACGATCTCGTGGCCCGGCACGGCGGGGTACTGGGTGAAATGCCATTCATCGCGGGCGAAATGGATGTCCGAATGGCAGACACCGCAATATTCAATTTCGATTTCGATATCATTCTGGCCGACATCGCGGCGATTGAAGGTGAGGGGGGCCAGCGCCTCAGTGGGGCTGGCGGCGCCGTAACCGGTGCAAATAAGCATATGAATCTCCCGGGGTTAAAAATCCGAGAGGATATGGCCCCGGGAAAACCCGATTCAACCAATGCGCCGGGCGACGCGTTCAGTTTCTTTTTAAGAAATCTTTGTTCTTATAAGTTGACGGCACCAAAACCCTTGGATAACCTGTGCGCAGCGGAAAGGAGCAGGTTGCGCAGATGTGTGGGATTGCCGGATTATTTCTGAAGAACTCAGCCTTGGAGCCGCAGCTGGGCGCGCTGATGAGCCATATGCTGAATGTGCTGACCGAGCGCGGGCCTGACTCCGCCGGGTTTGCGATTTATGGCGCGGCGGCGCCGGGCCAGGTGAAATTCACCCTGCGCGCGCCGGCCGGGTTTGACATGGCCGGATTCGCGGCTCGCTTCGGCGCCAGCCTGGCGGTGCATGACGACCATGCGGTGCTGAGCCTGGCCCAGGAGAAAGCGGCCGAACTCCGCAACGCCTTGGCGAAGATGCCGGAGATTATCGTGGTCTCCGTCGGCAATCGCATCGAGCTGTTCAAGGGCATCGGCCTGCCGGAAGAGGTCGGCGCGCGCTTCGGGCTGGCCGGCATGGCCGGCAGCCATGCGGTCGGCCATACGCGCATGGCGACCGAATCGGCGGTGACCACGGAAGGCGCGCATCCTTTCTCCACCGGGGCGGATCAATGCCTGGTGCATAATGGCTCGCTCTCCAACCATAATGATGTGCGCCGCCGGCTGATGCGCGAAGGCATCAATTTCGCCACCCAGAATGATACCGAGGTGGCGGCGGGCTATCTCTCCTACAAATTGCGCGAAGGTGCCAAGCTGGATGCAGCGCTGACGCAGGCGCTGGAAGATCTCGACGGGTTCTATAATTTTGTCGTCGGCACCGAGACCGGCTTTGGTGTGCTGCGCGATCCGGTTTCCTGCAAGCCGGCGGTGATGGCGGAGACGGATGATTATGTCGCCTTCGCCTCGGAATATCGCGCGCTGGCGGATCTGCCGGGCATCGAGGCGGCGCATCTGTTCGAGCCGGAACCGGGACGCGTCTATTTCTGGGAGCGCGCGGCATGAGCGCGGCGTTGGAAAAAACCATGGAAGATACGATTACGTTTGATCTCGCCGCGGCCCCGCTGCGGGAGCTGAATGAGAAGCTGCAAACCTTGCCCGGCGGCACCAACCAGACCGCCTGGAGGATCGTCAACCCGCGCGGCGCGCATGCGCTGGCGGTGGGCATCACCACCCCGGTACAGGTGCTGATCGACGGCCATGCCGGCTATTATGCGGCGGGGATGAATGATGGCGCCGCCATCACCATCAATGGCAATGCCGCCACCGGGGTTGCGGAAAACATGATGTCTGGCCGCGTGCATGTGAAAGGCGATGCCAGCCAGTCGGCCGGCGCCACCGCGCATGGCGGCTTGCTGATCATCGACGGCAATGCCTCGGCGCGCTGCGGGATTTCGATGAAGGGCATCGATATCGTGGTGAAAGGCAATGTCGGCCATATGAGCGCCTTCATGGCGCAGAGCGGCAATCTGGTGGTCTGCGGCGATGCCGGGGATGCGCTGGGGGATTCGCTGTATGAGGCGCGGCTGTTCGTGAAGGGCAGCGTGAAGAGCCTGGGTGCGGATTGCGAGAAGAAACAGATGGGTGCGGAAGATGCCGCCATTCTCAGCGATCTTCTGCAACGCGCCGGTGTGGCGGCGAAGCCGGAGGAATTCACCCTCTATGGCTCGGCGCGCACGCTGTATCATTTCCACGTCGATAATGCCGGGGCGTACTGACCATGAACGACACGCCGATCTCTCATATTCCGCAGACCAAGCCTCGCTTTTCCGCGACCTTCGATCCGCATACCATCGCCGAGATCCAGCGCGCCGCCGCCACCGGCATCTATGATATTCGCGGCGGCGGCACCAAGCGCAAGCTGCCGCATTTCGATGATCTGCTGTTCCTCGGCGCCTCGATGTCGCGCTATCCGCTGGAAGGCTATCGCGAGAAATGCGGCACGGAAGTCGTGCTCGGCACGCGCTTTGCCAAAAAGCCGATTCATCTGAAAACCCCGGTGACGATTGCCGGCATGTCCTTCGGCGCGCTCTCGGGCAATGCCAAGGAGGCGCTGGGGCGTGGCGCTACCGCGGTGGGCACCTCCACCACCACCGGCGATGGCGGCATGACGCCGGAGGAGCGCGGCCATTCGCAGACCTTGGTCTATCAATATCTGCCCTCGCGCTACGGCATGAATCTCGCTGATCTGCGCAAGGCGGATGCGATCGAGGTGGTGGTGGGCCAGGGCGCGAAGCCGGGCGGTGGCGGCATGTTGCTGGGACAGAAGATCTCCCCGCGCGTGGCGAAGATGCGCAATCTGCCGGAAGGGATCGACCAGCGCTCCGCCTGCCGGCATCCGGACTGGACCGGGCCGGATGACCTGGAGATCAAGATCCTGGAGCTGCGCGAGCTGACCAATTGGGAGAAGCCGATCTATGTGAAGGTCGGCGCCTCGCGGCCTTATTACGACATCGCGCTGGCGGTGAAGGCCGGGGCCGATGTGGTGGTGCTGGATGGCATGCAGGGCGGCACCGCGGCCACACAGGAAGTGTTCATCGAGCAGGTCGGCATTCCCATCCTCGCCGCCATTCGCCCGGCGGTGCAGGCGCTGCAGGATCTGGGCATGCACCGCCAGGTGCAGCTGATCGTCTCCGGCGGCATCCGCACCGGGGCGGATGTGGCCAAGGCGATCGCGCTCGGCGCGGATGCGGTGGCGATCGGCACCGCGGCCTTGGTGGCGCTGGGCGACAATTCGCCGGAATTCGAGGACGAATATCGCAAGCTCGGCACCACCGCCGGGGCCTATGATGACTGGCATGAAGGGCGCGACCCGGCCGGCATCACCACCCAGGACCCGGCGCTGGCGGCGCGGCTGGACCCGGTGAAGGCCGGGCGGCGGCTGGCGAATTACCTCTCGGTGCTGACCCTGGAGGCGCAGACCATCGCGCGGGCCTGCGGCAAGAGCCATCTGCATAATCTGGAGCCCGAGGATCTGGTGGCGCTGACGCTGGAGGCCGCCGCCATGGCGCAGGTGCCGCTGGCGGGGACGAGCTGGATCCCGGGGAAGGGGTTCTGATGAAGGTTCGGGGTGTTGGCGACGAAATCGCCACCGCCCCGAACGTTTTCGCCGCTTTTTTGAAAAAAAGCGGCCCCAAAAAACTTTTGCGATAATTTCTAAAAATACCCGACAAAAACCGGGACAAAAGTCACACAGCTTGCTCCACCAGACACAACACCAAGCAAGGGACGACGATGGCGATCAAGCTTGCCGAAAAGGCGAAAGAACTCGGCCTCAAATATTTTCTGATTTCCTACACGGATCTGTTCGGCAGCCAGCGCGCCAAGCTGGTGCCGGCCTCCGCCATCGCGGGCATGCAGAAGAACGGCGCCGGGTTCGCGGGCTTTGCCACCTGGCTCGATATGTCGCCGGCGGATTCCGACATGTTCGCCCTGCCGGACCCGGAAACCCTGACCGTGCTGCCCTGGAAGAGGGAAGTCGGCTGGCTGGCCTCCGACATCTATATGGACGGGCAGAAGGTGGAGCAGGGGCCGCGCAACGTGCTCAAGCGCGTCATCGCCCAGGCGGACAAGGCCGGGTTCCTGATGAAAAGCGGGGTGGAGTGCGAGTTCTTTCTCACCACGCCGGATGGCCAGGCGATTTCGGACGCGCTCGATACCGGCAGCAAGCCCTGTTACGACGCCGGCGCGCTGCTGCGCCGCTATGACGTGATCACCGAGATCTGCGATGCGATGCAGGAGCTCGGCTGGGAGGCCTACCAGAACGACCATGAGGACGCGAACGGCCAGTTCGAGATGAACTGGCATTATGACGAGGCGCTGCTGACCGCCGACCGGCATGTGTTCTTCAAATTCATGGCCAAATCCATCGCCGAGAAGCATGGGTTGCGCGCCACCTTCATGCCCAAGCCCTTCCTGGGCCTCACCGGCTCGGGCTGCCACAGCCATGTCTCGCTGTGGAAGGGCAAGGAGAATCTGTTTGAGGATGAGACGGGCGAGCTGGGTGTCTCGCAGCTCGGCTATCATTTCATTGGCGGCGTGATCCAGCATGCGGACGCGCTGGCGGCGATCACCAACCCGACGGTGAACAGCTATAAGCGCATCAACGCGCCGCGGACAATTTCCGGGGCCACCTGGGCGCCGAACACCGTGACCTATGCCGGCAATAACCGCACCCATATGATCCGCATCCCCGAGCCTGGGCGCTTTGAGATGCGGCTGGCGGATGGGGCGGTGAACCCGTATCTGCTGCAGGCTTCGATCCTGGCGGCGGGGCTGGATGGCATCGCCAAACAGACCGATCCGGGCAAGCGGCTGGATATCAACATGTACACGGACGGCCATCTGGTGAAGGACGCCAAGAAACTGCCGCTGAACCTGCTGGACGCGCTGCGCGCGCTGGAGGCGAATGACACGCTGAAGGCAACGTTGGGCGAGGGTTTCGTCTCTGCCTACACCAAGCTCAAGCATGGCGAGTGGAACGCCTACGCGGCGCATCTCTCGGACTGGGAGCGCCAGGCGACGCTGGATTGCTGATCAACCCGCCGGGGCAAGCCGCAGCAGCGTGCCATTATGGTCCTCGGTGATCAGCACGCTGCCATCCGGCAGCTCCGCGAGTGAAACGGGGCTGCCCATCGGCGCCTGGCTGGGCGTGCCGGCCCAGCCCCAGATCACCTGCCAGGGCTGGCCTTCCGGCAGGCCCTGGGCGTTCAGCGTCATCGCCATCAGCCGGTGCCCTTGCGCGCGATAGCCGTGATAAGGGATCAGCAGCGTATCTTTCAGCGCCGGAATCGCGACGCCGCGATAGACCAGCAGCCCCAGAGGGGCGGCGTGCGGCGCGAGCAGGACGCTGGGTGCGGTCATTTTCGCGCAATCGAAGCGCGGATATTCCGGGCTGGGGCGGTTCGCGTCGAAGCAATAGGGCCAGCCATAATCCGCGCCGGGCGTGATGATATCCAGCGTGTCGCGCGGTTCGGTCTCGTCGGAGAGATTCGGGTCGGCCAGGTTGATGAAATCCCGCGCATTGACCGCCGCCGCCAGCTTGCCGTCCGGCAGGATCGCCAGCCCCATGGAATTGCGCAGGCCGTTGGCGAGGATCTGCGCGTCCTGGAACCGCAAGACCTTGCCGGGCTGGGGCATGATGCGCGCGATGCTCGCACGCGGCGGGGTGGCGGCGGTTTTCGGGCAGGGTTTCGCGGGGTTGGGCGGGGTTTTGCCCGGCCCTTCGCAATTATTCGTGGCCGAGCCTATATTGATGTCCAGCGCGCCGTCCGGCTCGGCCACCAGGGCGGTCAGCGGATGGCGGCCGGTATCGGGCAGGCCGGTGATCACATCCTCCAGCGTCGCCTTGCCGCCCGAAAGCCGCAGCCGGGCAACGCGCCCGAGCAGCCCGAGATAGATCGTGCCATCCGGGGCAACCGCGATGCCGTTCGGCTCGTCCAGCCCGGTGAGCAGGGTTTGCGGCGGTGCCGTGCCGTCATCGGCGAAACGCAGCAGCGCGCCGCGCCCCTTCACCCAGCCGCCCATCTCCACGACATAGACATCATGCCCAACCACGGCGAGGCCGCGCGGAAAGTGCAACCCCTTGGCCACCAGCCCGACGCAGGTGCCGGGCAGGCTGGCGAGATCAAGGCGCGCAAAGCCGGCGCAGCTGCCCTGGGGGTGATAAGGGGGCGCCGCCAGCGCGCGCAACGGCAGGCAGAGCAGGAGCAGACTAAGAAGCCGGTTCATGGCGTTCCTTTCACGCAAATTTCGCAGAGCTTCGTTGAAATATGGCTCTTGTCAGGGGCGAGGTGTCGGCCAATTGTCAGGCATGCTTACACGTCTTTCCACCGATACGCCGCATTTTTCAGCGTTGCTGACGCTCAATAACGAACACGCGCAGGAGCTTTCGGCGGCGGATGAAGCCCGCTTCGCCTTGCTGCTGGAGCGGGCTTTTTACGCCGCCTCGATCAATGACAGCGAGGCCCTGCTGATCGCCTTCGATCAGGACGCGGATTATGATTCACCGAATTTCCTCTGGTTCAAGCAACGGTTTTTGAAATTCGTCTATATCGACCGGGTGGTGACCGCAAAGGCGGCGCGCGGCCGGGGCCATGGGGTGGCGCTGTATGATGCACTGTTCCAGCAGGCGCGTCTGGCCGGCCATACGATCGCGGTGTGCGAGGTGAATGAGGACCCGCCGAATCCGGCCTCGGACGCGTTCCACGCCCGTTTCGGGTTTTCACTGGCCGGCCAGGCCAAGCTGCCCAACGGCAAAGCCGTCAGATATTTCGTAAAAACGCTTTGAGGTCAGCGGAGCGCAATATGCGTTTGAGTTGACGCGCGTGCGTCAAGATAAACCCATGAAATTGCTCGCCAAAACATGAGTAGAGCGCGTGGGTGTAAACCCATCTCGCTCGAGCGCCGCGGACCTGTTCAGGGCTGTCCCGGATTCCGTCTCAATACGCACCAAGCGGGTCCGGGGCGGTAAAATGTCTACAGCAGCACGCTTTCCACCAGATTGCGCCCATTCTCCTTGGCCTGACGCATCGCCTTGTCGGCGGCGCTGATCAGCAGCGCGGGGGAAGGGGAGACGGTCTTCGCCGCCGCCACGCCGATGCTCACTGTGATCGGCATGTCCATCCCCGGCACGCTGTGGCGCGCCACCGCCTCGCGGATGCGCTCCGCCACCAGCTTGGAATCGATGATGCCGGCGCGCAGCAGCACCAGGAAGGTGCCCGCGCCATAGCGGCCGATCACATCCACCTCGCGCACGCTCTGGCGCAGCCGCGCGGCGACCTCGAACAGCACGGTATCGCCCGCCTGGGTGCCGTATGTCTCGTTGATCTGGTTCAGATGATCGATATCCACCAGCAACAGGCTGAGCGGCGAGCCCCGGCTGGCGGCCGCACATTCCAGATGCGCCAGATCCATGATCACGTTGCGCTTCCACATCTGCGTCAAGCCGTCGATCGAATCGCGCCGGGCCAGCGGGTCCTGGGATTTGATCAGCGATTCCTGGAAAGACCCCTGCATCACCCGGGTCAGCTCGCGTTCGACGATCACCGCCAGATCGCGCAGCGTGTCCAGCCCGGCGCGGCTGGGGCGGCGCGGCAGCGTATCCATCACGCAGAGCGCGCCAACGCAGGAGCGCGCCCCGGCATGAATCGGCTGGCCGGCATAAAAGCGCACATTCGGGTTGCCAGTGACCAGCGGATTTTGGGCGAAGCGCTCATCCTGCGTGGTATCGGGGATGATAAGCGGATGATGCGCCTCGATCGCATGGCCGCAGAAGGACAGCGCGCGCGGAATTTCCGCCATCGGCATGCCGACGCTGGATTTCAGCCATTGCTTGTCGCCGGCGATGAAGCTGATCGTGGCGATCGGTGCCTGCAGCACCCGCGCCGTCAGCCGGGTGATCCGGTCAAACCGCTCCTCGGCCGGGGTGTAGAGCAGATTGAGGGCGTTGAGATCCTTCAGGCGCTGCGATTCGGCCAGGCTGAGATACCCGCCCTCAGGCGTCAGCAAGCTGGACGTCGTCGTCTGTTGGTTCGTCCACATGCGAAGTCTCTCATCGTCCAGAACGGCGTTAACACAGCGTTAAATTGTATCGTTTCCGAACGGCTTTCAAGGACCAACTCGTTTGCTCTGGCGTTTTTTTGGCCTGATAAAACCGGCATCACGCGGATGTGAATGTAGTTTGCACGCGGAAGTTTTCAGTGCGCGATGCGATGTCCACCGGATGGCGGCGCGGCGGGCGCGCCGACATCTTATGTCGTGGTTGCGGTAAAAATTGAGCGCAGCCGCCGTGCCGCCTCAAAACCGAGACGGGCGGGAGGCGCGCCTGATATTAACGGTAGGTTAATTGCCTTTCATCAAACCAGAGCTCGCCTCAGGCGCTGGCTTCATCCAGCGCCGCGATGCTGTCCTTATCCAGCTCAAGCGCCGCGGCGCGGATCAGCGATTGCATCTGGCTCAGGCTGGTGGCGCTGGCAATCGGCGCGGTGATGCCGGATTTCTCCCGGCACCAGGCAATCGCCACCTCGGAAGGCGCCGCGCCAATCCGCTGCGCCTGCGCCAGCAACGCCGCGATCACCGCCTTGCCCTTTGCCGTCGCCAGATATTTTTTCGCGCTCTCCCCGCGCCGGCCGACGCAATCCGCCTCGCTCTTGTACTTGCCGCTGAGAAAGCCAGCGGCCAGGGCGAAGTAATTGATCGCCCCCACCTCCTCGGCGATGCAGAGCGATTGCAGCTCAGCCTCGAAGGCCGGGCGCTCCATCAGATTATAGAGCGGCTGCAGGCTTTCATAACGCGGCAGGTTGTTCGCCTTGGCCACATCCAGCGCCGCTTTCAAGCGCGGCGCGGTGTAGTTGGAGGCGCCGATCGCCTTCACCTTGCCCTGCTTGATCAGTTCGGCGAAGGCTCCCAGCGTCTCCTCCAGCGGCGTTTCCGGATCATCCTGATGCGCCTGGTAGAGATCGATATAATCGGTCTGCAACCGGGTCAGCGACGCCTCGACGGCGGCGAAGATCCGCGCCTTGGACAGGCTGGCCGGATGATGGCCCATCGCCATGCCGACCTTGGTGAGGATTTTCACCTGGGAGCGGTTTTTGCGCTCCTTCATCCAGGCGCCGATGATCGCCTCGCTCTCCCCACCTTCATGCCCCTCGACCCAGGTGGAATACATATCCGCCGTGTCGATCGCATTCAGCCCGCCCTCCAGCGCGGCATCCAGCAGATCGAGCGAGGTTTTGATATCCGCGGTCCAGCCGAAGACATTGCCGCCCAGAACCACGGGCGGCAGCGCCAGGCCGGAGCGGCCGAGCATTTTGGTGGGAAGCGCCATCAATCAGAATCCTTCCAGCACGATCTTGCCCATCGTCATCCCCGATTCCAGGGCGGCATGGGCGCGGATCAGGTTTATCGCGTTGATGGGGCCATAATTCTCGGTCATCGTCGTCTTCAACGTGCCGTTATCGACGAGATGCGCGATGGCCTCCAGCGTGCGGTGCTGCACGCTCATGTCATGTGTGTGCAAAAGCCCGCGTGTGAAGACATATTCGGTATGCAGCGTGGCACTTTTACGGATCAGCGGCGAAACATTCAGCTCGCCGGCATTGGATTCGATGATGCCGACCGCACCCTCCGGCGCCAGCAGCTCGACCAGCTTGTGGAAATGCTGCTTCACATGCGCGACGCAGAAAATATGGCCGGGCGGGTTGAGGCCAGCCTGCAAAATCTGCGCGCCGAGATCATGCTGGTGATTGACGATATGGTGCGCGCCCAGGCTGCGGCACCATTCCGCCGTCTCCGGGCGGGAGGCGGTGGCGATGATGGTCATGTCGGTGAGCTGCGCAGCGAGCTGAATGGCCATCGAGCCCACACCGCCGCCAGCCCCCACCACCAGCATGGTGCCGCCATGCGGCTGGTCGCGCGGGATGCGGAAGCGCTCGAACAGCATCTCCCAGGCGGTCAGCGCCGTCAGCGGCAAGGCTGCCGCCTGCGCGAAGCTCAAGCTTTTCGGCTTATGGCCGACGATGCGGTCATCGACGAGCTGGAACTCGGCATTGCTGCCCTGGCGGTCCGGCACGCCGGCATAGAATACCTCGTCGCCGACGGAGAAATTCTGCACTTCGGGGCCGATGGCGCGCACGATGCCGGCGGCGTCATAGCCCAGCACCCGCGGCTCGCCCAACGGCTCGGCCGACTGGCGGATCTTGGTATCGACCGGATTGACCGAAACCGCCTTGATCTCGACCAGCAGATCATGATGCCGGGGGACGGGCACCGGCAGATCGACATCCTGCAGCGCATCCATGGAGGTAATCGGGCGGGCATGGGTAAAGGCAACGGCTTTCATGGGACGACTTTCTCTTCAGTTGGCCTGCTAGACATTGATATCTAAGACATATCCGATGTTACATTTGAACTCATGCGCCGATGCGCAACAGCCCCGCCCCCTCGCTGGCCAGCCATGCGGTGGCGGCTTGCCTGTGCGGGGTGAGGGTTTCGGTCAGCGCCCAGAAATGCGGGCCGTGATTCATATGGCGCAGATGCGCCACCTCATGCGCCACCACATAATGCTGCACCGGCTCGGGCGCGCAGATCAGCCGCCAGCAGAAAGCCAGCGTGCCATCCGGCGCGCAGCTTCCCCAGCGTGAGCGCGTGTCCTTGATCCGCACGATCTTCGGCCGCAGCCCGGCCTCGCGGGCAATGTCCGCGGCCATCGCGGTCAAACGCTGCCGGGCCAGGCGCTTCAGGCAGTCCGCGACGCGACGCGCCAGAAACTCCGCCTCGCCGGTGACGATGATCCGCCCCTCCTCGATCCAGGCGCCGCCGCGCCCCTCCGGGCGATGCACGATCTCATGCGCCAGCCCATGCACCGGCACCAGCGCGCCTTGGGTCAGGCGCAAGGGCTGGGGCAGGGCCTCCAGCTTCTCATTCACCCATGCCTCATGCGCATGCAGCAAAGCCAGCCCGGCGCGGCGGGAGGCGCGCATCGGCAGCGTGATCACCACCCCCTGGGCCGGGTCCACCCGCAGCGAAATCCGCTTTGCCCGGGCCGAACGCTTGAAGGCCACGGCAATCAGCGCCCCCTGCACGGGCACCAGCTCCGTGGTGAGGGGCTCCTGGCTCATGCGCGCCGGCGCCGTGGCATCTGCCCCGGCCAGTCCATGATATGGTCTTCGAGCGGCCCGGCCTGGCGCTCATCCAGGCAGCGCCCGGCGACCGACGCCCCGGCCTCGATCACGCTCTGCGCCCGGCCCGAGCGCAACGGGTGCCAGGCCGGCAGATCCTTGCCCTCATGCACCAGCCGATAGGCGCAGCTCGGCGGCAGCCAGTCCATTTTCTCCAGCTTCTTCGGGGTCAGCTTCACGCAATCCGGCACCAGCGATTTGCGGTTGGCATAATCCCGGCAGCGCGCGGTATTCACATTCAACAGCCGGCAGGCGACATTGGTGAAGGCGATTTCGTCTGTATCCTCGTCGCGCAATTTATGCAGGCAGCAGCGCCCGCAGCCATCGCAAAGCGACTCCCACTCCGCCCGGCTCATCTGCGCCAAAGTTTTTTCACGCCAGAATCCCATGCCGCCAACATACAGGAGCGCGCCGCGCCGCGCCATGCCGCCCGCTTCATGACAAGTTGTGCAGGCGCGCGCGGGCCCCGTTGCGGCGGCGCGGCATCGCGTGGCAAACTCCGTCCCATGTTCAGACGCATGATGTTGGCGGGGCTTGGCAGCGCTTTGGTGTTGCCGCAAGCGGGCAGGGCGGCACAGCCTTTCCCGGAATTTCTGGCGCAGCTGCAGGCGCGCGCGCGGGCGGCGGGCATCCCTGAGCGGATCGTCATGGCCAGCACCGGCAACCTCACGCCGAACCAGGACGTGATCAAGCTCGACCATCACCAGGCCGAATTCACCCTGACCTGGGCGCAATATTCCAGCCGGGTGCTGAGCCAGACCCGCATCGCCAACGGCAAGGCGAAATACGCGCAGGTGCGCAGCCTGCTCGCCGCCATCACCAGCCGCTACGGCGTCTCCGCCGATGTGATGCTGGGGATCTGGGCGCTGGAAACGAATTTCGGCGCCAACCAGGGCGATTTCAACGTGATCGACGCACTGACCACCTTGGCCTGGGACCGCCAGAGCCATTATTTCGGCAATGAGGTGATCAAGGCGATGACCATCGTGGCGCGCGGCGATGCGCCGGTGGCCAATCTGCTCGGCTCCTATGCCGGCGCCATGGGACAGCCGCAATTCATGCCCAGCACCTATCTCACCACCGCCGTCTCCTTCTCCGGCAACCACGCGCCGGATATCTGGAATTCCGATGCCGATGCCCTGGCCTCGATGGCGAATTACCTCGCCAAGGCCGGCTGGCAGGCGGATGCGCCCTCCTCCGAGCCGGTGCTGGCCCCGGCCAGTTTCAATGCCGCGATGGCCGGGCGCGAAAACATGCAGACCATCGGCTATTGGGAAAAACTCGGCGTGCAGCGCCTGCCCGGCGCGCCGCAGCTCTCCGCCGCCACCCCGGCCGCCTTGCTGTTGCCCGATGGCGCCGGCGGCCAGGCCTTTCTGGTCTATGAGAATTTCAAGGCGATCCGCCGCTATAACCCGTCCGATTTCTATGCGCTGGCGGTCGGCGCGCTGGGGCGGATGATCCTGTCATGAGCAGCCGGCTGATCCTGGGGCTGTGCGCGTTTCTGGCCGGCTGCATGCCCAAGGCGCCGCCACCGCCCGCCCCGGGGCCGGTGACCTATACGATCGGCAACCCCTATCAGGTCGGCGGGGAATGGCGCTATCCGCGTGAATTCGGCGCCTATGACGTCACCGGGTTGGGCATCATCATCGAACATGGGGACGATCCCTACACCGCCGATAACGAGCTCTATGACCCTGACGGGCTGATGGCCGCGAGCCCGGTTCTGCCGCTGCCCAGCATCGTCACCATCACCAATCTGGTGAATGGCCGTTCGCTGCAGGTGCGGGTGAATGAGCGCGGGCCGAACGTGCCCGGGCGCGTCATCGCCGTCACCCCGCGGGTGGCCCGGCTCTTGGATTTCCCGTCCGGCGGCGTGGTCGAGGTCGAGGTGAAGCTGAACGCCCAGGCCAGTTCGGCGCTGCAGGGCGCGCTCGGCGCCGGGCCGAAGCTGCAGGCCGCCCCGGTCGCCGGCATCACCGCGCAATCGCTGGGCGCGCCAGGCAGTGCCGGGCCGATCGGGGTGGCGCATCAGCTGGTGCAGGCCAACGACAACGCCCCGCAAAATACCGGCCCGACCCTCTCCGGCCAGGTCATCCAGGCCCAGCCCGCCCCCGGCCCGCTCTTCGTGCAACTGCCCGGCTATGGAAGAGAAAGCGACGCGGCGCGGGTGATGGCCCGGCTCTACGGGATGCCGGCGCGCATCGTGCCGGTGTTCGGGGCGGACCGCACGCTCTGGGCGGTGAATATCGGGCCCTATCATTCGGTGGAGGATGCCGACCAGGCGCTGCAGCATGTGCTGAATGCCGGCATGACCGACCCTGAGATCATCGTCCGGTAAGTGGCGCAGGGTCTGTTCATCACGCTGGAGGGCGGGGAGGGGGCTGGCAAATCCACCGCCGCCCGCGGCCTCGCCGAGGCGCTGCGGGCCGAGGGGCATGAGGTGGTGCTCACCCGCGAGCCCGGCGGCACCAAGGGGGCGGAGGCGATCCGCGCGCTGCTGCTCGACCAGGACCTGCCCTTGGATGCGCTGGCCCAGACCATGCTGCATTTCGCCGCCCGCGCCGACCATGTGGCCGGGCTGATCCGCCCGGCACTGGCGCGCGGCGCCATCGTCATCTGCGACCGGTTCTATGATTCCACCATGGCCTATCAGGCCTATGGCCAGAACGTGCCCATTGCCCAGGTGCGCGCCTTGATCGAGCTGGTCGGGCTTCAGCCGGACATCACCTTTTTGCTCGCCCTCCCCGAAGCCCAGGCCCAGGCGCGGCTGGCCCAGCGCGCCGCCGCGACCGACCGCTATGAGCAGATGAACCGCGATTTCTTCGCCCGGGTGCAGGCAGGCTTTGCCGAAATCGCCGCCGCCGCGCCTGAGCGTGTCGTCACCATCGATGCCAGCCCGGCGCCGGAGGCGGTGGTTGCCACCATGCGGGCGGCACTGCGCGCCCGGACCGGACGCTGATGCCGCCCGATCCGCGCGCCAACCCGCATTTTCGCGGCCATGAGGCGGCGATCCATGCGCTGCGCTCGGCGGTCACCGCCGGGCGGCTGCATCATGGCTGGCTCTTCGCCGGCCCGCCCGGCATCGGCAAGGCGACCCTGGCTTATCGCTTCGGCCGCTGGCTGCTGGCGGCCGGGCAGAGCGAGGATCTCTCCATCCCCGAATCCTCCGGCCCGTTCCGGCGCATCGCCGCCGGCACCCATCCGGATTTCTTCACCGTCGAGCGGCGGATCAACGCCAAGACCGAGAAGCTGCAAGGCGAAATCGTCATCGCCACGATCCAGGAGGCCAGCGCCTTCATGCGCTTGACCCCCGCCGAGGGCGGCTGGCGCGTGGTGCTGGTGGATGGCGCGGAGGATATGAACAGCAACGCCGCCAACGCGCTGCTGAAGCTGCTGGAGGAGCCGCCGCCGCGCTCAATCCTGCTGCTGACCAGCGCTGCACCCGGAAGGCTACTCCCCACCATCCGCAGCCGCTGCCGGGTGCTGCCAATGTCGCCGCTGCCGGATGCGGTGATGCGCGCCTTGCTGGCCGATTACGCCCCGGACGCCGATGCGGCCCGGCTGATCGAGCTGGCGGAAGGGAGCATCGGCAATGCGCTGAACCTGGCGGAGGGCGGCGGTGTCGCCGTCGCCGCCTTGGTGGACGAGGCGCTGGACGCGCCTGTCGCCCCCGCCCGCGCCCAGGCGATGGCCGACAGCGTCGCCCGCAGCGTGGAGGGGACCGACAAGTTCGAGCTGTTCTTCTCCCTGCTGCGTACCCGCCTGGCGGCGCGCACCCGTGCCGCCGCCCGCGCCGGGACGGGCAACCTCTCCCATAACGTCACGCTTTGGCAGGATTTTGGAAAACTGGAGCGTGAGGTGTTAGGACTGAACCTGGATAAGCGCGCCGCCATCCTCGTGGCGCTGGAACAGTTGCATAGGTCATGAGCAAGACATTTTATATCACCACGCCGATCTACTACGTGAACGGCGCGCCGCATCTCGGCCATGCTTACACCTCCACCGCCGCCGACGTGCTGGCCCGCTGGCACCGCCTCGCCGGCGATGAGGTGTTTTTCCTCACCGGCACCGATGAGCATGGCCAGAAGGTGGAAGCCGCCGCCCGTAATGCCGGCATCGCCCCGCAGGAGTTTACCGACCGCGTCTCGGCCGATTTCCGCGACATGGCGCAGGCGATGAACATCTCCAACGATGATTTCATCCGCACCACCGAGCCGCGCCACAAGGCCGCCTGCCAGGCGATCTGGACCAAGCTGCAGGAAAACGGCTTCATCTATCTCGGCGCCTATGAAGGCTGGTACGCGGTGCGCGACGAAGCTTTCTACGACGAGGGCGAAACCGCGCTGAAGCCGGACGGCACACGCTACGCGCTCGCCTCCGGTGCTGCGGTGGAATGGGTGGTGGAGCCCAGCTATTTCTTCAAGCTGAGCGCCTTCCAGGACAGGCTCTTGGCGTTCTATGAGGAAAATCCAGGATTCATCGCGCCCGCCGCGAAGCGCAACGAAATCCTCTCCTTCGTGCGCGGCGGGCTGAATGATCTCTCCATCTCCCGCACCTCCTTCTCCTGGGGCGTGAAGGTGCCCGGCGATGAAAAGCATGTGATGTATGTCTGGCTGGATGCGCTGGTGAATTATCTCACCGCAATCGGCTATCCTGAGATGTCCGGCCCGCGCGCGAAATTCTGGCCCGCCAGCCTGCATCTGGTCGGCAAGGAGATCATCCGCTTCCACGCCGTCTATTGGCCGGCTTTCCTGATGGGCGCCGGGCTGGAGCTGCCGAAGAAGGTGTTCTCGCATGGCTGGTGGACGGTCGAGGGCGAGAAAATGTCGAAATCGCTCGGCAATTTCATCGATGTGCGGCCGCTGGTGCAGGAATACGGTCTGGACCAGATCCGCTATTTCATTCTGCGCGAGGTGCCGTTCGGCAATGATGGGGATTTCTCCAAGGAGTCTCTGCATCGCCGGATCAATTCGGACCTCGCCAACGGCATCGGCAATCTCTCCCAGCGCACGCTCTCCTTCATCGGCAAGAATGCCGGCGCGGTGGTGCCGCCGAAAGGCACGCTGACCGAGGCGGATGAAGCGCTGCTCGCCGAAGCCGCCGCGCTGCCGGCCAAGCTGCATGCCGCGATGGACAAGCTCGCCTTCCATGAAGCGCTTGATGAAATCTGGCGCCTGATCCGCGCCGCCGATGGCTATATCGACGCCCAGGCCCCCTGGAGCCTGCGCAAGACCGATCTCGATCGCATGAACAGCGTGCTCTACACGCTCTGCGTGGTGCTGCGCACGCTGGGCGTGGTGCTGCAACCCTTCATGCCGGAGACGATGGCCAAGCTGCTGGATTATCTGGGTCTGGACGAAGCCCGTTCGCTGGCCGTGCTGGACACTGCGCTGGTGGAAGGCACAGCGCTGCCGACGCCGACCGGCCTGTTCCCGCGCGTGGGTGTGTGATGCTCGTCGATTCCCACTGCCATCTCGATTATTTCAACCAGCCCGGCGAACAGGCGGAGGTGATCGCCCGCGCCGTCGCCGCCGGGGTCAGCGAGATGGTCAGCATCGGCGTGACGCTGGCGCAAAGCCGCGAGATCCTCGCCATCGCCGAGGCGCATGAAAATGTCTGGGCCTGTGTCGGCGTGCATCCCAATCACGCCGCCGATGTGCTGCCGGTGGTGGAGCCGGAGGTGCTGGCCAAGCTGGCCGAACATCCGAAAGTCATCGGCATCGGCGAATCCGGCCTGGATTATTTCTACGACAAGGCGCCGAAGGACGTACAGGAACAGAATTTCCGCGCCAATATCCGCGCCGCCCGCTTGGCCGGCATGCCGATCTGCATCCATGCCCGCGACGCCGATGAGGATATCGCCAGGATTCTTCGTGAGGAAAGGGAAGGGGGGCATTTCGAGTTCCTGTTGCATTGCTTCTCCTCCTCACGCTGGCTGGCCGAGCAGGCGATGGAACTCGGCGGCTATTTCTCCTTCTCCGGCATCATCACCTTCCCGAAAGGCGAGGCTGTCCGCGAGGTCGCGGCGATGGTCCCGGCGGATCGCATCCTTGTGGAGACCGACAGCCCCTACCTCGCCCCCGCCCCATATCGCGGCAAGCGCAATGAACCCGCCTACACCGCCTACACTGCGGCGAAACTGGCGCAGGTGAGGGGGCTTTCGGAAACGGATTTGGCGGCGCTGACCACGCGCAATTTCCGCACCCTCTTCCCGAAAGCGGCTTCATGAAAATCACCCTGCTGGGCAGCGGCGGCTCGGCGGGGCTGCCGCAAATCGGCGGGCCGGACGGGCGAGGCGATTGGGGCCAGGCGGACCCGGCCGAACCCCGCAACCGCCGCACCCGCCCCAGCATCGTCATCGAAACCGATACTGGCCTGCGCATCCTCGTCGATACCGGGCCGGATCTGCGCGAACAGCTCCTCAACTGCGCCATCCCGAAAATCGATGCGGTGATCTACACCCATGACCATGCCGACCATGTCGCCGGGCTGGATGATGTGCGCATCCTCAACCGCATCCTGGAAGCGCCGATGCCGGCCTACGCCATCGCCTCGGTCTGGGAGCAGCTGCGCGCGCGCTTCTCCTACGCGTTCAGGGAGTGGAAAGGCGGCTTCTTCGGCCGCCCGGCCTTTTTCACCCATGACATCGTCGAAGGCACGCCCTTCGAACTTTTCGGCCTGTCGATTTTGCCCATCGACCAGGATCACGGCTATTCGCGCTCGCTTGGCCTGCGCATCGGCGATTTCGCCTATTGCACGGATGTGGTGCGCTTCGAGCCGGCGCAGATGGAGGCCTTGCAAGGGGTGAAAACCCTGGTGGTGGATTGCTTCACCCCGGACAATAACCATCCCACCCATGCCGGGCTTGGCACCGTGCAAGGCTGGGTGCAGGCGCTGAAAATCGAGCGCACCATCCTCACCCATATGGGCCCTGCGATGGATTACGCGAAACTGCGCCGCACGCTGCCGGACTGCATCGAGCCCGGCTATGACGGCATGGAATTTCACGCCTAGAGCATCAAGCTTTTAGCTTGACGCTCCAGGCTTTGTTTTGGCGAGCAATTTCATGTGTTTAGGTTGACGCTGTCGCGTCGACCTAAACACATATTGCTCTAAAAAACCGGAGCCATCGCTGGCCCCGGCTTCCCCCTCGAATGCTCAGGCGGCGGCGGCGATGCCGAGCCGGCGGCGCAGCGCCATCGGCAGCTGGCGCGCGGATTTCACGCGCGCATAGCCCATTTCGGGTTTCTCCGGCGTGTCACCGAAAATCGCTTCATGCTCGGCCCAGTTATCAAAGGCCATGCGACCGACATGGTCGATGAAGGTCTCCGCCGAAACACCTTCGGCGAGGATCAGCTCATGCGCATCCACCTCGACATGATAATAGGTGAAAATCTCGCTCATCGCCTCACGGGTGATGTCGCTGCCATTCACCATCGCCCCGGCATTCACCAGCACATGATCGACCAGCAGCGCATGATCCGGCGAGATCAGCAGATCGCGCCGCGGCAGCCCGTCGCCCAGGGCGCCGGCGGCGATGCGGATGGGTTGGCTGCGCACCGGGTCCGCGAAGCGCGGCGAGACGCGGCGCGTGCCGATCCAGCGCACCGGCACCGCTTCGCCCGTATCGGTGAGCACCAGATCGCCAATCTTCAGGCTCTCAACGGCCACCTCGCCATGGGGGGTGGAAATCGCCGTGCCGGTGAGGAAACAGGCCGCCTCGATGATGGTGCCGCCGGTACCGTCGGACACCAGGTAAAGCGGGCCATTGGTGGTGCTGTAGGTGCCGTTGGTCAGCCCGGCGCCGGTGACATCGAAGGTGAAGCTGCCGCCATTATTGGCGTTGACGACGATCTGCTGCACGCCGGCCTGGCCGGAAACGGCGGAGATCGTGTAGCCGGTGACATTGGTGAAATTCAGCGCCGGATCGTCCAGCTTGTCGGTCGCGGCGACGAAGTTCTGGATCGGGCCGAAGACCGAGACCAGGCTCAGATTGAGCAGGCCGCTGCTCGCCGAGCCGAACACGGCGGTGCCGCCGCTGCTGCCGAAGCTCAGCACGGTATTCGACAGGAGCTGTGCGGAAATCAGGCTGGAGGCAATGGTGAAGGAGCCGCCATTGATGTTGACAGTCGTGGCACCCAGCGCCCCGACCGAGGAGGCCAGCGTCAGGCTGCCGCCATTGGTGTAGAGATTGAGAGTGTTGGCGACGTCGACATTGTTGTTGACCGTCACCGACGAGCCGGCGGCGGAGTAGATGTTGAAGGTGTCCAGCAGGCCGATCAGGTTGAACGTCGTCGTGGAGTTGGTATCCGCCGCCGCGGTCACCGGGAGGATAACCCCAGTCAAGTCAAAAGTGCCTGTACCGTAATTCGCCATCTTTTTTCTCCCCAAACTGGTTTTACGGCTCCAGGTCAGCTCTCTAACGAGGCGCACATCCAGGACGGCTTCAAAACATAACCGTGACAAAGACGCGATTAGATAACTAACATTTACCCGCCGTGAATCGATCAATATATCGATCCCGAAGCATATTCGGCCTACATTTGCGGGCGGATCAAGATAATTGTCCTAAATAAAAGTTTATGAAATGGTAGGGTTTGTTGCCATAGATGAAGTAAAACAGGCGATCTATTCGTCATCAATGCGGCGCTTTGGGTTTCAGGGCGGTAATAACCCCCGCCTTTGAGGGCGGGGCGGGCGAAGTGGTTCGTGGAAAAACAAATTTAAAGCCACGGATCTGGTTAGATTTATATGTTAACAAAAGCCGCAAAAAATCTTTAAAAACTTCGATATATTAACGAATAACTCCAGCACGCGGCGAGGATTAAGTCGAGGACAAAGACAGCTGGGAGGCCTATGGCGGCCATGGGGGGTGCGCGCGCCGCGCCGGTTGTTCAGCGTTCAGTGATGATCCTCACACGCCCCGCCAGCCCGCCGTAACGCCGCCGGCATGCTTACTTTCCATAATATAGATTCTGCGTTTTGCTGAGGCGTGAAAAAGGCGGCCGAAGCCGCCTTCCTTCAGTGCCCGATTTCGACCAGCACCCGCCGCGCCGCCTGCACCGGCGCCCCTGGCGCCTCGCTCGTGGGCCGGATTTCGCCGCGCGCATGGATCCGCAGCCTGGCGCGATCCACGCCATCCGCCACCAGCTGGTCCGCCACCACCTGGGCCCGGGTTTTGGACAGATACAGATTGGCCTGCGGGTCGCCGACACTGTCCGCCGCTCCGATAACGGTGACCGGCGCATCGGGCTGCTCATTGGCGGCCTTGGCGATGGTGGCGATGGTGGTCAGCGCCGGCTGGTCGAGCGCGGCGGAGAATGGCTGGAAAAACACAGGGGTTGCCGGCGGCGGCGGGCCGACCGGCCCCTCGAGTTCGGCGCACCCGGCCAAACCGGCCAGAACGCTGAGAATCAGAAGTTTTTTCATCGAGCCCCCGTATTGCTTTACAATACATCATTTCAGGAGCCGGGCCAAAAAATCAACTGGCGCATTCCCTGGCGGGCTGGATTATGGTCTAAGGCGGCTCGCCATGGCGTCATTGAAACATCTGCTCGGGATCGAGGGGCTCAACCCGGCCTCCGTGACCACCCTGCTGGATCTGGCCGAAAGCTACGCGCTTTTGAACCGCTCCGGCAAAACCCAACGCGACAGCTTGCGCGGCCGCACCCTCATCAATCTGTTCTTCGAGGATAGCACCCGCACCCGCACCAGCTTCGAGCTGGCCGGCCGGCGGCTGGGGGCTGATGTGGTGAACATGTCCGTCGCCACCTCCTCCGTCACCAAGGGCGAGACGCTGCTGGATACCGCCGCCACGCTGAACGCGATGAATTGCGATCTGCTGGTGGTGCGCCATAAATCCTCCGGCGCCCCTGCCCTGCTGGCGCAGAAGGTCGGGGCCTCGGTGATCAATGCCGGGGATGGCACGCATGAGCACCCGACCCAGGCGCTGCTGGATGCGCTGACCATCCGCCGCAACAAGGGCCGGATCTCCGGCCTCACCGTCGCCATCTGCGGCGATGTGCTGAATTCCCGCGTCGCCCGCTCCAATATCCTGCTGCTGACGATGATGGGCAATTTCGTCCGCCTGGTCGGCCCGCCGACCTTGGTGCCGGGCTCGATCGGCGTGAATGGCGTGGAGATTTTCCACGACATGGAGGAAGGGCTGAAAGGTGCGGACATCGTGATGATGCTGCGCCTGCAGAAAGAGCGCATGACCGCCGGGCTGATCCCCTCAAGCCGCGAATATTTCGCCTTCTACGGGCTGGACCGCAAGAAGCTGGCCTACGCCAAGCCGGATGCGCTGGTGATGCATCCGGGCCCGATGAACCGGGGGGTGGAGATCGACAGCGAGGTGGCGGACGATGCCGCGCGCTCGCTGATCAAGGAACAGGTGGAAATGGGTGTGGCCGTCCGCATGGCGGTTCTGGAAACCTGCGCGCGGAGCAACCATTGAGCACTTTATTTCGTAAAATCCGATATTTGGATGCGTCAGCGCGGAGCCTGCATGAAGGCGAGCTGCTGGTGCAGGACGGCAAGATCGCCGATTTCGGGCCCTCTCTGGGCAACCCGGACGGCGCTGAGATCATCGAGGCAGAGGGCGCCATCCTCTGCCCCGGCCTGGTCGATCTGCGCGCCGCCATCGGCGAGCCGGGCTTTGAATATCGCGAGACCATCGCCAGCGCCGCGCAGGCCGCCGCCGCCGGTGGCATCACCTCCATCGCCGTGCTGCCAGAGACCGATCCGGTAATCGACGATCCCGCCCTGGTGCGCTTCCTGCGTTCGCGCGGAGAGGAAACCGGCAGCCTCACTCTGCTGCCCTATGGCGCCGCCACGCGCGGGCTGGAGGGCAAGGAGCTGGCCGAATACGGGCTGATGAAGGCCGCCGGCGCCGTGGCCTTTACCGACGGTTCCAAAGCCATCGCCTCCTCGCGCACCATGCGCCTGGCTTTGTTCTACGCTTCGGGCTTTGACATGCGCATCGTCCAGCATCCTGAGGATGTGGAGCTGGCTCGTGGGGCCGCCGCCACCGCCGGGCCCCGCGCCACCTGGATGGGCCTGCCCAGCGTCTATGCCGCCGCCGAGGCGATCTGCGTGGCCCGTGACATCCGTTTGGCTGAACTCACCAATGGCGCGCTGCATTTCGCGCATGTGACCACCGCCGAGGCGCTGGAGCATATCCGCCGCGCCAAGGAGAAGGGCCTGAAGATCACCTGCGACACCGCCCCGCCTTATTTCGATCTGAACGAAACCGCCATCGGCGATTACCGCACCTATGCCAAGCTGTCCCCGCCGCTGCGGGTGGAAGCCGACCGTCTGGCCGTGGTGGAAGCGCTGAAGGACGGCACCATCGACGCCATCGCCTCCGACCACCAGCCGCGCGATGCCGATGACAAGCGCCAACCCTTCGCCGAGGCCGCCCCCGGCGGATGCGGCCTGGCGACGCTGCTCAGCGTGACGCTGGCGCGGGTGCAGAATGGCGATCTCTCTCTGCCCCAGGCGCTGGCTCTGCTCACCGCCAGGCCCGCCGCCTGGCTGGGCATCGAGGCCGGGCGCATCGCCAAGGGCCTGCCCGCCGATCTCTGTCTTTTCGATCCCGAAAAATCCTGGCAGGTTCAGGCCGGTAAACTTCCGGGCAAGGCGCAGAACACGCCCTTCGATGGCCGGGCCCTGGAAGGCGTGGTGCTGGGCACCTGGAAGGCCGGGCGGAGGGTGTACGGGTGATTCTGTCTTATCTTGGCGTTGCGATTTTCGGCTATCTGATGGGCAGCGTGCCTTACGGGCTGCTGCTCACCCGGCTGGCCGGGCTGGGCGATATCCGGTCCATCGGCTCGGGCAATATCGGCGCCACCAACGTGCTGCGCACCGGCAACAAGAAGCTGGCGGCGGCGACCTTGCTGCTGGACGCGCTGAAAGGCTTCGTCGCGGTGATGGTGGTGAAGCTCGCCTGGCATCATGGCGTGCTGGTCACCGGCATCGCGGCGGTGCTGGGGCATCTGTTTCCGGTCTGGCTGCGCTTCAAGGGCGGCAAGGGGGTCGCCACCGGCTTGGGCGTGTTCTATGGCATGATCTGGCCGCTGGGCGTCATCTGCTGCGCCATCTGGCTGCTGGTCGCGTTCACGCTCCGCTATTCCTCGCTCTCCGCTCTCATCGCCTACGCCGTGGCGCCGATTGCGGCCTTGCTCCTGGACGGGCCTTTGGCGGCCGAGGCGGTGCTGATCATCTCGGCCCTGGTGTTCTGGAAGCATAAGCCCAACATCCAGCGCCTGTTGCGTGGCGAGGAGCCGCGGATCGGCGGAAAGGCAACCGCATGAAACGCGCTTTTCCCTTCGCGCTCTGGCTGCTGGCGGCGGCGCCCGCCTTGGCGATCAGTCATTTCCAGGCCGACCGCATTCATATCTTCAATGCCGGCAGCTGTGCCGCCCCCACCGGCCCGCTCTGGATCACGATCGGCACCGGCATGGCCGCCCCCGGCTTCGTCAATGTCACCGCGCCGGGGTTCGACCAGATCGGCGCGCTGGTCTCCGGCAACGGCCCTGGCCAGTCCGAGGCGGTGCTGGCCGCGCAATCCCCCGGCTGCGGCGTCATCGCCGGCTTTTACCATGAGGGTACGCCGGTCGGCGCCTGGATCGTCCCGCCCGCCAAGCTGCCGGAGCTGGTCGCCATCCTGAAGGCGAATGGCTGAGTCTGCTCTCGGGTTTTTGCGTCTGGCCCGCACCGAGAGCGTCGGGCCGATCACTTATCGCCGGCTTTTGCAGCGCTTCGATGATCCGGCGGCGGCGCTGGACGCCCTACCCGGCCTGGCGCTTGCCGGCGGCCGAGCCACCCCTTCGCGCATCCCGCCCATCGCCGAAATCGAGCGCGAAATCGCAGCGCTACGAAAAATTGGCGGCCGGTTTCTCTTTCTCGGCCAGCCCGGCTACCCGCGGGCCTTGGCGGAATTGCCGGACGCCCCCGCCGCCCTCGCCGTGCTGGGCGATGTGGCCCTGCTCAGCGATGCCGGCATCGGCATTGTCGGCGCCCGCAACGCCTCGCTGAACGGGATGCGGCTGGCGGAGCTGCTGGCGGCGGAGCTGGCGGTGCATCTGCCCATCATCTCCGGCCTGGCGCGCGGCATTGACAGCGCCGCGCATCAGGGCGCGCTGCGGGCGGGCAGAACCATCGCCGTCATCGCCGGCGGGCTGGATGTGCCCTACCCGCCCGAGAACGCCGATCTGCAACGCCGCATCGCCCAGGGCGGCGCGGTGGTGGCCGAGGCGCCGCTCGGCACCGCCCCGCTCGGCCGGCATTTTCCCAAGCGCAACCGCATCATCGCCGGGCTCTGCCAGGGGCTGGTGGTGATCGAGGCGGCGGCGCGCTCGGGCACGCTGCTCACCGCGCGCCTTGCCGCCGAGGCCGGGCGGGAGATTTTCGCCGTGCCCGGCTCGCCTTTGGACCCGCGCTCCGCCGGCGGCAATGACCTGCTGCGCCAGGGCGCGCATCTCACCGAAACCGCGCAGGATGTGCTCGCCAATCTGCGCGCCACGCCGTCCCCGGCCGGGTTCGCCGCTCCAAAGCCGCCGCCGATCATCGCCACACCGGACCCGCAGGAGCTGGCCCGCGCCCGCGCCGCCATCCCGCCATTGCTGAGCCGCGAGGGGGCCAGAGTTGACGAGATAGCCCGGCGCTGCCAACTGTCGATCCCAGCAATAAGGGCGGTGATCCTGGAATTGGAGCTGGCCGGGCGGGCGGAAAGCCTGCCGGGCGACAGGATCATCGGCCTGGAAGACCCTTAAAGACGCTGCCCTCGCAGCGGCAAGACGAATGAATGGAACGGCCAGTTGACTGATATCGTCGTCGTCGAATCTCCCTCCAAAGCCAAGACGATCAATAAATATCTGGGCGATTCCTATAAGGTTCTGGCGAGTTTCGGGCATGTGCGCGACCTGCCGCCGAAGGATGGCTCCGTCCGCCCGGACGAGGATTTCGCCATGGACTGGCAGGCCGATGACCGCGGCGCCAAGCAGCTCTCCGAAATCGCCAAGGCGCTGAAGGGGGCGGGGACGCTCTATCTGGCGACTGACCCGGATCGCGAAGGCGAGGCGATTTCCTGGCATGTGCAGACGGCCCTGGCCGAGCGCAACGCGCTGAAGGGCGTGAAGGTTCGCCGGGTGACCTTCAACGAGATCACCAAAAGCGCGGTCAAACACGCGATGGCGCATCCGCGTGATCTCGATACCCCGCTGATCGAGGCCTATCTGGCCCGCCGGGCGCTGGATTATCTGGTCGGCTTCACCCTCTCGCCGGTGCTCTGGCGCAAGCTGCCGGGCAGCCGCTCGGCCGGGCGGGTGCAATCGGTGGCGCTGCGGCTGATCTGCGAGCGCGAAGCCGAGATCGAAGTGTTCAAGGCGCGCGAATATTGGACGGTGGAAGCCGCCATGCTCACCCCGACCGGCGCGCCCTACCCTGCCCGGCTGACCCATTACCAGGGCAAGAAGCTGGAACAGTTCGACCTCAATAACGAGGTCTCCGCCCGCGCCGCCGAGGCGGCGGTGAAGGCCGGGACGTTCAACGTCGCGAATGTCGAGAAAAAGCGCACCCGCCGCTCGCCGCCGCCGCCTTTCATCACCTCCACCTTGCAGCAGGAGGCCAGCCGCAAGCTCGGCTTCTCCTCCCAGCAGACCATGCGCCTGGCCCAGCAGCTTTATGAGGGTGTCGAGATCGGCGGCGATACGGTGGGTCTGATCACCTATATGCGAACCGACGGCGTGCAGCTGGCGCAGGAGGCGGTGTCCTCCATGCGCAAGCAGATCCAGGCCGAATTCGGCGATGCCTATGTGCCGGTGGCCCCGCGTATCTATCAGAGCAAGGCCAAGAACGCCCAGGAAGCGCATGAGGCGATCCGCCCGACCGACATCGCGCTGAAGCCCGAAAAGGTGGCGCGCATGCTCAATGCCGAGCAGGCGAAGCTCTATGAGCTGATCTATAAGCGCGCTCTGGCCTGCCAGATGTCGGCCGCCGAGCTGGACCAGACGGCGGTGGACCTCACCGACGGCAAGGGCCAGACCCTGCGCGCCACCGGCTCCGTGCTGGCCTTCGATGGCTTCCTGAAGCTCTACCGCGAGGACCAGGACGACCCCTCCGATCAGCAGGATGAAGATAGCCGCATCCTGCCGCCGATCGCCAAGGGCGACCCGGCCAAGACCCGGGACGTCACCGCCAGCCAGCATTTCACCCAGCCGCCACCGCGTTTCTCCGAGGCCAGCCTGGTGAAGAAGATGGAAGAGCTGGGCATCGGCCGGCCCTCCACCTACGCCTCCATCCTCTCGGTGCTGCGCGACCGCAATTATGTGAAGCTGGAAGCGCGGCGCTTCATCCCTGAGGATCGTGGCCGGCTGGTCACCGCCTTCCTCACCTCTTTCTTCGCGCGCTATGTCGATACCGGCTTCACCGCCAATCTCGAGGAGCAGCTCGACCAGATCGCCGAGGGCAATGAGGATTGGCGGGCGGTGCTGCGCGCCTTCTGGGACGATTTCTCGGCCGCCGTGGCGCAGACCAAGGATCTGAAAATCTCGGACGTGATCGACGCGCTGGACGCCGATCTCGGCCCGCATTTCTTCCCCACCCGTGAGGATGGGACCGATCCGCGCCTCTGCCCCGCCTGCGGCGAGGGCCGGCTGGGGCTGAAGCTCGGGCGGTTTGGCAGCTTCATCGGCTGCTCGAATTATCCGACCTGCCAATATACCCGCAAACTCGCTGTCGAGGGCGGGGATGACGAGAGTGATGCGCTGAAGGATGGCATGCGCCTGCTCGGCCAGCATCCGGATACGGGCGAGGATATCACTTTGCGCCGTGGTCCTTACGGGCTCTATGTGCAGCAGGGCGAGCCGGACCCGGAGGATAAGAAGGCCAAGCCCAAGCGCGCTTCGCTGGCGCGTGGCATGGAAGGGGCGACGCTGACGCTGGAAGAGGCGCTGGGGCTGCTCTCCCTGCCGCGACTGATCGGGCTGCACCCGGAGAGCGGGCAGAAGATCGAGGCGAATATCGGCCGCTTTGGGCCTTATGTGAAAATGGGCGCGCTCTTCGCTTCCATGGACCGCGATGACAGCGTTCTGCATATGGGGCTGAACCGGGCGATGGAGCTGATCGCCAAAAAGCAGGACAGCATCAAGAGCATCGGCGCGCATCCGAAGGACGGGGCGGAGGTGCTGGTGCGCAAGGGCCGCTTCGGGCCGTATGCGCAATGGGGCAATGTCGTCGCCAACCTGCCGCGTGGGGTGGAGATGACGGCGGTGACGCTGGATGAGGCGGTGGCGCTGCTGGCCGAGAAGGGCAAGACGCTGGCGCCGCGCGGCAAGAAGGGGGCGAAGGCGCCAGCGAAGAAGGCGCCGGCTGCGAAGAAGGCCGCACCCGCCAAGGACACGGCAAAGAGCACGGCCGCCAAGGCGCCTGCGAAAAAGCCCGCTGCGAAGAAACCGGCCGCGAAGGCCGCGCCTGCCAAAAAGCCGGCAGCCAAGAAGCCGGCCGCGAAAACGGCCGGCTAAACCGGGTCAGGCGCTCGGCTTGGAGCGTGCCCGGCTGACGGGGCGTGGCGCGGGGCGGGCTTTCGCCACCGGGGCGGGCGCTTCCTCATCCTGAGGCACCGGCGTTGCCGCAACGGGCTTGTTGATTTGGGTTTTCGGCGCGGTTGTCGCCAACTCGGCGGTCCGGGCCTTGGACGTTGAGGTCTCATGCACCTCCCGCGCCGGCTCCGGCGAGGTCGGCTCGGCGGCTTTGCGCGGGGCCGGGATGGTGCGCAGCAAGGTGCTGGCCTCGGTGAAGCTCTCGCGCAGCTCGTCGGAGATTTCCTTCGCCAGCGCCTGAGCCTGTTCGATATCGCGCTGCACCAGGTCCGAGACATGGGTGGGGTCGAGCTGGTTCCACTGCATCAGCGTCATCCGGCTGGCCAGATATTCCTGGCTGAAGCGCATCTGCGCGCGCATCGCCGCCCCCAGCCCCTGGAACAGACGCTCCTGTGCCTGCAGCAGATTGGCCGTGCGGGCCTGGAATTGCCGCATCGCGGCCTCAGGATCGAAATTGGCGCCCATGAAGGCGGGGCCGGATGGGGTGTGCGGGTCGAGCTTCGCCATGTCGCGTCCTCCTCAGCAATAAGGTCAATATAGCCATTGCCGGCGCCGATGTGGCGGAATTTCGCGTAATTTTATAAGGTTTTTGCAGACTCGGAGGTAAGGATGAACGGATTTCACGGGCTCTTGGCAAGCGCTGGCGTGCTGGGCGGGCTGTTCGCGCTGCTCACCGCGAATGTGTTTTCCCAGCGCTTCAAGGCGGGCGTGAAGCTGGGGACTGGCGGGCCGGAGCATCAGGCTTTGCTGGTGGCCGTGCGCACCCATGCGAATTTCGCCGAATATGTGCCGCTGTGCTTGCTGCTGCTGGCCGGAGATCTCTATGGCGGGGCGCCGGCCGGGCTGGTGGTGAAGGCCGGCTGGGTGCTGGTGGCGGCACGGGTGGCGCATGTGGTCGGCATGCAATTGCCCGCCCCGAATAAAAGCCGCGCGGCCGGCGCGCTGTTGACGCTGGCGGTGCTGGTTGGCGCCGGTCTGGAGGCGGTTTATCTGGCGATCTAGATCAGCTGCTTGAAATCTCCCGCAAAGAAAAAGCCAGAGTGCTCCGCGTGCCCATGGGAACGCGGGACGCTCTAGCTTTGGTCGTCGCGAGCAATCTCATCTGTTGATCGTGGCGCTGGCGCGTCAGCCTACACAGATATTGCCCTGAAGGCGGTATCGTCGCGTCAGGTCAGAAGGTCAGCTTGGTCTCCAGCCCAAACACCCAGGCATTGGCGTAATGCTTGTAGGAGAAGGTGCCGGGATCCATCACATATTGCACGTTGGGATGGATGATCCACCACGGCGCCGCCTGGAACCCGTAACCGGCTTCGATCACGCCCTCGCCTGTGGACAGATCCGTCAGCGTCCCATGCGAGGCGGCTTCCTTCGCGTCGATCGCGCGGTGATTGATGATGGCCCGCACATAGCCGACATTGATGTAATCGTTCGGCCGCGCCGCGAAGGGACCGCGCGCTTCCAGCCCGCCAAGAACCGAGCCCTGGAACAAAGCGGTGCTGGGGTCGGAATAGGAGACCATGGCGATGGCGATCAGCCCGCGCTTGGGCCCGCCAAAGCTCATCAGCATCTGGTCGCCGATCGCGTAAAACCCATAGCGCCCGTTCTGGAGGTCCGAGGCGTTGGTGACGGAGGCGGCGTTGCTGGTATCGTAATAGGCGCCAACCTTATATTCGCCGGGCAGGCCGCCGAAATGCGTCTTGTAGGCCGCCTCGACGGGGATCAGCGCCCCGGTGGAGCCGGAGGTGGACATTTTCAACCCATTGCCCGGATTGCCGTAGGTTGGATTGACGTCATAGACACCGGCTTCGAGATAGGCGTCCGGGGTGAAGTTCAGCTTGACGCGGCCGCCCCATTTTCCGGTCGGGTTATCGGACCAGCCAGAGGAATTCGGCAGATTCTGCGGGTGGGCGCAGAAGCCGACATTCTGGAAGTCGCAGCCATAGGCGATGCCGGCGAAATCATTGCCCATCGGGTAGAAGCCGCCTTTGAGCTCGACCTGGTCATGGAACAGCTTCTGGGTGAGGCTGATTTCGACCACCCGGGTCGTCTCGCCGGCGCCGTAAACTTCCTGCACCGCCAGCTTGTTGCCGGTATAATCGGCCGAGGTGTTGCGCCCGACGCGGCTGTTGAAACCGACCGTCAGCGTGGTGCCGTTCAGCCCGGCGAGCTTGCCGAGATCCGCCTTGAACCCGTAATAAAATTGCGAGGCGAGATCGCTGCCCTGGCGCTTGCCGCCGGAGGCGCTGCTCGCCAGCTCGCCAACATAACCTGCGGTGAAATCGATCCCGTCCGCGGCAAGCCGGGTGCGCCCGCCATTCCAGTTCCCGGTCATGGTTTTCTGGTTCATCCAGTCCTGCCATGTATAGGCCTGGGCGGCGCCGGCTGAAATCGCGGCAAGGCCGAGCCCCCCCAGCAACACAGCTCGTAATTTGGTAAATTTGTATGACAAATCTTGGGCAATCATGAACATGCTCCCAGCATTGTTTTTGCTTTCACGCGGAATTCGCGCTCCGATGACGTACAAAGCCCGACAAAATATGTCAAATATAATTATCTCTTAGTTTACAGGCTTTTTTCCGTGTCTCGTATTCTTTAGTTTTTAAAAGCATTTTTGGCGGCGCGCCGAAATTTGTTTAGTCGTAAAATGAGTTGACATATTTTCGGCGCTGTCCTTTTATGCGCCACGGCCGCGCGCCGCGTGGCGGAGTCGCAATAAGCCCATGCAACTGGGCAAAAGGGAAACGGAACATGATATCAGAAAAAGTCTCGCGCAGAACGGTTTTGGGTGGCATGGCGGCGGCTGGGTTGAGCGGCGTGGCGCGCGCCGCGGCGCCGGCCCTGCCGTCCTCGCCGGTGAGCCTCAGCATCGTCGACGTGGCCGGCACGCTGGCCCTCACCCGCCCGGCTTTCGACGCTTATCTGAAGCAGAAGCCGCATCTGGTGTCGCACATCGAATACAGCAAGGCGCCGGCGCCGGAATTGCCGGGCAAGCTGCATGCCGAGCAGCAGGCCGGGCGGCTGGATATCGACATGGTGCTGACCGGGATCGACGCGCTCTCCGCCGGCCTGAAGCAGGGCATCTGGATGCCGCTTTTCCCCAATTACGCCAGCGCCCTGCCCAACCCGTCCGCGATCTATCAGCCGCATGCGCTGCAGATGCAGAATTTCGCCCAGGACCATGCGCTGGAAGTGGTGTTCTGCCCCGCCGGGCCGCTGATCGAATATAACCCGGCGATGGTCAAGCAGGTGCCGACGACGACCGCCGATATGCTCGCCTGGGCCAAGGCGAATCCGAAGAAATTCATCTATGCCCGGCCCGAGAATTCCGGCCCGGCGCGCATCTTCATGATGGGCCTGCCCTATCTGCTAGGCGATTCCAACCCGCGTGACCCGCGCAAGGGCTGGGACAAGACCTGGGCCTTCATGGCGGAGCTGGGCAAGACCATCGAATATTACCCCTCCGGCACCGGCACCGTGATGCAGGAGCTGGGCTCGGGCCTGCGCGCGATGACGCCGACCCAGACCGGCTGGGACATCAACCCGCGCGCCCTGGGCGTGGTTCCGGCCTCGGTCGAGGTCGCGAAGTTCGACAACCAGATCATCGTCTGCGATGCCCAGTACATGGCGGTGCCGAAGGGCATCAAACCAGAAAAGCTGGCCGTGATCCTGGATCTGATGAATTTCATGCTGCAGCCGGCGCAGCAGGCGGTGACCTATGACGAGGGCTATTTCTATCCCGGCCCGGCGGTGAAGAATGTGCCGCTGTCGATGGCGCCGCAGAAGAGCCAGGATGTGATCGCGAAATTCGGCCGTCCCTGGTACGACCAGATGATCGCCAGCGCCCCCACCTACATGCCGCTGAACGCGGATGATCTCGTCTATGCGCTCGGCCGCTGGGACCAGCAGATCGGCGTGATCACCGCGTCCTGATAAAAGACCAACGAGGAGTTCAAGGGTTATGACGATTTCCGCGAAGAATTTCCGGGAACTGAGGCTTGAGCGCATGCGCCGCGACTTTGGCGGGCTGAACGCGCTCAAGGATATTTCCCTCACCATCAAGCGGGGCGAGTTCATCGCCTTGCTGGGGCCTTCCGGGTGCGGCAAGTCGACGGCCCTGAACTGCCTCGCCGGATTGCTGCCGCTCACCGGCGGCAGCATCTGGGTGGATGATAACCGCATCGACCATCTGAAGCCGGAAGATCGCGGTTTTGGCATGGTGTTTCAGAATTATGCGCTGTTTCCGCATATGTCGCTGCGCAAGAATATCGGCTTTGGCCTGCGCATGCAGAAGCAGCCGCAAGCGGTGATCGACGCCAAGGTCGAGGAGGCGCTGGCGCTGGTGCGTTTGACCAAGCAGGCGGACAAGCTGCCCGGCCAGATTTCGGGCGGCCAGCAGCAGCGCGTCGCGATCGCCCGCGCCATCGTCGTCGAACCGCCGCTGGTGCTGATGGATGAGCCGCTGTCCAATCTCGATGCCAAGCTGCGTCTGGAAATGCGCGCGGAAATCCGGCGCATCCATAACATGATCGGCTGCTCCACCATCTACGTAACGCACGACCAGGACGAGGCGCTGTCGCTCGCGGACCGCATCGTGGTGCTGCGCGATGGCGAGGTGCGTCAGGTCGGCACGCCGCAGGAACTTTACGCCCGCCCGGCCCATGCCGATGTGGCGGAGTTCATGGGCTATCGCAATCTGCTGAAGGCCGAGGCGGAGGCTGAAGAAAATGGCCGGCTCAGCATGCGCGTGGGGGATGCGCGCATCGCCGGTCTGGCGGTCGAGCCCGGCAATGGCCGCGATG
>NZ_JH976207.1:998034-1036332 GCF_000306035.1 Acidocella sp. MX-AZ02
GCGCTGCGCCCGGAGGATCTGACCCCCTCCACTGACGGGCCGATCGCCGCCTCGGTGATCTCCGCCGAATATCGCGGCCGGGATTTCTACGGCCTGGCCCGCACCCAGGATGGCATGGAGCTTTGGTTCCGCTCCGATATCCCGGTGCAGCCGGGCGAGGCGCTGCGCCTGGGCGCGCCGGCCGAGCGTGTGCTGGTCTATCCCGCGAGGGCGGCATGAGTGCGGCCATGGAACGCGCCCCCCTCACCGCCCCCGCCGCGCCCGACCATGTGAGCCTGTCCCAGCGTCTGGCCCGCCGCGGACTGGATGTGACGACGCTGCTGCTGATGCCAGCGCTTTTGTTCGTGCTGGCGCTGTTCGTCTATCCGGCGCTCTATGGTTTCTGGCTCTCCCTGCACCCGATGAACGCCAATGGCGTGTTCGGCTTTGGCAACTACATCGTCTTTTTCAGCGACCGTTACGTCTATGGCACCATCTTCACCACGCTGGAGCTGGCGGTGCCGGTGACGCTGGTGAATATCGCGCTTTCCGTGCCGATCGCCTTGCGGGTGCGGCATCTGCGCAAGCAGCGGCTGCTGACCACCATCCTCATCATTCCGGTGACGCTGGGCACGGTGCTCACCGCGCAGGGGATGCTGAATTTCTACGGGCCGCTCGGCTGGTTCAACCGGATTCTGATGACCCTGCATGTCATCGATGCGCCGGTGCGGCTGGTGCATAATTTCACCGGCGTGTTCCTCTCGCAGATCGTCAGCGGCTTTCCCTTCTGCTTCATGCTGATCCTGTCTTATGTCAGCGGCATCGATCCGTCGCTGGAACAGGCGGCGTCGATGCTCGGCGCCGGGCCGGCGGCGCGCTTCCGGCATATTCTGCTGCCGCTGCTGGGGGCTGGGCTGGCGATCACCTTCTGCCTTGCCTTCGTGCAGGCCTTCTCGGTGTTTCCCTCGGCGGTGCTGGTGGGCTCGCCCTCCGGCCCCACCCGCGTCATCGCCATCGCCGCCTATCACGCGGCCTATGAACAATATGATTATTCGATGGGCTCGGCCATCGCCATCATCATGGGACTGGTGCAGATCATCGTCGTCGCCATCGTGATGAAGGCCAGTGCGGCCCTCTATCGCGGCCCGGCAGCGGGCGGCAAAGGGTGAAACACATGAAAATCGAAAGCGAAATCGCGGGCAAGCTCTGGCGCATCGCCATCTGGGCGCTGGTGGGCTTCTTCATCATCAACCTGACCGGCATCATTCTCAGCGTGGTGGTGGATAGTCTCGGCACCTCCTGGTTCGCCACCTGGCTGCCAAACGGCTTCACCACCAGCTGGTACAGCGAATCCTGGAGCAGCTTCCAGCTCGGCGGCGTGCTGGTGGTGACGCTGGAAGTGGCCGGCGCGGTGCTGATCGGCTCCGCCCTGCTCGGCGTGCCGGCGGCCTACGCGCTGGCGCGGCGGGATTTCCCCGGCAAGAAGCTGGTGATGCTGCTGTTCGTGCTGCCGCTGATCATCCCGCCCTTCACCTACGGCATTCCGCTCGCCTCGGTGCTGTATCAGTTCGGCCTCGGCGGCACCCTCACCGGCGTCATTCTCGCCAACCTGATGCCGAGCGTGCCCTTCGTGATCTTCATCCTGGTGCCGTTCATCGAGCAGATCGACCCCAGGGTGGAGGCGGCGGCGCGGGTCTTCGGCGCCGGCACCTGGGCCTTGTTCCGCACGGTGATGGTGCCGCTGCTGCTGCCCGGCATCCTGGCGGCCCTGGTGCTGGTGCTGGTGCGCACCATCGGCCTGTTCGAGCTCACCTTCCTCACCGCCGGGCCGGGCAACCAGACGCTGGTTGTGGCGCTCTATTACTCGGTGTTCGCGGCCGGCATGCGCGCCAACCAGACGATCGACGCGATGGCGGTGATCTATATGGTCACCAGCCTGGTCTGCCTGATCATCGCGCTGCGCTTCGTCGATCCCACCCAGATCGTCGGGCGCTCCAAGAAATCGGCGGCGCATTGATGGCCGGGCCCAAACTCACCCTCACCGGGGCCGGCGGCGCGCTGGGCCTGGTGCTGCGCCCGCGCCTGATCGCCCGGGGGGCGGTGCTCACCGCCGCCGGGCATCGCCTGCCGGCCCCTGTCTCGCCCGAGGAGCGGGTGCTGGGTGGCGATCTGCGCGAGGATGCGGTGGTGGATGCGGCGCTGGCCGGGGCTGACGCGGTGATCCATCTCGCCGGCAGCTCGGTCGAGAAGCCGCTGGCGGAGATCATCCAGAATAATCTGGTCGCGCTGCAGCGCCTCTATGAGGGGGCGCGGCGGCACCAGGTGAAGCGGATCGTCTTCGCCTCCTCCAACCATACGATCGGCATGTACCCGGCCGGGCAGCGCTTGACCCTGGCCGACAAGGTCCGCCCGGACGGCAATTATGGCCTCTCCAAGGTCTGGGGCGAGGCGATGGGGCAGCTTTATTTCGACAAGTTCGGGATCGAGACGGTCTCGCTGCGGATCGGCAGCGCCATCGAGCGGCCGATCGAGCCGCGCCATCTCTCCACCTGGCTGGGCTATGACGATCTGGAGGATCTGGTCTGGCGCGCCGCCACGGTGCCGGATGTCGGCTGCCTCACGGTCTGGGGTGTTTCCGCCAATACCCGGTCCTGGTGGGACAATGCCGAAGCCGCCGCGCTGGGCTATGCGCCGAAGCAGAATGCCGAGGATTATGCCGAGGCGATTTTGCGCGGACATGATCCGGGCTGGCGCTTCCAGGGCGGCAGCTTCGCCCTCGCGGACGTGACCTGAAGGCTCCCCTCACCCCGACATGCGCCGCATGATCGGGGTGAAATCGACCCCGGCCGGCAAGGTGCCGAGCGCCTGCCCGCCATCCCCGCCCAGCCTCGTCGCGCAATAGGCGTCGGCCACGAAGCCGGGGGCGTGGCGCAGCAGCAGGCTGGCGGCCAGGGCCAGGGCAAGCTGCTCGGTCAAGCGCCGGGCGTGGCGCGCCTCAAAGGCCGGCAGCGGGGTGGCGAGCCAGGCATCCAGCGCCTTGTTGGCGCCCTTGGCCTTGCCGATTTCGTCGCGCAGCAGCGCCAGCCCCTCCGGTTGGCGGGAGAGCGCGCGCAACACATCCAGGCAGATGACATTGCCGGAGCCCTCCCACAGCCCGTTCAGCGGCGCGTCCCGGTAGAGCCGGGCGATGTCATGCTCTTCGATAAAGCCATTGCCGCCATGGCATTCCAGCGCCTCGGCCACCACCATGGGGGCGCGTTTACAGATAAAATATTTGGCGATCGGCGCCAGGCACCGGACCAATATCTGCTCGCTTTCGTCCCGGCTGGCGGCATCCAGAGCCGCCGCCGCCCGCATCGCCAGCCACATTGCCGCCTCGGCCTCCAGCGCCAGATCCGCCAGCACATTCGCCATCGCCGGCTGGGCGGCGAGATCAGCCCCAAAGGCGCTGCGATGCGCGGCGTGGTGCGCCGCCAGCCGCACCGCCTGGCGCATCTGCCCGGCGCTGCCCAGCGCGCATTCCAGCCGGGTCAGATGCGCCATCTCCAGAATGGTCGCGATGCCGCGCCCCTCCACCCCGACAATCCTGGCCTCCAGCCCCCGGAACTCGACCTCCGCCGAGGCGTTGGAGCGGTTGCCGCATTTATCCTTCAATCTTTGCAAGGCCAGGAAATTGCGCCCGCCCGCATCGCGCCAGCCTTGGGCCAGAAAGCAGGTCGGCCCGGCCGGGGTGCGCGCCAGGGTGAGGAACAGATCCGCCACCGGCACGGAGAAGAACCATTTATGCCCGGTGAGCTCGTACATATCCCCGCCCTGATGGGTGGCCTGGGTCTGCACCTGGCGCAGATCGGAGCCGCCTTGTTTCTCCGTCATCGCCATGGCCACGGTCAGCGCCGCCTTCTGCGCCGGCGGCAGGGGGCGGGGATCGTAGCCGGGAGACAAGATGCCCGGCTGGAACCGCGCCAGCAGCGCCGGGGCATGGCGCAAGGCAGCCAGGGAGGCGAATGTCATCGCCGCCGGGCACCCGACCCCGGCCTCGCCCTGCGCCCAGAGATAAGACAGCGCCGCGCGCGCCACATGGGCGCCGGGGCGCTGGTCGGTCCAGCCCAGCGCATGCACCTCATCCGCGCGGACCATGCCCATCAGCTCATGCCAGGCCGGGTGGAAGGCCACCTGGTCAATCCGGTGCCCGTAACGGTCATGGGTCCGCAATTCCGGCGTGAAGCGGTTGGCCTGCCGGGCCAGCTCCAGCACCCGGGCCGCCCCCACATGCCAGCCGCAGGCGCAAAGCCGTGGCGCCGCCCAGCCGCCGCCATAGGTTTTCACGGCGTCGCGCAGCGCCTCATCATTTGTCCAGGCGTTGAAATCCTCCAAGGGCGGGGGCTGGTTCAGCACCTCGTGCGTGGGCGCGCCTTGCATGGTGTCCTCCAGGCTTTGGCTCCAGCTTATATGTTTTCAGGCCCCTGGTCACATCATAATCGTCACATCATAATCGCCCGCGGGCGGCTCCAAATTCAGGTGCCGCCACTGCGGCGCCGTTCAAAAATTGCCTTGCTGCTGGCGCTGCATTTGCTGCTCGTGCGCCTGCCTCTTCTGGCGCTTTTTCAGCTCATGACCCGCGATGCAGCCGCCGACAGCCCCAAGCACGGCATGATGGCCGGCATAATGCCCGGCAACGGCCCCCACGGCCGCGCCGGACACGCATCCGGCGGCGAAGGCCGGTGAGGACCCGATGATGGCGAGAAGGGGGACTACGAAAATGAGACGCTTCAAGACAGACTCCGTGAATTCGCGCCGGACCACTCCGACGCCACCTCACAATCAAACCAGCAAATGGCGAAAAATGGGCGATCGTCGGTCGCGATTATGGAGGAGGCCTCGCGCTCAGGGGTCAAAGCTGTGGTCGCAAGCAGGCCTTAGCTGGCGGGCGAAGCCGATCCAGAGCGCCAGCGAGACCAACGCGAACCCCCCTAATATTGTAAACATCGTGGGATATCCCAGAGCCTCGGCGATCCATCCGCCGATCGCCGGGCTTAAGGCGGCGCCGATGCCTTGAACCGTCATCACCGCCCCCTGGCCGACATTCACCCGGCCGGTGCCATTGAGGATGCGCGCCACCAGGCCAGGGACCGCGACGCTTTGCAAGCCGGCGCCGATGCCATCCAGCATCTGCACCGGATAAACGCCCCAGGCGACGATGAGGTGCGCGGCGACGATCCCCCGGATGGGCAAAGAGACAAATGAGAGAAGCAGCAAAAGCCAATAGCCGCGTTTATCCACCAGCCGCATGGCGAAAATCGACGCGAGGATCATCACAGCCTGGGCGACGACAACCGTCTGCGCCACGAAGATCGTCGGGTTTCCCTGCCTGGCGCCCACCACCGCAAGCCCGTAAAGCGGCAACATCGCGGCGTTGCCCAAATGGAAGCAGGCGAGCGAGGCCGCCAGGATCAAGAGCGGCTTCGTCCGCAACAGAACTTGCAGACCACTTGCGTGGCCGTCGTGGCCTGTTGCGCTGGTCAGCCCCCGGGCGGCCTCATGGTCGATCGCCCTGGCGGGAATCATCAACACCGAAATGATCGACAATACGCCAAATGCGCCCGCCAAAGCGAGAACGGCGGGAAACCCATAGAGCCAGCCCAGCAAACCAGACAGGCCCGCGCCGACCATGTTCCCCGCATGATTGAATGCCTGGTTGCGGGCATTTTGGTGAGGAAAGCCGGTTTGGTGCACGATGCCGAGGGTGAGCCCGGTGACCGCCGGGCCAATCGCCGCCCCGGCGATCGCCGTTGCCACCTGCGAGGCGGCAATCATCCAAAATTCCTGCGAGAGAAGGATGAGGCTGGAAGCGGCAACGGTGCAGATGCCGGTGAGGACGATCAAGAGTCTCTTGCGGTGCGTCGCATCGACCAACGCACCAGCCGGCGCCGTCATCACCATCCCCGCGAGACCGCCAAATGTCATCACCGTGCCGATCGGCCCGCTTGTCCAATGATGCGCGAGCAGGAACACGCTCAGGAATGGCCCGATTCCGGCCTGCATGTCGGCCATGAAGAAATTCAGAGCCTGTAGCGGCCAAATTTCCAACCGCACGCGGTTTGTCTTATTCCCCGGATTTATCATCACATCCCGCTGGCGGTCGAGTAGAGCCTTACGGATCTGGGCGCGGGCTGGGCTGATGACAATATATGAGCCCGCCAAATGGCTAGAGCAACATCCGATCAAACGGACTCGTTTGATCGGATAAAGTTGCTCGCTCGAAAAAAAAGCTAGAGCGTGTTCCGTGCACCAACGGGAACGGAATACGCTCTAGATCAGCTTGCGCAGGCTCTCCAGCCGGTCCGCCTCCTCGGCCGGCTTGTCCGTGCGCAGGCGCAATATGCGCGGGAAGCGCAGCGCGATGCCGGATTTATGCCGGGTGGAGAGCTGGGCGGCGTCGAACCCCAGCTCGAAGACCAGCTTTTTCTCCACCTCCCGCACCGGGCCGAAGCGGGCGATGGTATGGGCGCGGATCCATTTATCGATGAAATTCAGCTCCTCGTCCGTATAGCCGGAATAGGCTTTCGCCACCGGCACCAGCTCGCCCGCCTCGGTCCAGACACCGAATGTGTAGTCCGAATAGAAAGAGGAGCGTTTGCCGTGGCCGCGCTGGGCATACATCAGCACCGCATCCAGGCTCAGCGGGGCGCGCTTCCATTTCCACCACAGCCCCTTGGGCCGCCCGGCGAGGTAGGGCGCATCGCCGCGCTTGAGCATCAGCCCCTCGCTGGCCTCGTCCCGGGCGGCGTCGCGCAGTGTCGCCAGCTCGTCGATGCTGGTGAAGGGGATCAAGGGTGAGAGCCGCATCGCGGCGGGTCTGGTGGCGGCGAACCAGGCCTCCAGCCGGGCGCGGCGGGCATCGAAGGGCAGCGCGCGCAGATCCTCGGTGGCCTCGAACAGCAGATCATAGAGCATGATCCCGACCGGGAATTTTTGCTGCAAGGCGGGTGTGGTGGTTTTGCGGTTGAGGCGTTGCTGCAGGTCTGAGAAGGGCGCGATTTCGCCGTCCCGGATCACCAGCAGCTCGCCATCCAGCACCGCATGGAAATCAAGCGCCTCCAGCAGTTCCGGGAAGGACGCCGAAATATCCTCGGCGGCGCGCGAATAGAGCCGCTTGCCGGTCGGGGTGGCGACGATCTGCACCCGGATGCCGTCATATTTCTGCTCGGCGCGGAATTCCCGCCAGTCGGTGCGGGCGATGTCCTCTGCCTCCACCGGATGCGCCAGCATCACCGGGCGGAAGACCGGGGCCTCACCGGGCGTGGGGCGCGGCCCCCTGCCCTCCAGCCAGGCGAACAGGCTGGTATATGGCGGGGCGAGGCCGTGCCAGATCTCCTCGATCTCATTCACATCCACCAGCCCCATCTCCGCCAAGGCGAGCTTGGCCAGCCGCAAGGAGGCGCCGACGCGCAGCCCGCCGGTGAGCAGTTTGATGAGGGCCAGCCGTGTGGAGGGATCGCAGCGGTCCAGCCAGCCTTCGATGAGGCCGGGGATTTCAGTGCGCTTGGCGTTTCGTAGCGCTTCGATAACAGCGGGCAGATCGGGCGCGTCGTCGCCCTGGGCGGGCCAGATCAGCGCGATGGTCTCGGCCAGATCGCCGACGAAATCGTAGGATAGCGAAAACAGCTCGGCATCGGTGCGGGTGGCGGCCAGCTCCTTCAGCGTCGCGGATTTCGCACCGGGGAAATCCAGCGCGCCGGCGATGGCGGCGAGCGCATAGCCGCGCTCCGGGTCCGGCCGGCTGGCGAAATAGGCGCGCAGCAGGGCGATCTTGGTGTTGCGGCCGGGGGCGAAGAGCAGCCGCTCCAGCAGCTCGGCAAACGCCTTCATTCGCCCTCTTCTTCCCCATAGCCCACCAGCGACAGCGCCCGGGCGCGGATCTGGCGCAGGGCGCAGGCGCGGATCAGCGCCTCCTCGGCGCCATGGGTCACCCAGATTTCCGGGGCCTGCACCTCGGCGATGGTGGCCAGCAGATCGTCCCAATCGGCATGGTCGGAGATGATCAGCGGCAGTTCGATGCCGGACGCCTTGGCGCGCTGGCGCACCCGCATCCAGCCCGAGGCCTGGGCCACCACCGGGTCTTCCAGCCGCCGCCCCCAGCGCTCGCCGACCGCCGAGGGCGGGGCCAGCACCATCGCGCCTTTCAGCTGCGCCTTTTGCGCCATTGTCGCCGGGCGCAGATCGCCCAACGGTACGCCGAGGCTCTCATAAAGCGCGCAGAGATTGGCATGCGCCCCGTGCAGATAGATCGGCGCATCGAACCCCTGCTGGCGCAGCATGGCGATCAGGCGCTGGGATTTGCCGAGCGAATAAGCGCCGATGACATGCGTGCGATCAGGGAAAAGCGCATGCGAGCGCAGGAGTTTCTCGATCTCCTTGGCCGGGTCCGGATGGCGGAAGACCGGCAGGCCGAACGTGGCTTCGGTGACGAAGACATCGCAGCGCACCGGCTCGAAGGGCGCGCAGGTCGGGTCCGGCTGGCGCTTATAATCGCCGGAGACGACGGCGCGGCTACCGGCATGGTCGAGCACGATCTGCGCCGAGCCTAACACATGTCCCGCCGGAACCAGTTTTATGTTAACATCGTTAATTTGGAGCGTCTCGCCATAGGGCAGAGCCTGTTGCGTGGCTCCTGCCCGCTCCGCGCCCATCCGGGTGCGCATGATGGCGAGTGTCTCGGGCGTGGCCAGTACATGGTCGTGGCCGGGGCGGGCATGGTCCGAATGGCCATGGGTGACGATGGCCCGCGGCACCGCCCGTAGCGGGTCGATATAAAAATCGCCCGGCAGGCAATAGAGCCCGGCCGGGGTCGGCTTCAGCCAGCGTTCCGGATGTGGGGTGTTGGAACAAAGCATGAAAACACCATATGGTGGCTTATGGCCTCTCTGCCAGAGCGATTTGAAAAATGGTTCGCCGCCAAGGGCTGGCGCCTGCGCGCCCACCAGGCCGAGATGCTGGACGCGGCCCAGGAGGGCGCGGATGCGCTGCTGATCGCCCCCACCGGGGCTGGCAAGACGCTGGCCGGGTTTCTGCCCAGCCTGGTTGCGCTGGCGGCGCGGCCGCGTGAGGGGCTGCACACGCTCTATGTCAGCCCGCTGAAGGCGCTGGGCACGGATATTGCCCGCAATCTGCAAATCCCGGTGGCGGAGATGGGCTTGTCCGTCTCCATCGAGACCCGCAGCGGCGACACCCCGGCCAATCGCCGCGCCCGGCAGAAGGAGATGGCGCCGAATATTCTGCTGACCACCCCGGAATCGCTGCTGCTGCTGCTCTCGCAGGAAAATAGCGGGGTGTATTTCAAGGGTCTGGCCTGCGTGGTGGTAGATGAGATCCATGCCCTGGCCGGGACCAAGCGGGGGGATCAGCTGGCTTTGTGTCTCTCACGGCTGCGCGCCCTCTCGGCCACGCGAATCGTCGGGCTTTCGGCCACGGTGGCGCATCCTGAGGCGATGCGCCGGTTCGTGGGGCCGGAAGCGCGGCTGGTACAGGCCAAGGAGGGGGCGGCGCCCGAGATCACGTTAGCGCTGCCCGAGACCGAAATCCCCTGGTCGGGCCATATGGGGCTGAAATCGGCAGAGCTGGTGCTGCGGAAAATCGCCCAGGCGAAGATGAGCATCGTCTTCGTCAATACCCGCGCCCAGGCGGAGCTGCTGTTTGCGGAAATCTGGCGGCATAATGAGGAAAACCTGCCGATCGCCATCCATCATGGCAGTCTGGACATCGCCCAGCGCCGCAAGGTGGAGGCGGCGATGGCGGAGGGGAAGTTGCGCGGTGTCATCGCCACCTCCTCGCTGGATCTCGGCATCGATTGGGGCGGGGTGGATCAGGTGCTGCAGATCGGCGCGCCGAAGGGGGTATCGCGGCTGCTGCAGCGCCTGGGCCGGGCCAATCACCGGCTGGACGAACCCTCCCGCGCCGTGCTGGTGCCGGCCAACCGGTTCGAGGTGCTGGAATGCGAGGCGGCGATGGCCGGCGTGGCCGAAGCGGCTCTGGATGGCGATCCGCCCCGCCCTGGCGGGCTGGATGTGCTGGCCCAGCATGTTCTGGGCATGGCCTGCGCGGGGAAATTTCACCCGGATGATCTCTATCGCGAGGTGGTCTCTGCCGCGCCCTATGAGGATTTATCCCGGCCGGACTTCGATGCGGTGCTGGGCTTCGTCGAGGATGGCGGCTACGCGCTCGCCGCCTATGAGCGCTATCGCAAATTGTTCCGGGATTCAGAGGGGTTTGTCTATCCGGCCAACGCCAAAGTGGTGCAGCAATTCCGGATGAATATCGGCACCATCGTCGAGGCGCCGCTGATCAAGATCCGGCTGCTGGGGCGGCGTGGCGGGGGCTTTGGCGCGGCCTTGGGCGAGGTGGAGGAATATTTCGTCAATCAGCTCGTCCCTGGCGACAGCTTCATGTTTGCCGGGCGGGTGTTGAAATTCATCCGCCTGCGGGAAAACGCGGCGGAGGTGGTGGAAGCCCCTGGCAAGGAGCCGAAAGTGCCGGCTTATGCCGGGGCCAGGCTGCCGCTCACCACCAATCTCGCGGCGCGGGTAAGGGCGATGCTGCATGACCCGGGCTGCTGGGGTGCCTTTCCGGAACAGGTGCGGGACTGGCTGGCGCTGCAGAGGCGCCGCTCCCGCCTGCCCGGGCCGAACGGGTTGCTGGTGGAGACATTCCCGCGCGCCGGGCGCTGGTTCATGGTGGTCTATGCCTTCGAGGGGCGCAACGCGCACCAGACTTTGGGCCTGTTGCTGACCAAGCGGATGGAGCGCGCCGGCTTCGCGCCGATCGGCTTTGTCGCGTCCGATTATGTGCTGGCGATCTGGTCCGCTTATCGCCCGGAAAAGATCGAGCAGCTGTTTCATGAGGATCTGCTGGGCGATGATCTGGAGGAATGGATGGAGACCAGCTCGCTGCTGCGCCGCGCCTTCCGGCAAGTGGCGGTGATTGCCGGGTTGATCCCGCGCCAGCTCCCAGGGGTTGAGAAGAACCGCCGCCAGGTGACGGTGAATTCAGACCTGATCTATGACGTGCTGCGCCGCCACCAGCCTGACCATATTCTGCTGCGCGCCACCCGGGCGGATGCGGCGCATGGGCTGATCGATCTCTCCCGCATCGCCGCCCTGCTGGCGCGGGCGAAGGGGCGGATCACCCATATGGCGCTCTCCCGAGTCTCGCCCTTGGCGGTGCCGGTGCTGCTGGAGATTGGCCGCGAACATGTGCAGGGCGAGGCCGAGGAACTGCTGCTGGCCGAGGCGCAGGCGCTGATCGCCGAAGCTGGTGAGGATGAGAATGTTCATGGAAATTTTATCCATGGTCCGAAAGGACAGAATATGCTCTTTGACCATACATGACCGCCGCACCGATTCATTTCCGCAACGAACGTTTGATGCTCGACCCCTCCGGTGCCGCTTTCTGGCCCGCCAAGCGGGTGCTGATCGTCGCCGACCTGCATTTCGAGAAATCCTCCTCGCTGGCCGCCCGCGGGGCGCTGCTGCCGCCTTTCGATACGCGCGCCACATTGGAGCGGCTGACCAGGCTGGTGCGGCTCTACCGCCCCTCCCGGCTGATCGCGCTGGGGGACAGCTTCCATGACACGCAGGGCCATGCCCGGCTCTCCAAGGATGACCGCACGCGGCTGGAGGCGATCGGCCGGGAGGCGCAGATCATCTGGATCGCCGGTAATCACGATGCCACCCCGCATGATCTGCCGGGGCAATGCGTGGCCGAGCATCGGGAAGGCCCGTTCGTGTTCCGCCACCAGGCGCAGCCCCTGCTGGGGTTGCGGGAGATCGAGCTTTCCGGGCATTTCCACCCGAAAGCCAGCATCGAGTCGCGGGCCAAGCGGGTCTCGCGGCCCTGCTTCGTCTCCGATGGCAGCACCAGGCTGATCCTGCCGGCCTTCGGTGCGCTCACCGGCGGGCTGGATGTGCGCGAGGCGCCGATTGCCCGGCTGTTCCCGCGCGGCTTGCGGGTGTTCATGCTGGGCCAGGAGCAGCTTTATTCTTTCGCGCTGGAGCAGCTGGGGCGGCTCGCCGAGGTGGCGTAAACGCCTCACGCGCCTATATTCACCCGCATGACCAATCTTGTCTGGTTCCGTAACGATCTGCGCCTTGCCGATAACCCGGCCCTGCACGCCGCCGCCGCGGCCGGCGATGTCATTCTGCTCTATATCCTCGATGAGCGCGCCGGCGGGGCGAGCCGCTGGTGGCTGCATCATTCACTGAGCGCGCTGGGGGCGGAGATCGCCGCGCGCGGCGGGCGGCTGGTGCTGCGCCGGGGCGATGCAACGGAGATCATCACGGGGCTGGTGAAGGCGCACAAGGTTGCGGCGGTGCATGTGGCGCGCGCCTATGAGCCGGCTTGGCGCGAAGCGGACCGGGCGCTGGATGCGGCGCTGAAAAGGCTGGATTGCGGGCTGCACCGGCATCTTTCCACCTCGCTGTTTCACCCGGAGCGGATCACCACCAAGGCCGGCGGGATGTACGGCGTCTACACGCCTTTCTCGAAAGCCTGCCAGGAGGCCGGGGTGCCGGAGACGCTGCTGCCGGTGCCCAGCGCCCTGCTCGGGCCGAAGATCGAAAGCGAGGATCTGGCCGATTGGGGGCTGCTGCCGATCAGGCCGGACTGGGCTGGCGGGATGCGGGCGGAATGGACGCCCGGCGAAGCGGGGGCGAAGGCGCGGCTGGAGGCGTTTCTGGCCGGGCCGGTGCAGGATTACGCCACCGCCCGCGACATACCCGGCCGCCATGGCACCTCGAAACTCTCCCCGCATGCGCATTTTGGCGAGATCTCGCCACGTTATGTCTGGCACCGGGCGCGCGCGGCGGGTGCTGGCGAGGGGGTGGAGACCTTCCTGAAGGAGCTGCTCTGGCGGGAATTCTCGATCAATCTGCTCTGGCAGCATCCGGACCTGCGCCGCGAGCCGATCCGCAGGGAGTTCAAGGATTTCCCCTGGGAGACCAACCGCGACAGGCTGACCGCCTGGCAGACGGGCAAGACCGGGATTCCCATCGTCGATGCCGGGATGCGCGAGCTCTGGATCACCGGCTGGATGCATAACCGGGTGCGGATGATCTGCGCCTCCTATCTGGTGAAGCATCTGCTGATCCCCTGGCAGGCCGGCGAGGCCTGGTTCTGGGATACGCTATGCGAGGCGGATGAGGCGGCGAATGGCGCCTCCTGGCAATGGGTGGCGGGGTGCGGGGCGGATGCCGCGCCTTATTTCCGGGTCTTCAACCCGGTGCTGCAGGGGCAGAAATTCGATGGCGACGGCGCCTATGTGCGCCGCTTCCTGCCGGCGCTGAAGCGGTTGCCGGACAAATATATCCACGCCCCCTGGGAGGCGCCGCCTGAGATTTTGGCGGCGTGCGGGGTGAAGCTGGGGAGTAATTATCCGCAGCCGCTGGTGAAGCCGGCGGAGGGGCGGGATAAGGCGCTGGCCGCCTATGCGAGGTTGAAAGGCGGGAGGCCAGCGTAAGCCCTTGCCAGAGGTCGCGGAACAACCCATCTTTGAGTTGTAATGTTACCTTTTATTTCAACGCGTTGCTGGTCCATGCGATGATCCCCAACGGACGCGGACTGCGCATTGTCGGCGATGTGCATGGCGATTCCCGCGCCTTCGCGGCGGCGGCGCAGACGGATCGGTTCATCATCCAGCTCGGCGATCTCGTCGATGACGGGCCGGATACCCCCGGCGCGCTGCGGATCATGTTCGAGATTTTGGACGAGAAGCGTGGGCTGTTCCTGCTCGGCAATCATGATTTCAAGCTCGGGCGGGCGCTGCGGGGGGATCGGGTGCGCGGCGAGCCGACGGCAAAGACCATGGCCATTCTGCCGGACGAGCTGCGGGAGCGCACGCGCGAGGAGATTTTGCGCGCGCCGGTCTGGCTGCAATCGGGAAAGCTGTTTTTCGTGCATGGCGGGTTTCATCCGGCGATGCTGGAGCAGCCCCCCGGCCCCTTCCCGCCCGGCCGGCCGGAGCCGCTCTGGGCGCGCGCTCTCTATGGCCAGACCAGCGGCCGGGTGAGCAGCGGCGGCAAGCCGGAGCGGCTGCTGCGCTGGGTGGATGATCTGCCCGCGGGCATCACCGCCTATGTCGGGCACGACCAGCGCTCGACCGACGGGCGGCCTTATATCCGCCACGGGCGCAAGGGCGGCATGGCGGTGTTTCTGGATACCGGGGCGGGCAAAGGCGGGCATCTCTCCTGGATGGATATCGACCCCCTGCCCTGAGCCGGCCCTCGGCGGCGCAGAGGCGGGCTTGAACCGCTGGCGCCGCGCCCGACATCTTCACCGAAAGGATGCGGGCGGATGCAGGCATGGCACGCGCTGGTGGGTGACGGGGCGACGCGGATTCTCTGGTGGCAGATGAGTTTGCGCGCGGTGATCGTGCTGGTCTATGGGCTGGCGGCGATCCGGCTGCTGGGGCGGCGCGCCTTTGGGCGGCAGAGTCCGCTGGATATCGTCATCGCCATCGTCATCGGCTCCAGCCTCAGCCGCGCCCTAACCGGCAATGCCAAGCTGATCGACACGCTGGTGGCGACGACGGTGTTTCTGCTGCTCTACTGGGCGTTGGACCATCTGGCGGCGCGTTGGCCGGTTTTGGGCCGGGTGGTGAAAGGCAGGCCGATCCCGCTGATCGAGAATGGCAGGATGCGCGGTGGGAATATGCGGGCCAGCGCGGTGACGCCGCATGATATCGAGGAGGCGGCGCGTTGTGCCGGGCATGAGGGGTTGGGGGCGCTGGAAACGGCGATGCTGGAGCGCAACGGCCAGATCAGCACGATCGCAAAAAAATAAGAGTTTTTTGGTGCCGCCGGCGCGCCGATGAGGAAGCAGCTTTGCTGCTGTCTCTGAATCGGCCCGCCCAGCGCAACTCAAAAAAGCGGCGAAAAACGCCGGGGTGTATGCACCGCTGGTGCCAACACCCCAAACGTCTCTTGGCCCTTTTTGAAAAAAGGGCCAAACCCCAAAAACTTTTATTCGTTTAAGTAGGGATTGGTTTCACGTTCGGCGCCAATCGTCGAACCAGGGCCGTGGCCGCACAGAAACCCGAAACTGTCCGGCAGCACCAAAAGCTCGCGCTTGATCGAGGCGATCAGCTGCGCATGGTCGCCGTAATCACCGAAATCCGTGCGCCCGACCGAGCCCTTGAACAACACATCGCCGAGAATGCCGAATTGCAGCGCCTTGTTCAGGAACACCATATGGCCGGGCGTATGGCCGGGGCAGTGACGGACCTCGAAATCCGCGCCGCCGAGCTTGATCACATCCCCCGCCCGCAGCCAGCGATCCGGCGTGCAGTCCCGCGCCTTGATGCCGTAGCGCGCCCCCTGCTCGGCCAGGCCATCGAGCAGGAATTTATCCTCGATGCCGGGGCCGATGATGCGCACATCCAGCTTTTCCGCCAGCTCCATCGCCCCGCCCGCATGGTCGATATGGCCATGGGTGAGGAAAATCTCGGTGATGGAGAGGCCGAGCTTGGTGATCTGTTCGGTGATGTAGGGCACATCCCCGCCCGGGTCGATCACCGCGCCGATCTTGGTTTCGTCATCCCAGGCCAGGGCGCAATTCTGCTGAAAGGCGGTGACGGGGATGATACCGATTTTGAAGCTCATGAGCGAAGATCCGGGGCGGTGGCTTCGGCTTTCAACAGGGCCACCGCTTCATCGAGCCCCAGGATTTCCTGCGCGGCACCGCCGAGGCGGCGCAGCGCCACCTTGCGCTCCTCCGCCTCCTTGCGCCCGACCACCAGAATGTTGGGCACATGGTGCAGCGAATGGTCGCGGATTTTCGCCTGGATCTTCTGGTTGCTGGTATCCAGCTCCACCGAAAGCCCAGCGGCGCGCAGCGCCTGCGCGACTTCGGCGGCATAGTCATCCGCATCGGAGACGATGGTGGCGACGACGGCCTGGGTCGGGGCCAGCCAGAGCGGGAAGCGCCCGGCATATTGCTCGATCAGGATGCCGAGAAACCGCTCAAAGCTGCCGATGATCGCGCGATGCAGCATCACCGGGCGGGCGCGGCTGCTCTCGGAGGTGACATATTCCGCGTCCAGCCGCTCGGGCAGCACGAAATCCACCTGGATGGTGCCGCATTGCCAGTCCCGCCCGATCGCATCGCGCAGCACGAATTCCAGCTTCGGCCCGTAGAAGGCGCCCTCGCCGGGGTTCAGCGTGTATTCCACCCCGGCCTTTTCGCAGGCGGCCTTCAGCGCGCCTTCGGCACGGTCCCAGACATCGTCGGCGCCGGCGCGAACCTCCGGGCGGTCGGAGAATTTGACCGTGAAGCTCTCGAAGCCGAAATCCTTGTAGACGCTCTCCAGCAGGGCGACGAATTTCACCGTCTCGTCGGCGATCTGGTCTTCCATGCAGAAGATATGCGCATCGTCCTGGGTGAAGGCGCGCACGCGCATGATGCCGTGCAGCGCGCCCGAGGGCTCGTAGCGATGGCAGGCGCCGAATTCGGCCATGCGGATCGGCAGCTCCTTGTAAGAGCGCAGGCCCTGGTTGAAGATCTGCACATGGCAGGGGCAGTTCATCGGCTTCAGCGCGAGGGTGGTGTCCTCCTCCGCCACTTCCGCGATGAACATGTTCTTGCGGTATTTGTCCCAATGGCCGGAAAGCTCCCACAGCTTGCGGTCGACCAGCTGCGGCGTTCGCACTTCCTCATAGCCCCCCGCTTCCTGGCGGCGGCGGATATAGGCCTCCACCGTGCGGTAGAGCTTCCAGCCTTTCGGGTGCCAGAAGATGGAGCCGGTGGCCTCTTCCTGGATATGGAACAGATCCATCTCGCGGCCGATCTTGCGGTGGTCGCGCTTTTCCGCCTCTTCGAGCTGGGTGAGGTAGGCGTCCAGCTCCTTATTGTCGCGCCAGGCGGTGCCGTAGATGCGGCTCAGCATCGGGTTTTTGGAATCACCGCGCCAATAGGCGCCGGCGGTCTTCATCAGCTTGAAGCCGCTGCCGATATCGCCGGTGGAGCGCATATGCGGACCACGGCAAAGGTCCAGCCATTCGCCCTGGCGGTAGATCGTGATGGTCTCGCTCTCCGGCAGGTCGCGGATCAGCTCGGCCTTGAAGCGCTCGCCACGGGCCTCGAAGAATTTGATCGCCTCGTCGCGGTCCCATTCCTCGCGCACAAAGCCAGCATTGCGGCCGATGATCTCGCGCATCTTGGCCTCGATCGCCGGCAAATCGGCCGGGGTGAAGGGCTCGTTGCGGTAGAAATCGTAATAGAAGCCGTTTTCGATGGAGGGGCCGATGGTGACCTGGGTGCCAGGAAACAGCTCCTGCACCGCTTCGGCCAGCACATGGGCGGCATCGTGGCGGATCATCTCCAAAGCCGCCTCATCCTTGCGGGTGATGAATTTCACCGCGCTGTCCTCGGCGATCTCGCGGGAGAGGTCCATCTGCTTGCCGTTCACCTCCATCGCCAGCGCAGCGCGGGCCAGGCCCGGGCCGATGGCGGCGGCGATATTGGTGCCGGTCACCGCGCCGTCGAAGGAACGAACGGAACCGTCGGGCAGGGTGATGGCAGGCATAGGCGTCTTCCTAAATATAATGAAACGTCGCGGCGGGTTATGGCAGCAGGGCCAGCACTTGCGCAACCGGCAGCTCTTGCAGGGAGGGGGCGCGGGCAATGGCGGGCCAGCCGCCATCAGGATAGCGCGGCGCGGTGCGGGCGGGCGCGGAGGCGGCGGAGAAGAGCGAGAGGCACGGCGTGCCGAGCGCGGCGGCGAGATGCATCGGCCCGGTATCGTTGCCGATGGCCAAGCTGGCGCGCCGGAACACCGCAGCGAGCTGGAAGAAATCCGTGCGGCCGGTGAGGTCGATGCCGCCAATGGTCTGGGCCAGGGGTTTTTCGCCGGCGGTGCCGACGATGACGCACGGGGACGGCAAAGCGGCGGCGAGCTCGCGGAATTTCTCCGCCGGGAAGCGTTTTTCCGGGCGGTGCGGGGCGGCGCCCGGCACCAGCACCACGTAGTCCGGCGGCAGATCGAAGCCAGAGATGTCACCGGTCAGCCATGACAAATCCGGGGCCGGCAAAGGGGGCGGGATGCCGGCCAGGCCGAGCTGCTGCTCCAGCCGCTCGCGGCTATGCAGGGTTTCACGGTTGGCGGCATCCGGAAAAGCGCAGCCGCGTGCGATGCCGGACCAGGAAGGGCGGCCGGCCAGGGCGAAATAACGGGTGGAGCGGCCGGAGGTTTGCAGGTCATAGACCATGTCGAACCCGGCGAGCTGGCGTTTGAGCCGCAGCAAGGCGGGGAGCTGCCACCAATCCGGCTTGGCGTCGATCTCGATCTTGTCGAACCAGGGGCTGGCGCCGAGCAGCCCGGCATAGGGCCTGGTGGTGAGCAGGGTGATCTCATCGCCCGCATGGCGGGCACGGATGGCGGCGAAGGCGGCGAAACTCAGCACGATATCGCCAAAGGCGCCATGGCGGATGACGAGGATGCGGCTCATCCCAGCAGCTCGGCATAGAGATGGAGATAGCGCGTCTGCATCGCTTCCAGCGAGAAACGCTGCCCCACCGCCTCGCGGGCGCGCTGGCCGAAGGCGAGGCGCAGCTCCGCATCGCCCTCCAGGATCGCGTCGAACAAGGCGGCCAGGGCGGTGTCGTCGCCGGGCGGGAAGAGGAAGCCGGTGACATCGGGCTCGATCGTCTCATGCGCGCCGCCATGGCCGGCGGCGACGACGATTTTGCCCATCGCCTGCGCCTCGATGATGGTGCGGCCGAAGGCTTCCGGCTCGGTGGAGCAATTCACCACGATATCGGCCAGTTTCAGCGCGGCGGGCATGTCTTCCACATGCCCGGCCAAACGCAGCCGGCCGCCGACGCCGAGCCGGTTGGCGAGATCCAGCAGCTCCTGGGTGTATTTATGCCGGCCCTGATCCGAGCCGATGAGAATGCCCACCGCCTCCTGGTGCTGCATCTTCGCCAGGGCGCGGATGAACAGACGCTGGCCCTTCCAGCCGGTGAGCCGGCCGGGGAGCAAGATGGCGGGCTGGCCGTTCTCGATCCGCCATTCCTTGGCGAGGCGGACGGCGCGGTCCCCACGCACCGCGGCGGGGTCGAATTTCTGCAGATCGACACCGTTATGGATGACACGGAGTTTTGCAGGATCAATCTTGTAGCGGGATTTAATGAGATCCGAGATGAACTCACTCACCGCCACCACCCGGGCCCCGGACGCCATCACCTGGTTGTAGCGCTTCTTCAGCTTGCTCTTTTCGCCATAGGAGCCGTGATAGGTGGTGACGAAGGGGATATCGAGCGCCCGCGCCGCGCGGAAGGCCGCCCAGGCCGGGGCGCGGGAATGGGCATGCACGAGATCGACATGGTTTTCCCGCATCACGGCGCGCAGCTTTCGCCCGTTGCGCCATATCTTTAAAGGATTTTTGGACGCGACCGGCAGATGGATCAGCTCCGCACCGGCGCGCAGGGCGAGGTTGGAAAGCGGCCCATCCTCGGCCACAATGATCGAGCGATGGCCGCAGAGATGCACCGCCTGGGCGATTTCGATGGCCACCCGCTCCGCGCCGCCGGCATCGAGCTTGGGGAGCAGCTGGAGAATCGTGCGCGGGCGGTCAATCATGGCTGCGCGCTACCAGGGTTGGAGGGTTATGACTATGCCGTTTGTGTCACGCCTGCCGGGAATCGACCTGGCCTATGAGGTTCTGGATGGGCGCGGGCCGCTGGTGATGTTCTGCCCCGGCTATGCCTCGGACATGCAGGGCACCAAGGCGCTGGCGCTGGAAGCCTGGTGCAAGGCGCGGGGCCGGGCGATGCTGCGCTTCGACTATGCCGGGCATGGCGCCTCCGGCGGGGTGTTTCTGGAAAACGGCATCGGCGACTGGGCGGCGGATGCGGCCTATGTGCTGGAGCAGGTGGCGCAGGGGCGCGAGGTGCTGCTGGTCGGCTCCTCGATGGGCGGCTGGATTTCGCTGATCCTGGGGCAGGCTTTGGGCGCGCGGCTGGCGGGGCTGGTGCTGCTGGCCCCTGCCCCGGATTTCACCGCCCGGATGCTGGAGGTGGAGCTGCCGCCCGAACAGCAAGAGGCGATCCGCAAGCAAGGCGTGATCTATAAGCCTTCCGAGTATGGCGACCCGATGCCCTTCTCGCTGGCGCTGATCGAGCGCAGCGCGGCGCATTATGTGATGACCAAGCCCATCGCCATCACCGCGCCGGTGCGGATTTTGCACGGGATGCGCGATGACGCGGTGCCCTGGGAATTGTCGCTGAAGCTCGTGCAAAATCTGACCGGCTCGGATGTGCGGGCGAGCTTCATCAAGGCCGGCGACCATCGGCTTTCCACGCCGGAAGATCTGGCGTTGCTAGAGCAGACCGTGGGCGCGCTCCTCGGCCAGGATGGCGGCTAGGCCCTCGCGGTAGGTAGGGTAGCGCCAGGCGAGGTTGAGGCCGGATTTGGTGGCTTCGGCCCGCACCTTGCGGTTCTCCGCCCAGAAGCTGCGCGCCATGGGGGACATGGTTTTCACCGCCTCCTCAAACGGCACGGGCGGCGGCGGGGCGATGCCGAGCAGGCGGGCCGCTTCCTGGACCACGTCCGTCGGCGCGGCGGGCTCGTCATCGGCGAAGTTGAAAATGCCGGTGGCGCCCTGGCGGATGGCGGCGGCAACGCCCAGCCCGATATCCTCCCGGTGGATGCGCCCGAACATATGGCCGGGCTTGATCACATGCCGCCCCTGCCCGGCCCGCAGATCGTCCAGCATGGAGCGGCCGGGGCCGTAAATGCCGGCGAGGCGGAAGATGGCCAGGGGCTTGCCCAAATCCGCCCAGCCCTGCTCGGCGGCGATGCGCCGGCGGGCGCGGGCGGAACCGGGATTGGGCGGGGTGGTTTCATCCACCCAGCCGCCTTGCGCGTCGCCATAGATGCCGGTGGTGGAAAGATAGCCCAGCCAGATCGCTGGGGCGGCGCCCAAGGCGGTGCCGTAGCGGGCCAGGACGGGGTCACCCTGCTCATCCGGCGCGGCGCTGGTGAGGATGTGGCTGGCCTGGGCGATGGCCGGCTGCGCCTGCGCGAAGGGCAGCAGCGTGACGCCGGGCTCCGGCCTGGCCTCGCTGCGATAGGTGGCGCTCACCTGCCAGCCCGCCGCCACCGCCTCTTTGGCGATGGCGCGGCCGGCATAGCCGAGGCCGAAAATGAGAAGATGCGGGGACGAGACTGTCATCCCCGCCTTTCTGGCATCAACCCGGCCCCGTTAAAAGCCTGGAAAAATTAGCAAAAGTTTTTGGGGGTGTGGGGACTTTTTTCAAAAAGTCCCCACGAAGGTTCGGGGTGGTGGCAACTGCGGTGCCACCACCCCGAACGTCTTCGCCGCTTTTTTGAAAAAAAGCGGCACCAAAAAACTTTTATAACTTATTCAAAGAGTTACTTTAGCCCTTCTTGCCCAGCTTATATTCCAACGCCTCTTCCGCCGTGGCGACACCGCCATGCGCGGCCGACCAGGCCATCGGGTTTTCCAGGAATTTGCGCACCCCGGCCAGGGCGGCATCCGAGAAATAAGCGTGGCTCTTGGCGGCTTCCAGCACATCCCACCAGGTGCAGAGATGATGCAGCTTGATGTCCATGCTCTCCAGCGTCTCGAAGGAGCCGGGGAAGACGCCGTAGAAGAACACCACGAACGTATGGTTGCAGAGCGCCCCGGCTTCGCGCAGCGCGTTGGCGAACTGGATCTTGGAGCCGCCATCGGTGGTCAGATCCTCGACCAGCAGCGTGTTCAGCCCTTCCGGCACGTCGCCCTCGATCAGCGCGTTCTTGCCAAAGCCCTTCGGCTTCTTGCGGACATAGGCCATCGGCGCGTGCATGCGCTCGGAGATCCAGGCGGCGAAGGGAATGCCCGCGGTCTCGCCGCCGGCCACGGCCTGGATGGTCTCATGGCCGACATGGCGGTAGATCTTCTCCACCGCCAGATCGCAGATTTTGGCGCGGGCGCGGGGGAAATAGATGATCTTGCGGCAATCGATATAGACCGGGGATTTCCAGCCGGAGGTGAGGGTATAGGGCTCCTCGGGGCGGAAATTCACCGCCTTGATCTCCAGCAGCAGCTTCGCCGTGGTCAGGGCAGCATCCCGGTCCCAGTCGCTCGCCCAGTCGATTTTCGCGGCAATCCGCCCACTCATATCCTTAAACTCCGTTCAACGCGGTCAAACCGCCCCCCTCCTAGCCGCTCGCTTGCAGCCCGTCCATGCGTTTTGGCGGGGCGGGGCCAGGGTTGTGCGGCGCGGCGGGAGTGGTATTTGATGATGCCAGCATGGAGTAGAGAGAGTAGAAATGGCCAAAATCAAGGTAAAAACCCCGGTCGTGGAGATGGACGGCGACGAGATGACCCGGATCATCTGGGGCTTCATCAAAGAGAAGCTGATCCTGCCCTATCTCGACATCGACCTGAAATATTACGATCTGGGCATCGAGTATCGCGACCAGACCGATGATCAGGTGACCGTGGACGCGGCCAATGCCACCAAGCAGTATGGCGTGGCGGTGAAATGCGCCACCATCACCCCGGACGAGGCGCGGGTGAAGGAATTCAACCTCAAGAAGATGTGGAAGAGCCCGAACGGCACCATCCGCAACATCGTGGACGGCACCATTTTCCGTGAGCCGATCATCTGCAAGAACGTCCCCCGGCTGGTGCCGCACTGGACGCAGCCGATCGTGGTGGGGCGCCATGCCTATGGCGATATCTACCGCGCCACCGACTATAAGGTGCCCGGCCCCGGCAAGCTGCAGCTGAGCTTCACCCCGGAGGGCGGCGAGCCGGTGGTGATGGATGTGCACGACTTCACCGGCCCCGGTGTGGCCATGGGCATGTTCAACACGCTGAAATCCATCGAGGGTTTCGCCCGCGCCAGCTTCAATTACGGCCTGGCCCGCAACTACCCGGTTTATCTCTCCACCAAGAACACCATCCTGAAGGGCTATGACGGCTTCTTCAAGGACACGTTCGAGCGCATCTTCGAAGCCGAGTTCAAGGCGCAGTTCGAGAAGGCCGGGCTGACCTATGAGCACCGGCTGATCGACGACATGGTGGCCTGCGCCCTGAAATGGAGCGGCGGCTATGTGTGGGCCTGCAAGAACTATGACGGCGACGTGCAGTCCGACATCGTGGCGCAGGGCTTTGGCTCGCTGGGGCTGATGACCTCGGTGCTGCTGAATCCGGATGGGACGGTGGTTGAGTCCGAGGCCGCGCACGGCACCGTGACCCGGCATTTCCGCGAGCACCAGAAGGGCCGCCCGACCTCGACCAACCCGATCGCCAGCATCTTCGCCTGGACCCGCGGGCTGATCTATCGCGGCCGCTTCGATGGCACCCAGGATGTGGTGGATTTCGCCGAGACCCTGGAGCGCGTGTGCATCGAGACGGTGGAAGCCGGGCACATGACGAAGGATCTTGCGCTGCTGATCGACAAGAACGCGCCCTGGCTGACGACCCAGGATTTCCTGGATAAGCTGGATGCGAATTTGAAAGTGGCGATGAAGTAAGGTTGCTTCTGGGAGCGCAACTTTGTTGCGCTCCCTTCTCTTCTTTACGTCGAAGCCTGGAGTGGTCATGCCGCCTTACGAAACTTGTTCAGTAGAAATATTTGAGAAAGTCGGCGAGTTCGTTCCATCTCCTATTTATATGGCAAAGCCGAAGCTGCATCAGGAGCATTTGGTTCCAGCAGAATTATTGGCCCAATGCCGACTTCGCTGGGACCAGAAACGTTTCGTTCTTCCTCCGATACGATCTTATCTTCTCAAAAATGTTTACGTTTCTGAGCAGGGACTTGTTTTCACCGAAGATGGAAAGGTCATTGTTCAATCTATTACGAATCATGGCCAGGAAGAAATCGTCCGAGCCGCGGAGAAGCTTCGACTTTTGGCGACAACACAGGAAAGTGTTCAAGCGCACGAGCGTGGCATATTGTGCAAGAAGCGTGGCGCTGAGAATTACGGCCACTGGCTTGTCGAGATGTTACCTAAGGCGTTTCTCGCTCAGCGTCAGCTTGCGCTAGGTGAGGCCTGGCCGGCTATTGTTCACTCCTCTAGCGAGAAGATGAACGCTGTTGTTCGCGAATCGCTTGAACTCATAAACTATCCGACGAACAATATCATCTTCACCAATTCAGAGCCTTGCCACTTTAAAGAATTGATATTGATCGACGGCTTGACAGTACACTCCGTATTCATGTCAACGCCAGTGTTCGAATGCATGGAAACAATTTCGGGTAGTGTTCCTGCCGGTTCATTAGAGCGCCTATATATAAGCCGCCGCCCCTCGACAAACCGCTGTTTTGAAAATGAAGCCGAAATCCAAGCACTATTTACGAATTACGGTTATAGGGAAGTAGTTTGTGCGAACCTGTCTTTCTCTGAACAGGTAAGTGCTTTCAAAGCTGCACGGCGGATTGCCGGTCCTATGGGCGCTGCATTTACAAATGCTATTTTTTGCCAGCCCGACACTAGCTGGCTGTTATTCATGCCAGCTACCGCCCATGAGTATTTTTTTTGGCAGATAGCAGAAGGCAAGAAGATAAACTATCACGAGATTCGGACACAGGAAGTTGGACCTAATCGGGGCCCCCTGCCTTGGGACAGAGACTTATATATCGAGCCGGGTCATTTGCGAGCGATGCTAGACAGACTTATTGAATGCGACAATTTATGACACCAAATCTGTCGTGGTCAGATCAAAAAACAGGAACTAAGCGGCTAGTATTATTCCAGACTATCAAGCGAGTGCATTAAGTCAGCCGCATGAATGCAGTAGTTTCGAGCATCTACACTCTCTGCCTCATTCTTACTAACCTGTCCCAGAACAAACTGGTATTTGAGGCCAAGTGTATCTGCCAGCCGTCGATATACCCAGTTTGTATTCCCCTCCATATGAATTTCTAATATTTTTGTGCCTTCGTTGCAAAAAATAATGTTTGTCAAACCAGCGCCATGTGGTGCTACAATAGTTTCTGCCGACTGGAAGAGCGATATTTGCTCAGCGACAGTTAATTCAGTCAGCGTGAAAATTTCAAAGCCCCTACCCTTCAAGGCTTCCTCAACAAGGCGCTCATTTTCGAGGATACGATTGGTCGAATCTCGCCTCGAGATATAGATTTTCCGATTGCTTTCAAATGTGCCTGAATTGAACGGATGCTTTTTCCAAGCAGCCTTCAACATTTTTGAAAAAGATAAAATTACCTCATTAGGATAGAGGCTACCAGCAGGATATAAGTGAGCATAGTACAAATTGTCGCATCGTACCTTTTCCTGAGCGGATAGGGTCATGGGATTGAAATTAGCTAAATCGCTTATAACTAGCTCTAGAATTTGAAGCTGGTAAGTTTCTTTTAACGTCGGCAAGATGACATGAACACCGCTTTGGGAGTTTATATTCATGAAAAATTGCAACGACAGCTTTGCTATTGTTTCTACTAAATAATGAAAATAATTCTCAAGATTTCCGTTTGTCAAATGATAGGCTACGGAAATACTCGCCGAAGCACCTTCCTCGTATACTGAAAGTGTCTCGCCATCAAAAAGCAAATTTTCATACAAATGAAACGGAAACTGATTGGTGGATTCACTAACAAGAAAATCATCAACCAAAACCAAGCCGTGCCTAGTAAAGACGACCGCGTCTTTCAGGCACCAAACTTGATGCCCAGGCAATTCCAAGAGATCGTTTATGTTTCTTTGATCCGCAGGAATGTCGTGCGTCTTCCTCAATTTCAGATCGTTTAAACAAGACTTGGAAACATAACGTGTGGCAGCGCCGTTCTCGACACAGCGCACTCGATCCTCACCTAAATGAGACGCGATTTCGGCAAGATTAGCGACACGGAAGATTTTCGGAGCTTGGGCCGGGCGGCTCAGTATCTGCCTTGTCGGGTGACTTGGGTCAGGCTGATAAACGCCGATAAATAATACTTCCAGTTCGGACGGAAGATGTTCAAATATCCAGGTCAATTCACGATTGGCGTTGAATATTTTCAGCCGTTGGTCTGTGATCGCCCAAAACGCTTCATTGAAATGTTCGTAACCGCTGATGCTACCATCAGGGTTGAACCTGAAGTGACGAGACGTAACTGAGTGATTCTCGGGCCCGAAATGCCAGTTGTAACCACAAAGAACGTTTCTGTTCAGCTCCATTCCTCAACCCCTACGATCTTCGGTCAAACGTCAGCCACATTATGATCCGGACGCCGCAGGATACATCCCCTCCCAGCCCCCGCCAAGCGCCTGATACAGCGTCACCAGATCCGTGCCCAGCTTCTGCAGTGACACGGCCTGGTTCTGCTGGGCGGCGAGGTTGGTTTGCTGGGTGGTCAGCACGGTCAGGTAGTCCACCAGCCCTTCCTTGTACTGCTCTTCCGCCAGGCTGAGCGCGATCTGGCTCTGGTGCACGTCTTCCTGCAGCGCCTGCTGGGTGGCGTGTTCCTGTTCGTAATTCACCAGGGCGGTATTCACCTGGGTGAAGGCGGTGAGCGCGGTTTTGGCGTAGGCGATGGCGGCTTCCTTCTGCTTGGCCTCGCTCAGCTTCAGCGCGCCGCGCAGCTGGCCGCCCTCGAACAGCGGCAGCGTCACCGTCGGGCCGAAGCCGTAGGTGAGCGATTTCCAGCTATCCATGGCATTCAGCGTCATCCCTTCCAACGAGGCGGAGGCGGTGAGCGAAATGTCGGGGAAGAAGGCGGCCTTGGCGGCGCCGATCTGGGCGGTGGCGGCGTGCAGCGTATCGGCGGCTTCGCGCATATCCGGCCGGCGGGTCAGCAGCTCGGCCGGCAGGCCCACCGGCACGCTGGGCGGGGTGAGCGGCACAGGGGCGGGGGTGAGCAGATCCTGCGGCAGCCCGTCCGGGGTCTGGCCCAGCAACAGGCCGATCTGGTTGATCAGCCCGTCGCGCTGGGCGATCAAGGTCGGGATCTGCGCGGAAATCTGCGCCGCGGTGGCGCGGGCATTGGCGACATCGAGCGAGGTGGTCAGCCCCGCCTGCTGGCGCTCGGCGGTGAGTTTCACCAGCTGGTTGGCGAAGTCCAGGTTCTTCTGGGTGATGCCGAGCACCGCCTCGGTGCCGCGCAGTTGGATATAATTGCTGGCCACCTGCGCTTCCACATTCAGCAGGGCGGCGCGGCGGGCTTCCTCGGAGGCGCGGGCCTTGGCCACGGCGGCTTCGACCAGGCGCTTGTTCTTGCCCCAGAGATCGAGGTCGAACATCGTCTGCAGCCCGTACTGGTAGAGATTATAGGGCTGGGTGACGGCGGCGAAGTCTTTGCCGAACTGGCTGAACTGGCCGAGCGGGCTGTTCGGGCTGACCACGTTGCGGCTATAGGAGGCGTTGGCGCCGAGATTGGGATAGAGCGCGGCGCCCTGGATCTGCGCCTGGGCCTGCGCTTCGAACAGGCGCTGGGTGGCGATCTGCAGATCCAGATTCTGCTGCACGGCGCGGGTTTCCAGCGCGGTCAGCACCGGGTCGTTGAAACTGTTCCACCATTGCGGGTCCACCGCGCCGCCGGAGACGTAAGGGGCGCTGCTGGCCGGGGCATCGTTGAGGAAGGCGGTGGGCGCGTTGGCGTGGGGCGCCTGGTAATTCGGCCCGAGCATGCAGCCCGACAAGGCGGCCAGCAGCCCGAGCGACAGGGCGGAGCCGGTAAGGCCACGGCGCAAATGCATGGATGTCACGATCTTCAAACTCCCTGTGCCGCGCCCGCGGCGGTCGCCAAAACAACCATGGCCGGGCCTGTCCGGGCAAGCCTCGCCCTGGGCAGAATCAACCGGCCGATGAAATTGCCGTCTTGTTGCACATAGGACAGGTTTCATACCACTCTTAAACCAAGCTGGCAGCTATACGGCGGAAAACCCCGCGCACATCTTGAAAAACAGGGGAATTGTGCCGGGTGGCGCCGCCGCCATCGCAGCGAAACTGTTGAAAAGCCAAATCTTTGATTGAGCTTGCGCAACGCGGTTCTCATCAAAATCGCTAAGATCGTTAAAATATCGAAAAAAACCCTTGCGTCCGAGTCGTTTTTGCAGGTTAAATCCACTTAAGGTTGAAGTGCCCAAAAAGGGAGATAACGAAATGGCTGGTTTCACTTCTTTGGACGTGATCGTTCGTGACAAGCTGCGGACATGGCCGCAGCATCCGCCGGGTCTCGCGGATCACGATATGGGGGCGTCCGGGTCATGGCTGCGGGCGAGGCCGGGGCCGCCGCAGGAACGCGACCAGCCTTTCCTGAAGCTGCCCGGCGCCAACCGGCTGCGCACCCATCCGGATGGGTTGTGGCTGTGTTTCGGCGGCACCGAGGCGGACCCGTATGTCGATCTTTTCGCCATCGAGGCCTGCGGCTGCTACCAGAATTTGCTGGATAAGCGCTCGCGCTTTGCCCCCTCGATGCATTCCTGGCTGGCGGTGTGTTCGGAGGAATGGCTGATGCAGCCGGTCTCGCCCAACAACCCGATGCCGCGCTGGCGCTATACCGGCTTGCTGCGGCGCACGCCGACCGGGCCGCTGGTGCTGCCGGTGCGCGATATGCGGGTGATGTATGCGCTGCGCCCGCGCCAATATACCGGCTTCGTCACCAGCCAGATTCCGCATGCGCATGAGTTTTTCGCGCCGATGGAGGCGATCATCGGGCCGGAGGGCTGGCAGCATCCGCCGCTGCGCGCTTTCATCGCCCGCACCTCGCCGCGGGCGAATTTCTTTTCCTATCCGGGGGCGAGTGCGGCCTGAGGCTCAGGCGGTGAGGTCGGCGGGCAGTTTACCGTCCGCCAGCGCCTTGGCCAGCGAGGTGCCGTCCAGCTCATTGGCGATGGCATCGCGCACCCGGCGCATCACCTTGCGGATCTCGCAGGCCTGCTCGTCGCGGCATTCGTCGCAGCGGCGGTAATAATTCACCGAGACGCAGGCGAGCGGCGCCAGCGGGCCATCCATGATGCGCACCACCTGGCCGAAGGTGATCAGATCCGCGGGCTTGGCCAAAGCGTAGCCGCCGCCACGGCCCCGGCGCGAGCGCACCAGCCCGTTGCGGTTCAGCTCCAGCAGGATGGCTTCGAGGAATTTCTTCGGCAGATTCTCGCGCTCGGCGATTTCGGAGACCAGCAACAGCTTGTCGTCCTTCTCACGCGCCAGCACCATCAGGGCCTGCAAGGCATATTTGCATTTCTGCGACAGCATGACCCTTCTCCCGGCTCCTTTTGATCTGACATATTCATCTACAAGACATAGGGCGCGTAGAAAATATCCCAGCGAACATATTGCGGAATTTCCGATAGAAAAACAAGGAATTCGGTAGGCGTCAGAGACCGGCCAGGCTCTTGATCACCGCTTCCGCGACCTTGATGCCATCCACCCCGGCGGAGAGAATGCCACCCGCATAGCCGGCCCCTTCCCCGGCCGGATACAGCCCGCGCGTGTTGAGCGAGCAGAAATCCTTGCCCCGGGTGATGCGCAGCGGCGAGGAGGTGCGGGTTTCCACCCCGGTCAGCACCGCGTCCGGACGGTCGAAGCCTTTGATCTGCTTGCCGAAGGCCGGCAGCGCCTCGCGGATGGCTTCGATGGCGTAATCCGGCAAGGTCGGCGCCAGATCGGTGAGGTGCACGCCGGGCTTGTAGCTGGGCAGCACCTCGCCGAACGATTTGGAAGGCGTGCCGGCGATGAAGTCGCCCACCAGTTGGCCCGGCGCCTGGTAGGCGCCGCCGCCCGCGACATAGGCGGCGCGCTCCCAGACCCGCTGGAATTCCACCCCGGCGAGCACATCCCCCGGATAATCCGCCGGGCTGATGCCGACGACGATGCCGGCATTGGCGTTGCGCTCGGCGCGGGAGTATTGGCTCATGCCGTTGGTCACCACCTGCCCGGCCTCGGAGGTGGCGGCGACCACTGTGCCACCCGGACACATGCAGAAACTATAGACCGCGCGGCCATTCCTGGCGTGGTGCACCAGCTTGTAGTCAGCCGCGCCCAGGATCGGGTGGCCAGCGAAGGGGCCGAAGCGGTGGCGGTCGATCATGCCTTGCGGATGCTCGATGCGAAAGCCGATGGAGAAGGGCTTGGCCTCCATGAACACGCCGCGCTGATGCAGCCGGGCGAAGGTGTCGCGCGCTGAATGGCCGATGGCGAGGATGACATGGTCGGTCTCGATCCGCTCGCCGCTCTCCAGCAGCACGGCGCGGATCTGGCCGTCCTGGATCTCGAAATCATCCACCCGCGTGTCGAACCGGTATTCGCCGCCCAGGGCGGTGACTTTCGCGCGGATCGCCTCGACCATGGAGACCAGCCGGAAGGTGCCGATATGCGGCTTGGCGATATAGAGGATTTCCTCCGGCGCCCCGGCCTCGACGAATTCCTCCATCACCTTGCGGCCGAGGAAGCGGGGGTCCTTGATCTGGGAATAGAGCTTGCCGTCCGAGAAGGTGCCGGCCCCGCCCTCGCCGAACTGCACGTTGGAGGCGACGTTGAGCTCGCCGCGCCGCCACAGGCCCCAGGTATCCTTGGTGCGCTGGCGGACCAGCTTGCCGCGCTCCAGCACCAGCGGGCAGAATCCGGCCTCGGCGAGGATCAGCGCCGCCAGGATGCCGCAAGGGCCGGTGCCGATGATCACCGGGCGTTTCGCCGGGCGCGCCTGGGCGATGGCGGGGAATTGATAGCCCATATCCGGGGTCGGCATGCCGGTTTCAACCGCCCGGTCCAGCACGGCATCGACCGTATAGACCAGCATCACCTGGGATTTTTTGCGGGCATCCCAGGCCCGCCTGTGCACCTGCCAGGAGAGAATGGCACTCTCCGGCACGCCGAACCCTTCAGCGATGGCGGCGATGAGCGCGTGCGGCTCATGGTCGATCGGCAGGCGTAATTCGGTGAGGCGGCGGGAGGGGAAGGATGTCGGGGCCATGGCAGATGTGGCGTCTAACCCGGCGCGGCGCATCCGCCAATCGTCCCGGCGCGGATTTTATCCACAGCGCTCTTGATAAGCCTGTGGAGAAGCGTGTGGATGAAGCGCAAAGCGCGGGTGCTGGGCAGAGACCGGCACGGTTTGGCGCCGCGATGGTTGACCGGGATGCGGATCTGGGTTTCGGATAGGCAATAATCCGGAGGCCGCATGACAAAATTTCACTGGCCAGAGCTTGGGCTTTGCGTGGGCGGGCGGGGGTGAGCCTGGTCATCGATCTGCGCTGCCTGCAGGACCCGGCCTACCGGGAGCGGGGCATTGGCAATCATGCCCGCAATCTCATCCGCCATGCGCCGCCGGGCTGGGTGGGGGTGTATGATCCGGTACTGCCCGCCTTGCCGGAGGCGGTGGCGGCGCAGGCGGGGCGGCTCTCGCCGCATGGCTACGTGCCGGGGGCGACTTTGTTCCTCAACCCCTCGCCCTTTACGCCGAACCAGGAATTCTGCGCCAGGCTGCTGACCGATGCGCGGGTGCGCAAGGCGGTTTGCGTGTATGATTTCATCCCGTTCGACGAGCCGGGCCGCTATCTGCGCACGGCTGGGGCGCGGCTGGACTATTACGCCGCGCTGGCCTGGCTGCGGCGATATGATCTGTATTTTCCCATTTCGGTGCCCACCGAGGCGCGGTTGCGTGAGCTGTTCGGCGCGGTGGAAAGCGTGGTCACCGGCGTCGGGCTGCCGCCTTTTCTGCAGGCGCTGTCGCCGGCGGTGCCGCGCCATGTGCTGATGGTGGGCGGGGATGATCCGCGCAAGAACCCGGAGCTGCTGCTGCGCGCTATGGCGTCCAGGCTCCGCCTGAGCGAGGTCGAGCTGGTGATCACCGGCGGATATGACGAGGCCACCGCCGCCCGGCTGCGCGCGATCCGCCCGGTGGCGTTGCCGGGGCGGGTGAGCGACCCCACGCTGGCTCAGCTCTATGCCGGGGCTCTGGTGGTGGTCACGCCGTCCAGGGCCGAAGGGTTTTCGATGCCGGTGGTGGAGGCGTGCCGGATGGGCGTGCCCTCCCTCGCCTCGGACATTCCCGCGCACCGGGCGCTGCTGCCGACGCGCTTCCTGTTCGGGCCGGATGACGTGGAGGGGCTGGCCGTGCTGCTGGAGGAGACGCTGCGGGCCCGCGAGGCGGTGATCGCCGCGCAAGCCGGGCTGGCGGCGCCCTTTGCCGAAGACGCGGTGGCGGCAAAGCTGTTTGCCGCCCTGCCCGCCCCCGTGCCACCAGCATCGCGGCGGCCACGCATCGCCTTGCTCTCGCCGCTGCCGCCGACCCGCAGCGGCGTGGCGGACCATTCCGCGGCCTTGCTCGCCGCCTTGCGCAAGCTGGCGCAAGTCGATGCGTTTTGCGGCCCCTATTCGCGGCTGGCGGTGCAGGATGGGGGCTATGACGCGGTGCTCTGCGTGCTCGGCAATGCGCCGCTGCATGAGGAGATTTATCAGCTCTGCCTGCGTTATGGCGCTGCCTGCCTGTGCCATGATGCGCGGCTGCTGGGGTTGGCGACCACAAACGGCCTCGCCCCCGCCGCCGTGCTGGCTAGCGAGGAGCTGGGGCGGGTGGTCAGCGAGGACGAGATCGCCGCCTGGGCGGCCGATGAGCGCCAACGCGAGGCGAGTTTTCTGGGGAGGCTGGCGCGCGCGGCGCGACCGCTGATCTTCCACGCACCGCAGCCGGTGCGGCTTTGCCAGGAACGCTTCGACGTGCAGGCGCAGGCCCTGCCCTTCCCGATGATGCGCCCGCACGCGCCTGTTACGCCCGAAGAGCGCGAGGCGGCACGGGCGGGTCTGGGCATCGGTCCGGCGGAACAGCTCATCGTCTCTTTCGGGTTTCTGGTGCCGGCGAAAGCCATCGGCGCGGCGCTGGCGGCTTTCGCTGTGCTGAAACGCGAGCGCCCGGCGGCGCGGCTGGTCTTTGTCGGCGAGGTGGCGATGGATCTCGCCGCGCTGCGCGACGAGGCGGCTTCGTTGGGGGTGACGCTGGGCACCGGCTTTGTCAGCCCGGAGGCGTATCGCGCCTGGGCGGCGGCGGCGGATGCGGGGCTGCAGCTGCGCATCGGCCAGGCGGGCGGAGTTTCGGCGGCGTTGCAGGATGGCATCGGCGCCGGGCTGAACATGGTGGCGAGCCGGGATCTGGCGGAGACGATCAATGCACCCGATTACGTGCTGCGGGTGGCGGATATGCCTGACCCGGCGGAGATTGCCGGGGCGCTGGCGCGGGCCTTGGCGGCGCCTGGGCCCGATGAGGTGATGCGGGCCGCTTACTGCGCCGCGCATGACATGCAGGCTTATGCGGTGCGGTTGCTGGAGATGATTCTCTGAGCGACCTAGCTGCAACACCCAACAAACCGGGATCAACATGGACCCGTCAAATGTTTCGATCCCGAGTCTCCTCGTATTTTCTCTGTGATCGAAACATGGTGATCCCTCAAGGCAGGAGCGGCGATTTTGGAAACCGCCCCGGCGTTTCCCCGCTTTGTCTAGAGCGTCAAGCTTTTAGCTTGATGCTCTAAATTTTGTTTTAGCGAGCAATTTCATGTGTTTAGATTGACACTGGCGCGTCAACCTAAAGACCTATTGCTCTAGGCCGGCTCGCGGTTGGCCAATGCGATGGTGAGCAAGGCGCCCTCCATCTGCTTCGCCAGCTCGTTATCCTTCGCCTGCGCCGCCGCCAGCTCGGCCCGCAGCGCCGCCAGCTCCTCGCGCAGCACCGCCAACTCCGCCGCCATGCGGTCCTGCGCCGCCGTCACGTCGGCGGCCATGAACTGACGCAGGCGCTTAAGCTGGGCCTTAAGCATGGCGGCGCAGATCCAGGCAGCGGGGGAATTCCGGCCCCTCCGCCGGCAGCGGCAACGGCGCTGGCCCCGGCGTATGGCCAAAGGCCCAGAAGCGCGAGCGCCGCCTGGCCTCGGCCGCGTTGGAGTTGATCGGGAAATCCTCATAAGCGCGCCCGCCCGGATGCACGGCGTGATGCGTCATCCCGCCGATCGAGCGGCCGGACCAGCTGTCATACACGTCGAACACCAAGGGCGTCTGCACGCCGATGGTCGGGTGCAAGGCCGAGTACGGCGCCCAGGCCTTGAAGCGCACCCCGGCGACATATTCGCCCTGTGTCTGGGTCCGCTGCATCGGCATCGCCGCGCCATTGCAGGAGAGGATATAGCGCTCATCCACCCAGCCATTCACCTTCACCTGCAGCCGTTCGGCGGAGCTGTCCACATAGCGCGCGGTGCCGCCGCTGCTCTGCTCCTCGCCCAGCACGTGCCAGGGCTCCAGCGCGTGGCGCAGCTCCAGCTGCATGTCGCGCACCGTCACATCGCCCAGCTTGGGAAAGCGGAATTCCAGATGCGGGGCGAACCAGTCCGGATCGAGCGGGAAGCCGAGCCCGGCCAACTCTTCCAGAGCGTCCTTGAAATCCTGCTCGGCATAGTGGGGAAGCAGGAATTCATCGTGCAGGCGCGTGCCCCAGCGCACCAGCCGGCGCTCATAAGGCCGCTCCCAGAAGGCGGCGACGGCGGAGCGCATCAGCAAAATCTGCGCCGCGGACATCTGCTCATGCGGCGGCATCTCGAAGGCGCGGAATTCCACCAGCCCGCGCCGGCCGGAGGCGCCGTCCGGCGAATACATCTTGTCGATGCAGAATTCCGTGCGGTGGCCATTGCCGGTCATGTCGCAGAGGATGTTGCGGAACAGCCGGTCCACCAGCCAGGGCGGGGTCTGGCTCTGCCGTCCGACCTGGCGGAAGGCAATTTCCAGCTCGTTGATGCTGTCCTCCCGCGCCTCGTCGATACGCGGATGCTGCGAGGAGGGGCCGATGAACAGGCCGGAGAACAGGAAGCTGAGGCTGGGATGGTTGTGCCAGAAGCCGAGCATGGATTTCAGCAGATCCGGCCGGCGCAGAAAGGGGCTGTCAGTGGGGGATTTCGCCCCCATCACCACATGATTGCCGCCGCCGGTGCCGACATGGCGGCCATCCAGCATGAATTTCTCCGCTGCCAGCCCGACCTCGCGCGCCGCCTCATAAAGCTGGGCGTTGCGGGTGGTCAGCTCGGCCCAGCTGGTGGAGGCGGGGATGTTGGCCTCGATCACGCCGGGGTCCGGGGTGACGGAGAAATTCACCACGCGCTCATCCTCGGGCGGCAGATAGCCTTCCAGCACCACCTTGCGGCCGAATTCGGCGGCGGTGGCCTCGATGGCCGCGGTGAGTTCCAGCCAATCCTCGACATCGTAAAGCGGCGGGTAGAAGATGTGGAGCTTGCCGTCCCGCGCCTCGACGCATAGCGCGGTGCGCACCACGCCCGGCTCCTCGCGCCCCACCACCGGCAGGCTTTGCGGCACCGGGCGGAAATTCTCGATGGCCCCCTGCCCTTCGGCGGCGCGCGGCCGGTAGCGGGCGAACTGCAAGGCATCGCGGCTCGGCAGCGGAGCTTTCGGGGCGAACGGGTCGGTTTCGTATTCCTGCTCGATGCTCGCATCATCCGCCCAGGGCAGGCTGTCCAGCGGCAGACGCAAGCCGATCGGGCTGTCGCCGGGGATCAGGAACATCACATCGTCCTTGAAGAACCAAGGGCCGGATTGCCAGCGGCGCTGGCCATCCATGATCACCCGGCGCAAAGGCAGCACCGAGCCGACATTCGAGGCCAGCCCTTGGCCAAAGACCTTGGCCAGACGCGCGCGTTCCAGCGGGTCGCGCAGCTTGGCATCCTCGGTGACGACATTCGCCGGCAGGCGTTTTTCGCGCCAGAGATAGTAATGAATGTCCTCATGGGCGGCGTTGACCAAATCGGGATCGACTTGCAGGCGCTCCGCCAGCGCGCGGGCGAAGATCGCCGTGTCGTCGGCATTGGCGTTGTCGGTATCGTCATCGGAAGCGAGCAGGGACGGGTCTTTCCAGACCGGCTCGCCATCCGCGCGCCAATGGGCGTGGATGGCCCAGCGCGGCAGCTGCTCGCCGGGATAATGCTTGCCCATATTGTAGGTCAGCGCCGCCCCCTTGCCCCAGAGCGGGGTGAGCTTGCGGATCAGCCGGCCGGCATAAGCGCGCTTGGTCGGCCCCAGCGCGTCGATATTCCATTCCGCGCCCTCATGGTCGGTGGCGGAGACGAAGGTGGGCTCGCCGCCCATGGTCAGGCGCACATCGTTGCGCAGCAGCGCATGGTCGACGCGCGCGCCACGGGCGAGAATGTCCTGCCATTGCTTGTCAGTATAAGGCTTGGTGACGCGCGGGGTTTCCTTCACCCGCTTCACCTCCATGTGGAAGTCGAACTCCGTCTCGGTGCCATCCTCGGCGATGAAGCCGCCGGAGATGGCGGCGGCGGATTGCGGGGATGGGGTGGCGGCGAGCGGGATATGGCCCTCACCGGTGAGCAGGCCGGAGGTGGCGTCCAGCCCCACCCAGCCGGCACCGGGCAGATAGACCTCGGCCCAGGCGTGCAGATCGGTGAAATCCGCCTCCGGGCCGGCGGCACCGCCATCCACAGGCTTCTGGTCGGCGGTGAGCTGGATCAGATAGCCGGAGACGAAGCGCGCGGCGAAGCCGAGATGGCGGAGCAGATTGACCAGCAGCCAGCCTGAATCCCGGCAGGAGCCCTTGCAGAGTTTCAGCGTTTCCTCGGGCGTGAACACGCCCGGTTCCATGCGCACCACGTAGGAGATGCGCTCACTCACCATGCGGTTGATCTCGACCAGCATGTCGGTGGTGCGCGGCTCCTGGTCCTTGAATTTCGCCTTCACCTCGGCGATCAGCGCCGCCAGCAGCGGGCCGGGCTTGCTCAGCAGCCGGAAAGGCGCCAGCTCCTCGGCCAGCACGGGGTCATAGGCGAAGGGGAAGGTTTCTGCGTCCGGTTCCAGGAAGAAATCGAACGGGTTGATCGTCGCCATGTCAGCGACGAGATCGACGATCACCTCGAAGCTGGTGACGCGCTCGGGGAAGACGACACGGGCGAGGAAATTGCCTTGCGGGTCCTGCTGCCAGTTGAGGAAATGCGGCTTCGGCGCGATCCGCAGCGAATAGGAGATGATCGGGGTACGCGCATAAGGGGCGGGACGCAGCCGGATGGTCTGCGGCCCCAGCGACACCGGGCGGTCGTATTTATAGGAGGTGCGATGAGTGATGGCGGCGTGGATCGACATGCAGGCTCCTTGGATACGCTTTCAGCCCAGCATGCGCAGGGCTGTTTCGCAACGCAATAGCAACCAGAGGGGAAAGCACGCATGACAGTGGCGTGTTTGTCAGCAGCCGGGCGGGGTGCGAACATGAATCGGGCAAGCTGCTGATTTTGGCGGCAAAAGGCGTGTGGGGGCGCACGGGTATGGGCGAGCGCAAGGCAGTGTTTTTCGCGGCGGATGCGGCCTATCTGCCGCTGGCCTGGGTGGCGGCGCGGGATGTGGCGGCGCAACCCGGCCGGGATTTCGATGTCTGCCTGCTCTTGCCCGAGGATGTCGCGGCCACGCCGCCGCCGGGTGTGCGGGTGTTGCGGGTGCGCCTGCCGGAGGTGTTGGCGCATGTGGCGGGGCCGGCGCATATGTCGCCCTTCGCCTATGCCAGGCTGGCCGCCCCTGCCATCTGGCTCAGCGATTATGACAAGCTGCTTTATCTGGATTCGGATATCAGGGTGAGCGGCGATCTTTCGCCTTTGTTCGCCCTGGAGATGGGCGAGGCGCTGGCGGCGATGGTGGAGGATTGCGGGCGCTATCTGGGCGCTGCCGGCGGGCGGGAAGATTGGGATGAGTACCGGACCCGCACCGGCTTGCGGCTCGACGCCCCTTATTTCAACAGCGGGGTGATTTTGATGAATGCGGCGCGCTGGCGGGCGGAGGCGCTGTGGGCGCAGGCGGCGACCTTCATCGCGGCGCGGGGGGCGCAATTGCGGTTCATGGACCAGGATGCGCTGAATGTGCTGGGTGGGCGAATCCTGGAGCTTTCACCGCGCTGGAATTTTTGCACGCATTATATGGGGTTGGGGCTGGAGGGCGTGGTAGCACCAAGGGTGCGGCATTATCTGAACGTGCTGAAACCCTGGCGGGATCCTGAATGGGCGACATTGTACGGTAAGGCGGATGTGAAGGTGTTTGGCGCGGCGTTTGCGGGTTCACCCTGGCCAGGGTTCGTGCATCAGGGGCTGGTATCGGCCCTGCCCTGGCGCAAACGCGCGGCGACGGCGGCGGCCAAGGCGACGCGGCATGTGCCGGAGGCGGCGCTGGCAGGGCATATGGAAAATTTCATCGGGCTGGCGCCGAGGCTGTGGCGCGACGTGCGCGCCGGCTTCGCCGAAGGCGCCAAAAGCTACGTGGATTTAAGCTCGGAAGAGGCAGCCGCATGGAAAGCGGCACTGACCTGAAGGCGCAAAAGTTTTTTAGGGGG
>NZ_JH976207.1:1036432-1041879 GCF_000306035.1 Acidocella sp. MX-AZ02
GGGGGATTTTTTCAAAAATCCCCCCTTGAGGTTCACCCTTCTCGTTTGATGAGAACGTGCTGCTTCTTACCCACAGAAAGCTTCTGCTCAGCCTTGGGCGCGATCATCTGCGCCTCATCGGTGATGGCAACATCATCCAGCTTCGCCCCGCCACCGCGAATGAGCCGCCGCGCCTCGCCATTGGAAGCGGCCAACCCGGCCTTCACCAGCAGCGCGAAGGCCGGCAGACCCGCGCCAAATTCGGCGGCGGTGAGGGAGATCGACGGCAGGCTGCCGGCGGCAACACCTTCGGTGAAGAGCTTGCGCGCGGTCTCGGCGGCGTCCTCCGCGGCGGTGCGGCCATGGGCCAGCGTCGTCGCCTCGGTCGCCAGGATGATCTTGGCGCTGTTGATCTCGGCCCCGCCCAGGGCTTCGAGGCGGGCGATTTCGTCCAGCGGCAGATCGGTGAACAGGCGCAGGAAGCGGCCGACATCGGCGTCCTCGGTGTTGCGCCAGAATTGCCAGTATTGGTAGGGGCTCAGCTTTTCGGCCGAGAGCCAGACCGCGCCCGCCGCGCTCTTGCCCATCTTCTGGCCCGACGCCGTGGTGATCAGCGGGGTGGTGAGGCCGAAGACGCTCTTCTGGTCGGTGCGGCGCACCAGCTCGATGCCGGAGACGATATTGCCCCATTGGTCGGAGCCGCCCATCTGCAGCACGACGTTATTGCGGCGGTTGAGCTCGCGGAAATCATAGCTCTGCAGGATGGAGTAGTTGAATTCCAGGAAGGTGAGGCCCTGCTCGCGGTCCAGCCGGCTCTTCACGGAATCAAAGGAGAGCATGCGGTTGACAGAGAAATGCACGCCGACCTCGCGCAGCAGCCCGATGTAAGAGAGCTTGTCCAGCCAGTCGGCATTGTTGACCAGAATGGCGTCGTTCGGGCCGTCGCCGAAATTGATGAAGGCTTCCAGGTTTCTGCGGATGCCGATGAGGTTGGTGGCGATCTGCTCATCACCCAGCAGCTGGCGGGCTTCCTCGCGGAAAGACGGATCACCGATGCGGGTGGTGCCGCCCCCCATCAGCGCCACCGGGCGGTGGCCATGGCGCTGGAACAGGCGCAGCAGCATGATCGGGATCATGTGGCCGACATGCAGGCTGTCGGCGGTGAGGTCGAACCCGGCATAGCCGGCGATGGAACCGTTCGCGCAGGCCGCGTCGAGGGCCGCCTCGTCGGTGCATTGGAAGATGAAGCCGCGGGCTTTCGCCTCGGCCAGAAATGCGCTGTTCGCCATGGTTCTACTCCTGTGCCGGCGCGGGTAGCACAGGCGCAGGCCGGGGCAAAGCCGTGCGCCACAAGGCAGCGAGGACGATGAGCGGGGTGAGTTCATGCCCGGTGGCGATGGAGATGACCAGGCACAGGCCGGGCCAGAGAAAGAGCAGCGCGTCCAGGATGCCGATGCGCCAGTGACGGTTTTGCGCGGATTGGGCGAGGATCAGCGAGTAGCCGACCATGCCGTAGACGAAATCATAAGGCGAGGCGAGCAGCGAGAGCAGGACCACGCGGCCGACAAAATCGAGCCGCCGGCGCCAAAGGAAGAGGGCGAGGACGCAGGCAACCGCCAGCAGCGCCTGCATTGCCTGGGCCAAGCCGAACCCGGCGCCAAAACTGCGCGCCATCCAGAACAGCGACACGCCAAGCCCGGGAAAGCTGTGCGGATCAAACGCCGGGGCGATCATCGAGCGCGCTTCCCGCGGGTCTTGCGCCAGGAAGCTGTACCATGGCCCGGTCCCGAACCAGGCAAGGGAGAGCAGCGACAGCGCCACCACCACGACCGCGAAGGCGACCAGCGCGCGCCAGCGTTTTTGCGCCAGCAAGGCGAAGGGCACCAAAATCCCGACCTGAGGTTTCACCGCCAGAATGCCCAGCAGCGCGCCGCCCCGGGCCGGCGCTGTTGCGGCGAGGGTCAGGCCTGAGACCAGCAGCGCATCGCCGATGATGCCGACCTGACCGATCTGTAGGCTGAACAAGGCCGCCGGGCTGAGCAGCGTGATCAGGATCACCAGCCAGCTATAGCCGGCCCGGCGCAGCATCCAAGCGGCCAGAGCCCAGAACCCGACCGCCCAGACCAGGGCAGCGCATTCGAAGGGCAGAAAGGACAATGTCCCGAGGACCGGCAAAAACGGCGGGGGATAGAGAAAATGCTCGATATAGCCATGCACGCCGAGCAGCGCCTGGGCGGCGATGTTGAAGCGTTGATGATCGTACAGCAGATCGAACGATCCCTGCCGCGCCAGCCGCCCGGCGGACCAGAATACGGCAAAGTCACATTGCGGGGCCTGGCAGGGCGGGTCCACCGCGATCGGCCGGCCGGTGAAATAGCTCAGCCGCGGCGCCACACGCTTGATGAAGGTCACCACCAGGATGGCCCAGAAGGCCAGCAACAGCGCGATCCCGCCGAAGCGGTCGATGAAGCGGAGATAGGCACGGAGGCGCTTGGTCATGGATATTGGCGCTTCCTCTGGGCGGTCTCAAACATAAGACGCAGCAGGCTCGCCATAATGATTAGCGGTGAAAACAGATGGCCGGTTTGGATTGCAATAAGTGGGCAAAAGGGCGGCCACAGCCAGAACAGCAAATCTGTGATGCCGATCTTCCAACCGCGGCGCGCGGCCAGGGCCGCCAAGACCCAAGCGCCCGCCACCATATCGCTAATATAACCGTAAGGCGTTGCCAGCAGCGTCAGCAAAACGGTGGCGGCGGTGCGGTCAAGGGTTGGTGCGTCGGACCACCGCCATATCCAGATCGCCGTCAGCGCGGCGAAACCCGTCACCACAATCTGCACCCAATTGGCAAAAGCGAAGCCAACATGGAAACTGCGCAGCATCCAAAAAACCGAAATCCCACCGCCCATATAGATATGCGGGTTGAAAGGTCGGTTGAGGACGGCTCTGGTTTCCTGAACTCCATAGGTGAAATATGCGCCCCAGACAGATTTGCCGAAAAACAGCGTCGTCAACCCGACCAAGGCAATCACGCAAACAATAAAGCCCAGGGCACTGCGCAGATTTCGCCGTGCGAAGGCAACAGAAGGCGCCAATAGCCCAAGCTGTGGCTTGAGCGACAAAAATCCCAGCAACACCCCCGCCATCCCCGGTTGGTCGAGGGCGCGCATCAGTCCGGCCACGAAAATGGCACCTCCGACGATGCCGATCTGGCCAAGCTCAAGACACCAAACTGCTGCAGGGCTCAGGCAACCAGCCAGAATCACCAGCCATGAAAGCCCAGCCCAGCGCAACAAAAGAATGGCCGAAAGCAACAGCGCCGCGCTCCAGGCAAAAAAGCTTGCCTCGAACGGCAAATAAGCCGCCAGCGCGCTGGGAAGCAGCATGGGGGGCGGGTAGAAGAATGCATCGACACCAAGCTGAAGATTGAATAGATGCTGCTGGAATGCGTGAAATCGCGCGGGATCGTAAATCTGGTTGAAAGCGCCATGCCGGGCGAGAAGCCCAGCCGGCCAGAAGGCGGTGAAATCACATTCTGGCGTCTGGCACGGTGGATCGATATTCACCGATTTGCCAAACAAATAAGCCAGTCGCGGCAGCATGTGGTCAAGGGCGACTTTCGTCCACAATAACCAGAAATAGCCCAAAACGACCCATAGCAGCGCGGTCCAACTTTTTCCGAACCACGTCAGGCCCCGTCTCACATCCATGCCGCCTCTTGCCCTGCTCCGCCTCTCTCGCTTAGCACAAACCTCATGACAGCCAATGCCGCCGCCCGTACCTACCGCGCCATCGGGCTGATGTCCGGCACCTCGCTGGATGGGGTGGATGCCGCCTGGATCGAGACCGATGGCGAGCATGTCAGCGGCTTCGGGCCGGCGGCGACGTTGTTGTATGATGAGGCGCTGCGCGCGCAGCTGCGCGGCCTGCTCGACCGGGCGCCGGGCCTCTCAGCGGATGCTCCGGCCGTGCTGGACGCCACCGCCCGGCTGACCCGCGAGCATGCGCTGGCGGTGGCGTTGCTGGGGCGCTCGGCCGATATTGTCGGGTTTCACGGCCAGACCATCCTGCACGCCCCGAAAGCCGGGCGGACCTGGCAGATCGGCGATGCGGCGCTGCTCTCCCACATCACCAGGCTGCCGGTGGCGTTTGATTTCCGCGCCGCCGATGTCGCCGCCGGCGGCGAGGGCGCGCCTTTGGTGCCGCTGTTTCATGCGGCGCTGGCGCGGGAGCTGGCAAAGCCGTTGCTGATCGTGAATATCGGCGGGGTGGCAAATGCCACCTGGCTGGGCGCTTCGGGCGAGATCATCGCCTGCGATACCGGGCCCGGGAATGGGCCGCTGGATGATCTGGCGCAGGCTCATCTCGGCCAACCCTATGACAAGGACGGCGCGCTGGCCGCTGGCGGGCAGGTCGACCATCAGCGGCTGCAACAGCTGCTCGCGCATCCTTTCTTCGCGCAACCGGCACCGAAATCGCTCGACCGGCTGAGTTTCTCCAGCCTCATCGCCCAGGCCACCCAGGGCCTCGACCCGGCCGACGCCGCCGCCACGCTGGCCGCCTTCATCTGCGCCGCGATCGCCGAAACCAAATTTCCCGCCCCGCCGCAACAGGTGCTGATCACCGGCGGCGGCCGGCATAATGCCACGCTGATGGCGGGCCTCGCCGCGCGCTTCGCGGTGCCGGTGCGCCCGGTGGAGGCGGTGGGCTGGAATGGCGATGCGCTGGAGGCGCAATGTTTCGGCTTCCTCGCGGTGCGCACGCTGCGCGGCCTGCCGCTTTCGCTCCCCAGCACCACCGGAGTGCGCGCCCCGCAGACCGGCGGCCAGATTTACGGGACGATCTTGTAGAGCGTCCAGCCCGCCGCATCGCTGCCGACGGCGCGCAGCCAGGGCGGCACCGCGCCTTTGTTCAGCGCATCCCAGAGCGTGTCCGGCGGCAGGTCGGCGACCAGCAGATAGCGGCCGGGCATCGGGCAGAACAGCACATATTTGGCGCCGGTATCCACCACAGCTTGCGGTTCGCTGGTGCCGGGGACCGCGCGCCAGGCCGCGCGGTCACGCATGAAGGCGGGCACGCCATGTTCATAGAGCGAGCCGACGGTTTCGATCTGGCTGCGATAGAGCAGCTCGGGCGTGTCCTCGGCGCGGGCCAGCACCACCTGCCCGGCCGCCGGGGCCAGCAGCGGGCCGATATGGCGCAGGCTGCAGGAGGGATAGGACCGCCCGCCCGGCACCGGCTTCGGCGCCGCACCGGCCCGCGCCGCCAGGAACGGCACCAGCAGGATCAACGCCAGCAGGCCGATCCGCTTCACCCCGGCCAGCGCCCCCTCCATCCCGCTCAACGCCACCGGCAGCAGGCAGGCGGCGAACAGAGCCGAGAAACAGGTGAAGAGCAGATAGAAATACCCCAGCCCCAGCGCCACCAGCGCGCAGAGCGCGACATAAGCCCAGCCCAAAGGCGCGCGG
>NZ_JH976207.1:1041979-1042689 GCF_000306035.1 Acidocella sp. MX-AZ02
CCCAGCAGCTCCGGCGCGGCGAGGTCCGCCAGCCCCGGGCGCCGCTCCGCCCAGGCGCGCTGCGCCGCATAGAGCACGGCCCAGAGGCCAGGGAGCAGGAACACGATCAGTTCACGCCCGCGCGGGGGCAGCTGTTCGGTGATTACCCCGAACATCGCCTTCAGCTGATCCGGCGGCAACAGCCCGGACGGGCCTTCGATGACGACGGGATAGGTCGCGATCCAGGCCGCCAGCGGCACTCCCAGCACCGCCAGCCCGAGCGGCCCGCGCAGCCGTGCCGGGGCACGGGCCTGCACCCGTGTCAGTACCGCCGCGCTCACCAGCAGCACCAAAGCCATGCTGAAATAGACGATGGACAGCCGGTCGATCTCCGGATCGCCATAGCCGCCGGCCGGCGGGTCGATGAAGAAGGCGATGCCGATCACGTCGAAACACCCGGCCGCGGTGGCCAGGATGGTGGTGGCGTTGCGTGCATAGAGCCAGCGCAGAGCCAGCCCGGCATAGGCCATCAGCACGAAGGGCATCGTCTCCGGCGTCATCCAGATGCCAAAGCCCCCGGCCAGACCGGCCATGAAGCCGAGCCCGACATCCCCGCGCAGGGCGCGCAGCACGAAGCCAACGGTGAGCGCGATAAAGACCAGCAGGGCGATGTGATAATGCACCACGCCGGGCAGCGCGATCGCGGCCAAAGCGGGCAGGACGGCGGCGGC
>NZ_JH976207.1:1042789-1057122 GCF_000306035.1 Acidocella sp. MX-AZ02
GCGGCGAACAGCGCCTTATGCCAGCCGATCACCAGACTCAGCGGGGCGGCCATCAGCCACAAGATGATATCCAGCAGCCGCGACCATTCCACCATCACCCCGGCGCCGGAATCATCGCGCGCGACAGTCGTGACCAGATGGCCGAGATGCACACCCTGCTCGATTCGCAGCAGCCGCATATAGGAATCCGGGTCCTGCAGGCTGCCCGCCAGCACGCTCGGCCATTGATGCAGGCCGAGCAGGATATTCAGCCCGGCGCTGAGCAGAAACAGCAGGCCGTAGATCAATTGGACTGCGCCCGGAACCCCGCCACGCCGCTCTCCAGCGCGGTGACATGCTTGGGCGCGAATTTGCTGGCATCGGTGACGCCGCAGCTATGGGCGATGATCTCGACCTCATCGCGCATCTTCAGCGCATAGCGCGAGACGCGCACCGCCTTGTCGGTCGGATCCAGCCCGGCGATCAGCCTTTTGTCGGCGGCGGTGACCCCGGTAGGGCAATGGCCGGAGCCGCATTTCATCGCCTGGATGCAGCCCAGCGCGAACATGAAGCCGCGCGCGGAGGAGACGAAATCCGCCCCCATGCACAACGCCCAGGCCACCTTGTCCGGGGTGATCAGCTTGCCCGAGGCGACGATGCGGATGCGGTGCTGCAGCCCATGCTCGTAACGCAGCGCCGCGACATAAGGCAGCGCCTGGGTGATCGGCAGGCCGACATAATCGGCCAGCGATTCCGGCGCCGCGCCGGTGCCGCCCTCGCCGCCATCGATCTGGATATAATCCGGGCAATGCTCCGGGTTGTCGGCGCAATCGCCGAACCATTCATCCAGGAAGGCCGGGTCGCCCAGCACGAATTTCACCCCCACCGGCTTGCCGGTGATGCTGCGCACCCGATGCACGAATTCGCCCAGCTCGGTGACGCTGCCGATATCGCGGTGGCGGTTGGGGGAGATGCTGTCCTGCCCCGGGGTGATGCCGCGGATCTCGGCGATCTCCTGCGTCACTTTCGCGCCGGGCAGAATGCCGCCTTTGCCGGGCTTGGCCCCTTGCGCCAGCTTCACCTCGAACATCTTCACCTGCGGGTGTGCCGCCAGCTCGCGCAGCCGGGCTTCGGAGAGATTGCCCTGCGCATCACGCACGCCATATTTCGCGGTGCCGATCTGCATGACGATGTCCGCCCCGCCCTCCAGATGATAGCGGCTGAGACCGCCCTCCCCGGTGCTCATCCAGATCCCCGCCAGCTTCGCCCCGCGCGAGAGCGCGGTGACGGCGTTGTTGCTGAGCGCGCCATAGGACATGCCGGAGATATTGAAGAAGCTCGCCGCCGGATAAGGCTGCTCACAGGCGCCGGGGCCGTTGGCGATGCCGATCAGCTTGCCGCTGTAAGCCCGCTTATCCTCATCCAGCACCGGAAAAGCCGCGTTGCGGAACACGAAGCTGGGCACAGCCTCAGAGCCGAAGCTGATGAAATTGGAAACCCCCTTGGCGGAGCGATAGACCCAGCTGCGCTCCAGCCGGTTGAACGGCCGCTCCACCCAGTCCGACAGATATTGGTACTGGCGCATATAGGTACCCCAGGTTTCCGCGAAATAACGGAAATGCCCGATGATGGGGAAATTGCGCAGCACCGTGTGCCGGGTCTGAAGCTTGTCATGGATATATAGCGCGACCAGACCGAGACTGATCAAAACGACGATGACGGCCAAGATGGTCATGCGGGGGTCCCCTCTCCTGCTGTTGGTTTCATTAACGGAGAAGGCGGGCAATGTCTTGGGGAGCGAAGTGAAGAAAGAGGTGGGGATTTTTTGAAAAAAGTCCCCACACCCCCAAAAACTTTTGCAAATTTTTTAGCGCGCGGGGCCGGGGAGCCAGACGGAGAAGCAGCTGCCCTGGCCAAGCTCGCTTTCGATCACCAGCCGGCCGCGATGGCGCGAGACCACATGTTTGACGATGGCCAGCCCCAGCCCGGTGCCGCCAATATGGCGCGACCGGCCTTTATCGACGCGGTAGAAACGCTCGGTCAGCCGCGGAATATGCTCGCGCGGGATCCCCGCACCTTCATCGGCCACCGAAACCAGCACCCCGCCCGCCGGAAAACGCTCATCCTGGGCGATGCCGGCCGAGAGCGTCACCCGCCCGCCCGGCTTGCCGTATTTCAAGGCGTTTTCAAGCAGATTGGTGAAAACCTGGGTGAGCTGATCGGCATCGGCGGCCACCCGTGGCAGATCCGCCGGCACCTCCACCACCAGGGTGATTGCCTGTGCCCTGACCATCGGCTCCAGCCCGGCGACGATGCGCTCCAGCAGTGGCGGCAGATGCAGCAGCTCCTTCGGTGGCGAATGTTCGGAAATCTCGATCTTGGAGAGGGAGAGCAGATCGCCGATCACGCGCTGCATCCGCGCCGCCTGTTCGGCCATGATGCCGAGGAAGGTTTCCTGCGCCTCGCGGTCATCGGCGGCCGGGCCGCGCAGCGTTTCGATGAAGCCGATCAGGCTGGCCAGAGGCGTGCGCAGCTCATGGCTGGAATTGGCGACGAAATCGGCGCGCATCTTCTCCAGCGCGCGCTCGCGGGTGCGGTCGCTGACCAGCATATAGACCGGCCCGCCGACCGGGATCATCGTCACTTCCAGATCCCGCTTCACCGGCGCGGCCAGCACGACCTCGCGGCGCACCGGCGCGGCGCTGGCCAGCACTTCGGCCAGGGCGTCGCGCACATCCGGGTGGCGCAGCAGGGCCGCGGTCTCGGTGCCGAAGGCGGTGATCGCGCTGTCATTGCGCCAGAGCATGGCGCCGTCCGCGTCGAGTTTCAGCAGCGGGTCTGGCAGGCGTTCAACCAGGGCGCGGTCTTCCGCCGCGCTGGCCACGTGGCGGCTGCGCAGCAGCCGCTCCGCATGGATCAGCCGCAGCGCCTCGGCCCCGAGATCGCTCATCCCGGGCATCAGCAGATGCCGGTCGGTCGGCAGCGATTCCGGGGCGGTGCGCAAGGCGCGCACCAGCCGCGTCATCGCCACCACATCCCGCCCCAGCAACAGCGCGAACAGCAACGCCACCAGCGTGCAGACCGCCCAGGCGGCGAAAGCCAGCAGCGGCCGCAGATCCCCCAGCGCCGCGAGCAAGGCAAAGACCAGGCTGGGCGTCAGCCCCAGCCCGAAAAACAAGGCGAGCGCGGCGGGGCCGGCCTTGTCCCAGCTGGTGCCTTCGGGGGGAGCCATCGGCGGGGTCAGGGGTTGTTGAGGCTGGCGGGGGCTGGGGAGGTGATGGTCGGCTGCCCCGGCGTGATCGAGAACACCGCCAGGCCACGCTTCACCGTGCCATCCGGCTCCAGCACCAGCAGCCCGTCAGTGCCGGTGAAGCCGGCGGGGGCGCTCAGCGTCTGTACCGTATAGCCGCCATTGGACGCGGCCAGCTTGGCCAGGGCGGCGGCATCGAAGGCGACATCCGCGATCGCCGGCGGCGCGCTGCCATAGGCGGCGGTGTATTTGGCATCGAAGGACGCGGCGGCGGCGGGGTCCGGCGCGGCATAGATGGCGCCGCGCAGCGCGCTCTGCCCGGCCATGGCGCTGGCCAAGGGCGCCCAGAGCGAGGGGCCCATCAGCAGCACCTGCGGCGCCGAAACATCGTAATAAGGCAGGAAATTCGCCAGCTCGGCCAGGGTATTGCCATCGGTGGCGCCGATGAAGAGGGCGTTGAAGCTGGGCGGCGCCACCTGCTGGCGGCGCAGCTCGCGGGCCTTGGCCAACCCCTCCGGCGTGTTGCTGTCCTTCGCCGCCTTGATCTGCGCCATCAGCGCCTCACCGCGGCCGCTCCAGTCCGACAGCGTGCGCACGGCGTTGTTCAGGCTGGAAAAGCCTGGCTCGTAGAACTGGATCTGCGGCGCCGGCTCGCTCAGCTTGGCGGCTTCCTGCTGCAGCGCTTGGCCGAGGCGATGGCCGAAATCCGTATCCGGCAGCAGCCCGGCGAGCTGGGTATGGCCGGCATCGGAGGCGGCCTGCACGACGCGGCGGACCTGCTGCCCGGGCGAGATGCCCAGCGGCCACACGCCCGGCTGCGCCACCGTGCCATCATTAGTGAAGGCCAGGACATTCACCCCGGCCTGCTTGGCGATGGGGGCGACCGCCTGGGTCTCGGCGGCGGTCAGCGGCCCGAGGATGATGCCATCCCCCGCCGCGAGCCCGGCCTGCGCGGCGCTCACCGCCCCGGCGGCGGTGCCGCCGGTGTCGCGAATATCCAGGGCCGGGGTGCTGCCGGCGGGGAAGGCGATCTTGGCGGCATTGGCCAGGGCCTGGCCCACCGGGGCCAACGGCCCGCTCAGCGGCACCAGCAGCATGACATTGCCGGATGTCTTGCCTGTGTTATTCGGGGTGCCGGCATTCGGCGTCAGCGCCGCGGGCAAAGGCCCGCTGCCGTTGATCTGAGGGGCTTGCCCCGCGCAGCTGGCAAGCGCCAGCATGCCGCCAAGGAGTAGAGATGAGCGAAGAGACGGCACCAGGCGCAATGATTGATCCTCCAACGCAAGCCCCGCCCACGGCGATGGCCGGGGCGTCCCTGCCCGCTCTTGTGATGGTTTCGACGCCAATCGGCAACCTTCAAGATTTATCGGACAGGGCCAGGTCGACTTTATCTGGGGTGAACACGATCCTGTGTGAAGATACGAGAACCAGCGCGGTGCTGCTGCGCGCCCACGGAATCAGCGCCAAATGCATCGCCTTGCACGAACATAATGAATCCGCCGCGATTCCCCGGCTTGTGGCGGCGATGCAACAGGGCGAGCGTTACGCCTTGATCTCGGATGCCGGCACGCCTTTGGTCTCGGACCCCGGCTACCGGCTGGTGCGCGCGGTCATCGAGGCGGGGCTGCCGGTCTCCGGCGTGCCGGGCGCGAATGCGGCGGTGCTGGCCCTCACCCTCTCCGGACTGCCGCCGCAGCCTTTTCTGTTCACCGGCTTCCTGCCGCCCAAGGCCGGGCCGCGCCGGGCCGCCTTCGCCGGGCTGCGCGGCGCCGAGCTGGCCGGGCTCAGCGCCACCCATATTTTCTACGAGGCGCCGCACCGGCTGGCGGAATTCCTGGCCGATGCCGCCTCTGCATTCGGGGAGCGCCCGGCCGCGGTGTGCCGGGAGCTGACCAAACATTATGAGGAGGTGCGCCGCGACACGCTGCCGGCCCTGGCGGCGCATTACGCCGAGCACGCGGCGCGCGGCGAGATCGTCGTGGTGGTCGGCCCGGCGCCAGCGGAGGAGACCGGGGCGGAGTCGTTGGATCAGGCGCTGCGCGCGGCGCTAAAGAGCCTCAGCGTGAAGGACGCCGCCGCCGCCGTGGCCGCCGCCACCGGGCTGCCGAAAAAAACAGGTCTATAAGCGTGCTCTGGAGATGGCGCAGGGGGAGGATTAGCCCCCCTGCGCGTTGCTCTTACGGGTAGAGCCGGCCGCTGCTCCAGCCATCTTCCGCCTTGCTGAAGATCAGCCGGTCATGCAGGCGGAAATCGATCCCTTGCCAGAACTCGAAATAATCCGGGCTCAGCCGCCAGCCGGACCAGAAGTCCGGGCGCGGCACGCTCTGGCCGGCGAAGCGCGCTTCCATCTCCTGCAAGCGGCTTTCGAACAGGCTGCGCGAGGCCAGCGGGCGGGATTGCTCGGAGGCCCAGGCGCCCAGCTGCGAGCCGCGCGGGCGGGTGGCGAAATACTCATCGGCCTGGGCCGGCTCGACCGGCGCGATCGCACCTTCTATGCGGATCTGCCGCTGCAGGCTCTTCCAATGGAACAGCAGCGCCACATGCGGATTGCCCGCCATATGCTGGGCCTTGCGTGACCCGAGATTGCCATAGAACACGAAGCCGCGCTCATCCCAGGCTTTCAGCAGCAGAATCCGCGCCGCCGGGCGGCCTTCGGGGGAGACCGTCGCCACGGTCATCGCGTTCGGATCGTTCGGTTCGGTGCGTTGCGCCTCCGCGAACCAGAGACCGAACTGGCGGAAAGGATCCTCGCTCATCGTCACTTATGCTCCTGCGCGTCTTGTGAGCCTTGATTGGCGCTGTCCTCTATGCCACCAACCGGACCCTCAGACGATAGCAGCACGGAGATGAGCCGCGATGGCCGACACCGATACCGAATCCGCCCTGCCCCAGGGCACGTTGATGCAGGGCAAGCGCGGCCTGATCATGGGCGTGGCGAATAACCGCTCCATCGCCTGGGCCATCGCCCGCGCTGTTGCCGCCCAGGGCGGCGAGCTGGCTTTCACCTATATGGGCGAGGCGCTGGAGAAGCGGGTGCGCCCGCTGGCCGCCTCCGTCGGCTCCGATATCCTGATCCCCTGCGATGTCGGTGACGATGCCGCCATCGATGCCGCCTTCGAGACCTTGAAGACGAAATGGGGCAAGATCGACTTCCTGGTGCATGCCATCGGCTTCGCGGACAAGAATTTTCTGCGCGGGCGCTATGTGGACACCCCCCGCGCGGTGTTCCAGCAGGCGCTCGATATCTCCGCCTATTCCTTCGCCGCCGTCTCCCAGCGCGCCGCCGCGATGATGCCCGATGGCGGTTCGCTGCTCACCCTCACCTATCTCGGCGGTGAGCGCTGGATGCCGCATTACAACGTGATGGGCGTGGCCAAGGCCGCCCTTGAGGCCTCCGTGCGCTACATGGCGGCGGATCTCGGCAAGGATAAGATCCGCGTCAACGCCATCTCCGCCGGGCCGATCAAGACGCTGGCGGCGTCGGGCATCGGCGATTTCAGCTATATTCTGAAATGGAACAAATATAACGCGCCGCTGCAGCGTAATGTGGAGTTGGAGGAGGTTGGCATGTCCGGCCTGTATCTGCTCTCTGATCTCGGGCGCGGCGTGACCGGCGAGACCCATCATGTCGATTGCGGCTATCATGTCGTCGGCATGAAGCACCCGGACGCGCCGGACTTCACCATCGCCAGCGAGTAACCATGTCCTTCAACACATTCGGGCAGCTGTTTCGCGTCACCACCTGGGGCGAGAGCCATGGGCCGTCGATCGGCGCGGTGGTGGATGGCTGCCCGCCGGGGATCGAGCTTTCGGAAGCGGATATCCAGCCTTTTCTGGATCGCCGCCGCCCCGGCACCTCGCGCTTCACCACCCAGCGCCAGGAGCCGGACCAGGTGAAAATCCTCTCCGGCGTGCATGAGGGCAAAACCACCGGCACGCCGATTTCGCTGGTGATCGAGAATACCGATCAACGCTCGAAGGATTACGCGAATATCACGGCGCGCTACCGGCCCGGCCATGCGGATGTGGCCTATGACATGAAATACGGCCATCGCGACCCGCGCGGCGGCGGCCGCTCCTCCGCCCGCGAAACCGCGATGCGGGTGGCCGCCGGCGCCATTGCCCGCAAGGTGCTGGGCGCGGGCGTGGTGATCCGCGGCGCGATGGTGGCGATGGGCGCGCATGGCATCAACCGCGCCAACTGGGATTGGGCGCAGGTGGAGCAGAACCCGTTCTTCTGCCCGGATGCGACCGCCGCGCAGGCCTGGGAAGCCGAGCTGGATGCGGTGCGCAAGGCCGGTTCCTCCATCGGCGCGGTGCTGGAGATTGTCGCCGAGGGCGTGAAGCCGGGCCTGGGCGCGCCGCTTTACGGCAAGCTGGATGCGGACATCGCCGCGGCGCTGATGAGCATCAACGCGGTGAAGGGGGTGGAGATCGGCGATGGCTTCGCCGCCGCCGCCCTGCGCGGCGAAGAGAATGCCGATGAGATGCGGATGAAGGAGGGGGAGATTGAGTTCCTCTCCAACCATGCCGGCGGCATCCTCGGCGGCATCGCCACCGGGCAGCCGATTCTCGCCCGATTCGCGGTGAAGCCGACCAGCTCCATCCTGATCCCCAAGCGCTCGGTGAGTGCCGATGGCGAGGAGGTGGAGGTGATGACCAAGGGCCGGCACGACCCCTGCGTGGGCATCCGCGCCGTACCGGTGGGTGAGGCGATGCTGGCCTGCGTGCTGGCCGACCATCTGCTGCGCCATCGCGGCCAGACGGGACGCTAGAGCGCACTGACCGTAGACGGTCAGCCCGATCTAGCGCGTATTCCGTTCACGTTGGTGTACGGAATACGCTCTAGCTTTTTGTTCGAGCGAGCAACTTTATCCGATCAAACGAGTCCGTTTGATCGGATGTTGCTCTAGCTCTTTGTTTTGGCGCGCAACTTTATGACCCTGACTGATGCCAGTCAGGGTCATGTTGCTCTAAACCGCCCGGCGGGTGAGCTTAAAACGCTGTTAAGCGTCGGGTCTTAAGAGCTTCTTATGACCCGTTCGCCGTTTTTTCCTCCCGCCGGCGCGCGTCTGGCGCCGACCTCCTGGCTTGCCGTCGGCGCCACGCTCGCGGATTTCGCCTTCGAGACAGATCCGCTGGGCCGCTTCACCGCCTTTGGCCCCGGCCGCGCCTTGGGCCGCCCCACGGCGGCGCTGATGGGGCAGGAATTCACCATATTGCTGGCTGGCGGCAACCAGGAAGAGGCGGCGGTGAGCGCCAACGAGCTACGCTCGATCATCACCACCATCTGCGTGGAATGTGTCGCCTGGCATGGGCGGCTGCGCCTGGCCGGACCGGACGGCGCCCTGCGGCTCTACCGGCTCTCGCTGGCGCCGCGCCGGGAGGGCAGCGAGATCGCCGGCACTTACGGGCTGCTGTTCGATCTGGAAACGCCCGACCTGGTGTTGCCGGACCGCCATGCCGAACGCGCCGCGCGCCCCGGCTTCAGTCCGGGCACGATGCTGGATGTGGAAACCGGGCTGTGGAGCCGCGCCACCTTCGCCACCGAAATCACCCGGCGGCTGGACCGGCTCGATGTCGAGGAGCAACCGGGCACGCTGCTTTATATCGGCTTCGGCCCGTTGAATGCGAAGCTGCGGCCGGCGGTGGCGTTGCGTCTCGCCGAGGAGCTGCGCGACATCATGCGCCCGACAGACCTGCTGGGCCGGGTGGAGGACCTGGTCATCGGGCTGTGGTGCGATGGGATGGACCATCTCACCGGCGGCGAACGGGCGGCGAAATTCTGCACGACCTTGCCGGCTTTGCTGCCGGAGCGGACGTTGCTGAATGTGGGGGTGGTGCCGCGCTGGCCCGGCAGAGGCGAGGATGCGGAAACCGTGATGGAACATGCGGCCATGATGCTGCGCCAGCTGCAGAATGAAGACGCCCCCGCGCCCGGCGCTCCCAGCCCGCCGCTCTGGCGGGTCTGGCAGAGCGATTAGGCGCCTACCCAGACCGAACGCCCAGGCAGGACGAGCCGCGGACAGGCAACAGGGTGGGCACCAAGACTGGCAACAAGACTGGCAACAAGACTGGCGCGCGTTCCAGCTGCGCGCAAATCGGCTTGCCGCCCTGCAAGCCTGGCGCGATGATGGGGCTACGACCACGGAGCCCGCTCAGTTGAAAATTCTGCCCACCGCCCTTCTGGCCTGCCTCGCCGCCTGCCCGGCCCTGGCGCGCCCGCTGCCCAACCCACCACCTTCGGGAATCACCGTGCATCTGTTCGGCCCGGGTTCCATCGGCTCTCAAATCCTGCCGGATGGCAGCACCAAGACGGGCGGCGCAAAACCCGTCGGCGGCGGCCCGGAGGCGGCACCCGTTTCGCAGGCGCGGCCAGAACCGACATGGGGCCAGATCGCGCACGAAATGTTCGTCACTGGCGATCCGGCGCAGGAAGCAGAGCCGCGCTTTGCCACCGGACGCGCCGGGCAGCATGCCGGCCAGCTGAACCAATAGAGCATCGGGCTTTTGTCTCGGCCCGCAATTCCTTGCTGTTGAGAAAAATGTTTTGGGGGCAGCTCTTTTAAAAAGACGGCGAAGCGATGTGGGGGCTTTTTGTAAAAAGCCCCCACATCCAAAAAAATTTTTATAACTTTTTCAGATACTTACCTTCAAATTACCTCTAGCTATCCCGGGCGCGCAGCTTGGCCGCGTCGTCCTGCAGATGCTTGGCCATCTCATCCATGTGCCAGGCTTCGATGTCGTAGAAGGTGACATAGCCGCGCTTGGCGGTGTCGATCTGGCTGAAATGATCGACCACCGGCTTGAAATTGGCGGCCTTGGCCTGGGCCAGGGTCAGATGGCCGTCATGGCTGGTATTGGCCGCATAGAAATCCGTCAGGAAACGCTGCGGGCCCATCCCGTGATGGTGCCAGGGGCCGTTATGCGGGCCCATCGGGCCGGGGCCCATACCCCCCATCCCATCCCCCATCCCCGGCGGGGGCGGCGGCGGGTTGGCGCCGTTATCGGCGGCTTGCGCGAAAGCGAGGCCAGGTGCCAGCGCCAGCAAAGAGGCAAAAAGAATACGACGCATCGGATACTCCATGGAAAACTGTCGATGCGCTCTTTCTAAGGCCAGCGTGTAACAGCCGCATCTCGTCCTTGTGACCAAAAAAAACGGCGCCCGAAGGCGCCGTTTTCCTGGAATATCCAGATCTTAGCGGGAGTAGAACTCGACCACCAGATGCGGTTCCATCTGCACCGGGAAGGGCACATCGGCCAGCTTCGGGGCGCGCAGGAAGCGGCCCTTCATGGCGCGGTGATCCACCTCGACATATTCCGGCACGTCGCGCTCGCCGCTCTGCGCGGCATCGAGCACCACGGCCAGCTGCTTGGACTTTTCGCGGACCTCGATCACGTCCTCATCCTTCACCTGGTAGGAGGGGATGTTGACGCGCTGGCCATTGACGGTGACGTGACCATGGGAGACGAACTGACGGGCCGCGAACGGGGTGATCGCGAATTTGAGGCGGTAGATGACCGCATCCAGGCGGCGCTCCAGCAGCTCGATCAGGTTCTCGGAGGTGTCGCCCTTACGGCGCACGGCCTCTTCATAGTACTTGTAGAAGGTCTTCTCGGAGATGTTGCCGTAATAGCCCTTGAGCTTCTGCTTGGCCATCAGCTGCACGCCGAAATCGGACGGCTTCTTGCGGCGCTGGCCATGCTGGCCCGGGCCGTATTCGCGCTTGTTCACCGGGGACTTCGCACGGCCCCACAGATTCACGCCGAGACGGCGATTGATTTTATATTTGCTTTCAGTGCGCTTGGTCATGGCGCAGGTACCCTTCTTGTTAAAACCGCCAGTAGTCTCTTCCGTTCAGCCACAATATCCTGTGGGCAAAACAGAGAGCGGGCGCGAGCGACCACCGCTCGTCCACGTTCCCGGCAACGAGGCGCGCGTCTATCCTGTTGCGCCGGGGGCGTCAATGGCTGGGGACGGCCAAAATCCTGGAGGGCTGCCCTGCGCGCGCTGCCAGCTTTGCGGCAACGCGGCGATAGCCAGCGCCCAGTGCCGGCGCGGCCGGGGGCTGAGCAAGGTGGCGCGGCTACCCATCCAGTCCCCGATATCACCCGGCGCGCGCGCCAGCCAGCCCGCGCCCAGCCGCAGCCCTGGCGTATCCCCCAAGCAAAGCCCGAGCGCGCGCCGATCCTCCGAATCCGGGTCGGTCTCCGCCGCGGCGCAGGCGGGGGCGAGCAGGATCAGCTCGCGCGCCGGCTGCGCCAGGCTGAACCGGGCCTGGCGCCAGCCATCGGGGCCGGAGAAGCGGGGCAGCACATCCTGCCCCGCCGCCATGGCGCGCAGCCGGGGCAGGAAGCCGGGGGTGAAGCCGGAATGCAGCGCCTGCTCGTGCAGCATCCGGCGGATGGCGGCCAGACGCGGCCCGCCGCTCACGGTGGCGGCGAAGGGGCGGCGCGCCGGGCTGCGCCGCCCCAGCTCATGGCTCAGCCAGTCCCGGTTGCCGTCGCAGAAATAGGATTCGCAGGGCAGCCCCTCGGCCAGCAGCGCGTCATGGCGGTCCAGCTCCAGATGGTAATAGGTGATGGCCGGCATCGCCGTATCGCGCAGGATGGTGGCGCCGTTGACCAGACATGCGGCCGGCACCAGCACCCCCTCGACATGGACGCCATGCGAGGGCGAGAGCCGCACCGGCCGGGCCGGCTTGCCAGGGCCGAAGGCGCCGGGGCGGATCAGCACCGGGCGCGCCTCCTGGCCGGGGCCATAATTCAGGTCCAGCACGCTCCAGCCCAGCCAGCGCACCGGCCTTCGCTCGCCACGGGCGGTGATCACCGGATCGCCAGGACGCAGCGCCTCGATCGGGCGATAGCCGTGCGGGGTGAGGATGCCGGTGCCGCGGGCGAAGCAGGGCAGCTCGCCGCCCAGCGTAAGCAACGCCCCGCCGCTGCCATCCGCGATCACGCTCACCGCCGGCAGCGCCCCGGCGGCGGTGCCCAGCGTGAAGGCGGCAGTGAGGCTGCCTTGGGCGTTGCGGACATCGATGGTGTTGCCCGCCAGCCCGACCAGAGACGGGGCGACGCCGACCAGATCCACCGCATCGAAGCTGGACATGTTGGCGATGCCCGGCATCCCGGCGGCGACATTATCCAGGACAAGCAGGCTGGAGGTGCCGGTGAAGCTGATTGGCGTAGTGGAGAGATCGGTGCTGTTCAGCTCCAGCGTTGCCTGGCTGCCGATCTCGACCACGCCGCCGCCGATCAGGCTGCCCCCGGCCAGCAGCAGGTCGCCGCCCTGGACAGCGAGCGTGCCGGTATCGATGAGGGTGCCGGCATCGATGATGCCATAACCCGCCAGCGTGCCGGCGAGGCTGAGCGTGCCCGCCTGCACCCAGCCATCATTGAGCTGCGCATTGGACAGGCTCATCGCCCCGGTGGCGGCAAGCGTCCCGGCGAGGCTGAGCTGGCCGGCGCTTTCCACCAGGCTGGCCGCCTGCAGGCTGGTGCCCACCCCCAGGCTGACAAGGCCGCCGCTGAGACTGGCGGTGCCGGCGATATTCATTACCGCCGTGCCGCCCAGTGTCAGCCCGCCCGCACCGGCATAATTCGCCGCATCCAGCAGCGCGCCGCCGGCCAGGGTGACACCGCCGCGATTGCTGAGGCTGCCCAGGGACAAGGTCGCCGCACCGGTGGCCTCCAGCACGCCGCCGCTGCCCAGAGTCAGGCTGCCCGCCGCCAGATCGCCGGAGGCGTAGAGAGTGGCGTTGCCCGCGACGCCCACCAGCGCCGCGCCGCCAATGCTCATCGTCCCCAGCACGGCCACGCTGCCTGCCCCGGCGCCGGAGGCGGCCATGGTCAGCGTGCCGGCCAGGCTGACCGCCTGGCTCAGCACCTCCAGCGCCCCTGCCCCGCCGGCATCGCCGAGCGTGGCATTGCCGGCCATCGCCACCTGCGCGGCGGCGCCGAATATGGCCAGGCCGTTATGGTCGATCTCCAGCGCGGTGCCGGAATAGCCGCTGGCCTGGAACGGGTCCTCGAAATCCACCGCGCCGGTGATCAGCGCCCCGCCCAGCGCGTGCGCCACATGATCGGTATAGAGCCCGCCACTATTGCCGAAGGAGACGAATTCGCCGGTGGTCAGCCCCAGGCCGGAATAGCCATCCACGGTGCCGGTGCTGCCTTTGCCAATCCCTTCATAATCGATCAGCCCGGAGAGGATGCCCGACCCGCTGCTGATGGTAAGCACATCCAACGCCCCGGTGCCGGTATAAAGCAGGGAGGCCAGCTGCGCGTTCATCAGCGCCAGATTGATCGCGCTCAGCGTCAGCGCGCTGCCCACGCTGTCCCCGACGCTGAGGCTGCCATGGGCGGTGGTCAGGGTCAGGGAGAGCGCCTGGGTCGTCGGTGCCGCCAAGGCCAGGCTGAGCCCGAGCAATGGCTGGCTCACCCCGGCGCTGGCGGCGAACAGCCCGCCATTGCTGATCGTCGCCAGGCTGGAATGCAGCACCACCTCCGGGTCCCCGGCGGAATCGAAGCTGGTGGCGGGGAACAGCCCGGCGGGGATATTGGCGGCAATCGTATAGCTGTCGGTGACGCCGTTGCTGTCCACCCCGGTGACGACGAAGCTGGAGGTGCCGGCGAGGGTGTTCACATCCTTCACCGTCAGCCCGGTGAGGCCAGGGAAGATCAAGGCGTCGCCCACCGCGAAGCCGGTGACGGTGCCAGAGAAATCCTGCGGCCCGGTGATTACGAAGGCGCCGCCGCTGCCGCCCAGCGTGCCGGCAAAGCCGCCGCCGATCGTCGCCACACCCGGCCCGCCAAACTCTAGCGTCACCCCGCTGGCGATGGTCAGCGGGGTGGTGTTGAAAATTCCGAAGAGCGGGGTTTGCGGGCCGAGCACCATGACCCCGCCACCGGCGACATCCAGATGCACGCCCGTCGCGACCAGCCCGGCATCGATTTCCAGCGTGCTGCCGCCCAGCGCCAGCAGCGTGCCGCTGCCATCGATCATCCCAGACTGGGAAAAATCCCCGACGCTGAGCGTGCCGCTGCCCTCCAGGATCGCCCCGGCGGCCAGGCTGATCCCTTCCTGATAGTCATTTGCCGCCCC
>NZ_JH976207.1:1057222-1063826 GCF_000306035.1 Acidocella sp. MX-AZ02
TCTCGATCACCGATTGCGCCGCCAGCCCCCCGAAATCATAGGCGGTGCCGCTGAGCAGCAGCGAATTGGCCGCCACCTCCAGCACGCCCCCGGCGGCGATCGACAGCCCGCCGGCGGTGAGATTGCCCATCAGCGCGGTCAGCCCGGTGACGGCCAGCGTGCCGGCCAGGCTTTCCCCCCCGGTCACCAGCGTTTGCCCACCCAGCGTATAGCTCGCACTCGCCGGGGCGAGGCCGACATTATACAGGAATAGATTGCCGTAGGTGACCTCCTGCGGCAGCACGCCGCTGAGGTTCCACAGCTCATACTCAAGATGCTGACCGCCGGAGATGGTCGGCCCGGCGAATTCCAGCGAAGTCAGCAGCGTGTTGAGCGCGCCGATCTCGTTCGCCGCCAGGGTCAGCTCGATGGTGCCGCTGCCGATGCCGCTGGCCTCGATCCCCGAGAGGGTGGAATAGCCGGGCAGCATCAGCACGCCCTCGGACACGGACAAAGTGAGCTGCAGCGTCTCCTGCGCCCCCAGCCCCATCGCCGCCAGGGCGCTGGCGGCGGGGTCGGCGAGCAGCAGATCGGGCAGGAGCTGCGGCTGGTTGGGCGCGATCGTCACCAGCAAGGTCGGGTCGACAAAGGCCGGAGGGCTCTGCGGCACCAGCGTCAGCGCCAGCGTGCTGCTGGCCAGGCTGCCATAATTATCGGCGGCGAGCAGCGAGATCAGGTCAGAGCTTGTCCCGGCCGCCTCGCTGATCTGCAGGCTGGAGAGGGCCGCATTCACCTGCGCCTGCGCGCCTGAAATCACCAGCGTGTTGCTGTTGGCCGACACCGTGGCGCCGCTGGTGGCGCTGGCACTCATCGCCGCCGCCGCGTTCGCCGCGACCAGCTTGAGCGTGATATTCGCGCCCGCATTGGGATCGTTCACCGCCAGGCCATAGGGCAGCCCGGCCAGGGAGGAGAGCGTGGGCTGTCCCTCGATGGCCGTGATCGTCGCGGGAACCTTGATGCTGATGATGCCGCTCACAACTCCAGGTTACATGATTCGGTATCGCAATCAACCCTCAATTTGCCCGCAAACAGACATGGCCGGAAACCGCTCCCGGCCCCATACTAGGAGTCATGAAGACCAGGACGAAGCAGACCGAGCCGAAAGCCCCCAAACCGCAACGGGACAAGCCGCAAACCGCGCTGCCCAGCCGCGACTCGGTGAAGCGCTTCCTGGCCGAGGCCGCCAGCCCGCCGCATTTTCGCGACGTGGTGCGCGCCTTTTCCGTCACCCCGGAGAACCGCAAAGGGCTGCGCGGCATCCTGAAATCGCTGGAGGTCGAGGGCCATGCCGAGCGCGCCGGGCGCAAGCGCTTCACCGAGGCGGGCCGGCTGCCGGAAAACGCGATGGTCGAGGTCACCGGCATCGACCGCGATGGCGAGGCCATCGCCAAGCCGGTGCTCTGGGACGGGCCGGGCCGCCCGCCGGTGATTTTCATGCAGCCCGAGCGCGCCGGCGCCGCCGCTCTGGCGCCGGGTGCGAAGGTGATGGCCAGGCTGCGCCAGATCGGCCCCGACAAATATGAGGGCCGCACGCTCAAGCGTGTCGAGGGCCAGAGCGGCAGCATTGTCGGGCTGTTCCATAAAACCCCTTATGGCGGGCGTATTGAGCCCACTGAGAAACGCCAGAAGGGCGAATGGGTGGTCCCCGGCGGGGAGACGATGGAGGCGGAGGAAGGCGAGATCGTCCGCGCCGAGCCGCTGCCCGGCAAGCCCTTCGGCCCGAAGCCGGCGCGCATTACCGAGCGGCTGGGCAATGCCAGCGATGCCCGCAATGTCAGCCTCATCGCCATCGCCCAGCACGGCATCCCGATGGAATTTTCCGAAGCCGCGCTGAAGGAGGCGAAGCGGGCGAAGAACGTGGCGCTGGGCAAGCGCACGGATCTGCGCGACCTGCCGCTGATCACCATCGACGGCGCCGATGCAAGGGATTTCGACGATGCCGTGTTCGCCGCCCCGGAGCCGCATGGCTACCGGCTGATCGTCGCCATCGCTGATGTCGCGCATTATGTGAAGCCCGGCAGCGCGCTGGACAAGGATGCCAAAGAGCGCGGCAATAGCTGCTATTTCCCCGACCGCGTGGTGCCGATGCTGCCCGAGGCGCTCTCCAACGGGCTCTGTTCGCTGAAGCCCGACGAGGAGCGGGGCTGCCTGTTCGTCGAGATGCATATCGACGTGCATGGCAACAAGATCCGCCACGCCTTCGGGCGCGGGCTGATGCGCTCGGCGGCGCGCAAGACCTATGAGCAGGTGCAAGAGGAGTTCGAGGATAATCCCGAAAACCACGCCCATCTCTACGCCGCCTATCACGCGCTGAGCGAGGCGCGGGAGCGGCGCGGCACGCTGGATCTCGATCTGCCGGAGCGCAAGGTGAGTTTGGGCGCGGATGGGCAGGTGCAGAGCGTGGCGCCGCGCCCGCGCCTGGCCAGCCACAGACTGATCGAGGAATTCATGATCCTCGCCAATGTCTGCGCGGCGGAGGAGCTGGAACGGCTGAAACTGCCCTGCATGTACCGCGTGCACGCCCCGCCGAGCCCGGAGAAGCTGGATAATCTGCGCAGCTTCCTTTCCACGCTGGATATTTCGCTGAAACCCGGTGACCAGCTGCATCCGCGCGACCTGGACGGGATTCTGCGCCTCGTCGCCGGCACGCCCGCCGCCACCATGGTGAATGAGACCATGCTGCGCGCCCAGAGCCAGGCGGAATACGCGCCGGACAATATCGGCCATTTCGGCCTCGCCCTGGGCCGTTATGCGCATTTCACATCGCCGATCCGCCGCTATGCGGATCTGCTGGTGCACCGCGCCCTCATCAAGGGGCTGAAGCTCGGCCGCGATGGGTTGCAAGACGATGAAATCGCAGGCTTTGCCGACATCGCCGAGCACATCACCGCGACCGAACGCCGCGCCACCATGGCCGAGCGCGATTCCTCCGACCGTTATCTTGCGCTGTATTTGCAACACCGCGTCGGAGAGTTGTTCGCCGCCCGGATTTCGGGGGTGACGAAGTTCGGTCTCTTCGCCACTTTAACGGAAAGTGGTGCGAGCGGGTTCTTGAGTATGGCTAGTCTGCCGGACGATTTCTGGATGTTCGACGAGCGCACCCAAACCCTGTCCGGCCGCCGCAGCCGGGCGGTGTTTTCCCTGGCGCAGGAGATCGAGGTGAGGCTGAACGAGGCAAAGCCCGTGACTGGCGGCTTGCTGCTGGGGCTGGCCGGGCTGCCGGAAGGGGCGGCCGGGCCAGTGCGCCGGCGTGCCGGCGGGCGCGTGACCCCGATGAAACCCACAAAAGCGAAGCAGAAGCGGCGCAAGTGAAGCGCGCTGGGCTGTTCTTGCTGATTTGCCTGCTGCTGCCGCCGGGGCTGTGGTGCCGCACGGCTGACGCTGCCGCCGCCACCGCGACGTTCGACAGCGCCGCGGCCGCCAGCGTGTGGTCCGCCGCCCTCACTTACATTGCCCCGCGCGCGCTCAACCCCGTCACCATCCCGCAAATGACCATGTGGGGGCTGAACGGGCTGGCGGCGCTGGACCCCAATCTGAATACCGCCCTGCAGGATGGCGAGGTCCGCCTGTACGGGCCAGACCGGCTGCTGGCCGCCCTGCCCGCCCCGCAACCGACCGACGCCGCCGGCTGGGGCCGGGTGGCGGCCCAGGTGGCGCTGGCCGCCTATAACGCCTCCCCGGCCCTGCGCATGGCCGGCACACAAGGCATCATCGGCAATTTCTTCGACGAGCTGTTCAACCATTTCGACCCTTATTCGCGCTATGAAAGCCCGGTGCAGGCGGCGCAGGACCAGCTGATGATCACCGGGCTGGGCGGCACCGGCCTGACCCTGGCGGCGAAGGGCGGCCGGGTGGTGATCGGCGCGGTGGCCGCCGACAGCCCGGCGGCGGATATCGGGCTGCAGCCGGGCATGCTGGTGACACAGGTGAACGGTCGCGCCGCCTATCCCTCGATGGTCGAGGCGCTGAACAACGCCATGCCGGGCCTGCCCGGCAGCAAGCTCAGCCTCTCGGTGGCCGAGTCCGGCCAGGAGGCGCAAGCCCTCACCCTCACCCGCGGCTTCATCCCGCCGCAGACGGTGTTCACCGAACCGGATCTGGCCCCGGGCATCGCGATGCTGAAAATCAGCGGCTTCAACAAGGGCACGGGCGACCAGTTCGCCCAGGCGCTGGCCGGGGTGATGGCGCAGACGCCGCCGCCCTCGGCCCTGGTGCTGGATTTGCGCGGCAATCGCGGCGGGGTGCTGCGCCAGGCGGTGCTGGTCGCCGATTCGCTGCTGCAATCCGGCCCGATCGCCGAGACCAACGGGCGCGACCCGGATGCCGACCAGGCTTTCAAGGCCGAGGGGGCGGACCTCACCGACGGCGCCCGTCTGGCCGTGCTGGTCGATGGGCAGACCGCGAGTGCCGCCGAAATCCTCTCCTCCGCCTTGGCCGATGATGGCCGGGCGGTGGTGATCGGCTCCGAAACGCTGGGCAAGGGGCTGGTGCAGACCGTGACCGCCCTGCCGGATGGCGGCGAGCTGTACGTGACCTGGAGCCGGGTGCTGGCGCCGCGCGGCTGGCCGCTGCAGGGCATGGGGGTGATGCCGCAGATCTGCACCAGCAACGGCCCGCAGGCGCTGAACCAGCAGCTCGCGGCGCTGGCGCAGGGCCGCAACCTGCAATCGCCGGTGCTGGCGCAAGCACGTGCGGTGCGCGCCCCGGTCAGCATCGACCGGATTCTGGCCCTGCGCAGCGCCTGCCCGGCCGATATTGGCGGCGGGCTGGACGAGCAGGCGGCCATCGCCCTGCTCAGCAACCCGGAAATGTACCAGGCCGCACTGCTGCATTGAACGGAAGCGCTTGACGACGCGTGCAAAGCTGGGCCATACGGCCCGCTCTGGAGATTCTTAACATGGCCAAATCAAACGTCGTTCAAATCAAGCTCGTTTCCACCGCCGACACCGGCTACTTCTACGTGACGAAGAAGAATGCCCGTGCGCAGACTCAGAAGCTTGAGATGAACAAGTATGACCCCGTCGTGCGTAAGCACGTGAAGTTCAAGGAAGCGAAGATTAAGTAATCTTCGCGGGCGTAAGCACGTGAAGTTCAAGGAAGCGAAGATCAAGTGATCTTCGCCCCAGGCGATCGCCCGGGGTTGGCTTAGCCCACGCGGCTGCCAGATAATTTGGATATGGCGGAGATTTCACACGAAATCCCGCCCGCTTCACCTAAATACCCTTCGAACCCAACAAGGTTAGAGGGGTATTTTCGTGCGTCTATTTTCCTGCAAATCCTGCGCCCAGACGGTGTTCTTCGAGAACATCTCCTGCGAGCGTTGCGCGCACCAGTTGGGATTCGATTCAGAGACCCTGACCCTGCTGACATTGGCGCCAGACGATGACGCGCTGCGCCCGCTGGGCCACCGGACTCGCTATCGCTATTGCGAGAATGCCCAGTACCGCGCCTGCAACTGGCTGGTGCGCGACAACGCCGAGGATGGCCTCTGCGCCGCCTGCCGGCATAACCGCACCATCCCCGACCTCTCCGTGCCGGAAAATCTGGCCGACTGGCGGAAGATGGAAATCGCCAAGCACCGGCTGTTCTACACGTTGATGCGCCTGGGCCTGCCCCTGCAGAGCATCGCCGAGGCCCCGCAAAGCGGCTTGGCGTTCGATTTCCTGGCCGACCCGCCGAGCGGCCCGCGCATCCTCACCGGCCATGATGAAGGCTTGATCACCATCAACCTGAAAGAGGCGGATGACGCGATGCGCGAGAGATTCCGTGCCGAGATGGGCGAGCCCTACCGCACTTTGCTCGGCCATTTCCGCCATGAAATCGGGCATTATTACTGGAACGTACTGGTGCGCGATGCCGGGCGCTTAAATGAATGCCGCGCGGTGTTCGGCGATGACAGCATCGATTACGGCCAGGCGCTGCAGGCCCATTACGAACAGGGCGCGCCCGCCAACTGGGCGCAGAGCTACATCTCCGCCTACGCCACCATGCATCCCTGGGAGGATTTCGCGGAGAGCTGGGCGCATTACCTGCATATCGTCGACACGCTGGAGACCGCCACCGCTTTCGGGCTGCGCATCCATCCGCGCCGGACGGAGAATGAGCTGCTGCATGCGGATATTGATTTCGACCCGCACCGGGCGGAGAGCGTCGAGCAGCTGATCGAGGCCTGGCTGCCGCTGACCTTCGCGATGAATTCGCTGAACCGCTCGATGGGGCAGCAGGATCTCTACCCGTTTGTGATTTCCGAAGCGGTGATCCGCAAGCTCGGCTTCATCCATGAGCTGGTGCATGGGCATGTGGGCGGCAGCGCCACGGCGGCCGGGCCGATGCCGGCGGGGATCATCCTGCCGCAGACGCCACCCGAGCGGGACGAGCCGCCGCCCGATGGTGACGAGCCGCCGCCGGTGGACGAGCCCCCTGCCGACGCACCGCCGATGCCACCGCCGCATGTGCCGGTGACGCCGCCGCTCAATGTGGGAATGGTTTAAAAAGTTTTGGGGTGCAGCCCTTTTTTCAAAAAGGGCTGCAAAACGTTGGGGCTTTTGCAACGCCGGCGCCACCA
>NZ_JH976207.1:1063926-1074353 GCF_000306035.1 Acidocella sp. MX-AZ02
GGACTTTTTGAAAAAAGTCCCCACACCCCCAAAAACTTTTAGAAATGTTTCCAGCCGGCCCCGGACAAGGCCATGGGCTCACCATCGGCATCCAGCACCACCACGCCCTCACCCGGCTGGAAGCTGCCGATGCGCGTGACCGGCACAGCGCCGCACGCCGCACGCAGCGCCGCCTCATTCTCCGGTGCCACCGCCAGCAGCAGCTCATAATCATCGCCGCCGGTCAGCCGCTGCTCCAGAACCGCATCGCCCAAAGCCGCCGCCTCAGCCGAGGCCGGCACCTGCTGCGCATTGATCGTCGCCTGGAGCCCGGCCGCCCGGCAGAGATGCCCGAGATCCTGCACCAGACCGTCCGATATATCGATGGCGGCATTCACGATCCCCGCCAGCGCCAGCCCCACGCGCGGCGCCGGCAATTCCGAGCGCCGGCGCAGAAACCCGGTCGGGTCCGCCAGCTTGCCGCGCCGGACCTCCAGCCCGAGCACGGCATCGCCAATGGTGCCGGTGACGAAGATCCCGTCCCCAGCCCTGGCCCCGCTGCGCCGCAGCGCCTGGCCGGGCGCGACATGGCCGATCAAGGTAGCGCTCAGCGCGATATCGGTGCGTGCGGAGGAGGAATCGCCCCCCAGCAGCCCGATGCCGAATTCCGCCTGATCCTGCCCCAGCCCTTTGGCGAAGGCTTCCAGCCAGGCTTCATCTACCCGCTTCGGCAGGGCGGTGGTCAGCAGATAGCCCAAAGGCACCGCGCCCATCGCCGCCAGATCGGACAAATTCCGCCGCAACAGCTTGCGGGCGATCAAAGCCGGATCGTCATCGGAGAAGAAATGCACCGCCTCCAGCATCTGGTCGACGGTGAACACCAATTCCCGCCCCGGCGGCGGGGCGAGAACGGCGGCGTCATCTTTCAGGTTCAGCCCCGCCTCGGCGGCGAGCGGGGCAAAGAAGGTCTCGATCCGGCTGAATTCGTCCATCAGCCAGCGTTGGACTTGAACTCGGCCGGGCGCAGCAGATGCGCCAGGCGGTCCAGCACGCCGTTGAGCATGCGCGGCTCATCGCCGGAGAAGAAGCCGTGGGCGACGTCGAGATATTCGTTCATCACCACTTTCGCCGGCGGCCCGTCGCTCATCCACAATTCCGCGCCACCGGCGCGCAGCGCGGCGCGCAGCACCGGGTCCAGCCGGGTCATCGGCCAGCTCTCCGGCAGCGCCTGGGTGATCATGCCGTCCACCACATCCTGCTGCTCGGTGGCCGTGCGCACGATGCGGGTGAAGAGCGGCACATCCGCCTCCGGCATCTTGCCATCCTCCAGCCCGCCCTGCCAGGGCAGGCTGCCGAGGCGATGGCGCACGAACTGGTCGATCACCGTCTCCGAACTCACCTGGGCATGTTCGGACTGATACAACGCCTGCACGGCGGCGACGCGCGAGAGGGTGCGGGGGCGGCTCATGCGGCGAACCGGCGCTTCAGCGCGATCTGCTTCAGGCAGGCCACGGCGGCTTCGGCGCCCTTATTGGCGCCGGTCTCGCGCGAGCGGGCATGGGCCTGGGCCAGCGTATCCACCGTCAGCAGCCCGGTGCCCAGCGCCAGGCGCTGGCTCACCGCGACGTTGATCATCCCGGTCATCGCGGCATCGCAGACGAACTCATAATGGTCGGTCTCGCCACGCACCACGCAGCCGAGCGTGACATAGCCGTCAAATCCATCCTTGCCGCCGGCGGCGATGGCGAGTGCCTGCGGCAGCTCATAGGCGCCGGCGATTTCGATGATTTCCACTTCGGCCTTCACCTGGGCGAAAATCTCCTGGGCGGCGTGCAGCATGCCCTCCACCACATCGCGATAATAAGGCGCGCTGATGACGAGGATGCGGGGTGCCGGGCCGCCAATCTGCGGGGCCACCGGCAAGGGTGCGTCGGCTGTGCTCATGAATTTCTACTTTGAACTCTTTGAAAATATTACTTGTTATCGCAATCGGCGAGGCCGCGCTGCTCAACCACGTTGAGCCCGTACCCCTCCAACCCGATGATGTTGCGCTTATGGTTGGAGAGCAGGATCATGTTCTTGACCCCGAGATCCAGCAGGATCTGCGCGCCGATGCCGTAATCGCGCAGATCGCGCCCGCCATGCGTGCCCTCGATCAGCGCCCGCAGGCCGGTGGACATCGCCTTCTGCCGCGCATCGCGGACGATGACGACGACGCCGCGCCCTGCCTTGCCGATCTCCTGCATCGATTCATGCAAGGCCGCCATATGGCCGTTGCCCAGCACATCGCCGATCAGCTCCATGCCGTGCATGCGCACCAGCACCGGATCTTCGCCGGAGAGATCACCCTTCACCAGTGCCAGATGCTCCACCCCATCCACCTTGCTCTCGAAGGCGATCATCTTCCAGGCGCCGCCATCGCGGGCAGTGACATTGCCCTGCTCGACGCGCTTGACCAGACGCTCATTGGTACGCCGGTAAGCGATCAGGTCGGCGATGGTGCCGAGCTTGATGTTGTGGCGCTGGGCGAAGGCCACGAGCTCCGGCAGCCGGGCCATGGTGCCGTCATCATTGATGATCTCGCAGATCACCCCGGCCGGGATCAGCCCGGCGAGGCGGGCGATATCCACCGCCGCCTCGGTATGGCCGGCGCGCACCAGCGTGCCGCCATCGCGGGCCATCAGCGGGAAGATATGGCCGGGCGAGACGATGTCCTCGCGGCCCAGCTCCGGGTTGATCGCTACCGCCACGGTGCGCGCACGGTCGGCGGCGGAAATGCCGGTGGAAATGCCTTCGCGCGCCTCGATCGAGATGGTGAAGGCGGTCTCGTGCCGGCTGCCATTGGCCTGTGTCATCAAGGGCAGGCCCAGCGTGTCGCAGCGCGACTTGGTCATCGCCAGGCAGACCAGGCCGCGCGCATGCTTGATCATGAAATTGATCGCATCCGGGGTGGCGAACTGTGCGGGGATGACCAGATCGCCCTCATTCTCGCGGTCCTCGTCATCGACCAGGATGAAGATGCGCCCGGCGCGGGCTTCCTCGATGATCTCCGCCGGCGGGGAGATATAGTCATGCAGCCCGGAGCTGGAGAGGGTCTTCAAGCCGTCCATGATACGCAATCCTTTCGCACCGGTCCGCGGGGCCGGCGGATATAGCCTAGTTCGTCTTAAAGCTTAGCTGACGGGCGAGATAGCGCGCCAGCATGTCGATTTCCACATTCACCTTATCACCAGGGCGCAGGGCAGAGAAATTCGTGTGCGCGGCGGTGTGCGGGATGATGTTGACGCCAAAGCGCAGTCCCTCGACCTCGTTAACGGTCAGCGAAACGCCATTGATGGCGATGCTGCCCTTGGCCGCGACGAACGGCCCCAGCGCCGCCGGCAGCTCGAACAGCCAGCGCACCGAGCCGTTTTCCGGGGTGGCGGAGATCACCTCGGCCAGCCCGTCGACATGGCCGGAGACCAGATGCCCGCCCAGCTCATCGCCCAACCGCAGCGAGCCTTCGAGATTGACCAAGGTGCCTTCGCGCCAGCCGGCGAGATTGGTCTTGGAGAGCGTCTCGGCCGAGACCTCGACGCTGAACCAGTCATCCCCGGCCTCGATCACGGTCAGGCAGACGCCGGAACAGGCGATGGAGGCGCCGAGCTTCTTCTGCGCCCCGCTCCAGACCTCGTTGGCGGGGGTTTCGATGGTGAAGCGGGCATCCTGCCCGTTGCCGATGGCGCTGACGGCGCGGATGCGCCCGACGCCAGTGATCAATCCGGTGAACATAATCTGGTCCTTAAACGGGCTGGCGGATGAAATCCGTCAGCATATCCGCGCCGAGGCGGCGCGATGAGATCTGGGTGAAGCGCGGCATCTGCGCAAGGCTGGCGATGCCGAAGGCCTGGGCGGCGGGCAGCCCGTCGCCGCCGATGACGCAAGGGGCGTGAAACCAGGAGAGACGATCGACCAGATTGGCCCGCAGCAAGGCCGCCGCCAAGGTGCCGCCGCCCTCGGCCAGCACGCTGGTAAGGCCGTTCTGCGCCAGCGCCTTCATCGCCGCGACCAGATCGACCCCGATGCTGGCCGCCGGCAATTCGATCAGCTTCACCCCGGCCTGGACCAGCGCCTTGGCGCGCAATTTATCCGCGCCGTTCCGGTGCAAGATCCAGAGCGGATGCCGCGCCGCGCCGCGCACCAGTTTGGAGAGCAAGGGGGTGCGCAAATGGCTGTCCACCACCACCCGGACCAGATCCGTGCAGCGATAGCCCTCAATCCTGCAGGTCAGCTCGGGATCATCCTCCAGCACGGTGCCGACGCCGACCATGATCGCGTCATGGGTGCCGCGCAGCATATGCGCCGCCTGCCGGGCCGGCTCGCCGGTGATCCATTTCGACTCCCCCTTGGCGGTGGCGATGCGCCCGTCCAGCGAGCTGGCCAGCTTGAGGCGCAGCAGCGGCCGCCCCTGGCGCTGCACCATGGCGAAACCGGCGATCGAGGCCTCGCATTCCGCCGCCAGCACGCCCTCGGAGACGCTGATGCCAGCCGCGCGCAGCCGGACGATGCCAGCGCCGTTCACCTTCGGATGCGGATCCTGCGCGCCGAGCACCACGCGGGAGATCCCAGCTTGGATCAACGCCTCCGTGCAAGGACCTGATTTTCCGGTAAAGTTGCAAGGTTCCAGCGTGACATAGGCGGTGCCGCCACGGGCCGCATTGCCGGCCTGGGCCAGCGCGTTCACCTCGGCATGCGGCCGCCCGCCAGCTGAGGTAAAGCCCCGCCCGACCACCCGGTCCTGATTGACGATGATGCAACCAACCGACGGGTTGGGCGCGGTCTGCCCCAATCCGCGCCGGGCCATGGCCAGCGCGGCACGCATGAAATCCTGGTCGCTCATTCCTGGTCCGGCTGAGCCAAAGGCGCACCGTCCATACCGCCTAGAAATGCTTCAAAATCACGGGCTTCGCGGAAATCTCTGTAAACCGACGCGAAGCGCACATAGGCCACCGCGTCGATCGCCTTCAGCGCTTCCATCACCGCCTCGCCAATCGCCTCGCTCTTCACCTCGCCCTCGCCGCTGGCTTCCAGCTTGCGGACGATGCCGTTGACGATACGCTCCTGGCGCTCCTCATCCACCGGGCGCTTGTTCAACGCCACGCGGATGGAACGGGCGAGCTTGTCGCGGTCGAAGGCGACGCGCTTGCCATCGGCCTTCACCACGGTGAGCTCGCGCAGCTGCACGCGCTCCACGGTGGTGAAACGCTGCCCGCATCCCGCACAGAAACGCCGGCGCCGGATGGCGCTGTTATCATCTGTCGGGCGGCTATCCTTCACCTGGGTGTCGGCATCGCCGCAGAACGGGCAGCGCATCGCGGCGGCTTAGCGATAGATCGGGAAGCGCGCGCAGAGCGCCTTCACCCGCGCGCCCACCGCCGCTTCCGCCGCGTCGTTGCTGCCGTCATTGGACTTCGCCAGACCATCCAGCACCTCGCCGATCATGATGCCGATCTGCTTGAACTCCTCGGTGCCGAAGCCGCGCGTGGTCGCCGCCGGGGTGCCGAGGCGAATGCCGGAGGTGATGGCAGGCTTCGCCGGGTCGAACGGGATGGCGTTCTTGTTGGCGGTGATATGGGCGCGCTCCAGGCTCGCCTCGGCCGCCTTGCCGGTGGTGTTCTTCGGCCGCAGATCGACCAGCAGCAAATGGCTGTCCGTGCCGCCGGAGACGATCGCCAGCCCCTGCTCCACCAGCGTTTCCGCCAGAACCTTGGCATTCGCCGCAACCTGCTTCTGGTAGGCAACGAAATCCGGGGTCAGCGCCTCGCCGAAAGCCACCGCCTTGGCGGCGATCACATGCATCAGCGGGCCGCCCTGCAGGCCGGGGAAGGTCGCGGAATTGATCTTCTTGGAGATATCCTCGTCATTGGTCAGCACCATGCCGCCACGCGGACCGCGCAGGGTCTTGTGGGTGGTGGTGGTGACGACATGGGCGTGCGGGATCGGGCTCGGATAGATCCCGGCGGCGACCAGGCCGGCGAAATGCGCCATATCGACCATGAAGAAGGCGCCGACCTCATCCGCCACGGCGCGGATGCGGGCGAAATCGATGAAACGCGGATAGGCGGAGCCGCCGGCAATGATCAGCTTGGGCTTATGCTCGCGGGCCAGGCGCTCCAGCTCCTCATAATCCAGCAGCCCGTCCTCGCGGCGCACGCCGTACTGCACGGCGTTGAACCATTTGCCCGACAGGTTGGGGGCGGCGCCATGGGTGAGATGCCCGCCGGCGGCCAGGGACATGCCCAGAATGGTGTCACCCGGCTTCACCAGCGCCAGCAGCACGGACTGGTTGGCCTGGCTGCCGGAATTGGCCTGCACATTGGCAAAGCCGCAGCCGAACAGCTTCTTGGCGCGCTCGATCGCCAGCGTCTCGACCTCATCGGAGGGGCCGCAGCCACCATAATAGCGCTTGCCGGGGTAGCCTTCGGCATATTTGTTGGTGAAGACCGAGCCCTGGGCGGCCAGCACCGCGGCGGACACGATATTCTCGGAGGCGATCAGCTCGATGCCATCCTGCTCACGCGCCAGCTCGCGGCCGATGATCGCCGCCACATCCGGGTCGACTTCGGCAAGCGGGGCATTGAAGAAGCGCTGCAAACGCGGGGCGAGGCTCTGATCGTTCATGGCGTGGATTCCGTCGTCTGGTTGAGTTTGTCGAGCCGGCGCTGGTGCCGCCCGCCTTCATAAGGGGTGGAGAGGAAGGCGCCGAGAATATCCAGCGCCACTTCCTCGCCAATGATGCGCGCGCCCAGCGCCAGCACATTGGCGTCGTTATGGGCGCGGGTCAGGCGGGCGGTGGTGACATCATGCACCAGCCCGCAGCGAATGCCGGCATAGCGGTTGGCCGCGATCGACATGCCGATGCCGGTGCCGCAGACCAGAATGCCGAAATCGGCACGTTTTTCGGTAACCGCGCCGCAGACCGCCTGGGCGAAATCCGGATAATCGACGGAGGCCGGGCCGTCCGTGCCATAATCCTGCACCTCGTGCCCGGCTTCGATCAGCACGGCGGCAAGACGGTTCTTCAGGGTTACCCCACCATGATCGGCGCCGAGCGCCACTGTCAAAGACCGAGTCATGGCGCCCCCTTACCATGCGCGCCGCGCTGTTGAAACCGTTGCTTTTTCATGCCTGCCGCAACGGCCCGGCGGTTCAATTTCTGGACGGCGTGATCATGGCGATGGCGGCCTTGGCCTGGGGCACGCCCTCCTGCTCGGCGAGCAGGAAATCCCGCGCCGCCTGCGGCACATCCTGGGCCATGCCCAGCCCCTGCGCGGCGCAGTAACCCAGCGCCAGAAACGCCGGGCCATATTGCGCGCTCGCCGCCTGGCCGAACAAGTTTACCGCCCGTTGCGGATCCTTCGCCACACCCTGGCCGTACAGGTAAAGATAACCGAGATCGGTCTGCGCCGCTGGGTCATTCTTCGCCGCGGCCTGGGCGAACCAGTGTGCCGCCTGGGCATTGTCCCGCGCGATGCCAAGGCCGGTCTGGTAAGCGAGGCCGAGGCTGGTTTGCGCCGGGGCGTAGCCGCTCAGCGCCGCGGCGCGGTACCAGGCGGTGGCCAAAACCGCATCCCGCACGCCGCCGCGCCCGCTTTCATAGAAGCGCCCCGCGTCATATTCGGCCTGGACATTGCCCGCCTGCGCCGCCTGTAAATAGAGGCCAAAGGCGGCCTTATCGTCCTTCGGCAAGGTGATCTCGTCCTGGGTCTTGCGTTGGTCCAGCAAGCTGGCCAGCGCGAAGGCGGCGTCCTGCTCGCCGGTCGCCGCCCGGCTTTGCAGAAGCGCCAGCGCCGCGCCATTCTGCCCCGCCTGCGCCAGCAGACTGGCCACGGATTCAACCGGCACCGCCACGGGCGGCGGGGGCGGCAACGGGGCGAGCCGCGTCGGCATCACCGCCACCACCGGCGCGGGGTGCAGCACCGGCGCAGTCACAGGCTGGCGATGCGCGATCGTCGCCAGCACCAGACAGGCGGTGACCAACGCCGCGCCCAGGCCCGCCAGCCTCTGCCCGAAGGCGCCGCGCGGCCTCGCCACAACCGCCGCCCGAGGCGCCGGCGCGGTGCGGAAATGCTGCCTGATCTGTTCGTAAATCCGCGCCTGGGCGGCGGGTTCCAGCGCCAATGCCGCGCGCAGATCCGCGCGGCTCAGCCCGGCCGGCAATTTCGCGGCGCCGCCTGCGAAGGCCTGGGCGAACAAAGCGGCCAGCACCTCCTCCGGCCCGCGATACTGCATCATGCTGTCCGACATTCCGCCTTCGCCAACCCCCGCCCGCCAAACCCTCGTCGACTCAACCCTTACGCGAACCGTACAATCCGCTTTATCTGACGACTCGTATCATAAACTTTAACAAACCGTTTCGCATCTCCGTTTTTCCACAGATCGCCTTGTGTGCTGGCATCGCCCGCAGCCCAGCCATGAGCGCGATCAGCCGTCGCCTGCCGCGCCGCTTTGGGCTACAAACCTGTCATGCTTGGACAAAATTTCCCCCTGACGCGGCTGCGCCGCAACCGTTTCGATGCCGCCACCCGCCGGCTGGTGGCCGAGCACAGTCTCAGCGTCGATGATCTGATCTGGCCGATCTTCATCCGCGAGGGCGGCGGCGATCCGGTCGAGGTGCAGGCGATGCCGGGGCAGTTCCGCGTCGGGCTGGATGGCCTGGCCAGGCATGTGGAGCAGGCGGCGAAGCTGGGCATCCCCGCCCTTGCACTGTTCCCCGTCACCCCGGCTGAGCTGAAAACCCCCGAGGGCCGCGAGGCGCTGAACCCGGAAAACCTGATCTGCCGGGCCGCCATGCTATTGAAAAAGGAGTTTCCGGATTTCGCCCTGGTCGGCGATGTCGCGCTCGACCCCTATACCGACCACGCCCATGACGGGCTGCTGCGCGATGGCTATGTGGTGAATGACGAGAGCGTGGAAATCCTCGCCAAACAGGCGGTGAACCAGGCCAATGCCGGGATCGATTTCATCGCCCCCTCGGACATGATGGATGGCCGCATCAAGGCGCTGCGCGAGGCGCTGGATGGCGCCGGCCACATCCATACCCGGATCATGAGCTACGCCGCCAAATACGCCTCGGCCTTCTACGGCCCGTTCCGCGACGCGCTGGGCAACCAGGGCGCGCTGCAGGGCGACAAGAAAACCTACCAGATGAACCCCGCCAATTCGGACGAGGCGCTGCGCGAAGTGGCGATGGACATCGCCGAGGGGGCGGATATGGTGATGGTCAAGCCCGGCATGCCGTATCTCGACATCATCCGCCGGGTGAAGGACGCGTTCGGCGTGCCGGTGTTCGCCTATCAGGTCTCCGGCGAGTACGCGATGATCGAGGCCGCCGCCCGCAATGGCTGGATCGACCATGACAAGGCGATGATGGAGGCGCTGATGTGCTTCAAGCGCGCCGGCTGTTCCGGTATCCTCACCTACCATGCGGTGCAGGCGGCGAAGCTCCTGCACGGCTAACCGAACGGAGGGATCAATGAGCCTGTGGCCCGGCGCCCATATGCCGAAGCTGAACGACCGGTTGGCCATCGTCACCGGGGCGAATAGCGGCATCGGCTATTATGCCGCCCTTGAGCTGGCCGGGGCCGGGGCGAATGTGATCCTCGCCTGCCGCAGCCCTGCGCGCGGGGCGGCGGCGCTGGCGCAAATCGAGGCCATCGCCCCCGGCCGCGCCCGGCTGGAGCTGCTGGACCTCTCGGATTTCGCCGCGGTGCGGGATTTCGCCGCGCGGGTGAAGGAACGCCATGGCAGCCTGGATATCCTGCTCAATAATGCCGGGGTGATGGCCCCGCCCACCCGCCAGACCACCGCGCAAGGGTTCGAGCTGCAATTCGGGGTGAATTTCCTCGGCCATTATCTGCTCACAGCCTTGCTGCTGGAGCCGATTTTGGCGGCGCGCGCCCCGCGCATCATCCAGGTGTCCTCCATCGCCCATCGCCAGGGCAGGATGGCCTGGGACGATCTGCAATCCGAAACCAACTACCATCCCTGGAACGCCTACCGGCAGAGCAAGCTCGCCTGCCTGATCTTCGCGCATGAGCTGGGCCGGCGCGCCGCCGCCGGGGGTTGGGGGGCGCTCTCGCTCGCGGCCCATCCGGGTATCGCGGCGACGGAGCTGGTCGCCAACGGGCCGGGCCCGGGCAGCCGCATCGCCTGGCTGCAGAAACTCGCCGCCCCCTTCATCCAGCAATCCGGCGAGGCCGGGGCCTGGCCGCTGATCCTGGCCTGCATCGACCCCTATGCCCGTGAGGGGAATTATTATGGGCCGCGCCATCTGTTTGAATGCAAGGGCCCGCCCGGCCCGGCGAAATCCGAGCCGCAGGCGTTGGACCCGGAAGCCGGCCGCCGGCTCTGGGAGATTGCCGAGAGGCTGACCGGCGAGGCGCTGCGCCCCGCGTCTTAAAAAACAG
>NZ_JH976207.1:1074453-1086459 GCF_000306035.1 Acidocella sp. MX-AZ02
TTTTGGGTGTGGGGGCTTTTTTTCCAAAACTCCCCACGTCTTTCGCCGCTTTTTTGAAAAAAAGCGACACCAAAAAACTTTTGCAAACTTCAGGCAGCGCCCCGTACCCGCGCCTGCAGCACCGCCAGCCGGTCCCAGATATCGCGCGGCGCATAATCGCGCCCGAGATCCCGCCTTACAAAGGCCGCCGGCGCCCAGGCCGCGAACGCCCCCCGTGGCGGCCGTGCCGCCAGCAGCCCCAGCGCCTCCTGACGCAGACGCGCAACCGGCGTGCCATCCGCCGGCAGCAGCGAACGCTCCTGGCGGGCCAGAAACGGCGCCGCCCGCAAAATCCCCGAAATCGCATAGGCGGTGCCGAGATCCTCGATCGCGGCACTATCCTGCCCCAGAACTTGCCCCGCCCCCCGCGCCAGCCGCCCGCCCGTGTTGCGCGCATAGGCCAGAAACGCCGGCAGATCCGGGATTTCGTCATCCGCATCGCTCTCGCGCGCGCTCACCAGCGCCAGCAACCCGTCTCGGGGCAGCAGCCCGGCCTCGACCGCCGCGAGCAGCGGTGTCGCCAGCTCATGTTTCTTGGCACTGCCCTCCACTACCTCCCGCCACCATTGCAGCCGGATCAGCGCCAGCATCGCATTGCTGGCCACCTCCCTGGCGCGGGCCAGCTCATGGTTGAAAAGATATAAAAGACAAAGCCTCTCCCGCATCTCAGGCGGGGCAAAGAGGGTTGCGAAATGCCGGTCCGGATCGGCCCGGCGCAGGCGGGATAAAAGGCTTTCATCGCTTGACGCAGGCATGATCACTCCATAGCTAATCGACGCGGCGAAACAAATTGGAGTAATCCACAATGGCGTTTGAACTGCCTTCCCTCCCTTATTCCACCAATGCGCTGGCCGAAGCCGGCATGTGCCAGGAAACCCTGGAGCTGCATCACGGCAAGCATCACCAGGCCTATGTGACGGCGCTGAACGGCTTCGTCGAGAAGAACGCCGACCTGCAGGGCAAGTCCCTGGAAGAGATCGTCAAGCTCTCCTACAACAAGCCGGACATGGCGCCGGTCTTCAACAATGCCGGCCAGCACTGGAACCATATCCTGTTCTGGGAAAATCTGGCGCCGAATGGCGGCAAGATCCCCGGCAAGCTGGAGACCAAGCTGGTCGAGGATTTCGGCTCCGTCGACGCCTTCAAGGAGGCCTTCAAGGCCGCCGGTGTCGGCCAGTTCGGCTCCGGCTGGGCCTGGCTGGTGCTGGCCTCCGACGGCAAGCTGAAGGTCACCAAGACCCCGAACGGCTCCAACCCGCTCGCCACCGGCGAAGGCAAGGTGCTGCTGGGCCTGGATGTGTGGGAGCACTCCTACTATCTGGACTTCCGCAACCGCCGTCCGGACTACATCACCAATTATCTGAACAAGCTGGCGAATTACGAATACGCCGCGGCGCAGCTCTGATTGCAAAAGGGTGGGGGGCTCCTGCTCCCCACCCCTGAATTTTTTTGCGGCTTAGTCTGGTTTCTTCAGGCGGTCGCGGAAGCTTTTGCGCAGCTTGGCGATCTTCGGCGCCACCACCGCCTGGCAATAGCCCGAACCGGGATTACGCTCGAAATAATCCTCATGCTCCGCCTCGGCGGGCCAGAATTTGCCAAGCTCCGTCACCTCGGTGACAATCCTGCCCCAGACCGGGGTGAATTCCGCGATCGCCGCCTCCGCTGCGGCCTTCTGTGCGGCATCCACATAATAGATCGCCGAGCGATATTGCGTGCCGATATCGTTGCCCTGACGGTTCAGCGTCGTCGGGTCGTGGATGGTGAAAAACACCCGCAGCAGATCCTCATAGGAAATCACCGAAGGATCATATTCCACCCGCACCACCTCGGCATGGCCGGTGGTGCCGCTGCAGACCTGCTTGTAACTTGGATGCTCCACATGCCCGCCGGCATAGCCGGACTGCACCTTGCCCACCCCCGCCAGCGAATCATAGGCCGCTTCCAGGCACCAGAAACAGCCACCGGCCAGAACCGCGTAAGCACTCATTTCACCCCTCCCATCTCACACAGCATGGCCCAATGTTCGGCCCCCACCGGGGCGACCGACAGCCGCGAATATTTCAGCAGAGCCAGATCATGGAATCTGGGGTCGGCCTTGATCGCCGCAAGGGTGACGGGGGTTTTCAGGGGCTTCACCGCCTGCATATCGACACAGACCCAGTCGCCGCTCTCAGCGCTCGGATCCGGATAGGCCTCGCGCGCGACTTTCACGATGCCGACGATCTCGCGGCCGATATTGGAATGGTAGAAGAAGGCGAGATCGCCCTTGCGCATCTCTTTCAGATGCCGTTTGGCCAGGTGGTTGCGCACCCCGGTCCAGGGTTCGATGCCGTTTTCCACCTGCTGCGCCCAGGAAAACGCGTCCGGTTCAGATTTCACAAGCCAATACTGCATGGGCGCGAGTGTAACCAATTTTCACAACGCTTCAAATTCACCTGAACAAGTCGTAAGTACTTCCACATGAAGGAAAGCGCCCTCTCGACGGCCAGCCCCGCCCGCAGCGGCGGCTGGTTTCACTATCTCGCCAATCCTGGGCGCTTTCAGCGCATTGCGCGGCCGACCTTGCCGTGGCTTGCGGTTTTTTCATTGATCCTGACCGTCACCGGCATCGTCTGGGGCTATCAGTTCGCCCCGGCGGACTGGCAGCAGGGCGATGCGGCGCGGATCATGTATGTGCATGTTCCCGCCGCCTGGGTGGCGATGGCGGGCTATGCGGCGCTGGCTTTCTGCTCCTTCCTCTCGCTGGTCTGGCGGCATCCGCTGGCGGATATCGCGGCGGAGGAGATCGGCCCGGTGGGGGCGGGATTTACCGCTGTCTGCCTGGTGTCCGGCTCGCTCTGGGGCAAGCCGATGTGGGGGGCCTACTGGGTCTGGGATGCGCGGCTGACCTCAGTGCTGATCCTGTTCTTCCTGTATCTCGGCCATATCGCGCTGATCCGCGCCTTCGATAACAAGGCCCATGCCTATCGCGCCGCCGCCATTCTGGCGCTGGCCGGGGCGGTCAACCTGCCGATCATCGTGTTCTCGGTGCAATGGTGGAACACGCTGCACCAGGGCAACACCATTTCCATCTCCGGTGGCTCGAAGATCTATATCACCATGCTCTACCCGCTGCTGATCGCCTCGGTGGGATTCTATCTTACTTTCATCACCATGGTGGTGGCGCGGATGTCGGCGGCGATCTCGGAACGCAAGACCACCGCCCTGCTGCGCGCCGCCGCGGAGCGCACGCCATGAACCCGGCCGCAATTCAAAGCATCAATGTCTGGCCCTTCATCAACGGGGCCTATGGGGTTACGGTGCTGTTCCTGATCGGCGCCGCCTGGCTGACGCTGGCGCGGCTGCGCCGGGCGCGGGCGCGTCTGGCCCAGGCTGAACAGCTCTAACCATGCGGGCTCCGAAAAAGCGGCGGCTTTATCTCGTCTTGGCCAGTCTTGTCTGCCTGGGCGGCGCGATGGCGTTGAGCTTGGCGGCCTTCTCCTCCTCCCTCACCTATTTCCTCTCGCCCCGCCAGGTGGTGGCCAAGGCCCCGGCGCCGGGGCAGAATTTCAGGCTGGGCGGCATCGTCGAGATGGGCAGCGTGAAGACCACCCTCTCCGGCGACAAGCCGACCACCAGCTTCGCCATCACCGATGGCCGCGCCGCAGTGCCCGTGACCTTCACCGGGGTGCTGCCGGACCTGTTCCGCGAGGGCCAGGGGGTGGTGACGATCGGCGCCATGGGCCCGCACGGTGTTTTCGTCGCCGATGAGGTGCTGGCCAAGCACGGCGCCGATTACATGCCCAAGGATGTCGAGGAGGAGCTGAAAAAGAGCGGCGAATGGGACCCGCGCTTCGGCCCGCCGCCCAATGCCAGCGCCTGGAACGACATGAAAGTGAAAGGCAGCGGCACATGATCCCCGAACTCGGCCATTTTCTCCTGGCGATGGCGGTGGTGCTGGCCTGCGTGCAGGGCATCATCGGCATCATCGGCCCGACGCTGAAGGACCCGCGCGCCCTGGCGGCGGCGCCGCTGCTGACGCTGCTGCATTTCACCGCCATCGCCTTATCTTTCCTCGCCTTGGTCTGGGCCGGCGTGGTCTCGGATTTCACGGTCGAGAATATCGCGGATTTCTCCTCCTCGATCGTGCCGCTGATGTATCGCATCACCGGGGTCTGGGGGAATCATGACGGCTCGATCCTGCTCTGGTGCCTGATCCTGTCGCTCTGCGGTGCCGCCGTGGCACTGGGCGGGCGGCAGCTACCCGCCACCTTGCGCGCCCGCGTGCTCGGCGTGCTGGGTCTGGTCTCCTGCGGTTTCCTGCTCTTCACCTTGTCGGTCTCGGACCCGTTCACCCGCATCTGGCCGCCGCCGCTGGAGGGGGCAGGCATGAACCCGATCCTGCAAGACCCCGGCTTGGCCTTCCATCCGCCAGTTCTCTATACCGGCTATGTCGGCTTTTCGGTCGCCTTCGCCTTTGCCATCGGGGCGCTGCTGGAAGGACGCATCGACGCCGCCTGGGGCCGCTGGGTGCGCCCCTGGGCGCTGATCTCCTGGTGTTTCCTCACCGCCGGCATCACGCTGGGCAGCTGGTGGTCCTATTACACGCTGGGCTGGGGCGGTTACTGGTTCTGGGACCCGGTGGAAAACGCGGCGCTGCTGCCCTGGCTCACCGGCACGGCGTTGCTGCATTGCGCCATCGTGGTGGAAAAGCGCGAGGCGCTGAAGGCCTGGACGGTGCTGCTGGCCATCGCCACTTTCTCGCTCTCGCTCTCCGGCACCTTCCTGGTGCGCTCGGGCATTCTGAATTCCGTGCACAGCTTCGCGGCGGCACCTGATCAGGGGCTGTTCATCCTGGCTTTGCTCGGCATCACCATTGGCGGTTCGCTGTTGCTCTTTGCCATCCGCGCGCCCATTCTGGCCGGGGCCGGCATCTATGCGCCGATCAGCCGGGAGAGCGCGCTGGTGCTCAACAATATCTTCCTCTGCGCGATCGCGGCGGTGGTGTTCACCGGCACGCTCTACCCGCCGTTCGCCAATCTGCTGTTCGGCATTCAGCTCTCCGTCGGCGCGCCGTTCTTCAACCAGACGGTGCTGCCCTTGGCCGGGCCGATCATTCTGGCGATGGGGGTGGGGCCGCTTTTGCGCTGGAAACGCGCGGACATGCTGCCGGTGCTGCAGCGGCTCTGGCTGGCCGGCGGCATCGCGCTGCTGGTGCTGATCATCCTCACCGCGACCAAGCATCTGATCGCCGCCCTCGGGTTGGCGGGCGGGGCCTGGGTGGTGATGGCCGGGCTGACCGACCTCGCGGACCGCATCCGGCTGTTCCGCGTCCCGCTGGGCCAGGCGCTGGGGCGGCTGTTCAGCCTGCCGCGCGCGGCCATCGGCGCCGCTTTGGGGCATATAGGCTTTGGCGTGTCCGTGCTTGGCATCGCCGGTATGACGCTGGCCCAGCAGAGCGTCGTCGTGCTCAAGCCCGGCCAATCGACCGAGCTTGGCGGGTACAGCTGGACGCTAAATGATATTCATGATGCGCCGGGGCCGAATTATTCCCAGCGCGTCGCGGATGTCAGCATCGGCGAAGGCGGCCACACCTTCCTCACCCTGCATCCGGCGCGGCGCATCTTCACCGCCCAGGGCACGACCACCAACGATGCCGCCATCCACACCAACGGGCTGCAGGATATCTACGTGGTGTTCGCCGATGAGCAGAATGGCGGCGCGGAGCTGCGGCTGAACTGGCATCCCGGCGCGCCGCTGATCTGGTTTGGCGGGTTGATCATGGCGCTTGGCGGGTTCTGCTCGCTCTCTGACCGGCGGCTGCGCGTCGGCGCGCCCAACCGCAAGCGCCTGCCGAAAGGGGCGGCGGCCTGATGTCGCCTTTGCGTCGGCGTCTGCTGTTCGGGGTGCCGCTTGCCGTCGTGGTGGCGGGCGGGGCCGGGTTCTACACCATCCTGCGCCGCATGAAGCAGGATGATTACGACCCGCACGCCCTGCCCTCACCCTTGATCGGCAAGCGCCCCCCGGCTTTCACCCTGCCCGGCACCGATGGCGCCCAGGGCTTTGCCAACACGGATATCGAGGCCCCGGCCAAGCCGATGCTGGTCAACTGGTTCGCCAGCTGGTGCCTGCCCTGCCAGCAAGAGACGCCGATGCTGGCGAAGCTCGCGGCCAGCGGCATCACCATCTGGGGCATCGCCTATCAGGACCACCCGGACGCCACCGCCGATTATCTGGCCCGGTTCGGCAATCCGTATCAGCGCATCGCCGCCGACGCCTCCGGGCTCACCGCGATCAACTGGGGGGTTTACGGCGTGCCGGAGACCTATTTCATCGACAAGACCGGCATCGTGCGCTGGCGCTATCCCGGCGCGTTGACCCAGCAGGTGGTGGACAGCCAGCTGATGCCGCTGTTCCGGAAATATTCATGAGCGCGCGCCGGCTGCTTCTGGCCTTGCTGCTGCTGCCCGGTCTGGCGCTGGGGCAGGATATGGTGGTGCGCGACGGCGTCACCCTCACCCCGGCCCAGGAAAAGCGGGCCGAGGCGGTGGGCGACCAGCTGCGCTGCCTGGTCTGCCAGAATGAGAGCATCGAGGCCTCCTCCGCCAAGCTGGCGCATCAGCTGCGGGTGATCATCCGCCAGCAGGTCGTGCAGGGCGTGCCGAACAAGCAGATCATGAACTACATGGTCCAGCGCTACGGCATTTTCGTGCTGCTGAAACCGCCGATCTCGCCGCTGACCTGGCTGCTCTACGCCTCGCCCTTTATCGCGCTGATTCTGGGTTTTTTCGCGGTCTGGTTCGGCCGGCGCGCCCGCCAGCCCGCCACCGCCCCGCTGAGCCAGGCCGAGCAGGCCAGGCTGGATGAATTGCTGAAATGATCCTGATCTATATGGCGCTGCTGGCGCTGGCTTTCTCCTTGCCGCTGCTGCTGTGCCTGCGCGCCCCGCGCAATCTGCCGGAGCGGCGCGACGCGGCCCTGGCGCTGCACCGTGCCCAGCTGGTCGAGCTTGAGCGCGACCTGGCCGATGGCCGCATCAGCCGTGCCGAGCATGATGGCGCGCGGCTGGAAATCGAACGCCGGGTGCTGGCGGCGGATGCCTTCCCCGCCACCGCGAAAGGCGGCAGCGCCAAAATGCTGCTGATTGTCGCCACGCTGGCGCTGCCGCTGGGGGCGTTCTCGCTCTATCTGCCAGACGCCACCTGGAATGTGCCCTCCGAGCCGCATGCGAAGTGGCTCGCCCAGCAGGAATCGGCGCAGGCGAAGCTGGCCCAGCTGATCGCGCTGCTACGCGCGCATCTGGCCAGCGTGCAGCCCGGCACCGCGGATGCCAGCCAGGGCGAGGCTTATCTTGCGGAGGCGCTGAGCGAGCAGGCCGGCGCCATCACCCCGGAAGCCTTGGGGCTGTTCAAGCAATCGCTCGCCAGCGCCCCGGCCAACGCCACCTGGCGCCAGCTCGATCAGCAGCGGATCATGCAGGCCGGGGTGCAACCCGGCCAGTAGCCGCAATACCCTTCCCTTCCCCGGCGGATCGCCTAAATTACTGGGCATGGAAGACACCAAACCCGCCCCCGCGGCGCAGCCCCCGAAAAAGCCCGAGGCTCCGAAACTGCCGAAAGAGATCGGCGGCCCCACCGGGCCGGAGCCGACCCGTTATGGCGACTGGGAGAAGAATGGCCGCTGCTCGGATTTCTGAGCCTTGGCCTATCTCTTTCTGACGATTGCCATCCTCTCTGAGGTCACCGCCACCTCGGCGCTGAAAGCCTGTGCCGGTTTTACCCGGCTGGGGCCATCCGTCCTCGTGCTGGTCGGCTATTGCATCAGCTTCTTCATGCTCTCGCAGGTGGTGAAGGTGATCCCGCTCGGCTACGCCTACGCGCTCTGGTGCGGCTTCGGCATCATCCTCATCGCCGGGGTGGGGTTTTTCTATTACCGCCAGCCGGTGGACTGGCCGGGTGTGGCTGGCATGGCGCTGATCATGGCGGGCGTGCTGGTGATCAATCTGTTCTCGAAGATGGCGGTGCGCTGAACACAGCCAACGCCCCCTGGTTAACGCCCCTGGTTAACACCATTGTCAGAACATTTTTAATTGCCTCCTCCGCCCTGCTCCCCAAATCCCTGAAGCTTAAGGCGCGTCAAAGACTTGGCGCATCTTCTTAAATATTCAGGAGAATGATACGTGAAAGCAGGGATTGGGATTATCGGGGTCATCGTGGTTTTATTGGTGATTTTCTTCGGCGTGCCGATGGCCGCCGGCGGCAGCACCAATGTCTGTCAGGCGCTGGAGAAGCATAATGTCAGCCAGACGGCCCAGAACATCACCGGCACGTCCAACGGGCCGGTGCATAATATCATCAATTCCGTTGGCCAGAGCTTCGCCACCGGCGAGGGTGAGCAGCAGAAGCAGGCGGCGGAGCATCCGAATACGCCGAGCGTGGTGAGCTGTGCGGCCGCCTATTGGAAGACGCTGTAAGCGAAGACTCTTGGGGGGATTTTTGAAAAAATCCCCCCAAACCCCCTAAAAACTTTCGCGATTTCAGGCCTCGGGGGTTTTCACCAGCTTGACCAGATTGGTCAGCAAATCGCGGGCGTAGGCCATGCGGGCCGTTACATCCATATCGCGCACCATCGCCAGCTTCTGGTCCGGGCGCAGCTTCACCAGACCGCCTTTGGTGCCGATCCAGCGGATCAGCCCGGCGGGGTTGGAAAAATCATTCTTGCGGAAGCTGACCACCATGCCTTTCGGCCCGGCATCCAGCTTCTCCACATTCGCCTCACGGCAGGCGCGCTTCAGCGCCACCACCGAGAGTAGGTTTTCCACCTCCGCCGGGATCGGCCCGAACCGGTCCACCAGCTCCGCCGCCAGCGCCTCACTCTCGGCATCCGAGGCAAGCCCGCCAATGCGCCGGTACAGCCCGAGCCGGATCGGCAGATCCGCCACATAGGTTTCCGGGATCAGCACCGGCAGGCCGAGATTGATGTTCGGCGTCCAATCCCGCTCGATCTTCTGCGCATCCTTATGCTGGGCGCGCAGATCATTCACCGCATCCTCCAGCATCTGCTGATACAGCTCAATACCGACCTCGCGGATATGGCCGGATTGCTCATTGCCGAGCAGATTGCCCGCCCCGCGCAGATCCAGGTCATGCGACGCCAGGGTGAAGCCCGCCCCCAGCGTGTCCAGCGTCTGCATCACCTCCAGCCGCTTCTCGGAGGCGGCCGAGAGCCGGTGATGCGGCGGCCAGGTGAGATAGGCATAGCCACGCTGCTTGCCACGCCCGACGCGGCCGCGCAGCTGATACAGCCCGGCCAGCCCGAACATATCCGCCCGGTAAATGATCAGCGTGTTCACCGCCGGCATGTCGAGGCCGGATTCCACGATGTTGGTGGCCAGCAGCACATCGTACTTGCCTTCACCGAACTCGGTCATCACCCGTTCCAGCTCGGTCGGCGCCAGCCTTCCATGCGCCATCACCGTGCGCAGATCCGGCACGATCTCGCGCAGCCGCGCCGCCATCGGCTCCAGGTCCTCGATCCGAGGCACCACGCAGAAAATCTGCCCGCCGCGGAATTTCTCGCGGGCGATGGCTTCTTTGATCACCAGTGAATCAAAGGGCATGATGAAAGTGCGCACCGCCAGCCGGTCCACCGGCGGGGTGGTGATCAGAGATAGGTCGCGCACCCCGGTCAGCGCCAGCTGCAGCGTGCGCGGGATCGGCGTGGCGGTCAGCGTCAGCACATGCACATCGGCCTTCAGCTCCTTCAGCCGTTCTTTGTGCTTCACCCCGAAATGCTGCTCCTCATCGACGATCAGCAGGCCGAGATCCGAGAAGGAAATCCCCTGCGCCATCACCGCATGGGTGCCGACGACAATGGAAATCTCGCCCGAAGCCAGCCCGGCTTTCACCTGCGCCGCTTCCTTGGCCGTCACCAGCCTTGAGAGCTGCGCCACCTTGATCGGCAAGCCCTCGAAACGCGCGGAGAAGGAGCGGAAATGCTGGCGCGCCAGCAGCGTGGTCGGCACCACCACCGCCACCTGGGAGCCCGCCATCGCCGCGATGAAGGCGGCCCGCAGCGCCACCTCGGTCTTGCCGAAGCCGACATCGCCGCAGATCAGCCGGTCCATCGGCCGGCCGGTGGCGAAATCCTCCATCACATCGGCGATCGCCTTCGCCTGGTCCTCGGTCTCGGTATAAGGGAAACGCGCACAGAATTCCGCGAAGGCGCCGTCATCGGCGGCCAGCAACGGCGCCTCGCGCATCTTGCGCTCCGCCGCGAGCCGGATCAGCCCGGCCGCCATATCCTGGATGCGGTTCTTCGCCTTCGCCTTGCGCGCCTGCCAGGAGGCCCCACCCAATTTGTCCAGCGTGACACCGTCACCTTCCTGGCCGAAGCGCGAGAGCAGATCGATATTCTCAACCGGCAGGAACAGCTTGTCCCCGCCATCATAGATCAGCTTCAGGCAGTCATGCGCCGCGCCGTTGACGGTGACGGTCTCCAGCCCCTCATAGCGGCCAATGCCGTGATCCTGATGCACCACCAGATCCCCGGCCTCGATCTCGGTCGCATCGGCGATGAACTGATCCGCCCGGCGCTTGCGCTTTGGCGGGCGGGCGATGCGGCTGCCGAGCAGATCCTGCTCCGCCACCACCGCCAGACGATCCGTGAGAAAGCCACGCTCCAGCGGCAGCACGGCGAGCGCGATGGTCCCCGGCGGCAAAGCGCGGGCCTCGTCCGCCGAAACCACAGGCCGCACGGGACCAACCCCGTGCTCCTTGAGCATCAGCGTGAGGCGCTCGCGCGAGCCGAAACTCCAGGCGGCGAGCAGAATGGTCCGCCCGCTCTCCGCCCATTTGGTTTTCAGCTCACCCAGCGCCTCGAAGGCCGGAACCTGCTGGCCGGTGAGAATCGGCGCCGGGCGGCCGCCGATCTCGATGCCCGCCGCCCCGCCATCCGGCTTGGTGAAGGGCGAGAAGGCGAAGCACGGGCCTTTGCCGAGCGCTGCCTCCCAGGCCTCACGGTCAAGATACAGCATCCCTGGCGGGATCGGCCGGAAAATTGGCTCGCCCGGGCGCGGTGGCAGCCGGCGCTCGGCATAATGGTCGGCGATCAGCTCAAACCGCGCCGCCACCGCCGCCTCGGCCTGATGGTCCAGGCTGACGGAGGCGTTCGGGAGATAATCAAAGATCGTCTCCATCGCCTCGGTAAACAACGGCAGATAATGCTCCGCCCCAGGATGGCGCCGCCCCTCAGAGATGGAGACGTAAAGCGCATCCTCCACCGCCTTCGGCCCAAACAGCTCCCGCCAATTGGTGCGAAACCGCGCCACCGAGGCGCTATCCAGCGGCAATTCCGAGGCCGGGTGGAAATCCAGCCGCAGCAGCGATTCACCCGAGCGCTGGGTCTCGGTATCGAAATGCCGCAGGCTCTCGATCTCGTCTCCGAACATGTCGATCCGCACCGGCTGCGAAGCCCCGGCCGGAAACACATCCAGAATGCCGCCGCGCAGGCTGAACTCGCCGGCCTCCATCACCATCCCGGTGCGCCGATAGCCGTCAGCCTCCAGGAAGCTCGCCACATCGCTCAGCGAAACCTGCTCGCCCTTGGCCAGGCTCAGCCCCGCCCCCGCCAGCGCGCTGCGCGGCGCCACCTTCTGCAAGGCGGCGTTCACCGTCGTCAGCACAATCCGCTTCTTGCCCGGTTCCGCCTGCAACCGGCTCAACGCCGAAATCCGCTCCGCGACAATCCCGCCATTCGGTGAAACCCGGTCATAGGGCAGACAATCCCAGGCCGGCAGCGATATCACCTCGATCTCAGGCCCGAAAAACCCGATCTCCTCCGCCAGCGCCGCCAAGCGCGCATCATCGCGCGCCACATGCAAAACCGGCCCGTCATGCTCGCCCAGCCGACGCACCAGCACCAACGCATCCACGCCCTCCGGGGCGCCGTAAACCGGGATCATGAGGGTAATGTCTCCGTCAGCCCAGG
>NZ_JH976207.1:1086559-1127391 GCF_000306035.1 Acidocella sp. MX-AZ02
CAACAGCGGGTGGAAAGGCACCAGCCGGGCCCTCCCTTCCACAGACCCGAATTGATGGGATCCTAAGGGACTGAGTCCCTTAGCGGGGGGTGCAGGGGGGCGGCGCCCCCCTGCACTGACCGAGACAATACCCCTCATATCCCGTTCAGGGCGGCTTCGCGGATGCGCCGGAGCATGGGGCTGTCGGCGTGGGCGGGGATGGGTTTGCGGCCGGTGAGCCAGTCGGCGAGTTCGGCGTCGGGGAATTCCATGACGGCTTCAATTTCGTCGAGTTCGGACTCGGACATGCCGGCGATTCGGGCTTTCACGAAGCCGCCGATCATCAGGTCGTTCTCATAGGTGCCGCGGTGATTGGCGCGGTAGAGCAGCCGTTTGCGGCGTGTGTCCAGGGACGCGTGTTCATCTTCGGTCATGACAGCTTGCGGTATAGGGTTGGTTTGGCCAAGAGTTAAGCCCGTGACGATGGAATTTTTGCTGCCTCTGCGCGCTTCGCTGGCCACGCTGCCGGGTCTGGGCGCCCGGCTTTCTGGATTGATGGCGAAGCTAGTGGGCGGGGAGAGCGTGCGCGATGTGCTGTTCCATCTGCCGGTGGAGTATGTGGACCGGCGGGCGACGCCGAGCCTGGCGCAGGCCCAGCCTGGGCAGGTGGCGACGCTGCGGGTGGAGATCGTCAGCCACGAGCCGCCGGGGCGCAAGGGCCAGCCCTGGCGGGTGGTGATGGGCGATGGCACCGGTTTTGGCGAGATCGTGCTGTTTCATGCTGCCCGGCTGTCGCAATTTCCGGTGGGGGCGAAGCTGATTGTCGCTGGCAAGCTGGAGCGGTTTCAGGACCGGCTGGTGATGGCGCATCCGGACCAGGTGACGCATCAGTTCCGCGAGGCGGAGTTTCCCTGGATCGAGCCGGTCTGGCCACTCGCGGCGGGAATTACACCGCGCACGATGCGCCGGGCGGTGCTGGGGGCGCTGGAAATGCTTCCGGAGTTTCCCGAATGGCACGATCCGAGCATTCTGGCCAGGCGCGGCTGGCCAGGTTTTGGCGCGGCGTTGCGCGCACTGCATGCGCCGGCGGAAGTGCCCGGCAAGGCGCCGCGTGAGCGCCTGGCCTATGACGAGCTGCTGGCCCGCCAGATCGCCTTTGCGCTGGTGCGGGCCCGCCGGCGGCGCGAGAGCGGGCGCGTGCTGGCTGGCGATAACCGGCTGCGGGCGGCCGCCTTGGCGAAATTCGGCTTTCCTCCCACCGCCGGGCAGTTGCAGGCGCTGCGCGAGATCGACGCGGACATGGCGGCCCCGCACCGGATGCGAAGGCTGCTGCAGGGCGATGTCGGCTCCGGCAAGACGCTGGTGGCGCTGCTGGCCTGCCTGGGGGCGGTGGAGGCCGGGGCGCAGGCGGCGTTGATGGCGCCGACGGAGATTTTGGCCAAGCAGCATTTCGCGACCTTCAAGCGCCTCTCCCCGGTGCCGGTGGCGCTGCTCACCGGCAGCGTGAAGGCGGCGGCACGCCGGGCGATTTTGCAGGATCTGGCGGATGGCACGCTGAAGATCATCATCGGCACCCATGCGATTTTCCAGAAGAGCGTGGAATTTCACGATCTCGGCCTGGCGGTGATCGACGAGCAGCATCGCTTCGGCGTGGATCAACGCCTGGCGCTGGGCGCCAAGGGCGAAGCGGCGGATCTGCTGGTGATGACCGCCACCCCGATCCCGCGCACGCTGCTGCTGACCCATTGGGCGGAGATGGATGTTTCGCGCATCACCGAAAAACCCAAGGGCCGGGCGCCGATCACCACCACCATGCACCGGCTCTCGGAGCTGCCGAAGCTGCGCGACGCCATCGCCAGGGCAATCGGCGCGGGTGGGCGGGTCTATTGGGTCTGCCCGCTGGTCTCGGAATCCGAGGCGCTGGACATCACCGCCACCGAAATCCGCTTCGCCGAACTGCAGAGCGTGTTCGGCGCGGCGGTGGCGATGGCGCATGGGCAGATGCCGGCCGAGCAGCGCGACGCCGCACTCGCGGATTTCGCCGCCGGGCGGAAGACCATCCTGGTCGCCACCACGGTCATCGAGGTCGGGGTGGATGTGCCGGAGGCGAATGTGATGGTGATCGAGCATGCGGAGCGCTTCGGGCTGGCGCAGCTGCATCAGCTGCGCGGGCGGGTCGGGCGCGGCGCGGCGAAGAGTTTCTGCCTGCTGCTGCATGACAACAAGATCGGCCAAACGGCCCGCAAGCGGCTCTCCATCCTGCGCGACACCGAGGATGGATTTCTGATTTCGGATGAGGATTTCCGCCTGCGCGGGGCCGGCGAGTATCTCGGCACCCGCCAGTCCGGCCTGCCCGGCTATCTGCTGGCGGACCCGGAGGAGAATGGCGATCTGCTGACCATGGCCCGGCAGGATGCGGTGATGACCCTGCAGCGCGACCCAAGGCTGGAGAGCGAACGCGGGCAGGCCTTGCGGATTTTGCTCAATCTGTTCGATCAGCGCGAGGCGATCGAGACGGTGAAGGCGGGTTAGAACAACATCCGATCAAACGGATTCGTTTGATCGGATAAACTTGCTCGCTCAAACAAAAAGCGAGAGCCTGTTCTGCTCACCTCGCCTTCCCGTCATGCGGCCCCATCTCGCGCGCCGGCCAGTCCGTCCAGCCACGCTCGCCGATCGAGGCTTGGTAAGCTGGGTTTTTTGGGTAGGCGATGCGGTTTTGCGGGAAGTTCGGCTCGCCGATCACCAGGAGCCGCACCTCCTCGCCGGTATTATTGAGAAAACTGTGGCAGATGCCGGTGCCGGGCGGGAAGGACACGGCATCGCCGGGGGCGAGTCGGTGCAGATGCCCGTCAAGCCACACATCCGGCGTGCCCTCCAGCACATACACGAATTCTTCCTGCGCACTTTCCGCATGCGGGTAGGAGGTGCGCCGCCCGGGCGGCAGCCTTTCATGGTGAATGGCGATCCGCGTCAGCCCCATTTTGCGGGCAAGCGGCGCGCCAATGCTCATCAGCTCCGTATCGCCCGGATAGGCGGCATCATCCGCATCTTCCAGGTCACGCCAATGGCGGATGCAAGCGGGTCGGGTCATCTTAAAACTCCTCGCATTTGGCTGGATGCCGCAATGGCCCTAGATGATCTAGAATATGAGCCAATATCCCAGCGCGCCGAAAATCGGCATCGGCATCGTTCTCATCAAAGGCGATGAGGTGCTGCTCGTCAAACGCGGTAAACCGCCAGGGGCCGGGCTCTGGTCCCTGCCCGGCGGCAAGCAGGAGCTGGGCGAGACGGCGGAGCAGACGGCGCGGCGCGAGCTGTTCGAGGAAACCGGCCTGCGCTGTGGGACTCTGGTGCTGGCCGGGCATGTGGATTCGATCCATCGTGACGCGGCGGGAGCGATTGAGTTTCACTATACGATTTTGGATTTCGCGGCCCGCTATGCGGGCGGCGAGGCGAAGGCGCAGGATGATGTGCTGGAAGTCGCCTGGGCGACGCGCGATGAGTTTGACCGTTACGGGCTTTGGAGCGAGGCGCGGCGGATCATTGAGGCGGCGTTAAGGTTGGTTTAACGGTGTTGCGAACACCCCCAACGTTTTCGGAAACTTTTTGAAAAAAGTTCCCGACCCTGCGGCGCCTTTCCATCGCCGCTGCACGACGATGGAAGCTTGGGCGCCTCCGCCCTCAAAAACGTTTAGGACTTTAGGCTTGCCCGCGTCTCGGTGATCGCCAACGCCGCTTTCGCGGCTTCCTGGCCCTTGGTGACGAAATGCGCCCGGTAGATCGCGTTATGGTGGTCGGTTTCCTGGTAGTGATGCGGGGTGAGCGAGACCGAGAGCACCGGCACGCCGCTATCCAGCCCGGCGCGCATCAGCCCATCCACCACCGCCTGGGCGACGAAATCATGCCGGTAGATGCCGCCATCCACCACGAAGGCCGCCGCCACCACCGCCGCGTAGCGGCCGGTCTGTGCCAGATCGCGCGCCAGCAGCGGCATCTCGAAGGCGCCGGGCACGCTGAACACATCCACCTGCGCGGCCGGGATCAGCTCCTGAAAGCCCTTCAGCGCCTGATCGACAATATCGGCATGCCAGGAGGCCTTGATGAAGGCAAAACGCGCAGAACTCATGCTCAGACCCTTTCTTGATCGCGCGGACCATAGGCCGTGGCGATTTATCCGGGCAAGAGCGCGCGGGCGATGGCGCGTTTCACCTTCGGTGCGTCGGGCTTGGTGGCGGAGATGAAGAAATCCAGCAGCTGCCCATCCGGGCCGATCAGATATTTGTAGAAATTCCAGCGCGGTTTCGCCAGGAAGCCTTTCTGCGCCACCACCCAGCTGAAGAAGGGATGCGCCGCCTCCCCGATGGCATGCTCTTTCGCCATCATCGGGAAATCCACGCCGTAATTGGCCTGGCAGAACTGGCCAATTTCCTCCGCCGCGCCCGGCTCCTGGCCGCCGAAATCATTGCAGGGCACGCCGATCACCGTCAGCCCGCGCAGCCCATATTCCGCCCAGAGCGCCTGCAAGCCCTCATATTGAGGGGTGAAACCGCATTTGCTGGCGGTGTTGGCCACCAGCACCACGCGCCCCTTCAAGGCCGCCAGCGGATAGGGTTCGCCCCTCAGCGTGCTGAATGAAAACTCATGAGCGCTGGCCATTTTGCGTCCTGCTATCTAAAAACCCGGTCATGTCGAATGAAGCACCGATTCAGGCCCTCATCAACGTGATGGCGGCGCTGCGCGATCCCGAGACCGGCTGTCCCTGGGACAAGGAGCAGGATTTCGCCACCATCGCGCCCTATACGATCGAGGAAGCCTACGAGGTCCGCGCCGCCATCGCGGCGGGCGACCCCGCACAGCTGCAGGATGAGCTGGGGGATCTGCTGTTCCAGGTGGTCTATCACGCGCAAATGGCGGCCGAGCGCGGCTGGTTCAGTTTCGACGATGTCGCCGCCGGGATCACCGCGAAAATGATCCGCCGCCATCCGCATGTGTTCGGCGAGGAGGCCAGCCGCTCCGCCGCCGCGCAGACCGCCGCCTGGGAGAGCCAGAAAGAAGCCGAGCGCGCCAGCGTCGCCCAGCATGGCGCGCTGGACGGGGTGGCGACGGCCCTGCCCGCGCTCAAACGTGCCCAGAAGCTCACCAGCCGCGCCGCGCGGGTGAAGTTCGACTGGCCGGATGCGAACGCCGTGCTGGAGAAGCTGGACGAGGAGATCGCCGAGCTGAAGGCGGAGCTGGCCGAGGCCAAGCCCGCGCGCATTGCCGATGAGCTGGGGGATCTGCTGTTCGTGCTGGTCAATCTCGCCCGCAAGCTCGGCCAGGATGCCGAGGCTTGTCTGGAAGGGGCGAATGAGAAATTCATCCGGCGGTTTTCGCGGGTCGAAACATTGCTGGCACAGTCCGGCAAAACCCCGCGCGACTCGACGTTGGAGGAGATGGAGAGATTTTGGGTCACGGCGAAACAGGAGGGGTTATGAAGACACTGCTCGAAGGGTATGACCGGTTCCGCAGCAATTATTGGCAGGAGCACAAGGACCGCTACACCACCCTGGCGCGCGATGGGCAGTCCCCGCCGGCGATGGTGATCGCCTGTTCGGATAGCCGCGTGGCCCCGGAAGCGATTTTCGACTGCGCCCCGGGCGAGATTTTCGTGGTGCGCAATGTCAGCGCCCTGGTACCGCCCTACGCGCCGGATGACAAGCAGCACGGCACCTCCGCCGCCCTGGAATTCGCGGTGAACTCGCTGAATGTGCGTTCCATCGTCGTGCTCGGCCATAGCCGCTGCGGCGGCATTCGCGCGCTGATGCAGGGCTCGGGTGAAGGCAGCCGGGACTTCGTGGATAGCTGGATGCAGATCGCCACCACCGCGCGCCAGCGCGTCTGCGATGCGCCGGAAAGCCAGGGCGCGGATTTCGACAGCCAGTGCGCCGCCTGCGAGCATGAGGCGATCCGCGTCTCGCTGGCCAATCTGCTGAGCTTCCCCTGGATCAAGGAACGGGTGCTGGATGGCCGCCTGACCCTGGCCGGGCTGCATTTCAATGTCGAGACCGGGCATCTGCAGATGGTCTGAAACCGATCAGGCTGATCTGAAAATTTCATAATGATCGGCAAGGCGCGGCGTTCAGCAATGAACGGCGCGCCTTTTCAATGGATTAGCCTCCGAATCCCAAAAGACAGCGGCGCAGACATGCCCTTGTAAAATTTGTAGCCAAGGTTACATTTTTCACGCGTGCATCGCGGCGCGCTGGATCCTCAAGCATGAGTATCCAGCTTTAAATTCAGCGCGCAATTTCATGCGCTAGGAGTGACCAGGCAGAATGGATGCCGAGACAGATACCGGGCTGAGCCGCCGGACCGAGGCCGAGATCCACGCCGTTCTGGCGGGGCGCCGGCTTGGGCTGCGCACCGCCTTGCTGTTCGCCGGCCCGGCGCTGATCGCCTCCATCGCCTATATGGACCCAGGCAATATCGCCACCAACATCCAGGCCGGCTCCTTCTATGGCTACCGGCTGCTCTGGGTGGTGCTGCTGGCCAATGTCATCGCCATGCTGTTTCAGGCACTCTCCGCCAAGCTGGGGCTGGTGACCGGGCGCAATCTTGCCGAGACCTGCCGCGAGCATCTGCCGCGCAAGCTGATCTATTTCATGTGGGTGGTCAGCGAGGTGGCGGCGATGGCGACCGACCTCGCCGAGTTCCTCGGCGGCGCCATCGGGCTGGCATTGCTGTGCCATCTGCCGCTGCTCGCGGGCATGGGGATCACGGCGGTGCTCACTTACGTGTTTCTGGTTCTCGGCGGGCGCGGCTTCCGGCCGATGGAGCTGATGATCGGCGGGCTGATCCTGGTGATCGCGGCCTGCTATCTGGCGGAATTATTCATCTCCCCGGTGCAATGGGGGCAGGCGGCGCGCGGCGCTGTGCTGCCGATGCTGCCGGATGCGAATGCGCTGACCATCGCGGTGGGGATCATCGGCGCCACCGTGATGCCGCACGCGCTCTATCTGCATTCCAGCCTCACCCAGCACCGCGTCACCCCGCGCGACGATAGCGAGCGCCGGACGCTGCTGCGCTTTTCCAACCGCGAGGTGGTGATCGCGCTGAGCCTGGCGGGGCTGGTGAATATGGCGATGGTGGTGACCGCCGCCGCCGCCTTCCATGCCGGGCATCCGGATGTGGCGGATATCGAAACCGCCTACCACACCCTCACCCCGCTGCTCGGCCCCGCCGCGGCCGGCGTGTTCCTGGTGGCGCTGATGGCCTCGGGCCTCTCCTCCTCGGCGGTGGCGACGATGGCCGGGCAGTCGATCATGCAGGGCTTTGTCACCTTCTCCATCCCGCTCTGGCTGCGCCGGCTGATCACCATGCTGCCGGCCTTCGCCGTGGTCGGGCTGGGGGTGGATGCGACGCGCGCGCTGGTGCTGAGCCAGGTGGTGCTCTCCTTCGCGCTGCCGGTGCCGATGATCGCCCTCGTCGCCTTCACCCGCCGGGTGGATATCATGGGCCGCTTCGCCAATTCCCGGCTGCTGAACGGGCTGGCCGTCGCCGGGGCGGCGTTCATATTGGGGCTGAATATCGTGCTGCTGGTGCAGATGCTGGGCTGATCACCCCATCCGGCCACGGCTGCTCTTATAGGCGCCTTCAACAGCCTGCGGCGGGGCGATTTTCTGCAAGCCCAGCGGGGCCGGCATATCCAGATAGATCCCCTCCATGCCGCCGCTCTTGCGATAGGCCTCGTGCCAGAAGCCGGTGCCGGCGGGGTCCTTGATGAAATCGCGCCACCATCCGGCATGCGCGCCGGTGCGGGTGAAGGCTTCCAGACTGTCCATATCCCGCCAATATTGCCGCATGCCGACATGCAGCGCCCCGAACAGCATGAATTCATGCGCCAGCAGCCCATCCGGCTGGGCGGCGACGGCGCGCTGGATTTGCGGACCGAGCCGCGCCAGCGTGGCAACCCCGCGCAGGCTTCTCACCCGCATGCCGAGATACACCACCACCAGCTCAGGAATCGTCGATAAATCAACCGAAACGCGCTTGGAAGCCATAGCGACCTCGATTATGTTGACAGTGTCAACTGTTTTTCCATGATGGAGTTATCAGTGTCAACCAATTCTCCGGAGAAACGCGAATTGCGGGCAGCGTTGATCACCGCCGGCCGGCAACTGCTGGCAGAGGCGGGGCTGGCCGGGCTGTCGCTGCGGGCGGTGACACGCCAGGCCGGGGTGTCCCCCACCGCCGCCTACCGATATTTCGCGGACCGGGAGCATTTGCTCGCGGCGATTGCGACTTCGGGGGTATGGGAACTCACAGCGGATCTCGAAGCCGCCGACAGGCTTGGGGTGGACAAGCTCCAGGACCAGGCTTGTGCCTATATACGTTTCGCGGTGGCCAATCCGGCTTTGTACCGGCTGATTTTCGGGCCGGAGCGGCTCAGCCATTATCCGGAGCTGGAGAGTGCGCTGGCGGCGGCCTATGGGGTGCTGGCGGCGCGGGTGGCCAAGCAGGCGGCACCGGGCCGCGCGACCGACAAGACGATGGCGTGCTGGTGCCTGGTGCATGGGCTGGCGAGCCTGGCGATTGATTCACGTCTGCCGCCGGATGCCGGGCCGGCGCAGCTGCTGGCGGCGCGGCTGACCGCGACGCTGAGTTTGGAAAATTAGCGCAATATGGGTTCAGGTTGACGCGCCAGCGTCATCTTAAACACGTGAAATGGCTCGCCAAAACATCAATAGAGTGAGTGGGTGTAAACCTATCTCGCCTAAACCATAAATGTTTTGGTTCTGTTCCAGATCTTCATTCATCTGGCCATTATGTCGATCCCGAGTCTCTTCGCCTTTTGCCCTTGACGCCACGGGCAAAAGGCGAAACCCTGCAATGATCGAAATAATGCTGATCCTTCAAGACGTTGAAGATATAAGCCTGAAACTTATCTGGGACAGCCCCAATGTTTTTGGGATGGCGCGTTGCGACAAAGAGCGGCCCCAAAAACGATTATCTATATAATCTCATCCGCCGCTGCGCCGCCCAGATCGCCGCCAGCGTGATCAAGGCCGTCACCACCAGATACAGGGCCGGGCTGCGCGGGCTGCCGGTTTGCGCGATCAGCCAGGTGAAGATGAACGGCGCCGAACCGCCAAACAGAGCGATACCGATGGAATAGCCGGTGGAAAGACCGATCCCGCGGCCCTGGATCGGGAACACCAGCCCCATGAACCCGTTCAGCGGCGCGTTATAGGGCAGCGCCACCAGATTGAAGAGGATCGGCATGCAGAACAAAGCCGCCTCGGTGGGATAATGCTGCAGCAGGGTGAAAGCCGGATAGGCCACCACCGCCATGCCGATGCAGGAGCCGATCATCAGCCCGACATTGCCGGTCCGGTCGAACAGCCGCGCCAGGAATAGCCGCAGCGGGATGATCAGCATCAGGATCAGATACAGGATGAATATCGCGGAGAGCGCCTTGTGCGGCTGCATATGCAGCTGCGTGGTGGCGTAGGTGGGCAGGTAGAGCCCCAGATAGGTCTGCGCCGTGCCGATCGCCACCAGGCCGCCGGCGATGATGATCGCGCCGGGCAGGATCGGGTGCCGGCCCGGGTTTTCCGCCTGCTGGCGCTTGAAGGAAGGCGCATCCTCCAGCCGCCTGCGCAGGATCAGCACGACCACACCGCCAATCGCCCCCAGCAAAAAGGCGATGCGGAAATTCTGCAGCCCGAAAAACCCTTGCGGATGCAGCGAGAGCAGCCAGGCCACCCCCACCGCCAGCAGCCCGGAAATGTTCTGGCTGATGCCCTGGAAGCTGGCCGCATGCGTCTCCGCTCCTTCGGAATGCTCGATCATCAGCGCCGTGGAGCTGCCGAATTCGCCGCCCAGGGCGAGCCCCTGCAGCAAGCGCGCGGCCAGGATGCCGAACGGCGCCCACAGCCCGATCTGCGCATGGCCGGGCAGAATGGCCATGAACAAGGAGGCGAGGCTCATCATCGCCACGCAGAGGATCATGCAGAAGGCGCGGCCTTTCACATCGGCCAGCCGCCCGAGGATGATGGCGCCGATCGGCCGCGCGAAGAAGGAGACGCCAAAGGTGCCGAAGGTGAGCAGCAGCCGGGCGGTTTGGCTATGGGCGGGAAAGAAGCTCTGGCCGATCGCCAGGGCGAAATAGCCATAGACCATGAAATCGTAGAATTCGAGCGCATTGCCGGCCGAAGCGGCGGCGATCAGTCTGGCCCGCGACACGCGCCCTTGTTGTGTCATTCACCCACATCCCCTGCTGGTTCAGGCGATTATGGCAAGCGCGCCGCCGCAACGCAAAACGGCGCCCAGAGGGCGCCGCGCAAAAGTTTTTGGGCGAAGGCGGCGAAGGTTCCGCCGCCGCTATGCGGCGGTGGAAGGCCGCCGGAGGGGCCGCTTTTTTTCAAAAAAGCGGCGAAGAACGTTTGGGGTTTTGGCAACGCCGGTGCCACCGCCCCGAACGTTTTTGCAGCCCTTTTTGAAAAAAGGGCTGCACCCCAAAAACTTTTTTTAACCTTCGGCCTGCTCGCGCTTGCCCTTGGTGGAGCCAACCTGGTCGGAGATGTCCGCGCCGGTCTCCTGGTCGACCACGCGCATGGAGAGCTTCACCTTGCCGCGATCATCGAAGCCGATGACCTTCACCTTCACCGCATCGCCCTGCTTGACCACATCGGTGGTCTTGGCAACCCGGCCCTGGGCCAGCTCGGAGATATGGACGAGGCCGTCCTTGGCGCCGAGGAAGTTCACGAAGGCGCCGAAATCGGCGGTCTTCACGACCTTGCCATTATAGATCACGCCGACTTCCGGCTCCGCCACGATGCCCTTGATCATGTCGAGGGCCGCCTGGATCTTCTTGTCGTCGGAAGCGGCGATCTTCACCGTGCCGTCATCGCCGATATCCACCTTGGCGCCGGTCTTCTCGACGATGTCGCGGATCACCTTGCCGCCGGTGCCGATCACGTCGCGGATCTTGTCCTTCGGCACGGAGGTGGTGACGATCTTCGGCGCGTTGGCGGAGACGCCGTCGCGATTGCCGGTGATCGCCTTGGCCATCTCGCCGAGGATGTGCAGGCGCCCACCCTTGGCCTGCTCCAGAGCGATCTTCATGATCTCCGGGGTGATCGAGGTGATCTTGATGTCCATCTGCAGGGCGGTGATGCCCTCTTCGGTGCCGGCCACCTTGAAATCCATGTCGCCGAGGTGATCCTCGTCGCCCAGAATGTCGGACAGAACCGCGAAGCCCTTATCTTCCTTGATCAGGCCCATGGCGATGCCCGCCACCGGGGATTTCAGCGGCACGCCGGCATCCATCAGCGACAGCGAGGTGCCGCAGACGGTGGCCATGGAGGAGGAGCCGTTGGACTCGGTGATCTCGGAGACAACGCGCAGCGTGTAGGGGAAGGCTTCCTTGGTCGGCAGCAGCGGGTGAACCGCGCGCCAGGCCAGCTTGCCATGGCCGATTTCGCGGCGGCCGGGTGAGCCCATGCGGCCGGTCTCACCGACGGAGAACGGAGGGAAGTTGTAATGGAGCATGAAATGCTCCTTGAACTCGCCCTCGATGGCATCCACCACCTGCTCGTCCTGAGCGGTGCCCAGCGTGGCCACGACCAGCGCCTGGGTCTCGCCACGGGTGAACAGCGCCGAACCATGGGTGCGCGGCAGCACACCAACCTCGGAGAGGATCGGGCGGACGGTCTTGGTGTCGCGGCCATCGATGCGCAGGCCGGTATCCAGGATGGCGTTACGGACGATATCCGCTTCCAGCGCCTTGAACAGCCCCTTGGCGGCCTCGGCGTTCAGCCCTTCCTCGGTCAGCTTGGCGGCGGCCTCTTTCTTGGCGGCGGCCAGCTTCTCGTAACGGACCTGCTTCTGCGTCTCCTTGTAGGCCTCGGTGATGGCGGCGCGGGCCAGCGCATCCACGCGCGCCTTCAGGGTCTTGGTCTCCTCGGATTCCTCCGGCAGATCCCACGGCTCCTTGGCGGCGGATTCGGCCAGCTCGATGATCGCCTGGATCACCGGCTGGAAGCTCTGATGGCCGAAGGTGACCGCGCCCAGCATCACCTCTTCGGAGAGCTCGGAGGCCTCGGACTCGACCATCAGCACGCCTTCGGTGGTGCCGGCGAGCACCAGGTCCAGCTTGCTCTCTTCGCGCTCGCTGGTGGTCGGGTTCAGCACATACGCGCCGTTGATGTAGCCAACGCGGGCCGCACCCACCGGGCCGAAGAACGGAATGCCGGAGAGGGTCAGCGCGGCGGAGGCCGCCACCAGGCCGACCACGTCCGGATCATTGTCCAGATCATGGCTCAGCACGTTCACCACAACCTGCACTTCATTGCGGAAGCCTTCGGGGAAGAGCGGGCGGATCGGGCGGTCGATCAGGCGGGAGACCAGCGTCTCCTTCTCGGTCGGGCGGCCTTCGCGCTTGAAGAAGCCACCGGGAATGCGGCCGGCAGCGTAGAATTTCTCCTGGTAGTTCACGGTCAGCGGGAAGAAATCCTGCCCCGGCTTGGCGGATTTGGCGCCGACCACGGTGGCGAGCACAACAGTGTCGCCATAGGAGGCGACGACAGCGCCATCAGCCTGGCGGGCAACCTTGCCGGTCTCCAGAATCAGGGTCTTGCCACCCCACTCCATCTCTTTGCGGAAGAATTTATCGAACATACACGGACTCCGTCGCGGCGTGCGGAGCAGAGCCCAAGGGGAATCATACGCAGACAGCCGGGTTTTCGGGGCGGCGCCTCGGGCGGCATGGGTCTGGCTGGGGCAAGAAACCCGCAACCACGGACCATGTGGCCGGAAACGCCGCAAGGTTTCAAAACCGGCGACGGCGCGGATCATCCCGATGGCGTTTTTGCCCCGAACGGCCGCAGAAAACGCCGCGCCACCATGGCACGGCTGCGGTTGTCTAGCCGGTTTTACCCGGCAAGGCTAGCTTGCCCCCTCACCGCCCGCCTTTGGGCCAGTGCCACCAGCGTGTAGGAGACCAGCATCAACAGGAACCAGGAGAGCAGCTTCGTGAAGGAAACCATGTGCCAGGCCGCCCTCTGGTCCGGGTAACGCCAGATCTCGGTGAAGGTGCCGATATTCTCCGCGAACCAGATGAACAACGCGACCAGAAAGAAGCCCAGCAGCAGCGGCATCCAGCGCTCACGCCGCCAGGGCCGGTAATAAACCCGGGTGCGGCCGAACAGCAGAATGGCGGCGAGCAGCAGCAGATAGCGAGCATCCGGCAGATCATGATCGGTGAAAAAATTCACATAGATAGCCAGCGCCAGGGCGCATAAGGCGGGCAGATTCGGGTGATGGGTGAAACGAAGGCTGAGCAGCCGCCAGGTCCGGAACAGATAAGACCCGATGGCGGCATACATGAAGCCGGTGAACAGCGGCACGCCGCCCAGGTGGAAATGCGTCGGCTCGGGATAGGTCCAGGCGCCGATGGCGGTTTTGAAGATTTCCATGACCATGCCGGTGATGTGAAACACCAGAATCACCCGCGCCTCGGCCCAGCTTTCCAGCCGGAAGCGCAGCATTCCGGCCTGGATGGCCAGGGCGGCGAGGAAGAGAAAATCCAGCCGGGTAAGCAGCGCGTGGGTGGGATACAGAAACCGGGTGAGGATCGCCAGCGCCAGCAGCAGCCCGCCGAACAGGCAGGCCCAGCCCTGCTTGATGCCAAAGCGTAGAAATTCATACGCGAACCGGGCAACTGGCCCGCGCGTGGCCATGTCATCGCCAAGCCGCGCTTCCCAGCCGATCGCCCCGCGCAGGACCGGCCAGAGCGCGGCTTGGCTTTCAGGCCCGGTCATGCCAGCCCGTTAGCACGGTTTGCGGCGACAGGCGCCGAGAAATGTCCGGAGCGGTAACAACCTCATTGCCCCCACCCCGAACATTTTCGCCGCTTTTTTGAAAAAGCGGCCCCAAAAAACTTTTGCAATCTTTAGCTTTAGCTCTTGCGCGCCAAAGGCGCGACGAATTGCGGCTCGGTATCCCACGGAAACAAAATCCAGGTATCCTGGCTGACCTCGGTGATGAACGTATCCACCGTCGGCTTGCCGGCGGGCTTGGCATAGACCGTGGCGAAATGCGCCTTGGGCAGCAGCGCGCGCACATGCCGGGCGGTGGTGCCGCTATCGACCAGATCGTCGATGATCAGCCAGCCCTCGCCATCGCCCGCCGCCGGGGCCGGCTTGGTGACATGCGGCTCGCCGCGAGTCTCGTCGTCATAGGTGACGACGCAGATACATTCGATCAGCCGGCAATCCAGTTCGCGGGCGATGATCGCGGCCGGGATCAGCCCGCCGCGCGTGACCGCCACAATGCCCTTCCACGGCCCCGCCGCATGCAAACGCCAGGAAAGCGCCTTGGCGTCACGGTGTAGCTGGTCCCAGGTGACGGTGAAATAATGCTGTGCCATGGCGGTTGCCCTTAATGAAGCGTAACGGCAGGAGCAAGATCATACGGGGCTGAGCTGGGTTTCGATCAACTCCGCGATGTGAGCGGCCGCATGGCAATAGACCAGCCGGTCGAAATGCAGGATGTCGGGATAAACCGCGTCCGGCGGCGCGAACTCCCATGGATCGACGAAATGCGCGTCGGGCGCCATGGCCTGCAGCCAGCCATTCATGCGGGCGGCGCTGGGCCTTGGATGCGCGGGCTCATCCGCCCGGTGGCGCCATCGGCTGGGGGCGAGCAGGAACACCACCACCGCCCCCTGGCGCCGTGCCGCCGCCATCAGCCGGTGAATGACCGGCTCCAACAGATACTCAAATAGCGGGCCGACACACCAATAATCCCGCCGCAATGTCTCCCACGCCTCATAATGCGCGGGCTCGGTCATGATGTCGCGCATCGCCTCGGGCGAAAACCGCGTCAGGTCCTGAGTCGCGCGGGCATCGCCCTGGGCGGCGAAGGGCAGCGTCAAAGGCAGTGTCTTGTGTTTGTAGAGCTGCATGAAATCATCGACCCAGAGGGAGAAGACCCAGGCCTCGCGTTTGCCCGGCCGGGGGTCGCTCAAGGCCGAGCGCCAATCCGCCGCCTCATGGCCGAGCGCTTCCAGCGCCGCGCGTATCTCGCCTTCGGGGGGTGACAGCGCGTGGTCCAGGAACATCGAATGCTCAATCCGAAAGGCCCGGTTGCCCCGCGCCGCCGCCAGCTCTTCGCTCACCTCATCGGCCAGCGGGCGCAGATAATGCGCCAGCGCCTGCATCTCACAGCCGCCGCGTAACACCAGCCTGTCCACCAATTTAGGCCCGCGCGCCGGGGTGAAGCTGGAGGACGCGTCGAGCGTGATCCAGTCAATCTCGGTGGCGCGGAACGGATCCCCCGCCACCTCGCCGACGATCTTCAGCGCCGGGCTGGCGATATGCCGATAAATGAAGGCCTCCACCCCCAGATTGAGGACACGGCAGGAAAAACAGAACTGCGTCAGCGTGCGCTGGCCAAAGAACATCTTGCCGCAATAAAACCCGGCAAACCCATAATCGCCGTAATCGTCGATCACCCGCACCAGCCCGGCAAACACATCGGCGCGCACCAGCGTGGCACGCAGCTGCGCGCGCGCCGCCTCAAGATCTTCCGGCAGTCTGGATTTGGTGAAATTCAGCTGGTTGGTCCGGTTGATCAGCTCGATCGCGCGATCCAGATGCGGCTCCACATCGTGCTCGATGCTCACCCGCACATGGCTCGCGCGCAGGAAGGCCAGATGCCCATCCTTGGTGGCGCTGAACGCCTGTTGGCGCGCCATCAGCTGGCGATATTGAGCCAGGCGTGCATGCGCCGGGTCCGGCTTGCCGGCCAGGCGGGGGTCATCCAGCAAGCCAGCAACAATCTCCGGCCCGGCGGTCTGCAGGCCGGGCACGTGGAACCGCGCCTCGGCCAGATTGGCCGGCTCGTCATCGATGAACAGGATGGTTTCCGGCCGTAGCTGCACCGCCTCCACCAGGGCGGCCAGGCGCGCGCCCTTTGGCGTCCAGTCGATGCTGGGGAAGATGAAATGCTCCCAGACCCCCTGCCCCTGCAGCGTGGCTCTGGCGGCCTCCAGATCGTTCTTCGAACAGATGCTGTTCATGATGCCGCGCCCCACCAGCGTGGCCAGTATCACTGGCCATTCCGGCCGGGGGCTTATCCCGTCTTCGGCCAGCGTGCCATGCCAGCCGACCCCATCCAGGTCCCAGATCACCAGCCGCACCTCCGGCACGGGCAAAGCCATGGGCACGGGCGTGTCGCCGAACAGGATCTGGCGGAGTTCGAGCACGTGAGACACCTCCCTGCCTTGAGCGCATCGAGCTTTTAGCTTGATGCGCTCACTTTTGCTTTTGCGAGCTATTTTATGTGGTTATCTTGACGCTCCCGCGTCAACCTAAACACTATTGCTCTACCAGCGCGCGCCGCGGGCAATGGCTGAACCCTACAAGCCGGCCAAAACGGCGTCTACGATCCCGCTCGCGTCAGACCGTGAATTGCTCGGTGATGATGCGTTCCGAAAGTGCCCGGTCCGGGTCGAACAGCACCGTGGCACCCACGCTGCGATCCTCATGCACCGCCACAGAAATCACATCCCGCACCTCGGTGAAATCCGCCACCGCCGCCACAGGGCGTTTTTCCGGCTCCAGCACTTCGAACAGCACATCCACCGTGGCCGGCAGCAGCGCGCCGCGCCAGCGCCTGGGACGGAAGGCGGAGATGGGTGTCAGCGGCAGCAGATTGGCCGAAAGCGGGACGATCGGCCCATGCGCGGAGAGGTTATAGGCGGTGGAGCCGGCGGGGGTGGAGATCAGCACCCCATCGCAGATCAGCTCCGCCAGGCGCTCGCGCTGATCCACCGAGATACGGATCTTCGCCGCCTGGCGCCCCTGGCGCAGCAGCGAGACCTCGTTCAGCGCCATCGCCTCTTCCACCACGCCGGAGGCGGTGACCGCATGCATGCGCAGCGGGTGCAGCAGCGAGGGCTGCGCTCGGCCGATGCGCGCCGCCAGATCATCCTCGTGATATTCGTTCATCATGAAGCCGACCGAGCCGCAATTCATGCCATAGACCGGCATGGAGCTGCCCAGCACCTGATGCAGGCATTCCAGCATCAGCCCGTCCCCGCCCAGCGCGACGATGACATCGGCCGCTTTCACCTCATGGTCGCCATAGAGCCCTTGCAGCCGCGCGCGCGCGGCCCGGGCCCCCTCCGTCTGCGCGGCGATGAAAGCGAGCTTCATGCGAGCTTGCGATGCGCGAGCACGGGCATGTTGGCGCGGGTGCGCGCGGTCAGCTCATGGTCGATCCGCGCGCTGGCGAAGCCCAGCCCGTCGGAGGCTTTGGCGACGACATGCCCCCAGGGATCGATGATCATCGAATGGCCATAGGTATAACGCGGCTCGCCACCGGCATCGTGATGCACGCCGGTACAGGCGGCGGCGGCGACCCAGCATTGCGTCTCGATCGCCCGGGCGCGCAGCAGCACCTCCCAATGGTCCTTGCCGGTCTGCAAGGTGAAGGCGGCGGGCAGCAGGATGATTTCCGCCCCCTGGCGGCGCAGCGCCAGGAACAATTCGGCAAAGCGCAGATCATAGCAGATCGCGACGCCGATCCTCACACCCTGCATCTCGAAGGTGACGACCTCCTCGCCGGCGCCGTAGGTGGCGCTCTCCCGGTAGCCCTCGCCATTCGGGGTGACGATGTCGAACAGATGGATCTTGCGGTAGCGGGCCAGCTCCTCGCCTTGGGGGTTGAACACCAGCGAGGTGTTGAACAGCTTTTCCCCGGCCAACTCGCCGATCGAGCCGCCATGCACATGGATGTTGTTCTCCACCGCCATGGCGCGCAGGAATTCATAAGCCTCGCCCCCCTGCCCGCCTGGGGCCGGGAGCGGCTCGGCAGCGGCGAATTTCTGCGCCCGGTCGCCGCCCAGGCAGGTCCAGATCTCCGGCAGCACCACCAGATCCGGCTGCTCCGCCGCCATTGCCGCCTCGATCAAGGCACGGGCCTGGGCGATGTTCTGCGCCTTATCCGCCTGCGGCGACATTTGAATGACGGCTATGCGCATTTCAGCACCTCCTGCTCCGACCGGGCGACTTCCCCGGGTATGGGCTCAACGATCGTTAGCAGCGACAAACCAAACGGCAAACTCATACGGCCGACCAATTTAGCCTCAAAGCCGAAGATATGAGTAAGCAGGGTATTCAATATAACGCCTGGCGGCGTGCGCCCCAAAGAACTCTTGCGGCCCGGCAGCTTATCGATGATCCGTGCTATACAGGCCAAAGGCAGCAAAGCGCTGTTCATGAAGCCGAACATACGCGGCTGCAGCCCCGCCTGCTGCAACAACCCCCGCAGTTGCGCGGCGCCATAGCGGCGCTTATGGTGGAGCTGGAGGTCATGCGGCCCATACAGGAACTGGTAGGCGGGAACCGTGATCACCGCCTTGCCGCGAGGGACGAGTAGCGAGGCCACGCGCCGCAGCGTGCCCAAATCATCCTCAACATGCTCAAGCACATCGAGCAGACAGACCAGATCGAAACGCTGATCAGTGAAGGGAATATCGTCCGGCAATGCGCCGGCGAACAAAGCGACCTTCTCAGGACGGCGGCTGGCATAATCCCGCGCCGCCTCGTCACGTTCAACCGCCGTCACATGCCCGAATTGGCTGAGCATGGAAAAATTACCGCCGGTTCCGGACCCAAGCTCCAGAATCCGGGCTTCAGACGGGAAGTTCAGGCTTCGAATGACCGCGTCGAGCACATGTCGACGCCCCACGAACCACCAATGCGCCTCCTCCAGCGCCGCCATTTCATCGTAAGCCTCGCGTTCCAAGGGCACTCCACCAGGTTCATCGCGTCTTCGCTTTACCGGGCAAACAAAGCATTTGTAGGTCGTTACGTCCATTGCTGGACGGGCAGCCAGCTCATTGCGGGTTTGGCGAGGGCGCCGTGTAGAGGCTCACCCCATCCACCTGCCGCGCTGGCCAGCCCCAGCCGGCAATGCCGGCCGCCAGCCGCGGATCGGTGCCGGGCACAACGATGACATCCTGCACACCGCTGGCCAGGGCGTAGGCTTTCAGATCAGCCAGTGTGTCAGGGCCGATCATGTCAAAAAACAGCTTCATCAAAACGCCATCCGCCTGCACCCGGGCCGGCGGAAACACCAGATAGCCGCCGACCTGCGAATAGCTGAAGCCGCTGGTCACCTGCCAGTACATCGAAGGGCTCTTGATTCCCCAGGGCAAAACCAGCACCCGTCGATCGGGGCCGAGATATTGCATGATTTCGGTCTTGTTGAAGAAGCGCTGGACCGGAATCGCCTCTACTGGGGCGGGAGCCGGCCATAGCCACATAACCGCCAGCCCGGCCGCCAACCAGCGCCACCGTGAGGTGGTTCCAGCCAGCCATAAAGCCGTGAACAATCCGGCCAGCAAAAACGCATAAACCATCATCCGCGCCGGCAAGGCTTTGTTAAGCAAAGGCAGGCTGAGCATAATCCGCCACGGGAGAATCAGGAAGGTTGGGCTGCTATGAATCACCAGCACCGGCCCCAGGCTCAGCAACATTGTGCAAAGAAATACCCAGCGCGCAAAGCCGCTGGCCCGGCGCAGATAGCGCCAGACGATGAACATCATTGGCAAACCGAGATAGCCTGTCTGCTCACCCCAGGTGCCGCCGAAATAGCTCGTGAGCGGCATGAACGCATGGCCACCAAGCCAAGTTGTGAAGGTCGGGAAGAAGAAATTGAGCGGGTCGATCGAGAAAAACTCCGGCCACATTTTTGGCAACGCCAGATCATGCGGCCGGCCAAACATCGCCCATAGCAGCGGCGCCAATAGAAGCAGCGTCAACGGTGCCGCCAACATCACATCCTGCGCCAAAAGCCAAAGCCGCTTGCGCCAATCCGGCAGGCGCCACCAGGCCAACAGCCATGCCAGGGCCGCCATCAAGCAGCTTGTAGCCAAGAGCTCTATCGCGATTCCCGCCTGCGCCGCCAGCAACAGCGCCAGCGCCACAACCGTGCCGCGCCGCTTCCCCTGGCCCTGCATTCGCCGCAGCGCCACCAGCACCAGCAAGGGCAGCAGCGCCGTCCATTCCAGGTTTAAATGCTCGTTGATATGCGCCGCAGTATAGCTAGAAAAACCAAACACCCATCCGCCAACCAGAGCAGCCCCCGGCTTGCGGCACAAATGCAGGCACAGCGCATAGGCGCTCAGGGCCGCGCAGGCGGGCGCTGCGACCATCAGCGCATCATACGCCGCGAGCGGCCCAAACAAAGCCGTGATCGGGTAGGCCAACAATGCCAGCACCGGCACGCTGGTCGTCCAACCGAGATTGAGGCCGCCTGGTTGCCACAAGAGATGCGTAAAGAGTGGATCGAGGTGGTGACTGATCGCATAGGGCCACCAGGCGAAGAACCACACATAAATATATGGGTCAGCTCCAACGCCCAGCACGTCCTGGTGCAAATCCGTCCCATGCCAGCTCACCACCAGCGCGCTGGCGAGATAGGCGGCCAGAGCCAGGGCGTGCCAAGCCCAGCGCGTCCGCCCCCTGCCCTCGCCGATGGTCCTCAGAACGCCTCAGCCACGCGGCAGATCGAGCCCGGCGGCGCGGATGCGCGCGGCTTCCTCGTCCCAGCCCGGCCGTTCGACCACGCGCAGGAACAGATCCACCTTCACCTCCATCAGCCGTTCCAGCTCTTGGCGCGCCCGGCTGCCGATCTCCTTGATCCGGGTGCCCTTGGCGCCGATCAAAATCGCCTTATGCCCCTCGCGGGCGACATAGATCACCGCATCGATGCGGATGGAGCCGTTGCGCTGCTCCTTGAAGCTCTCAGTCTCCACCGTGGCGCCGTAGGGCACCTCGTCGCGGGTCTGCAGGAAAATCTGCTCGCGCACGATTTCGGCCGCGAGCTGGCGGTCCGGCAGGTCCGTCATCTCATCCTCGGGATAGAGATACGGGCTCTCTGGCATCTGCGCCACGCAATAATCCAATAGCGCCTCGATCCCGTCGCCGCTCTGCGCGGAGATCATGAAGACCTCCTCGAACTTCGCCATCGCCGCCGCCGCCTGCGCCATCGGCAACAGCTCCTGGCGGTCGATCAGATCGATCTTGTTGAGCACCAGCGAGAGTCGCGCGCCGGTCTCGGCCAGCTTGGCGGCGATGTCGCGCACGCCTTCGGTGAGGCCATGCTTGGCATCCACCAGCAGGAAGCGCAGATCCGCCTCGCCGGCGCCGTTCCAGGCGGCTTCCACCATCGCCTTGTCCAGCCGGCGCTTGGGCGCGAAAATGCCCGGCGTATCGACGAAGATCAGCTGCGTCTCGTCACGCACCAGGATGCCCAGCACCCGCGCCCGGGTGGTCTGCGCCTTCGGGCTGACGATGGAAACCTTCGCCCCGGTCAGCCGGTTGAGAAGGGTGGATTTGCCGGCATTGGGGGCGCCGATGAGCGCGATGAAGCCGCATTTGGTCATTTTGGTAACTGTCCTAATAAAAGCCGCGCCGCCTCTTGTTCGGCGGCGCGCTTGGCGCCCGCTTGCGCAGTGGCGCTTTCAACGCCTACACTCACCCGTACCACGAAAAGCGGCGCGTGCGAGGGGCCGGATTGCTCCAGCGTTTCGTAAAGCGGCAAAATCTGGCCGCGCTTGAGCGCCCATTCCTGCAGCGCGGTCTTCGGGTCCTTTGGCGGGGCCGCTTGCGCCTCCACGACATCTTCCAGCACGCGATGCACAAAGGCGCGCGCGGCTTCCAGCCCGGCATCGAGATAGAGCGCGCCGATCATCGCCTCCACCGCATCCGCCAGCACGTTGGGCTGGGTGCTCACCCCGCGCTTGGCCTCGCCCGGTGCCACATTGAGCATGGCGCCGACATTATGCGCCTCCGCCACCGCCGCCAGCGCCGGCTTGGAGACCAGAGCCGCCAGGCGCGGGCCGAGCTTGCCCTCCTGCTCATTGGGAAAGCGCTCGCTCAGCCATTCCGCGACGATCAGCCCCAGCACCCGGTCGCCGATGAATTCCAGCCGCTCATTCGAGCCGACCCCCTTCGCCCCGGCGGCGGAGCGATGGGTCAGCGCCTCGCTCAGCAGCGCGGGCCGGGAGAACTCATGTCCCAGAAAGGCGGCGGCGATTTCCGTGCGGGTCACTTGATGCCGTGCAGCATCCGGCCCCAGCGGATCTCAAACGGCCATTGCCAGATCTGCCAGAACGGGTGCCGCAAATCGATAGAGAAGAAGATGATCTCCGCCGGGCCGATGACATTCTCCACCGGCACATAGCCGACCGGCCCGTCCATGAAGCGCGAATCCTCGGAATTATCCCGGTTATCGCCCATCATGAAGAGATCGCCCGGCGGCACGGTATAGAGCGGGGTGTTATTGGGATCGACCCCGCCTTCATTCTCCGGCGCGTTGGTCACTTTCAGGATGGCATGGGTAACGCCGCCCGGCAGGGTTTCCTGGTAATCCTTGGTCACCACCGGCGCGCCCGACGAGGTGTCGGTATAATCACCGACAAAGGTCCGCGGGACTTCCTTGCCGTTGATATAGAGCTGCCCGGCGATCATCTGCACCGTATCGCCGGGCAGGCCGATCACGCGCTTGATGTAATCCTCATCCGGGGCGCCGGGCGGGCGGAACACCACCACGGTGCCGCGCTTGGGCATCCGCCCGAAAATCCGGCCCTTGAACCAGTCCGGCGCGAAGGGCAGCGAATAATGCGAGTAGCCATAGGCGAATTTATCGACGACCAGATAGTCACCGACCAGCAGCGTCGGCACCATCGAGCCGGACGGGATGTAAAAAGGTTCGAACAGGAAGGTGTGGATGCCCACCGCGATCAACCCGGCATAGACGACCGTTTTGATGAATTCGCCCAGACCGCCTGATTCTTTGCCGCGCCGTGCCATGAAACCCTTTTCCCGCAAGATTGGCGCTTCAAACAAGCGCCACGCCGCTTGTCAAGAAACGCCGGTCTGATGCGGCGCGGTTACAAGCCGTTAACGCGCGACGCCTTGCGCGGCGCGGCGGTTCGGGTGCAGACAGGCCCCGCCCCAATAAGCCTGGAGTGTGGATCGCCTATGCTGAGACTGTCTGGCCTGTCATGTGCCACCCTTGCCATCGCTTTGGCCGCCGCCTCGCCGGTTCTGGCGAAGACGCAACATGCCGCCACGGCCGCCGATTCGGGCGCCAATGGCGATACCGGGAAGATCGGCGCCACCGCCGCGCCCACCGGCCCGGCGCCCACGCCCGACAGCCCGATCGCCGACAAGAACACCCCGCAGCCGCCGGCGCTGCCGGACATGACCTCCTATGTGCTGATGGACGCCAAGACCGGCGCCATCATCGCCGAGGCCGCGCCGCATCTGCAGGTGCCCCCTGCCAGCCTGACCAAGCTGATGACCGCGCATCTGGTCTTTCAGGCCATCCATCATGGCAGCCTGAAGCTGGACCAGACCGTGCCGGTCTCGGTCGATGCCTGGCACCAGCAGGGCTCCACCATGTTCATCCAGCCCAGCTCCGTGGTGAATGTGGACCAGCTGCTGCATGGCCTCATCATCGTCTCCGGCAATGACGCCGCCACCGCGCTGGCCGAGGAGGTTGCCGGCTCCACCGGCGCCTTCGTGCAGATGATGAACGACACGGCCCGCAAGCTGGACATGACCGACACCAACTACACCAACCCGACCGGCCTGCCCGACCCGGCGCTGCGCACCTCCTCCATGGATGTCGCCAAGCTGTCGCGCGCGATTCTGCAGGACGAGCCGGAGATCCTCGATATCTCCAAGGAGCAGAGCTACACCTATGGCGGCATCACCCAGCGCAGCTGGAACCCGGTGCTGTTCAAGGACCCCACGGTGGACGGGCTGAAGACCGGCCTGACCCGCGAGGCCGGCCATTGCATCGATGCCACCGCCAAGCGCGGCGATATGAGGTTCATCGCCGTCGTCACCGGTGGCCCCACCTGGGGTGAGAGCACCGCGGCGGTGGAGAGCCTGCTGGATTATGGCCAGCGCTTCTTCACCGACATGCAGATCGCCAGCGCCAACCAGCCGATCGACACGCTGAAGAGCGAGGCTTTGAATAGCGGCCAGGTCGCTGTCGGCACCGCGCAGGATCTCGTGCTGACGGTGCCGGTGGACGCGCAGAAGGCGATCACCCACAGCATCACCTACACCGCCGACCTGACGCCCGGCGTGAAGAAAGGCGAGACGCTGGGTACGGTGACGTACAGCGCCAATGGCAAGGAACTGGCGAGCGCGCCGGTGATCGCCCTGGCGGATTCTCCGCCGGCGAGCTTCATCACCAAACTGAAAAACAAGATACGGAAAATGCTATGACCGACTCCCCGCCCGACCGCCTGAGCATCGATCAGGACAGCAAATTCTTCAATGAGGCGATTCTGGAGCGCGGTATCGGCATTCGCTTCAATGGCGTCGAGAAGAATAATGTCGAGGAATATTGCATCTCCGAGGGCTGGGTGCGGGTTGCCGCCGGCAAGGCGGTGGACCGCAAGGGCAAGCCCCTGACGGTGAAGCTCAAGGGCAGCGTGGAGGCGTATTTCCGCGAAGAGCCCAAGGCCGAAGGGTAAAAAGTTTTTTGGTGCCGCTTTTTTTACAAAAAAAGCGGCGAAGAACGTTCGGGGCTTTGGCAAACACATGCCAAAGCCCCGAACGTTTCGTGGCCCTTTTTGAAAAAAAGGGCCACACCCCAAAAACTTTTGCTCCCTAAATACAAGCCTCGGCGATGACCGGGGCCAAGGCGCGATATTCCGGCGCGCGCGGGCTGCCTTCCCGCCAGGCCAGCGCCAGGCTGCGCCACCCGCTGCCGCCTTCCAATTTGCGCAGCTCCACCCCGGTGCCCTTGGCCAGCCCCGCCCGCACCGCCAGCTCCGGCACCAAGGTCACCCCCAGGCCGCCCGCCACCATCTGAATCAAGGTGTGCAATGACGTTGCGGCAAAACGCTGCTGCACGCGCTCGCGCCCCAGCCCGGCGCCGCACACCGCCAGCATCTGGTCGCGCAGGCAATGCCCATCCTCCAGCAGCAGAAATTGCTCCGCCGCCAGGTCCGCCGGGGTGAGCGAAGCCCGCGCCGCCAGCACATGGCCGGGCGGCAGCGCCACCAGGAACTCATCGCGCGCCAACATCAGCGTCTCCGCACCCGCGCAAGCACAAGGCTCGGCCAGGATCAGCAGATCCAGCATCCCGGCATCCAGCTGCTCCAGCAACCGCTCGGTCTGGTCCTCGCGCAGGAACAGCTTCAGCGCCTGGTAGCGCTCGCGCAGCTGCGGCATCAGCCGGGGCAGCAGAAACGGCCCGACGGTCGGAATCACTCCCAGCCGCAACGGGCCGGACATCGGGGCCCGCGCCGCATCCGCCGTCTCCGCCACCGTCGCCAGCGCGGCCAGGGCCGCCCGCGCCTTCGCCACCAGCTCCAGCCCCAGCGGGGTGAAAACCGGATGCTTGGATGCGGAACGATCCAGGATCGAGGCACCGAGCGAACGCTCCAGCGCCAGGATGCCAGCGGAGAGGGTGGATTGCGAGACCGCGCAGGCCGAGGCCGCGCGGCCGAAATGCCCTGTCTCCGCCAGCATCACCAGATAGCGCAGCTGCTGCGGGCTCGGCAGATAGGCCATGACGGCTTTATTCGGCCGCCACCGCCACCTCAGGCGCCAGACGGATCAAATAATCGAATGCGGACAAAGCCGCCTTCGCCCCTTCCCCGGCGGCGATGATGATCTGCTTATAGGGCACGATGGTCGCATCCCCCGCCGCGAACACCCCGGCCAGCGAGGTCTCGCCGCGCACATCGATCTCGATCTCACCGCGCGATGTCAGCGCCAGCGCGCCCTTCAGCCATTCCGTGTTCGGCACCAGCCCGATCTGCACGAAGATGCCGTCCAGCGCCAGCCGATGCACCTCGCCGCTCTTGCGATCCTCATAGGACAGGCCAACAACCTTCTCGCCATCGCCATGCACTTCGGTGGTCTTGGCGGAGGTGATGATGCTGGCATTCGGCAGGCTCTTCAGCTTCGCCTGCAGCACCGCATCGGCACGCAACTGGCCATCGAACTCGATCAGCGTGACATGGCTGACCAGCCCGGCCAGATCGATCGCCGCTTCCACCCCGGAATTACCACCGCCGATCACCGCGACGCGCTTGCCCTTGAACAAGGGACCATCGCAATGCGGGCAATAAGCCACACCCTTGTTGCGGTATTCCGCCTCGCCGGGCACGTTCATCGTGCGCCAGCGCGCGCCGGGGGCGAGCACCAGAGATTTCGATTTCACCGAGGCGCCGCTTGCGAGTTTCACCTCGAACAGGCCGCCTTTATGCGCCGGCGGAACAATCGCGGAGGCAAGCTGCCCCTTCATGATGTCCACCTCATAATCGCGCGTATGCTGCTCAAGTGCTGCCGCCAGTTTGGGGCCTTCGGTATGCGGCACAGAGATGAAATTCTCAATCGCCATCGTATCCAGCACCTGGCCGCCAAAGCGCTCCGCCAGCAGGCCGGTGCGAATCCCCTTGCGCGCCGCATAGATCGCCGCCGCCGCGCCGGCCGGGCCGGCACCCACCACCAACACCTCGAACGGCTCCTTGGCGGAGAGATTGGCCGCCTCGCGCGCCACCGCCCCGCTATCCAGCTTGGCGATGATCTGCTCGATCTCCATGCGGCCTTGGCCGAAAGCCTCGCCGTTGAGCTTGATCGTCGGCACCGCCATCACCTTCTCGGCCTTCACCTCATCCTGGAAGGCCGCGCCATCGACGGCGACATGGGTGATGCCGGGGTTGAGGATGGCGAGCAGGTTCAGCGCCTGCACCACATCCGGGCAGTTCTGGCAGGATTGCGAGAAATAGGTGGTGAAGTGAAACTCGCCGTTGATCTCCTTGATCTGCGCGATCACTTCCGGCGCGATCTTCGGCGGGTACCCGCCGGTCTGCAGCAGGGCCAGCACGAGCGAGGTGAATTCATGGCCCATCGGCAAGCCGGCGAAGCGCACGCCGCGCGCCGCACCCGCTTTGCGGATTTCGAAGGAGGGCACCCGCGCATCGGCGCCATCCAGCTTCAGCGTGATCTTCTCGCTCTGCGCGGAGATATCCTCCAGCAGGCCGCGCATTTCCTTTGACAGCGCGCCGTCATCGAGCGACGCCACCAGTTCGATCGGCTCCGGCATCCGGGCGAGATAGGTCTTCAACTGGCCTTTGAGGCTGTCGTCCAACATGGGGTGCTCCATTGCTTCGAGACTAAAGGCGCGTGGGCCGGGATCATCCGCACAGCCGCGCGTCGCCTGAATAATTTTTGGGTGCCCCCGCCGGAAGCCCGGCGGGGGCGGGTCAACAATCAGATCTTGCCGACGAGGTCGAGCGACGGGGCAAGCGTCTTTTCGCCTTCCTGCCACTTGGCCGGGCAGACCTCACCGGGGTGGGCGGCGACATATTGCGCGGCCTTGACCTTGCGCAGCAGCTCCTTGGCGTCGCGGCCAATGCCACCGGCGGTGATCTCGACGATCTGGATCTTGCCCTCGGGGTCGATCACGAAGGTGCCGCGATCAGCCAGGCCGGCCTCCTCGATCAGCACGTCGAAATTGCGCGAGATCACATGGGTCGGGTCGCCCACCATCGGGTAATCGATCTTGTTGATCGCGTCCGAGCTGTCGTGCCAGGCCTTGTGGGAGAAATGCGTGTCGGTGGAAACCGCGTAGATCTCAACGCCCAGATTTTTGAACTCGACATAATTGTCGGCCAGGTCTTCCAGCTCGGTCGGGCAGACGAAGGTGAAATCAGCCGGGTAGAAGAACACCACAGACCACTTCCCCTTGAGGTCGGCATCGCTCACGGTGATGAATTTGCCACCATGGAAGGCCTGGGCGGTGAAGGGTTTCACTTCGGTGTTGATCAGAGACATACTTAGCTCCTTTTGGGTTTGCTGCATCGCAACGTGAGCTATGTAGACATAAATCTCTTATCCAGGAAATTGATTTTATGTGACGCGATGATCGAGTGGATCGATCATCGGGAATAAGACCAAGGCCGGATGCCCCGCTCCCCAAAAACTTTTGCAAACAAAAAGGCCCGGCTTGTGGCCGGGCCTTTGCTCTCCTGGACGGTGTTCTAACTCTTACGCCTGGCGTTCCAGCATCAGCTGCTTGATCTTGCCGATCGCCTTGGCCGGGTTCAGACCCTTCGGGCAGGTCTGGGTGCAGTTCATGATCGTGTGGCAGCGATACAGCTTGAACGGATCCTCCAGCGCATCCAGACGCTTGCCGGTCGCCTCGTCGCGGCTATCCGCGATCCAGCGATAAGCCTGCAGCAACACGGCCGGGCCGAGATAACGGTCGCCATTCCACCAATAGCTCGGGCAGGAGGTGGAGCAGCAGAAGCACAGAATACACTCCCACAGACCATCCAGCTCGGCGCGCTCTTCTTTGGACTGCAAGCGCTCCTCATCCGGCGGGGCCGGTGTGTCGGACTGCAGCCAGGGTTCGATCGAGCGCAGCTGCGCGTAAGGCTGGGAGAGATCCGGCACCAGATCCTTCACCACCGGCATATGCGGCAGCGGGGTGATCTTCACATCGCCCTTCACCTCCGCGATCGGCTTCAGGCAGGCCAGGGTGTTGGTGCCGTCGATGTTCATCGCGCAGGAGCCGCAAATGCCTTCGCGGCAGGAGCGGCGGAAGGTCAGCGAGCTGTCGATCTCGTTCTTGATCTTGATGATCGCGTCGAGCACCATCGGCCCGCATTTATCGAGATCCACCTCATAGGTGTCCATCACCGGGTTTTTCCCGTCATCCGGGTTCCAGCGATAGACCTGGAAGGATTTCACCCGCTTGGCACCAGCCTCGGCCTTGTAGGTCTTGCCGGTGCCGATCTTGGAATTCGCGGGAAGCTTGAATTCAGCCATCTTCCTGATCTCCCCTTAGTAAACGCGCTTCTTCGGCGGGAACACGGACACCTCGTTGGTGAGGGTCTGCATCTTCACCGGGCGGTAGCTCAGCGCCACCTTGCCGTCATCTGCCACATACGCGACCGTATGCTTCATCCATTCATGGTCGTCGCGCTCGGGGAAATCGTCATGCGCCTGGGCGCCACGGCTCTCCTTGCGGGCTTCGGCGCCAACCATGGTGGCCACCGCATTGCCCATGAGGTTCTGCAGCTCCAGCGCCTCCATGAGGTCGGAGTTCCAGATCAGGGACGCGTCCTGAACCTTCATGTCGGACATGCCGGCCCAGAGCTTCTCCATCTTGTCGACACCCTCGGTGAGCGACTTGGAGTTGCGGAACACCGCGGCGTGGGACTGCATGGTCCGCTGCAGCTGGTCGCGCAGTTCCGCCACCTTGGTGCCGCCCTTGGCGTAGCGGGTGGCATCGAAGCGGGCCAGCGAGGCCTCGCCAGCGCCGGCCGGCAGGTTCGGCTGCGCGGCGCCGGGCTTGATCGTCGCGGCGGCGCGATGCCCGGCGGCACGGCCGAACACCACCAGATCCAGCAGCGAGTTGGTGCCCAGACGGTTGGCGCCATGCACGGACACACAGGCTGCCTCGCCCACAGCCATCAGGCCGGGTACCACCGCATCGGGGTTCTCAGGCGTCGGGCGCAGCACTTCGGCGTGATAGTTCGTCGGGATACCGCCCATGTTGTAATGCACGGTCGGCAGCACCGGGATGGCTTCCTTGGTCACATCCACCCCGGCGAACACGCGCGCGGTTTCGGAAATGCCCGGCAGGCGCTCATGCAGAATGTCGGCGCCGAGATGCTCGAGATGCAGCAGGATATGGTCCTTGTTCGGACCCACGCCGCGGCCTTCATTGATCTCGATGGTCATCGAGCGGGAGACCACGTCGCGCGAGGCCAGATCCTTGGCGGACGGCGCATAGCGCTCCATGAAGCGCTCGCCCTCGGAGTTGGTGAGATAGCCGCCCTCGCCGCGCGCGCCCTCGGTGATCAGGCAGCCAGCCGGGAAAATGCCGGTCGGGTGGAACTGCACGAACTCCATGTCCTGAACCGCCAGCCCGGCGCGCAGCGCCATGCCGCCGCCATCACCGGTGCAGGTATGGGCGGAGGTGCAGGAGAGATAGGCGCGGCCATAGCCGCCGGTGGCCAGCACCACGGTCTGGGCGCGGAAGCGGTGCATGCTGCCATCTTCCAGGCACCAGGCCATCACGCCACGGCAAGCCCCTTCCTCGTCCATGATCAGGTCGAGCGCAAAATATTCCACGAAGAACTCGACCTCGTGCTTCAGGCTCTGCTGATAGAGCGTGTGCAGCATGGCGTGGCCGGTGCGGTCAGCGGCGGCGCAGGCGCGCATCGCCGGCTCGCCATTGCCGTAATCCTGCATATGGCCGCCGAAGGGGCGCTGATAGATCTTGCCGTCCTCGGTGCGCGAGAAGGGCATGCCGAAATGCTCCAGCTCGCGAATCGCGGGCACCGCCTCGCGGCAGAGATATTCGATGGCATCCTGGTCGCCCAGCCAGTCGGACCCCTTCACGGTGTCATACATGTGCCAGCGCCAATCATCCGCGCCCATATTGGCCAAAGCGGCGGAAATGCCGCCCTGCGCCGCCACGGTGTGCGAGCGGGTGGGGAAGACCTTGGTGATGCAGGCGGTCTTCAGACCGGCGGCACCCATGCCCAAAGTGGTCCGCAGCCCCGAGCCGCCGGCGCCGACGACCACGACATCGTACGTATGGTCAATGATGTTATACGCCCCGAAAGAGGGCTTGCTGATCGCGTTCATATTACGCCTCGTTCAGGAAAGGGCGAGCTTAAGGACGGAAACGGCGGAGGCCAGGGCCAGGAAGATGATGATGCCTTTCAGCACCATGACCATCAGCAACCGCTTGGCCTCGTTCGGCACATAATCCTCGACCACCACCTGCAGCCCCATCGAGAGATGGTAGAACATGATGATGATGAGGGCGAGGAACAGCGCGCTGTTCCAGGGCTCGGCCATGTAAGCGTGCATGGCGTGGGCGTCAGCGCCCAGCAGCATGATCACCGAGACCACGAAATAGAGCGAGAGCGGCAGCAGCGCCACGGAGGTGACGCGCTCCGCCCACCAATGGGCGGCGCCATGCTTGGCGGAACCAAGGCCACGCGCCCGGCCCAGCTGGCTGCGGCGCATGGTGATCGAGGGGGATTTGTCTTGCGTGCTCATATCTCTCACCACACCAGAAGGGCAACGACCCAGAACAGCACGGTGAGGGCCACCGTGCCCGCGAACACCAGCTTGCCGTTGCGGTGCATGTCCGGCAGCTCGAAGCCCTTGCCCGAATCCCAGGCCAGATGGCGGATGCCGTTGCAGAAATGGTAAAACAGCGCCACGGTGAAGCCGAACAGGATCAGCATGCCGATCCAGGAGGCCCAGATCGCCTGAATGATCGAAAAGGCCCCATCACCGGAGGCGGCGCAGACCAGCCACAGCGTCATCAAAATCGTCCCGGCACCCAGCGCGCACCCGGTGATGCGATGCAGGATGGAGGAGAGCGACGACATCTGGAAGCGATAGGCGCTGCCCAGCATAAAGGGAGAAACTGGCCGGCGGACCAGCTTACCCTCGGAATTGCGCCCTATCATCAGGGCTTCGCGGACATCCTTCATGGGAACCTTTCTCTCAGGTCAGTGCAGCCATATTATGTTGCAGGTGCTTAGTCCCCATGAATGGGGCGGTCAACGATTCGGAACGAAACTCTGCTCTGTTCAATCCAGACCAGAGGAAATCGCGTATAAACAAACCTGTCTTGTGGTCGAATCTTCCAATTCCAGGCTGGTCGGCACCTCAAAACGCGCCAAAATCTCACCTGGATCGGCCGGACGGTAGCGCCGTCCAGGGTCGGCGAGCAGAACTATCTTGCATTTTGCCAAGCCACGCAGCCAGGGCATGATCGTCGCCGCCATCGCGCTTTCGTAACATATATCCCCGGCGATGATCACGTCCCAATCGCCCGCCTGCCCCACCACATTGCCGGGGCTGAGGCTGATCTCCACCCCGTTCAACGCCGCGTTCAGGGTAATCGCCGCCTGCGCCATCGGGTCGATCTCGGCGGCTTCCACACTTTGCGCGCCCGCCAGCGCGGCGGCGATGCCGGCCAGCCCGGAGCCAGCGGCGAAATCCAGCACCCGCTTGCCCCGCACCAGCTCCGGATGCTGCATTATATACAGTGCCAACGCCTCCGAGCCGGGCCAGGCGAAGGCCCAGTAAGGCGGGGCGATATTCTGTTCGGCGAGAAACGCCTCCGTCGCCTGCCAGAGCGGCGTCAGCGCGCTGGCCAGATAAAGCCGGATCTCAGGCACCAACGCCGCCCGCCCGATCGCGAGCTGGGCGGTGATGAAGCCCTCCGGCGCCACCTCTTTAAGGCTCGGCGCCATCCTTGCCGGCCAGCTCAAGTGCCGCGACGCGTTTCTCCAGCGCATCCGCCTGCTCGCGGGCACGGCGGGCCAGCTCGGCCATCGCGTCGAACTCGTCGCGCCGGACCAGATCCATCCGCCGCAGCGCCTCTTCCACCCGCGCCTTGGCCAGCGCCGACATTTCCTCGCGCAAACCCGCCAGGGCGGAGATCGCGCCGCCCGCCACGCCGGCCAGATCGTCAAAAATTTTCGGTCGTTCAATCATCTGCGGGGCCTTCCAGCTTGTCCTGCTTGTCCATATAACCCGGGGCATGATTTTGGTCACGGGCGGGTCGGGTTTCATCGGCTCCAATCTCAACGCGGCGCTCGCCGCCGACGGGCAGGAGGTCGCCATCGCCGACTGGCTGGGCCAGGAAGGGCAGAAATGGCGCAATCTCTACCATAACCCGCCCGCCCATGTGGTGGCGCCGGAGGCGCTGGAGGCGTGGCTCGGCAGCAACCCGCGTCTCTCCGCCATTGTGCATATGGGCGCCATCTCCGAGACCACGGCGCGCGATGCGGATCTGGTCTGGCGCAGCAATGTCAGCTTGAGCCAGATGCTGTGGAATTGGTGCGCGCGGCATGGCGTGCGTTTCATCTATGCCTCCTCCGCCGCCACCTATGGTGATGGCGCGCAGGGCTTCAGCGACGATAACGACCTCGCCGCGATGGCCCGGCTGCGTCCGCTTAATCTCTATGGCTGGAGCAAGCTCGCCTTCGATCTCTGGGCGCTGCGGCAGGTCGCCGCCCACCGCCCCGCCCCGCCGGCCTGGGCCGGGGTGAAATTCTTCAATGTCTATGGCCCGAATGAATATCACAAGGGCAAGATGATCTCGGTGGTGAAGGTCAAGCATGACGAGATCATCGCCGGCGGCCCCGCGCGTTTATTCAAATCGGATCGCCCGGAGCTGGCGGACGGCGCCCAGAGCCGGGATTTCATCCATGTGGACGATGTGGTGGCGGGGCTGAAATTCCTGCTCACCACCCCTTCCCTCGCCGGCATCTATAATCTCGGCACCGGGACGGCGCGCACCTATGCGGACCTGGCCCGCGCCGTCTGCGCCGCCAACGGGGTGGAAGAGCGGATCGAATATGTCGACATGCCGCAGGCGCTGCGCGGGCAGTATCAATCCTTCACCGAGGCGCCGATGCAGCGGATGCGCGCGCTGGGCTTCAATCATCAATTCATCTCTTTGGAAGCGGGCGTTACCGCCTATATCCAGAACCATCTATTGAAGGCCGATCCCTATAAATGAGCCACCCGATCATTCTGCCGGTCTTCCCCAAAGGGTTCCATATCGGCCCGCTTTTCATCCATTATTACGCCCTGGCCTATATTGTCGGGCTGCTGCTGGGCTGGCGGCTGGTGCGGCGCATGGTGGCCCGCCCGCCGGTGGCGGCCAGCGGGCTGCATGTGGATGATTTCCTCACCTGGGCGGTGCTCGGCGTCATCCTTGGCGGGCGCATCGGCTATGTTCTGTTCTACCAGCCGGTTTATTTCTTTACCCATCCACTGGCGATCCCGGAAGTCTGGGATGGCGGGATGAGCTTTCATGGCGGCTTCCTCGGCGTCACCGTGGCGATTCTCAGCTTCTGCTGGAAGCACGGGCTGAACCCGTTCCGCTTTGCCGACCGCATCGCCGTGGCGGTGCCGATCGGGCTGTTCCTCGGGCGCTGCGCGAATTTCGTCAATGGTGAGCTCTGGGGCCGCGCCGCCCCGCCGGGCTTCCCGCTGGCGATGGTCTATCCCGCCGACCCGTATCAGCTGGCGCGCTACCCTTCGGAGCTGATCGAGGCCTCGCTGGAAGGCATCACGCTGTTCATCATCATGCTGTGCTTCGCCAACTCCTTGCGCATCCGCACCCGCACCGGCACGCTCACCGGCATCTTCCTGGTCGGGTACGGGCTGGCACGGATCACCGGCGAGTGCTTCCGCGAGCCGGACCCGTTCCTGGGATTCCTGCCCTTCGGCACCACGATGGGGCAGCTGCTTTCCATCCCGATGGTGATTGCCGGGCTGATCTTCCTGTATTTCGCCCGCCCGGCGCGGGAAACCATCCTGCGCGAACCCACAGCTTCCAGCCCCAAAACGCCTGACCTCAAAGCGTGAGCGCGCAGCGTTTCGACCACTTCATGGCGGCGGCCAACGCCGCCTATTACGCCAAGGGCCGCTTCGGCCAGGATTTCGTCACCGCGCCGGAGCTGACCCAGGTGTTCGGCGAGCTGCTCGGCGCCTGGGCGAAAGTGGTCTGGCAGCTGATGGGCGCGCCGGAGGGCATCATGCTGGCCGAAGCCGGCCCCGGGCGCGGCGTGCTGATGGCCGATGCGCTGCGGGTATGGCCCGCGCCTTCGGTGCATTTCATCGAAACCTCGCCGGCCTTGCGCGCCGAACAGGCCGCCCGCGTGCCCCATGCGCACTGGCATGACAGCTTAGCCGACATCCCCAACGGCCCGCTGATTTTGCTCGCCAATGAATTCCTGGACGCGCTGCCGGTGCGCCAGTTCATCCGCCGCGAAACCGGCTGGATGGAGCGCTATGTGGCGGACGGCGCCTATGCCGAACACCCCACCCACTACGCCCTGCCGGACGATCCCATCGGCAGCGTGCGCGAGGTGAATGAGCCGGCTTTGGACTTCGTGCGGGCTTTGTCGGCCCGCGGCGGCGTCGGGCTGTTCATCGATTACGGCCCGGCGGAGAGTGCCGCCGGGGAGAGCGTGCAGGCCATCCGTGACGGCGCCTATGCCGACCCGCTGGCCGCGCCGGGCGAGGCCGATCTCACCGCCCATGTCGATTTCGGCGCGCTGAAACGCGCTGTCCCGTCCCAGGGCCCGGTGAAGCAGAATCATTTCCTCACCTCGCTCGGCCTCTATCAGCGCAGCGACCGCCTGGCCCAGCGCCATCCGGAGAAGGCGATGGATCTGCGCCTGACCGTGCAGCGCTTGACGGCGCCGGAGGCGATGGGCAGCCTGTTCAAGGTGCTGGCAATCTGTCCGCCCGACCTGCCGACTTTGCCAGGATTCGCATGACCGATTTCATTACGGCCGATCTGCCCGCCCGGCACGGGTTCTTCACCCGCCATGGCGGCGTCTCCACCGGCCACTATGCCACCCTGAATGCCAGCTTCTCGTCCGATGACGCCGATGCCGTGCGGGAAAACCGCCGCCGCATCGCTGAAGCCATGGGGGTGGAGCGTGACGCGCTGCTGGGGCTGAAACAGGTGCACGGGGCTTTGGTGGCAAATGTCACTACGCCCTGGGCCGAAGGCGACGGCCCGAGCGCGGATGCGCTGGTCACCGCCCTGCCCGGTCTGGCTCTGGGCATTATCACCGCCGATTGCGCGCCGGTGCTGTTTTATGGCGATAATGGCACTGTCGGCGCCGCGCATGCCGGCTGGCGCGGCGCGCTGGCCGGGGTACTGGAAGCGACCGTGATGGCGCTGCGGGGTCTCGGTGCGGTCCGCGTGCAGGCCGCCATCGGCCCCTGCATCCATCAACCCAGCTACGAGGTGGGCGAGGATATGCGTGCCGCCGTGCTGGATGAATCCCGTGCCGCCGCCAGTTTCTTCACCGCCGGCCGCCCAGGCCATTTCTGGTTCGACCTGCCCGGCTATTGCGCCGCGCGTCTGGCCCGGGCGGGTGTCACCGCCGAAATCCTGCCGCACGATACCTGCGCGGATGAGGTGAATTTCTTTTCCTATCGCCGCAAGACCTTGCGGCAGGCGCCCGCCACGGGCCATCAGCTTTCGGTCATATGCTCATGAAACGCGCCTCCCTTCTCCTCGCTCTCGCTTTGGCCGGATGCGGCACGCTGCCCGAACCGTTCTATGGCAATCCCGGCCCGGCCGGCGCCCGGCTTTCGATCCCGCCGGCCCCGGTGCTGTTCGTGCCCGCGCCCGGCCAAGCCCTGCTGGGCGACGATGCGGCCCAGCTCTACGCCAAGGACCTCGCCACCGAGCTGGCGGATTATGACGTGCCGAGCGTCGCCGGCCCGGCGCAGACGCTGAACTGGCATCTTGATGTCACCGCCAAGCTGGAGGGTGCGAGCGTGGTGCCCGCCTATGCGGTGGTCGGGCCGGACAAGAAGATCTACGGGCACCAGACCGGCGCGCCGGTCTCCGCCCAGGGCTGGTCGAACGGCGATCCCGGGACGCTGGACGCGGCGGCGAAGGCGGCGGCACCGGGCCTGTCCAAGCTGATGGCCGGGATCAATGCCGATATTCAGCAGAGCAATCCGCAATCGCTGGAAAACCGCACGCCGCGCATCTTCATCGCCGGCGTCACCGGCGCGCCGGGCGATGGCGACACCGCGCTGCCGACCGATCTGGCGCACGCCCTGCCCGGCCCCGATCTGATCCTGGTGAAGGACAAGAAAACCGCCGATTTCACCGTCACCGGCACGGTCAAGGCGACCCCGGCGGGCCAGGGCGAGGATGAGGTGCAGCTGACCTGGGTGGTGCGGGATGTGAATGACCGGGTGATCGGCCAGGTCACGCAGATCCATGCGCTGAAGCCCTCGGACATGGCGCCTTATTGGGGCGATGTCGCGGCGGCGGCGACGCAGGAGGCGGCGGGTGGCATCCAGAACGTGGTGCAGAATGAAATTTTGAAGAAGGCCACCAAGCCCAGCGCAGCGCCAAAAAACTAAAAGTTTTTGGGGTGCGGCCCTTTTTTCAAAAAGGGCCGTAAAACGTTTGGGGTTGTGGCACCGCAATTGCCCCACGTCGCGGTCTTTCGCAGCTTTTTGAAAAAAGCTGCACCAAAAACTTTTGCTATTCTCTCCCCAGAATCTTCCCGTTGATAAACTCCGCCACCTGCCCGGCCTTGAACGCCGCCCGCAGCTCGGCCTCGTCATAATCCTCGCGCACCCAGTCCAGGAATGGCTTGCGCCCCTCGCCCGTGCGCCGATAAAGCTCAAAGAAGGCGTCCAAAATCCCGGTCTTGGACTGCTTGATATGGCCAAAGCGCAGCGAGAGCTGCCCCATCGCCTGCCCCACCGTGCCACCTTTGATCAGAATGAACAGCCCCGCCGCCAGCCCCGCCCGGTCCGCGCCGGATTTGCAATGGATCAGCGCCGGCCCGCGCATGGTCTCGACAATCTGGGCCAGCCGCAAAATCCGGTCCTTATGCGGGGCGCCACGGGACTCGAAAGCCATGTCGTAGAAATCCAGCCCCAGCCGGCGCGCTTCCTCGCGCGAGAGCGCATCGGAGCCGTTCTTCGCCTGGCCGCGCAGATTGATCAGGCTCTTCAGCCCCACCTTCTCCTTGAACCGGCGCAGATTGCCCGGGGTTGGGTGATTGGAGCGATACAGCACACCCGGCACCACCGGCGCGAAATTGGTCCAGAAGATGCGCAGAAAGGCGTGGTCGACAAACAGCGCATCCACCCAGGCATTGCGCCGGCCATGGGGGGTGGAAAGGTCGCCCTTGTAGATCGTGTCCATGCCCGGGCTGTAGCGCATTTTTCCGCCGGCCCAAACTGTGCTTAACCACGCCGCCATGAGCAAAGCCCCGATTTCCGCCGCCAACGCCTCCACCATTGCCCTGGTCCGCCGGCTCTGGCGCGAGCATGTGCGGCATTTCAAGGGCCGGATCGCGCTGATCGTCGCCGCCACGCTGGCGCTTTCGGCCACCACCGCGCTCTACCCGATCATCATCAAATGGGCGTTCGACCTGTTCGCGGACAAGGATAAGCGCATCCTCTACCAGGTGCCGCTGATGGTGCTGGCCGTCACCGCCGTGAAGGGCAGCTCGATGTACCTGCAGGCGGTGATGACGCAGGACATGGTGCTGCTGGTCATCCGCCGGCTGCAGGTTTCCATGTTCGGCCATCTCACCAACGCCGCCCTGGCGCGGGTGGAACGCGAGGCCCCGGCCCAGCTCGCCACACGCTTCACCACCGATGCCACCGTGATCCGCGATGCGATGACCCGCGCGGTGAACGCGGTGGCGGATGCCACCACCGTCGTCGGGCTCGTGGTCTCGATGTTCGTGATCGATTGGCAGCTCAGCCTGATCTCCGCCTTCATCTACCCGCTGGCGGCGATGCCGATCGACCGCATCGGCCGGCGCATGCGCCGCGCCTCCGGCGGCATGCAGGCGCAGCTGGGCGAGGCGGCGGCCATCCTGAATGAAAGCTTCGCCCAGGCCCGCACCGTGCGCGCCTACGGGCTGGAAGAGATCGAGCAGCAGCGCGCCGAGGCCACCTTCACCGGGCTCTACCGCGCGCTGATCCGCATGACCCGCGTGCGCGCCCGGCTGGACCCGATCCTGGAAGTGCTGGCCGGCGTGGCGGTGGCGCTGGTCATCGGCTTCGAGGGCTGGCGCAATGCCACCGGCGGGGCCGGCATTGGCAGCTTCATGGGCTTCATGTCCGCCTTGCTGATCATGTCCCGCCCGCTGCGCGCTTTGGGGACGATGAATGCCGCCATCCAGGAAGGGCTGGCGGGAATGATCCGGGTGTTCGATGTGATCGACGAACCCGCCGCCATCGCCGATGCCCCAGGCGCGGTGGCGCTGCCCGCCGGCCCTGGCGAAGTGCGCTTCCGGCAAATCGGCTTTGCCTATCCGGATGGGCGCATCGGCCTGAAATCACTGGATTTCACCGCCGCACCCGGCAAGATGCTGGCCCTGGTCGGGGCCTCGGGTGCCGGCAAATCCACGGCTTTGGCGCTGATCCCGCGCCTTTACACCCCCTCAGCGGGCGAAATCCTGGTGGATGGCGCGGATATCTCCCACGTCACCCTCACCTCTTTGCGCGGCGCCATCGCTTATGTCGGCCAGGAAGCGCTTTTGTTCGATGACAGCATCGAGGCGAATATCCGCCTCGGCCGCCCAGGTGCCAGCGATGCGGAGGTGGCCCAGGCCGCCGAGGCCGCCGCTTGTGGCTTCATCAAGGACATGCCGGAGGGTTTCAAAACCCGTGTCGGGGTGAACGGCCAGCGCCTCTCCGGCGGGCAGCGCCAGCGCGTCTCCATCGCCCGGGCCATCCTGCGCAACCCCCGCATCCTGCTGCTGGACGAAGCCACCAGCGCGCTGGACACCGAGAGCGAGGCGCTGGTGCAGGCCGCCCTGGCGCGGCTGCGCGCCGGGCGCACCACCATCGTCGTGGCACACCGCCTCTCCACCGTTCGCGATGCCGACCAGATCGTGGTGATGGCCGACGGCCAGGCGGTGGAAACCGGCACGCATGAGGATCTGCTCGCCCAGAACGGTGCCTTCGCCCGGCTGGTGCGGGCGCAGGCCCTGGCGGCGTAAGAGCCCGGCATGAACGCGGCGCTGCGTCTCTCCATCGCCATTGCCGGGGCGTTTTTCTCGGCTGGTGCCTATTGGATGTTCCTGCCGCTGCTCTCGGTGGCGCTGCGGGCCAAGGGGGTGGATGATTTCTGGGTGGGCATCATCTCGGCCCTGCCCTGGGTCGGGCTGCTCGCGGTTTCCGGCTTTGTGCCGCGTGTCACCCGCAAGCTCGGGCTGCAGCGCATGGTGCTCACCGGGGTTTGCATCACCATCTTCGTGTTTCTGGGCTTCGCCGCCACCGGCAAGGTGTGGGTCTGGAGCCTGCTCTGCCTGGTGATGGGCGGCGCGGTGGCGCTGCGCTGGGCCGGGCTGGACACCTGGATGAACGGCTCCTTTCCGGCGCATCTGCGCGGGCGCCTCACGGGGGTGTACGAACTGATCCTGGGCTGCTCGATGGCGCTCGGCCCGGCTCTGGTCGCCATTGCCGGCAACCAGGGCGCGCTACCCTTCCTGTTCGGTGCCGGGGTGACGGCGTTCGCCGCCTGCCTGCTGCTGCTGGCCGGACGCGAAGCCAGCGCGGAGGATGAGGACGAGGATACACCTGCCCGCCAGCGCGACATTCTGCGCCATCAGCGCCCGGCCTTCATCGGCATCTTCCTGGTGGGCTTCACCGAGGCCTGCAATCTCTCTTTGCTGCCGCTTTATGGTCTCTCGGACGGGTTTTCCGTGCATCTCTCCGCCTTGATGGCGGCGGCGGTGCAGGCGGGCGCGGCGGCGGGCGCCATCGGGCTCGGCGTGCTGGCCGACCATATGGACCGCAATAAATTGCGCGACGCCACGGCGATCATCATGGCGATCATGCCGCTGGGGCTGGCGTTGCCGCTGCACCAGGGCCTGTGGCCGTGGCTGTTCGTCTGGGGCATGGCGCAGGGCGGGATGTTCACGCTGGGCATCGTGTTCCTGGCCTCGCGCTATGCCGGGCTGGGGCTGGCCAGCGCGATGTCGCTGTCGATGGTGGTGTACACGCTGGGCGGCATCGCCGGCCCGCCGCTGCTGGGCTTGTGCATGAGCATATTGGGGGCCACCGGCTTCGCGCTGGGGCTGGCGCTGGTGGCGGTGGTCGGGCTGGTGGCGCTGCTGCGGGCGGGGGCCAGCCAGCAACATCTGGCCTGAAGTTATAAAAGTTTTTTGGTGCCGCTTTTTTTCAAAAAAGCGGCGAAGAGGCCGGGGCGTGTGCCACGGCGTTGCCAACACCCCAGGCCTTCGTGGGGACTTT
>NZ_JH976207.1:1127491-1129639 GCF_000306035.1 Acidocella sp. MX-AZ02
CCCCACACCCCCAAAAACTTTTGTTAGATTCCCACAGCCCTGCGCCCGATATCCCGCCGGCAGAACCCATCCTCCCAGTCCAACCGCCCGATCGCCTCATAGGCCCGGCCCAGCGCCTGTTTCAGGTCCACGCCGACCGCATTCACCGCCAGCACCCGGCCGCCATTGGCGAGAATCCCGCCCTGGTCCGCCATCGTCCCGGCATGGAAGATGGTCACACCCTCCACCGCACCCGCCTCGTCCAGCCCGTAAATCTCGCTGCCCGTGGCATAGGCGCCGGGATAACCCTTGGCGCACATCACCACCGTCGCCGAGCCGCCCGCCGCGAATTCCGCCTTTACCTCAGAAAGCCGCCCCTCCGCCGCCGCCTTCAACGCGGTCAGTAGGTCAGAAGAGAGCATCGGCAGCACCGTCTCGCATTCAGGGTCGCCGAAACGGACATTATATTCGATCAGCTTCGGCCCATCCGCCTCCACCATCAGCCCGGCGAACAGGAAGCCCCGGAACGGCGTGCCCCGGCGCACCATCTCCTTCAGCGCCGGACGCACGGTTTCCTCCATCGCCCGGCCCAGAACCTCCCGCGTCGCCCAGGGCGGATTGAAAATCGCCCCCATGCCGCCGGTATTCGGGCCGGTATCGCCCTCGCCGACGCGCTTATGGTCAGCCGCCGCGCCGAAGAACAAAGCATCCTCGCCATCGCACAGCGCGAACACGGAAATCTCCTCACCCACCAGGCATTGCTCGATCACCACCGAGGCCCCGGCGGCGCCATGCACCTTGTCCTCCATGATGGCGGTGACGGCCTCGTGCGCCTCCTCCAGCGTGGTGGCGACGACAACGCCCTTGCCCGCCGCCAGCCCGTCCGCCTTGATCACGATCGGCGCGCCAACCTCGTCCAGATAGTCGTGCGCGGCCTCGGCGTCGGTGAATTTCTCCCAGGCGGCGGTGGGGATCTTCGCGGCATCCGCCACCTCTTTGGTGAAGATCTTGCTGCCCTCCAGCTGCGCCGCCGCCGCCGAAGGCCCGAAACAGGCGATGCCGGCCGCCGCCAGCGCATCCGCCACCCCGGCCACCAAAGGCGCTTCCGGCCCCGGCACCACCAAATCGATCTTCTGTTCCAGGGCGAATTTCACGATGCCCTCGACGTCCAGGGCGCGCAGGGGCACGTTCTCGGCCAGCGTCGCGGTGCCCGGATTGCCAGGGGCGACATAGAGTTTCGTCAGCAGCGGGCTCTTGGCGATCGCCCAGGCCAGCGCGTGTTCCCGTCCGCCCGAACCGATGATCAATACCCGCATCTCGCAAACCCCTCTGTTACCGGGGGGCGCTGTATCATAATCTGCGCGCATGAGTGAATCCGTGACCAATACGCCTGAATTTTCCGTCTCCGAGCTGGCCGGGGCGGTCAAACGCACGCTGGAGGGCTCGTTCGGCCGGGTACGGGTGCGCGGCGAGATCACCGAATTCAAGGCCTATGGCTCCGGCCACCAATATTTCGCGCTCAAGGATGAGAGTGCGAAAATCCGGGGCATCATCTGGAAAGGCGTGGTGCCGCGCGTGGGGCTGAAGGCCGAAAACGGGCTGGAGGTCATCGCCACCGGGCGCATCACCTCCTATCCGGAGCGTTCCGAATATCAGCTGATCGTCGAGAAGCTGGAATATGCCGGGGCCGGCGCGCTGCTGGCGCGAATCGAGATGCTGAAGGCGAAGCTCCAGGCCGAGGGGCTGTTCGAGCGCCGGCGGGCCTTGCCGATGCTGCCCACAATCATCGGCCTCGTCACCTCCGCCCAGGGGGCAGTGCTGCAGGACATCAAAACCACCATCGCCCGGCGCTTTCCCCGCCAGTTGCTGCTGTGGCCGGTGCCGGTGCAGGGCGAGGGGGCGGCGGAGAAGATCGCCGCCGCCATCGAGGGCTTCAACAACCTCCCCCCCGGCTTTCCGCAGCCCGACGTGCTGATCGTCGCGCGCGGCGGCGGCAGCCTGGAGGATCTGATGGCCTTCAACGAGGAAATCGTGGTGCGCGCCGCCGCCGCCAGCCGCATCCCGCTGATCTCCGCCGTCGGCCATGAGACGGACACGACGCTGATCGATTTCGCCTCGGACCGCCGCGCCCCCACCCCCACCGCCGCCGCCGAGATGGCGGTGCCGGCG
>NZ_JH976207.1:1129739-1134479 GCF_000306035.1 Acidocella sp. MX-AZ02
CGCCTGCCGCCGCCTCAGGGCCAGCTCCAGCCGCGCCAGGCCGCCCTGGCGCTGGCCGCCCACCGGCTGCAAGTGCCGCTGCCGGCCCGGCTGAAGGAAGCCTCCACCCGGCTCTATAATGCCACCGCCCGGCTGGAGAGTGCCTCTTATGAACGGGTTCTGGCGCGCGGCTTCGCGCTCGTCACCACGTCCAAGGGCGAGGCCGTGACCAGCGCCGCCGCGGTGAAACCCGGCGCGGCGCTGCGGCTGCGCTTCGCCGATGGCAAGGTGGAGGTGAAAGCCGGCGCCGCGCCCAAGCCCGATCAGCTCGATCTCGGGCTTTGATAAAGCTTGAACCGGCCCCGCGCGCGCGCCAAATCAGCCGGACATGACCACGCCGCCGCTGGCCCCTCCCGACGATGATTGGCGCGAATGCCCGCATTGCGGCCTGTTCAGCCGTCTGCCCCATATCCAGCCCGGGATGGTGGCGGAATGTCCGCGCTGTGACCAGACGCTCTGGCGCATGCGCCGGGCGACGCTCAACTTTCCCCTGGCCTGCTCGCTCGCCGCCGGATTGTTCTACCTCTTCGCGCTGATCGCCCCGATGCTGGAGGTGGACGCCTATGGCCGCTTTTCGCTGGCGCGGATCGAAACCGGGCCGCTGCGGCTGGTCGAGGCCGGATGGGGGCTGGTCGGCGCGCTGGTCTTCGCGGTGACGCTGGTGCTGCCGGGGCTCAAGCTCGCGATCACGCTCACCACCTTGCTGGGGCTGAAATTCCACCTGCCCAAACGCTGGCTGCGCGGCATTTTCCGCTACTATGCCCCGATCACCCCCTGGGCGATGATCGATGTCTATCTGCTTGGCTTCCTGGTCGCCTATACCCGCCTCGCCGGCATGTTCAGCGTGCGGCTGGATACCGCCCTCTACGCGCTGATCGGGCTGATGCTGGCCATGGCCGCCGCCGATGCCGGGCTGGACCAGGAAATCGTCTGGCGGGCGCTAGACCAGCCTGACAAAACCGCGCCGAGCGCACAAGCTGGCGGGCTGATCAGCTGCGATGCCTGCGGCCAGGTCAGCAATGGCGAGACCGGCGATCTCTGCCGGCGCTGCGATGCGCCCTTGTTCACCCGCAAACCCGCCAGCATCTCCCGCGCCTGGGCCTACACCATCGCCGCCGCCTGCCTCTATATTCCTGCCAATCTCTATCCGTTCATGGATCTGACCAGCCTCGCCCACACCCAGTCCTACACCATCATGGGCGGCATCGTGGAGCTGGCGGATGTCGGGCTGTGGCCGCTGGCGGCCTTGGTGCTGTTCGCCAGCATCGCCATTCCGCTGCTGAAGCTGCTCGGCATGGGCTATATGCTGCTGGCCACGCAATTCTGCAGCGGCCATATGCTGCAGGGGCGCACCAAGGCCTACAGGATCATCGATTTCATTGGCCGCTGGTCGATGATCGACGTGTTCATGGTCTCCATCCTCATCGCCCTTGTGCATTTCGGGCAATTCGCCAATGTCAGGGCGAATGTGGGGGCCATCTGCTTCGCGGCGGTGGTGGTGCTCACCATGTTCGCCGTCAACGCCTTCGACCCCCGCCTGATGTGGGACAATGACCAGGAGCCCGAAGCATGAGCGACCAGCAGGCGCCGCCGCCCAATACACCGCCGCGTGCGAAGCTGCGCCGCCAGAGCTTCCATCTGGTCTGGCTGATCCCGATCGTCGCCGCGATCATCGCCGGCTATCTCGGCTATCGCACCATCATGGAGCGCGGCCCGCTGCTGACGCTGAGCTTCGTCAATGCCGATGGCCTCACCGCCGGCCAGACCCAGCTGAAATACAAAGCCGTGGCGCTGGGCACGGTCGAGGGCATCGATCTCGCCAAGGATAATTCCCACGTCATCGTCCGGGTGCGGATGAACGATGTCGGCGAGCGCTTCCTCAATTCCAACGCGCGCTTCTGGGTGGTGCGGCCGCGGCTGAATTTCTCCGACATCTCCGCCTTCGAGACCATCGTCTCCGGCGCCTATATCTCCGTGGACCCCGGCAAGACCCGTGGCGCCTACAAGGACCATTTCACTGGGCTGGAAACGCCGCCCGGCGTGCGCTCCGACGAGCCCGGCCGTACCTACACACTCACCGCCAACACCATCGGCTCGATCAATTCCGGCTCGCCGATCTTCTACCGCGATGTGCCGGTGGGCGAGGTGCTGGGCTATGACATCGGCAACGGCATCGGGCCGATCAAGATCAGCATCTTCATCCGCGCCCCCTTCGACGATCTGGTGCGCGAGGATAGCCGCTTCTGGAACTCCTCTGGCGTTGCCTTCGGCATCAAGGGCGGCGTGCTGCAATTGCAGCTGCAATCCATCCAGGCGCTGGTGGCCGGCGGCATCTCCTTCAGCCTGCCGCATGCGGCGCTGGACGACAAACCCAGCCCGAACGGCGCCGATTTCCGGCTCTATTCGTCACAGCAGCAGGCGGAATCCAGCGCCTATGACACCCAGATCCAGGTTGTCTCCTACATCACCAGCGATGTCAGCGGCCTCACCCCGGGCTCCCCGGTCACCGCCCTTGGTATCCAGGTCGGCGATGTCACCGGCGTGGAGCTGATGGTCGACCAGAAAAACGGCACCGCCAAGGTGAAGGTGACCATGCAGCTGCAGCCGCAGCGCATCCTCTCGCTCGGCCCGAACGCAAAAACCCCGGATCCGCAGGCCGTGTTCCAGCGTTTCGTCGATAACGGCATGCGCGTCGAACTCGGCACGCAGAATTATGTGACCGGGCAGAAAGAGATTAATCTGGCCATCGACCCCAAGGCGCCGCCGGCAAAGGTGACAATGGAAGGCGGCGCCATCGTGCTGCCCTACAAGCCAGGCGGGCTGGATGCGCTGATGGCCAACGCCGCCGATATCACCGGCAAGGTCGATCAGATGCCCTTCAAGCAGATCGGCGATAACCTCAACAAGCTGCTGGCCACCGCCAACGGCACGCTGGGCAGCGCGCAGACCAAGGCGTTGCTGAAAAATCTAAGCGACACGCTGAAAACCGCCAACACCACGCTGCAGGGGCTGAACCAGGGCTTCGGCAATGATTCGGATTTCCAGAGAAGCCTGCAGCAGATTCTCACCCAGGCCAACGCCACGCTGCAATCGCTGCAGGCGCTGACCACCTACCTCAACCAGCACCCGCAAGCGGTGCTCTTCGGACGGAGCGGCAAATGAAGCGGCGTTATGTGCTCATCGGCGGCGCGGCGCTGCTCTCGGGCTGCGCCTCGGCGCAGGTGCGAAGCTGGCAGATTGCGGCATTGCCGGGGCAGGCACGCGGCGGGGCCGGGCAGCGCATCGGGGTGCGCAGCATCGGCCTGCCCGGCGCGCTGAACCAGTCCGGTGTGCCCAAACCCGGCGGCGCCTACGCGGCGGATGCTTTCGCCAACGACCAATGGGCCGCCCCGCTGGCGCAGTTGCTGCAGACGGCGATGGTGCAGGACCTCGCCCAGCGCCTGCCGGGCGATACTGTGCTGGCCGATGGCGGCGCCATCGGCGCGGCGGCGGATCAGCTGGTGGAAATCCAGGTGCTGCAATTCGCGCCCGATGCGGCGGGCAAGGTGACGCTGAGCGCGCAGCTGGCGACCCGCCCGGCGAAACAACAGCAATGGCAGCTGCAAAGCTTCACCGGCACGGCGCAGGGGGGCGCCACCGCCCAGGGCATCGCCGCGGCGATGAGCAGCCTCTGGGGCGAGGCCGCCGACCGCGTCGCCGAGATGCTCAGTTAGCAAAAGTTTTTGGGGGCGACCCTTTTTTCAAAAAGGGTCGCGAAATGTCTGGGGTGGTGGCGACGGCGTTGCATACGCCCCAACGTTTTTCGCAGCTTTTTGAAAAAAGCTGCACCAAAAACTTTTACACCATATCCACGATCATGGTCGCGACCTCGAGGTCGAAACTGCCATCCTCGGCAATCGCGAAATACGCCTTCACCGCCACCGGCGCCCCCTGCTGCAAAGCCCTGATCGCCTGCTGCATCACCGCCGGCGTCGCGGTGCGCGCCACCCAGCTGGCAAACTCCATCCGCAGCCGCCGCACCGTCATCCCGCGCAGCCCGAAGCCCGCCTGCGCCAGCATCGCCCCCCACTCCGCGACGCTGTAATTGCGCCCGTGCGAGGGGTCGCGCAGCAGCTCCATCGTCTGCAGATGGCTGTCCAGCACCGGCTTCGCCGGCGCCACCGTATCGATGAACACCCCGAATGCCCCCGTCTTGCTCACCCGCCTGGCCGCCCGCAGCCCGGCCGGCACATCCGCCCAATGATGCGCGGTAAACCGGCACAGCACCGCATCGAACAGCCCATCCTCGAAGGGCAGCGCCTCGGCGGCGGCGAGCCGGGTTTCGATATTGCCCAGGCCACGCTCAGACGCCGTCCGCGCCACCGCCTCCAGCATCGCGGGCGTCACGTCGCACGCCACGACCCGGTTTGCGTACGGGGCGGCACGGTAGCTCACATGCCCGCCGCCGCAGCCCAGATCCAGCACGCAGGCGGGGGCGCGCGCCCGCAGCAGCGCCTCCATCTCGTCAAGATCCGCCCCGCCGGCATGCACGGCGCTCTGCACATAGGCATCGGCGCGCGGGGCGTAGTGGGTGGCGGCGAAATTCGGCTCGGTCTGGCTCATATCTTGTCTCCTGGGCTCACCCTATCCAGGTAAATAAACCGGTATAAGGAGCAAAATTATCCTGGTATAAACTCCACCATGGATCACCTCCCGCAGCGG
>NZ_JH976207.1:1134579-1159864 GCF_000306035.1 Acidocella sp. MX-AZ02
GATCGAGCAAGGGCGGGATATTTCCCTCACCGCCCGCACCCTCGCTTCCCAGGCGCAGGGGCTCAGCCTCACCCCGGCCGAGCGCGCCTATCTCTTCGCGCTGGGGCAGATCCGCGACCCCGCCACCCCGCCCAAGCTGCCCGCTTTGGCCCCGGTGCCCGCCGCCTTGCAACGCGCGCTCAGCGCCATCGCAGCCCCCGCCTACCTGCTGGATGCCCGTTTCACCGCCCGCGCCTGGAATGCCCCGGCCCGCGCCCTCTTCGCCCCCTGGCATGAAAGCGGCGAGCCCAACCTGCTGCGCTTCGTCTTCCTGGTCCCCGCCGCGCGGGATTTCATTCAGGACTGGGCCGCCAGCGCGCGCCGTCTTGTCGCCGAATTCCGCGCCGAAACCGCTGAAACCCCAGACGATCCACGCCTGCACCGGCTGCTCGACGAGTTGCGCGCGCAAAGCCCGGATTTCGCCAAGGCCTGGGCCGCGCGCGACGTGCAGGCACGCCTGGGCGGGCTGCGCCGCTTCAACCACCCCACCCAGGGCGCGCTTTGCTTCACACAGGTGAATTTCCAGCACCTGGCCGGCGAGCGCTACCGGCTGATCATGCTAATCGAGCCAGGCGAGCAAGGCTGAGACCGTGGCCAGCGACAGCACCGTGGAAATCAAAATCGAGCGCGAGGTGACCGCCGCCTCGCGGTCATAGAGCTTGGCCAGCATGAACGGCCCGGTGCCGGTCGGCATCGCCGCCATGATCACCGCCGTCTTCGCCCAGACCTCCGGCATCGCCCAGAGCTTATAGGCCAGCAGGAAGGTCAGCAGCGGCTGCACCACCAGCTTCAGCCCGACCAACCGGACAATCACCCTCACTTCCGCCACCGCTTTCGACTGCGCCAGGAACAGCCCGATGGTCACCAGCGCGCAGGGGCTGGCGGAGGCGCCCAGCAGGTCGGTCAGGTGAAACACCGGCGCCGGCAGCGCCCAGCCCGTAGCGCCGCGCAGCAACGCGAAGCCCAGCCCCGCCAGCGGCGCGCAGATCAGCGGGTTACGCAGCAGCGAGGAGCCGACTTTCACAATCGCCGCACCGATGCCAGGGCTTTTCTGCAAATCGATCTCGATCAGCACGATCGCCCCGGCGAAAATCACGCAGGCGACGATGATGGTGGCAATGATCGAGGGCACCAGGCTGGCCTGGCCCATCGCCGTCAGGCAGAGCGGAATGCCCATATAGCCGGTATTGGAATAGCTGGCGTTCAGCCCGTCGATGGAGCGATCCGAGAGCCGATGCCCCGGCGGCAGATGCCGGTGGCCGAGCGCGAAGGAGAGTAAAAAACACGCCAGCGCGCCGATCAGAAACGCCGCGACGAAGGCCGGATGGTCCAGCTGCGCGCCATCGATATGCGCCATCGCCTGAAACAGCAAAGCCGGCAGCCCCAGCCAGACCACATATTTATTCAGCGCATCCGTCGCCTCCGGCCCGAGAATTCCGCGCTTGGAGACGATGAAGCCCAGAAAAATCAGCCCAAAAACCGGAAAAACCGACGCGATTACGTGATCCATGCTGTCCTGATTTCAGACTTCTTACGGTGCGGCAAGATAAGTTTTCCGCAAGGCTGCCCTTGGCGCGTGGGACGGGTCATGGTCCATTACCCGCAAAACCTCAGGAGCGGAACGCCATGTCAGTAGAACTCGGGATCGAAACCAAAGGCGCGCTGGGGATCATCCGGCTCAACCGCCCGAAGGCGATCAACGCGTTGACCCTGGAGATGGTGAACGGGCTGGACGCCGCCCTCACCCGTTTCGCCGCCGATCCCGCCATCGCCGCCGTGCTGGTCAGCGGCGAGGGCGAGCGCGGCCTCTGTGCCGGTGGCGATATTCGCGCCCTCTACGACCATCGCGCCGAGGGCACCGGCCCGGGCCTCGCCTTCTTCGCCGCCGAATACCGGCTGAACGCGCAGATCGCTTCCTTCCGCAAGCCCTATATCGCGATCATGGACGGCATCACCATGGGCGGCGGTGTCGGCATCTCCGCCCATGGCTCGGTGCGCATCGTCACCGAGCGCACGCGCCTGGCGATGCCGGAAACCGGCATCGGCTTCTTCCCGGATGTCGGGGCGAGCTGGCTGCTCTCCCGCGCGCCGGGCGAGCTTGGCACCTATCTGGCGCTGACCGGGCAGATCATCGGCGGCGCCGATGCGATCCTGGCCGGTCTGGCGGACGCTCTGGTGGAGAGCACCTCCCTGCCCGCTCTGCGCGCGGACCTCGAAGCCCTGCCGGCCAGCGCCACACGGGCGGACATCATCGCCCTGCTGCCGCGCGCCGTGCCGGAGGCAAAGCTCGCCGCACAGCTGGACCTCATCAACCGCTGCTTCGCCTTTGACGATGCAAGCCAGATCGTCCAGGCGCTGGCGCGGGAGGGCTCGGCCTTCGCCCAGGAAACGCTGGACGTGCTGGCGCAAAAATCCCCCACCGGCATACAGGTGGCGCTGCGCCTGCTGCGCGCGGCCCGTACCTCGGCGGATGTGCGGGAATGCCTGCAACGCGAATACGCCGCCTGCGCCCAGGTGCTGGCGACCGGCGAATTCTATGAAGGTGTCCGCGCCGCCGTGGTGGATAAGGACCGCCAGCCGAAATGGAACCCGGCCAGCCTGGCCGAGATCACACCGGCGCTGATCGCGCCCTATTTCCGCCCCGCCAGGGCGCAGTTGTTCTGACCGCTTGCCGCTACCGAAAAGCCGGATAATATTCCTTGCATGAAAATAATATTCTCCGAAGACCATGAGCTGCATCAGAGCCCCGGCGAGCTGTTCCTCGGCGGCTTTACCGAGGCGTTCGAGAAGCCAGAGCGCGCCCGGCTGGTGCTGGCACGGGCCCGTGAAGTCGGGCTGGGCCCGGTTCTGGCCCCCGAATCCTTCTCGCTGGAGGCGATCACCCGCATCCATGACCCGGCCTTGGTCGAGCTGCTGCAGACCGCGCACGCGCAGTGGCTGGCCAGCGGCCGCAGCGGCGCCGCCTACCCCTATACTTGGGCCGCGCGCGGCATGCGCACCGACCGGGTTTCAAAAGAGATAGACGGCAAGCTGGGCTTTCACAGCTTCGATTGCGGCACGCCGATCACCGCGACCAGCTGGCAGGCGATCAAAGCCTCCGCCGATGTCGCCCTCACCGGCGCGAAATTGCTGAATGACGGCGAGGAGAGCGCCTTCGCCCTCTGCCGCCCGCCCGGCCACCACGCCACCGCCAGCCAGTTCGGCGGCTATTGCTTCCTCAACAACGCCGCCATCGCCGCGCAATCCCTGCTGGACCAGGGGGCGAAGCGTGTTGCCATCCTCGATGTCGATTACCATCACGGCAACGGCACCCAGGATATTTTCTATCACCGCGACGATGTGCTGTTCGTCTCGCTGCATGGCGACCCGGACCAGGAATTCCCCTATATGCTGGGCTTCGCGGACGAAACCGGGGCCGGAGCCGGTGAAGGCTGCAACGTCAACTATCCGCTGCCCTGGGGCACGGAATGGGAAAACTGGAGTGCGGCGCTGGAGGATGGGCTGCAGCGCATCAATGCCTACGCGCCGGATGTGGTGCTGGTCTCGCTCGGCGTGGACACCTACAAGAACGATCCGATTTCGCATTTCAAGCTGGAGCATGAGCATTTCACCCACATGGGCGCGCGCATCAAATCGCTGAACCGGCCGACCTTGTTCGTGATGGAGGGCGGCTATGCGGTGGCGGAGATCGGCATCAACGCGGTGAATGTGCTGACGGGATTTGAAGCGGCTTAGCCGCCATATCCAAGCCGCCCCCGGCCTCTGACAACCGCTCAAGCCATCAGCTGAACTGACCGCTGCGCAGAATCGCCACCCCCTCGCGCGCTGGATCCAATTCCGTGTAGCGCAGCACGGCGTTGGCATGTTCGCGCATCAGCGCCTCCGCCCGCGCCCCTTGCCCGGCGGCGATCGCCTCGACGATGGCGTGATGCTGCATATGGGCGTAATTCAGGCGCTTATATTCCGCGGCGAGATTATTGCGGTCGATCGCCAGGGCCTTCACCGAGGCGAAGGGGAGATGATCGTTGCGCGAGAGTGCCTCCTGGATGGCGGCATTGCCGGAGGCCTCGATGATGGCGGCGTGGAAGCGGATATTGAGATCCAGATAGAGCGGCGCGTCCGCCTCGGTGAAGCTGCCCTTTTCCAGCAGGGCATCGCCTTCCCGCAGGCAGAGCTTGAGGGTTTGCAGCACCGCATGATTGGCGCCGCGCTCGGCCAGCAACCGCGCGGCCAGCCCTTCCAGCACCCCGCGCACCTCCACCGCGCCGACGATCTGTGCCGATGACACGGCGCGCACCGCGAAGCCGCGCGCACCGGCCCGCACCAGCAGCCCTTCCTGTTCCAGCTCCCGGAAGGCCATGCGCACCGGCATGCGCGAGACGCCAAGGCGCTGCGCCAGCGGAATTTCCGCCACACGCTCCCCGGCGGCGAGTTCCCCGGCGCTGATCATCCGCCGCAGCGTCACCAGCACGCGCTGCCCGGTGCGTTCACCACTCATGGCCAAAACCCATAAATTGGATACAATTTAGTCGATTCAAATTGACTCACACCCATGATTCCGCGTTTATTGGATACATTAGCAAGAATAATCCAGGAGTGGAAACGCGATGTTTCTGAAAAATGCGTGGTATGTGGCGGCGATGCCGGATGAGCTGGCGGAGACGCCTCTGGGCCGCACGATCTGCGGCGAAAAAATGGTGTTTTACCGCGGCGCCGGCGGCAAGGTGGCGGCGGTGGAGGATTTCTGCCCGCATCGCGGCGCCCCGCTCTCACTGGGCTATGTCGAGGATGGCAAGCTCGTCTGCGGCTATCACGGGCTGGCGATGGGCTGCGAGGGCAAGGCGCTGGAGATGCCGGGCCAGCGCGTGAACGGCTTCCCCGCGATCAAATCCTACGCGGTGGAGGAGCGCTACGGCTTCATCTGGGTCTGGCCGGGCGACAAGGCCAAGGCCGATCCCGCGACCATCCATCATCTCGAATGGGCGGTGAATCCGGAATGGGCCTATGGCGGCGGGCTCTACCATATCAATTGCGATTATCGGCTGATGATCGATAATCTGATGGATCTCACACACGAAACCTATGTGCATGCCGGCTCCATCGGCCAGAAGGAGATCGACGAAGCGCCGGTTTCCACCAGGCTCGACGGCGATCACGTCATCACCAGCCGTTTCATGGAAAATATCAAGGCGCCGCCTTTCTGGCAGATGGCGCTGCGGATGAATGATCTGGCGCCGGATGTGGCGGTTGATCGCTGGCAGATCTGCCATTTCCATCCGCCCTCGCATGTGTTGATCGAGGTCGGGGTGGCGCATGCCGGGCATGGCGGCTACCAGGCGCCGGAGGCGGTGAAGGCCTCCAGCATCGTGGTCGATTTCATCACCCCGGAAACCGAGACCTCACATTGGTATTTCTGGGGCATGGCGCGGCATTTCAAACCGGGCGATGCCGAACTCACCGCCAAGATCCGCGAGGGCCAGGGCAAGATCTTCAACGAGGACCGGGAGATGCTGGAACAGCAGCAGCAAAATCTGCTGCGCTGGCCGGAGCGGGCCTTGCTGAAGCTGAATATCGACGCGGGGGGGGTGCAGTCCCGCCGGATCATCGAGCGGCTGCTGGCCGCGCAGGCGGCTTGATGCTGGCGCCGCTGACGATCGAGACCGAGCTGGTCGCGGTCCGCGATGCTGGCCTGGATGTGCGGCATTTCACCCTCGCTGGCGTGGCGGGCGCGTTGCCGCCCTTCAGCGCCGGCGCGCATGTGGATGTGCATCTGCTTGGCGGGCTGGTCCGGCAATATTCGCTGTGCGGCGACCCGGATGAAGGCGGCCCTTACGAAATCGCGGTGCTGCGCGAGCCCGCCTCACGCGGCGGTTCGGTGGCGATGCACGGGTTGCAGGAAGGGGCCAGGCTGACGATCAGCCCGCCACGCAACCTCTTCGCCCTGGATGAGACGGCATCGAAAACCCTGCTCTTCGCGGGCGGCATCGGCATCACGCCGCTGCTGGCGATGGCCCGGCGGCTGCACCGGCTGGGGGCGGAGTTCGAGCTGCATTATTGCGCCCGCACCCCGGCCAGGGCCGCGTTTCTGGAGGCGCTGCGCCAGGCGCCGTTCGCGGCCAGGGTGGTCACGCATTTCGATGACGGCGCGCCGGCCCAGGCCCTGAACGCCGCGGCCGTGCTGGCCCATCCGGATGCAGGCACGCATCTTTATGTCTGCGGCCCGGGCGGCTTCATGGCGTATGTGCTCGCCAGCGCCCAGGCGGCGGGGTGGGATGAATCAAGGCTGCACCGGGAATATTTCACAGCCCCGGCAACGGACACCGTCGGCGACCAGGCGTTCGAGATCGAGATCGCCAGTACCGGCCAGGTGCTCACCGTGCCGCCAGGGCGCAGCGCCTGGGCGGTTCTGGACGAAGCCGGGCTGTTCGTGCCGGTATCCTGCGAGCAGGGCATTTGCGGCACCTGCCTGGTGGGGGTGAAATCCGGCCTGCCCGAGCATCGCGACAGCTATCTGACCGATGCAGAGCATGCCGCCAATGATCAATTCACCCCGTGCTGCTCACGCGCCAAAACAGCGAGACTGGTGCTGGATCTTTAACAGGGCGCTCGGTCCAGCTTGAATCAAGAGGCGATCAAGCCGGACCGTTCCGCCTACTGGATAGGCTACGCGGCCCGTGCGAAACCGGCCGCGTTTTTAAAAATTTACGATCAGCCTTTTGCGTTTCGAAGCTCAAAGGCGGTCGAGAACTCAAAGCTGCCATCCTTCTTCTTACGCGGCGCGCCGAACAGCCTTGCCTTCACAAACACATTGTTGCGCACCTTCAAAGTCAACCAGATCAGCACAATCGGCAGCAGAACGCCAAGCAACAGCTCCAATAGCGGCAGCGCGCCGGAGGACGGGTCGGCCAGCGTTTGCATGGTGGCGCTGAGGGATTGCGGAATCATCAGCAGCAACAAGACCACCGCGCCAATATAGCCGCCATATTTATATTTGAAGATACTGAGCGAAACAGAGGCGAAAACGCCGAAAAACAAAAGCCCGAGCAGGATGGCGACGACCGCCGACGTGCCGGGATCCAGTTCCGGCCCCAGCTTGGCGCTGACCTGCGCGGCCTTCGCCAGCCCGATGAGAACCGCCAGCAGCATCATCAAAGTCGCAAGCACGATATTCATCCGGCGATACCGGCGCATGCCTTCCGGCGAGGGAATGGAGGCGACAATCCGCGCCGCCATCAGGGGTTTTTGGACCTCTGACGCAATCTGGTTGAAGATTTCCGGCTTGGCCACGCCCTGGTCGGAAAGCGCCCTGGCGCGCAAGGCCGCATCCTTTAACTGGCGTCTGCTCATCGGCCTCTCCTTGCCATTGTCATTTTTTGAATGCCTAGAGATATTGATAACCGGCGCGCGCCCCAGTCACAAGGCCATTTGTTTTGATGCAGATAGCAAAACTACGCAGCCTACATTTCGCGCAGCCGCCGCTGCCTACCGCGAGGCGGGCGCATGGAGGCTCATCGCAAAGCCTCCATGCCTTTTTGCACGCTCAGAGTTTCAAAACCGCTTTCACACAGGCGCCGCTTTCCGACTCATGCACCGCCTCGTTGATCTGCGCGAAATCGTAAAACCGCATCATCTTCTCCGCCGGGAAGCGGCCCTGCGCGTGCAGTTCGATCAGCTTGGGCAGGAACACGGCCGGCTCGGCATCGCCCTCGACGATGCCGCGTATATGCTTGCCGCTGGTCAGCAGGTCGATCACCGGCACCGGCAGCACCTCATCCGGGCGCGAGGCGCCGATGATGCCCAGCGTGCCGCGCGGCGCCAGCGCCGCCAACGCCTGGGAGAGCACCGGGATCAGCGCCGTCGTGTCGATCGCGTAGGCCACGCCGCCGCCGGTGATTTGCCGGATCGCCTCGACAGGATTGTCCGTGCCGGCATTCACCGCATGGGTGGCGCCGAGATCCCTGGCGAGATCGAGCCGGGCCGGGTTGCGGTCCACGGCGATGATGGAGGTGGCCCCCACCAGCTTCGCCGCCATCACCGCCGAGAGCCCGACCGAGCCGGTGCCGAACACGGCGAGGCTCTCCCCCCACCCCGACCTTCAGCGCATTGATGACGGCGCCGGCACCGGTCTGGATGCCGCAGCCAAACGGCGCCAGCACCGCGAGATCGGCATCCGCCGCCACCTTCACCACATTGCTTTGATGCGCCACCACATGGCTGGCAAAGCTGGACTGGCCGAAGAAATGGCTGTGCACCGGGCCTGAATCACAGCTGAGCGCGGTGCTGCCATCGGCCCGCGCGCCGCTGAAATTCAGCGGGAAGAAGCCGTGGCAATAGCTGGGCGCGTGCGCCGCGCAAGAGGGGCAGGCCCCGCAGGCGCGGTAGCTCATCACCACCTTGTCGCCCACCGCAAAGCCGGACACCCCCGCCCCCACCTGCTCGACGATGCCCGCCCCCTCATGCCCCAGCACAATCGGCTGGGGCACCGGAAACACCTGGTCGCGCATCGCCAGATCCGTGTGGCAGATGCCAACGGCGGTGATGCGGATCAGCAGCTCATCCGCGCGCGGGGCTTCGAGGCTGAGGGTTTCGAGATGGAATTTACCACCCGGCGCGCGGGTGACAGCGGCCTGAATATGCATCCTGACCTCCTCAGAACGGCTTCATCGGCGCGTCGGCCTGCATCGTCATCCATTGCCACATGGAGAATTCCTCCCAGCTCGCGGGGCCGCCGACGGCGGTGCCGTTGCCCGAGGCGCCGCGCCCGCCGAACGGGTTGGCCACGTCATCGGCGACACTCTGGTCGTTGATGTGGATCAGGCCGGTCTTCAGCTGCCGGGCAATCTTCATGGCGCGGCCGATATCCTTGCCGATGATGCCGGCGGAGAGCCCGTATTCGGTGTTGTTGGCGAGTGCGATCGCCTCCTCGTCGGTATCGAAGGGTACGATATTCACCACCGGCCCGAAAATCTCCTCATCGAAGCAGGGCATGCCGGGGCGCACATCCTCCAGCACGGTGGGCTTGTAGAATAGCTGCTCGTAGGTGCCGCCCGCCGCCAGCTTCGCGCCGGCCGCCACCGAGTCCGTGACCAGCTTGTGCACACGCTCCAGCTGGCGCTGGTTGATCAGCGGCCCCAGCGCCACCTGCCCGGAGGCCGGATCGCCCACCGGCAGATGATTGGCCTTTTCCACCAGCGCCGCGGTGAGTGCCGGCACCAGCGACCGCTCGACCAGGATGCGCCCGGAAGCCATGCAGATCTGCCCCTGATGGAACCAGGCACCGAAGGCGACGTTGGAGGCGGCGGCGGCGAGATCGGCATCGCCCAGGACGATGACGGAATTCTTGCCGCCCAGCTCCAGCGAGACCTTCTTCAGATGCCTGCCGCAGCTCTCGCCCACCTTTCGCCCGGCGGCGGTGGAGCCAGTGAAGGCGACCATCTGGATATTGGGATCGGTGCAGACCGCCTCACCCGCCTCCACATAGCCGGGGACCATATGCAGCAGCCCCTTCGGCAGCCCGGCCATCTCGAAGATGCGGGCGATGATGACGCCGCCCGAGACCACCGTCTGCGGGTCCGGCTTCAGCACCACGCCATTGCCGATGGCCAAAGCGGGCGCCACGGCGCGCAGCCCCAGGATCAGCGGGAAATTGAACGGCGAGATCACCCCGACAACCCCCAGCGGCACCCGCCGCGCGATGGAGAGGCGCTCCGGCGTGGAGGGCAGCACCTGGCTCGGGATATGGTGCAGCAGGGCGGCGGCGGCGCGGCAGATCTCCACCGCCTCGCGCACCTCGTGCTGGCCCTTGGGGACGATGGCGCCGGTCTCACGGGCGATCCAGAGCGCCAGCTCCTCGGCATGGGTTTCAAAAAGTTCGGCCGCCTTCAGCAAAATCGCCTCGCGCTGGCGCTCATGGGTGGCGAACCAGGCAGGCTGGGCCGCCGTCGCCGCCTGGGCGGCGGCGGCAATCTCCGCCGTACCGCCAATGCCGGCGCGGGTCAGCACGCCAGCGGTGGCGGGCTCCAGCACGTCAGCGATGGTGGGGGCGGCGACCCAGTCGCCATTGAACAGCTTGCCCTCCCAGCCGGTACCAAGGAAAGCGCCTTGGGTGATTGCGTCCAACATGATGCTAACTCCGTGTTTGATTGATTCAGGATGGTTCGGAAGCCGGGCTTGCGGCGGGCGGCTTCGTGGAGGGGCGGCGAGCGAAGCCACGCTGCCGGCCAGCCTCCCCGCCCCGCAAGTTCAACATGTAACCAACAGGCAGCAGGCGCAGCGCGTAGCGGCGCTCCACCCAGCCCCAGATGCCCTGCGGCAGCAGCAGGGCGAACCCCACCGCGGCGGCGCCAATGCCGATGAGATACCACACGCCCTGGGCGCCGAAGCCGGCCTCCACCGCGAAGAACAGGATGGCGCCGAGGATCGGCCCCTCGAACGTGCCGATGCCGCCGACGAGGGTCAATGAAGATCATGTAGGCGGTCCATTGCACGCCGAAATAGGTGTTCGGCTGAAACGAGATCGAGGTGGCGAGCCACACCGCCCCGGCCATGCCGGCCCCCAGCGCCGCCAGCACGAAGATGATGCGCTTGGTGCGCCCGACCTGCACGCCCACCGAGCGCGCCGCCTCCTCATTGTCGCGGATCGCCTGCACCGCCGCCCCCAGCCGCGAGCGCAGCAGCAGGAACAGCAGCAGCGCCACCCCGGCCATGGCCAGCAGCCCGAACCAGTAGGTGTCCGCCCTGCGTGCGGCGGGGGCGAAGCTGTTGAGCGCCAGCAGCGAGGTGCCGGTCGCGCCCTGCACGATCGGGTCCAGGCTGACCAGCAGCTGCACCAGCGCCGCCAGCACCCACATGCCGATGGCGAACTCCCCCGCCCGCAGCTTCAGCATGAAGCTGGACACGATCAGCGCCAGCACCGCGCTGCTCACACCGCCCAGCAGCAGCGCCGCATAGACCGGCACGCCGGCCTGGGAGAGCCGGATCGCGCCATAGGCGCCGAAGCCGAAGAAGAGCTGCTGCCCGACCGAGACCAGCCCGCCATAGCCGGCCAGCGCGTTCCAGGTGATCGCCAGCATCACATACACGAACAAGGTGGTCAGATGATCGACCGCATTCGCCGAAAGCAGAAGCGGGCCCGCCAGGAGTGCTAAATTCAGCGCCACGATCAGGGCGGTGCTGGCGATGGAGCGGCGTGTCCAGCGCTGGACGTGATAGGCGTGCGTCATGCGACCCTCATGCGGAGACGGCGGAGATAGGCGCTGAGCGCGCCGCCCTGGTAGAGCCGGGCGATCAGCACGACGAGAAACACGGCATGGCCGGCGATTTGCGACAGATGCGTGTTGAGCGCCCCGCCCACGCCCTGCGCCACCCCCAGCACGATGCCGCCGATGAGCGTGCCCCAGAGCGAGCCGGTGCCGCCGATCACCACCGCCTCGAAGGCGTAGAGCAGCTGCGGGCCACCGGCATAGGGATCGAAGCTCCCGCTCGCCCCCAACGCCGCGCCGGCCAACCCGACCATGACCATGGCCAGCGCCGTGGTGGCGGCGCGGACCAGCCTGGTATCGACCCCGGAGAGCCGGGCGGCATCCTCATCCTCCGCGGTGGCGCGGATGCGCCGGCCGATCTGGGTATGCGAAAGTAAAAGCTGCGTGCCTCCCAGCACCAGCAGCGCGGCGGCGAACACCAGGCAGGCGAGCTGGCTGATGAAAATCCCGCCAATGGCCCAGCTGCCGTAAGAGAGCGTGCCGATATCCGCGGCGAAGGACTGCGTATCCGCGCCAAATATGCTGAACAGCACATTGTCGCAGATCAGCGCCAGGCCGAACGTGGCCAGCAGCGGCACCAGCGCGCCGCCTTTCAGGCTGGGCTCGATGATGCAGAGTTGCAGCGCCACGCCCAGCAGCGCCATCACCGGCAACATCAAGGCGAGACCGCCCAGCGGCGAGATGCCGAGCGTCTGATAGATCACCATCATGATGAAGGCGCCCAGCACCGCCAGCGACCCATGCGCCAGATTGATGACGCGCATGACCCCGAACAGAAAGGAAAGCCCGGCCGCCAGCAAGGCGTAATACCCGCCGAGCAGCACGCCTTGCAGAATCTGATTAAGCCAGAACATCGCTACATCCTTTCAATGCGCTTGCCGGTTGAGGCCGAAATAGGCGTCCATCACCGCCTCGCGCGTCAGGCTGCCGGCGGCGCCGGAGAGCACGATGCGCCCTTCCAGCATGCAAACCAGCCGCGTCGCCGCCGCCATGGCTCGGCGCAGATCCTGCTCGACGAGAATGATGCTGGTGCCGGCCGTGCGCAGCTTCGGCAGGGCTTCGTAAACCCCATCGACCGCCACCGGCGAGAGGCCAAGCGAAAGCTCATCCAGCAGCAGCAGCTCAGGGTTGGTCATCAACGCCCGGCCGATCGCCACCGCCTGCTGCTGCCCGCCCGAGAGCAGCCCGGCCTGGCGCTTGAGAATGGGCTTGAGCTGGGGGAGCGCCTCCAGCACGGTCTCGAAATTCCACACCCCCTTGCGGCAGGCGGCGAGGTGCAGCGTGTCCTGCACGTTCATCCCCGGAAACAACCGCCGCCCCTCCGGCACCAGCGCGATGCCGCCCCGCACCCGCCGGTGCGCGGACAACCGGGTGACATCCTGCCCGCGAAACATGATCCGCCCCTGCACGGGACGGTGCGCGCCGGCGATGCTGCGCATCAACGTGCTCTTGCCCGCGCCATTGGCGCCGACGATGGCCAGCACCTCGCCAGGCGCCATGCTGAAGGAGAGATCATGCAGCGCGACCAGCAGCCCATGGCAGGCCTTGAGATTTTCAATCGTCAGCAGAGTCATGCCGGAACCTCCTCCGAACCGAGATAGGCGCTGATCACCACGGGGTCTTTCAGCACCGCCTGCGGCTCCCCTTCGGCGATGATGCGCCCGGCATCCATGCAGACCAGCCGGGTGACGACTTTGACCAGGATGTGCACGATATGCTCGATCCAGACGATGGCGATGCCGCGCCGGCGCAGATCCAGAATCACCTCCACCAGCTCCAGCGCCTCGCCATCGGTCAGGCCGCCGCCGATTTCATCGAGCAGCAGCAGATCCGGGCCAGTGGCCAGAGCGCGCGCCAGCTCCAGCCGCTTGCGCTCCAGCAGCCCCAGCGTTTCCGCCGGACGGTTGGCGACGGCGAGCATGCCGCACAGCTCCAGCGAATCCACCGCCCGGTCATAAGCCTCGCGCCGCGCGAAGCCGCCGCCTTGCGTTGCCGCCACCAGCAGATTTTCGAACACCGTCATGCCGCCGAACGGCTTTGGCACCTGGTGCGACCGGCCAATGCCGTGGCGGCAGCGCCAGGCCGCGTCCTGCCCGGTGATCTCCTCCCCGCGCAGGGTGATGCGCCCCTCGCTCACCGGCACCGCGCCGGAGAGCAGGTTGAGCAGGCTGGTCTTGCCGGCCCCGTTGGGGCCGACAATGCCGACAGCCTCGTTCGCCGCCACGTGGAACCCCACGCCATTGACGACGGCCAGCGCGCCATAACGCTTCACCAGCCCGGTTGCTTCCAGCAGCATGGTCATGAAGCCACCAAATGGCCGCGAAGGAAGCTGGCAACCTCCTCGATGGAGTCCAACCCTTCACGCACCAGCGGCGCGTAGAGCTGCCAGGAATGGCACATGCCATCCCAAACCCGCAGTTCGGCCTGCACACCTGCATCGCGCAGCCTCCGCGCGATGGTGACGGAATCGTCGCGAAGCATCTCCCGCGATCCGACATGAACGAGCACCGGCGGCAAACCGGAAAGCTCCGCGAATAAAGGTGTCACCGCCGGGTCGCGCAAACTCTGGCCTGGCAAATAGGCGCTGAGGAACAGATCGACCAGCTCCTTGGAGAGAATCGGATCATCGGAGACGCTGTGATGTGTCCCACCATCCCCCGCAAAATCCAGGGCAGGTGACATCAGGGCCAGGGCGGCGGGGCTTTGCCCTCCTCCGTTGCGTGCCCTGACGGCCGTGGACAAAGCAAGATTGCCACCCGCACTGTCCCCCGACAGGGCAATTGCCTCGTATCCTTCCGCCAAGGCCCAATGAAATGCGGACAGAGCATCGTCATGGGCGGCGGGAAACGCGTGTTCCGGCGCAAGACGGTAATCCGCGGCCAGAACCGCGATGTTCGCGGCGCGGGCGAGATTGGCCGCCACCGTCCGGTGGGTCCGAGCGGACCCCAGCACGAAGCCACCGCCATGATAATAAATGATCAGCCTGCCGGGCACGGCATCGGCCGGCAGGATGAGATCCCCGCCCACCGGCCCCGCCTCAACGCGCCGGATCTCCAGCCCCTCTGGAACCGGCAGGGCGGCATGCGCGACGTTGAACCAATCCCGCAATTCCAAGGGACCGCCTTGCGGTGGAGGATTTGCCGCCATCACTGCCAAAAGAGCATCAAGTTCAACCAACGACATGCCGCGCCTCCTCACATCTTGTACGGCTCAAGCGGGCTCTGGATGGGCACGGAGGGATCCTCCGCATGCTCGAAGGTGCGGTAATCCAGCTTATATTTGCCAGACGTCGCCTTCAGCCATTGCGCGCCGATGAGATTGGTGGTGGCGACATTGGGCACCGGACCGTTGACGAAATCGATCCGGCCCATCACCGTGGTCGTCTGCAACCGGCTCATCGCCTTCGCCACCGCGGATTTGTCCTTTGGATTGCCAGCGGATTTCAACGTGGCCACCATGGCGTCGAACAATGCCAGGGAAGGCCCGAGCTGTTGCTGCCATTGCCGCCCGGTCGTGGCCTGGTAGGTGCTGGCGAGCTGCGCCGAGCTGAGCCCGGTGAGCGCCGAACCATATGGAAAGGCCGGATGCCAGTAGGCGCCGGCATTGATCCGGTAGCCCAGCGGGCCCAGCGCCTCCATCTGCGAGGGAAACAGACCGGTTTTGGCGACGGTGACGATCTTCATCTGCCGGGTCAGCCCCTGCTGCGCCGCCTGGCGCCAGAAGCTGGTGAAATCCGGCGGGATCGGGAAGGTGCAAAATACCTCGCAGCCGGCCTTCTTGAACATCGCGATCTGTGCGGAATAATCGGTGGTGCCGTCCTGGTAGCCGCCAGGATCGACCATATCGAACCCGGCCTTGGCGAGGTCGGGCAAGAGATGCGCGCGGATGGCATTCCCGTCCGCATCGTTGGGGCACAGCACCGCCACCCGCTTGTTGCTGGCCACATCATTATTCCAGCTGGAGATGTAGAGATCCCGGAACTGCGCGGTGCCGAAGCAGAAATGGTAGGTCCATTTGAACGGCGAAGGCTGGCCCGGCTTGGCGCCGCGCCCGAAATACCAGGACTCCCAGGGCACGATGGTGGACAGGCACGGCACGCCCGCCGCCTCGCACGCATCGGCCACCGGATTGACCACTTCCGGCGTCGAGGTGGTCAGCATCAGATCGATCTGCTGGCCATTGATCAGATCCTTGGCGAGCTGGCTGGCCCGGGCGGGATCGGACTGGGTGTCGCGGTCGAAAATCGTGACCTCGTAGGTGGTGCCGTTCAGCGTCAGCCCGTTCGCGAATGCCTTGCGGACCAGCCCGAGAATGAACGGATCGCCCTCGCCGAAGCCGGCCAGCGGCCCGGTGCGCGGGCTGATGAAGCCGATGCGCAGCGTATTCGCCGCCGCCGCCCGCGCCGGGCGCCAGCCGGCGCCAAGCCCCAGCGCAACGCCGGCACCGGCGCCGACGAGCAGCCGGCGCGACAGCCCGTCACGGGTGTTTGAATCGTGAACGCTCATGGTGTTTCCCCGTTCTTTGCTGTTGGCATCTCAGAAGGCATGGATGTAGCGCAGAATGACATTGAAGCCGTTGGTGGTGTTCTTCTTCACCACCGGCAGATAGACATTCAGGAAGCCAATATTGTTCTGGTTGAACATGTAGGTCGCCCCCGGCCCCATCGAGAGGCTTTCCGTCTCGGTGCCTTTCTGGGTCACGCCATTCACCTGGTCGTCGGTGAATTGCTTGAAGTAATAGCCGTTGAGCCCGACATTGAGCTTCGGCAGCACCTCGTAGGAGGCGGTGAAGTTCACCCAGCCCGCATCACCCGCCTGGGTGGTGGTGCCGGCCGGCAGCGGCGCGCTGGAGGCCGGCTGGGAGTTGGTGAAATTATGCAGATAGTTGAACCGCGCCGACAATTCGGTTTTGGCGGTCGGCAGCACTGTCACCGACCAGTAGGGATTGATCGACCAGAAGCCCGAGCTGGGATTGATGTCCTTCGAGGTGTCATACGACCCGCTGGGCGAGATCACGTCGAATTCCATGCGCTGCGCGAAAACCGGGCGGCCGCCGCGAATGACCGGCGGAAACGCGATGAACGGACCCCAGGTGATGTCGCCAACCCCCATGCCCCGATTGGCGACCAGCCGGACCGGGCTGTCATGCGCGAAGGAGGCATTGAGATCGACCAGCGGCACGATCGCCATCGCCCCCAGCACCCCGCCAAACAGATGATAAGGCGACACATAGATGAACTGGTTGAGCGAGACGATCGCGGTGATGCTGGTGTTCTTGAACACCGGAATCGCGTTGCCATTGGTGTCGTTGATGGCGTTGAAATGCTGGATCTGGAAATATTGCTGGTAGATCAGACCAGGCGTGTATTTACCCAGCGCATCGAAGAAACTGGTGCCGCCGAGATTGATGCCCGACGGCTCGTTGACCGTCACCGCCTGGGCGGGCTTCAGCGCCGCACCGCAGGCCAGCGCCAGGGCCAGAACCGCGGATGAAACAGCCTTGAATTTTCTTGTTTTCATTGAACGCTCCCATATTGGATACGCCTTTGCGGCGTTGATTTTAAGGAACCGATGGAGCGGCCCAAGCATTAGTTATGTTATATTACATACCTTTTAGAGATACCGCACAGCATTCACGGCATTCCAAGCCTCCCTCCCCTTGCCTCTTGCCTCTTGCCGCCACGTTGAATCCGGCGCTGCGAAGCTTATCGCATTCTGGCCTCGGCCACGCTGTTCCAGGGGAGACATGGAGATTTGTCCGAAAGGGACAGGCTCTCAAGACTCAATCTTGGCGGCACAGGCCGGGTTTAGTGGTTCGTCTGCCGATACGCACTGGGGCTGCAGCCGAAACGCTCTCGAAATGCCCTGCTGAAATGCGAAAAATTATTGAATCCATAAGCGAATGCGATTTCGCCGACAGCAAGATGGCGTTGCGCCGTGGCGCGCAGCGCCTGGGCACAGCGCTCCAGGCGAGACTGCCAGATAAAATCCGACAAGGAGATGTCGCTCCCGGCAAAGGCGCGATGCAGATGCCGCTTCGAGCACCCGAACTGCTCGGCCAGGGTCTGCACCGAAAGCTCCGGATCGGCGATATGGGTACGGATATAATGCTTCACCTGAAATTCCAGCGTCTGGGCGGCGGAAACGCTAGCGCGCTCCTGCGCGGCGCCGGCGATGGCAAGGCGCAGCAGATTGGTCGCCACCTCCCCAAGCCCCGCCGCTTCGCTGGCGTTGGCCCGCGCGCCCTCGGCCAGAATGCTGTTGATGTAATTCGGAAAAATTCTTCCTACGGCCGACACTTGGCCGAAATCATGCACCCCGAAACAATCCAGTTGGGCAGCGGGTAAATGCAACTCTGCCTTCGGCACCAGAATCACGAATTGGTGGACCTCGGTCAGATTCACCACCCGATAGGGCCGCGCCGTATCGTAAAATGTCCATCCCGCCCCGTCGAGCACCACCTCCCGCCCAGCCTGGGCGAACAGGCTGCGTCCGGATAATTGGACAGCGACTTTTACGAATTCACGTGGACCGTTATTGGCACTGCGCGCCTCCCGCACCACCGCCACAGAGGAGGACGAAAGCTCGCAAAGCTTGACTTGCCCCGCTTCCTGGAAGCGGGCACGTCCAAAAAACGGTGCGTCGTCAATGATGTTGGATTTCAACCCCCCCATCATTTGCCAAAGCGCATGATCCCAAACGGGCATCTGACTCGCGCCAACAGCCTCGATCCATGTCCCCGGCGTCGTTTCACATGACATGCCGTTTCATCCCAATGCCCGCAGCAGCTGTTTTAGTTTTGATTTTAACGGTCAGAATAGAGCGATCGGCGGAACGCCGTCAAGAATTTCGGGTCAGATCGATTTAATATATATCATATCATACCGGCCTCATGCCCAGGGCTCCGCCCGTGTCAGCGACATCATCGGCAGACAACACCACCTGACCGGCGCCAAAGCGCGTGGGCGATCCCTATACGATACAGGTTCAGATCGACGCGCCAACACAAAAGCTAGAGCATTGGCAAGCCGACATAATTCTCCGCCAGACTCCGCTGCGCCGCCTCGGATTGGCGGATATAATCCAGCTCCGCCATTTGCAGCCGCCGGGAAAATCCATCCATCTCCGGAAAGCGATGCGTCACCGACGTAAACCACCAGGAAAAGCGCTCCGCCTTCCACACCCGCGCCAAGGCGCGCGCGGAATAGCCCTCAATCCCGCCAGCCTTGCCGGACTTGAAAAATTCAACAAGCGCCTCTGCCAGAAACGTGACATCGGAGGCGGCCAGGTTCATCCCCTTGGCGCCGGTCGGCGGGACGATATGGGCGGCATCCCCGGCCAGAAACAAACGTCCCCAGCGCATCGGCTCGGCAACAAAAGAGCGCAGCGGCGCAATGGATTTCTCAAAAGCGGCCCCGCGCGTCACCTTCGCCGCCAGCTGCGGGCCAAGCCGCAGGCAGAGCTCATCCCAGAACCGTTCATCCGGCCAATCCTCGAGCTTCTCCTCCAATCCGCACTGCACGTAATAGCGGCTGCGGGTCGGCGAGCGCATCGAGGCCAGGGCGAAGCCGCGCTCGTGATTGGCATAGACCAGCTCTTCATCCGCCGGCGGCACATCGGCGAGGAAGCCGAGCCAGCCAAACGGATAGACACGCTCGAACTGGCGCAGCACCGTGGCGGGAATCGCCGCCCGGCTGACGCCATGAAACCCGTCGCACCCGGCCACGAAGCGGCAGGCGAGCTGCTTCGCCTCCCCCTGCGCGGTCCAGGTCACAATTGGCTCATCCCCATCCAGCCCATGCAGCGCCACATCCTCGGCATTCCAGACGATCTCGACCCCGCGTGCCGGCGCGGCATCGAACAGATCTTTCATCACCTCCTGCTGGCCATAAACAACAACATGCCGCCCGCCGGTGAGTGCTGCCAGATCGATGTGGAACAACTCTCCATCCAGCGCCAGATTGGTGCCGCCATGCACCAGCCCCTCACGCTCCATCCGCGCATTCAGCCCAAGCCTGCGCAACAGATCAACCGTCACCTGCTCGAGCACGCCAGCCCGCACGCGCGCCTCGACATAAGCCCGGTCGCGCCGCTCCAGCACCACCGCGCTTATCCCCTCCTGGGACAGCAGATGCGCGAGCAACATGCCGGCAGGGCCAGCGCCGATGATTGCGATGTCAGTTTTCATGGTCAGGATGTTCCCCAAACGCCAGGATAACGGCGCGTTGTATATGTTACATCACATAATAATCAGCCGCGCCGCGCCGCCCATGGAGGCTACGCCAAAAAACTTGGATATTTCACCAAGTCCAGGCTAAGTGGCGCCATGCAGGATTCCAGCGCGGTACCGAGCTTCTATTTATATGGCGAATCCCACCGCGCCGCCGCCCCCGGCTTCGTGCACGCGGAAGCGCTGGATGACCGCTCCCGCCCCTCGGACTGGACAATCCGCCCGCATGCGCATCGCGAGCTGGCACAGCTGATTTTCATCAGCAAGGGTGGCGGCGACATGCGCGCAGAGGCCCGCACGCTGCGCTTTCAGGCGCCGAGCCTGCTGGTGGTGCCCGCCGGACTCGTCCATGGGTTCACCTGGGTGGCGGAAACCGCCGGGGTGGTGATCACCATGGCCAGCACCTACCTCGCCGGCCTCACCGCGCGCGATGCGGATGCCAGCGCCCTGTTCGCCAACGCCGCTTCACTGGCGCTGCCGCCGGGCGCGGCAGCGTCCTTGCAGCGCCACACACGGGATTTGATGCGTGAACTAGGCTGGTCCGCCCCCGGACATAAAACCGCGGTGGATGCGGCAATGCTGGCGATTTTGCTGGCCGGCATCCGCGCCTGCGCGCAGGCCGGCGCACCGGCGCCGCGCGCCGGGCACTACGCCGGGCTGGTCGCCAGGCTGCGGGCGCGCATCGAAGAGCGCTTCAGGCTGCGCGAACCGGTCCCCGCCTACGCGGCGGCTTTGGGCGTCTCCGTCACCGCCTTGGGCAACGCCTGCACACGCATCGCCGGCGCCGCCCCGGGCACCTTGCTGGATGAACGCGCAATGCTGGAAGCCCGGCGTGCGCTGCTTTATTCAAACCTGTCCGTCGCCGAGATCGGCTATGCGCTGGGCTTTGCCGATCCCGGACATTTTTCCCGGTTTTTCACGCGCCATGCCGGCCAGTCCCCGCGCGCCTTCCGGGCGGCGGCGCAGTGAGGCGGCGCTCAGGTCTGGTCGGGCCGCGCGGAGAGCAGATCACGTAGGCCAGGCTTCAGGATCTTGCCGGTGCCGGTGCGCGGCAGCGCCGCGAGGAAGCTGACATATTTCGGAATCTTGTAGCGCGCCAGACGCGTATTGAGAAAGGCGAGGATCTCTTGCGCATCCGGCCCGGGCTCGGCCACCACCACCGCCAGATGCCCCACCTCGCCCCAGCGCGAATCCGGCACGCCGATGACCGCCGCCTCGCGGATCCCCGGCATCCCCGCCAGTACCGCCTCGATCTCCACCGGATAAACATTCTCGCCGCCGGAGATGAACATGTCTTTCTTGCGGTCGACCAGGAAAAAGAACCCGTCCTCATCCTGGCGGGCGATATCGCCGGTGCGAAACCAGCCCTCGGCGGTGAAGGCCTTGGCGGTCTCGTCCGGCGCGCGCCAGTAGGCGGTGAAGATGTTTTCGCCCTTCAGCAGCAACTCCCCGGCCATGCCCGGCGCTACATCATCGCCATTGGCATCGACGATACGCGTCTGGATGGAGGGCGGGATCAGCCCCGCGGCACCCGCCTTCTGGTCGATCAGCGGAATATGAACCGGCATGCAGGAGACCGTCCCGGCCTCGCTCATGCCAAACCCATCGGCAATGGCGATGCCATCCCGCAGCCAGGCGCGTATGTCGGCGGCCGGGTGCGGCGCGCCGCCGGAAAAAATACCGGTGAGGGTGCGCAGGCGTTGCGGGTCGAAGCCCGGCTCGGCGCGCAGCATCTTCGCCATTTGCGGCACACAAAAATAATGCGTGATCTTCAAGTCAGGATCGGAGAGCCGGGCCAATGTGCGGGCGGCGTCAAAGCCCTCGCTGATCAGCACCGCGCCGCCGCGCATGAAGGCGGGACGCAGATTGGTGATGATCCCCATGACATGAAACATCGGCGTTTCCGCCAGCATCATGCTCGCATGGGTGACACGGGCCAGCAGGCCGAAATTCACCGCGGTCTGGGTGATGTTGCGTTCGCTCAGCAACACGCCCTTGGGCCGGCCGGAGGTGCCGGAGGTGTAGAGAATGAGGCTGGGCGCGGCACGGTCGAACGGCACCGGCGCCAGCGCCGCAGCCTGTTCAATCTCGCTACGCAGCGCGGGCAACAAGGTCTGCCGCACCGCAGCGCCGAGCGGGTCCAGAAACTCGGCATCGCCAACCAGCAAGGCGGGATCGCAATCATCGAGCAGCCGGCGCTGCTCGGGCAATGCCAGGCGCCAGTTCAGCGGCACGAAAATCGCGCCGATGCGCGCGCAGGCGAGGTGCAGCAGCGCCTGCTCGGCACAATTGCGCCCCAGCGCCGCGATGCGCTCCCCCGGCTTGATGCCGTAATGCGACACCAACAGCCCGGCGGTCTGGGCAATCGCCGCGTCCCATTGCGCATAGTTCCATTTGCGGCCGCTGGCGAATTCCAGCACCGCCAGCGCTTCCGGCTGCAGCCCTGCCTGCAGGCCGGGATCGTCCACGATATTGACCATTGCGGTTCCTCCCCTGGTAGGCGCGCTCAGTCTTTCAAACGATAGGCGCCAAGCCCAGGCTTGTAGGTTTTTTCATCGATGAACTGCCGGATCCCCTCTTTTCGTCCATCATTATCATAGGAGTTCGCCGCTTCCTGGGCACGCACCAGATAATCCTCGGCATTCTCATAGGTCATCTCCCCTACCCGGCGCACGGCATCCTTTGTCGCCTTCAGCGCCACGGGGTTCTTCTTCAGCAGCACGTTGGCAACCTCGGTCACGCGCTGGCGCAGGCCAGAGAGCGGCAGCGCCTCATTCACCAGCCCCCAGGCGGCGGCGGTTTTGCCATCCACCATCTCGCCCATCATGGCGTGGTACATGGCGTTGCGGAAAGAGAGCAGCTCCACCGCCACCTTGGTGGCCCCACCGCCGGGCAGAATACCCCAATTGATCTCGGAGAGGCCAAACTGCGCCTCTTCTGCCGCAAAGGCGAGGTCGCAGGCGAAGAGCGGACCGTAGCCGCCGCCAAAACACCAGCCATTCACCATCGCGATGGTCGGCTTCTGGTACCAGCGCAGCCGCCGCCACCAGCCATAGGATTCACGCTGCGCCTTGCGCGTGGCACCCAGCCCCTGCGCCTCCGTCTCCCGGAAATATTCCTTCAAATCCATGCCCGCGGACCAGGCCGTGCCCTCGCCGGTGAGCACCAGCACCCCGACATCCTCGCGGAATTCCAATTCGTCGAGCACCTCCATCATCCGCCGGTTCAGCCCCGGGCTCATGCAATTGCGCTTCTCCGGACGGTTGAATTTCACCCAGGCGATGCGGTTTTCAACCGTGAACGCGACGGTATCGGTCTCAGACATTTTCATTCCCCTTCAAAAGCAAGGCCCGCGGCAAAGCCGGCGCGCCTCATCTGCTTCCGGTTTTAATGCTATATATCATAACATACAAGCCCCGACGACGCCGCGCCGGAGCTGGATAAGATTGCGCCAGCCTCAGGGCGCGGGCATAGTCGCGCCATGGCGCTGAAACTGAAATCCCCCGCCCCTGCCCCGGTTGAAAACGCGGCCCCCAGCAATCCCCTGGAACAGCTTCTGGGCTACCAGCTGCGCCGCGCCTCCCAGGCGATGATGGCGGATCTCGGCACCGAGCTGGCGGATCTGGACCTCAAGGTCACGGAAATGTCGGTGCTGATGGTGATCGAGGAGAATCAGGACATTACCCAGAGCGAAATCGGCCGGGTGCTGGCCATCCAGCGCGCCAACATGGTGCCGCTGACCACGCAGCTGGAACGCCGTGGGCTGCTGCGCAAGGGGGTGACCACGGGAAGGGCACAAGCGCTGCGCCTGACGCCCGCCGGGCGGGCGCTGATGCGCGAATGCCGCAAGCGCGTGGCCCGGCATGAGGCACGCTTGCTGGCCGGTATCGGCAAAACCCAGCGCGAGGCGCTGTTGCGGCACTTAAGGATGGTGTGGGAGGGTTAACACTATCTGGGGTTCGGTTGACGCGCCAGACAGCGCCACATCATGCGCCGCGCCTCAACCAGCGTCTTGCAGCGCCGTCTCCAGCCGGTGATAGCGGCGCTGGTGATAGACCAGCCCGGTGGCCTGGGGACATAGTTTGACCGCCCTCACATCGCAGAACAATACGCGATGCGTCCCAATTTCGACGACACTGGAAATCACCCCATCAAAGGCGGCGGTGGCGCTCTCCAGCACCGGCGCGCCCGTTTCCAGGCGCACCCAGCCGGCCTGGGCGAAGCGCTCCGCCATGCTCAGCCCCTGCTGACCGGAAAACCAGCGCGAGAGCGGCTCGCCATCCGCATTGAGCACATTCACGCATAACGGCCCACCCTGCTGAAACGCCCCCGAGAGCCGGCTGTTTTTATTCATGCAGACCAGCAGCGTCGCCGGCGTGTCGGTCACGCTGCACACGGCCGAGGCGGTAAAGCCCATATCGCCCTCCGGCGCGCGGGTGGTGATGATGTTCACCGCGGCGCCGAGCCGGGCCATCGCATCCCTGAACAAGGTGGTGTCGATTGTCATCGGGCGGGCCTTTCCAAAACTCAACGCATCACGAACGGATCAGGCAATGGCGCATCCGAGAGATTGATCCAGACCGATTTGGTTCTGGTATAATCCAGGATCGATTCGACCCCGCCCTCGCGCCCCAGCCCGCTTTCCTTGTAGCCGCCAAAGGGCACCAGCGGCGAGATGACCCGGTAGGTATTCACCCACACCACCCCGGCCCGGATGGCGCGGGCCAGCCGGTGCGCACGCGCGAGATTTTGCGTGAACACACCGCTGGCCAGGGCGAATTTCGAATCATTCGCCAACGCCAGTGCCTCGTCTTCGGTATCAAACGCCATCACGCTGAGCACCGGGGCGAAAAACTCCTCGCCCCAGCAGGGCGGCTTGGGCGTATCGCAGAGCAGGATCGTCGGGCGCAGATAAAAGCCCGCCTCGAACCCCGCCGGCACATCGCCACCGGTGATCAGCACCGCGCCCTGGTCCTGGCTGTCCTTGATCAGCGCCAAGGCCCGGTCGCGCTGGCGCGCGGTGGCCAGCGGGCCCATCTGCGTGGCCGCGTCGGCCGGGTTGCCGATGACGATCTGCTCCGCCCGCGCCTTCAATCTTTCCAGCAGCGCCGGCAGCAGCGGGCGCTGCACCAGCATCCGCGAGCCGGCCACGCAGCTCTGCCCGCTGGCCGCGAAAATCCCGGCGATGACCGCGCTGACCACATTATCGGGATCGGCATCCGCGAAGGCCAGCACCGGCGATTTGCCGCCCAGCTCAAGCGTCGTCGCGGCCAGGTTGGCGGCGGAATTGCGGACGATATGCCGCGCCGTCTCCGGCCCGCCGGTGAAGGCGATGCGCGCGACCAGCGGATGCGTGGTGAGCGCCTGGCCACATTGCGCGCCGGTGCCGGTGATGATGTTCACCACCCCCGGCGGGAAGCCGGCCTCATGCACCACACGGGCGAATTCCAGCAGCGGTGCGGCGCCATCCTCGGCGGCCTTCAGCACCATTGTACAGCCCGCTGCCAGGGCCGGGCCCAGCTTCACCGCCGCCAGGAAAAGCTGCGAATTCCAGGGCACCATGGCGGCCACCACCCCCACCGGCTCGCGGCGCAGCGTCACCTCCATCTCCGGCTTGTCCACCGGCACGTGCAGCCCCATCACCTTGTCGGCCAGCCCGCCATAGAAGCGGAAATATTCGGCGATATAGGCGATCTGGCCGCCGGTCTCGCGGATGATCTTGCCGGTATCCCGGGTTTCCCAGCGCGGCCAGGCGC
>NZ_JH976207.1:1159964-1161393 GCF_000306035.1 Acidocella sp. MX-AZ02
TCCTCGAACCGCCCGTCGATATAAAGCTGAAACCGCTTCAGTTCAGGCATATTCAGGGGCTTTCTGGAAATGCGGCATCACCTCTTCGATGAAGCGCCGCAGCGAGGCCTGCTTGCGCGCAAAGCTCATGCCGCTATCGATCCACAGGCTGAACTGGTCATAGCCCAGCGCCTCATAGGCTTTCAGCCTTGCCACCACCTCGTCGGCGGTGCCGATGACAAAGCTCTTGCGCACAATCTCTGGGGCGTATTGCGGCATCGCGGCCATCTCCTCGGGCGTCAGCGCCTCCATCATGCCGCGCGTCACCGGCTTTTTGTTCTGGAACCAGGCGCCGAAATAGCAATAAAACCGGCTCAGCTCCTCGGCCCCTTGCGCGGCGTCTTCCTCGTCGGCGGCGACATAAGTATGCTGCAGCAGCATGATCTGCGGGCGCTTGACCTGCGGATTGGCGTCGCAGGCGGCGTTGAAGCGCTGCATCAGACTCTCCACCTCCGCATCGCCGCTGGCCAGCGGCGTGACCTGCACATTGCAGCCCGTGCGGACCGCGAATTCATGCGAGTTCGGGTCACGCGCCGCCACCCAGATCGGCGGCCCGCCCGGCTGCAGCGGCTGCGGCACCGCGCTGGTTTTCGGAAACTGCCAATATTCGCCGTGATGTTCGTAATCGCCCTGGAACAGCTTCTGCACCGCGGGCACCAGCTCGCGCATGCGCAAGCCTGCCTCCATCGGTGTCAGCCCCGGCTGCAGCCGCTCATACTCGAAGCTGTAGGCCCCGCGCGCGATGCCAAGCTCCAGCCGGCCACGGGTGATCAGATCGGTCATCGCCGTCTCCCCCGCCAACTTGATCGGGTGCCAGAACGGCGCGATCACCGAGCTGGTGCCCAGCCGGATCTTCGTCGTCTTCGGCGCCAGATAGGCGATCTGCAGGAACGGGTTGGGCGCGATGGTGAATTCCATGCCGTGATGCTCGCCGATCCAGGCGGCCTTCATGCCGCCGGCTTCGGCCTGCGTCACCAGCGCCTCCAGCTCGTCCAGCAGCTCAATCTGGCTCTGCCCCGCAGAGAGGCGTTCCATATGCACAAACAGCGAGAATTTCATAATGTCGCTCCGTCGTAAAGCTATTGCGCGGCCTGCAACAGCACGGTTTCATCGAGAAAACGGCCAAGAACGTCATTCACAACCCCGGGTGCGGCCAGGCTCATCATGTGGCGCTGGCCGGGCAGCGCCACGGCCCGCCCTTGCGGGGCAGAGTCTGCCATGCGGCGGGACATAGCGGGCGAGGAATTCTCATCCTCCTCGCCGGTCAGGAACAAGGCCGGCATCGCCAGGCTCCCCAGCCGGCCTTCATGCGCGGCATCGGCGCGGGCAAACAGCCCATAGGCGCGGGCATAGCCGACCGGATCCACCGTCGCCAGCGCGGCGCCGACCC
>NZ_JH976207.1:1161493-1166200 GCF_000306035.1 Acidocella sp. MX-AZ02
CGAGCCCTTCACCGTGCTGGCCGCCACCGCGCGGTTTTACGAGGCGATGTTCCGCGCCGCCGGACGGCAGGTGGCGTGGGAGCTGCTGGTGGCGTTGAATGGGCGGATCACCCATCTGCGCGCTCGCACCATCTCGACCTCGGGGCGGGAGCGCGACGGGATGGCGGAGATGCAGGCGATCCTGGACGCCATTATCGCGCGCGATCCGGACGCGGCGGCGGCGGCTTCGGTGCGGCATCTGCAAAACGCCCTGCAGCTGGCCCTGAAGCAGGGCCCCGCCGAAAGCCAGAGCCCAAACTGACCCGCCGCAACGCACAAAAAATCGCCAGACCGCTCCTTTTCGCAAAGACCCTTCATAGGCCTCACCCAGTTTGGCGATAAATACGGCAAGCCGGGCGCGTTTTCCTCTTTACAGCGTCTTTCCGTCGCTCTTATGGTATACCATAAGATAAACACACCGAGGCCCGCTCCGATGTTCTACGAGATGCGTACCTACAGGCTAAAGACCGGCATGGTTCCGGCCTATCTGAAACTGGTCGAGGAGGAGGGCATCGCCATCCAGAGCGCGCATCTGGGCGGGCTGGCGGGCTATTTCTTCACCGAGATCGGCCCGCAGAACGAGATCGTGCATATCTGGGCCTATCCCAGCCTGGATGAGCGCGACCGCCGCCGCGCCGCGCTCATCCGCGATCCGCGCTGGCTGGCGTTTCTTCCCAAAATCCAGGCCCTGATCGAGACGATGGAGACGAAAATCCTGCGTCCCGCGCCCTTCTCGCCGCTGCCTGGCAACCCGCTCAACAAGGAGGTCTGATGATGCGACGCTTAGGCTTGGGGCTTTGTCTGGCATTGGGCGGCATCGCCGCCGCGCAGGCGCAGAGCAGCATGGTGTTCACCAGCTGGGGCGGCACCACCCAGCAGGCCCAGCAGAAAGACTGGGCCGACCCGTTCACCAAGACCACCGGCATCAAGGTGCTGCAGGACGGGCCCACCGATTACGGCAAGTTCAAGGCGATGGTGGAGAGCGGCAATGTCTCCTGGGACGTGGTCGATGTCGAAGGTGATTTCGCGCAGGCAGCCGCCAAGGCCGGGCTGCTCGCCCCGATCGATCTGCCCGCGGCGGATGCCGCCCAGCTCGACCCGCGCTTCAACAGCCCCGACGCCGTCGGCTCTTTCTATTATTCCTTCGTCATCGCCTACAACAAATCGAAATTCAAAGGCGACGCGCCAAAGACCATGGCGGATCTGTTCGACACCGCGAAATTTCCCGGCAAGCGCTGCTTCTATAAATGGTCCTTCGCCGGCGTGCTCGAAGCCGCCTTGCTGGCCGACGGGGTGAAGCCGGACCAGCTCTACCCGCTGGACCTCGACCGCGCCTTCAAGAAGCTCGACAGCATCAAGAGCGACATCGTCTGGTGGAGCACCGGCGCGCAATCCCAGCAGCAGCTGGCCTCCGGCCAATGCCCGATCAGCCTGATGTGGAATGGCCGGGTGCAGGCGCTGCAGGATAGCGGCGTGCCGGTTGCGATGAGCTGGGACGACAACCTCACCACTGGCGACATGCTGGTGATCCCCAAGGGCGCGCCGCATCTGGCGGCCGCGCAAAAATTCATCGCCTACGCCACCAGCGCCAAGGCGCAGGCCGCCTTTGCCACCGATACCGGCTATGCCCCGGTGAATAAAGGTGCCGCCGCGCTGATGGGCCCGAAAGCCCTGGCCGCGCTGCCAGGCGCTCATGCCGCCAGCCATGTGGATCTGAACATGGCCTATTGGGCCGCGCATCGCGATGACATCGCCAACCGCTGGTATGCATGGCAGACCAAATAAGCCTGAGCAGAGCGGCGCCCGCCGCTTCGCGTGAAGCAAGGCGCCGCCGCGCCAGGGGCTTTGCCCCGGCGGCGCCGGTTCTCGCCTTCCTGCTGCTCTGTTTCGCGCTGCCGGTGCTGGCGCTGCTGCTGCGCTCGATCCTGGAGCCGCATCCCGGGCTGCAGAATTACGCCGCGCTGCTCGCCACCGGCACCTACGCGAATGTGCTCGAAAATACTTTTCTCATCTCCTTCATCGTCACCGCTATCACCGCTGTGGTCGGGCTGCCTCTGGCCTGGTTCATCACCGTGGCCCCGCGCCGTCTCGGCCGGCTGGTCTTTGGCATCGTCATCCTCTCGATGTGGACCAATCTGCTGGCGCGCACCTATGCCTGGATGGTGCTGCTGCAGGATACCGGGCCGATCAATAATTTCCTGATCTGGACCGGGCTCATCAAAAATCCTCTGCCGCTTTACGGCAGCATGGCGGGGGTGGTGATCGGCATGGTCTATATCATGCTGCCCTTCATGGTGATTTCCCTGCGCGGGCCGCTGGCCGCGCTCGACCCGGCGATGTTCCAGGCCGCCTCCTTGTGCGGCGCCGCGCGGCTGCAAAGCTTCACCCGCATCTTTCTGCCGCTGCTGCTGCCGGGGCTGGGGGCGGGCGGGCTGATCATCTTCGTGATGTCGCTCGGCTATTACATCACCCCCTCCCTGCTCGGCGGCGCGCAGGACATGATGCTGGCGGAACTCATCGCCCAGCAGGTGCAAACGCTGCTCAATTGGGGGCTGGCCGGCGCCGCCTCCTTCGTGCTGCTGGTGGTCACCCTGGCGCTCTATGCCGTGCAGGCGCGCTACCTCGCCCCGCATGGCCGGAAAGGGCACTGATCGATGTTGATGGAGTTCTCACAGCTCGGCTGGTGGCGCGTCGTGCTCTCGGCGGTGGCCGGGCTGGCGGCGTTGTTCCTGCTCGCCCCTCTGGGGCTGCTGATCGCGCTGTCTTTCGACAGCTCGCAATGGCTGCAATTCCCGCCCCCGGGCTGGACGCTGCAATGGTACGCGCAGGTCTTCGCCGACCCGAACTGGCTGGCCTCGCTGCTCACCTCGCTTGAGCTGGGGGCGGTCGTCACCCTCGCCTCGGTGCTGCTGGGGCTGCTCGCGGGCTTCGCCATCGCGCGCGGGCGCTTCCCCGGACGCGAGACCCTGCGCGGCTTTTTCCTCACCCCGATGATCATGCCCTCGATCGTGCTGGGCATCGCGCTCTATGCGGTGTTTCTGCGGCTACATCTGGCCGGCACGTTTTTGGGCTTCGTGCTGGCGCATCTGGTGCTGGCCCTGCCCTTCTCCATCGTCGCCATCACCGGCGCGTTGGAAGCGACCGACAAATCCCTGGAGGACGCCGCCATGCTGTGCGGCGCCGGGCTGTGGGAGGCGCGGGCGCGGGTGATTTTGCCCGCCATCCGCCATGGCATTTTCTCCGCCGCCATCTTCTCCTTCCTCACCTCCTGGGATGAGGTGGTGGTGGCGATTTTCATGGCCAGCCCCGGCCTGCAAACCCTGCCGGTGCGCATGCTGGGCGAGGTGCGGCAGAATCTCTCGCCGGATATCGCCGTGGTCTCCTCCCTGCTCGTGCTCGGCACGTTGCTGCTGATGGGATTGGCGGCCATTTTCAACAAGGATGCAAAGCGATGAGCGCCTATCTTGAGCTGCGCAACCTGCGCAAGGAGTTCGGCGATTTCGTCGCCATCGACAATATTTCGCTGCGCATCGAGAAGGGCGAGTTCATCACCTTCCTCGGCCCGTCCGGCTCGGGCAAGAGCACCACGCTCTACGCCATCGCCGGCTTCGTCGAGCCCAATGCCGGCGATGTGCTGCTCAATGGCCGCTCGCTGGTCGGGGTGGCCCCCAATCATCGCGATATCGGCATGGTGTTTCAGCGCTATACGCTGTTCCCGCATCTCAGTGTCGCGGAAAACATCGCCTTCCCGCTGCGTGTGCGCCGCCGGCCAAAGGCCGAGATCGAGGCGAAGGTGGCGCAGATGCTGGAGCTCGTGCATCTCACCCCGATGCGCGCGCGCAAGCCCGCCCAGCTCTCCGGCGGCCAGCAACAACGCGTCGCCCTGGCCCGCGCGCTGGCCTATGATCCGCAGATCTTGCTGATGGACGAGCCGCTCTCCGCCCTCGACAAGAAACTCCGCGAGGATATTCAAGGCGAGATCAAACGCATCCATGCCGAAACCGGGGTGACCATCATTTACGTCACCCACGATCAGGAGGAAGCGCTGCGTCTGTCGGACCGGATCGTGCTGTTCAACCATGGCGGCATCGAGCAGGTCGGCACCGGCGAGGATCTCTATGACCGCCCGCGCAGCAGCTTCGCCGCCGGGTTCATCGGCAATTCGAACCTGATCGAGATCCGCCTGGATGCCGGCGCCGCCCATCTGCCCGATGGCACCAGCCTGCGGCATTTCAATCACCCGGATCAGGGCGCCAAACGCCTGATGGTGCGGCCGGAGGATATGCATCTCGCCGCGGAGGGGATTGCCGGGCAGGTGACGGAGCGGATTTATCTCGGCGATGTCATCGCCTACACGGTGCGGACAGGCTGGGGGCAGGATCTATCCATCCGCGCCCAGCGCCGGGCGGCGCAGCACCAGGCCTATATTGGCGAGACGGTGAAAATCGACTTCAACCGTGAACAGGCCTACATCATTCCCGAGTAGGCCACGGACCCTGTGCACCTATGGCTTGATATAGCTGCCGAACAGCACCTCGTAACCTACATCGAACCCGTTCGCCGTGCGCGCCAATGCCCGCCGCATCACCGAGGCTGGCACCGGGCGATGCCCGGCACGCGGCGTCTGCGCACCGATCGCTTTCAAAGCCCGCAGAAAATCCCTGCCAC
>NZ_JH976207.1:1166300-1168063 GCF_000306035.1 Acidocella sp. MX-AZ02
AAACATCTCCGCCTCGATTTGCGCCCGCCACGGAAACGCACGCGCCTCGGGATAATCATGCAAGCCACCCGCCTCGCCCAGCACCGCCCGCCATTCCGCGAACGTCCCTGCCCCCAGCGTGGCAAAGCGCATTTCGCCACCTCGGGCCAGCATCGCCGCCAGCCGCTCCAAAGATGCCGGCAAATCCTCAAACCATTGCATCGCCAGGCTGGAGACGATCAGCTCGAAGCACCCCAACCCCGCATCCGGCGCCTGCCCATCCATCCGCAGAAACCGCCCGCGCCCTCCCAGGCGCGCTTCGCAAACCGCCAGCATTTCAGCGGAAATATCCGTCAGCACCAACTCCGCCTGCGGAAACAGCCGCGCCAGATGCGCGCTCAACCCGCCCGTCCCGCAGCCGATTTCCAGAATCCGCCGTGGCGCCCCGCCCAGCCTTGCCGCCAGTGCCGCCGCCACACGCGGCTGCACCTGCGCGATCTCGTCATAACGCGTCGCCGCCTTGGCGAAATGCCGCGCGATCAGGCTCACAGCAACCGCCCGATCGCATCCGCCAGCGCATCGATCTCGCTTTGCGTATGCAGCGCGCACAAGGCCAGCCGCAAGCGCGACGTGCCGGCCGGCACCGTCGGCGGGCGGATCGCCACCGTCGCAAACCCATCCCGTTCCAAAGCTGCCGCCAGCGCCAGGGCTTTCGCCTCCTCGCCCAGAATCAACGGCACGATCTGGGTGAAACTCTCGCCCGTATCCAGCCCCATCGCCCGCAGCCGCGCGCGCAGATGCGCTGCCAGCCCGTGCAAATGTGCCCGCTCAGCCGCCATTTGCGGGATCAAATCCAGCGCCGCGTTCATCGCCCCCAGCACCGCCGGCGGCAGGGCGGTGGCATAAATCACCCCCCCGCAGCGATTGACCAGATACTCCCGCAGCATCGCCGAGCCCGCCACATAGGCGCCGAACCCGCCCAGCCCCTTGCTGAACGTGCCCATCGCCAGACCGTTTTTCAGACCATGCGCCAGCCCGAAGCCGGTCTCGCCCAGCACGCCGGTCGCATGCGCCTCGTCGATATAAAGAAACGCCCCGAATTTTTCCGCCAGCGCCTGCAGGGCGGCCATATCCGGCCCATCCCCATCCATGGAAAACACCGACTCGGTGATGATGAAGCGCGGCCGGTCCAATTCCGCATCCCGCGCCAACAGCTCTTCCAGATGCGCCAGATCGTTATGCCGGAACCTGATCTGCTTTACCCCGGCCGCGATGCAACCTTGGATCAGGCTGGCATGGTTCAGCCGGTCCGCATAAACCAGCGGTGCCGCGCCCAGTGTTTTCGCATCCAGCAACGCCGGCAACAAGGTCAGGTTCGCCTGCGCGCCGGAGACGAACACCAAGGCCGCCTGCGCCCCCTTCCCCGCCGCCAGCTTGGCCTCGATCTCTTCCAGCGGCGCCAGATTCCCCGCCACCAGCCGCGAGGCCCCGGCCCCGGCGCCGAAACGCTGGGCATAATCCCGCGCCGTCTCGATCAGCGCCGGATGATGCGCCAGGCCGAGATAGTCATTCGAGGAAAAATCGATCAGCGCCGGCCCGTCGCCATAGCGCAGCCGCGCGTTGGGCAGTTTCACCACCGGGCGCAAGCGGCGCCTGCGTCCCGCCACGGCCGCCTCGTCCAGCGCCCGGCCCCATAGCTCGTCGAACTCAAACATCGGGGCCGGGTCTAGCCCAAAAGGCCTGGGGAGCGAAATCTAGCCTCAGGACGATGGTCCTGGGCATCC
>NZ_JH976207.1:1168163-1188001 GCF_000306035.1 Acidocella sp. MX-AZ02
GCCCCTTTTTTGTAAAAAAAGGGGCGGCCCCAAAAAACTTTTGCAAGTTTAAGGCTTTGAATTAGACGGCGAAATCCAGCCCGATATCCAGCACCCTGGCGCTATGCGTCAGCCAGCCAGCGGAGATCAGATCCACCCCGGCCTCGGCAATCGCCGGGGCGGTCTGGGCATTGATCCGCCCGGACGCCTCCGCCACCGCCCGCCCGGCGATCATCGCCACCGCCTCGCGCAACACATCCGGCCCCATATTATCCAGCAAAATCGCATCCGGCCCGAACCGCAGCGCCTCTTCCAGCTGTACCAGATTATCCACCTCGATCTCGATCTTCACCAGATGCCCGGCATAGGCCTTGGCCGCCTGCATCGCTGGCTCCACCCCGCCGGCAATGGCGATATGGTTGTCCTTGATCAAAATCGCATCATCCAGCCCGAAGCGATGATTCGCCCCGCCCCCGGCCCGCACCGCATATTTCTCGGCAAAGCGCAGCCCCGGCGTGGTCTTGCGGGTGCAGGAAATCCTGGCCTTGGTATGGGCGATGGCCCGCGCTATGCCGTTGGTCGCACTGGCAATGCCCGAGAGATGCCCGAGGAAATTCAGCGCCACCCGCTCCCCGCTCAGCAGCGCCCGGGCATTGCCGGAAATCCGCGCAATCTCCACCCCCGGCGCCAGCGCCGCGCCATCCTGCAGCACGGGCTGAAAGCTGATCTCGGGATCGATCAGATGAAAGGCAATGCGGGCGAAATCCAGCCCCGCCAGCACCCCCTCCTCGCGCGCATTCAACACCAGAGCGGCTTGCGCATCCGGCGGGATCACGCCCTCCGAGGTCACATCCCCGGCCCGGCCCAGATCCTCCAGCAGCGCCGCCCGCACAGCGGGTTCGATCATGATATCGGGAAGTTTCGTCACACTCATCATCAAGCCGCCTGAGACAAAGGTTGGTCGATGCGCGCATGCGCCCCGACGGAATGTTTACGCGCCCGCGCCGCCTGCACGATGGCCAGCGACAGCTCGGCGGCGGGATTACCGGCCATTGCCGCCAGCGCCGCCTCGGCCCGCGCCAGCCCGGCTTCCGAGCGCATTACCCCGCAATCGGCGGACATGATTTCGCGCACAGCTTCAGCGTCAGGTGCCGGCGGGGCCGCCATGTCCGGCAGCGACCGCAATGGGCGCGCTGTCATCCCGGCCATCACCCGGCCCGCCTGCGCCCCGCAGATCGCCGCCTCCAGCAGCGAGTTACTGGCCAGCCGGTTGGCGCCATGCAATCCGGTGCAGGCCACCTCACCGGCGGCGAACAGCCCATCCACATCGCTGCGGCCATCCGCATCCACCGCGACACCGCCCATATGATAATGCGCCGCCGGGCGCACCGGGATAGGGTCACGCGCCGGATCAATCCCCGCCGCCAAGCAGGCTGCCTGGATGGTCGGGAAATGGTTCGCGAAATCCGCCAAGGGCCGCGCATCCAGAAACACTTTATGCCCTGCCGCCAGATGCCCGAACACGCCCCGCGCCACCACGTCACGCGGTGCCAGATCCCGCCCATTCATGAAATAGGCCCCGGTTTCGTCGATAAACCGCGCCCCTTCGCCGCGCACGGCTTCCGAGACCAGCGGGCAGGGAAAGCTCTCGCTCGCCAACGCCGTCGGGTGGAACTGCACGAATTCCAGATGTTTCAGCCCCGCCCCGGCCGCCTTCGCCAGCATCAACCCCTGGCCGATGGCGCCCACCGGGTTGGTGGAATAGCGAAACAGCCCGCCAATCCCCCCCGTCGCCAACAACACCCGGTCCGTCGCCAGATTGAACAGGCGCGTACCCTGGCGCAGCTGCACACCCTCGACCCCGGCCTCGCCGACGAAAATCCGCGTCGCCACCGCCTGGAGCAGCGTGATCGAGGGCGTCTGCGCCATTTTTTCGATCAGCGCGCGCATGATCGTCGCCCCGGTCTGGTCGCCGCCGCCATGCAGGATGCGATGGCGGGAATGCGCCGCCTCCAGCCCCAGCGAGAGTGCTCCATCCGGCCTGCGGTCAAACGCCACGCCATAGCCCAGCAGCGTTTCCACCAGAGCCGGCCCGGCGCCGACAATCCTCTCCACCGCCGCGCGGTCGCACAAGCCCGCCCCGGCAGCCAGCGTATCCTGGATATGGAGCGCGACATCGTCATCCGCCCCCACCGCAGCCGCCATGCCGCCCTGGGAGAGCCAGCTCGCCGCCCCCTCACCCAGGGGGCGCGGATTGATCAGCGTCACCGGCGCCGGGGCGGCTGCCAGCGCCGCCATCAGCCCCGCCACGCCGCCGCCGATGATGGTGATCATTTGACCGCCAGCATCCGCTCGACCGAACGCCGCGCCGCCTCGAAATGCTCGGCCGGGATGGTCACTTCGGTCCGCATCTCCTCCAGCGCCGTGCGGATATTGCGCAACGTGATCTTCTTCATATGCGGGCAGAGATTGCAGGGGCGGACAAACTCCGTCTCCGGCGCACCCTGGGCGATATTATCGCTCATCGAGCATTCGGTGATCAGCGCCACCCGGGCGGGTTTCTTCTCGCGAACGAAATCCGCCATCACCGCGGTCGAGCCGGAGAAATCCGCCACATCCACCACTTCAGGCGGGCATTCCGGATGCGCCAGCACCACCACGCCGGGATGCTGGGCCCGCAGCGCATGGATATCCTCCGGGGTGAAGCGCTCATGCACCTCGCAATGGCCCTTCCAGGCGATGATCTTCACCCCGGTTTCCTTGGCGACGTTCTGCGCCAGAAACTCATCCGGGAGCATGATCACTTCCGGCACGCCCAGCGATTCCACCACCTTCTTGGCATTACCCGAGGTGCAGCAGATATCGGAGGCGGCCTTCACCTCGGCGGTGGAGTTCACATAGGTCACCACCGGGCGGCCAGGATAGCGGGCGCGCATCAGCGCCACATCGGCAGCGGTAATGCTGTCGGCCAGCGAACAGCCGGCCTCGCTGTCGGGGATCAGCACGATCTTGTTCGGGTTCATCAGCTTGGCGGTCTCGGCCATGAAATGCACGCCGGCCAGCACAATCACATCCGCATCCACAGTCTGCGCCTCGCGCGCCAGCGCCAGGCTGTCGCCGACAATATCCGCCACGCCGTGGAAAATCTCCGGCGTCTGGTAGTTATGCGCCAGGATGACGGCGTTGCGGGCTTTTTTCAGCTCCAGAATGGCCTTTGCATCCTCCTCCATCGCGGCCCATTCGAAGGGCGGGATCACGCGGGAGACACGGTTATAAAGCTGGTCCAGCGGCATGGCGGCTCTCCATTTATACTCAATATGAGTATAATCATTGAGCCGCTTATACTCAGAGTGAGAATAAGCTTCAAGTCAATTTTCTTACAGGCCCGGCGGCAGATCCCGCAGGGCAGCCATGTGTGGTGGGATTAATATTCGCAAAAGTTTTTGGTGCAGCTTTTTTTCAAAAAGCTGCGAAAAACGCCTGGGGCGGTGACGACGGCGTTGCCCAAACCAAGCCTCTTCGCCGCTTTTTTGAAAAAAAGCGGCACCAAAAAACTTTTGCACATTTTCAGGCTTTTAACGCACCAGCGGCAGCTTCGTCCCCGACAACCCCCGCTCCGCCAGCACCTCCGCCCGGAAGCGGAACAGCTTCGCCGGCCGCCCCGCCAGTCCCGAGGCCAGCTCACCAGTTTCCTCCACCAGATTCTGCGTCTCGATCAGCCGGCGGAAATTCGGCTTATGCAGGCTCTGCCCGGCCAGCGCCTCCATGCTCTGCTGCAAATCCAGCAGCGTGAACTCCTTCGGCAACAGCTCGAACACCACCGGCCGGTATTTGATCTTGGCGCGCAGCCTGGCAATCGCCGTGGCCAGAATCCGGCGATGGTCATGCGTCATCTCCAGCCCGGTGCCGGGGAGAACATGCGCCTGGGTCTTGCGCATCGCCTCGGGCAGCAGCCCGGCCTCCCACAGCAATTCGTAGCGCTGCAAAACCAGCTCCTCGTTCCAGCCCTCGCCTGCGGGAAACAGCCAGGCCAGCCTGGCCCGGCGCGTCGGCTCTTCCCCCGCCCAGCCCTCCAGCGCCGCTCGCAAAGGCGCCAAAGCCGGCGGCCCCTTGCGGGCATCCTCCCAGGGGAAATACTCATACCATCCCCGCCATTGCGCGCCGGGATAAGACGCCCCCACTTCGCGGGTCAGCCCCAGATACGAAATCGAAACGCTACGATCATCACCCCCGCGCTGGTCCGCGAAGGTATAAAGCTGCTCCACATAGCCGAGCGGATGATGGGTCTGCGCCTCGACCCAGGCGCGCAAGCCGGCCTGCAGGCTGCGATGGCCGGTCTGCAGCGGGCCGGAGGGCAGCGCGAACCCATCCTCGATGGTCAGCACACGCGGCTCCCCGCCGGTCACGGCGACCAGCACCGCGATCAGATCCGCCTGAACCGCGCTACCTGGCATGGTCAGAACAGAAAATAGCGTTGCGCCATCGGCAGCACTTCGGCGGGCTCGCAGACCAGCAGCTCGCCATCCGCCCGCACCTCATAGGTCTCGGGATCGACCTCCAGATGCGGGGTGGCATCGTTATGGATCATCGACGCCTTGCCGATGCCGCCACGCACATTCTCAACCGGCGCCAGCGGGCGGGAAAGCTTCAGCCGCCCGCCAATGTCATCGGCCAGAGCCGCCTGCGAGACGAAGAGCAGCGAGGATTCAATCCCCGCCCGGCCATAGGCGCCGAACATCGGCCGGTAATGCACCGGCTGCGGGGTGGGGATGGAGGCGTTCGGGTCGCCCATCTGCGCCATCGCAATCGAGCCGCCCTTCAGCACCATATCCGGCTTGATGCCGAAAAAGGCCGGGCTCCACAGCACCAGATCCGCCAGCTTGCCGGTCTCGATAGAGCCGACATGCCGGGAGAGCCCCTGCGCGATGGCCGGGTTGATCGTATATTTGGCGATATAGCGCTTGATCCGGGCATTATCGGCCGCCCCGTCCCCGGCCAGAGACCCGCGCTGGATTTTCATTTTATGCGCGGTCTGCCAGGTGCGGATGATCACCTCGCCGACACGGCCCATCGCCTGGCTGTCGGAGGAGAACATCGAGAGCACGCCGAGATCATGCAGAATATCTTCCGCCGCGATGGTCTCCTTGCGGATGCGGCTTTCAGCGAAGGCGATATCCTCGGGGATCGAGCCATCCAGATGATGGCAGACCATCAGCATGTCCAGATGCTCATCCAGCGTGTTCACCGTGTAGGGCCGGGTCGGGTTGGTGGAGCTGGGCAGCACGTTGGGCAGGGCCGCCACGCGGATGATATCCGGCGCATGGCCACCGCCGGCCCCCTCGGTATGGAAAGCATGGATGGTGCGGCCCTTGAAGGCGGCGATGGTGTCCTCGACAAAGCCGCTTTCATTCAGCGTGTCCGAATGCAGCATCACCTGCACGTCGAACCGGTCGGCCACACTGAGGCAGTTATCGATGGCGGCCGGGGTGGTGCCCCAATCCTCATGCAGTTTCAGCGATGACGCCCCGGCGCGGATCATCTCCTCCAGCGCCTCCGGCCGGCTGGCATTGCCCTTGCCGGTGAAGGCGATGTTCATCGGAAACGCCTCCGCCGCCTGCAGCATGCGGGCCAGATGAAACGGCCCCGGCGTGCAGGTGGTGGCGGCGGTGCCAGTGGCGGGGCCTGTGCCGCCGCCGACCATGGTCGTCACCCCGCTGCTCAGCGCTTCCTCGATCTGCTGCGGGCAGATGAAATGAATATGCGCATCGATGCCGCCGGCAGTGAGGATCTTGCCCTCCCCCGCGATCACCTCAGTCCCCGGCCCGATAATGATATCCACCCCCGGCTGCACATCCGGATTGCCGGCCTTGCCGATCTTGCCGATGCGCCCGCCGACGATGGCGACATCCGCCTTCACGATGCCCCAATGGTCGATGATCAGCGCATTGGTGATGACGGTATCCACCGCCCCTTGCGCGTTGGTGATCTGGGACTGGCCCATGCCATCGCGGATCACCTTGCCGCCGCCGAATTTCACCTCCTCGCCATAGAGGGTGAAATCCTTCTCCACCTCGGCGAACAGCTCCGTATCGGCCAGCCGCACCCGGTCGCCCACGGTGGGGCCGAACATATCCGCATAAGCGGCGCGCGTGATTTTCGCCATTACTCAGCGCTCCCCATGGTCAGGCCACGAAAGCCGTAGATTTTGCGCGCGCCACGGAAGGGCACCAAAGTCACTTCCCGGCTCTGGCCGGGCTCGAAACGGATGGCCGTGCCAGCCGCGATATCAAGCCGCTTGCCCTGTGCCGCCGCGCGCTCAAACACCAGCCCGGCATTGGTCTCGGCGAAATGATAATGCGATCCCACCTGGATCGGCCGGTCGCCCTTATTGGCCACGAGAATGACGGTCTTTTCCAGCCCCTCATTCAGCTCGATCTCGCCTTCGGGCGTAAAAATCTCGCCCGGGATCATCGGATCGGCTCGTGCACGGTGACGAGCTTGGTGCCGTCCGGGAAGGTGGCCTCCACCTGCACGTCATGGATCATCTCCGCCACCCCTTCCATCACCTGGTCGCGGGAGACCACATGCGCCCCCGCCTCCATCAGATCCGCCACCCGCCGGCCATCGCGCGCGCCCTCGACCACGAAATCCGTGATCAGCGCCACCGCCTCGGGATAATTCAGCTTCACCCCGCGCTCGAGGCGCTTGCGCGCGACGATGGCGGCCATCGCCACCAGCAATTTGTCTTTTTCTCGCGGTGTCAGAATCACAATCTTGCCCCTCAGCTTTGCCAGACGCGCGGCAGCCCAAATTCGCTTAATATCGCCAGCGCCGCAACCACGCGGCGACGCAGCGTGATCGCATCCGGCGCCAGGATGCGGGCCAGCAGCAGATCATCATGCAGGCTCACCCCCGCGCCGGGCAGTGCCGCGCGCAAGCCGGGCAGTTTCGCCGCAAGGTCCGGCCCGATGGCGAACAGGCTGGCCATCGCCCGCGCCCCGCCGGCCAGCCCCGGCTGGTCGAGCTGGGCGAACAAATCCCCCTCCAGCCGCGCCACATCGCGCCAGAGAGTCTTGCCGGCGCGGGTGATGGCGATGCGATCTTTCAGGCAGCCGGAACGCAACGCCTCGCCCATCGCCAGCCGCCCGAAGAGCAGGCTCTCCACCCCGACCAGCGTGGCGCCGGGGGCGATGTCGATGTCCAGATGTCTGTCCAGGGAAAACCCGTCGAACAGGATGGTTTCCTGCGGCAGGTAGAACAGCCGGGCGTCAGGGGCGAGGGTCAGTCGGGTGCTGATACGCGCCGGGGCCTCGCCCAGCGCCCGATATATGCGCTCCGCCGCCTGCGAGGCGAAGATGCAGCACGCACCCGCACCGAGATCCAGATGCGTTTCCACCGCGTCGCCGCTGGCGATGCCCCCGGAAATATTGATCGCCACCAGCTCGGGGATCGGCCCGCTCTGCAGCAGCCGGGCTTTCAGGCAGCCTTGCTGGTAGAAGCTGCGCAGCCGGGTGCGCCCGTTCTGCGCCGTCAGCGCCAGATCGAGCCGGCCCGACGCGCGTTGGTGCGGGGCGGCGCGCAGCGCGTCGCGGGCGGAGATGTGGGTCATTGGCCCAGCATGACCAAGGCCTTAGCCCGGGACAAGGGGGCAAATGACTTAGCGGCGGTGGGAGAAATTATAAACGTTTTTTGGTGCCGCTTTTTTTCAAAAAAGCGGCGAAAAATTTTGGGGTGTTGGCAACGCCGTTGCCAACACCCCAAACGTTTGTGGGAGGCTTTTTGTAAAAAGCCCCCCCCAAAAAAACTTTTGCAAACTTCAGGCTAAGTCCTGCCCCATAAATACAAAGGGGAGGCTAAAAGCCTCCCCTTTGCGGCGCCGCGCCAACACCCCCAGGCGATGTTGCGAGCTCGGGCGCCACCGCCCCAACAGCTTTTATCCGTATCGGCTGTGGGAGCGGGTCTCAGAAGCGCAAGGCGAGCTCCGCCTGCACGGATTGGGTGTGATCACTGGCGGCCAGCGCGGCCTCGTAGCGTAGGCTGAGCTGCCAGGCCCCGCGCCCGATGGTGAGCCCGGCGCCAAGCTGGGCACTGACCGGGGAGAGATGCGTGGCGCTGGTGGAGGTCAGGCTGCCATCAGCGGCGACAAGGCTGGTCGAGGCGCCAGGATTGGTGGCATTCACCGTCACCCCCAGCAGTGCCCGCGGCACAATCTCCACCCCGCTGGCGGTCAGGAAGCGTTTCGCCACGCTCATCCGCAGATAGGGCGCGACATAAGTGCCGGAGGCGCTCTTGGTCTGCACCGCGAATCCCTGGGTGGCGGCCGTTTCAGAGAGGGCGCCGAGGCTGATATGGGTGATGCGCAGCCCGATGGCGGGTCGCAGGACCAGCCCATTCAGTTCGATGGGCAGCGCCGCCTGCAAGCCGCCCGAGATCAGCCCGCCGGTGCCTTTGCCGATGGCATAGCCCGCGCCGGTCGGCCGGGTGGAGCGATCCGTCAGCAGCCCGCCGGAGAGCGCGCCGTTGATCTCGACCCGGCCGAAGCTGAAGCCGCCATAAAGCCCCAGCCGCACGGCCTGCATCGAGGCCTTGCCGGATTGCTTGTCCAGCAGATCCTGCTGGTCATAGCCCATCGCGAAACCGATCCTGCCATTGGCCAGTTTCCGGTCCAGCCCAGCCAGAACCCCGCCACCCTGGGCGGAATAGGCGCTGGTGGAAAGATCCGTGGCGCTGGCCTGCACCCAACCACCCAGCCGGCACATCCCGGCTGCCAACGCGGTGGCGAGATTGCCCGCCTCACCGGAGGCTTGCGGCACCTGGATGGAGCAGGACTGGCCGGTGCCGGACGCGGGCGGGGCCAGCAGGGTCTGGGTCAGCGCGTCGCCGGATAGCGCCTCATCCTGCGCCGCATTGGCGAAGAGGCTGGCATCCTGGGGGGCGACCACAACGCTCTGCGCCAGGCTGAGCAGCGGCACGGTCTGGGTGGTGGTGGAGGTAGTCGTCACCGTGGCGGCGCTGGCGAGCGCACTGGGGGCCAGGCTCTGCGCCGTGCTGACCAGGAGCGGGCTGGCCGCCGGGCTGCTCGTCAGGGTGCGGGCATGCTGGGCCGAATCGGTGCTGACGATGCTGGTGAAATCCCCGCTCACCCCACCGGCGGCGTTCAGGAAGGCGTAGGTCCCCGGCGCGTAGGTGCCGGGCGAGAGCACATAGGCCAGCGTGCCGCCAAGCTGGGCATGGCCGGTGACGATGAGCTGATTCATCCCGGTTGGGGTGACGACAACCCGCAGCGTGCCGGTCGCCCCTTGGGTAAAATTGCCCTGGATGGTCAGAGGCGTGCCGACCAGCCCGGCGGTCAGCGTGCCGTTATTCGTCACCTGCCCCACCGCCCAGTTGCCGGTGACGGTCCAGGCCGCGTTCGGGGCCACCGTCAGGCTGCCGGCCCCGAAATTCACGATCGGGCTGGAAAGATCGCCATGCCCGGCGAGGGTGATGGCACTGGCGGTGCCGGTGCCATCAATGGCGCCGTTGATCTGGGCCCCGGTGCCGAGCGTCAGGCTGGAGGCGCCGTTATGCAAGGCGATGGCGCTGCCCCCGGTGCCGGTGACCATACCCGTCTCGTCGATGGTGACCGCGCCGCCGACCAGAATGCCGATGCCGCCGGTGATGCTGCCCTGATTATTGATGACACTGCCCGCCGTCGCCGAAACCCCGACAACGCCCCCGGTGATCTGTCCGGCCGCCGCATTGGTCAGGCCGCCCGCCGCGCCGAGCTTCACCCCGACGACGCCGCCATTGATGTTGCCCGCATTGTCGAGGCTGGCGCCGTTGGTGAGCTGCACGCCGGTCTGGCCGCCATGGATCAGCCCGGTATTGGTGATCTCGCCGCCATGGCCGATATCGATCAACCCGACCGTGCCGCCGGCAAGGCTGCCGCTATTGGTCACAGCGCTGTCGCCCATCAGATAGACCCCGAAGGCGGGCCCGGTGATCAGCCCGGCATTATTGATGCTGGAGCCGCTGCCATTGGCATAAACCCCGGCGCTGGCGCCCAGAATGCGGCCGCTGGCCTGGTTGGTGAGGGTGCCTCCGGCAAAGAGCGAGACCGCATCGCCAGTGCCGGCGGAAATCCGCCCGCTATTGGAGACACTGCCCGCCGCGCCACCGGTATAGACGCCGATATGGCCGCCGAAGATGGAACCGCTATTGGCCACGCTGCCCCCCTGGTTGAGGCTGACACCGTCAATGCCGCCGCCAATGGCGCCGCTGTTGATCACACTCACCCCGGCGCCGTTGCCCTGTACCGCATAGCCCGGCGCATCGATGATGGCGCTGTTGATCAGGGCGCCATTGCCGGGCAGCGCAATGCCGATGGCGGTGCTGGAAAGCAGATTGGTGGTGTTGTCGATGGCGCTTGGTTGCTGGGTCTGCGCCATCGTCGGCTGGGCGAGCGAAATGGCGGCAGGCAGAGCCAAAACCGGGGCGCAAACGGTCAGCGGCGCCTTGCGCGCGAGCCTCCTCAGGGTGGTCATGGGATAGGGGTCTTTCAACAAGCCCCCATTTTGCGGGCATGGCTGTTTAATTACGGATAAGTCATTTTTAGAGAGAAAACGTGAAAGAAAAGTTAATCGCCCGCAATGTTGATTTGCTTTTCTTTAATCAGCCCCGCAGGCCGAAATGCCCACAAACCCTTGCCTCCCGCGCCGGGGCGGCGTAAGCCCCGGCCTCACGATCATTCAAAGTTCAATCCGCAGGGCAGTATTATGAAGCAGCAGGCTAACCTCATCCGCGCCGGCCAGGTCATCGAGCACGATGGCGCGCGCTGGACCGTGCTGAAGCAGCAAATCATCACCCCCGGCAAAGGCGGCGCCTTCATCCAGGTGGAAATGCGCAATCTCAAGACCGGCAATAAAACCAACGAACGCTGGCGCACCGCCGATACCGTCGAACGGCTGACCACCGAAGACCGGGACTATACCTACTCCTACACCGACGGTGACAACCTCGTGCTGATGGACCCCGAAACCTTCGAACAATTCATGGTCCCCACCGCCATCCTCGGCGATAGCGCCCCCTTCCTGCAGGATAACATGGCCGTCTCCGTCGCCCTCGTCGAAGGCGACCCGGTCGGCATCACCCTGCCGCCCCACGTCACCCTCGAAATCGTCGAGGCCGACCCGGTCGTCAAAGGCCAAACCGCCTCCTCCTCCTACAAGCCCGCGAAACTCTCCAACGGCGTCAAAACCCTCGTCCCACCCTTCATCGAAGCCGGCGAACGCGTCGTCGTGCGCACCGAAGACGGTAGCTACGTGGAACGCGCCAAGGGGTAAGCAAGGCCAGGGGCTCCGCCCCTGGACCCGCTGGGGCCGTCGCACCGGAGGTGCGCCGGATCTGAAACCGGCGGCCCTTTGGGCCGCCGGCCCCAGCCCCCCATTAGTTTAGGTTCCGGGTGGGAGGGGTAACTCGCCGCCCGGTTTTTCTGTTTTATGGCCCTTGTCCGGGGCGGCGAGTTACCCCTCCCACCCGGAACCCAAGTAGCGGGGTCTGGGCCTCAGGCCCAGCGGGGGTCCAGGGGGCGGCGCCCCCTGGGTTGCCCATCTCTAGGAGCGTATTTCCATGATGCCACGTCTTTCGGCGCATATGACGGTGATGCACAACGCTGCGAACAAGGCGGCGAAGCGTTTGTTGCGTGATTTCATGGAGGTTGAGAATCTCCAGGTTTCGGTGAAGGGGCCGGGGGATTTTGTCAGCCAGGCGGACATGCGGGCGGAGCAGACGCTGCGTGAGGAGCTGGAGAAGGCGCGCCCTGGCTATGCGTTTCTGATGGAAGAGAGCGGGGCCTCGGGGTCGGAGAAATGGTCCTGGCGCTGGGTGGTTGATCCGCTGGATGGAACCACGAACTTTCTGCATGGCATTCCGCATTGGGCGATTTCGATCGCGCTGGAAAAGCGGCTGCCGGATGGCGGCAGCGAGATCGCCGCGGCGGTGGTGTATTGCCCGGTGAATGGCGAGATGTTCTGGGCCGAGAAGGGGGTGGGCGCGTATCTCAATGATAAGCGTCTGCGGGTTTCGGCGCGCCGGGAGTTGCATACGGCGTTGTTCGCGACGGGGATTCCGTTTGCCGCCACGTCGGCGAAGAACCGCCTGGCCTTTGCGCGCACGCTGGGGGCGTTGATGCCGGCGACGGCGGGTGTGCGCCGGTTTGGTTCGGCGGCTTTGGATCTCGCCTGGGTCGCGGCCGGGCGGTATGATGGCTATTGGGAAATGGGCATCAAGCCGTGGGATATTGCGGCGGGCATGCTGATTGTGCGTGAGGCCGGCGGTTATGCGACCGATGGCGAGGGCAAGGATCTGGTGGATGACGTGGTGGTGGCGGCGAACCCGCATCTGCACGGCAAGCTGCTGGAGCTGGTGCAGGACGGGCTTTCCGCCAGGAAGGGTTAAGGCTAGTTTGCCAGATGTGAAGATTTCAGTCTGGCTGTGCGGCCTCCTCCTCGTTGCTCCGGCCTACGCGCACGCGCAGGTTACGGTGAATCCAGCGGCCCTGCGGCAATTGCAGGGGCTGCCCGAACCCGCGCCAGTGGCGGTGCCGGCGGCCAAGCCGGCAATGGAGCGGCCGCATAAGAACTATAAGCGGCATACCGAAAACCGTGCGGCGGTGAAGCCGGTGCCGGCGGTGGCCAAGCCGGCCCCGGCGCCCAAACCGGCCCCGCCGGCGCCGCAGCCGGTGGTGGCGAAGCCTGTAGCGCCCCCTGCCCCGCCGAAGCCGTCGATTCCCAGTTTGGCGACCCTTGATTTCGCGCCCGGCAGCGCCGCCTTGCCGGCGAATGCGCAGGCAGTGCTCAAGCCCTTCTGTGCGGCCAGCACGCCGGTGCCGGTGATCGCGCATGCGCCGCGTGACCCGAACGATGCCTCCGGCGCGATGCGGCTTTCTCTGGCGCGGGCCTTTGCGATTCGTGATGCGCTGACCGCTTGCGGGGTGAATGCGGCGAATGTGATCCCGCGCGCGGCGGGTCCGGCGAAGAGCGGGGACAGCAATCAGGCCGAGATCGGCGCGGGGGCGAAGCCATGACCAGACCGACCAATTATCTGATCCGGATGATTTTGTTCTGCATCATCGTCTATGGCGGGGCGGCAGCGCTCTCGCCGGTGCTGGCGCGGTTTTTCATGGCCAATCCGGTGATCAATTCGGTGATCCTGCTGGTCGAGATCTTCGGTGTGTTCTGGAATATCCGGCAGGTGCAACGGCTCTATCCGGAGGCGGCCTGGGTGGAGGAGTTCCGGCGCAACCGGCAGAAGCTGGTGGAGGCGCCGGCGCCGACGCTGCTGGCGCCGATGGCGCGGATGCTGCAAGGGCGCGCGGATGGCGAGCGGCGGCTGACCCTCTCCGGCCAGTCCATGCGCACGATTTTGGATGGGATTTCCACCCGGCTCGACGAATCCCGGGAATTGTCGCGCTACATCACCGGGGTGATGATCTTCCTGGGTCTGCTCGGCACCTTCTGGGGGCTGCTGCATACGGTGTCCTCCGTGGCCGAGGTGATCAATGGCATGAACCTGACCACCGGCGGCGATGTGAACGCGATGTTCGCGCAGCTGAAAACCGGGCTGGCGAAGCCGCTGGCGGGGATGGGCACCGCCTTCTCGGCCTCGATGTTCGGCCTTTCGGGCGCGCTGATCCTGGGGTTTCTGGACCTCACCGCCGGCCAGGCGCAGAACCGGTTTTTCAATGAGCTGGAGGAATGGCTGGCCTCGCTGACCAGGCTGGGCACGGGCATCCTCTCCGGCGATGGCGAGGGCAGCGTGCCGGGCTATGTGCAGGCGCTGCTGGAGCAGACGGCGGAGAATATGGACCAGCTGCAGCGTGTGCTGGCGCGTGGCGAGGAAAGCCGCGAGCAGGGCAACCAGGCGCTGCGGGCTCTGGGCGAGCGCATGGGGGATCTGGACGAGACGCTGCGGGTGCAGCAGCAGCTGATGGAGAAGCTGGCGCGCAACCAACTCAGCCTCACCCCGATCCTGACCAAGATGGCGGAGGAGCGCGAAAACGCCACCGACCCGCTGCGCGCGCATCTGCGCAATATCGAGCTGCTGCTCAACCGCTTCATCACCGAGACCGACCAGGGCCGGGCGCAGAGCCTGGGTGAGTTGCGCGCCGATCTGCGGCTGCTGACACGGACGCTGGCCAACCGGCTGGATGAGCCGCGAACCAACCGGCTGGACGAGCCGCGCGGATGAGCCGGCGGCGCGGCGGCGGCAATAACGGGCTGGAGGCCTGGCCGGGCTATGTGGACGCGCTCTCCACATTGCTCATGGTCACCATCTTCGTGTTGCTGGTGTTCGTGCTGGCGGAGGCGTTTCTCTCCTCCGCACTGAACGGCTCGGACAATACGATCAGCCGGCTGAAGGAGCAGATCGCCGAGCTGACCCAGAGCCTGTCGATGGAGACGGCGAAGGACAGCACGCTCGCCCAGGAGCTGGCGGCGCTGAATGCGCAGCTGGCGGCCGCACAGAGTGCGAATGCGGCGCTGAGCCAGCAGGCGACGCAGGATAAGAGCACGATTTCCGGGCTGCAAAGCGCTGAGGGCGCGTTGCAGGCGCAGCTTTCGGACGCGCAGGCGCAGCTGGCGGCGGCGAGCGGGCGGCTGGCCAACCTGCAAGGCGGCGGCGATACCGCCTCCAAGCTCGCGGATGCGCAGAAACTGAACAAGCAGGATGCGGCGCAGATCGCGCTCCTGAACCAGCAGATGGCGGCCTTGCGGACGCAGCTGGCGGCGTTGCAGCAGGCGCTGGACGCGGCCCAGGCGGCGGATGCGAAGGATAAGGTGCAGATCACCGATCTCGGCAAGCAGCTGAATGAGGCACTGGCCCGCAAGGTGGAGGAGTTGCAGCAATATCAGAGCGTGTTCTTCAAGACGCTGAGCCAGAGTCTGCAGGGCGAGAAGAACATCAAGGTGGTCGGCGACCGCTTCGTGTTTGAGAGCGACGTGCTGTTTCCGGTGGATGAGGCGACAATCACCCCGGCCGGCAAGGCGGAGATCGCGCAGGTGGCGAATGCGGTGAAGAAGATCGCCACGAAGATCCCGGATAATGTGAACTGGGTGCTCTCGGTGGATGGCTATGCGGATGCGCAGCCGATCAAAGGCGGGCCGTATAAGTCGAATTTTGACCTCTCGGCGGCGCGCGCACTGGCGGTTCTGGATCTGCTGATTGCCGACGGGGTGCCGGCGAACCGGCTGGTGACCTCCGGCATGGGCGCCAACAACCCGATTGCCACCGGCAACACGCCGGCGGATTACGCGCAGAACCGGCGGATCGAGTTCCGGCTGACCACGCCCTGATGGAGATGGGGGGCGCGCAAGGCGGCGCTGCGGGCGGAGCTTCTGGGGCTACGCGCGGCGCAGGACCCGGCGCTGGGGGCAGCGCTTTGCGCGCATGTGCTGGCGAGCGGGATCATCCCGCCGGATGCGGTGGTCGGCGGCTTCATGCCGATGCGCGGCGAGATCGATATCCTGCCGCTGCTGCACGCGCTGGCGGCGCGCGGCCAGGCCTTGGCGCTGCCGGAAACGCTGCCTTTGGGTCAGCCCTTGGTGTTTCGCGCCTGGATTCCGGGGACGAAGATGCTGCCGGGGCGGTTTCGCACCACTTACCCGGATGCGGTTGAGATTGTGCCGGATTTTCTGCTGATCCCGCTGCTGGGGTTTGATGCCCGGGGACACCGGCTGGGCTATGGCGGTGGGTATTATGACCGGACCTTGGCCGCATTGCCGGGGGCATTCCGGCTCGGCTGCGCCTATGCGATGCAGGAGGTCGCGACGCTGCCGGTGGAGGCGACGGATTTGCCGCTGCATGCCGTGGCGACCGAAACCGGGATCAAAAAATTTTAAAAAGTTTTTTGGGGGTGTGGGGAGTTTTTCCAAAAACTCCCCACCAACGCCCGGGGTTCTGGCAACGCCGTCGCCAAGGCTTCGACATTTACCCCTGCACGTCCGCGGCCGTCTGCCCGTTCGGGGTCTGCCCGCCCGGGGTCAGATGGTCGATAATGCCCGGCAAATGCTGGGCGAGCATGGCGCTGACCTGGCTGGTGTCGAGGCCATATTTATCCGCCAGACCCTGCAGCACCGGCTGGCCGAGCACGCGCTGGATGCTGTCCTGGTCCAGCGGCAAATTCTGTCCATTGCCGATCCAGGAGCCGACATGTTCGCCAAAGCCGGTCTGGGCGAAGCGATCGACCAGACCGTCAACGCCGTCGATCCCGTGCTGGGACAGTTCATTCATCAGCGGGCCGGCAAGCTGGTTGCTCTGCAGGGACTGAAACTCGGTGAACAGGCCGGAGAGGTTTCCGAACAGCGACATGGCGGGCTCCTTTTAAACAGGGCCCCAGCCTAGCCTGGGCGCCGGAAAAAAGCATCCCGAATGCGCAATGGATTCACCAAACCGTTATATTCGTGAGGAATTGCAAAAGTTTTTCCGCTTGCGGCCAGGGCGGCGCGCGCCCAGCGTCAGGGGACAACAACCGGAAAGGAGCCCGAAATGTCCACATTGCTCGGCCAGGAGGCGCTGAAGACCCTGCCCGCGAAATGGGCGCTGGCGCAGGATGGCAAATCCATCACCCAGGACTTCAAGTTCAAGAGCTTCGCCGAGGCCTTCTCGTTCATGACGCATGTGGCGCTGCTGGCGGAGAAGGCGGATCACCACCCGGATTGGTCGAACAGCTATAACAAGGTTTCGATCAGCCTGAGCAGCCATGATGCGGGCGGGGTGACGGAGAAGGATATCGGGCTGGCGAAGGCGATCAGTGAGTTTGTCTGGTTGCCGCAGTAACGCCTTGAAAGAGGTGGGGGAGTTTTTGAAAAAACTCCCCCACACCCCCTCAAAAACTTTCGCAATCTTATTTACCGGGTTTCACTGGCACCCAGCGCGGGCCGGGATCGCCGCCGCTGCCATCCGCGCCGGTGACCATGAATATGGCCGGCATCTGGCCCAGACCCTGCACCTGTTTGCGTAAACCCGCCGCCGTGGCGACGACGACGCCATTCACCTGCTCGATGACATCGCCCGCGACGATCCCGGCTTTTTCCGCCGGCCCCTTGGCGGAGAGCACGGAGACGCCCGTTGCCGCCGGCGGGCCGGCCAGCCCCAGCCCATATTGCGGCAGATCCACCGGGGCGGCCGGTTTCGCATCGGCCTGGGCGATGCTCTCATCCTGCTTGGGCGGCGGCGCCTGGATCACCAGGCTGGCCTGGCCCGGCTTGCCGTCGCGCACATAATCCACGGTCACGCTCTGCCCGGTCTGAAATTCGGCGATGCGGATGGTCAGGGCCTGGGGATCGTCGACCGCGGCGGCGCTGATGGCGGTGATCACGTCGCCGGGCTGCAGCTTGCCGGCGGCGGGGGAATGCGGGTCCACCGCGCCGACCAGCACGCCCTTGGTGGAAGAAAGCTTCAAGGCCGTCTGGATCTGCGGGGTCAGCTCCTCCACCGCCACGCCGAGCCAGCCGCGCTGCATTTTGCCGTCATGGGCCAGCGCCTCGGCCACCGGCTCGGCCATCGCCGAGGGGATGGAGAAGCCGATGCCATCCGAAGTGCCGGAAGGCGAATAGATCGCGGAATTCACCCCGATCACCTGGCCCTGCAGATTGAACAGCGGCCCGCCGGAATTGCCCTTGTTGATGGCGGCATCGGTCTGGATGAAATCATCGAATTTGGTGTCGCCGATCTGCCGGTGTAGGGCGCTGATGATGCCGGCGGTGTTGGAATTGGGCATGCCGAACGGGTTGCCGATGGCCAGCACCCAATCTCCCACCCGCATCTGCGCGGAATTGCCGAACGGCACATAGGGCAGCGGATGCCCGGCATTGATTTTCAGCACCGCGAGATCAGCATCCTTATCCACGCCGGCGATGATGGCGGGATAGACCGTGCCGTCCGGGAAGGTGACGGTGACGTTGCTGGCCCCATTCACCACGTGATGATTGGTGAGAATATAGCCGGCGGGGTCGAAGACGAAGCCGGAGCCCAGCGATTCGATGGTTTTGGGCGGCGGCACCACCCCGCCATCGGCGGCGTTCTTGGTGTCGGCGGCGGGGTGGAAGCCGGTATTGCCGTCGCCGCCATCGCTGCCATCGCCGTTATTGTCGCCATTATCGCCCGCGGCGGGCGGGGTGGCGGAGACCGGCGCCATCGAGGCGATGGAGACCACGGCGGGGCCGACCTTGGCCGCCAGATCCGCCAGCGGCGGCGGCAGCGCCTGGGCGTCATTCGGCGCCAGGCTGGGCGGGGCGGCATGCGCGGCCATGCCGGCGAGCAGAAACAAGGCAGGGAGCGGACGCGCCAGAAACTTCATGCGGCCAAGAGTGGCGGCGGCGGACGATCTTCGCAAGAGGGGCGACAGCGACTATCTCTAGGACATGACCGAAGCAGAGATTCGCGCGGCCCTCGCGCCCTTTAAAATCGAAAACCGCATCGACGGTGTGCATGTTCAGGACGGGCTGGTGCAGGTGAGCCTGCGTGCCGCCCGCCAGGAAGCGGCGGGGCTGGAAGGGCTGCGCCGCGAGATCGAGGCGAGGCTGAAAGGGCTGCAAGGGGTGAAATCCGCGACCGTGGTGCTCACCGCGCATGCGGCCCCCTCTCCGTCTTCGCCCCCCGCGCCCGCCACCGAGCCGCCTTTGCTGCCGGAGGTGAAGCATGTGGTGGCCGTGGCCTCGGGCAAAGGCGGGGTGGGCAAATCCACCGTCGCGGTCAATCTGGCGGTGTCACTGGCCCAGCGCGGGCTGAAGGTGGGGCTGCTAGATGCCGATATTTACGGCCCCTCCTTGCCGAAAATGCTGGGTCTGGCGACCAAGCCGCAGGTGCGTGACGGGCGCATCCAGACGCTGGACGCCTGGGGGGTGAAGTCGATGTCCATCGGCTATCTGGTGCCCGAGGACAAGGCGATGATCTGGCGCGGCCCGATGGTGATGGGGGCGCTGAACCAGATGCTGGGTCAGGTCGATTGGGGGGCTTTGGATATTCTGGTGGTGGACATGCCGCCCGGCACCGGCGATGCGCAGCTGACCTTGGCGCAGAAGGCCAAGCCCTCGGGGGCGGTGATCGTCTCCACCCCGCAGGACCTTGCGCTGCTGGATGCGCGCCGTGGCGTGCAGATGTTCGAGCAGGTCGGCATCAAGGTGCTGGGCGTGGTGGAGAACATGTCCTTCTTCTGCTGCCCCGCCTGCGGGCATCGGGCGGAGATTTTCGGCCATGGCGGGGCGGAGCGCGAGGCGGAGCGGATCGGCGTGCCGTTCCTGGGCGAGATTCCGCTGGAGATCGCGGTGCGCGAGGCCGGGGACGAGGGCAAGCCGGTGGTGGCGCATGATGAGAACGGCAAGGTGGCTGTGGCGTTCCGGCAGCTGGCGGCCAGCGTGAGCAAGGCGCTGGGGCTGTAACTTGGCCGAGATCGGCTTCTATCACCTCACCCGGACGGGGCTGGCGCAGGCGCTGCCGGCGCTGCTCGGGCGCACGCTGGCGGCCGGCGAGACGGCGCTGGTGGCCTGCCCGGATGAGACGATGATGGCCGCGCTGGATGATGCGCTGTGGCAGGCGCAGAACCCGGACTGGCTGCCGCACGGCACCGCGCAGTCCCCCTACCCGGAGCTGCAGCCGATCTTCCTGACCACGGACATGCAGAACCCGGCCGGAGCGCGGTTTCTGTTTCGCGTCGGCGGGGTGGAAGCGCCGGTGGAGGGGTTTGCCCGGGCGTTCGATCTGTTCGATGGCAATGACGAGGCGCAGGTACTGGCCGCGCGCGCCCGCTGGAAGGCGGAGAAGGCGGCAGGGCATGTGCTGGCTTACTGGAAGCAGGAAGAGTCCGGCTGGGGTGAAAAGCC
>NZ_JH976207.1:1188101-1191545 GCF_000306035.1 Acidocella sp. MX-AZ02
CCTTTTTTGAAAAAGGGCGGAAAACGTCTGGGGTGTTGGCAGCGCCTGTGCCCACCCCCCCCCAACGTTTCGCGGCCCTTTTTGAAAAAAGGGCCGCCCTCCAAAAACTTTTGCGCTTTAGTCCTTTACGATGGGCCTGACGTCGCCGTCTTCAAGCAGATCCAGCATGTCGGTGGCGTGGTCTTCCTCATCCGCCAGTATCTCTTCCAGCAACGAACGGGTGGATGGATCCCCCGCCTCGCTGAAATATTTGATCAGATCACGATAATGCTCGATCGCCACGCGCTCGGCGACGAGATTGCCTTTCACCATTTCGGTCAGCGTCTCGGCATGGCCATATTCCGTGGCCGAGCGTGAGGCCAGGCCCTCCGGATTGAAATTCGGCGTGCCGCCGAGCTGATCGATCCGCTCGGCGAGGCGCTCCATATGCTCGCGCTCCTCCGCCGCGTGCTCGGCAAATTCCTCGCCGACGCTCTTGGAGGTGATGCCGGACACGGAGATCGAGTTCATCGTGTAGCGCAACACACAGACGATTTCCGTCGCCAGCGCGCCTTGCAGAAGTTCGATGGCGCGCGCGGGGTTTTTATAATCCGGCGTCACCGCGCCATCCGCGATGGATTTTTGCGCCTGGGCGCGCAGCACGTTCATGTCACGTAGGAAATAATTGCCGCTCTCTTGGGTCTTGGCCATGATTGATCTCCGAAACTATCGGACATCCACTTGGCCCTGACGCTGCCCGGATGAAACCAGCGCAATGTGACGGGCGGCTTGAAACCTGTTCATGTCGGCAGCCGCGCGCCATATACCGGGCACAGCCATTGGCGCAGATGCGGCCAGAGCTCGTGATCCTGCAGCCAGGTCAGGTCCTTGTCCGAAACCTCCCGCAACTTGGCTTGCGCGGCCTTGCCGAGATGCAGGCGGATCCCCTTCAGCGTGTGCGCCGGTGCCGCGATATAAAGCTGGTCATAGAGCGCCACCTGCTGGTTCAGCTCGGTCGCCACCCAGATCGGCAATATTTCGCGGGCGCGGGCATGGGCGTCCTCACGCGCGCCGGGGGTGCCCCCCTGCGGCGCGGCGCGCGCGCTTGAATGCAGGCTGTCATCCTCCGGTTCGGGCCGCACGAACCGCGCATGTTCGGCGTCGGCCAGGACGATCAGCGTGTTCAAATGAGTAGGCATGGCCACTCCCCTTATTGCGTTAAACCAGCAATAGCGTCGCCAGAATCGCCGCGTCCTTGATCCTGGTCAAAAAAATCCGAAGGCGGAACGATTGATAAAGCCGCCAACCTATGGTTGCATCATACCTACAGGCCCATGACCACCCAGAAGATGAAGAGGCTCGACATGCTCCCACCCCGCTCGCTTGCCGACCGCCGATGAAAACCGCCCTGATCACCGGCATCTCCGGGCAGGACGGCGCCTATCTGGCGCAGCTGCTGCTGGAGAAGGGCTATCATGTCGCCGGCATGGCGCGGCGCTGTTCAAACCCTGACCAGGCGCGTGCGCGGTTGCGTTGGCTGGGCATCGCGGACGAAGTGGAGATTCTGGACGGGGATCTGACCGATCTCTCCAGCCTGTTGCGGCTGCTGACCCGGGTGCGGCCCGATGAGGTGTATAATCTCGGCGCGCAAAGCTTTGTCGCGCTCTCCTGGCAGCAACCGATTCTCACCGGCGAGGTGACCGGCATGGGGGTGTTCAACCTGCTGGAGGCGATCCGGCTCTCCAACCTCCCGGTGCGGTTCTACCAGGCCTCATCCTCGGAAATGTTCGGCAAGGCGCAGGCGCCGCTGCAGAGCGAGACCACCCCGTTCTATCCGCGCAGCCCCTACGCGGTGGCGAAGCTGGCCGGGCACTGGATTACCGTGAATTACCGGGAAAGCTTCGGGTTGCACGCCTCTTCCGGCATTTTATTCAACCATGAGAGCCCATTGCGTGGCATGGAATTCGTTACCCGAAAGATTACAAATGCCGTGGCAGGGATCAAGCTGGGCTTGAATCAAGGGCTTGAGCTAGGCAATCTTGAAGCGACACGGGACTGGGGACATGCCCGTGATTATGTGAAAGCGATGTGGCTGATGATGCAGCAGGACAGTCCGGGAGATTATGTCATTGCAACCGGACGTAGCGTGAGCATCCGATCATTCTGCGAGATCGCCTTTCGCCATGCCGGGCTCGATTACCGGGATCATGTACGGGTGAATCCCGCTTTTTTCCGCCCGGCGGAAGTGGATTGCCTGCGCGGCGACGCGGCCAAGGCGCATCTCACCCTGGGCTGGGTGCCGCAGGTCGGGCTGGAGGCGCTGGCCGCCGAGATGGTGGAGGCCGATCTGCACCGTCTGTCGCGCGCCGCATGACCAGGCTGCTGATCACCGGCGCCAGCGGTTTCGCCGGACGGCATCTACTGGCGCATCTGCGCCAAGAGGCACCGCATCTGGAATTACTCGCCCCCTCGCTCGACATTACCGACCAGAAGGCCATCGAGGCGCTGATCGCAACCGCGCAGCCGGATATTTTGCTGCATCTGGCTGGCATTTCCTCGCCCCGCCATGCCGCCGCCAACCCGGAGCGCAGCTTCACGGTGAATGTTCTGGGCAGCCTCAATCTGGCAGAGGCGGTGCTGGCGCATGCGCCCGCCTGCCGCTTCATCTTCGTCTCCAGCACGGAAGTCTATGGCCGCGCCTTCATCGATGGCGAGGCGGTGACGGAGGCGACGGTGCCCGAGCCGGTCGGCCCCTACGCGCTGAGCAAGGCCAATGCCGAGGAGGCCCTGGCCGCGCTGCCGGGGCTGAAGCTGCTGCGCCTGCGCGTGGCCAACCATACCGGGCCGGGGCAGCTGCCGGATTTCGTGGTGCCGGCCTTCGCGCGGCAGATCGCGCGGATCGAGGCGCGGCTGCAGCCGCCGGTGCTGAAGACGGGAAATCTCGATAGCTGGCGAGATTTCCTGGATGTTCACGATATTTGCACGGCCTATAATGCAGCCTGCGCCTTGCCCGACTTCGCGCCCAAGGAGGTGCTGAACATCGCCAGCGGCAAGCCGCAGCGCATCGGCACGCTGCTGGACATGCTGCTGAGCATGGCGCGCGTGGAAATCTCCGTGCAGCCGGATGCGGCGCGCCAGCGGCAGGGCGAGATCCGCTATACCCTGATCGACGCCAGCCGGGCCAAGGCGCGGCTGAACTGGGCGCCGCGGCGCGCCATGCGCGAAACCCTCGCCGCGACGCTGGCCTATTGGCGCGCGGAGGCGGCCAAGGAAGCTGGCTAGAGCAATATGTGTTTAGGTTGACGCGCCAGCGTCAAGATAAACACATGGAATTGCTCGCTAAAACAAAACTTAAAGCATCGAGCTAAAAGCTTGATGCTTTAAGCCGCGGCCCTTTGTCCGAAAGGGCCGCGAAGGTTCGGGGGCTTGGTGGCGCCCGTGCCAAAACCTCGAGGTTTTTGACGC